>NZ_JBMCYZ010000002.1:0-13905 GCF_048654605.1 Nocardioides sp. CPCC 206347
GTGTCAAGCCTCAACCGGAGCAGCCGTCAAGCATCAGCCGAACATGTGTAAGGCCTCAGCCGAAGGTGAACCGTCAACCCTCAACCGAGACAACACACAAGAACGGGTGCCCCAGGCAAGAGTCGAACTTGCGACCTTTCGCTTAGGAGGCGGCTGCTCTATCCACTGAGCTACTGGGGCGGCGGTGGACCATCTTGTCAGGTCGGGATGGTCGCGCGCGAAGCGGATTGGGTCCGTGGCCGCTGAGCGGGGAGAATGGGTGGATCCACCGCCGGGCCTTGGCCCGGACCGTACGGTGGGTCCGGCGCGAGGAAGCGCCGGCGGTTGCTCTCGGAAGCACCGGAAGAAATCCGCAGTCCCGCCCCGAGGCGGCCGCACGACCAGGTGATCGATGACGCAGGACGAACGCATTCGCCCGATGGTGGGTGAGCAGAGCCCGCCGGGCGGAGCCCGTCGGGTCGCCACGTCACGCGCCGAACGCCGTCCCAAGTCCGCCCGCGGCGGTCGCGGCGGTGGTCGGCGCAAGGCCCCGCAGCCGGGCAAGGTCGTCTTCAAGGTGATCCTGAGCAGCCTGCTGGCGCTGGGGCTGGCGACCGGCGTCGGCGTGGTGCTGCTCTACAACAACTGGAACGGCAACCTCGACCGCGAGAACCTCTCCGCGCAACTGGGCACCGACCGACCCGAGAAGGTCGCCACCGGCCCCATGAACATCCTGGTGATGGGTGACGACACCCGCTCCGGCAAGGGCAACGACATCGACGGCGAAGGTGGTGGTGGGTCGGACACCACGATCCTGTTCCACCTCTCGGCCGACCGGAAGTTCGCCTACGGGATCTCGATCCCGCGCGACACCGTCATCGACCGGCCCGAGTGCTACAAGAAGGGCGGGGCCGTCATCCCCGCCCAGGCGGCCGCGCAGTGGAACGCCGCGTACGCCGTCGGCGGACCGGCCTGCACGATCCGGCAGGTCGAACAGCTCACCGGGATCCGCGTCGACAACTACATCGTCGTCGACTTCAACGGCTTCAAGGACATGGTCGACGCCCTGGGTGGCGTCGAGGTCTGCATCCCCGAGGACATCGAGGACGAGGAGCACGGCATCACGCTGAAGGCCGGCACCCGCGAGATCAAGGGCCAGCAGGCCCTCAGCTACGTCCGGGTCCGGCACATCGGTGACGGCACGGACCCGCAGCGGATCAAGCGCCAGCAGGCGTTCATGGCCTCCATGATCAGCAAGGCCGTCGGCGCGGACACCCTCGCGCAGCCGGTCAAGCTCACCAAGTTCATCAACGCCACGACCAGCTCGCTCAAGACAGACTTCGAGAACATCGCCCAGCTCGCCGACATCGCCGCGTCGTTCAACGGCATCGGGCTGGACAACATCTCGTTCGTCACGACGCCGTGGGTCTACTCCACGGCCCAGCCGGGTCGCGTCGAGTGGACGTCCGAGGTCCGGAAGCTGTGGCGCCTGGCGCGCACCGACCGGCGCCTGACCAAGGAATTCCTGGGCGACTCGATCAGCGCTGGCGAGAACACCGACGGATCGTCGTCGGCCTCGGGCGGTGCGAGCTCCGGGACGACCGGGACGACCGGGTCGACCGAGTCGACGGGCACGCCGGGCTCGCCCGGCACCGGAGCGACCGACGGAGCCACCGACGGAGCCACCGACGGGGCCACCGCGGACCCACAGGGCATGTCCGACGACGCCCGCGCCCGCGCGGGTCTGTGCTGATCGAGCGGTACTCCTGATGGCGGACCGGCCCGAACCCGAGTGGAAGCGCAAGCAACGCCTCGCCGAGATCTTCGGTGACGTGCTGCCGACCGTCACCTCGGACGAGAAGGACCCGCCCACGCCCGAGAAGGACGGCGGCGACACCGCCTCCGAGCGCTGGCTGAAAGCACAAGTGCCGCCTCACCACGGAGGGTGAGACGGCACTGTGTCTGCTGGTCGAGCGTGTCTTCGGTGTCGAGGGGAGCAGCAAGCTGCTCGGATGACACCTCCCGCCACGCTGCCGACAGGGTTGAAGCGCGGGTGCTGCGGGGCTGAAGCCTCCGGTCAGCGGGTGGCGAGCGAGTCGCGGATCTGCGTGAGCAGCACGACCTCGGGCGCCTCGGCCTCGGGAGCGTCCGGGAAGAACTTCTCCTTGGCCTTGGTGTACGGGGTGACGACCAGGAAGTAGACGATCGCTGCGAGGATCACGAACGCGATGACCGCGTTCATGAACGCACCGAAGTACGTCGTGTCGCTGAAGACCTCGTCCGTCGCGTCCGGCAGCAGGTCGGTCAGCCAGGCAGTGAAAGCAGTGACGACCCTGCCGAAGGCGGTGGCGATGATGAACGCGACGGCGATGTCGACGAGGTTGCCCTGGAGCAGGAACTTTCTGAAGCCGGTCATGTTTTCTCCTCTGTCCCGAGATGATGATGAGGGTGCTTGATCAGGCAGCAACCTATCTGTGACGCCACGTATAAGTCACGTAGGCCGCGACGGACGCTCCGGTGACGTCAGGCACCTCGAGGTGGCCCACCGCCACGACGACCAGGCGTCCCGGCAACGCTGCATCCCCCGAGATCCGGGCGTCGGGCACCGCCAGCACGGTCACGTCCCGGGCCAGCTCCCCGGTCGTTCCGGCCTGCGGATCGGTGGCCAGCAGGTCGATCCGGTCGCCCACCGTGAGCAGGGCCGCCTGGCCCGCATCGGACAGCCGGATCGGCATCACGACCGTGCCCGGTGGCTGTGCCCGGGCGAGGCCGTCGCCCACCAGGCGTACGTCGGTCACGGCTTCACCCTCGCGGAGCGGGGCGGCCAGCAGGCGGCCCGTCGGCGCCCCCACCACCCCCTCCGGTACGACGCCAGGAGCCACCTGTTGCTCGACGAGGTCCTCGGGGCGGAGGAGCTGCCCGGCCGGCAGGTCGCGGGCGGCGACGAGCACCGTGGTGGATGCCGGTGGTGGCGGCGCGAGGGTACGCAGCGAGGCGGCGACTGCCACGCCGACCAGCAGGACCGCGATCAGGCGGCGTCGGCGGAGCAGCCGTCGACGTACCTCGGCGAGGGCGTCAGCAATGCCCTGGGTGCGGGTGCGCGGCACGCGGCCCGATGCGGGTTCCCGGAAATCCATACCGGCGACCGTAGGTCGCTCGCGCCGGTCGTGCCGGCGTCCTCCACAGGGTCAGGCAGGGGAGGCGGCAGCGCCGGTAATGGTGCTGCCGCTCGAGGTCGACTTCGCCGGCGTCGAGGAGCCCGAGTCCGACGAGGAGGACGACGAGGAGGACGCGGCCGGGGAGGCGCTCTCGGTCGAGGCGGCCGGGGAGGACGCGGTCGTGGAGGAGCGGCTGTCGGTCTTGTAGAAGCCGGAGCCCTTGAACACGACGCCGACGGAGTTGAACACCTTGCGCAGCTTGCCCTCGCACTCGGGGCAGACCGTCAATGCGTCGTCACTGAAGCTCTGGACCTGCTCGAACGCGTGGCCGCAGGCGGTGCAGAGGTACTGGTAGGTCGGCATCGGTGGATTCTCCGGGTTGGCACTCTCGACTTTCGAGTGCCAATGCTACGTCACGACCCCCACAGACGGCACAATGACGCCCACCATGTCGGGAGCAGAGAACGTCGAGCAGCAGGCCAGTCCGGAGACCGGGTTCCGCAGGTGGTCGCGCTCGAGGCGCTGGCTGACCGTGATCGCCGTGCTGTGCACGCTCGCCCTGGTGGCCAGCCTCACGGCCGCCTTCGTGGTCGCCCGCAAGCCGTGGCCGCAGACCAGCGGCGAGCTGGAGATCAGCGGCCTCGAGGGTGAGGTCCAGGTCATCCGTGACGACGCCGGCATCCCGCAGATCTACGCCGACACCATGCCCGACCTGATGCTCGCGCAGGGCTTCGTTCACGCCCAGGACCGCTTCTTCGAGATGGACGTACGACGCCACGCGACCGCCGGGCGGCTCTCGGAGCTGTTCGGCGAGGCCGGGATCGAGAGCGACCTCGTGGTGCGGACGCTCGGCTGGCGCGAGGTCGCCGAGAAGGAGCTGACCCTGCTCCGGCCGGCCACCCGCAGCGCCCTCGACGCCTACGCCGAGGGCGTCAACGCCTACCTCGCCGGGCGTTCACCGTCCGAGATGTCGCTGGAGTACAGCCTGCTCGGCCTCACCGGTCTCGACTACAACCCCGCGAAGTGGACGGCCGTCGACTCCATCGCCTGGCTCAAGGCGATGGCGTGGGACCTGCGCGGCAACATGGAGGAGGAGATCGGGCGGGCCCTGACGGCCGCGGCGGTGGGCAGCAAGCGGATGACCGAGCTCTACCCGGCCTACCCCTACGCCCGGCACGACCCGATCGTCCAGCAGGGCGGCCTGCTCGGCGAGGAGTTCGACCAAGACGTCAGCGGCGGCGGACAGCGCCTGCTGCAGCGTCCGCCCCTCGGCGATCCCGACGCCCTGGCCGCGCTGGCGCAGGTCCGGGGAGTCCTGGCCGGCGTACCCCCGCTGCTCGGTCAGGGCGACGGCATCGGCAGCAACGCGTGGGTCGTCGACGGCGACCACACCAGCACCGGCGAGCCGATCCTCGCCAACGACCCGCACCTCGGGATCTCGCTGCCCGGGGTGTGGAGCCAGGTCGGACTGCACTGCCGCACGGTCTCCACCGAGTGCCCGCTCGACGTCGCCGGGTTCAGCTTCTCCGGCGTGCCCGGCGTGGTCATCGGCCACAACGCCGACATCGCGTGGGGCTTCACCAACCTCAGCCCGGACGTCACCGACCTCTACGTCGAGCGGATCAAGGGCGACACGTGGGAGTCCGACGGCAAGGAGCTGCCGCTCGTCGTACGCGACGAGGTCATCAAGGTCCGCGACGGATCCACCATCGACCTCGAGGTGCGCTCGACCGGCCACGGCCCGTTGCTGTCCGACCTCGCCCGCCTCGACGAGGAGCTGGACGGGGTCGACCTCAGCGAGGACGGCCTGGTGGACCAGCTCACCGACATCGCTGCGGAGCAGGGGCCCGAGAGCTCCGGCGAGTCCTTCGAGGACCACATGAGCGACGTCCTGCAGCGGGAGTACGGCGTCTCGCTCGCCTGGACCGCGCTGGAGCCACGCCCCACGGCCGACGCACTCTTCGCGCTGAACCTCGCCAGCGACTGGAAGTCGTTCCGGGCGGCGCTCAGCGACTTCGCCGTCCCCGGCCAGAACGTCGTCTACGCCGACACCGAGGGCCACATCGGCTACCAGGCGACCGGGCTCGTCCCGGTCCGCAAGCCCGGCAACGACGGCCGGATGCCCGCCGCAGGCTGGAAGAGCGACACCGCCTGGACCGGCGACTTCGTCCCGTACGACGCCCTTCCGAATGTGCTCGACCCCGAGTCCGGGATCATCGCGACCGCGAACCAGGCGGTGATCGACCCGGAGCGGTACGCACCGTTCCTCACCTCCGACTGGGACCTCGGCTACCGTTCGGCGCGGATCAACGAGCTCCTCGAGGCCGACGACGAGCTGAGCGTCCGCAGCATGGGCGCGATCCAGCTCGATGACTGGAACGCCATCGGCGAGGTGCTCACGCCGTACCTGCTGCGGATCGACCTGCCGCGTGGCTACTACTCCGACGGCCAGCGACTGCTGCGGACCTGGAACTACCGGCAGGGCCCGGAGAGCGGCGCGGCCGCGTACTTCAACGTGGTCTGGCGTGAGGTGCTGGAGCGGACCTTCGGCGACGAGCTGCCCGATGCGCTCGACGCCGACGGCAGCGACCGCTGGTTCGCCGTCCTCGCGTCGATCCTGCCCAAGGCATCGGCGAGCTGGTGGAACGACGTCGACACCGACGGCGTGCGGGAAGGGCGCGACGACATCCTGCGTGCGTCGATGAGGGCCGCCCGTGACGAGCTCACCGCACGCGAGTCGCCCAATCCCGACGAGTGGACGTGGGGCGCGCTGCACAAGCTCGAGCTCCGCTCGGCCACCCTGGGGGAGTCGGGCATCGGTGTGATCGAGCGGATCTTCAACCGTGGCGGCTGGGAGGTCGGTGGTGGCGGCTCGCTGGTCAACGCGACCGGCTGGGACGCGACCGAGGGGTACGACGTCGTGACCGCCCCGTCGATGCGGATGGTCGTGCCGATGGACGACCTGGACGCCGCGCGCTGGATCAACCTGACCGGTGTCTCCGGGCACGCGTTCCACCCGAACTACACCGACCAGACCGACCGCTGGGCGCGCGGCGAGACCCTCCCGTGGGTGTTCTCCGACGAAGCCGTCGAGGATGCCGGCGAGGACGTGCTGACCCTGCTGCCTGCGGGTGGTTGAGCTGCGAGCGCAGCGAACCTCGAAACCTAGAAGCGGCGCAGTCCCGAGGGCGTCGCCGCGGCCGTGACCGGTCGGTCGTGGGGCTCGGCGGGGACGTCGGGGAGCACCTCGTCGTCGTACAACAGGACACAGGTGAAGGTGCCGACCGGCACCCGGCCGAGCGCGCGGTCGTAGGAGCCGCCGCCGCGGCCCAGGCGCAGTCCGGCCCGCGACACCGCGACGCCCGGGACCAGCACGACATCGGCGGTCGCGACGGCGTCGACGCCGAGGGGCGGGCCGGCGGGTTCGAGCAGGCCGCGGCCCGCCGGGGCCAGGGACGTCAGGCCGCGGTAGACGGCCCAGTCGAGATCGTTGTCGGGCAGCAGGACCGGCAGGATCACCCGCTTGCCGGCATCGACCAGCCGGTCGAGCAGGTCGGTCGTGCCCGGTTCGGTGCCGAGGGAGACGTAGCACGCGACGGTCGCGGCCCGTCGTACCTCGTCGGTGGCCAGCAGGACCTCGGCAATCGCCCGGGCGGCCGCACCGACCTCCGTCAGCGGTCGGCGCCGACGGCCGGTCAGGACCTGGTCCCGGACGGCGATCTTGCGGGCCGCTTCTGGGCGCAGTTGTGGACCGGTCACCGGACAAGCCTACGATCGACTCCATGGGCATGAGTGGGCGTAGCGGTGGTCTCGAGAAGGCGCGGGCAAAGATGCTGGCGGCGGGCGTGGACCCGGTGGCCGTCGACACCTTCGCGCACTACTACCGATTGCTGGAGCACGGCGAGACCGGGATGATCCCCGAGTCGTCGATCGAGCCCGTCGACATCGAGAGCCTCGCCGACACGGACGTCCCCGCCGACGTCGCGGCCGACGCGATCGGCAAGACGGTCGCCATCAAGCTCAACGGCGGCCTCGGTACGTCGATGGGCATGGATCGCGCGAAGTCGTTGCTGTGCGTACGGCGCGGCCTGTCCTTCCTCGACATCATGGCCCGCCAGGCGCTCCACCTCCGCAAGGAGTACGACGCCCGGTTGCCCCTGATCCTGATGAACTCCTTCCGCACGTCCGCCGACACCCTGCACGCCCTGGGGCGCTACGAGGACTTGGCCGTCGACGGGCTGCCCATCGAGTTCCTGCAGAACAAGGAGCCCAAGCTCCTCGCGTCCGACCTGACGCCGGTGACCTGGCCGAAGGAGCCGGACCTCGAGTGGTGTCCGCCGGGCCACGGCGACCTCTACACGGCGCTGCGCGGCACCGGCCTGCTCGACCTGCTCATCGAGCACGGCTTCCGCTACGTGTTCGTCTCGAACTCCGACAACCTCGGCGCGGTGCCGGACCCGAAGGTGGCCGGCTGGTTCGCCGCGTCGGGAGCGCCGTTCGCGATCGAGGCGGTTCGTCGTACCGCTTCGGACCGCAAGGGTGGTCACTTCGCCCGCCGCAAGACCGACGGCCGGATCGTGCTGCGCGAGACCGCGCAAACCGCGAAGGAGGACCTCGAGGCCCTCGCCGACCTGACCCGGCACCAGTTCTGTTCGACGAACAACCTGTGGTTCGACCTGCACGCGATGAAGGCCAAGCTCGACGAGCGCGAGGGCATCCTCGGCCTGCCGCTGATCCGCAACAACAAGACCGTCGACCCGGCCGACCCGGACAGCCCGGCCGTCGTCCAGATCGAGACCGCGATGGGTGCGGCGATCGAGGTGTTCGACGGCGCCCGGCTGATCGAGGTCGGCCGCGACCGGTTCATCCCGGTGAAGACCACCAACGACCTGCTGGTGCTGCGTTCCGACGTCTACGAGATCGGCGCGGACTTCGGCCTGACCCAGGTCGCCAGCGACGTGCCGTTCGTCGAGCTCGACGCGGACCACTACAAGCTCGTGGCCGAGTTCGACCAGCGCTTCCCCGAGGGCGCGCCGTCCCTGGCCAAGGCCTCGTCCCTCACCGTCGAGGGCGACTGGACCTTCGGGCACGGCGTCCAGGTCGTCGGCGCGGTCGAGCTGTCGGGCAAGGGTGCGCAGCGGATCGCCGCCGGTGAAGTGCTGTCCGGGGATGCCTGACCCGTTGGCTGGATCGACCACGTCGGTTGAAGACCACCGCGCGCGGATCCTCGCCGCGGTCGCCCCGCTGACCCGCTTCGACCTGGTGCCGTTGGCCGACGCGATCGGTCGCGTGCTGGCGGCCGACGTGACGGCCCTGTTGTCGGTGCCGCCGTTCGACCACGCCGCGATGGACGGCTTCGCGGTCCGTGCTGCGGAGGTCGCGTCGGCAGCGGAGGAGAGTCCTGTCGACCTGCCGGTGGCCGGCGTCATCGCCGCCGGGGACCAGGTGATGCCGCTGCCCGCGGGCGCGGCCATCCGGATCATGACCGGCGCCCCGGTGCCGCCGGGTGCCGACGTGGTGATCCCGTTCGAGTGGACCACCGGCGTCGACCCGGTGCGGATCCTGCGCACCGCTGCGGCCGGTCGGCACGTCCGCAACGAGGGCGAGGACGTCGCCGTCGGCGAGATCGCGCTGCGCGCCGACACCCGCCTCGGCCCCACGCAGATCGGGTTGCTCACGTCCGTCGGTGTCCGTGAGGTCCCCGTGCATCCGCGGCCCCGGCTGGCGGTCATCTCCACCGGTGCCGAACTGGTCGACGGGCAGATCCCCGACAGCAACACGGCGACCCTGGCCTCGGCGGGTCGCGCTGTGGGGGCGGACGTCACGGCCTTCGGACCAGTGCTCGACGACCCGGCCGCGTTCCGCGAGCAGCTGCAGAAGGCAGCCGAGGTGTCCGACCTGGTCGTGACGACGGGCGGCGTCTCCGCCGGCGACCACGACGTCGTGAAGGCCGCCCTGCGCGACGTCGACGGCTTCTGGTTCGGCCCCGTCGCCATGAAGCCCGGCCGTCCGCAGGGCTTCGGCGTCGTGCCGACGTCCGACGGCCGCCACGTCCCGGTGGTCACGCTTCCGGGCACGCCCGTGGCCGCCTACGCCTCCTTCCTGTTGTACGTCGTCCCGGCGCTCCACGTCCTCGCCGGAAGCGAGCCTGCGCGCCACACGGCCGCGCTCGCCGCGTCGGTCGAGGGTGCCGATCGCACGGTCCTGCTGCCCGGCCTGTTCGACCACGAGGGCCGGATCGCCCCGCTGCCCGGGCACGCCGGCCACTCGCAACGGTTGCTCGCCGTGGCAGATGCATTGCTCGTCGTACCGGCAACCGGGAAGGTGGTGCCCGAGGGCACGACCGTCGAGGTGCTGCCGCTCCATCCCGAGGAGGACCGAGATGGCCGATGACGCCACCCAGCCCCGGCTGACGCACGTGGACGCGACCGGCGCTGCGCGGATGGTCGACGTGTCCGCGAAGGACGTCACCCACCGGGTCGCGAGCGCGTCAGGACGCGTCCTGGTCTCGGCCGAGGTCATCGGGCTGCTGCGCAGTGAGGGCGTGCCGAAGGGTGATGCCCTGGCGGTCGCGCGGATCGCCGGCATCATGGGCGCGAAGCAGACGCCCACCCTGATCCCGCTCTGCCACCCGCTCGCCATCTCCGGCGTCACCGTCGAGCTGTCCATCGCCGACGACGCCGTGGAGATCCTCGCCACCGTGAAGACGACCGACCGGACGGGTGTGGAGATGGAGGCGCTCACCGCTGTCTCGGTCGCTGCGCTCACCGTCGTCGACATGGTCAAGGCCGTCGACAAGGCCGCGGTCATCACCGACATCCGGGTCGAGACCAAGTCGGGTGGCAAGTCCGGGGACTACGCACGATGAGTGACGCCGGAGGACTGCCCGCCACGGTGATCGTGGCGTCCAACCGCGCCGCCGCCGGTGTGTACGACGACACGACCGGCCCGCTGATCGTGGATGCCCTGCGGGGACTGGGCTTCGTCGTTGCCGAGCCCGTGGTCTGCCCCGACGGTGAACCGGTCGCGCTGGCCATCGCCGCGGCGGTCGACGCCGGCGCCCGCGTGGTGCTCACCACCGGTGGCACCGGCCTGACGCCGACCGACCGCACCCCTGAGGCGACCCGGCCGCTGCTGGACCGCGAGGTCCCCGGCCTGGCCGAGGCGATCCGCGCCGCGGGTGTCGCGAAGGGCGTGCCGACGGCAGCGCTGTCACGTGGCCTCGCGGGCATCGCCGGGCAGGCGCTCGTGGTCAACCTGCCGGGTTCGCGCGGCGGTGTGAAGGACGCGCTCGCCGTCCTCGAGCCCGTGCTGGTGCACGCCGTGGAACAGATCGTCGGGAGCGACCATTGAGCGGCGTGCGCCGGGAGCGTTCACCCCGTGAGCGGACGACCGTGGCCGTGCCCGGGCGGGCGTGGCCGAACGAGCTGACCTCCGGCTCGGACCCGGTGGTGCGCCTTCGCCCGATCCGGCGCAGTGACGCCGGGCCGTGGCGCGCCGCCCGCCGCCGCAACGCCCTGTGGCTCGGCCCTTGGGACGCCACGGCGCCGCCCGGTGCCGATGCCCGCCCGCAGACGTTCCGCGGGTTGACCAAGCGACTGTCCCGCGCGGCGCGGAAGGGGACGACGTACCCCTTCGTGGTGGAGGTGGACGGCAAGTTCGCCGGCCAGGTCAGCGTCAACAACATCGTGCGCGGCTCGGCGCAGTTCGCGTCCGTGGGCTACTGGATCGACCAGGACTTCGCCGGCAGGGGCGTGATCCCGCGCGCGGTCGCGATGGTGATCGACCACTGCTTCTTCGTGGCCGGGTTGCACCGGGTCGAGATCTGCATCCGCCCGGAGAACACGAATTCCCTGCGGGTGGTGGAGAAGCTCGGGATCCGCGAGATCGGGTACGCACCGCTGTTCCTGCACATCGACGGCGAGTGGCGCGACCACCGGATCTTCGCGGTGGTCCGCGAGGAGGCGCCGCAGGGCGTGCTGATCAGGCTCGGCGAGCAGCCCGACGCGTGAGGGCCCCGGTCAAATCACATACGTCACACGAATCAATCTGTGACACACCGGTCGACATGCGCCCCACTTTGAGGTAGCGCTCCTAACCTCTCGTTGTGGACCTGAGCGCACTGATCTTCGTCGCACTGGCGGTGGCGTGGGCCGTCTACCTCGTTCCGAAGGCGCTCAAGCAGCACGAAGAGGACGCCGACAGCCGATCTGTCGAGGGCTTCTCCGACCGGCTGCGAGTGCTCGCCCGTCGTGACGCGGTGTCGGCCACCGAAGCCGAGCTCGTGCCTGCCGGACGCAAGCCGTCTGTTGCCGCTGAGGCGGCCGAGGACATCGTGTCCGAGGACGCTCCCGCGACGCCTGCTCCCGCGACGCGCACCCGCCCCGACGAGCTCGGCAAGGTCCAGCGCCGGCTTCGCCAGGCGGCTGCCCGCCGTGCCGCCGAGCGTCGCCGCCGCGTCTTCAACATCCTGCTGGCCGCCATCGTCGTCACCTCCGCCCTGGCGATCGGCAACGTCATCGGCGCCCTGTGGATCCTGGTCCCCGTCGTCCTGATGGGCGCCTGGCTGGTCGCGTGCCGCCTCATGGTCAAGCGCGAGCGCGCTGCCCGTGCGGCCGCGCCGGTCCGCAAGCGCCGTCGCACCCTCGCCGACGAGGTGATCGAGGATGAGGAGGCCGACGAGATCGAGGACGAGAGCGACAACACCCAGGACATCCCGGTCGTCACGGCGGCACTGGTCGAGGAGCCCGTCGCCGCCGACCCCGATGCCTGGACCCCCGTCCCGGTCCCCCTGCCGACGTACGTCGACAAGGCGCCCGCCGGACGGACCGTCCGCACCATCGACCTCGACTCCACCGGCGTGTGGAGCTCGGGCCGCAATGAGGCCGACTCGCAGCTCGCCCGCGAGGCCGACGCCCAGCGCGCCAAGGCCGAGCCGGACGCCGAGATCAAGCAGCGCCGCGCCTCCGGTTCCTGACCGGCTGCGGATGCGGCGCGGCCCAACGGGTACCGCGCCGGGCATGACCGACGAGATCGAAGAGACCGGCGCCGACCGGCAGGCAGCCCTGCAGGCGCGCGAGCAGGAGAAGAAGTACGCCGACTCCTCCACGGCCGTCACTCCCGACACCCAGCGCGCCGACCCCGGAGAGGCGCTCGACGCACCGTTCGAGGGCGAGGAGTCGCGCGGCCAGTCGACGGTGTTCTCGGACCCGCCCAAGCCGCGGCCCAGCTCCGACGTCGATGCCGGCGTCGACTCGGAGAGCACCAACGCCGGCGGGAAGGACGCCCCCGCCTGACGTCGCGCAGCGGTGCTGCTCGAAGGGAGATCCGGATTCGGCCACCCGTCGCGCGGGTGCTAACGTTTCCCCTCGCTTGGGGCTGTGGCGCAGTTGGTAGCGCGTCTCGTTCGCAATGAGAAGGTCAGGGGTTCGAATCCCCTCAGCTCCACCGAAAAATGCAGAACCGGCAGGTCGCCTCTGACCTGCCGGTTCTCGCGTTTTCGGGTGTCTTGCGGAGGGACTTCCACGGGCGGGATTTCACCGAGAAGGACCGCCTCGCGGCCCCCCGGCGTGCCCCCAGCCGGAGGAGCCTGGGGACGTTCTGACGTTTCGCAATGCAGCTCGGCCGGCGATGCAGGAGGTGTGTGGCACTTCGTTCGTTGCGGGATGTCGGGGGGACGCTAGGCATCGGTGAAAGCGGCAAAGGCGCATGGTCCAGCTTCTGCCGGCTTGGAATCAGTGGCTGGCTGAATGCGCACCGGGGGCCTGACGGCTCCAATGTGCGTGCTGGCTGGGGCGGAACCTTGGGCCCAGCGTCGGGATCAGCCCGGCCGGAAAACGACTGTGTAGCGACAAGACCGAGATCCGCGACGGCTCCGCTGAAGGCGCGCGGGGTCGCGCCCTCGTGACTCGCGAACGAAGGCGCTGGGTGTGCCAGAGAGGACGCCCGTTGCGGGCGGCGTATATCTACGACCCTCGTAGCATGCGTGCCGCTCGGTTCGAGCCTTCGAGTGGCCATACGTAGAGCGGTTTCTCGGGCTCGTCAGAGTCCGTCAACGATCGACGTTGCGGGTCTCGCGGTCGATGCGGCGCTGGACGTCGGCGGCGATGTAGTTGGCACAGTTCCGGCCGATAAAACAGCAGCACTACGTAGGTAAAAACGTGCCCTATGTCAGGACGGAATCGCCCAATCCCCACAACCCAATGGGCACCCGCCGACGGCGGCATCACACTGCACTCATGGCACACCTGATCACGGTCACCACTGCTAACGGCGAGACGCACACATTTGAGCGCGAGACCGAGCGCGACGAGATCAGGATCCGCCACCTCTCGGACGGCGGATTCCGGGTGCTGAGAGTGCACAACGCAGGAGGCCCGCGCTCGCATGGACGGGACGACGTCCGAAAAGCGCCGTACGGCGAGGTCGTTCTCAGCACCTACTCGATGGGTAACACCTTCACCAGTTTCTGACCACCATGACGACTAGGTGTCCCCGACGTTTCGAAATCGGATGCGTATTCGACGGGAACGTGCGCGCCAACCTCGCATCGGCGGGCGTCGGCACCGACCACAGTTTGCGAGCCGCGCCCGTGGTTGCGTGGCCAGCCCGCCGACCGTCGCTGACCACAACGCGTGGAGCCACGGTGCTGGGGCGACGCCCCGTCGACGACCTCGGCGGGATCAGCATTGACGTCGTCGATGTGGCAGCCGTCGGTCTGTCGGTGGGGCCGGGGTGGGCGCCGAATGCATGGGTGCTTTGCGCGGCA
>NZ_JBMCYZ010000002.1:14001-1081789 GCF_048654605.1 Nocardioides sp. CPCC 206347
GGCATGCTCCAGGCGCAGTCTTGCGCGGCATGCTCCAGGCGCAGTCTTGCGCGGCATGCTCCAGGCGCAGTCTTGCGCGGCATGCTCCAGGCGCAGTCTTGCGCGGCATGCTCCAGGCGCAGTCTCTTCGTCGTCGGCCGGACCGGTTGTGTCCAAACGAGTGCTCAAGAGATGAACTTGATCTCATGTTCGGCTAGGATGGTCTACCTGCGCACGTCTCAGCACGACCAGAGAAGAGGAAGAAGATGTTCCACACCCGGTTCACCGAGCTGTTCGGCATTGAGCACCCCATCGTCTGCGGTGGAATGACGGGGCTTGGCACTGCGCCGCTCATCTCCGCGGTCGCCAACGCCGGGGCGTTGGGATTTCTAACTGCGCTCACGCAACCCACGCCCGAGGCCTTGGCAGAGGAGATCCGCAGAACGCGCGAGCTGACGGACAAGCCGTTCGGGGTCAACCTCACCATCCTGCCGACTATCAAGTCGGTTCCCTACGACGAGTACAGAGCCGCGATCATCGAAGCGGGCATCACTGTCGTCGAAACTGCTGGATCGAGCCCCGAGCCCCATCTTCCGGACTTTCACGGGGCTGGGGTCAAGGTCATCCACAAGGCGACATCGGTGCGCCACGCACTCTCGGCTGAGCGAAAGGGCGTTGACGCCATCAGCATCGATGGCTTCGAGTGTGCCGGTCATCCGGGCGAGGACGACGTGCCGGGATTGGTTCTCATCCCGGCAGCGGTCCGCGCTCTGTCAATCCCCGTCATTGCCAGCGGTGGCATCGCCACAGGTGAGGGACTCGCTGCAGCCTTGGCTCTCGGGGCCGATGCCGTCAACATGGGGACCCGTTTCATGGCGACGACCGAAGCCCCGATCCATGCGAACGTGAAGGCGCAGATCGTCGCGAACACGGAGCGAGACACGGTCATGGTGTTCCGTGAATTCAAGAACAGTGCCCGGGTGGCGAAGAACGCCATATCTGAGGAGATTGCGGAGATCGGCAGTCGTCCAGGAGCCACCTTCGACGATGTTGCAGCACTCGCCTCGGGCGTGCGTGGCAGGGCGCAGGTGTTGAACCAGGGCGAGATGGAAGACGGCATGTGGTGGGCGGGCCAGGCCCAAGGGCTCATCCACGAAGTCGACTCCGTCGACAACGTCGTCAGGAAGATCATCAGTGATGCTGAACGGGCCATCGCCACCGTGTCGAGCCTGGTCGGCGGCCACTAGGGCGCGCCACGGCACGGGGATCGATCTCAATGAGTCGCCTGCGAAAGAGAGCGCGACCGTCGAGCGGGCTGTGTCCGTCAAGAGGCACAACGATCGGTTTCCGCTCGGCCAACGGTTCCACGACCCCAGGTCCGGCCTGCAGCACGACCTCTAGCCATTAGCCAGGCGCAAGGAGCAGCAATGATCATCGAGGAAAGCGCTGTTCTGGTAACGGGGGCCAACGGTGGGGTGGGGCGCCAGTTCGTCTCCCAGTTCATCGAACGGGGTGCCCGCAAGGTCTATGCCGGCACGCGGCGCGAGATGACCTGGGATGACGACCGGGTCGTCCCGTTGCTTCTGGACGTGACGGACTCGAACTCGATGCTCACCGCGGTGAGCGCCGCAGGCGACATCAGTGTGCTCGTCAACAATGCCGGCGTCCTGGGCCCGGGCTCGCTGCTGACATCCTCGATCGAGGAGATCCGGGCTACCTTCGAGACCAACCTGTTCGGGCCCCTCGCGCTGGTCCGCGCGTTCGCGGCCACACTGGCGCGAGCCCAAGCAAGCGCCGTCGTGGACGTGCACTCGACCATGAGCTGGCTGGCCGACCCGGGCCCGTACAGCGCGTCCAAGGCCGCGCTTTGGGGGCTGACCAACAGCCTCCGCCTCGAGCTCGCTGGTCAGGGCACCCAGATGCTCGGCGCCCACTTCGGCCCCACTGACACGCCGATGATCGCCTCTTTCGACGTCGCCAAGGCGGATCCGGCCGACGTCGTCGCGAACATCCTGGACGCACTCGAGGCTGGGGCAGAGGATGTGTATGCCGACGACACCGCGCGTCGGGTCCGCGAGAGGCTGGCCGTGCTGGCGACCGGCGTGCTCCCGACCCCAACGGACTGACTTGCCGCCGCCGGCGGAGACTCTGGCAGTTTGGTGTCACATAATTACCGGTGTTCGGCAAGTTCGACCTTGGTCACTGGCGCCGCTTGCTCGTACGTTGGGTGTGACCGGGAGCACATCCTGATGGTGTGGCTGGCAGGTCGAAGCCTGGAGGTCCGGCGCGATTCGCGAGGCGAGTTCTCGTAGCTGAGCACTTCGGGCCGGCGGCCTATTCGCACTCACGCAAGAAGCAAAAAGAGGAGTACACCATGCCGCTGTGGCACCTTTTCGTCCCTGAGGATGCGTTCACGGACGAGGACATGAACGATCTCGCCGAACGGATCACCAACATCTATTCGTCTCCGGAGGCGATGGAGAACTTCGGCTTCTCCTTCCCGCGCTTCTACACCTCGGTGATCTTCCACGAGGTCAAACCGACGAGGTTCTACATCGGTGGCGAGCCCCGTGACAAGTTCATCCAGATCCAGGTCGCCCATATCGCCGGCGGGACAGACGGGGACACTCGACCCGTGAACGACCAGGTCGCCGAGACCATGGGGGTGACGGTGGACGAGCTCTTCAAGCGGTACTTCGGCCTGGTTCTTCCGGCGCTGAAGCCGTACGTCGACGACCGCGGGTACGAGTGGGAATTCTCCATCCAGAACGATCCTGCTGTCTCGTGGAGGATCGACGGCATGATCCCGCCGGCCCCGGGCACCGATGACATGCGGCGCTGGGACAAGGACAACAAGGCCTCGCGGCGCACCGGTGCCTGAAGGCAGCACGGTCGCTAGTGCCTGACGTCATCCAGGATGACGCCGCCTGAGATCCAGTCGGAACAGTCGTCGCTCTGTGTGTGGGCGAGCACTGTCCCGTGTCACCACATTTCGCTCCTGCGTCCCGTGAGGCGGCGCTACCTCAACAGAACTCGGAGGTCCCTCGTGGATGCTCACTCGCCTGGCGCAGTCTCCGGCTCGCCTGCCGTACCGCCGATCCGCGCAACGGTGTTCGTCGGCCGCTGGCCCACGATCCCGCACGATGATTGGCCCGGCATGCCGGCCGGGACGTTCTCGCCGACCACCTCCACCCTCGTGAGCGGCCCGACCGAGGTCGTTCTGATCGACGCCCAGTACCTCAAGGACGACGTCCGGGACCTCGGCGACCTCATCGAGCGCACGGGCAAGAAGCTGACGACCATCTACCTCACCCACGGGCACCCCGATCACTACCTCGGCGTGAACCCACTTCTCGAGCGGTTCCCGGACGCGAAGTGCGTGGCACTGCCCGGCGTGATCGAGTTCATGCACCACATCCACGAGGACAACATGCTCCAGTGGCGCGTGCTGTTCGGCGACACGAGCGTCATGGAGCTGCCTCGGGTGTCACCCCTCGAGGATCTCACTCTGCACGTCGATGGCTCGCCGCTCAACATCATCGAGGTGAAGCAGGCCGACATCCATCCCACGACGATCGTGCACATCCCCGAGATCGATGTCGTTGTGGCCGGCGACTCCATCTACAACGAGATCCACCAGATGTTCGGCCTGTCCGCGCCCGAGGAGTGGCAAGCCTGGCTCGAGACCGTTGACCTCGTCGAGGGACTCTGTCCGCGGATGGTCGTGGCGGGCCACCGCAGGCCCGATGGCGATGACTACGCGGTCGACGCCATGATTGCGCAGACCCGCTCCTACATCCAGGACTTCGCGGCCGCCCACGAGGTCGCGAAAGACGCCGATGACCTGATCGCGACGATGACAGCGAAGTATCCCCATCACGGGAACTACTGGACTCTGTGGTTCTCCGCAGCGAACGCCATCGAGCTTCGCGACACAGGACGAGCCAACCCCGGTGTTTCCAATCAGGTTCGCTACTGAGCGAAGCTGAGTTCATGGCACCCTCGGGGGCGGATCCACGAAGCGACGCCAGCCCTGTCAAGGAGCTACCTCGGACGGCGCGCGGAGCGCGCACGCGCGCCGCTTTGGTCACGGCTGCCCGGACGGTCTTCGAACGCGACGGTTACCTCGATGCCCGGCTGGCCGACGTCACCGCCGAGGCCAAGGTGGCGGCTGGGTCCTTCTACACCTACTTCACCAGCAAGGAGGAGGTCTTCGCGGCGGTCCTCCAGTCCGTCCAGGACGAGATGGTCCATCCGCAGGTCCGGCGGATGATCGACAGCGACGCTCCTCTGGCAGTGATCGAGGCGAGCAACAGGGCCTATCTGGTCGCGTACCGGCGCAATGCAAAGCTGATGCGGCTGCTGGACCAGGTCAGCGCTGTGGACGAGAACGTGCGGGCGCTTCGACGCGCTCGAGGCCGGGCTTTCGCGGAGCGAAATGCCCAAAGCATCAAGGATCTCCAGGCGCGCGGGATTGCCGATCCTGAGGTCGATCCACTCCTCGCAGCAACTGCACTTTCGGCGATGGTGAGCCGGATGGCCTACGGCACCTTCGTGCTGGGGGATCCGTGGCGGATGGAGGATCTGGTCACCTCGTTGACCCGCCTCTGGGCCAATGCGCTGCGTATCACCTGAGGTCCGCGGTGCAGGACCGCTGGCCGTTGTGAGGCACTCTGCCCTAAACTTGAACCTGAACTCAAATGCAAGTTAGGAAACCATAGTTGCCTCCATGATCGGCGGCGTGAAGGAGTGACATGAATGCCGGAACAGCCGTTGTTGTAGGCGGGTCAAGCGGTGGCGGGCTTTGTTTTGTCCGAGTGCCCAGCGAGGGGAACCGGGCATGAAGGTCTCAGGCAAGGTCGCCATCGTGACCGGTGCGGGCGGAGGCATCGGGGCCGCGCTTGCTATTGAGCTCGCTGAGCAGGGTGCCCGGGTGGTCGTTGCAGATCTTGATCCCGAGCGCACTGCCCAGGTCGCTGCCGCAGTGGGCGGTGTCGCTGTGACGGGGGATGCGTCCCGCGTCGAGGTGCTGAAAGAAATGATCGCTGCCGCCGAGAGCAACTTCGGGCCGGTGGACCTGTTCTTCGCCAACGCAGGCGTGGGTGGTGGGTCCGGCATCGGTGAGAGCGACGAGGACTGGCAGCGCACCCTCGACATCAATCTCTTCTCCCACATTCGTGCGGCTCGTCTGCTGGTGCCAGGCTGGATCGAACGAGGATCCGGCTACTTCGTGTCGACTGCCTCGGCCGCCGGACTGCTCACCCAGATTGCCGCTGCGCCGTACTCGGTCACCAAGCATGCTGCCGTGGGTTTCAGCGAGTGGCTTTCAGTCACCTACGGAGACCAGGGGGTCCGGGTGAGTTGCATCTGCCCGATGGGGGTCAATACGGCCATCCACCACGACGCGCTCAATGCGGTCGACGAGGTGTCGCAGCTCGGGGCGAACGTGGTGGCCAAGGCCGGCACCGTGCTGGAGCCCGAGGACGTCGCCGCGATCACGCTGGCGGCGATGGAGGAGGAGACCTTCTTGATCCTCCCGCATCCAGAGGTGCTCGAGTACTACCGGCGCAAGGGATCGGACTACGACCGGTGGCTCGCCGGAATGCGCCGCCTGCAGCGTGAGGCAGCTGAGGCTTGATGCGATTGGGCCGCTGCAAGCCAGAAGCCTTGGCCTGTCGGGCGCCATCTGGGCGCGGGCGTGGAGGAGAATGGCGCCCGTGACCGAAGACACTGCTCGCAAGCCACCGGTGACGCGCCGAGGCGTCCGCACGCGCGAAGCCCTTATTGACGCTGCGCGGGTCGTCTTCGAGCGCGACGGGTATCTCGATGCTCGGCTGAGCGACATCACTGTCCAAGCCGGCTTCGCCATCGGAACTTTCTACACGTACTTCAACGACAAGGAGGAGATCTTCGCCGCTGTCATGGAGGCGACGAAGAACGAGATGCTCCACCCCGGGATGGCGCACGTCGAGGCGGTCGATGATCCGGCCGCGATCATCGAGGCGAGCAATCGTGCTTACCTCGAGAGCTACCGTCACAACGCTAAGCTCATGCAGCTGCTGGAGCAGGTCTCGAACATCGATCCCAACGTCCGGGAGCTGCGGCGGGACCGCGGCTGGGTCTTCGTCGAACGCAATGCCCGTGCCATCAAGGATCTTCAAGAGCGTGGTCTCGCCGATCCCGATGTCGATCCCGTGATGGCCTCGCGGGTGCTCTCCGGCATGATCAGCAGGTTCGCGTTCGCCACGTTCGTGCTCAACGACGGAGGCGACTTCGAGGAGCTCGTCTACACCGCCACCCGGCTGTGGTGCAATGCGTTGCGCATCGAGCACCACCTCACCTTGCCGCGAGCCGTCCGCAAGAAGTGACGACCCGCTAAGGCAGGTCCGTGGCGGGACTCCAACGACCCCGCAACCCGCGGCCGCGGTTGTGCCGGAGCGCTCTCGGGGAGCGACTCCACCTTTCCGCCCGCCGTTCTGGCATCACCACGCTGGCGCGTGGCGCGCTTCTGTGCCCTGCGCAGGAGGGGGCGGGCAGGTGAAGCTCCCGCGTCGAGTATTGGCGCGCCCAGGTTGTGATACCGTTCGAGTATGAGGATGAGTTCAAGTTCAGGTTGGGGGACGGCAAGCCTCCCTGACATGAGCCGACCAGTGGTTGATGAGGGTCGCCCTCCCGGCGACGAGGTCTTGACTGACGTCACCAGCGGCGTCGGCACCATCACGCTCAATCGCCCCGACAGCCGCAACGCACTCTCGGTCGAGATGATCCGGGGCTTGGCGACCGCCTTGAACGAGATGGACGCATCCTGCGAGGTCGGAGCGATCGTCATCACTGGCGCTGGCGGCGCCTTCTGTTCTGGAGGGGACATCAAGGCCTTTCACGAGCAAGGAGGCGAGGGAGCCGGCGCAGCCGAGATCGACCACGCTGCCGTCGAAGCGCAGCGTCGCGATCAGGAGGAGACAGTCGGTCGTATCCACCGGTGCCGGAAGCCGGTTCTCGCCTCCATCCCTGGTGCTGTGGCCGGAGCAGGCATCGGACTTGCGCTTGCCGCGGACCTACGCATCGGGTCGCCACGCACGTTGTTCGCTACCGGCTTCGAGGCTGTCGGGCTGGCCGGCGACTTTGGTGTCGCGTGGCTGCTCGACCGGCTGGTCGGCCCGGCCAAGGCGCGCGAACTCATCTTCCTCAACCCCCGGGTCCGGGGTGAGGAGTGCGTTGCCCTGGGCCTGGTCAACTGGATGGTCCCCGAGGACGAGCTGGAACAGCGCACCCGTGAGATCGCTGAGCGACTGGCCAGCGGCCCCTCGCACGCGATCGCGGGGATGAAGCAGAACCTCCTGTGGGCGCCGCACGAGGATCTCACCTCCTCGATGTCGGCCGAAGTGCCCCGGCACAAGGCGAGTGGCTTGACCGAGGATCACGTGGCGGCGGTCAAGGCCTTCGTCGCCAAGGAGAAGCCGACCTTTTCCACCGGATGGCACGGGGAGGCCCGGTGAAGGTCGGCAACCAGCTCGCCACCGCTCCGTCTGCACTGGCTGGCGCGGCCAGGTCGACGTACAACACCACGATTTTGCCCAACGATGAGACAAGGAACTGAGATGGACTTCGAGTTTTCGGATCGCTGCAACGAGTATCGGGAGAAGATGCTCACCTTCATGGACGAGCACGTCTACCCGGCCGAAGCGATCTACGACGCACAGATGGCGGAGTCGGGGAATCCCCACTTCCACCCCCCGATCCTCGAGGAGCTCAAGACCGAGGCGCGCAAGCGTGGCTTGTGGAACCTCTTCCACCCGCACGAGGACAAGGCGTGGGGGTCTCCGGGCCTGAGCAACCTCGACTACGCGCCCCTCGCCGAGATCATGGGACGCAGCCCCAAGCTCGCCCCCGAGGCGACCAACTGCAACGCGCCCGACACCGGCAACATGGAGGTCTTCCAGCTTTTCGGCACCGAGGAGCACAAGGAGAAGTGGCTCAAGCCGCTCCTGGCCGGCGAAATCAACTCGGCCTTCTGCATGACCGAGCCCGACGTGGCGAGCTCGGACGCCACCAACGTACAGCTCTCGATGGTGCGCGACGGGGACGAGTACGTCCTCAACGGCCGCAAGTGGTTCGCCTCGAACGCCCTTCACGCGAACTGCAAGGTCCTGATCGTCATGGGCAAGACCGACCCCGGGGCGGAGGCACACCGGCAGCAGTCGATGATGGTCGTCGCGATCGACACTCCGGGCGTCACGGTCGTCCGTGGCTTGCCCGTCTTCGGCTACACGGATCGTGAGGGACACGCCGAGATCCTCTTCGAGGACGTCCGTGTTCCCACCACCGCTCTGCTGGCCGGCGAGGGCGACGGCTTCATGATCGGTCAGGCGCGCCTCGGGCCCGGACGGATCCACCACTGCATGCGCTCCATCGGCATGGCCGAACGTGCTCTCGACCTGATGATCAAGCGGGCCCAGACCCGGGTGACTTTCGGTGAGCCCATCGCCAACCGCTCGAACATTCAGGACTGGATCGCCGAGGCGCGCATCGAGATCGAGGTGGTCCGCCTCCTCACCCTCAAGACGGCATGGCTCATGGACACCGTGGGCAACCAGAAGGCGCGCGTCGAGATCGCCGCGATCAAGGTCGCCGCTCCCCAGATGGCACTCAAGATCATCGACCGTGCGATCCAGGTCCACGGTGGCGGCGGCGTGACCGATGACTTCCCGCTGGCCGGCTTCTATGCGCACCAACGCACGCTCCGGCTCGCCGACGGACCCGATGAGGTCCACAAGCGGACCATCGCCCGAGTTGAGCTCAAGCGGATGCGAGACGCCGCCGCCGCAGTTTGAGCAGACCGTGCGCGGCGCCGAGCCGTGGACCACCACGGTGCGGCGCCGCCGCTGACGACAACAAAAAGAAGAGGAACTTCAAATGGGATCAGATGAGATGCTCACACGCACCGCAGAGGTGGGCGCAGTCGCGCTGGACCCGGCGGCATTGGGAGTCTTCCTCCAGACGCAGGGGGTCGCCGTCGTCGGAGAGATTTCGGCGAAACGGATCGGCCTCGGCCAGTCGAACCTCACCTACGAGCTTACCGACGAGGCAGGCAGCCGCTGGGTAGCCCGCCGGCCGCCACTGGGCAACCTGCTGGCATCGGCCCACGACGTCACACGTGAGCACAAGATCCTTTCCGCATTGGCTGGGACGCCGGTGCCGACACCCGGAGTGGTCGCTCTAGTCGAGGACCCCGCGATCTGCGACGCGCCCGTGCTGGTGGTGGAGTACGTCGACGGACTGGTGGTCGATCGAATGACGGCCGCTGAGGCGTTGACCCACGAGCAGCGGCACGAGATCGGACTCGAACTGGCTCGCGTCCTGGCGCGGTTGCATGCTGTCGACCTCGACGCGGTAGGCCTGGGTGACCTAGCGAGCCACTCACCGTACGCACAGCGGCAGCTGAAGCGGTGGAGCCGACAGTGGGACGCCAGCCGCACTCGGGATCTTCCAACACTGGACCGGCTCACCGCCTGGCTGCAGGGCAACGTTCCAGCCGACACGTCGCTCGCCGTGGTCCATGGCGACCTACACATCCGCAACGTCATCCTTGACCCGGTCACCGCTGGCGTACGTGCCACGCTCGACTGGGAGCTGTCGACCCTGGGTGATCCCTTTGCCGACCTGGGCTCCACGCTGGCGTACTGGCCGGAGCCGTCCGATCCGCCCAGCGGCCTGTTCGAGGCCTCCAAGTTGGCCGGATTCGCGACCAGGCAGGAGATCGCCGAGACCTACGCTGCCGAGTCCGGCCGCGCGCTGGGTGCGCTGACCTTCTGGGAAGTGCTGGGCATGTGGAAGATCGCGATCATCGCCGAAGGAGTACGCCGGCGCGCGTTGGATGAACCTGCCAACGAAGCCGAGGATGGAGCCCCGACGGTCGAGCTGATCGACGCGATGGTTGAGAGAGCCCTCCAGCGCGCTGGCATTGCGTGACCGCCACGACGACCGCTGTGAAGCCTGAGGGCCCGCGTCGCTCGGGTGCGGGGGCGGTCGTCTTGGTGCTGGCCCTCTGCGGCACGGCAGTGTCGCTGATGCAAACGGTGGTCGTCCCGCTGTTGCCGGACTTCCCCGGGCTACTGGACACCAGCCCTGACAACGCTTCCTGGCTGGTGACCGTCACGCTTCTCACGAGCGCCGTCACAACGCCCATCATGTCGCGGCTTGCCGACATGCATGGCAAGCGTCGGATGATCGTGGTCTCGCTGGTCGCTCTGCTCTGCGGCTCGCTGCTCGGTGCTACCAGTGACTCCTTCGCGCTCCTCATAGTCGCCCGACTTCTGCAGGGGTTCGCTCCGGCCCTCATACCGATCGGCATCTCGACGATGCGCGATGAATTGCCTCCGGGCAAGATCGGCGGTGCGGTCGCACTGATGAGTGCGACTCTTGCAATCGGCGGCGCTGTGGGGTTGCCGCTCTCGGGCCTGATCTATGAGCCCTTCGGATGGCACGCGGTGTTCTGGGCCAGCGTCGTGATGTCCGTGGGCATGCTTGCCCTGGTCCTCCTGGTGGTGCCCGAGTCAGGTGTGAGCACGCCTGGGCGCTTCGACTGGCTGGGAGCGGTCCTGATCTCCATTGCCTTGACGGCCCTGTTGCTTGGCATCTCCAAGAGCGGAACTTGGGGATGGACATCACCGTGGACCTTGCTTTCCTTCACGGTGGCAACGCTGTCCTTCGCCGTCTGGGCCCCGTGGGAACTGCGCACCGGCGAACCGCTCGTGGATCTGCGCACCTCGGCACGTCGCCCCGTGCTGCTCACCAACATCGCATCGCTCCTGGCCGGCTTCGTCATGTTCAACTACATGTTCGTTGCCACCCAGCAGTTGCAGATCCCGGTCGAGACGGGAGTCGGGTTCGGCCTTGGGGTGACCGAGGCGGGGCTGGTGATGTTGCCCGGCGGTGTGTTGATGGTCCTGATGGCCCCGGTGTCCGCGTTCATCACCCGACGGTTCGGAGCACGCATCACTCTGATCGGGGGCCTGTCCATCACGGGTCTTGGATACGTCGTCCGCGTGCTGCTCGACGGCTCCCTCGTCGAGCTCGTAGTCGGCATCTCGATCGTCTCGGTCGGGATCGCGATGAGCTTTGCGGCGATGCCTGTGCTCATCATGCAGTCGGTTCCCGTTGGTGGGACGGCGGCGGCGAATGGGCTCAACACGGTGGTCCGCTCGATCGGTACATCCACGTGTTCGGCGACGATCGCCGCGTTGCTGACGGCCGGAGCGGTCGGCAACGGCACGTACCCGTCTGAAGCGGCGTTTCATGCGATGAGCTGGCTTGCTGCAATCGCCGCATTCCTCGGCGCTGCTGTCGGATTCCTCATCCCGGCTCGGACCGTGACCGTCGTGGCGGCTCGGGCCGTCGGACCTGACAGAGGACCGCTGGTCCGAGTCTCTTGATTCCCGGCGATCGGACCGCGCCGCCGAGGACCTGGCCCAGGTGTCACCAGGGTGGCCACCGCGGGTTTGGTACGCCGCCGGCCGCACCGCCTGCTGGCCGGAGTCGTGTCAATTCTGTACCGGGGCTCGGCAAGTTCGACCTACGTGACGCACGTCGCATTTCCTTACGTTGGGTGTGACCCGCAGCACGTTGGTTCGTGATGCTGACACCGAACAGGAGCTACCTCGTGGACCTTGACAAGCGATCGCCAGTGGCCGCGCCGCCCATCCGCGCCACGTCCTTTGTTGGGCGGTGGCCAGACATTCCTGCGGACTGGCCAGACATGTTCAGCGGAAAGTTCTCGCCGACCAGCGCGACGATCGTCAGCGGTCCGACCGAGGCGATCCTGATCGACGCGCTCTACCTCAAGGATGACGTCCGAGAGCTCGGGGACCTGATCGAGCGCACCGGCAAGACGTTGACGACGATCTACATCACCCACGCGCACGCGGACCACTACTCGGGACTCGGACCTCTCCTGGAGAGGTTCCCCAGTGCGCGGTGCGTGGCGATGCCCCACGTGGTTGATGCCATGAAGGAAGAGATGGAGCTGCACAAGGAGCAGTGGCGGATGCTGTTCGGCGACGCCTGCGTGACACCAGGGCCGCTTCCGGAGCCGATCGACGAACGCACCCTGTTCGTGGACGGATCGCCGGTCAACATCATTGAGGTCAAGCAGGCCGACATCCATCCCACCTCGATCGTTCACGTACCCGAGATCGACGTCGTGATTGCCGGCGACTCGGTCTACAACGAGATCCATCCGATGCTGGGCCTCTCGACGCCCGAGGAATGGTCCGACTGGCTGGAGACGATCGACCTGGTGGAGAGCCTGAATCCCCGCATGATCGTGGCTGGGCACCGCAGGCCCGACGGCGATGACTACGCGGTCGAGACCATGATCGCCCAGACGCGCTCGTACATCCGCGACTTTGCCGCTGCCTATGAGGTCGCCAAGGACATGGAGGACTTGGTGAACACCATGGTCGCGAAGTACCCCCACCACGGCAACCTCTGGTCCCTCCAGTTCTCGGCCGCCAGCGTTCTTCAATATCGCGAGACCGGCAAGACGGCGGAAAAGGTCGGGTCAGCCGCTCAGTGAAGCGGCACGGCAAGAACCGCCCCACAGCACATCGAAACCTAGGAACACGAGGAACCAATGACCACCACAACGCACATCGTCACGTCCGCCGCCAAGCACCGAACGTCACCGTCGATCAAGGGAGGACCTTCGGCCCTGCTGCTGGCCGTCGGGCTGATGCTGCCCTTCGTCGCGGCCTGTTCGAGTTCCGATGACGGCGGGGGAGGAGGCACCACCTCAACCGAGGTGATCGATGAGGCGAAGGCGGCCGTGGCCAAGAACCGCGAAGGGACCGATCGCGCACTGCCGGACAGCGCCCCCAAGCCCGAGGCTGGCCAGAACGTCTGGGTCATCTCATGCACCCAGGTGGCGGAGGGTTGTTCGAGGCCCGCAGCCGGGATCAAGGAAGCCGGTGAGACCGTCGGTTGGGAGGTGACGGTCTTCGACGGCAAGGCGAGCCCGGACACCTTTGCTGACGGGATCCGGTCCGCGATCGCCGACAAGGCCGATGCGGTCGTCCTCGATGGTCTCGACTGCGTCGCGGCCAAGGGCGCACTCGAGGAGGCCCGCGCCGCGGACGTGAAGATCTACGGCATCTTCTCCATGGACTGCGACGACCCGCTGGCCGGAGGCGGCGAGCCGCTGTACGACGCCCAACTCCTCTACCAGGACGGCATGACTTTCCGCGAGTACACCGAGGGTCCCTACATCCGTAGCGTCGCTGACTACGTCATTGCCAAGACCGACGGAAAGGCCAAGATCATCCAGTTCACTGAGGATGACGCTCTCATCACCCAGCACCTGGGCAAGGGTTTCGTGGACCGGATCAAGGACTGCGGTGGCTGCGAGATCGTCGCGGAGGTGCCCTTCACCCAGAGCGACTTCGTCACCGGAAAGCTCCAGACCAAGGCCGAGGCCGCCCTGACCCGAGCCCCTGACGCCAACGTCGTGTTCGGCCTTCATGACACCGCACTGATCCTTGGGGTCTCGCAAGCCGTGGTCGCCTCAGGTCGCAACGACGACCTGCTGGTTCCGGGCAACGAGGGCCTGAGCCCCAACATCGGCTTCGTGAAGGACAACAAGGGCCAGGACTCCATCGCCGGGTCCCCGGCGATCTGGGTGGGCTGGGCCGCGGTTGACGGCATCAACCGGATGTTGCAGGGAGAGCCGCAGGTCGACTCGGGCATCGGCCTGCAGACGCTGGACGCCGACGGGCCGCTGCCGAAGGTGACGACGTACTACGACGGCAACATCGACGCGGACGGCAACCCGAAGCGCGACTACGTGGCGCACTACAAGAAGATCTGGGGCGTTTCGTGACCGACCTCCCGGGTGGTGCGCAGGACACCGTCCTGCGCACCACCGGTCTGAGCAAGACCTTCGCGGGGACGACGGTCCTGCGTGACGCGCGCTTGGAGGTCCGTCGCGGTGAGGTTCATGCCCTCCTCGGCGGCAACGGGTCGGGGAAGTCCACGTTGATCAAGCTCCTTGCCGGCGTCTACCACGCTGATCACGGTGGCCGGATCGAGGTGCAGGGTGTCGCTGCCTCTGCGGACGAGTGGTCACCCTCGACGGCCCGGTCTGCTGGGCTCCACTTCGTCCACCAGGATCCCGCGGTGTTCGGAGCACTGACTGTCGCGGAGAACCTGGCGATCGGCCGCGGCTTCGTGCGCGCGGTCGGGGGGCGGATCGACTGGAAGGCGACCAGGAGGCGCACGGCTGAGGTCTTGGAACGCTACTCATTGCACGTCTCGCCAGACGCCCCGGTGGCCGCGCTGCGACCGGCCGACCGCACCATGCTGGCCATCGCCAGAGCGCTCCAGGATCAGGAAGGCGCCCACGACGGGGTGCTGGTCCTCGACGAACCCACTGCATCCCTCCCCGTCGGGGAGGTCGACATCCTGCTCGCCGCACTGCGCAAGTACGCGGCGGCGGGCCAGACGATCGTGTACGTCAGTCACCGACTTTCCGAGGTCCTGGAACTCGCTGACCGGGTGACCGTCCTGCGCGACGGTGAGCAGGTGGCGACTCGCGAGGTGGACGACCTGACCGAGGAACAGTTGGTTGAGCTCATCGTCGGCCGCGGGATCGAGCGGGTTTATCCCGAGCGATCTGGGACGGTGGGCGAGGAGGTCGTGCTGTCGGTGCGTGATCTGGTCGCCGGTCCGCTCCGGGGAGTCGATTTCGACCTGCACCGCGGAGAGATCCTCGGCATCGCCGGGCTGCTGGGGTCGGGCCGTAGTTCGTTGCTGCGGTCGCTCTTCGGCGACCTGCCCGTCACGTCGGGCGAGGTCGTACTGAATGGCAGGTCCTACCAGGCATCCCGTCCGGCGGCGGCCATGAAGGCCGGGGTCGCGATGGTGCCGGAGGACCGTGCCGCGGAGGGCCTGTTCGCCTCGAGTTCGATACGCGAGAACCTGTCGGCGGCAGTTGTCCCACGCTACTGGTCGCGCGGTCGGCTCCAGCACCGCAGGGAGCATTCCGATGCCGAGCGCCTGGTCGGCATCTACAACGTGCGACCGGCCACCGACAAGGCCGTCGCTGGCACCTTGTCGGGTGGTAACCAGCAAAAGACAGTGATGGCGCGCTGGTTGCGGCGAGCCCCAGCCGTGCTGCTGCTCGACGAGCCCACGCAGGGTGTCGACGTCCAGGCTCGTGCCGAGATCTACGAGCACGTCCGGCGGGCGGTCGCAGCCGGCAGCGCCGTTCTCCTCGTGACCTCCGACTTCGAAGAACTCGCTCAAGTGGCCGATCGAGCCTTGGTGCTACGCGAGGGCCGTGTCGCTGCTGAGGTCAGCGGCGTCGATCTGGAACCCCATCATCTGACCGAATTGTCGTACCTGCTCAAGGAGACCAACCGATGACCACCACGGCCAATGGCACGATCAAGAGCGCCACCAGTACGGGGGTGACCTCACGTCGGCGCCCGGAGTTGCTGGCGTTCCTCGAGAGCTACGCGTTGGCGGTGCTGCTGGCGCTGCTGTGCCTGTTCTTCTCGATGTACGGCTCGACTGCCGAGACTTTCCCGTCGCTGGCGAACATCCGCAACATCTTGGGGAACGAGTCGGTCGTCGCGATCGCGGCCCTCGCGTCGATCGTGCCACTCACGTGCGGACAGTTCGACGTGTCGGTCGGTGCGGTGCTCGGCCTGGCATCCATCGTCACCGGCAGCGCCGTGGCAACGCACGACCTGCCGGTGGTCGTGGCGATCTTCCTCGGCATCATCGCCGGCGCTGTCGTCGGTATCCTCAACGGTTGGCTGGTGGCCTACCGCGGCGTGAACGCGATCATCGCAACCTTGGGGACGTCGACCCTGGTGGCTGGACTGGTGAGCCTCTACACGGAGAACCAGGTCCTCAGCGTTGGTATCCCCGAGAGCCTCACCAACCTGGGCTCGGGGGTGCTGCTGGGGGTGCCCCGCCCGGTCTTCGCGCTCGCCCTCGTCGCCATCGTGCTCTACTACCTCCTCCGCCACACGCCGTACGGACGGTACCTCGCCTCGGTTGGAGCGAGCCCCACATCGGCGCGCCTGGTCGGCCTGGACGTCCCGCGGATGGTGCTCTCCAGCTTCGTGCTCTCCGGTGCGCTGGCCGGCGTCGCGGGCGTGGTCCTGCTGGCCCGCGCCGGGACGGCCAACCCGACAGTCGGTCCCGGTTACACCCTCGCTGCCTTGTCTGCTGCGTTCCTGGGGGCAACAGCAATCCGGCCGGGAACCTTCAATGTCCTCGGCACGCTGATCGGCGTACTCTTCGTGGCCGTCAGCGTCAACGGCTTGGTCCTGGCGGGCGCAGCTGACTGGGTTGAACCCACCTTCAACGGCGCAGCGCTGCTCGTCGCCGTGACTCTGTCGACCGCAATCTCGCGCCGCCGTGCCGGTCGGACGTGACCTCACTCTTGGCGATGCTGTACCTAAGTTAGGCGATTTTTGACGACTCGAGGGGACGGAACGGTTCCTAGAGTGGCAGGCATGACAGCAGCTCGCATGCTCCGTATTCGCCAGGTCACCATCGTGGCCCGTGACCTCGACACCGCCGTCGCGGATCTTCGAGTCAAGCTCCCGCTCGGGGAGCCGTTCTACGACCCGGACGTGGCCCAGTTCGGTCTGTGCAACGCCGTCCTGCCGCTCGGCGACACCTTTGTGGAGGTCATCTCGCCCATCGAGGAGGGTACGGCAGGCGGCCGCCACCTCGACCGGCTCGGCGGCGATGGCGGCTACATGGCCATGTTCCAGGTGGATGACATCGCCGCAGCTCGCGCCCGCATCAAGGATCTCGGCCTCCGGGTCATCTTCGACAACGACGAAGAGGGCGACATCGACATCCACATCCACCCCCAAGACGTGCCGGGTGCCATCATCACGCTCGACCACATGGTTGTGCCGGAGTCCTGGCGATGGGCCGGACCCGAGTGGATCCAGAAGACACCGCCCGCGCTCGGTCCGGGGCGTGTGACCGGTGCGACCTTGACTGCACTGGAGCCGACTCAGCTCGCGAACACCTGGGCAGCGGCCCTCGGCACGACAGCCGACGGCGACCGGCTCGCTCTGGACGGCGGCGAGCTCCTGTTCGTCGCGGGTGAGCGCGACGGCATCGCCGCGTTCCACGTCGAAGGGCTCGAGGCGGATGTAACCAGCGGCGGCGTCCAGTTCCTGCGCGCCTGAACCGTACGCGCACGAGTGGCGACGCCAAGTCGTCACGGTTCAGGGCGGCGCCCGCTCCGCACCTGCCACACCGCATCCCAGGAGGAATGAACCATGGATTTCCAGACGATCCGGCACGATGTCAGCGATGGCATCTTGACGATCACGCTGAACCGGCCGGAGCAGCTCAACGCGTTCACCGTCACGATGGCGGAGGAGCTTGAGCATTCCTTTCGCTCCGTTAACGATGATGACGCCATCCGCGCCGTCATCGTGACCGGGGCGGAGCGCGCATTCTGCGCTGGTATGGACCTCAGTCGTGAGGGCAACGTTTTCGGGCTCGACGAGACGCGCACTCCCGGTCTGGGCGACATGGCCGACCTCGACGATGCTGCAATCGCCGCCGTCCGCGACACCGGTGGACGGGTCACATTGGCCATCCACGACTGCCGTAAACCGGTGATCGCTGCCATCAACGGTGCCGCCGTGGGCATCGGCGCCACGATGACGCTGGCGATGGACCGTCGCCTGATGTCGGCCTCGGCGCGTATCGGGTTGGTCTTCGGCCGAATCGGCATCGTTCCAGAGGCCTGTTCGACGTGGTACCTGCCCCGGCTGGTCGGCCCTTCTGCGGCTATCGACCTGGTCCTGAGCGCCGACATTCTCGACGCCGATGCAGCTCTGACGGTCGGACTGGTCGACGAGGTGCACCCCGACGATGACCTGCTGACCCAAGCACTCAGAGTCGCAGACTCGTGGACCCGAGACCGGTCTCCCGTTGCCGTAGCCATCACTCGCCAGATGGTGCGGCGCAACGGCAGCCTGGCGCACCCGAGCGATGCTCACCGGATCGACTCGCTCGGCATGTTCTGGACCAGCATCGGCGATGGAAAGGAAGGAGTGGCTGCCTTCCTGGAGAAGCGGAAGCCCGACTTCCAAGGGCGGGCATCTGTGATGCCCGACTTCTACGACGACTGGGTGGCGGGCCAGGGTTCGCGATCCGCGTTGGTGTCGGAGTGAGGTCGTACCGGTGACCGCATGCGTGTCAATTCCGTACCGATGTTCGGCAAGTTCGACCTACGCCGCTGGCGCCGTCCGGTCGTAGTTTGGATGTGACCGGCAACACGTCCTACTCGTGCGGCTGACAGGTCCATAACTGAGGGTCCGCACGAAACGCGAGGCATGCACAAGCAGCGAGCGTTTCGGGCACGTGCTGGCGGTAGCCCGTTCCGCACTCACCCGGCCATCCACAAGAAGAAGGAGCACCTCATGCCGTTGTGGCAGCTGCTAGTCCCGGAGAACGCCTACACGCCTGAAGAGAAGGCGGAGATTGCCGACAAGATCACCAACATCTACTCGTCCGACTGGTCGCGGGAGAATTTCGGCTTCGAGTTGCCGAAGTTCTATACCTCGGTCGTCTTCCACGAGGTCAAGGCGGACTCGTTCTTTGTCGGCGGCGAGTCGCGTGACAACTTCGTCCAGATCGAGGTCGTCCACATCGCCCGTACGAACGAGGGGGCCGCGGAGCTTGCGGGCATCACTGTCGAAGAGATCCTCCGGCGGTACTTCGAGAACGTCAACGAGTTGCTCAAGCCTTACACGGCCGACCGCGGGTACGAGGTGGAGTTCCACGTCGAAACCGCGCCGTTCGAAACCTGGCAGATCGACGCCATGGTCCCGCCGGAGCCCAACTCCGAAGACGAGCGGCGTTGGTACAAGGAAAACCGGAGCTCGCCCTACGGGCAGTACGCGACGGCCTGACGGGCCGCACCCTGATCCGGGGTGCGTGCCGCGGTGCGGCACGCACCCCGTTCCACCATCTAGATGACGTTGACTGACAAGGAGAAACCGATGCGCGAAGACATCGAGTTCGACGCTGAAGGCGCGACCCTGCGCGGCTGGTTCTACCCCGCGGAGGGTGTGTCCGGGCCGGCGCCCTGCATCATCCTGACGCACGGCTTCTCCTGCACCAAGGAGATGGGCCTGGAGCCCTACGCCGAGACGTTCAGCGCTGCGGGGTTTGCTTGCGTGGTCTACGACCACCGAGGGTTCGGCGCCTCGGACACTGCTCCAGGCAAGCCGCGGCAAGAGATCGATCCGTGGGACCAGATCCACGACAACCAGCACGCCATCACCTACGCGCAGGGCCGGCCCGATGTCGATGCCTCGCGGATCGGGGTGTGGGGTTCCAGCTACGCGGGTGGTAACGCGTTCGTGGTCGCGGCGATCGACCGGCGCGTGAAGGCCGTTTGTGGCCAGGTGCCGGCGGTCGCAGGGCGGCGCACCTTCGAGGCGGGCGTGCCGAAGGAGTACTGGCAGATGGCGTGGGACGGGCAGGCTGCCGATCGCCTGGCGCGAGCGCGTGGCGAGGCACCGACGATGATCCCCGTGGTCACCGCGGACCCGACGCAGCCGGCCGTCATGCCGACACCCGATGCCTACGCGTTCTTCTCGGCGTACGAGGGGACGGCGTGGCGCAACGAGGTCACGCTGCGCTCGACCGAGCTGGGCTACGAGGCCGGCGAGTTCCTCAAGTTCGTCGCTCCCACGCCGCTGCTCATGGTGATCGCCGAGGGCGACAACATCGTGACGCCCGGCGAGTGGGCCAAGGAGGCCTATGACACCGCTGCGGAGCCCAAGAACCTCGTCTACATCCCCGGCGGCCATTTCGACGCGTACACCGGTAGAGGTTTCGACGTCTCGTCCAGCGCGGCACGTGACTTCTTCCTCGAACACCTGGCCAGTGAAGTCAGCGAACTCATCCCATGAGCACCCTTGCAGGAGATCTGGCACGCGCCCTGGGCGATGTCGACGCGATGCAGGAGCTGTACGCCGACGACATCAGCTGGACCCTGCCTTCCACGCTGGGCCGCATCGGCGGCACGCACGAAGGCAAGGAAGCGGTCATCGCGTTCAACAAGATTGCGCTGGCTGCCTACGACAAGAAGGCCGGCACCGACGTCGCGATCCACGAGGAGTTCGAAGGGGACGGCGGCAGGAGTATCGCGCGCATCCGCGTGCGATCGACCGTGAGAGCGACTGGCGAAGGCTACGACAACGAGTACGTGCTCATTGTGCGGGGTGTCGACGGCAAGATCGTTGAGGTCAACGAGTACCTCGACACCCTCAAGACCATGCACTACGACGGTCTGCGACGTTTCCTCCCCGCGATCGACGGGGTCGAGGTCCGGTGACCGTGACTGATCGCAGGTGGCGTGTCGCCGCCATGCCGGACGAGCAGCTCGACAGCTCCCATTTCGAGCTGGTGACGGTGGATCGGCCCGAGGTGTCCGACGGGCAGGTCGGCTGCCGGGTGCTGTGGATCTCCATCGACGCGGCACAGCGGGCGTGGTTCCAGGGTGTCTCGTACCGCGCCGCCCTCCACGTCGGTGACACGATGCCCGCGTTCTGCATCGGGCAGGTGGTCGAGAGCCGTTCCGACGACTTCACACCCGGCGACATCGTCACCGGTCACCTGGGCTGGCAGGACTACGGCGTCGTCGACGCTGATGAGCTGACGCGACTCACGGTCTCAGCGCCACTGTCGCGCTACCTGAGCGTGCTGGGCATCACGGGCTTCACGGCCTACTTCGGTCTGCTCGGCGTTGGAGAGGCCAAACCCGGGGAGACCGTCGTCGTCTCCGGAGCCGCTGGAGCGACGGGCAGCCTCGTCGGCCAGATCGCCAAGCTCGGCGGGTGTCGTGTCGTCGGCATCTGCGGGAGCTCCGAGAAGCAGAAGTGGCTCACATCCGAGCTCGGGTTCGACGCAGCGGTCAACTACCGCGACGAAGACTTTCGCCAGACCTTGAAGGAGGCATGTCCCGACGGGATCGACGTGTTCTTCGACAACGTCGGCGGTACGACGCTCGACACGGCCCTCGGCAGGATGGCTCACCGGGGGCGCGTCGTGTGTTGCGGAGTTGTCTCGCAGTACGACACGAACACACCCGCCCGCGGCGCACGTGGTGTCCCCGGTGTCCTCATCGGAAGGAGCATCACGATGCGCGGCTTCCTGTACACCGACTACGCCGATCGGTTCGACGAGGCGCTGCATGCACTACAGGGCTGGATCGACGAGGGCTCCCTGACCGTCGCCGAAGACATCCTCGAGGGCCTGGAGAAGGCGCCCGAAGGACTCATCGGCGTGCTCAACGGCACCAATGTCGGCAAGCGCATGATCCACGTCGCCGACCCGGTCTGAGGGCCGATACCGAGAACCGCGAGACCCGCACTACAGCACGACAAGCACGTTGCTCATTCATCCAGGAAGGCCGTCACCCATGCCCGAAGCAGTCATCGTCTCCACCGCCCGATCCCCGATCGGGCGGGCCGTCAAGGGCTCGTTGAAGGACATGCGTCCTGACGACCTCACCGTCCAGATGGTCCGGGCCGCGCTGTCCAAGGTGCCTGAGCTCGACCCGGCCGATGTGGTCGACCTGATCCTGGGCGTGGGTCAGCCGGCGGGGGAGTCGGGCAACAACCTGGGCCGTGCGGTCGCCGTACTGAGCGGAATGGACCACCTGCCCGGCGTCACCGTGAACCGGTACTGCTCGAGCAGCCTGCAGACCACGCGGATGGCCTTCCACGCGATCAAGGCAGGCGAGGGCCACGCCTACATCTCGGCCGGCGTCGAGACCGTGAGCCGGTTCTTCAACGGCTGGTCGGACGACCCGGTCGGGCAGAACCCTGCGTTCGGCGATGCGCAGACGGTCACGGACAAGCGGGCCGGTGGCGGCGCCGAGACCTGGATCGACCCGCGGACCACGGGGGCGCTGCCCGACCTGTACATCGCGATGGGCCAGACAGCGGAGAACGTGGCGCAGCTCCTCGGCATGTCGCGTCAGGAGCAGGACGAGTTCGCCGTGCGCAGTCAGAACCTCGCCGTCCAGAGGGTTGAGGAGGGGTTCTGGGCTCGGGAGATCATCCCTGTGACGCTCCCGGACGGCTCGACGGTTTCCGCTGATGACGGCCCGCGGCCGGGTACGACGATGGAGAGCATCAGCCAGCTCAAGCCCGTCTTCCGACCCGACGGCACCGTGACGGCCGCGAATGCCTGCCCGCTCAACGACGGCGCGGCCGCGCTGGTCATCATGAGCGACACCAAGGCCAGGGAGCTGGGACTCACGCCGCTGGCGCGGATCGTGTCCACGGCCGTGACCGCGCTCTCTCCCGAGATCATGGGTCTGGGCCCGGTCGAGGCGATCCCGGCCGCGCTGCGCAATGTCGGGATGGGCCTGTCGGACATCGACCTGTTCGAGATCAATGAGGCGTTCGCGGTCCAGTCGCTCGGATCTGCGCAGCAGCTCGGCATTCCGCTCGACAAGTTGAACGTCAACGGTGGCGCGATCGCCATCGGGCACCCGTTCGGCATGACCGGGGCCCGCATCACCGCCACCCTCATCAACTCGCTGCAGTGGCACGACAAGCAGTACGGCGTCGAGTCCATGTGCGTCGGCGGCGGTATGGGCATGGCCATGGTCATCGAGCGACTGAGCTGAGGGGCAAGAGAATGAGCAAGCGTTTCGAGGGCAGGACTGCAATCGTCACCGGAGCAAGCCGGGGGATCGGGCTCGCCATCGCCGAGCGGCTGGTTGCCGACGGTGCACGCGTGGTCATCACCGCCCGGAAGCAGGAGGCACTGGATGAGGCGGTCGCCGGGCTCGGTGGGCCGGACGTGGCCCTTGCCGTCGCCGGCCGCGCCGACGACGCGGACCATCAGGCTGATGTCGTGCGGCAGACGCTCGAGACCTTCGGCAGCATCGACTTCCTGGTCAACAACACGGGGATCAACCCCGTGTACGGGCCGCTCGTCGAGCTCGACCTCGCCGCCGCCCGCAAGATCGTCGAGGTCAACTGCATCGCCGCGGTCTCGTGGGTCCAGCAGGTCCATCAAGCATGGATGAAGGAGCACGGCGGCGCGATCGTCAACGTCTCCTCGCTCTCCAGCATCCGTACGGCGCCGGGCATCGGGTTCTACGGTGCGAGCAAGGCGATGCTCAACTCGCTCACCGAGTTGATGGCGGTCGAGCTCGGACCGGACATCCGGATCAACGGCGTCGCGCCGGGAGTGGTGAAGACGCGGTTCGCCACGAAGCTGTACGAGGGCCGCGAGGACGAGGTCACCGCGGCGTACCCCCTGAAGCGGCTCGGCGTGCCGGAGGACATCGGCAGCGTCGTCGCTCACCTGCTCTCCGACGACGCCGCGTGGCTCACCGGGCAGACCGTCGTCGTTGATGGTGGCCTCAGCCTCCAAGCCGCGGAGGAGTGAGCCGGGTGGACGAAGTCGATCCGCTCCACTCCGACCGCCGCGTCGATGCGGTCCTCTTCGACTACGGCGGCGTGCTCACCGGCCCTGTGAAGCATTCCATCGCCAACTGGCTGGCCGCGGATGCGATCGAGCCCGAGTCGTTCTCGGGCGCATTGCAGGCGTGGCTGTCTCGCAATGCCCCGGACGGTACGCCGGTCCACCGGCTGGAGACCGGCGAGCTCACGGTCGCGGAATTCGAGCGCCTGCTCGCGGCCGAGCTACGGACCACGGATGGGAGCGCAGTGGTCCCGGACGGGATCCTGAGCCGGCTCTTCGCGGGCATGCTGCCCGACGCAGAGATGTTTCTGCTGGCCGAAGAGTTGCGTTTCGCCGGCCTGGAGGTCGGCCTGCTCTCCAACAGTTGGGGGAACACCTACCCCCGTGCACGGATCGACGCCCTGCTTGACCCGGTCGTGATCTCCGGCGAAGTCGGACTGCGCAAACCCCACGCCGCGATCTACGAGCTGGCCCTGGATCGGCTCGGCCTTCCCGCTGACCGGGTGCTCTTCATCGACGACGCCGAGCCCAACGTGCTCGGTGCGCGGAGCGTGGGCCTGCACGCCCTGCTGCACACCGACCACTCGTCAACCCGCGCCTCGCTCGCCGAGCTGGTGCCGGACCTCAACCCCAATCCCGTAGGAGTCACCGCATGACCACCACCCACCGCACGGCGATCGTGACCGGAGCCGCCCGCGGCATCGGTGCCGGAGTCGCGCACCGCCTTTCCGCCGACGGCTTCGCCGTCGCTGTCCTCGACCTCGACGAGACCGCTTGCAAGGCTGTCGTGGCGGAGATCGAAGGGGCCGGTGGCCGGGCACTCGCGGTCGGCGTCGACGTCGCCGACGAGGAGGCGGTCCAGGTCGCGGTCGAACGGGTCGCCGCTGAGCTGGGTGAGCCCGCCGTCCTGGTCAACAACGCCGGTGTCATCCGCGACAACCTGCTCTTCAAGATGACCACTTCCGACTGGGACGCGGTGATGAACGTCCACCTGCGCGGTGCCTTCCTGATGACCCGCGCCGTGCAGGGCTACATGACCAAGGCGAGCTGGGGTCGCATTGTGAACCTGTCCAGCACCTCCGCGCTCGGCAACCGTGGCCAGGCCAACTACTCCGCAGCCAAGGCCGGGGTCCAGGGCTTCACCAAGACGCTGGCCATCGAGCTGGGCAAGTACGGCGTGACCGCCAACGCCATCGCGCCCGGGTTCATCGAAACCGAGATGACCATGGCCACGGCAGAGCGGATGGGCGTTTCGTTCGACGACTTCAGGGCCTTCGTGGTCAACGACATCCCTGTCGGCCGCGGCGGCCTCCCGGCCGACATCGCGCACGCAGTGTCGTTCTTCGCCAGCGAGGGCGCCGGCTTCGTGTCTGGTCAGGTGCTCTACGTCGCCGGTGGGCCGAAGGCATGAGGGTCTTCAACGGCATCGCCGAACTCGAGAAGGCCGTCGGCACCCACCTCGGTCACTCCGAGTGGCACACGGTCGACCAGGAGCAGATCGACGCCTTCGCGGCGGCGACGGGGGACCACCAGTGGATCCACGTCGACCCGGTGAGGGCGGCCGAGGGGCCGTTTGGAGCAACCGTCGCACACGGCTTCCTCACGCTGAGCCTGCTGCCGATCCTCACCTGGCAGGTCTACGAGGTCCAGGGCGTCAAGATGATCGTCAACTACGGCGCCGACAAGCTTCGCTTCCCTTCGGCGGTGCCGGTCGGCTCGCGCCTGCGAGCGGGCGTCGAACTCAACGCGGTCACGCCGATCGCGGTGGGCCACCAGGTCGCCCTCAGGGTGACGATCGAGCGGGAAGGCGGCGACAAGCCGGCCTGTGTGGCCGACATGCTCGCTGTCGTCATGCCGTGATGACGGCCGGAGCGACCCCGGGCCTCGACCTCGACGTCCTCGATGCGATGAAGGAGACCGATTGATGGACGTTCAAAAGCAGGTGAAGTCCTTCCTGGCCGAGCACGACCCGACTGCGGAGGAGCCGCTGGCGTTCCTGCGCGCCCGGTTCGACGCCGGGCTGGCGTGGGTCGCCTTTCCGGAGGGACTCGGCGGCCTGGGACTGCCGCAGGTGCTGCAGCCCGAGGTCGACCGACTCTTCGAGGAGGCGGACGCGCCATCGAACCGCCCTCTGAGCAACGCTATCGGGCTGGGCATGGCCGCACCGACGATTCTCGCCTGCGGCACGGAGGAACAGCAGAAGACCTTCCTCCGGCCGCTGTGGACCGGGGAGGAGATCTGGTGCCAGCTGTTCAGCGAACCTGGTGCCGGGTCGGATCTCGCCAACGTCTCCACCAGGGCGGTGCGCGATGGTGATGGTTGGGTCGTCAACGGCCAGAAGGTGTGGACGTCCAACGCGCATGCTGCGCGGTTCGCGATCCTCGTCGCACGCACCGATCCCGACGCCGTCAAGCACGCCGGCCTGACTTACTTCATCTGCGACATGGCGGATCCCGGTGTCGAAGTGAGGCCTCTGCGCCAGATCACGGGTGAGGCCGAGTTCAACGAGGTCTTTCTCACCGACGTCCGGGTGCCGGACAGCAACCGGATCGGCGCGGTGGGCGAGGGGTGGCGGGTCGCCAACACAACACTCAACAACGAGCGGGTGTCGATCGGCAAGGGCGCCGGCCGAGAGGGAGGAATGGTCGGCGTCGTGGCCAACACGTGGCGCCAGCATCCCGAGCGGCAGACCCCTGATCTCCAGGACCGGATGGTGCGCCTCTGGGTCGACGCGGAGGCGGCACGGATCGCCGGCAGCCAGCTCGCGCAGAAGCTCGCGTCCGGTCAGCCCGGCCCCGAAGGCTCAATGATGAAACTGCTCTTCGCCCGAATTGCGCAGGAGTTGTCCGGCCTGGAGGTCGAACTCCTCGGCGTGGACGGTCTGCGCTTCTCCGACTGGACGCTCACACGGACGGCCCACCAGGACTTCACCGGGCGGGACGCGGGCTACCGCTACCTGCGCGCCAAGGGCAACTCGATCGAGGGCGGCACCTCCGAGATCATCCGCAACATCGTCGCCGAGCGTGTCCTCGGACTCCCGTCGGAGCCCCGCAACGACAAGGACCGCCCCTGGAAGGAACTCGCCAGATGAGTAGCGCGTACGCCACACCCGACCTTGACCTGCTCCCCAGTGACGTGGAGCACGATCTGCGGAAGACCGTGCGCGATCTGCTCGCGGCTCGGTGCGCGCCGGACGCAGTCACCCGGATGTACGACGGCGACCGAGAAGTCGCCGAGACCTTGTGGCGTGCCCTTGCGGTCGAGGTTGGCCTGGCTGGCCTGCTGGTTCCCGAGGACCTGGGCGGGGTTGGTGCCTCCGCCGTCGACGCCGCCGCGGTGCTGGAGGAGCTCGGCCGGGCGGCTGCCCCGGTGCCCTTCCTCACCAGTTCGCTGGTCGCCACGACCGCGCTGCTCGCCTGCGCCGCGGACGAAAGAGCGCGCGAGGCGATCGCCGCTCTCGCAGCGGGCGAGCGAACAGCGGCCCTCGTCGTGCCTCTTTCGACGGCGCCTGACGGCCGGCTTCCCGACGTCAGGGCGACCAACGGCCTGCTCACAGGCACGGTCCGCAGCGTCGCGGGTGTCGTCGACGCGGACCTACTGGTGGTGCCCGCGGAGACCGCTGACGGCGTCGGTCTGTATCTCGTCGAACCGACTTCTGCGACGGTCGATCCAGTCGTCTCCCTCGACATGGGGCGCCAGGTCGCCGACGTCACGCTGGACGGCACCCCCGGAGAACTGATCCTCGCCGACAGCGAGGCCGCGGTCCGGAGCGCGCTACTGGCAGGCGCCGGGCTGCTGGCCTCCGAGCAAGTCGGCATCGCGCGCTGGTGTCTGGACGAGACAGTCGCCTATCTCAAGGTGCGCAAGCAGTTCGGCCGTGTGGTCGGCGGGTTCCAGGCCATCAAGCACCGCCTTGCCGACCTGTACGCCGAGGTCGAATCGGCGTCCGCGACCGCTCGGTATGCCGCTGCCGCGCTTGCGGCAGGAGAAGACGTGCCGATCGCCGCTCGGGTCGCCGCGGCGTACTGCAGCGAGATCGCCGTTCACGCTGCTGAGGAGGCCGTGCAGCTTCACGGCGGAATCGGCATGACCTGGGAGCACCCGGCACATCTCTACCTGAAGAAGGCGAAGGCCGACCAAATCGCGTTCGGGACCGCCGGCGCCCACCGCGCCGCGCTCGCCGGCCTCCTCGACCTCGAGTTGGGCGAGGCACAGTGAGCTTCTCAGTGGTTTCCGACCCCATGGATTACCCGTACGGGTCACTCGTCCCTGCTGACGGAACGGTCTACTGGCGAGCCTTGAGAGACGTGGCGGTCGTCGCTGCAGGCGGACTGCTCAACTTGTGCCGCAGTTCGCCGTCGGAGATTAAGCCCGGAAGGTGACAGTTTTATACATGTACTTGACGTCAAGTTCATGTAAATGTAGCGAGAACTTCCCGCCCAGGGCGGGTGCTGGGTTCGACGACGGAAGAGTAGGCACCACATGCAGGTAACCGAGACCCCCGACGCTGCCGCTGGCGAGGCGTTCGAACGTGCGCTTCGAGCGCAGACCGTCTGTGAGGCTTTCCAGATCACCGCGGCCGCGCGGGCGGAGCAGGTTGCTCTACGCACTCCGGACGACAGCGTCTCGCTGACGTACGCCGCCCTCGCCGAGAGGGTGCGGCGGGTCGCGGCTGGTCTGGCGGCGCTCGGCGTCAGGCGCGGCGACGCCGTGGGCATCATGCTGACGAACCGGCCCGAGTTCCACGTCGTGGACCTCGCTGTTATGCACTTGGGAGCCATCGCGTTCTCCGTCTACAACACGTCGGCGCACGGTCAGATCGCGTACGTGTTCGGGGACGCAGGCAACAGGGTCGTCATCACTGAGCGCGCGTTCCTCGAGCGCGTGACGGCTGTGCGCGACGACGGCATGCCGATCGATCACATCGTGGTGGTTGACGGCGAGCTGGAGGGCACGCTCGGCCTCGACCAGCTGGAGAACCTCGGTGATGCCAACTTCGACTTCGAAGCGGCGTGGTCGGCGATCAACCCCGATGACCAGCTCACCTTGATCTACACCTCCGGCACGACGGGCTCACCGAAGGGCGTGGAGCTCTCGCACGGAAACATGATGAGCGAGATCCGAGCGGTGCAGCAGGCCTTGCCTGTCACGCCTGGCGGCCGCACGGTCTCGTTCCTGCCCGCGGCGCACATCGGTGATCGGTGGAGCGGACACTATTCGCCGCTGGGAGTTTGGGGCTTCACAGTCACGTCCTGCTCGGACCCCCGCGCAGTGATGGACGTCGTGAAGCAGGTTCGCCCGACGATCTTCCTGCCGGTGCCGCGCATGTGGGAGAAGGCGAAGGCCGGCCTGGAGGTGCAGATCGCGTCGCAGCCCGGTATCGGCGGCAGGCTGATGCGCTGGGCCATCGACACCGGCATCAAGAATGCTCGCGTCGTGCAGGCGGGCAAGTCTGCGAGCCCGTCGCTCCACCTGCAGGCCAAGGTCGCCTCGGCGATCGTCGGTTCGAAGATCCGCCGCGAGCTGGGGGTGGAGCAGGCTTCGTGGTTCCTCACCGGAGCGGCACCCACGCCTCCCGACGTGTTCGAGTTCTTCGCGGCCGCCGGGATTCCGATCTGCGAGATCTGGGCGATGAGCGAGTCCTCCTGCCTCATTACCGTCAACCCGCAGAACGGCATCCGGGTGGGCACAGTCGGTGTGCCGATCCCGGGCGTCGAGGTGAAGGTTGCTGACGATGGAGAGCTGCTCGTGCGTGGCGCGACGGTGATGCACGGCTACCGCAACAAGCCTGAGCAGACCGCCGAGGCCCTCGATGTCGAGGGGTGGCTGCATACCGGTGACATCGGGTCGATCGACGATGACGGCTACGTACGGCTCGTCGACCGTAAGAAGGAGATCATCATCAACTCCGCCGGCAAGAACATGTCGCCCGCCACCATCGAGTCCTGGCTGAAGTCGTCCAGCCCGTTGATCGGCCAGGCGGTGTGCATCGGCGACGGCCGGCCGTACAACGTCGCGCTGATCACGCTCGACCCTGACGGCGCCGCCGGGAGGTCGGTGGACGACGCTCTCACGATCGCTGAGGTCGCGGCCGCTGTGGAGCGTGCGAACGATCAGCTCTCGCGCGTCGAGCAGATCAAGAAGTTCAAGATCGTCGCCAAGGAGTGGCTGCCGGGGAGCGAGGAGCTCACCCCCACGATGAAGGTCAAGCGCAGGAGCATTGTCTCGAAGTACGCCGACGAGATCGAGGAGCTCTACGCAAAGTAGCTCGGAGGTTGCGCTCGCCCAGCAGGGCTCGCGTCTGCCGGGAAGCTGCCGGTCGGGGCGACCGCCCTTGCTGTGTCTGTCCGAGTCTTGTCGGTCGTGCAGGCGTACGCGGTGGCCTGGCGATTCGCTGTAGATGACTCCGACAGTCGATGCGCCGTCAGCCGGCAAGGTCAGTTGGATGGCAAGTCCCCGTCAGCGCGGTTCTCGAGCTGACCGCTGATGCCCTTCCAGGGGTCGGATGCCCAGGTGGAGTGGGCACGATCGGTGGGCCACGGGACGAGCGCCATCGGGCGTTACGAACCATTGACTCTGAGGTTGAGTTCGGTTTCAATAACGTTAAGCCGCAAGGCCCAGCCGGGACCTCGGCTCACTCGGCGGTAACACCTGCACGCGATCTCACCTATGTCGCAGCTGGCGACACAGCATCAGGGAGTGTCATGACCATCACAGCGCCGTACATCGTCGACGGGACCGTCGGACAGCGGCATCCGTTGGAAGAGCGCGAGGGTCTGTGGGAACAGGCCATGCGCAATCGGCTGGGCCCGATGCGGATCCGGCTCTCGAGTGAGGACTGCGGGGCCGGGAAGGTGCAGTCGGCCGACCTCGTTGACCTGCTGTTGACGGACTGGGACTGCCCGGCCATGGACGGATACCTGCCGAGAAGCGTGACGCGCGGAGGACTGGACCCGGACGTCGTCGTGGTGATGGCGGCCTACGGCGGCGAGGAACGTATGTCGATCGAGGGTACTGACACTCTGTTTGGCCGGGGGGCGCTGCTCATCGTGAGCGGTGAGGGCGTCGGGCGGAGTGGTTTCAGCGTGCCCCATGGCTTGCGCAAGCGCTCGCTGGTGCTACCTCGTCCCGCTCTGAGGGCTGCGGGAAGCGGCCTCAAGATCCCCACGTCTCTCTCCCTGGGGTCCGATCGCCCCTTGGTCAGCATGTTCCACACCTTCCTGAGCCAGGTGTGGAACGGACTTCCCGACATGACTGTCGCCGCTGAACGGGAGGCGGCACGGGCAGCACTGATCGCGTTGATCGCGGGCATCGTTCGATCGGAGGGGGTTGGCGTGAACGACGAGTCCGCTCTCCCGGCGCTGCGTGCGCAGCTGGATCGATCGATCGCGGAGCGACTGAGGCACGGTCCGGTCCGTCTCGAAGACCTAGCGGCTGACCACGGAGTCTCGACCCGCACGATCCACCGAGCCTTCGGTCTCACCGGCGACACCATGAAGTCGGTGGTCCGCGCGCAACGCCTTGCCGGGGTACGGCAGGACCTCCTCAACACCAACCTGACGATCGCGACGATCGCCAACCGATGGAACTACTACGACCCGAGCCACCTCGGCAAGGAGTTTCGTGAGGTCTTCGGGCTCTCCGCTGGCGAGTACCGCCAGAACTACGCCGGCGACACCGGGGGGTCGATCGGGTCGGAGATCGAACACAGTGCGCTCGGAGCGGACCGGGTGATGGCAGCGTCGTGATCTCGTCGCGCATCTGCAGGGCGCGATGACGGTCAGCGCTCTGACCTGCGGTTTCGCCCACGGGGCCGGTGCGTGAACGTCGATCCGCTCCACGGCGAGCTTGGCGCGTCGCGACGAAACGCTTACCCCCGGCGTACCCCGCGCTCGCAATCCGTGCCGTTCCATGCGTTGATTTGCCCCAATTCTAGGCGTGAATCCCGCGTGCAAGTGCCAGGGAAGCCATTCGCAATGAGAAGGTCAGGGGTTCGAATCCCCTCAGCTCCACCATGTGATGAGTCGGGACATAGGTGACACCTGAGTCGCGACAGAAGTGACAAGTCAGAGAGCTCCCGGCCATCGGCCGGGGGCTCTTTGCGTGTTGCGCCAGTAGTTCTTGTCGGGCTCGATGGTGTGGGTGGACAGGATTTCTCCGGTGGTGAACCCGACGACGGTCACGGTGGTGTCGTCGGCGATGGCGAGGACTTGTAGTCCTCGGTGGGCGTAGCCGACGCCGAGGTGGTGCATGCGCCCGGCGCGGCGGAAGCTGACCTTGCCCCAGACGTCGACGTGGTCGTAGCGCAGCCGGTGGTGGCCGATGGTGCCGTCGTTGCGCGCTGGGGTGGCTTTGGGAAGTGCTGTGTAGGCCTTGGCCGGGGTGGTGCGGTCCAGGGCGCGGTGGGGGCGCTGCTCGTTGTAGATCTGCCGGTAGCGGTCGAGTTGGTGCTGCAGGTCCGCGATGGTGTCGGCGTCGGGTTGTTGGGCGAGCCATTGCTTCTGGGTCTGGTGGAAGCGTTCGACCTTGCCCTGGGTCTGGGGGTGGCCGGGGTGGCCGTTCTTCTGGGTGATCCCGAGGATCGCCAGGACGTATTCGTAGGCGTTCTTCCCGCCGCCGAAGCGGGCGGTGTAGACGCGGCCGTTGTCGGTGAGTGTGGATGCGGGTTGGCCGTGGTCGTTGCAGGCGGTGAGGAACTCGGTGACCACGATGTCGCCGGTGACGCGTGGGTGCGCGGTGCATCGGATGAGGTAGCGGGAGTGGTCGTCGAGCCAGTTCAGGATCTCCGCGTCGGTGCCGTCGGCCAGGCGCCAGTGGGTGAAGTCGGATTGCCAGCACTCGTTGGGCTGGGAGGCTTCGAAGCGGTGGTAGGAGGAGCGGGGCCGCTTTCTGGGTTCGGGGTCGATCAGGCCGGCGTTGTGCAGGATCCGGCGGATGGTCGAGGTCGAGGGTGCGCGGTGCCCTCGTTCGGCCAGGTGCCAGGCGATGGTGACGGGGCCGGCGTCGAGTCCGTCGCGGATCAGTTGCAGGCGCAGTTCCACGATCAGGTCGCTGACTTCGGTGGTGGTCGCTCGGGCGTTGGTGTGGTCGCCGGGACTGGGGATCGACGGCGTCCAGTCCGCCCTCGCGGTAGCGGGCCAGGAGGCGATGGAGGTGTTGGCGGGAGTAGCCGTACTGTGCGGCGGCTGCGGTGACGGAGAGTTCTTTGGTGATGACCTTGAGCACAGCGACCCGGGCTTTCGACATGCCATCGGACTGTCGCCTATGTCGCGACTCTTGTGTCGCGTGTCAGTTGTCGCCCGTGTCATGAACCCAGACACCCTCAGCTCCACCAAAGCAGCAAGAACCGGCAGGTCGCCTCTGACCTGCCGGTTCTCGCGTTTTCGGGTGTGGGGGAGTGGGGCTTCCACGGACGGGATTCACCGTGACGGACTCCCTCGCGTACCTCCCGCGTCCCCTGCGTCCACGTGCGCCAATGCGGCGATCCCGTCACGCTGGGGCGGAGCGGATCAGCCTGGCCGCCGCTCCCGGGCCGTGAGGGTCGAGAGGGTCACGGCCATCACGAGGCCGGTGCCTGTGACGACATTCTGGACCCAACTCTCGACGCCGTTCAGGCTCAGACCGGAGAGGGCAAAGGCCAGCAGGTAGACAGCGACCAGCGTGCCGAGGACGTTGAAACGACCAGGCTTGATCGTCGTCGCACCGAGGAAGGCGGCGACCAAGGCGGGCAGCGTGAGTGGAATACCGCCGCCGGATGCGGAGGCGCTGCCGATCGACCCGAGGTACAGCACGCCTGCAACGGCGGACGTCAGCGCGGACATGACGAATGCCAGCAGGGTCAGTCGACGCACATCAACGCCCACCAGGTGCGCCGCGGTCGCGTTGGACCCGATGGAATGAAGATGGCGTCCGAGGGGCGTGTGTTGAAGGCCGTAGTAGAAGACGAGGGCGAAGCCGGCCACGAAGTAGACGAGCGACGGCACTCCGAACCAGCTGCCGCTTCCGGTCCTGGCGAGGCCACTTGCCGTGTCGATCAAGATCGACCTGCCGTCGGCGTACCACTCCACCAACCCGCTGACAGCAATGCCGACACCGAGTGTCGCAATCAACGAGTTGACGCCGACGTACGCGATGAGAAGCCCGTTCACGAGCCCAATGGCCAGACCGATGCCGAGCGCCACCACGACCGCGAAGGCAAGTGACTTGTGGTGATCGGCGATCGCGCCCGCGACCGTGATGGCACTGATACCAGCGACGGACCCGACCGTCAGGTCGAACTGCCCGCACACCAGGGGCAGGATGATGGCCAGAGCGAGGATGGCGGGGATGGCTTGGCTCCTGAGAACCTGCTGCAGGTTCTCGGTGCTGCGGAAGGTCGCCGGGTAGTCCCAAAGACTCGCAAATGCCACGAAGACGAGTGCCAGCAAGACGACCAAGCCGTAGCGCCCTGCCATCGAACGGAGCGCTGGCCTCGGCCTCAACGAGACGCCGGTGGGGCGCTCGGTGGAGGTCACGACGGAAGATTGTGTGTCAGTCATTCGGATCGTCTCTTTCTGCGAGCTGCGTGCTGGCTGTGCCGAACGAGGCCTCGACAATGCGGTGTGCGGTCAGCGATGGGCCGGTGAGCTCGGCCGAGAGCCTGCCGTGCGCGATGACCAGCACGCGGTCGGCCACCCTTGCGAGCTCCTCTGGGTCACTGCTGACCACGATCGCGCTGGCGCCGGCGTCGACTGCTGCGCGAACCATCCGATAGATCTCGGCGCGTGCTCCGGCATCGACGCCTTGGGTGGGCTCATCGAGCAGGATCAGGCGCGGCTTTCTTCGAAGCCATCGGGCAAGAACAACCTTCTGCTGGTTGCCGCCCGACAAGGTGTGGATCGGCTGGGCGTCCGAGGCGACACGAATGAGGAATTCCGCGATCGAGTCCTGTGCTTCACGGGACTCAACACGATGATTGAGCCGTCCCCTTCGCCAGTAGCGCCTCAGGGAGGCAGCCGAGAGATTCTCTCGTACGGTCATTCCCGAGAACGCCGCCTCGCCCGGACGGTCCTCAGGGACCATCGCGATTCCCAGGCGCATTGCCCCACGCACACCTGAAGCTGGCATTGTCACGCCGTCGAAGCGAACTTCGCCGGCCGAGGGGCGCCGGGCACCGAACAGGGTGTTGAGCAGGGTGGTCCGACCCGAGCCCAGCAGACCACCGACGCCGAGGATCTCGCCGTGATGCACGTCGAAGGACAGGTCCTGGATTCGGCCCGACTGCAGGCCCCGAACCTCAACAAGCGGATTGTCGGTGCGGACCTCGTGGGCCGGGGGAAAGGCGTCCTCGACGCTTCGCCCGACTATCAACTCAACCAGGTCAGTCTCAGTCATGCCGGCTGCGGGTCGGGTCACGACATGGCTGCCGTCGCGGAGAACCGTCACGGTGTCGGCCATCCGGGTGACCTCGTCAAGGCGGTGGGTGACGTACATGATCGCCTGGCCCTCGGCCGCCCAGCGTTGCAGCGTGCTGATCAGTTGATCGGCCTCGGCGCTCGGCAGCGAGGCAGTCGGCTCGTCCAGGATCAATACACCGCGGGTGTCCTCGCCCTGGTCCTGGAGCACACGGGCGATGGCCAGCATCGCCCGGGCGCCCGGGCCCAGCGCGGCGACCGGGGTCTCCGGCCGGACCTCGATTCCGTAGCGATCGAGAACGGCCTGCGTGCGCTGCCGCACCCGTCTGCCGTGGATCGGAGCAAACGGTGCGGTGTCGTATCCGGCTGTGCGGCCGATCGCCAGGTTGTCCGCGACACTCATGTGAGGGAAGACGGCGGGGTTCTGGTGGACGACGTGGATGCCGACCTCACGGGCGAAGGACGGGGAGGTGTGGTGGCCGGCGACGGAGCGACCATCCACGCGCACATGACCGCCATGGTCGGCGGTCTCGACGCCCGCGAGGATCTTGATCAGCGTGGACTTGCCTGAGCCGTTGCCGCCGAGCAAGGCATGGATACTGCCGCGGCCGACCTCAAGGCTCACGTCGTTGAGCGCTCGTGTGGCGCCATAGGTCTTGGAGAGGTGGGCCAAGCTGAGGGCGACCGTCTGGTCGCCCCCAGCCTGACCAGCCGCAACGGGCAAGTGGATCAACTGATGCCCCACGCCTTGCGGTATGCACTCTGGTAGTCGGGGAGGTCGCTGAACGTGGAGCCCTTCTTGCCGGTGACATTGTCCTTCGTCACGATGGTGAACCCGATGCCGCTGGACTCCACGGGAACTCCGGTCAAGACGCTGTTCAAGGTGTCGACCGCTGCCCAGCCGCTCCACTCGGGGGAGGCGATGTTGACGAACGAGGCGACGCCGCCGCGAACCATGTCCAGCTCGGGGGCCTGCCCCTCAGCGCCCTGGACGAACAGCTTTCCGGTCTTGCCCGTCGACTGCAGGGACGGGTAGATCGCGGCCATGCCGGCAGCGAAGTACGGCGTCGTGATGGCCGAGGCATCGGGATTCTTGATCAGCAACGACGAGATCTGCTGACCGGCCTTGCCCGTGACCAGATCGGCAGCCTTGATGTCGAGCGTCTCGATGATGCTGCTTGTCGGGTCCTTGGCCAGACCCGCCTCGAGACCCTCGGCGATGTAGTCAAGAATCCGGAACTCGGTGTCCTTCACGTGCAGGATCTTCTGGTTGCCGCCGGTCAGGGCGAGGGTCGCGGTGGCCTGGGCAGCGCCGAACGCGACGAATTGCTCGGCGGCGGTGCGGTCATCGACGTACAGCACCTCACCGTCGAACTGCTTGTCGCCCTTGTACTTCGGGTCATCGCAATCAAAGGCATAGGCGCTGACGATCTTGATGCCCTTCTCATGGGCGGCCTTCAAAGCCGTGGAGATGAGCGGGCAGTCGACGGCGACGTCGATGATGCCGTCATAACCGGCCGCGACGATCTGGTTGACCAGGCCCGAGTACTTCGTCGGGTCGCTGCCACCGTCGAAGACGTCGCACTTCCAGCCCACCACATCGCAAGCCGCCTTCGCGCTGTCGATGGGACCCTGCGCAGACAGGTTGTTCTGTCCTGCCGACAGGAGCGCCACCCTTGCCCCCTGCTTGATGGGGCGCGAGGTGTCTGAGGGCAGCACGCTGGTGCCCTTCTGCAGGCCCGGCAGCTCCGCCTTCGCGGCGTTCACGGCCGACTCGGCCGCTGCCGTCGCGCCCGCGTCAGGTGAATCGTCGGTTGCGCCCTTGTCGCTCGCGCAGCCCGCGAGGAGCAGGATCGCTGACGTCGCGACGCACGTCAGGGACAGTCGGTAGTTCATGAAAGACCTCCAGGTCGACTGGCAGTCACTGGCTGACCGCCAGTGCCGCAGTGGTGATGACACGACCGCTGAGCCAGTACGAACAGCCGGGCGGACGGATGTGACCGTACGCACGGTCAGTGATCACGTCAAGGGTCACTTCTGCCGTTCGACTTCGACGCCCTGATTCATTGACCGGGCGTACGGTCAGCGGTACCTTGGCGGCCGTACGTGCCTGCAGTCTGAAGTTGGTTCCGTGGCCTGTTCGCATCCAACTCACTGCCACAACGGTGAAAGAGAGTGAATGACATGGCGTCATACGCCAAGGGCGAGGTCGCGGCGCTGCCCCTGCTCGAGGAGACGATCGGGGTGAATTTCGAGCGCACGGTGGCGGCGTACGGCGATCGTGAGGCGCTGGTCGAGGTGGCCACCGGGCGCCGTTGGACCTACGCCGAACTGGACGCGGCCGTCGATGACCTCGCGATCGGACTGATCCGCGCGGGGATCGTCAAGGGCGACCGGGTCGGGATGTGGGCCCCGAACTGTGCGGAGTGGACGATCACCCAGTACGCGACGGCGAAGATCGGCGCGATCCTGGTCAGCATCAACCCGGCGTACCGGACCCACGAGCTGGCCTACGTGTTGAAGCAGGCAGGTGTGAAGCTCCTGGTGTCCGCGACGGAGTTCAAGACCAGTGACTACCGGGCGATGGTCGAGGAGGTGGTCGAGGAGGTGGTCGAGGAGACGCCTTTGGAGAGGGTGCTGTTCCTCGGCACCCCGGGGTGGGACGAGGCCAACGTCCACGACCCGGGTGTCACGGTGGCGGACCTGGTGAGCTGGTCGCTGGAGCCGAATGATCCGATCAACATCCAGTACACCTCGGGCACGACCGGGTTCCCGAAGGGCGCCACGCTCAGTCACCGCAACATCTTGAACAACGGGTACTTCGTGACCGAGACGATCAACTTCACCGAACGGGATCGGTTGTGCATTCCGGTGCCGTTCTATCACTGCTTCGGGATGGTGATGGGCAACCTCGGGTGCACCACCCATGGTGCGGCGATGGTGATCCCGGCGCCCGGGTTCGACCCGGTGGTCACGTTGCAGACCATCCAGGACGAGGCCTGTACGGGTGTGTATGGGGTGCCGACGATGTTCATCGCGATGCAGAACGCACCCGGGTTCGCCGACTACGACCTGTCGACGTTGCGGACCGGGATCATGGCGGGTTCGCCGTGTCCGGTCGAGGTGATGAAGCGTTGCATCGAGGACATGAACATGAGCGAGGTCTCGATCGCGTACGGGATGACCGAGACCAGCCCGGTGTCGACGCAGACCCGTGCCGATGATGACCTGGATCGTCGTACGGCCACGATCGGGCGGGCGCATCCGCATGTGGAGGTCAAGGTCGTCGACCCGGTCACCGGTGAGACCGTGGAGCGTGGCGAACCGGGTGAGTTCTGCACGCGTGGTTATTCGGTGATGCTCGGCTACTGGAACGACGAGGAGAAGACCGCGGAGGCGATTGATGCCGAGGGGTGGATGCACACCGGTGACCTGGCGGTGATGCGTGAGGACGGGTACTGCGCGATCGTGGGGCGGATCAAGGACATGGTGATCCGTGGTGGGGAGAACATCTATCCCCGTGAGATCGAGGAGTTCCTCTACACCCACCCCGACGTGGAGGACGTCCAGGTCATCGGGGTCCCGGATGAGAAGTACGGCGAGGAGCTCTGTGCCTGGGTCCGTATGCGACCCGGGGCCGAACCGCTCGATGCGGTGGCGGTGAAGGAGTTCGCGACCGGCAAGCTCGCGCACTACAAGGTCCCGCGCTACGTCCTGGTCGTCGACGAGTTCCCCATGACCGTGACCGGCAAGGTCCGCAAGATCGAGATGCGCGAGGAGACCACACGCCAGCTGGGCCTCACGGTCTGATCCGATGGCGTCTCCGGCCGCAAGCTGAACCTGGTCAGGAGACCCGAGCGGTGAAGTCCAGAATCGTACGAGTGACGAGCTCTGGGTCGTCGTACATCGGCACGTGTCCGACCCCTGGAAGTGTCAACCATTCGGCGTGGGGCACCAGCGAAGGAAAGCGTGCACCGTACGGATCGAGGGGGATGAGTGCGTCACGCTCTGACCAAGCGATCTGTACGGGGCAGTCGATGGCTCCGAGCTTGTGTTCGGTGCTCAGGAACCAACGCTTGAGCGGTTGAGAGATCGTGCACTCGGCCATGTCCTCAGTGAATTCCAGTGCGGCTTGGACCGACATCCGGTCGCCGTGTTCCACTGCGATCTTCAGCGCCGCTCGTCGCACCGGGGCCGAACGCAGCAGACGGGGGAGTAGGGGTGCCATGCGTGTCGTCAGCTGGCCTCCGAGGAACAACTTCAGCGCCAACAACTGGAGATGCCGACCGGCCGGCTCCCAGCCGAGGGCAGGTGAGAGTCCTGTGACAGAGAGAGCCCGTCCACGCGCTGCCAGTTCGAGGGCCAGCCACCCGCCCAGGGAGTTGCCCACCAGGTGTGCGCGCTCCACTCCCGCGGCATCGAGGTCGCGCTCGAGCTGGTCCGCCAGCGTCGCCGCTGTCGGTGCGATTCCGTCCGGATGCGAAGGCCCATCGGCATGTCCGGCCAGGCGAGCGACGTGGACTCGGTGGCGCATCCGGAGCCCGTCAACCACAGGGTCCCAGTTGTGCCAGCTGCTGTTGAAGCCGTGAATGCACAGGAGATCGGTCTGAGGCGCAGCCATGAGCCCTCCAATGATTGATGACACACATCGGAACCAGTCCGTGCGACGAACTCACGGTAACGTTGACCGTGCGTACGGTCAATAGTACCGTGGCGCGAGCCAATGACCAGCCCACGACAGAAGGCACCGTCGACATGAAGTCAACACCAGCGGACGAATCAACTGGCCGAGCGGTCGTTCTCGATCGGCGTGGCCCCGTCGCCTTGATCACCTTGAACCGGCCCGACGCGATGAACGCGGTGAATGCGGACGTGTCCCGAGCCCTGGGAGCGGCGCTCGCAGAGTTCGCAGGAGATCGCCAGTTGCGGGTGGCTGTTGTCACTGGCGCGGGCCGTGCATTCTGTGCCGGGGCAGACCTCAAGGAACTGGGTGCTGGACGGACGGTGCTCGACGTCGACCATCCTGAGCGGGGGTTCGCCGGGTTCGTGCGGCACTTCGTGGACAAGCCGATCATCGCAGCCGTCAACGGCTTCGCGCTCGGTGGCGGAACTGAGATCGTCCTTGCGGCGGACATGGCCGTGATGAGCGATGCGGCGAAGCTGGGTCTACCGGAGGTGAAGCGCGGGCTGGTGGCCGCAGCTGGCGGTTTGCTCAGGCTGCATCGGCAGATCCCTCCCAAGGTCGCGGCCGAGGCAATCTTCACCGGAGAGCCGTTGGATGCCGCAACAGCGCTGCAGTGGGGGCTGGTCAACCGCGTTGTCCCTGCTGAGGAGGTCCTGGCGACGGCGCTCGCTCTCGCGGAGAAGATCGCAGCGAATGCGCCCCTGGCAGTCCAGACGAGTAAGCGCATCATGATGCGCAGCGCTGTGGGGTCCGACTGGGAGAGCCCCCTGTGGGAGATGAACGAGGCTGAGTTCCGAGCCGTCGGCGCCAGCGAGGATGCCCTCGAGGGCGCGAATGCGTTCGCCCAGAAGCGTGAACCGATCTGGGTGGGTGCCTGATGAGTGTGCTGGACCTCTTCCGTCTCGACGGACGTGTCGCGGTCGTGACCGGCGCCAGCGCGGGCCTCGGGGAGGCGTTCGCGGTTGCCCTCGCCGAAGCGGGTGCCGATGTCGTGCTGGCTGCTCGTCGCGCTGACAAGCTGGAGGCAACTGCCAGGGCCGTCGAGGGTGCCGGTCGTTCCGCCCTCTGTGTTCCGACGGACGTTGCTGACCCTGGTCAGTGCGACGCCCTGGTTCGGACGGCCATGGCGGAGTTCGGCCGTGTCGACGTGCTCATCAACAATGCAGGGGTCGGCGCAGCTGTGCCTGCGCTGCGCGAATCTCCCGAAGAGTTTCGTCAGGTGCTCGACGTCAACCTCATGGGTGCCTACTGGATGTCCCAGGCGTGCGCCCGGGAGATGCAGCCGGGTGCGAGCATCGTGAACATCGCCAGCACGTTGGCGTTCATCGCCGCCCCGGCCCCCCAGGCGGCCTACGCCGCCAGCAAGGCTGGGCTCGTCGGTCTCACCCGCGACCTGTCTGCGCAGTGGGCCGGCCGCAGGGGAATCCGGGTCAACGCGCTCGCGCCGGGCTACGTCGCGACGGAGATGACCGCCGAGGTGCCCGCCGAGATGCTCGACGACTTCATCAATGCTCGCAGCCCGTTGAAGCGGCTGGGGAATCCCGATGAGATCACGGCCGCCATGCTCTTCCTTGCCAGTCCGGCAGCGGGCTACGTCACCGGCAGCACGCTGGCGGTCGACGGCGGCATGTCAGGACATTGAGAGCCGCCGTCAAGCGCGTCCGGGTCAGTTGACCGGGGCGCGCAGGCTCACCTTGTCGAACTTTCCCACGCTCGTACGGGGGATGGTCGCCACAAACGTCCACAGCTCCGGGATCCACCACTTCGCCACGCTGCCGGTGAGGAAGTCCATGAGATCCTCGGCGCTCGCCTTCGCCTCGGGGGTCAGGACGACGAAGGCATGCGGCCGTTCCTCCCACTTCGGGTCCGGGACGCCGATCACGGCGACCTCGGCCACCGCGGGGTGTTCCGCGATGGCGTTCTCCAGCTCGACGCTGGAGATCCACTCGCCCCCACTCTTGATGCCGTCCTTCAGGCGGTCCTTCAGCTGCACCCAACCACCGGGGTGGATCACGCCGAGGTCGCCGGTGCGCAGCCAGCCGTCGCGGAACTTGGTGGGATCGGAGTCGCCGAGGTAGGCGCCGGTGATCGTGTTGCCGGACACCTCCACTTCGCCCTGTGACTGTCCGTCCCACGGCTGGATGCGGCCTTCCTCGTCAACGATTCGAGTCATGACGCCCGGGATCAGTCGACCAGTTCGAGTGGTCCAGGTGATCTCGTCGTCGGAGGGGGTGCGAGCCGGAGGGCGGGAGAAGGTGAGCAAGGGTGACGTCTCGGTCATGCCCCAGCCCTGGGTAAGTTGAAGCCGGTTCCTGTCGCGAAGTTGCCGTGCCAGCGCTGGCGACAACGGGGATCCGCCCGACACGGCCACCCGCAGGCCGGTGAGATCAACGCCCTCGGAATGCGCGTGTTCACTCAGGCTGCTCCAGATGGTGGGCACGGCAGCAAGCATGGTCGGCCGGGCCTTGTCGATCATCGTCGCCAGATGCGGTGCCTGGAGGAAGCGGCCGCTCATCACGAGGTTCGCGCCCGCGATCCACGCGGCGTGCACCCATCCCCAGGCATTGGCGTGGAACATCGGCACCACGGGCAAGGCAGTGTCGGAGTCGCTGAAGCCGTAGGCGCTCCCGGTCGAGATCATCAGGGTGTGCAGGTAGGTCGAACGGTGGCTGTATGCGACACCCTTCGGGTCGCCCGTCGTACCCGTCGTGTAGCAGAGCACGGCTGCCTCGTCCTCGTCCCCGTCGACCCAGGTGGTCATGGGTTCAGCGCTGGCGATGAGATCTGCGTAGGCGTGGAAGTGGATGCCGGGGTGCTCGAGCGCGCTGAGGTCCACCTCGCCCACGACGATCACGTCACGGACGCTCGGGACCGAGTCGATGAACTCCTGCAGGAGCGGCAACAGGTCGGCGTCGACAATGATGGCGCGATCCTCGCCGTGCCTCGCGATGTAGGACAGCTGGGATGCATGGAGTCGCAGGTTGAGGGTGTGCAGCACCGCCCCCATTCCGGGGATGGCGAAGTAGGCCGCAACGTGGTGCGACGTGTTCCAGCACAAGGTCGCCACGACGTCCCCGCGGGCAATCCCCAGGTCGGCCAGTGCTGTTGCCAGGCGACGACTCTCGTCAGCGACCTCCGCGAACGTACGAGGGGTGAGGTCGCCGTTCTCGTAGTCGGTCACGGTGGAGTGGGGATGCACTCGACAGCCGTGTTCGAACAGCGCGGTGATCCGTAGCGGGTGGTGCTGCATCGTGGCTCGCACAGTCAGGTCTCCAGTTTGATCCAGGCGGTCTTCGAATCAGCAGCGCTCTCGGTCAGTGGCGCAGATCCACTCAGCACGATATCTTATGAACCGTACGTACGGTCAAGGAGGAAAGCGTGGCGTCAATCGCGGGACTGGGGCTCACCGAGGTGGGCAAGGTCTTCGGCAAGACCTCCTTCGAGCTTGCCGCGGAGGCGGTCTCCCTTGCCGCAGCCGACGCAGGACTTGCGACGACTGACATTGACGGGTTGTTGATCAACCCGGCCCTCGCCCAGCCCTCGCTCGACCTGACCCTGGCTCGCCGACTCGGTCTCCGGGACCTGCGAGTGCTCACCCAGTTGACTGCCTTCGGCGCCTCGGCGGGATTGATGGTCGCGCAAGCGGCGCAGGCCGTTGACAGTGGAGCTGCCCGCGCGGTGGCCTGCGTCTTCGCGGACACTCCGAGGTCCGAATCCAGTTCCGGTGCTGATGCGTACAAGGCGATGTCATTGCAGGCGCGAGGAGTGCGTAGCGCCGAAACTGCCGCGGGTCTGACCAGTACGACGCATCGGTACGCCCTCGCCGCAGACCGCTACATGTCCACGTTCGGGGTCACTCATGACGAGCTGGGGGCGGTCGCGGTTTCCCAGCGCCGGTGGGCTGAGCTCAACCCGGTCGCGACGATGCGCACACCGCTGACTCTTGCGGACTACCACGCCTCCCGCTGGGTGGTGGAGCCCCTCCATCTGCTCGACTGCTGCCTGGTCTCCAACGGTGGGGCGGCGGTGATCGTGACCACGACCGAGCGAGCCCGCGACCTCAGGCAGCCGCCGGTAAAGATTCGCGGCTGGGGGCAGGGGCACCCCGCTGCCCCGTTCCGCGCGGACAGCACCTTCGGCCTCACGACTGGGGCCAAGGCCTCAGGGCGCGCCGCGCTTTCGATGGCGGGGATGGGCATCGACGACATCCAGTTGCGGGAGATCTACGACTGCTACACCTACACGGTCCTGGTCACACTTGAGGACTACGGCTTCTGTGGCCCGGGGGAAGCCGGCGCACTCGCTGCGTCTGGCGCATTGGGTCCGGGCGGGGTGCTCCCGACGAACACGGGAGGAGGACAGCTCTCCTCCTTCTACCTGTGGGGCATGACTCCTCTGCACGAGGCGGTCATGCAGGTCCGCGGTCAGGCCGGCGAGCGGCAGGTGCTCGATCATGACACCGCGATGGTCAGCGGTAATGGCGGCGTCCTCGAGCACCACTCCACTCTCGTCCTGACGTCGGAGGCCGCAGCGTGACCGGCTCGGGCCGGGCGCCCGCTCGTCGCGACCAGATGACCGCCGCCTGGTTCGATGGTCTGGGTTCGGGACGGCTCCTTGTCCGGGTCTGCGCGGACGGGCACGTCAGTCGGCCGGATGTTCTCGCATGCGACGTCTGCGGAGAACCTGACCTGGACTGGGCTGAGTCCGGCTGTCGAGGGGTCATTGTGTCGAGGGCCGTCGACCATTCGACGAGCCCCCCGACCAGCCTGGTCATCGTCGAGTTGGCCGAAGGGCCGTGGCTGTTCACGCGTAGCGAAGGGGGCAGCGTCGCGCCCGGGGGAGCCGTCACTGTTCACTTTGTTCATTCCGGCGAGGGCGAGTCGTACCCCGTCGTCGTGGCTGAAGCCTGACCTGTTCACGCGCCGTAAGCGCACTCATCTTTTCTATTGACCGCACGTACGGTCCGTGAGATTCTGGTGAGCGCAGGCCCGGGCGAATCGAGCCCGGCTCGACCGAGGAGATCACGTGAGCTTTTTCAAGGACGACGCTGAGGTCTACCAGTACCTCGGACAGGTGTTCAGGGTCGCGGACGGCGTCGATGGCGTCGGAGATGCGTTGCGCGCGGCGGACATCGTGCTGCGGCTCGACTACAGCAACCCCACGTCGAGCATCACCGTGCTCCTCAAGGAGCCGGCCATCGAGGTCATCGAGGGCGACTCGGATCTCACGCCTGATGTCCGGATGTCGATGTCGGCCGATCACGGGAACCAGTTCTGGAGCGGCGAGTACAACGTCGCCGTGGGCCTTGCGAAGGGCCAGGTCAAGGCCAAGGGACCCGTCTCGACGATCCTGAAGCTGATCCCAGCAGCCAAGCCGGTCTTCCCGATCTACCGTGAGCTCGTGGCGGGCAAGGACGCGGTTTGATGACTGACGTTGTCGCGGAGGTGCCTCACTTCCGCATGTACATCGACGGTGACTGGGTCGATACAGAGGAGCGTTACGAGCTCATCAACCCGGCGAACGAAAACCTGTGGGCGACATCCGCCCGAGGAAGCGTCGAGCACGCTGATGCAGCGGTCGCTGCAGCGGCGGCGGCACACAAGCGTGGCGACTGGCGCAACATGCCGCCGGAGGAACGTGCTGCCGTCATGTCGCGAATGGTCGAGATCCTCAATGAGCGGATGGACGACCTCGTGGACCTCCATGTCGCTGAGAACGGTGTGACCGTCCGCCAGGCCATGGCCTTCCACGTCGGTTACTCGATCTCCCACCTGCAGTACTTCGCGGACCTCGCACGGACGTACGCCTTCGAAGTTCCGGGACCTCTCCTGGGCTACCCGACCATGGCCGCCGGCGTGACGCGGCGGGAGCCGATCGGAGTGGTGGCGGGCATCGTGCCCTGGAACTTCCCGATGCTCCTTGCGGTCTGGAAGCTGGGACCGGCTCTTGCGGCAGGCAACTGCATCGTCATCAAGGCGGATGAGAAGACTCCCGCAACCCTGCTCGAGGTGGCCCGGGCGGCCCACGAGGCGGGACTGCCGCCGGGCGTACTCAACGTGATCACCGGCGAGGGCGAAGAGGTTGGCCGGCGTCTTTCGGTGCATCCCGACGTCCGCAAGATCGCGTTCACGGGCTCGACGGCCGTGGGTCGCCTCATTGCCCAGCAGGCTTCGGAGAACATCAAGAAGGTCACCCTCGAGCTCGGGGGCAAGGGGCCCAACATCGTGTTGCCCGATGCCGACATCGACGTCGCCGTCGATGGCGCGCTGTTCGCGTTCTGTCTTTACCAGGGGCAGGCCTGCGAATCGGGCACCCGGCTGCTTCTTCCCGACTCCCTGCATGACGAGTTCGTGGCCAAAATGATCGCGCGAGCCAAGCAGATCAAGGTCGGCGACCCGACAAGTTTCGACACCGACATGGGGCCGATCATCTCGGCGGAGCAGAAGAGTCGCATCGAGTCCTACATCGAGCTCGGCCCCAAGGAAGGCGCGACAGTCGCGTTCCAGGGCGAGGTGCCCGACGGCCCCGGCCACTGGGTCCCGGTGACGATCCTGACCGACGTCACCAACGACATGCGGGTGGCCCAGGAGGAAATCTTCGGTCCGGTCCTGTGCGTCCTGCGTTATCGCGACGTACAGGAGGCAATCGACATCGCGAACGACTCCGACTACGGGCTGTCCGCCGGAGTCTGGAGCGAGGACCTCGACGCCGCGATGGACGTTGCCCGTCAGATCGACTCCGGGACGGTCTGGATCAACGACTGGCACATGGTCAACGCGCTGTACCCGTTCGGCGGGTTCAAGCAGAGCGGCATCGGGCGCGAGCTCGGTCCTCATGCCCTTGATGAATACACCGAGGCGAAGTTCGTGCACGTCGACATGTCCCGCACACTCGACCGCCGCGTCTACGACCTCGTCCTACCGGCTCAGGAGGGCTGAAAATGCGTGTCGCGATCTTCACCGAGCCCGGGGGTACGCCGACCCTGGAGGACGTCGAGCACACCCCGCTGCAGGACAACGAGGTCCTGGTCCGCATCGCGGGAGTCGGAATCTGTCACACGGATCTCACCGGGCTGAATGGCAACCTGCCCCTCCCGATGCCTGCTGTCCTCGGCCATGAAGGCGCCGGCGTGGTGGAGGAGGTGGGTCCTGACGTGACCCATGTGGTTCCCGGTGACCACGTCGTCCTCACCTTCGACACCTGCGGAGACTGCCCATCCTGCGACAACGGACATCCGGCGTACTGCGCGCTGGCCGGCGCCCTGAATTACTTCGGCACCCGCCTGGATGGCACCACGACGTTGGTCCAGGGGGATCGCCAGGTCCACGGGAGCTGGTTCGGGCAGTCCTCCTGGGGAACGCATGCCGTGGCAAGTGCGCGCAATGCTGTGAAGGTGGACAAGGACGTCCCGTTGCACCTGCTCGGGCCGTTGGGTTGTGGGCTGCTGACCGGGGCAGGCACGGTCATCAACGTGCTTCGCCCTCAGCCCGGACAGAGCATCGGATTCTGGGGGCTCGGAACCGTTGGTCTTGCCGGCGTGATGGCTGCGAAGGCGGCGGGGTGCGAAACCATCGTCGCGGTCGACCTCAGCGATGACCGGCTCGCCCTCGCTCGCGAGCTGGGAGCCACGCACACCTTCAACCCGTCCTCGACCAAGGACGTGGTGTGGGAGATCCTCGAGGTGACCGGCGGACTCGACTGCTCGATGGAGGCTGTGGGGCTCGGCCCCGTGGTGCGGGACGCGCTCATGTCTCTTCGCACTCCCGGCATTTGCGCCACTGTGGGTCTTCAGGCGCTGGACAACGACATCACCATCGACCAGGGCCACCTCCTCATGGGTCGCACCCTGACCGGTGTGATCGAGGGGGACGCAGAGCCCCACCAGCTGATCCCGCAGCTGATCGAGATGTGGCGAGACGGTCGTTTCCCCTTCGACCGGCTCATCACGGAGTACCCCCTCGAGGAGCTGGAAACCGCACTGGACGACTTTCACGCGAGCAAGGTGATCAAGCCCGTCCTCATCCCCGCCACCTCGTCGTACTGACAACTCGAAAGGCAAACGAAACCATGAACACGACTGCACCAGCTCTGACGAGCGCCGCTTGGGTCGAAGAGTTCTTTCGGCACGTGGATGCGCACGACTTCGAATGGGTGGAGGCCGCATTGACGCCCGACTGCGTCATCGATGCCTCAGGCTTCAAGGAGACGGGCGCCGAGGTCGTGGTGCTGTGGATGGCCGGGTTCTTTGCTGCGTTCCCTGATCTGCGTCACCGCCCCTTCCGCGTGATCAGTGGGACGGACGAGGTCGCTGCCCTCGTTCAGGTGACCGGCACGCACACCGAGGATCTCGGCTTTCCGGACGGCGACTTCCTGCCACCCACCGGCAACTCCATCGACGTCGAGCTCGCTGAGTTCTGGCGCTTTGAAGGGGACCGCGTCGCCGAGTACAAGGTCATCTACGACCAGGCTGGCTTCCTTGGTCAGCTCGGAGTGGGCGTCTGACGTCGCAAGCCTGATCGCCGAACAAGGGCACTGGATCCTTCACGTGGAAGGACTCAGTGCCCTTGTTTCGACTCTGAGGTGGGTCGAGGTGGGTCGTCAGAGTCGGGCGGCTTCGTCAACCAGTCTGGCGAGGGTCGACTGCTTCTGGCTCCCGCTCACGATGAGGGTCGTCAGGCACGTGGGCGCCCATCGGTTCTTGAAGTCGTCGATGATCTTGTCCGCCGGCCCGACGAGGGCGACGTCCTCCACCATCTCGAGCGGGATGGCGTCGATCGCCTCCTGCTTGCGTCCGGCGAGGTAGAGCTCCTGGAGCTCCTGGCAGACATCACCCCAGCCCATCCGCACGAACAGCTCGTTGTGGAAGTTCGCGCTCTTGGCGCCCATGCCCCCCGCATAGAGACCGATGATGGGCTTGATGTGCGAGGCCGCGAGCTCGACGTCCTCGTCCTCGGCCATGAACACCACGCCCGCGACGTCGAAGGTCTCGGCCGTGCGCCGTGCGCCGGGCACGCCGAAGCCCTCGGCCAGCGCCGATCGATAGAAGGCGTCGGACTTGGGGGAGAACCACAGGGGCAGCCAGCCGTCGGCGATCTCGGCTGCCAGCGCCACGTTCTTCGGGCCTTCCGCGCCGAGGTACACCGGGATGTCGCTGCGATACGGGTGCACGGTGGACCGAAGCGGCTTGCCGAGCCCGGTGCCGTCTGCGCCCGTGTAGGGGAGCTGGTAGTGCCGCCCGGAGAACTCCACCGGGGCTTCGCGCTCCCACACCTGGCGCATGATCTGTACGTACTCACGGGTGCGCTCGAGGGGCCTCGGGTACGGCGTGCCGTACCAGCCCTCGACGACCTGTGGGCCCGATGCACCCAGGCCGACCAGCATGCGCCCGCCGCTGAGGTGGTCCACGGTCTGCGCTGCCATCGCCATGGCGGTGGGTGTGCGGGCGGAGATCTGCGTGACCGCGGTGCCGAGCTTCAGACGCTTCGTTCCGGCGCCCCACCACGCGAGTGGCGAGATGGCATCCGACCCGTAGGCTTCAGCGGTCCACATGCTGTCGACGCCGACCTCTTCGGCTTCGGCCAGGCGTCGTTCGACGTCCTCCGGAGGTCCGGCACCCCAGTAGCCGACAGAGATTCCGATCTTCATGCTTGTTCCTCCTTCGTCGTGGTGTTCAGGTAGATCGACTTGAGCGTTACGTAGGCGTCGAGACCTTCGGGTCCGAGCTCGCGCCCCACGCCGGACGACTTGACGCCTCCGAAAGGAGCGCCCAGGTCGAGGTCGAAGAAGTTGACGCCGATGGCTCCGGTCTCGACCCTGCGGGCAACGTCGAGTCCGCGTTCCTGATCGCGCGTCCAGACGGTTCCTCCCAACCCGTACTCGGAGTCGTTGGCCAGTCGAACGGCGTCGTCGATGTCGTCGTAGGGCAGGACGCACAGGACCGGACCGAAGATCTCTTCCCGGGCCGGCGTCGATCGTGGATCAAGATCGGCGAGGACGGTTGGTTGGACGTACCAGCCGACGGGCAGGTCTTCAGGACGCCCACCCCCGGCCACCACTCGAGCGCCCTCGAAGCGGCCAGCCGCGATGAACTCCTCGACGCGTGCGCGCTGCGCGCTCGTGACCAAGGGGCCGACCCGTGTCGTCGGGTCGGCGGGGTCGCCGACCTTGAGGGAGGTGGCCAGATCGGCGACTGCGCCCACGACGTCGGCGTAGCGCGACCGCGGAGCCAGAATGCGGCTGTTCAGGTAGCAGGTCTGCCCGTTGTTGAGCAGGCTGACCCAGGACAGACCTCGAACGGTCTGCTCGAGGTCAGCGTCGTCCAGCACGATTGCGGCGCTCTTGCCTCCCAACTCGAGGGTGACCGGGCGGAGCAGGCGGCCGCAGATCTCGCCGATCGCGCGGCCCGCTGCCGTCGAACCGGTGAAGGCGACCTTGTTCACGCCAGGGTGTGACACGAGGTGGGCGCCCACGTCCCGTCCTCCCGCGATCACATTGATCACGCCCGGCGGAAAACCGCATGCCTCGGCTGCATCCGCGATGGCGAACGCGTCGACGGCCGTTTCAGGCGCCGGCTTGATGACCACCGTGCAGCCCGCGGCGAGGGCCGGGGCAAGCTTGAACATGGTCAGCGACTGCGGAAAGTTCCAGGGAACCACGATCGCGACGACTCCGACGGGGTCCCTGCGCACCACGGTCACCCGGCCCGGCCGGGCACTGACCCGGGCCTCCTCGATGGGCGTTTGCTCGGCCAGGTCGGCGTAGTAGCGGAGCGTCGCCGCCGGCCCCTGGCCTTCTGCCACGCGGGCGAGGCTGATCGGCATTCCGTTTTCTCCACTGACCAGATGGGCGGTCTCGTCGCCCCGCTTTGCGAGCTCGTCTGCCAGAGCACGCATCCAGGCGGCCCGTTCGGAGCCAGCAGTTCCAGCCCAGGAACCCGCTTGCAACGCCCGCCGAGCCGCGCCGACGGCCTGGTCAACATCCAAAGCGGTGCCGGTCGGCGCCGCCCCGAAGACCTGCTCGGTGGCAGGGGAGATGATGTTGGTCATCGCAGGGTCGCTCGAGGGTTGCCAGCGCCCGTCGATGTAGAGGTGACTGCGTTCTTCGATGATGGCGCTCATGCGGAATCTCCCGGAATGAGGATGGGTTTGATTGCCTTGCCGCTGGCCATGTCGGCTTCGGCCTGGTTGATGTCACTGAGGTCGTAGGTGCGGATCATCCGATCGAACGGGAGCTGACCTGCTCTCCACATCTCGATGAGTTGGGGAATGAGTACTCTCGGAAGGGCATCGCCTTCCAAGATGCCGGTCACGGTCTTCCCCATCGCGAGGGCATCGCCCGGAAGGACGAAGTCGGCACCGACGGCAGACACCATGCCGAGAACGCCGCGAGGACGAAGCGCAGCGACGCCAGCGGAGATGACCGGCATGACGCCGGTGGTGTCCAGCGCGGTGTGGGTGCCGCCCCCAGAGAGTTCGATGACCCGCTCACTCACCTCGGCGTTCGAGAGGCCAACCGCGTGGACCACGTCGGTGGCTCCCAGCTCCAGAGCGAGATCGAGACGACCTCGGTGGAGATCAACAGCGATGATCCGCTCGGCGTCGGCTGCGAAAGCGGCCATGACGGCGGACAGCCCCACTGCACCCGCTCCGAACACAGCGGTGTGGGAACCGGCACCTACGTGCAGGACATTGAACATGGATCCGACGCCGGTGAGTACGCCACAGCCGAGCGGGCCCATCAGCTCGAGTGGAAGGTCCTTCGGGACCGGCACGGCGTTGCGGGCAGCGACGAGGGCATGCGTCGAGAACGACGACTGGCCGAACCAGTGGGCACCGATCGGTGACCCGGTGCTGTCGAGCGCGCGCTGCTCCCCGGTTCTCGAGCGGCCGACCATGTTGCGTCCCCAGAAGGAGCGACAGTACGCCGGATGGCCCTCGCCGCAGGCGGTGCACTTCCCGCAGTGATCGAAGGAGAGAACGACCGAGTCGCCGACGGCCACGTCGACCACCGCGTGGCCCTTCATGACGACGACTCCGGACCCTTCATGGCCCAGGATCAGCGGTGGCGCCGCCATGAAACCGTCGTGTCGGGGGAGGAGGTCGGTGTGGCAGAACCCAGAGCCTGCGATCTTGACGAGGACTTCGTCGGGACCGGGGCTGGCGAGGGCGACGTCTTCCAATCGGAAGTGTCCACGGCGTTCACGTAGCACCGCGCTCTGAGCTTGCATCCGGACTCCTGTGATTGACCGTGCGTACGGTCAATCGTACCGTGGAAGCCCACACAACGCCACCACGCAAGGGAGCTCCCCGGAGTGTCGAATGACACCCCGGGGAGCTCGAGACGCGCTGCTGGGTGGAGCGGGACTGTCAGGCGACGGTAGAGGCCGCGTCCTCGGCGACAGCTGCGATCGCGGCGCGCACCGTTCGCGCGGCCTTCCCCTGTGCGTCGCTGAGCTGGGGCAATCGCCTGCGGTTGATCAACAGGCTCCCGAGGGCGAGGTCCACGAACGCGCTGCAGATTGCCTCGATGGGACGCTCCCCGTCGGGATGGAACCACGTCCATGCCCACTGCGCCGAGCCGAACAGCAGCAAGGCGTCCACCGTGGGGTCGACCTCACGGAACTGGCCACTGTCGATCCCGGACTGGATCACGTCGCGGAATCGGGTGAAGTACGTCTGGCGAAGGTCGGCGCCCTTGGCCATGGATTCCTGGCCGGCGAGGCGGACCACCTCGCGCTGGAACGCGACCGTCGCGGCCCGGTCGACCTCGTGGTAGAGCAGGAACGCGTGGAGGGCGGCTGCCACCTGCTCGACGGGGTCGTCGAGCTCGGCAAGGATGTAGTCCAGCTCCGCCAGTCGTCGTGTCATGTACGACTCGTGGAGGGCGGCAAGGATGCGGTCCTTGCTGCCGAAGTGGTGAACGATCGTCCCCTTGGAGACGCCGAGCTCGTTGGCGACGAGGCCGAAGTTCACCCCGTCGTAGCCGATCTCGGCGATGTGGCGGGTGAAAGTGTCTAGAATGTCGTTGTATCGACCTGCGCCACTGACCACGAGAAGTACCCCTCTGTTTGTCGCACGGTTCATGCTTGTGTGCAGGAGTCTACCGCCACTGACCGCACATCCGGTCATGCAACGAGCGACTTGAGTTCTCGCTTGAGGACCTTGCCCGTCGGGTTTCGCGGCAGCTCGGTGACGAACGTGATGCCGGTCGGGCACTTGTAGTGCGCAAGGCGCTCGCGCGCAAAGGCGATGAGTGCCGCCGCGTCCGGTGTCGACGAGCCTCGGGGTGTGATCACCGCGTGCACGGTCTCGCCCCACTTCTCGCTCGGTACGCCGATGACTGCCACCTCTGCGATGTCGGGATGTTCGATCAGAACTCGCTCGACCTCCGCGGGGTACACGTTTTCGCCGCCGGTGATCACCATGTCCTTGACGCGATCCTCGATGAACAGGTAGCCGTCCTGGTCCATTCGTCCGGCATCGCCAGTCCGGAGCCAGCCATCGACGAAGGCCTCATCGGTTGCCTCCGGCTTGTTCCAGTAGCCGGCCATCGTTTGCGCAGACTTGACCCAGAACTCTCCGACCTTGCCGACCGGAACGTCGCTGCCCGTGCTGGGGTCGACGACGCGTACCTCGTTGCCGGTCAGGGGGCGCCCGGCGGATGCGCGAAGGTGCTGACGATCGAGGTCTCGGTGCTCTTCGGGGCCGAGCACGCAGAAGACGCCGGACATCTCCGTCATGCCGTAGACGGAGTAGAGGGGTGTGCTCAATGCGTTCAGGGTTGCGTCCATCAGGGGGCCCGGCATGGGCGAGCCGCCGTACCCAATGACTTCCAGGCCCTTGGTGGCCTCGGCAACGCCCTCCTGTGCGAGGAGCATCTGGATGACGGCAGGCACGAAGAACGCGTGGGTGATGTTGGCATCAACCACGAGCTTGAGGATGTCGGCGGGTATGACCTCACGTGCGATGACTGTGCGTCCCCCGGCGCACATTCCGCCGAGTGCCCAGCAGGTACCGCCGACGTGGAACATGGGCATCGCGACCAGGTTGACCGTCGACTCGTCCATCCCATAGGCAGGCAGAAGGGCTTCGTTGTGCGCCGCGAGGCTGCTCTGTGTCAGCATCGCGCCCTTCGGCCGGCCAGTCGTGCCGGACGTGTAGAGCTGGAGGAAGCAATCGCTGGGCTCTGACGGGTGGCGATCCTGCAGCGGGCTGCCGCAGGCAACGAGCGATTCATATTCGTCCTGGTCTCCCCCGAGGATCACGATGCGTCGAAGGTTGGGGAGTTCGGCGCGGATCGAATCAACGGTGCCAGCGAATTCGGCACCAACGATGAGTACCTCTGCCGTCGAGTCGTTGATGAGGTACACCAGCTCCTCGGCCGAGAGCCGGAAGTTGACGACCGCGTGCGCGGCACCGAGCAGCGACGCGGCGAACGTCGTCTCGAGACAGGCGGGGTGGTTCTTGTCGAGGAAAGCGATGCGGTCTCCCGGCCCGATGCCCTCGGTGCGAAGGGCGCCAGCGAGGCGAAGGATCCGGTCGTGCAGCTGGCGCCAGGTCCACGTCTGCTCCCCGAAGACAAGTGCGGTGCGGTCCGGCGACGCTGCCACGGCTCGCTCAATGATGTCGAAGATGGCGGGGGGAGTAGCGGTCATGTTCCCTGTGCTCCTGACTGTACGTGCGGTCAATGTGACGCCACTGTAAGGGTTCGTGACGACTGACACAATAGTTGACTGACCGTGCGTACGGTCACTAGCCTTCGGTCATGAAGGATCCGCACTCGTGACCGCCGCGTTGCACGACGTCCTGACCCCGTCCCTCTATGGAAGCGGGATCCCTCACGACCTGTACCGCGACCTGCGTCGCGAGCACGCGGTGGTGTGGGTGGAGGAACCGGCGACGGCCTCTTTCGCAGGAGGGCGCGGATACTGGCTCGTGCTGCGGCACGCCGAGGTGAGTCACGTGTCACGGCACCCCCAGGACTACTCGTCCTGGCGGGGCACCAGCTTCCTTCGTGACCAGCGACCCAGTGACATTGCCGTGTTGCGCCGCATGATGCTGAACATGGATCCGCCCGAGCACACCGCGCTGCGAAAGATCGTCAATCGTGCGTTCACGCCCAAGACGATCCGAGCGCAGTTGTTCGACGCCATCCAGCGGCACGCGCGCGAAGTGGTTGATGCCATCTGTGAAGCAGGGGAGACCGACTACCTTGCGACCGTTGCGGCAGAAATGCCGCTCCTCGTGCTGGCTGACGTCCTCGGGATTCCGCCAGAGGATCGCAAGCTGCTGTACAGCTGGACCAATCGCCTCGTGGGAATCGACGACCCTGAGTATGGGGCGGACCCGCAGGCCTTCCTGTCGGCGTTCACCGAGATGTTCGCGTACTGCCGCGCGGCCACGACGCAGCGGCGTACGAATCCGACCGCTGATCTCTGGAGCACGGTCGTCAACGCCGAGGTCGACGGTGAGTACCTGTCGGACGGCGAACTGGACAGGTTCTTCCAGCTCCTCGTGATCGCCGGGAACGACACGACCCGCAATCTCCTGGCGAACACGATGCTGACGCTCTCGCAGCACCCGGACCAACTGCAGCTCCTCAGGGACGACCTGTCGTTGTTGCCCGGCGCGGTCGAGGAGGTGCTGCGCTTCAATCCGTCGGTCATCCAGTTTCGCCGGACCGCCACCAGGGACCTGGAGCTCGCGGGTCAGCAGGTTGCCGAGAATGACCGGGTCGTCATCAACTACGCATCGGCCAACCGCGATGAGGCCGTGTTCGACGAGCCAGATCGCTTCGACATCACTCGCGACCCGAACCCGCACATCTCCTTCGGGGACGGCACGCACTACTGCCTCGGTGCCAACCTTGCTCGTCTCCAGGTGCACACCGTGCTCAAGGAACTGTTCACGAGACTCCCGGACATCGATGTGAGCGGCGATGCACGGCACATGCAGTCCAGTTTCATGAACGGGATCAAGTACCTGCCCGTTCGCTTCACACCTGCGTCGAAGCGCGGACCGCTGGCGGCGCCGAACGTGGACCCGGCGAGTTCCGTCGGTGCAGGTGAGAGTCAAGGACTGCCCGTCGACGTCGCAGTGCCGGAGCACGGGACGCCGATGCTGGTGCTCTACGGCTCGAACTTCGGAACCGCTGAGGACGTCGCGAGCGACCTCGCCGCTGCCGGGCGTCGACGCGGATTCGAGGTTCGCACTGCTGCCTTGGACGAGGCTGTGGAGGCCCTGCCCACCGAGGGTGTCGTCATGATCGCCACCGCGACGTACAACGGCACCCCGCCCGACAATGCGGTGCGCTTCGCCGAGTGGATCACCGCGAGTTCGCCCGATCTCTCCGGCGTCAGGTTCAGCGTCTTCGGCTGCGGAAATCATGAGTGGGCGCCCACCTTCCAGGACTTCCCTCGCCTGATCGACGACCGGTTGGTTGAGCTGGGCGCGACGCGGGTTCACCCTCGCGGTGAGGGCGACGTCGCCGATGACTTCGACGGCGACCTCCAGGCGTGGGACGCGGCATTGTGGCCGGACGTCGCCCGAGTGTTCGACATCGATCTGAGCGAGGTCGCGCCCTCGACCGTCTCCGGACTCCGCATCGAGTTCCTCCCCAGCGACCTCGCCAATCCGTTCGTGCAGTCAATGAACGCACGGCCCATGAGAGTTCTTGAGGTCCGCGAACTGACTCGGCCCGACGGCCCGTTCCTGACCCGTCCGGTCCACCACATCGAGCTCGAACTGCCGGCTGACCTGTCGTACGAGGCTGGCGACCATCTCGGGGTCATCGCGCGCAACAGCACGGCCCTCACTGCTCGGGTGGCCGATCGTTTCTCCCTTGACCTCGACACCTGGGTCCGGCTCGATGCGGACAACGGGTTGAGCACCTTCCTGCCGGTGGGGCAGAGGGTGACTGTCGGGGAGCTGCTCAGCGACTTCGTGGAGCTTCAAGGCGTCGCGGGCCGCCGTCACGTGACATGCCTCGTGAACCACACAGAGGATTCGGAGACGCGTCAGCAACTCCAGGGTCTCCTCGACGGCGACACGTACCGCGACCAGGTACTGGGTCGGCGACTCTCGGTTCTCGACCTGCTGGAGCTCCATCCCGCCTGCCGTCTCCCGTTTGCGGTCTACCTGGAGCTTCTGGGCCCCCTCACGCCGCGGTACTACTCAATCTCGTCCTCGGCGAGGGTGCAGCCGGACAGGTGCTCCATCACGGTGGGATCGCTGATCGACGAAGCGCGTTCGGGAAACGGCACGTTCTACGGCGTCTGCTCCAACCACCTGGCCGAGCAGCAGGCAGGTGACGTCGTACACGCCTTCGTCCGGGACACGTCGAGTGCCTTCCGGCTGCCCAGCGACCCGAGCCGCCCGGTCCTGATGATCGCCTCGGGTACCGGCCTTGCTCCCTTCCGTGGGTTTCTGCAGGAGCGGGCAGCCGCCAAGGAAGCGGGAGTGGCCCTCGCCCCCGGTCTCTTGTTCTTCGGGTGTCGCCATCCGGAATCGGATGAGCTCTACCTGGGCGAACTCGACGAGCTCGCGGCAGCAGCGGACATCGAGATCTTCCGTGCCTACTCGCGTGCCACCGACCTGGACCGCGGGTACGTGCAGGACCTCGTGCGGCAGGAGGGTGGATCGGTCATGGATCTGCTCGACCGGGGAGGAATCGCCTTTGTCTGCGGAGGGACGGCGATGGCTGAGGGCGTCCGGGCAACGCTCCTCGAGTTGCGCAGCGCAATGCACGGTGTCACGCCCGACCGGGCCGCGGAGTGGATGCAGAACCTCACCCGTGACCGGCGTTGGCTGGTCGATGTATGGGCCAGTTGACGTGTCAAACGAAAGGGTTCCGCCGAGGCGCGCCGCTCAGCTCACGCGACGGGCGCCCCGCGTTCGTTCCGCGGTCTCGACCAGGATCTTGGCGACCTCGGCCGGCCGGTCGATCATGAGTTCGTGACTGCCGTCGACGTCGTACGCTCTCCAGTCATCGGACGCTCGGGCCAGGTCTCGGTTGGTCAGGAAGTGCGGCAGGCTGCCCCAGCCTGTGGCGAAAACGTACGTGCGGTCCACAGCCTCGTGGGCGCCGGTGAGGACGACCTTGTCGGTCGCCGTCCTCGCGGCCTGGGGGGTGAGCTGGCGGTCGACCCACTCGCCGTCCGGACCCAGCAGGCCGAACATCGCAGCAGGCGGCGGCGGCACGGGAGTCACGCCGGGCTCGGCAGGCGGCCAGCCGAGGTCTTCGAGTGACTGGCCGTCTTGGGGAATGAAGGCGTCAAGGTAGATCAGCGATCGAATTCGCTCCGGCACGGCGTCCGCAACGGCGGTGGCGACGATCCCTCCGAACGAGTGCGCGACCAGGACGATGTCGTCGAGCTCTTCCCAGCGGATCAGGTTCAACACGTCGGCCACGTAGACGTCCAGACCGATCCCGGGCGCATCGAGATGCGACCGTTCGGCGAGACCTGTGAATGTCGGCGCATGGACCACGTCTCGGGCCGGGAGGTGCTCGATGACGCGACGCCAGCACCAGGCGCCGTGAAACCCGCCGTGGAGGAGAAGGAATGTCGTCATGGATTGCTTCCCTTTCACAAAGGCGTCCATCGAGATAGGTCTCGGGGTGCCCGCCCCACGAACGAGCGGGCGATGCACGGCTACTTCACCACGGAGGGGAGGCAATCGCTTTCGAGGACTGTGTTGCCAGCGAGGTCGACGACACGAGCGATGACGTCGTAGCGCAGGCCGTCGACGAACGGTGCGCCGCGGCTGATCTGGAAGTGCAGCGCGCCCGCGCCGCCGTTCGAGGTCGTCAGGGTCGGGTCGCCCGGGAACGGCAATGCCGTTGTGCCCGTGCAGACCCCGTCCGGGTTGAGGTCGACCCAGCGCAGGATCTTGTAGCCCGTGTTGGGTGCGAGGCCGTGCACGTTGACCGTCCCCTGGCCGTCGAAGGTGTCGGGCCCGACGACGTCGTGTGCGGTGGGCGAGATCCCGATCGTCCCGCCGCCGCTGCCGCCGCCGACGGGGGTGAGCTTGCTTTGCGTCCCCGGAAGGGCTTGAGCGGCCCCGGCGAATGCACCGCTCACCGCGACGAGAGCCGCGAGGAGCGTGATGGAGGGCGCAGCGTGGAACTTGATGGAACGCATTGTTTTCCCTTCGACATGAAGTGCTGCGGCAGCCCTGTGGGTTGGCCGCGTCTACTCCGGATTCGGATACCTGCGGGTTCGATGACGCCGAGGACCCCGATGTGATCGACAGCACTTGAGACTGAACTGTATGCTATTTGCCTCTGTCGTCAAGGATTTGCGGCGAAGTTGGCCATCCGAGCATGGCGGCCTCTTGTGTGACGCAAGCAACATCGATACGGTTCAGTCTTCCGTTGGTGACGACAGATGGGCAGGTGCGACCGATGATGAGGGCGCGAGTTTCCGGGCGGCGCTCCCGCCTGACGTGGATGGTTGGTGCGATGGCGCTTGCGTGTGCCGCTCCCGCGACGGCGTGGGAGCCGGCGCACGCTGGACCTGCAAGCGACCCCGTCGTCGTCGCATCATCAACGGCTCCCAACAACGACCGTGTGTGCGAGACCAGCCGGATCCCGGTCGATCTTCAGCCGGGCATTGTGGTCACGCCTGGCAGAGGTCTGGGCCTGACGTTCGATCAGGAGGTGAGCGGCCAGTACCTCTGGGTGAAGCTCTGCCTTCCGGCGGGCAGGGTTCCGCGGGGCGTTCAGGTGCTTGTCCACGGGATCACCTACGACCACCGCTACTGGAACATCGCAGATCCCGCAGACCCTGGCGCCAACACATACTCGTGGGAGTATCACGCCACCCGCGCCGGCTACGCGACGGTTGCGATCGACCGGCTCGGCAGCGGTCGCAGCAGCCACCCACTGAGCGCCTTCGTGGACATCACGTCGAACTCGACCGCTCTCCACAACCTGGTCCAGGCCCTCCGTGCAGGTGACGTGCCAGCCCCAGGCGGCCACCGGGTCGTGTTCTCGGAGGTCGCGCTGGTGGGTCACTCTGGAGGCAGCCTCATCAGCATGATCGAGGTCTCCCGCTTCCGGGATGTCGACGCCGTGATCCTCACAGGCTTCAGCCACAAGATGAATGTCGATGCGATGCTCAACATCGCCGCTAGTTCGTACCCGGCGGTCCTCGACGCGCAGTTCGCTGGGACCCTGCTGGATCCCGGCTACCAGACGCCCCGCCCCGGCACGCATCGCCGCCTCTTCTATGCGCCCGGCACGGACGTTGACTCGCGCATCATCGAGCGCGACGAAGCGACCAAGGGCACCTACACCGTCGAGGAGATCGCCAGCCTCCCCGTGGTCTTGTCGACCCGCCTCGAGATTGACGTGCCAGTGCTGCTCGTGAACGGCACGTTGGACGGCATCTTCTGCAGCCAGTCCCTCCTTGACCTGGGGACCGACTGTTCCTCGGACGCGCGCGTCGTCGCGCAGGAACGCGCCTACTTCCCCGACGCGCCGTCGGTCACTTCGGTCCTCGTGCCTGGTCTGGGACATGACCTGAATGCGTTCCGGCAGGCGAGGACCGCCTTCCAGGGAGCGAACTCGTGGCTCCAGGCGACCATGCCTCCCGAGTGAGGAGAGCGGCGAATGCTGAAGTGCCAGGGTTCGCCGTAGTTCCACCTGGTCCGGCGTTCTGTGGTTGCTCTGGATGACCCGAGAGCGCATGGGCCTCGATGTGCGATGTCTCCGACGAGACGTCGTCACATCGAGCTTGACCCCGCTTGACCGCGTGGCACGTGGATGTTCACGGCCCGGCCGCCGCGGGTCGAGCCAGGCGTGGAGACCTCATCCGAGCGCTTTGGCGAAGGCCTCGAGCTCACCCGGGACATCGGACCCAGACGACATGATCCCGAGTTCGGTGACGCCTTGCCCGGCGAGGTCCTCGACCTGCGCTCGGAGGGCTCCGGCGTCACCCGTGAACGTCACGTCCCTGATGATCGCGCTCCCGCCTGCATCCCAGGCGGCGTGATCGGCCTCGTTGAGGTGCATCAGGTGACCGTCATGAATGGCGAAGTGCCGGTCCTTCTCGGGGGTCTTCTCGATCACGTCGGCCCACGCGTCCCCGCCGGGCAACGCAGCGCGCACGGCGCCGAGACCACCCTGAAAGTCGTGGACGGCGTGGTAGCTGATCGCCCAGGCGCCTCCCGCTGCCGAGCGCACGTGCTCGGAACCGAGGTCCTCGCCGTCAGCGAGCACGGTCCCGCCGACCTGGACGACGCTCCAGTCGAAGTCCGCCATGCCCGGAACAGCGTTCCCGAAGGACATCAGGCCATCGAGCTCCAGTGATCGAGCGATGTCAAAGCCCTTCGGCCCCATGGCCGACAGCAGGACGGGTACGTCGCAGGCCGCATGCGCAAGGTCATCCGGGGCATCGAACATGCGCATCTTGGCACCCTCCCACTCGACGATCTCACCCTTGATGAGACCGCGGTAGGCGACGATGTAGCGCGACACGAAGTCCCAGGGCAGCGCGTTCTGGCCCATTGCCCTGCGGCCGGTGAACCCGGTCCCGAAGGCGACGGCAACACGTCCCGGCGCAAGCGTGGCGAGCGTCGCGGTTGCCGCGGCTGCCGACATGGGATGGCGAAGGCTCGGCACCAGAACGCCGGGGCCGAGGCCGATTCGGGTCGTCCGCTCGGCAGCGCGCGCCAACGTCATGAAGACATCGGGGCTCTGCTGTGGCGTGTCAAAGATCCACGCTCTCTCGTACCCGAGATTCTCGGCGATGGCGATGTGGTCTGGGGTGTCCATCGTGGGAGCGAAAACGCAGGAGAGCTTCATCTGTCAGTCCGTTTCCTGAGGGTGGGGAGACGCCGGATGTGACGCACTGGTACCCGTTCGCGCGTCCGAGCCGCTGCGTGCGCCCGGAACCACCGGGAGGACAACGCGAGAGGCATGGGTTCTGTCGTGCAGGATGGTCTGCTGGGCCCTTTGCGTGCGCGCCGCCACCGCCGGACGGTCGCCGGTATTGGTGTTGCGGTCCCAGCGGGGAAAGTCGCTGGAGGTCACGAGTAGTTGCAGAGCATGCCCCGCCTTGAGGACATGACTGATGTTCCCCAGCTCGATCGTGAACTGGTAGACCTCACCGGGAACCAGCAGGGCCGGCTCGTCGTAACTGTCGCGAAAGCGGCCACGCACGAGTCCTTCGGCGAGGTTCTGAACGAATCCGTCGGGTCGCACGTCGCACAGGATCGCGACGAAGTCGGTGTCGACCGCGTCGGTCGACGCGTGCAGTTCGAGCTGCAACGGTCCGGTGATCTCGAGGTCCTCGGGCAGCGGAGCGGAGGTGTAGTGCAGGACGTCCTGGCGTCCCGCCTTCACGCGCTGGTCGCGCACGCCGCCACCGACGTACCGACCCCCGGCGGAAGGTACGGGGTCCTCCGGGTCGTAGACGTAGGTGTCGGGCGCCTGGGCTTCCTCCGCCCGACCGAGCTCCAGGGTTCCTCCGCCCTCGGCGCCGTTGGCGTCGCCGTTGCTGTGGAGGTACCAGGACGTGGTCCGCGCCCGCTCGAGCGGCCACGCTTCCTCGTGGCGCCACGTGTTGTCACCCATGACGAAGAGGCTCACCGGGGGACGCGGAAGAGCGGTGCCTCCATCGCGGACGTAGTGGTGGAACCACTCGAGCTGCGTCTGCAGCAAGGGGAAGGCGGCCTCGGGTCCGAAATCGATGTCTCCCGTGCCGCCCGAGGTGGGTTGGCTGAACGGCAGCAGGTGGGACCAGGGACCCATGAGGAGCGCCTGGTTCTCCCGCGCCGTCACGGACATGGCGTGCTCGCTGATCCCGCGGAAGTACTGGGGTGTGTCCCCGTTGGCGATGTCGTACCACGAGCCCACGTGCAGCATTGGCACGTCGATGTTGTGCAGTTGCCGCCGAAGGTCCACCGCCCACCAGTAGGCGTCGTCCTTGTCGTGGTGGAGGATGTCGGCGAGGAAGGGCGCTCCAGCTCCGAACCTGTCGATCCAGTCCGTCAACGGCAGGTGACGCAGCGCCTCGTCGGTGAGGGGCGCGAACCGGACGTCCGGGTCACTCTTCATCTTCTCGAGCTCGGCCAGACGACGTGTGTCCCCGAGCTTGGTGAGCACGTCGGTGGCCATGTTCATGAAGTAGCTGAGCGTCCAGCTCAGCTCGAGAGCGCCCCGGTTGTACCAGTAGTTCTCGAACGCGCCCAGGTACGCCGAGACGGGTACCGCCGTGACGAGGTGCGGTGGACGCTGGCTGGCAGCGAGGTACTGCGAGAGGGCTCCATAGGACTGGCCGAACATCCCGACCCGCCCGTTGGACTGGGGGAGTGAGGCGGCCCACTCGACGGCGTCGTACCCGTCGCGCGCCTCGTAGACGAAGGGATGCCAGACGCCTTCGGAGCCATGACGTCCGCGGGTGTCCTGCACCACGACGAGATACCCGTGGGAGGCGAAGAAGTGGGCTTCGTTGAAGGCCTCGGCGAGGTCGTTCTGGGTCCTGCCGTACGGCGTCCTGCGAAGCAGGGTCGGGAACTTCGCCACGCCACGTGGTTGGTAGACGTCGGCGTAGAGCCGCTTGCCATCCCTGGTCAGCATGACGGCGCCGCGTTCGACGATCACATCGAAGGGGCCGCGTTCGTCTTCAAGGGGCACAGGAGATTCCTCGTTCGATGGGGCTGGTGGTCTGAAGGAGGCTCGTTCAGGGCCGGGCCGTGCCACTCCACAGGTAGCCGTCGCCGATGCCGGTCATCGTGCGCTCGCGCAGCTCGGCAGAGAACGCCAGTGCTGCTTCAAGCGGGCGGTGGTGGATCGCGACGCGCGCGATCAGTCCCGTGTCGTCGCGTTCCAGCACGGTGACGCCTTCGAGCGCAATGCCGGAGTGGGTGGTCGCGTGCCACTCGAGGAAGGTGAGATGGCCGCTCTGGGCCTGGTGCACGAACTGGAGGTCCTGGTAGATCTGGCTGGCTTCGCCCATCACGAACGAGACGTCGTCGCGCCCGACGACGGGGCGGTACAGCACGGACGCATGCAGGACCACGTCCACCGCGAGGGTCGCCGCGAACGAGTCGTCCCGCTTCTCCTCGAAGGCGCCGGTCCAGGCCGCTTCGGTGACGTCACCGGCTCCGCCCTCACCCGCGGCGAGCACGCTGTCCAGGAAGGAGACGAGCTCGGCTGCCACCGCGTCCGGCGCTTCGACGTGCGGCCAGTGACCGACGCCGGGCAGGTTGCTCTGGACCGCGTCCGCGAAGCGTGACTCGATCAGTCCGAGGATGTCCTTGTTGACGAACGGGTCGTCGGCGCCGGAGAGCACCAGGGTCGGCACGGTCGGCGGAGCCTGTCCGGCGGCGCCGGGGTCGCCCGCCGCCCATGCATCGAACCAGCCTTCGACACGCTCGCTCGGTACGTCGACTCCGATCCGGACAAGGTGCTCCAGACCATCGGTGCTGAGGGCGACGGACAGTTGGGTGCGCAACGCCCGCTGGATCTCTGCGTTCCCACCGCAGCCTCGCAGGGGCCCCGCCACCTCGTCGGGGAGGGCCAGCCCTCCCAGCGGGACGGGAGCAACGAGCACCAGGGCTCGCACGCCGTCGCCGAGAGCGCGGGCCGACAGCTCGGCCACCTGCGCGCCCATGCTCTGTCCCACGAGCACGACCCCGTCGGAGCTGTCTTCGTCCAGTGCCGCGGTGGTGGCCGCGACCACCGTCGCGGCGAACTTGTCGAGTGTCAGCTCGTCGTCATCGGCCAGGAGCGCAGGGGCGATCGTGCGGAAGCCTTCGGCCTCCAGGGCCGGCGCGACGTCGCGCCACACCGTCGGGTTGTCGAGATATCCGTGGATCAGGACGACAAGGGGTCGGTCGGGCAGCTCAGTAGTCACGGTTCCTCCTCGGGATTGACTGAACCGTACGCTCGTTGCCTGCGTCACACAAGCGGGATCTGAAACTTTGCCCCAGATTGCGGCAACGTGGGCGCGAAGCGATCTTGACGACAGAGGTGTCTGCTATACAGTTGCGTCTCACTGCAAGCCAATCCGACTGTGAGGCGAGACCTGATGATCATCGATGCGTCCGATCTGGACGCCGAAGCCGGCTACAAGCTCTTGATTGGCACGATCGTGCCGCGGGCCATCGGGTGGGTGAGCACTCAATCCACCTCCGGGGTCGCCAACCTGGCGCCGATCTCCTTCTTCACAGCAGTTGGGCGCAAGCCGCCCATGGTCTCCCTGTCCATGCAGCCTCGCTCCGACGGGACCCTGAAGGACACGCTGCTGAACATGCGCGAGACCGGCGAGTTCGCCACGAACCTGGTGACGCTGCCGAACTCGCACGCCGCCCACCGCAGCGCCTTCGAGTTCCCGCCCGACGTCGACGAGTTCGACGCGCTGGGTCTCGAGAAGGCCCCGTGCGAGGTGATCAGCGTTCCCCGCGTGGCGTCGGCACCCGTCTCCTTCGAGTGCACCGTGGAACGGATGATCCCCGTGGGCGAGACCGACTTTGTCGTGTGGGGCGAGGTGCGACGGTTTCACATCCGCGACGACGTCTGCCTGGACCGTGACGGCGGCTACCGGGTCGACACCGCGGCGCTGCCGGTCGTCGGACGGCTCGCCGCCGAGTACACGCTGGTGAACACTGTGTTCACGACGCCGCTGCAGGACGACCTGCTGCTGGGCCACTCGGGCAGCCGCATGAAGCGGCTCGACGTGCTCGATGAGGACTTCTCGCCGGTGGACCAAGCGTCATGGTCGGCGTCCGGATCGGTGGTCGAGTAGCACCTCGCGGCTAACTCGCCTGTGACTCGGTGCCTGCCTGCCCAGTGGCGCGGCGCCGCGCACGCGATGCGCGAAGGTTGGCCGCGTTGCCGCATGTCCGTACGTCGTGCCAGACGCCGCTGTTGTTGCGCGACCGGTCGTAGAAGACTCCGCGGCACCGGTCGTTCTTGCAGCTCTTGAGGCGTGTCCACGCCCCGGCGTCCTGGGCGCGCCCGATCTCGAGTGCAACCGGCCCGAGCAGCATTCTCCAGCCGCGGCCCTTCGGCTTGAAGTACACCGTGCCGTCGGGCTCGAATCGAGCTTCCACGCCTACTTGCAGATCGGCGAGGCCGGCGCGTGCGCCGTTGTCAGCCACCGTGTCGCCCCCGTCGAGATGCGTGCGAAGGGATCCGATCAGCTCATCGCGCACCCGTCGCAGGATGGTCAGATCCCGGTCGGTGAGCGTGCCGAGGTCGACCTCGTCGAGGACCGGGGCGCTCCACTGTCGAGCCCACGCGGTCAGCGCGTCGCTCAGCCACTCCGTCGCCAGTGAAGGGTCGGAGAGCAGGTCCGGTTGGCGGGGGCGACCGGCGGAACCGGTGCTGAGGAAGTCGTGCACGAGTGCAAGTCCGTCGGGGGCCACGTCCAGCCCGTATCGCGATGTTGCCGTCCAGGTCATGCGTCCAGCCTACCGGATGACAGCGCCTAAACCATTTCGCCTATGTTTCTCCGTGCTGACGATCCGACTCGTTCGGCTCGCTCGAGTCGTCGTCTTGCGCGCAAGCGCGAAGCTTGAACTTCTGGATCTTTCCGGTCGCGGTCTTCGGGAGGTCGCCGAAGACGACTCGCTGCGGCGCCTTGAATCTCGCGATGCGCTGTTTGACGTGGGCGATGAGCTCGGCCTCCGTGGCGCTGCCCCCCGGACGCAGCGCGACGTGCGCGATGACTGCCTCGCCCCATTCCGGATCTGGCACACCGACAACGGCGGACTCGAGGACGGCTGGATGGGAGTCGAGGGCCTGCTCGACCTCGATCGAGGTGATGTTCTCCCCTCCGGAGATGATCACGTCCTTCTCGCGGTCGCGGATCTCCACGTATCCGTCCTGGTGCAGCACTCCGAGGTCGCCGGTCCGGAACCACTCGCCGTCGTGCGCCGCCGCGGTGGCCCCAGGGTCCTTGTAGTAGCCGAGCATCACGTTGTTCCCACGGAACTGGATCTCCCCGACGGTGGTCCCGTCTGCGGGCACGTCGCGTCCGGATGCCCGGACGCGCAGCGGCTGGCTGATGACGTTGGCTACGCCCTGACGCGCCTTGAGGCCGGCACGCTCCTCGGCGGGGAGCGTGTCCCACTCCGGGCGCCAGTCGCAGATGGCGGCGGGCCCGTGGGTCTCGGTGAGCCCGTAGACGTGGACCACCTCGATGCCGAGAGCGCCGAGGGTGCCAAGAAGCGCTGGAGACGGTGGCGCGCCGCCGGTGGCGACGGTCACCGCGTGCTCCAGTCGCCGCCCTTCGGCGAACGCGGCCAGTCGATTGAGGACCGTCGGCGCTGCGCACAGGTGCGTGACTCCGCCTTCCAGTGCTTGCCAGATTGCCTCCGGGTCGGGCCGCTCGAGCAGCACGTGACGGCCGCCGGCGGCAGTAATGGCCCAGGGGAACGTCCACCCGTTGCAGTGGAACATCGGCAGTGTCCACAGGTACGACGACCGCGCGGTGACCCCGAGGTGCATCACCATCGCCATCGACTGCAGGTAGGCGCCGCGATGCGAGTACATGACGCCTTTCGGCCGTCCGGTCGTACCGCTGGTGTAGTTGAGCGCGATCATGTCCGTCTCGTCGGGTACGTCCGTGCGGAGCTCCGTCGCCTGTGAGACCAACTGCTCGTACTCGCTGTCGTCTCCAGCGACAAGGAGCAGGGGGGGAGTGACGAGTTCCTTGGCGGCCTCTTCGGCAAGCCGCCTCAGTGACCTGTCGACGATCAACACGCTGGTGCCGGCGTGCTCGAGGATGTAGCGCAGCTCCGCGGCGCTCAGGCGGGTGTTGAGTGCGTTCAGCACGCCCCCCGCCCAGGGGACGGCGAAATGCGCCTCCAGCATCGCCAGGGAGTTCGGCGCCAGCACCGAGACCCGGCCGCCCGGCCGCAGGCCGAGGTCGACGAGCATTCCAGCGGCCCGGGCGGCGCGGCCCGCGAGCTCGGCGTAGGTGAGCGAGCTGCCCGCCGCCTCGACGGCTGTCCGGTCCGCGTGGACGGTGGCCGAACGGGTGAGGAAGTCGGTCGGCGCGAGCGGCGTCACGACCGGTTTGAGGGCGTCGCTCATGACAGAGGTGTATACCATATGCATGCGTTGAAGGAACAGCCTCCCGAACCTCGTCGACGCTGAGTGTCGACAGAGGCAAAACGTGTTTGCTAATGTCACAGGATGCGCCGCCATGGCGCGGAGTCCGTTGCGGCCGTGGTGCTGCACACCCGACATCCCACAGAAGGGCGCTCGCCCGCTAAGGAGCCAGTCATGCCGCACCTGCACTACTCGATCCAGGACTCGGTGGCAGAGTTCGTCCTGGACAACCCGCCGCAGAACCGCATCGGCGACCAGATCTGCGAGGAGCTTCTCGCGGCCATTGACCGAGCTCATGTCGACGGCGCCAGGGCCATCCTGCTCCGTTCGGTGGGCGACGACTTCAGCTGTGGTGGCGACATCACGCCGTGGCCGGACATGGAGCTGGCCGAGCTCCGAGGCAAGTTCGAGGGCTACATCTCCGCGTTCAACCGGTTGGAGCGCGTCCCGCTGCCAGTCATCTCCGCGGTGCGCGGCCTGTGCTCGGGCGGCGGTTTCGAGCTGGCCCTGCGCACCGACGTCATCTTCGCGGGCGAGTCGGCGAGGTTCGCGCACTCGGAGCAGACGATCGGAATCGTCACCCTGCTCGGCGGCGTCTATCGAGTCGCGGCCCGAGCGGGACGCGCGCGGGCCCTCGAATGGGCGATGACGTCCGAGCAGGTCGACGCCCGTCGGATGGCTGAGGTGGGGATCGTGAACCACGTCGTCCCTGATGACGAGGTGGAGGATCGGGCGCGCGCGTTGGCGGTTCGTCTCGCCGCCGGTCCGACTCGTGCTCATGCTGCCCACAAGGCGCTCCTGCGGACCTGGGAGGCGGTCGGTGCGCTGGGGACCGACGACGCCATGTTCGACATCGCGATGCCGCTCTTCGAGACCGAGGACGTCCGTAAGGTCCTGCCCGCTGCGGTCGACGCCTACGTCTCCGGTGCGCCCCGTCCGGCGTTCGAGTTCCAAGGCCGCTGACCCCCTGGAGCCTCCTGCTCGTCCCTCCTGTCGTTAGGGACGAGCAGGAGGGACGGCGCCCTGCTGCGCCGGGAGTGCACTGCGCTCGTTGCTATGCCCCGGGCGCGGGGAACAGCGTGATCGCGGCGCCCCACAAGGCGCCGGGGTTGATCCGGTCGGGGTGCCGGGCGAGCATTCCGTCGTAGAAGGTCTGCGCATCCCTCGCGCTGTCCAGCAGTTCGCGTGCATCTTCGAGGTAGCGTCGAGTGTCGTCGATCTGGGCGGGGTCGTTCGGTGCGTCGGGCGCCTTGTGGCCGGCGACCACGGCGCGGGGGGCGAGGTCTGCGGCGACGTCGAGCGCGGCGAGCCATGAGTCGATTCCCGGTATTCCGCCGGACTCGGTGAGGTAGGGGTGAACGCCGTTGTACACCGCGTCGCCCGCCACGAGCAGGCCGATGTCGGCGACGTGGAGCATGGTCGTGTCGTCGGTGTCCGTGTGGCCGACCTCGACCGGCTGCAACTGGACGCCTTCGAGCTGGAAGCCGTCTGCCCCGATCACCTGCACGTCGAGCTCGCCGACCGGCAGCTGGCCCGGGAAGATCTTGTCCCAGAAGCTGGCTCGGAACTCAGGGGAGCCCTGGATCTTCATCATCCGTTGCGTGTCTGCAGTGGCGTAGACGACCGCGTCGGGGAATCGCTCGACGAGGGCGATCGCTCCGAGCCAGTGGTCGGCATGTCCGTGGGTGATGTAGATGCCCGTCAGCTGTCGCTCGGCCGCGAGCACCCAGTCAACGACGGCCTGCGCCTGCGTGCTGGTCATCGGTGGGTCGACCAGGATCGCTTGTTTGCGCCCCATGATCAGGGTGCTGGAGATGGGCGACCACATTCGGGTGCTGCCGTCGGGCAGCGGCCCTCGCCCCGACTGGGGTATCTGGGGCTCGACGTGGACCTCGTACTGGAGCTCGGTCGCCATGGTCTGTCTCCTCTCGCCGCGCGATCTGCGCGTAAACGCAAGTGTAACGAAAACACCTCTGTCACATAAGACTTCAGGCTCCTCTCGCGCGAGCGTGTGCGGGCTGAGCGTCTCGATGGCTCACGATTGCTCCGGGAACATAGGCGAAAAGGGTATGCATATGTCGTACGGGCGCCGTACCATTCGTCGAGTGACCGGCTACATCGACTACATCACTGGAACAGCTGCCGATCCGGACGATTGCGACATCGAACTGGTCAGCGGACAGGCGCGATCGAGCGGTGGGGAGGTGGCGCTCCTCTTCGTGCACGGCCTCGGGCATGGCGCTTGGTGCTGGGACCGGTGGCAAGCTCTGGCTGTGGATCGGGGAGTCGACAGCTGGGCGCTGTCTTGTCGCGGTCACGGGGGCAGCGGGGGAACCGTCCGTGGGGCGACCATCTCGGCCTATGTTCGCGATGTGCGTCGGACCGTCGAGCATCTCGCGCCCCGGCCGGTCGTGCTGGTGGGTCACTCGCTCGGAGGGCTGGTGGTCCAGCGACTCATGGCCGAGGGCGTCTCGAGAAACGTGCGCGGAGCGGTCCTGGTGTCCTCGATTCCGAGCGGGCCCGCGTTTTCGAGCGTCTTTGCCGTGGCGACACGCCATCCCGTCCAGGCGATGCGTTTCATCGCCGGTCTTCCGATGCGCCTGCCGAAACGATTGATCTTCGCCGACGCGAGCGGCCACGAGGGGGAGATGAAGCGCTTGCAGGCCGACTCGCCGCTGGTCCAGTACCAGTTGCTGTTCCATCGTCGACCCGCGGTCACCGACAAGCCTGTCCTTGTCATCGGCGGCGCCGATGACCGCCTGGTGCCGCTCGCCACTCAGCTCCGCACTGCTCGACGCTATGGAGCGGAGACTCTGGTGGTCGACGACGCCGGCCACGACGTGATGCTCGAGTCGTCCGGTGATCGCGCACTCGACGAGATCCTTGGGTGGTCCGAACGGCTCCCCGCGTAGGGCTCGTTCCGCCCGGCCCGGGACTCCGGCATCAAGCGCCGTGGGCCGCCTTCGCTGCCGCCCAGGCTGACCCGGGGTTCGCTCGGTGCGGGTGCTTGTCGAGGAGGGCGGCGTAGAGCTCCTCGGCGGTAGTGGTCCTCTCGCGCAGCGCGTCGAAGTCCTGGAGGTAGGCCAATGTCTCGGCGATGTCTGACGGGTCGTCCGGGTAGTCGCTGTGCTTGTGTCCCGCGACGACGACTCGGGCGTCGAGCTGCGCGAGCCGCTCGAGGGCGGCTCGCCAGTTCTCTCGCGTCTCGGGCGTGGTCTCGGCGAGGTAGGGGTGCGTGTGGTTGTAGACGACATCGCCACCGACGATCAACCTCAGGCTGGGCACCCACACGACCGTCGTCTCTTCGGTGTCGGTGAAACCGGTGGGGATGATGTGAAGCTCATGGCCGTCGACCTCAAGCACTGCGGAGTCGATGACGTCCGGCACTTGCAGCGGCGAAGGAAGCTCGCCGGGGAACAGCCGCTCCCAGAACCCGTGCAACATCTCCGGTGAGACATGCCTCCTGGCTTGCGTGACGCTTCCGGCCGTCGCGACGGCTGTGGCCGTCTCGAACCGGTCGAGCAGCTGTCCGACGCCGAAGAAGTGGTCCCCGTGGCCATGGGTTGCGTAGATCCGCGTCAGGTTGCGGCCGGAGGAGGCGACCCAGTCGGCGAGCTCCTCGTTCTGCGCCGCCGTCGTGAAGGTGTCGATCAGGATCGCGTCGCGCGGTCCGTAGACGAGCGTTGCCGTGTTCGTCACCCATTGAAGGTCGCTCGGCCCATAGGGGAGATCGCGCGTCAGCGAGGGACGGCGCTTGACGAGGACGGTGTGCTTCAAGCTCTCGTCACTGCTACCGGGCCAGTCGGTGGCCATCACTGTCTCCTTTTGTGTGCGGCATGACGAAACGTTGTGTCGCCATCGGGCTCCGCCCGGTGACGACTCTATCGCATCAACGCAGTCATACGACTTACGCATCTGTCACGGGCGTCGACCCTCGCGCCCAAGGGTCCGGCGCTGCAGGCGGTGATGGCCTCGCTGGCGTACGTCGAGCGTGTCCGGGGTTCGGGGAGTGCCGCGGCTGACGTGCGCGCCGTCGGACCTAGTGTGGGGGCGTGTCGACCCTTGCGAGTGCCGCCGATCCGGCTCCCTTGCCGCGTGTGCTCGCCAGCGCGCTGACGGCGTTCGCCGAGCAGGGCTACCACGGGACGAGCATCCGTGACATCGCCGCAGGTGCAGGACTGTCCGTCCCTGGGCTGTACCACCATTACCGGTCCAAGCAGGACGTCCTCATGGCGCTGATGATCGCTGTCATGGACGACCTGCTGTGTCGTACCCGCACGGCGCTCGCGGGTGCGAGCGGCGCCACCCCGGCGGCCCGTTTCGATGCGTTGGTCGAAGCATTGCTGAGGTTTCACCTCGAACGCCAGGCGGAGGCCTTCGTCGCCTCGAGTGAGATCCGCAGCCTCGAGGGTGAGAACCGCTCCCGGTACGTCGCGCTGCGTGACCAGCAGCAGCAGATGATCACGGACGTGGTTGGCGAGGCGGTTGCGGCAGGCGCCTTCGACGTCCCGCACGTCGAGGATGCCTCCCGTGCCGTGGCGACGCTGTGCATCGGGGTGGCTGGCTGGTACCGCCCCGATGGTGCGTTGTCCCAGGACGAGCTCGTCGAGCGCCATCTCGTCCTGGCCCGGCGGCTCGTCGGCGCCTGACGGCCGCCTGGTTGACGGTCGGACCGGCTGATGGCACTCTGGGCACGACCGAGCGATCGCTCGGTCGGGTCGAAAGGTTGGTCGCCGGTGCCGAACGAGATCGAGAACCTGGTCGCTGCGACGGATGAGTTCATCCGTCGGGAGGTCCTGCCCATCGAGGACGAGCACGACGGCGACGTCGAGCTCGCCGGGGGCGAGCGTCTCCGCGCTGAGCTCCAGACCAAGGCGCGTGCCGAGGGCCTGTTGTCGCCACACGGCCCGGTCGACTGCGGTGGGCTCGGTCTCGGCATGGTGGACCGTGCCCCCGTCTTCGAGGCGGCCGGCCATGGACTCTTCGGCCCGATGGCGCTCAACATCAACGCCCCGGATGAGGGCAACATCCATTTGCTCGACCACGTCGCGACCGCCGCGCAGCGGGACCGTTTCCTGGCGCCGTTGGTCCGTGGGCGGGTGCGCTCGGCGTTCGCGATGACCGAGCCGGCGCCGGGCGCCGGCTCCGACCCCTCGATGCTGGCCACACGGGCGACGAAGGTCGACGGGGGCTGGGTCATCAACGGCCACAAGCACTTCATCACCGGTGCCGACGGTGCCGGCTTCTTCATCATCATGGCTCGGACCAGCGGTGAGGTGGGCGGACTCGGTGGAGCGACGATGTTCCTCGCTCCCGCTGAGGCGCCCGGCCTCGAGGTGGGACGCCACATCGGGACGGTCGACAGGTCGATGCTCGGTGGGCACTGCGAGATGCGGTTCACCGACGTCTTCGTTCCCGATGAGGACGTCCTGGGTGGCGTGGACGAGGGCTTCCGCTACGCGCAGGTCCGGCTCGGCCCCGCCCGGATGACGCATGTGATGCGATGGTCGGGTGCGGCACGGCGTGCCCACGAGGTCGCGGTGCAGCACGTCGCGGGCCGCGAGGCCTTCGGCGGCCGACTGGCTGACCTGGGGATGATGCAGCAGATGATCGCCGACAACGAGATTGACCTCGCGGCGACCCGTGCCCTGCTCCTGGTCGCGTGCCGCGAGCTCGACGACGGAGGGCGGGCCTCGGAGTCGACCTCGATCGCGAAGACCTTCGCGGCCGAAGCACTGCACCGTGTCGTCGATCGCGCCACCCAGATGTGCGGCGGACTCGGCGTCTCGCGCGACCTGCCGGTTGCACGCATCGCCCGCGAGATCAGGCCTTTCCGGATCTACGACGGCCCGTCCGAGGTGCATCGCTGGTCGATCGCCAAGCGTGCCGTCCGCCGCATCGCGGGCGAGTCTGGCCAGCGTTGATGAGTAACCTCTCCGCAGCGCAGCTGGACGCGGTCGCCCACCTGATGGCCGAGGCGGGTACGCCGACCGCCGGACCGCTCGAGGCCGTGTTGATCGCCGGTGGCCGGTCCAACCTCACCTACGCGATCACCGACGGAGCCCGTCGCTGGGTCCTGCGTACCCCTCCGCTCGCCGGCCGCACCGCGTCGGCCCACGACGTGGCGCGCGAGCACCGGGTCACCGCAGCCCTGATGGGCACCGACGTCCCGGTCGCCGACGCGGTGCTCATCCACGAGGCCGAGGACGTGCTCGGGGTGCCGTTCACCGTGAGCGCCTTCGTCGACGGGGTCGCGATCCGCACCCAGGCCGACCTGGCGACGTACGACGACCAGGGGCTGGCGGTGGTCATGGACAGCATGCTCACCACCCTCGCCACCCTGCACCGGGTCGACCACGTGGCCGTCGGCCTGGGGTCGTTCGGACGCCCCGACGGGTACGCCGCCCGGCAGCTGCGCCGCTGGTCGGGCCAGTGGGAGACAGTGGGGGACCAGCGGCTCGACTCGTTGGCGCAGGAGGTAGCGGCGAAGCTCGCCGCCGCCGTACCGGAGCAGCGTTCCACCTCGGTCGTGCACGGCGACTACCGCATCGACAACGCCCTGCTCGTCGCTCCCGGTTCACCTGACGCGGGCACGGTGGCTGCAGTCGTCGACTGGGAGCTCTCCACCATCGGTGACCCGATCGCCGACGTGGCGATGATGTGCGCCTACCGGCATCCGTGCTTCGACCTGGTCATCGGTGCGCCAAGTGCATGGACCAGTCAACGCTTGCCGACGGTCGAGGACCTGGCGGCGGGTTACGAGCGGGTCGGTGGTGTCGCGCTGGACGACTGGGACTTCCACCAGGCGCTCGGTTGCTACAAGGTCGCGGTGATCTCGGCAGGAATCGACCATCGGCGCCGTGCTGGATCTGGCACAGGCCCCGGTTTCGACACCGCGGGACAGGCAGTCGAGCCCTACCTGGAGCTGGCCAGGTCTTCTGTGCTGACGGCGTAGATCAGGGCGGCAAGGTCATCCATGGCCTTGCCGTTCTTGCTTCCGGTTGGTCGGTCCTCGCAGTGGGCGCTCTGGTCCCACAGCTGGGCGCAATCGTCCTAGAGGTGCCGGTCACAGCTTTCCTAGGGTGGAACGGCCGAGGGCGAGGGCGGCGCGACCGGGAATGGACCGATGAAGTCATCACCGAGATTCACCGTTGACCCTGGAAAGCCGGGGGCACGATGACACGACCCGCGGGCGAGCTTTCTGCGGAGGTGTGGGCGGCGCTCGACGCCCCGAAGCGACAGGGTCCGCAACGTCGAGGACCCGACGGCATGAGCCCCGAGGCTCGCCGAATCGCGCGGGACGCGGTCAGGTCCTCGATGCCCTTCAAGACGTTCTCAACGTTCGGCGATTTCTACGGTTTCGTCGGCAAGGTCTTCAAGCAGATGTTCACGCGGCGCTTTCACTTCCGTGAGTTCGTCTCTCAGGCCTGGTTCATCACCACGGTCTCCTTCGCCCCTGCCCTCCTGGTCGCGATCCCGTTCTGTGTCGTCATCGTCTTCCAGATCAACCAGATCCTCATCCAGATCGGGGCAGTGGACCTGGCGGGTGCGGGCGCGGGCGTGGCGGTGGTGCGGGAGATCGGTCCGATCGTGAGCGTGCTGGTCGTGGCAGGCGCAGGTGCGACCGCCGTCTGTGCGGACCTGGGTTCGCGAAAGATCCGCGAAGAGATCGACGCGATGGTCACGTTGGGCATTGATCCGATCGAGCGGCTGGTCGTCCCGCGGGTGCTGGCCTCGATGGTGGTCGGCGTCGCTCTCAACGGAATGGTGACCTTGGTGGGCCTGCTCGGCGGGTACTTCTTCTCCGTCGTCCTCCAGGGGGCGACGCCGGGGTTGTACCTCGCCGACCTCACACTCCTGATCGGGCTACCCGACTTCCTCGCCTCGGAGATCAAGGCTGCCGTCTTCGGGCTCCTCGCAGGCCTGACCGCCTGCTACCTCGGGCTCAACGCCAAGGGCGGGCCCAAGGGCGTGGGCGAGGCGGTCAACCAGACGGTCGTCTTTGCGTTCATGTTGCTCTTCGCCGCGAACAGCGTGATCACGGCGCTGTTCTTCCAGATCAAGTCAGGTGCCTGAAATGGCGTCCCCCACGAAGTCGCTGCGTGAACTGGGCGACCAGCTCAGCTTCCACGGCAGTGCCTACTCGCACGCACCGCGAGCACTCCGGCACTATCCCAGGGAGATCCTGCGCCAGCTCGCCGAGGTTTCCCTCGGCTCGGGAGCCCTTGCCTTGATCGGCGGAACGGTCATGGTGATCGGCTTTCTGACCACAGCATCAGGGATCGAAGTGGGCCTGCAGGCCTACACGTCCTTCGACAACATCGGTGTCTCGACGTTGTCCGGTTTCTTCTCGGCGTACTTCAACACCCGTGAGGTCGCGCCGATCATCGCGGGCATCGCCCTCACCGCGACCGTCGGCGCGGGCTTCACCGCCCAGATCGGTGCCATGCGGGTCAGCGAGGAGATCGACGCCCTCGAGGTGATGGCCGTTCACCCGGTGCCCTACCTGGTCACGACCCGGATCATCGCGGGGCTGATTGCCGTCGTACCGCTCTTCGCGATCGCGCTGATGATGTGCTGGCTCGCGACGTACCTCGTCGTGACGGTGGGCTACGACCAGGCTCCTGGCACCTACCAGCACTACTTCAGCACCTTCCTCATCACGGGCGACCTGTTCCTGGCCATGGTCAAGGTCGTCCTGATGGCCCTCGTGATCGTGTCGATCTGCTGCTACCACGGCTTCCGCGCGTCCGGCGGACCCGCGGGAGTGGGCGAGGCTGTCGGAAAGGCCGTGCGCTCAGCACTGATCTGCATCATGTTCATCGACCTGATCTTCGCCATCGCCGTCTGGGGTGGACCCTCGGTCCACATCGCGGGGTGACCGGACGATGACAACCACGCGCGCCCACGGCTTCGACCGACAGCTGGTGTTCGGCTTCGTCTTCCTTCTCCTGATTGCCGGTCTGATCGTCGGCACGATCGCCAAGTACCGCGGCGCCTTTGAGGACAACGTGCTGGTCACGGTCGAGGCAGATCGCGCAGGCCTCACCTTGGCCAAGGGGGCACCCATCAAGCTCCGAGGTGTCGAGATCGGCACCGTCGGCGAGGTGGACGGCGAAGGTGAGACAGTCAGGATCGAACTCAAGATCGACAGCGACGTCGTCGACCGGGTGCCGGCGGACGTGACGGCGCAGATCGTGCCGCCGACCGCGTTCGGTGCCAAGTATGTCCAGCTCTCTCCGGTCGGCGACGGGACGGGCGACCGGATCCGTGCGGGTGCGGTGATCCCCGCCGACAAGGTGACCGTCGAGGTCAACGAGGCCTTCGAGAACCTCACCAAGGTGCTCGACGTGGCCCGGCCAGCCGAGGTCAACGCGGCCCTGACCGCCGGCGCCGGCGCCCTCGACCAACGGGGCAAGCTGATCGGTGACCTGGTCACCCGGACCGACGCCTACCTGGTGTCCTTCAACGCTGCGCTGCCATCGCTGAGCTCGGACCTTCGCGCTGCCGACGACGTCCTCGACGTGTACGACGCCTCCCGGCCGGATCTGATCGCCACCCTCTCGCGGACAGGCGAGATCTCTGACGCACTGGTGCGCCAACGCGCCTCGCTCGGCGCATTCGAGCGCAGCCTCACCGCCTTCAGCGACCAGTCAGACATCCTGCTCCGAAGCTCGGAAGAGGGCATCTTCACCTCCCTCAGCCTGATCGAGCCGGTCACCCGGACCCTGAAGCGCTACGCGCCCGGACTTCCGTGCCTGGTGCTGGGTCTGGCCGAGGTCAACAAGCCGCTGGAGGCGGCCATCGGGGGGACCAACCCAGGTCTGACCGCCCAGACCCACGTGGTTCCCGGTCGGGAGCCCTACAAGTACGGCGAGAACCTCCCCCTCGTCGGGGAGGACCGAGGGCCCGTCTGCTTCGGCCTGCCGCACGTCACGCCCGAAGAGGCAGCGCAGCCACTGACCGCACTGAAGACCGGAGCGAACCCCTACGTCGGCCCGCAGCCAACGCCCAGCCAGTCGTCGCTCGACACGCTGCTGGGCCTGTTGGCGGGGGGAGTCAACCTGCCATGAGGATGAGCATCCAGCGCCAGCGCCAACGCGCGGACCTGATCAAGTTCAGTGCGTTCCTGTGCCTTGCCGCCGTCGTCACGGTCTGGATCGCCGCGGTGACGGGGGAGTACCGACCGGGTGACCGGGAGACCTACACAGCCGTGTTCGACGATGTCTCCGGGTTGGTGGCGGGCGACGAAGTCAGGATTGCGGGCGTCGATGTCGGCAAGGTCAAGGACATTGACGTCCAGGACGACAACACCGTTCGCGTGAGTTTCGACGTCGGCAATGACCACGACCTGACGACGGCGACCCACGCGACGATCCAGTACCGCAACCTGACCGGCGACCGCGTCGTCCAGCTCACCCAGGACACCGCAAGGTCTGAGGGCCCGGGGCCCGCGTTGCTCGCGAAGGGCGGAATCATCCCGCTTTCGCAGACCGCGTCAGCGCTTGACCTCGACACCCTGCTCAACGGTTTCCGGCCGCTCTTCGCCGGTCTCAGCCCCTCGGAGATCAACAAGTTGTCCGGTCAGGTGGTCCAGGTGCTCCAGGGGCAGCAGTCGGCGGTCGCCGCGCTCGTCGACCACGTTGCATCCGCAACGACCACGATCGGGGGCCGCGAAGAGCTGATTGGCCGGGTGATCCGCAACCTCAACAACGTGGTGGGCGCTGTCGATGAGAGCTCCGGCTCTCTGGGTGAACTGATCGACAGCCTGGAAGCGCTGACGGTCGGTCTCGACGAGCAGGACTCCCAGGTCCTGGACGCCGCTGCGCAGATCGACACGTTTGCCCAGGAGACGGCGCCGCTCCTCGCCGCAGCGCGGGGTGACCTCCGCAACGACCTGGTGGCTCTCGCGGTCGCAAGCCGCGGCATCAACCAGAAGACGGCCACGCTCGAACAGGTCCTCGCTGCGTTGCCCGTTCACTACCGGACGCTGCAGACGACCGCCTCCTACGGCAACTTCTTCAACATCTTCCTGTGTGGTGCCCGCCTCCGAACCGATCTGGGCATCACCCCGTGGATCCAGTCCGAAGCAAAGCGGTGCCAGCGATGAGGAACGACGGTCGCGATCGCCTTGCCATCCGCGGGGTCGTCGGCACCCTGGCCCTGGTTCTGGCCGTGCTCGCCGGACTCAACCTCAACAAGCTGCCGCTGATCGGCAACAACGACGTGATGCACGTGCACTTCGCCGAGGCCGGTGGCCTCAAGAACGGAGACGACGTGCTGATTTCCGGCGCCCAGGTCGGCAAGGTGCGCAGTGTCCGTCTCGACGGCGAGCACGTCGTCGCGGACATCGTGCTGACCGACGCCGACGTCAAGGTTGGTGAGGGGACCGAAGCCAGGATCGTCACGGTGACCCTGCTGGGACGCGCGGCCGTCGAGCTCGAGCCGCGCGGTCCAGGTGACCTCAGCTCTGGCGGGACCATTCCCGTTGACCGCACCTCCTCGCCGTACAACCTGACGAGCACGCTGAACCAGCTGACCGAGACCACTGCGGCCATCGACAAGGCGAAGCTCGCGGATGCACTGGGGGAGACCTCCGCGATGTTGCAGGCAACGGGTTCGGACATCGGCCCGGCTCTGGAGGGCGTCATGGCGCTGTCCTCGGCCGTCGCGGCCAACGACGATGCGCTGACCTCACTGGTCGACAGGGCCGACCGGGTCACCGGAGTGCTGGCCACCCGCGACGAGCAGTTGGCATCGCTCTTCGGTGCAGGCAGGTCCCTGCTCGAGGAGGTGGACGCCCGACAGGACGTCGTCGTCAGCCTGCTGCGGAGCGCGCGGCGGCTCTCCTCCCAGCTGCGACTGACCATGCGTGACACCGACGACGTACTGGGGCCTGCACTCAAGGAGCTCGACAAGGTGGTCGACGTACTCAACAAGAACAAGGACAACCTGCAGGCCACCATCACCGGGCTACGTGGCTACACCACGGGGGTCGGGGAGTCCCTCGCGAGCGGACCCTGGTTCGACATCTACATCCAGAACCTGACCTCGCCCGCGACGCTGGCGCCGATCCTGTCCGGATTGTCGCAGTGATGGGCGGGGTTCGGTCGTGGAGGCCAGGGCGCCGGGTTGTCACCCTGGTCCTCGCAGCTGCGCTGGCCGTCGGTGCCTGGAGCTGGTGGGACGACGACAGCTACACGACGATCACCGCGCGCTTCACCAGCGCCGAGGGACTGAACGTCAATGACGACGTGAAGGTGCTGGGCGTCAGCGTCGGCAAGATCTCTGCCATCGAGAACGAAGGTGACAGTGTCGTCGTGACTCTGGAGGTCGATGGAGACCAGCCGATTCCTGCGGATGCCCGTGCCGCCATCGTCGCGCCCAGCCTGGTCAGCGGCCGGTTCGTCCAGCTCGCGCCGGTGTGGACGACGGGCGAGCGGCTCCGGGACGGGGATGCGATCGGGGTCGAGCGAACGGCCGTCCCCGTCACGTTCGACGACGTGAAGGAGCAGCTGACCGATCTCGCGACCACCCTCGGACCGCAGAACGGTGACAAGGACGGAGCGCTCGCCACCACCATCGTGGCCCTCGAGAGAAGCCTGAAGAGCGGCAACTCTGACCTCCTGCGCAAAGCCATCATCGAGCTTCACGACGCTGCAGCAGCGCTGTCAGACGGCCGGTCGGACTTGTTCAATACGGTCAAGAACCTTGATCGCTTCACCCGCAACCTCGCGGTCAACGATGCGGCAGTCCGCGGCTTCACCGACGAACTCGCTGCGGTGGGCACCGTGCTCGCGGACAATCGCAGCACTCTGCGCCGAGCCCTGCGTGACCTCGCCAACGTCCTCGCGAAGACCGAGAAGTACGCCCAGCGTCACCACACCGGGCTCACGAACACCGTTCGCGACCTCAACCTCCTGATGGCGGCGCTGGCGGACCGTTCCAACGAGCTCGCTGGCGTGTTCCACGTCGCCCCACACGCGCTCATCGGTTTTCACAACACGATCGAGGACAACGGGATCGTGACGAGGGCAAGCACCGCCAACTTCGACAGCATCGGCCAGTTGCTGTGCGGCGCGCTGCTGGGCATCGGCGGGACCAGCCAGCAGTGCCACGACGCGTCTGCCCCGCTGGCCGATCTGCTCGGTCGTGCGCCCGGGGGTGCGCCATGAGGGCGCTCGCAGTCGTGGGGGTCATTGCCGGGGTCCTCTCCTCCAGCTGCGCGATCCAACCCAACGACCACACGCTGCCCGGACAGGCGGCAGTCGGTGACGACGGCTACACCGTCCACGTCCACTTCGACCAGATCGAGAACCTGGTCCCCAACTCGACGGTCCAGAAGGACAACGTGGTGATCGGAACCGTCGGTGAGATCGAGGTCGACGGCTGGGAGGCCGTCGTCGAGCTGCACCTCCTCGATGACGTGCAGCTGCCCGGGGACGCGATGTTCTCGATCGGCCAGAAGACCCTGCTGGGCGCGCAGTACGTCGAGGTCTCGGCCGCGCCCGCCGCAACCGATGCCCGGGTCGACGCCGTACTCCGCCAGGGAGACGTGATCGGCGTCGAACAGACCGGCTCCTACCCCGCTACAGAGCAGGTTCTCGGGGCGGTGGCGCTCCTGCTCAACAACGGTGGGCTCTCGCAGATCAGCACGATCACCGGGGAGCTGTCGACGGCCCTCGAGGGCCGGGTGCCGGACACTCGCAATCTGATCCGCCACACCAACGAACTGCTCGTCGTCCTCGACACCAACCGCAACGAGATCGTCTCCGCACTGGAATCGCTCGATGCTCTCAGCGCCGGTCTGAACGCCGACCAACGAAAGTTCGTCAACGCCGTCAAGAGGATCAGCCCTGGTCTCCGGGTCCTCGAGGAGGAACGGGAGAACCTGGTGAAGGCGGTGACGGACACTGCGCGGGTCAGCAAGCGGGCAGTGCGTGTCGTTCAGGTGAATGAGGCGGCCCTGCTGGCCAACCTCGACTCGCTGGGTCCGATCCTCACCAACCTCGGCCAGGTCAGTGAGTCACTGCCCGAGGCGTTGAAGCTGGGCCTCACCATCCCGTGGCCGGCTATGACCACACGCAACGCCATCAAGGGCGACTACTTGAACCTCTTCACGACGGTCGACCTGCGTACGACGACCCTCGATCACGTCTGGTTGAACGGCGTTTCCCCAGCGCTGCAGGCAGGGAACCCCCTCGCCGATCCGCTCATCATCCCGGACTCCGCCAGCGGTGCTGGACCCGATTCCGGCGGCCGGCTCACCGATCAGCTGGACGATCAGCTGGGCAAGTTGCTGAACCTGCCACGCGGGCAGGGCGACGGTGCCGGCTCCTCCGCCGGAAAGACCAGTTGCCTCCTCTCCTTGCTAGGACTCTGCTGATGCTCCTCACCCGCCTGATCATCTGGCAGTTGCGGATCTTTGCCGCCCTCTCGGCTGTTGCGCTCGGATTGGCATTCGTTGCCTATGCCAAGGTTCCGGCAATGGTGGGTCTCGGCGTGTACGACGTCACGGTCGACTACGCCGATGCGAGCGGGTTGTATCCCAAGGCACTGGTCACCTACCGCGGGGTCAAGGTCGGCACCGTCGTGGGACTTGAGGTCAGCGAGGACGGTGCGGTGGCGACGCTGCGTATCGACAACGACGCCGAAATTCCCGCGGGGTCGAAGGCCGAGTTGCACAGCACCTCTGCCATCGGCGAGCAGTACGTCGATCTCGTTCCGCCGGCCGAGGTCAAGGGGAAGGGCCCGTTCCTCGCCGATGGCGGCGAGATCCCGCGGGACCGTGCGATCGAGATGCCGCAGATCACGCCCGTACTGGAATCCGTCAATCGGCTGTTGGCATCGGTGCCGAAGAAGCAGACGCGCCTCGTGCTGGATCAGGTGGGGGACGGGCTCGGCGGACGGTCTGCGGATCTGGAGGGGATCATCGACTCCTCCGGGCAGCTCCTGGCCGAAGCCCAGCGGCATATCGACACGACGACGTCGCTGATCACCGCCCTGCGCCCCGTGCTCACCACTCAGGGGGAACTGGGGACGAGCACACAGACCTACGCGGCGGCATTGAACGACCTGACGACGGTGCTCGCAGCCAGCGACAGCGCGGATCTGCGCGCCCTGCTCAGGTCTGGTCCGGGCGGTCTGGATGCACTCACGCGAACCATCACCGACGTGCAACCGACCTTGCCGATGTTCCTCACCAACGCGACCACCAACGCCGAGGTGCTCAACGCCTACCTGCCGGGTATCAAGCAGATGCTCGTCGTCTATCCAGCCACCGTCGCCCGCCTCCAGGGCGCGATCAACCCGCGTGCCGGGCTCGGCGATGCCGAGTTCGACCTCCGTGCCGCGTTGAACAATCCACCCAGCTGCAAGGCGGGGTATCTGCCCGTTCGTCAGCGCAGATCGCCCAGCGACACCAGTCGTCGCGATGCTGATCCACTGGCCCACTGCGAGATCCCGGCCGACAGCCCGATTGCCGTCCGCGGTGCCCGCAACCTTCCGTGTCCCGACTCGACACGACGCGGCCCGTTGCCGGCATCGTGCGGCCTGACGTTCCGCCGGGGAGCCTGGCCTGACACGAGCGGCTCCGTGGCCTACGACCTGGCGATCGGGCGGGGCGGCGACAAGAGCGACCTCGACGTCGACGAAGGCAAGGAGGAAGAACTGTGGAAGATCCTGGTACTGGCGCCGCTGTCGGCGGGCTGAGGGAGCGTTTCGCCGCACTCCGGAAACCGTTCTCCTGGCAGTCCGGGCTCGCTTCCCTGGCGGTGGGTGCCCTGCTGATCCTGGGCGGTGAGCGGGGGCTCGACTGGCAGGATCAGCGCCAACGGGTCATCGATGAGAAAGCTGCTGTGGCCGCAGCGACCGTCGAGGTGAGCGGTCTGATCGCCATCAGTGGCGCCACGTCGGACGAGAACCTGGCGAGCCTGCTGGATGGGGCAACCGCCGGTTTCCGCTCGGAGCTCGAGGCCCAGGCCGACGGCCTGCGCAAGGCGCTGAAGGCGAACAAGGTCACCGCGACCGGCGACGTCGTGTCCGCCGGGGTGGTCAAGCTCGACGAAGGCCGGGCAACGGTGATCGTCGCGGCGACCGGGACGGTCACGAACAAGAAGACCGCCGAGGCCGAGCCGCGCAACTACCGGCTCCGGGTCGACCTTCAAGAACAAGGCGACCGATGGCTCGTCGCGGGACTGGAGTTCGTCGCATGAAGAGCATGAACCGTTCCCGACTGATGGTTCTCGCGGTCGTCGTGGCCGCGCTGGCCGCTGTGCTCGTCGCGGGTTGGCAGGCGCATCGGGCTGCCGCGGTGGCTGACGCTCGTGCGGACGCGCTGTCGGCCGCCAAGACCCGCGTTCCGGTTTTGCTGAGTTACGACAACAGCTCTCTCAGCGGTGATCTTGACCGTGCGCTCGACCAGACGACAGGTGCCTTCCGCGACGACTACCGCAAGATCGTCACGGACGTCGTCGAGCCCACGGCCAAGGACCGCGGCATCAGCACCCAGGCGACCGTCAGCGCGGCGGGGGTCGTCTCGGGCGGCAAGGACGAGGTGGTTGTCCTGGTCTTCCTGACGCAGACCACGACCGCCAAGGGCGACCGGTCCTCGGTGTCCGGCAGTCGGGTCGAAGTGACCATGGAGCGCTCGGGTGCCGGCTGGAAGATCGCCGGACTGGAACCAGTCTGAGGACCGGAGTCGGGGTCCCGGCGGTCACCGATCCGGCGATTCCGCCACTTGCTGTTGTGTCACCCAGGTCGCGATCTGTGCGCGGGAATTGAACCCCAGCTTCGCGAAGATGTGATCAACGTGTGCATCGACAGTGCGACGGGAGATGACGAGCTTGGCGGCTACGTCCTTGCTCGACATTCCCTGAGCCACCAGGTTCGCGACCTCGCGCTCGCGAGCCGTCAGCAGGCGGTCTGATTGTCGAGGTTCGACCGAGGAGGTGCGGCGCTCCCGCAGCGCGAAGGTCACCATTTCTTCGGCAGTCAGCTCGCCTCCGCGTGCAAAGGCGGTGGTGAATCCGGAGGTACCCATCGCCAGGCAAGCCATGTCCTGGAAGTGTTCGCGCCGGGCGAGAAGATGCTTCGCGCCGAACAGGGGGACGCCGACGGTCCGCCAGACCTGGTCCGATGCTCCGAGGAGCACGGCTGCCCGCTCGGAGTCGCCGTGCGCGGCGGCGGTCCACCCGAGAGCATCCAGGATGAAGGCCAGGCCCAGGCTGTCCGGGGTGAACCGTTTGAGCTGGAGTGCCTCGCACAAGTCGGCCTCAGCCTGGTCGAGCTCGCCCTGTAGGAGGCGCAAGATCCCCTTCGCCCACATGGCGTAGGACAACAGCCACCGCTCGCCGGCGTGCTTGCACTGCCGGCATGCCTCGTCGACCACTTCAGCTGCGCTGTCCAACTCGCCCGAGAGCAGGTAGGCCATGGCCAGTGCCGGCCGCACACTGTTGGGGTAGTCGGCGGGTACGTCGGTGCCTGCGTATCGGTCGAGCGCTTCGACCAGCACTGGAATGGCTGCGTGCGGGTCGGAGCCCAGTTCCCGGAGACCGCGCATGTGGGTGGCGTAGGCCAGACCCTTGGGGTCGCCCAGCTGGTCCGCAAGGGCCTGGAGCGCGTCGATCAGGGAAGTCGCCGCAGTCTCGTCGCCCTGGAAGAAGGCGATGTCAGCGGCGGTGCCCAGCGCCCAGACCCGTTCGAGGCTTGGCTCCTGGTCCAGGGCCAAAGCCCGGTCGAGCCACAGACGACCTTCGGTCATGAAGCCGAGCGCAGCCCAGAGGAACCAGGGCAGGCCGGCCATCCGCAGCCCGATGCGCACCTCGGCAGGCCGTCCGAGGCAGAACTCCAGCGCAGCGCGTACGTTCGGATGCTCCACGCGGAGCAGGGCCGCCCAGTCCTCCTGTCCCGGTCCGAACCATTCCGCGGAAGCCTTCTCGATGACGTGGCGGTACCAGTCTCGGTGCCTGCGCTGACACTCGGTTTCCGAACCGGACTCCCGCAGTCGGACCTGGCCGTACTCCCGAAGGGTCTCGAGCATGCGGAACCTGACGCGTCCGCCTTGCTCGCCCCGGATCAGGATGGACTTGTCGGTCAGCCCGGCCACCGTGTCGAGCAGGTTCTCCTCGGTGAGCAGCTCGTCCGCGCAGACAGCCTCGAGCGCGTCGAGGCTGAACCCGCCCGTGAAGACGGATGCGCGCGCCCACAGGATCTTCTCCGCGGGAGTGCACAGCTCGTGGCTCCAGTCGATGAGTGCCTGAAGCGTCTGGTGCCGCTCCGGCAGGTTACGACTACCTTCACGAAGCAGGTCGAACCGATTGTCCAGCCGGTGCGCAAGCTCGTCCACCGTGAGGATGCGTAACCGCACCGCCGCCAGTTCGATCGCCAACGGGATCCCCTCCAGGCGCTGGCAGAGCTGGATGACCGCCTGTTCATTGTCAGGGGTGATCTCGAACCCGGGAACCACCGCAGCTGCGCGGGCGGCGAACAGGCTGACGGCCGCGAACTGCGTCGCCGAGCCGGGAGCGAGACGGACGTCCACGTCGGGCACCGGCAGCGTCGGCACCGGGTACATGTGCTCGCCGGCGATCATCAGCGCTTGCCTGCTGGTGGCCAGGACCCGCAGCTTCGGGGCCGCGCGGAGCAGCCGGTCCACGAGGGTTGCGGTCGTCTCGAGCAGGTGCTCGCAATTGTCGAGGACCAGCAACGTGTGCCGGGGGCGCAGGTAGTCGGCGAGGACCGAGGTAGCGCTTGCTGACTGCTCGCGAATTCCCAGGGCATCGTTCAGCGTGTGGGGGAGCAGGTCCGGGTCCTTCAAGTTGGCCAGCTCGACCAGGCAGACCCCGTCCGGGAACGCGCGTCGCAGGTCATGGGCAACCCGCAGCGCTAGGCGGGTCTTTCCGACGCCGCCGACCCCGGTCAGGGTCACGAGCCGATCGGCCGAGAGGAGTTGGCGGACAGCGTGGGCCTCGGACCTACGGCCCACGAAGCTCGTCAGGTCCGCGGGCAGGTTGTCCGGCGGATTCGCCGACCGTGAGGACATGGTCCAGCCAGCCTAGCCCTCGCGGGGCGTGGCTGTGACGCGAAACGGTCGTACGCGAGCGCAGATAGGTAACGGGATACGTCATTCACACCATGCCTCCTGTGGTGGTCGGCGATCAGTCTGTTCAGACCGATCGAACCCCGTCCGTTGCTTGGGAAGGCGCCGATGACCGCGACTGCATCCACCGAGATCGACGTCCTCGACTTCGAGCCCGCCGGGTCCGGGTCGCCCTGGATGCGGGAGGTCGGCGACCTCCAGCTCGCGAACTGGGAAGGTCCGCGCGTGGAGGACGTGTCGTCCCTGGATGACCTTGGGGAGACGCGCCGGGACACCGTGATGGTCGTGGCTGGCTTCCCGTCCGAGGAATGGCCCGCGGAACAGGCAGGCGTGCGCACCTTGACCTTGCCGCGCGCCGTGCTGGTGGCAGCGGGTTGTGACGCGAACATCCCCGCCTGCCTCGTGCTCGAGCAGGACCGGCCGCTCGTTGGTGTCCTGGTCACGGTGCTCGACGAGGTCTGGAGCCGTGTTCCAGCCATGAACGCGTCAGAGGTCGAGGCGACCCGCGGGGTGCTGGTGACGCTGACTGCCGGTGTCATCCGCGCGGAGAGCCGTTCTGCGTCACCTCGATCTGGCTTGTCCGGTCTGCGCGCGAAGATCGAAGACTGGATCAACGACAACCTGCGGAGCGGCCCCATCCACGTCGAGACGCTCGCGGCCGCCCACAACGTGTCGGCGCGAACCGTCCACCGCGCATTCTCGTTGACCGGCGACACCATGACCGCAGTCGTGCGTGCCCGGCGTCTCGCCGCGGTCCGTGAGGACCTGGTGCACACGGACATGACCGTCGCGACGATCGCTCACCGCTGGTCCTACTACGACCCCAGCCACCTTGGCCGGGAGTTCCGCCGGCGCTTCGGGGTCTCGCCGAGCGAGTACCGAGACAGCCACGGCTGTTGATCCCCGATGCTCTCGGCACCCGGGGACGACGCCTTGAAGAAGGGTAGAGATGTGGATTTCCGAATGAAGGGGACCCCGGAGGAGAGCGTGAGCGCAGCCGGCGACATCACGTGGTCACCCTCGGCAGATCGGGTCGCGGGCGCCCGGATCACTGAGTTCATCGACTGGCTTCAGGCCACGGACCGCTACGAGGCCGCCTCCTACCAGTCCCTGTGGGAATGGTCGGTGGCCAGTCAGGAGGAGTTCTGGGCATCCCTGAAGGACTACTTCGGGGTGCAGATGACGGGTGTCGGGCCGGTGCTGGCATCGCATGAGATGCCTCTGGCCGAGTGGTTTCCCGGCAGGCGGCTGAACTACGTCGACACCGTGCTGAGCCACACCACGTCATCCCGTCCGGCGATCATCGACGATTCCGAACCGGGTGGGCCCGGGCCGCGGACGATCTCGTGGACCGAGCTCGGCCGCCAGGTGTCCGCACTCTCGAACTGGCTGCGCGACCGGGGCGTTGGAGAAGGAGACCGTGTGGTCGGGTACCTCCCCAACATCGCCGAGACAGTCATCGCCTTTCTCGCCGCTGCGAGCCTCGGAGCCACCTGGTCGTGCTGTGGGCAGGACTATCAACCGGAGGCGGTGGTCGATCGCCTCGGGCAGTTGGATCCGGTGGTTCTCGTCACGGCTGACGGATACCGCTTCGGCGGACGCGAGGTCGATCGGCTCGAGGCGCTGCCAGCCCTGCAGGCCGGGATGCCGACGCTGCGTGAGGTGCTCGTCGTCGATCGACTGCATCCCGGCTCGGGCGCTCCCGCGGGCACCACGCCTTGGGCAGAGGCGATCGCCGGGGACGGGTTGGCCATGACCCCTGCGCACGTGTCGTTCGACCATCCCCTCTGGGTGCTGTTCTCGTCGGGCACCACTGGAAAGCCGAAGGGGTTCGTCCACGGCCACGGCGGCATCGTGCTCGAGCACCTCAAGGCCTTGGCACTCCATCTGGACCTGGGGCCCTCCGACAAGTACCTCTGGTACACCTCGCCGAGCTGGATGGTCTGGAACTCCCTCGTGAGTGGCCTGCTCGTCGGCGCGACGGTCGTCTGTTACGACGGAAGTCCGTCGTACCCCACCGACGATGCGCTGTGGGCGCTCGCAGCCCGCCACGAGGTCACCGTGCTGGGTACCAGCCCGGCGTATCTGCAAGCCTGCGCCCGAGCGGGCCGATCACCCGGCACTGACCACGATCTGCATCGGCTGAGGACCTTGGGGGCCACCGGCTCCGTGGTCGCTCCCGAGCTGCACTCGTGGGTCGCGGAGCACGTCGGCCGCGATGTGCCGCTCGCCTCGGTGACCGGCGGTACCGATGTGGCCAGCGGCTTCGCGGGCTTCGTACCCACCCTGCCGGTCCGGGCCGGGGAGATCACGGCCGCTCAACTGGGTGTCGCCCTGGACTCATGGGACGCGGACGGCCGGAGCCTGCGCGACGAAGTGGGGGAGCTGGTGGTCACCCAACCGATGCCGTCCATGCCGACCCGGTTCTGGAACGACGGCGACGGCCTTCGCTACCGGGAGGCCTATTTCGAGACCTATCCCGGAGTCTGGCGGCACGGTGACTGGGTCACCATCACCGAGCAGAACACCGTGATCGTCCACGGACGTTCGGACTCCACCCTGAACCGCAACGGGATCCGGATGGGTACCGCCGACATCTACCGCGTCGTCGAAGAACTCCCCGAGGTGACCGAAGCCCTGGTCATCGGCGCGGAGCGGCAGAACGGCGACTACTGGATGCCGCTCTTCGTGACGTTGGCCGACCACTCCGCCCTCGATGACGCGCTCCGCGAGCGCATCGTTGGACGGATCCGCGAGGCGGTGTCGCCCCGGGTCGTGCCGGACGACGTCATCGTCGTGAGAGGGATCCCGCACACCCGAACGGGCAAGAAGCTCGAAGTCCCGGTCAAGCGCATCCTGCAAGGAGACGACGCCTCGGCGGTCGCCGAAGCACGTTCGGTCGACGACCCGTCCCTGCTGGACGCCTTTGTCGACTATGCAGTCGCCCGGGCTGCCACGTCGTCGTCGCAGGACGCGTGACGAATCGTGGCAGCCCCGTACCGGCGCCCGGCGCGCTCAACCTATGTCCGGGAGATCGCACCCTTTTAGCGTCTTTTCTACCGGCGGGAAAGAACGTCTCACCCGCACTTCGGTCAGCAAAACACCCAACCTGGAGGTACGTCGTGAACACCGACATCCGGCCGCAGGCCGCAGCAGTCCCGCCGATCCGGGCGACCGTGTACGTCGGTCGCTGGCCCAACATCCCCGCGGAAGACGTGCCTGACTTTCCCAGCGGGACGTTCTCGCCCACGACCGCGACCCTCGTCACCGGTGCGACCGAAGCCGTGCTCATCGACGCCCAGTACCTCAAGGACGACGTGCGCGATCTCGGCGACCTGATCGAGCGGACCGGGAAGACGCTCACCACGATCTACGTCACCCACGCCCACGCCGACCACTACCTCGGCATCGGTCCCCTCATGGAGCGGTTCCCGGACGCCAAGTGCGTCGCGTTGCCGCACGTCGTCGAGGAGATCAAGGAATCCATGGAGCTGCAGCGGGGGCAGTGGGCGTTGATGTTCGGCGACGCGTGTGTCGACGCCGGGGCGCTTCCTGACCCTTCCGACGACAAGACCCTCTATGTCGACGGCTCCCCCCTTCACATCATCGAGGTGAAGCAGGCGGACATCCATCCGACCACCATCGTGCACATCCCCGAGATCGACGTCGTGGTGGCTGGCGACTCCGTCTACAACGAGATCCACCCCATGCTCGGCCTGTCGACGCCGGAGGAATGGCAGGACTGGCTGGAGACAGTCGCGCTGGTCGAGAAGCTGGCACCCAAGGTGATCGTCGCCGGCCACCGCAGGCCCGACGGCGACGACCACGCGGTCGACACCATGATCGCCGAGACCCGTGCCTACATCCAGGACTTCGCGGCTGCCTACGAGGTGGCAGGCGATGCCGAGGACCTGGTCCGCATCATGTCGGCGAAGTACCCGGGCCACGGGAACCTCTGGACCCTGCAGTTCTCGGCCATGAGCGCGATCCAGCTGCGCGACGCAGGTGCGACCGCCGCAGACATCCAGCCCTGACCACCCTTCTGCTGAAAGGAACTGCAATGGCACGCGAAGACATTGAATTCTTGGCTGACGACGTCACCTTGCGCGGGTGGTTCTACCCCGCGGAAGGGGCGGCCTCCCCAGCCCCGGTGGTCGTGCTGGTGGGCGGGCTGACCACGGTCAAGGAGATGCATCTCGACGACTATGCCGAGTGCTTCTCCCGGGCTGGCCTGAACGTCCTGGCCTACGACCACCGCAACTTCGGCGCGAGCGACGGCACACCGCGCCAGGACATCGACCCCATCGCCCAGGTTCGCGACCTTCGTCACGCCATCACGTACGTGACGGGGCGTGAGGACGTCGATCCCGCCCGGGTCGGCATCTGGGGATCGAGCCACGGCGGTGGGCTCGTGCTGAGTGTCGCCGCAGTCGATCCTCGGGTACGAGCCGTGGTCGCCCAGGTCCCGTTCATCAGCGGGTCCGGCCAGCTGACGCGGCTCGTTCGTCCCGACTTCCGTCCCATGTTGCACGCCAGTCTGGACGCAGAGCGGCGCAACCTCTACAACGGTGGCGAGCCCACGCTCATGCCGGCGGTCGACGCGGATCCGATGGGCTCGGCGCTGATGGCCAGCGAGGAAGCCTGGGACTTCTTCACGAAGACGGCGCAGGACCGGGCACCGTCCTGGCGCAACGAGGTGACCGTTCGCTCGCTCGAGCGGATCGGCGAGTTCGAGCCGGGCGATGGTATCCACCGCATCTCACCGTCCTCGTTGCTGATGATCGTGGCCGATCAGGACATCAGTGCGTATGCAGATCTCGCATTCGAGGCCTACGAACGGGCCCGTGAGCCCAAGGAGCTGGTCGTGCTGCCCTGCGGCCACTTCGACATCTACACCGGCGCCGAGTTCGAGGTGTCGTCCACGGCTGCTTGCGAGCACTTCGTTCGCGCCTTGGCGTAGGACCCGTCCGGGACGGCGGGCCCCATCGTTCCCACGTGACCACCCAGGTCAACATCCCTCTCACCTAAGGAATTCGTCATGCCCCTGTGGAACATTCAAACCCCGATCGGTGCCTACACGGCAGATCAGAAGAAGGCATTTGCCAAGGACATCACCGCGGCGTACACCGAGACCGTCGGTATCCCGGCGTTCTATGTCGTCGTGAATTTCCGGGAGGTGCCCGAGGAGGACTTCCTGGTCGGTGGCGAACCCGTCGGAAACTTCATCCGGATCTTCGTCGACCACGTCGCCCGACAGCTGGAAACGGCTGAGCTCAGGGCCTGGGCGAGCGAGGAGTTCGAGAAGGCGCTGGTTCCCCATGTCAAGGATCGCGGATTCGACTGGGAGTGGCACGTCGACGAGACCCCGATGGACCTCTGGCGCACGCAGGGCCTCGTTCCGCCGCCGGCATTTTCCGACGCGGAGAAGCTCTGGGCCAAGGAGAACCGGCCGATCCCGTACGACGTCGCCGCGTCGTGACCAAGCACCCCGGGGTACGGCGGCGCCGTACCCCGGGGCACCAACACGTACCAACGAGAGGGCCGAGATGACAGCGGAGCGCACGGCTGATGTCGTCCTCGCCCAGCGTCGAGGCAGTGTCCTGGTCCTCACGCTGAACCGTCCCGACCGGCTCAACGCCTGGACCGACGTCCTGGAGCAGCGCTACTTCGAGCTCCTCGACGCGGCCGAGTCAGATCCTGACGTGCGGGCCGTCGTGCTGACGGGAGCTGGCCGCGGGTTCTGCGCCGGCGCGGAGATGGACGACCTGTCCGAGGTCCTGGAGAGCCGGGACCTCTCCGCGGTGGTGCAACGTGATCCGCCGCGCCACCGCCCCCTGCTGTTCAGCAAGCCGCTGGTCGCAGCCATCAACGGTGGTGCCGCCGGCCTCGGGCTCGTCGAGGCGCTGTACTGCGATGTCCGCTTCGCCGTTCCGCGCGCCAAGCTCACCGCCGCCTTCTCCCGCCGCGGGCTCATCGCCGAGTACGGCGTCGCCTGGCTGCTGCCGCGCCTCGTTGGCCGGAGCCGCGCCCTGGACATCCTGCTCTCATCGCGGGTCGTCCTCGGCGACGAGGCTCTCCGGATCGGGCTTATCGACCGGATCGTCGAGCCCGACCTGCTGCTCGACGCTGCCGTCGCCTACGCCGAGGAACTGGCGAACGCCTGCTCGCCGGCCTCCATGCGAACGATCAAGCGGCAGCTGCTCCATGCCCAGGACAGCACGTTCGCCGAGGCTCTCGATGAGGCCGACCGGCTCATGCTCGACGCGTTCAGCTCCCCCGACTTCCGCGAGGGGCTCACCAGCTATCTCGAGGGTCGGCCGCCGGCATTCCCCGGCCTTTCCATCGCACCTTAAGCAAGCACAACATTTCATCCCAGGAGGACCCCCATGCCCGAAGCAGTCATCGTCTCAGCCGTCCGCTCTCCGATCGGACGTGCCGGGAAGGGGTCGCTCAAGGAGATGCGACCTGACGAGCTGGCCGCGCGAATGGTCCGGACCGCGCTCGCCGGCGTGCCCGCGCTGGACCCCGGCGAGATCACCGACCTGATCCTCGGCACAGGGAACCCCGCGGGTGAAGGTGGCAACAACCTCGGCCGTGCTGTCGCAGTCCTGAGCGGGATGGACCACGTGCCTGGCGTCACGGTCAACCGCTACTGCTCGAGCAGCCTGCAGACCACGCGGATGGCCTTCCATGCGATCAAGGCGGGGGAGGGGAACGCCTTCATCTCCGCGGGCGTCGAGACGGTGAGCCGGTACTTCAACGGCTGGTCCGACAACCCGGAGGGGCAGAACCCGGCGTTCGCCGAGGCGCAGGCGGTCACCGACAAGCGTGCGGGCGGCGGGGCCGAAGCCTGGGTCGACCCGCGCACCACCGGCGATCTGCCGGACCTCTACATCGCCATGGGCCAGACCGCCGAGAACGTGGCACAGGTGATCGGCATGTCGCGCCACGAGCAGGACGAGTTCGCGGTTCGCAGCCAGAACCTCGCCTGCCAGCGGGTCGAAGAGGGCTTCTGGGCCCGCGAGATCACTCCGGTCACGCTGGCGGACGGCACGGTCGTGTCGACCGACGACGGCCCGCGCCCCGGCACGACGCTCGAGGGCGTCAGTCAGCTGAAGCCGGTGTTCCGTCCCGACGGCACCGTGACCGCCGGCAACGCGTGTCCGCTGAACGACGGCGCGGCTGCCCTCGTCGTGATGAGCGACGTCCGCGCCAAGGAACTCGGTCTGGCGCCGCTCGCCCGCATCGTGTCGACCGCGGTGACGGGTCTGTCGCCGGAGATCATGGGGCTCGGCCCGGTCGAGGCGATCCCCGCTGCGCTGCGCCATGCGGGCCTGGGCATCGGCGACATCGACCTCTTCGAGATCAATGAGGCGTTCGCCGTACAGTCGCTCGGCTCGGCCCAGCAGCTCGGCATTCCGCTGGAGAAGCTGAACGTCAACGGCGGCGCGATCGCGATCGGCCACCCCTACGGGATGACCGGTGCGCGGATCACCACCACGCTGATCAACTCCCTGCAGTGGCACGACAAGCAGTTCGCCGTCGAGTCCATGTGCGTGGGCGGCGGCATGGGCATGGCGATGGTGCTGGAGCGCCTCGCATGAGCAGGTTCGCTGGGAAGACCGCGATCGTCACCGGCGCCAGCCGCGGCATCGGGCTGGGCATCGCCGAGCGCCTGGTCCGCGATGGTGCTCGGGTGGTGATCACCGCGCGCAACAAGGAGGCTCTTGACGAGGCGGTCGCGTTCCTCGGCGGTCCCGCGAAGGCGCTCGCCGTCGCGGGCAAGGCCGACGACACCGACCATCAGGACGACACGATCCGGCAGGCGGTCGAGGCGTTCGGCAGCGTCGACTTCCTGGTCAACAACACCGGCATCAACCCGGCCTACGGTCCGATGGTCGAGCTCGACCTCGACGCTGCCCGCAGAGTGGTCGAGGTGAATTGCCTTGCCTCCCTGTCCTGGGTGCAGAAGGTCCATGGGGCGTGGATGAAGGAACACGGCGGCGCGGTCGTCAACGTCTCCTCGGTCACCGCCGTCCGGCCGGCGCCGAACATCGGCTGGTACGGCGCCACCAAGGCGATGCTCAACTCCATCACCGAACTGCTCGCCGTCGAGCTCGGCCCCGACATTCGCGTGAACGGCGTCGCGCCGGCTGTGGTGAAGACCAAGTTCGCCACTGCCCTGTACGACGGGCGAGAAGACCTGGTCAGCCAGGTCTACCCGCTCAAGCGCCTCGGGGTCCCCGAGGACATCGGCAGCGTGGTCGCGTTCCTGCTCTCCGACGACGCTGGCTGGATGACCGGCCAGACCGTTGTGGTCGACGGTGGCGTCACCCTGACCGGCGGCGTCGAGTGAGCGTGGCGCAGCTGCAGGAGAAGGTCGAAGCGTTCCTCGCCGCGCATGACCCCGCAACGACCGACCGCCTCGAGTTCCTCCGCGCCCGGTACGACGAGGGTCTGGCCTGGGTGCACCACCCGATCGGCCGTGGCGGCCTCGGCCTGGCGCAGGAGTTGCAGTCCGAGGCGGACCGGCTGTTCGTCGAGGCGGGTGGCCCGGACAACAAGCCGGGACGCAACGTCATCGGGCTCGGCATGGCCGCGCCGACGATCCTGGCCTTCGGCACCGAGGACCAGAAGGACCGATTCCTGCGGCCGTTGTGGACCGGCGAGGAGATCTGGTGCCAGCTCTTCAGCGAGCCGGGCGCGGGCTCCGACCTCGCCAACGTCTCGACGCGTGCGGTGCGCGACGGGGACGAGTGGGTCGTCAATGGGCAGAAGGTGTGGACCTCCAGTGCTCACAACGCCCGATTCGCGATCCTCGTCGCGCGCACCGACCCGGAGCAGCCCAAACACTTCGGACTGACCTACTTCGTGTGCGACATGACCGACCCCGGTGTCGAGGTACGACCGCTGCGGCAGATCACCGGCGAGGCGGAGTTCAACGAGGTCTTCCTGACGGACGTTCGCATCCCCGACGGACACCGGCTTGGTGAGGTCGGCCAGGGATGGAAGGTCGCGAACGCAACGCTCAACAACGAGCGGCTCTCGATCGGCAAGGGTGCGAGTCGTGAGGGTGGCATGATCGGCGTCGTCGCGCAGACCTGGCGTGCACGTCCCGAGCTGCGCACAGCTGACCTGCATGACCGGCTGCTGCGGCTGTGGATCGAGGCCGAGGTCTCCAGGCTCACGGGCGTCCGACTTCGCCAGAAGCTCGCGCAGGGTCAGCCCGGTCCCGAGGGCTCGGCGATGAAGCTGAGCTTTGCGCGCATCGCGCAGGAACTCTCCGGGCTCGAGCTCGAGCTGCTCGGTGAGGAGGGGCTGCGTTACTCGGACTGGACACTGGTCCGATCTGTCCACGTCGACTTCACCGGCCGCGACGCCGGTTATCGCTACCTGCGCGCGAAGGGCAACTCCATCGAGGGCGGTACGTCGGAGATTCTCCGCAACATCGTGGCCGAGCGCGTGCTGGGCCTGCCCGGTGAGCACCGGGTCGACAAGGACCTCCCGTGGAAGGAGATCGCGAAGTGAGCGACCTTCAGCTGCTCTACACAGAGATCGAGGAGGACCTGCGGTCAAGCGTGCGTGACCTGCTGGGCGACAGGTGTGACTCCAAAGCGGTCACCAGGATCTACGACGGAGACCGGTCACTGGTCGACGGGCTCTGGAAGTCGCTGGTGGACATCGGCCTCGCCGGGTTGCTGGTGCCGGAGGACCGCGGTGGCCAGGGTGCGTCAGCGCGCGAGGCCGCGGTCGTGCTCGAGGAGCTGGGGCGTACGGCGGCGCCGGTGCCGTTCCTGACCAGTTCGGTCATCGCGACGACCGTGCTGCTCGACAGCGACTCGCCCCTACTGCCGCAGTTGGCGGCAGGGGATCGGGTGGCAGCCCTCGCCGTTCCATGGTCAACCGCGCCGGACGCCCAGCTCCCGGTTGTGCAGCTGGAAGGTGGTCGGCTCACCGGCACGGTCACGAGCGTCGCCGGAGCGATCGAGGCGGATGTGTTGCTGGTCCTGGCCGGCACTCACCTCTACTCGGTCGACGTGTCCGCCGTGAGGGTGACACCCCGGGTCTGTCTCGACATGACCCGCCAGGTCGCGGACGTGACTCTCGACGGCGTTGCGGGGGCGTTCGTGCTCGCTGACGCCGAGCCCGCCGTACGCCGCGCACTGGACTGGGGTGCAGCGCTGATGGCCTCCGAACAGCTGGGTGTTGCCCGCTGGTGCCTGGAGACGACGGTGACCTACCTCAAGGTGCGCAAGCAGTTCGGGCGCGTGCTCGGAGGGTTCCAGGCTCTCAAGCACCGGCTCGCCGACCTGTACACGGACGTGGAGTCGGGTGCAGCGGCCGCGCGCTACGCGGCAGCGACGTTGGCCGCGGGCGACGGGGATGCTGTCCTGGCGACGTCGATCGCCCAGGCCTTCAACAGCGATCTCGCGGTGCGAGCGGCCGAGGAGGCCGTACAGCTCCATGGCGGCATCGGCATGACCTGGGAGCACCCCGCGCATCTCTACCTCAAGCGCGCCAAGGCCGACCAGATCGCGCTCGGCACCCCGGGCCGGCACCGTGCCCGTGTGGGTGCTCTCGTCGATCTCGGGGCCTGATGGTGCGGGTCGGGTTGCAACGGTGCCGAACGGGATGCCTGATCGCGATGGCGCCGCCGTTGATGTTGACCTCGAACGCGTCGACGAGCGCGGGAAACCGATCGGTTTTCCGAAGGTGGAAATCGGGCTAGTCTCCCGACATGACCACTGAAGTGAAGGCGCGTCCTCGTGAGCGGTTGCTGGAGGCGGCCGCCAGGCTGACCTATCAGAACGGCGTCGGCGTCGGCGTCGAGGCACTGTGCAAGGCAGCAGGCGTCTCGAAGCGCTCGCTGTACCAGTTGTTCGACAGCAAGGACGACCTGCTGGCCGCAAGCCTGGAGGAAGGTGTCGCGGCCTATGTTGCGGGCCATCTGCCTGCGGACGATGACCAACGCCCGCCGCGCGAGCGGATCATGCACGTCTTCAAGCAGGTGGAGCTCGAGTCGACCGAACCCGAGTTTCGAGGGTGTCGATACCTGGCCGTCCAGGTCGAGCTCAAGGATCAATCCCACCCGGCGAGCCAGGTGGCCCATGGGGTCAAGTCCGCACTGACGGCCTTCTTTCGTTCCGAGGCCGAGCAAGGGGGTGCGGGCGATCCTGACCTGTTGGCCCGACAGCTCAGCCTCGTCTTCGACGGCGCCAGCGTGCGCGCGGGCATCCAGGCCGATTCCCTGGCTGGACTCGTTGAGCCCACGGTGGCTGCGCTGCTCGACAGGGGAGGCATGCGCTGACGTAGGACCTCGATGGTTGCGAGAGGAAACCGATCGGTGTACTTTGGTGGAAACCGATCGGTTTTCGCTGTGGAGCCCGGTCGCCGCCCTTCAGTTCGCACCCAAGGAGTTCATGGCATGACCACCACGAAAGAGCGCCCCACCCTTCAGGTTCCAGGAGTCACCAGCCACACGCTTGCGCCGAGCGCGAGCCGTGGCAGTCGCGAAGGAACGTTGCGCTACCTCACGGCTGGGTCTGGTGCTCCGCTCGTCCTGCTGCACACCGTGCGCACCCAGGCTGAGCACTTCCGCCTTCTCATTCCGCAGCTCGCGGAGCACTACACGGTGTACGCCCTCGACCTCCCCGGGATGGGGTACTCGGAGATCGTCCCCGGGGCGTCGTACGAGGAGCCGGCTCTGCGTGCGGGCGTCAAGCGGCTCCTCACCGAGCTCGACCTCCATGACGTGACGCTGGTCGGCGAGTCCATCGGCGCGGTGCTCGCGTTGACCGCCGCCGCCGACCTGCCTGACCGTGTCCGGCGCGTCGTCGCGGTGAACCTGTACGACTACCGAGGCGGGATCGCCCGATCCAGTGCCCTCGCTCGTGCGGTCAACAGCGGGATCGCCCTGCCGGGACTGGGGTCGGCGTTCGCCCGAGTCGAGCCCAAGTCGGTCCTTCGCCGGATCCTCGAGGGTGGGCTGGTCGACAAGGCGGCCCTGCGGTCGGACTACGTGGACGAGCTCAGCCATGTGGGCAAGCGGCCGGGTTACCCCATTGCGATCCGGGGGGTCTACAGGAACCTGTCCAGCATGATCGCTGCCCGCTCGCGCTACCCCGAGGTGAAGGCGCCGGTTCACCTGATCTACGGCGAGAAGGACTGGTCCCGGCGATCGGATCGGGCTGCCAACAAGGAGCTGATGCCCGCTGCCGAGTTCACGGAGCTCCCGGGCGTGGGCCACTTCATTGCGCTCGAAAGCCCCGAAGTCGTGGGCGACCTGCTGGTGTCGTTGGCCTGAGCCACGGCGCCGGGCGGTGTTCGTGACCAGCGCGGCGGACAGGTCACGCGAGCTCGAGGAGGTTGATGCTCTCCTCGCGCATCTCGATCTTGCGGACCTTGCCGGTGACGGTCATGGGGAACTCGTCGACGACCAGGACGTAGCGCGGGACCTTGTAGTGCGCGAGCTTCCCGCTCGCGAACTCCTTCACCGCTGCGGCATCGAGCGGTTCGGCCCCGGGTCGCATCCGGACCCAGGCACACAGCTCCTCGCCGTACTTCTCATCCGGGACCCCGATCACCTGGACGTCCTCCACATCAGGGTGGGTATAGAGGAACTCCTCGATCTCACGGGGATAGATGTTCTCCCCACCCCGGATCACCATGTCCTTGATCCGACCCACGATCGCGCAGTACCCGTCCTCGCGCATCACCGCCAAGTCACCGGTGTGCATCCACCCCTCGGCATCAATCGCTTCGGCGGTCTTGTCCGGGTCGTTCCAGTAGCCGAGCATCACCGAATAACCACGGGTGCAGAACTCACCCGGTTCGCCACGCTCCACGGTCTCGCCCGTGACCGGGTCGACGACCTTGACCTCCACGTGCGGGTGCGCCCGCCCGATCGTGGCCGTACGACGATCCAGGTCGTCATCCGCACGGGTCTGGGTCGAGACGGGGCTGGTCTCGGTCATCCCGTACGCGATCGAGACCTCGCTCATGTGCATGTCCTCGATGCAGTGCTTCATCACCTCGACCGGACACGGTGAACCGGCCATGATCCCGGTCCGTAAACTGGAGAGGTCGTAGTCGGCGAACCCGGGTGCGTTCTGCATCGCGATGAACATCGTCGGCACCCCATACACACCGGTACAGGCCTCGTCCTGGATGGTCTGCAACGTGACCGCGGGGTCGAACCCGGGCGCCGGGATCACCATCGCCGCACCGTGGGTGGTGCACCCGAGGTTGCCCATCACCATCCCGAAGCAGTGATAGAACGGCACCGGGATGCACAACCGGTCCTGCTCGGTGAAGTTGATCGTCTCGGTCACGAAGTACCCGTTGTTCAAGATGTTGCGGTGCGACAGCGTCGCGCCCTTCGGGAAGCCCGTGGTGCCCGAGGTGTACTGGATGTTGATCGGGTCATTCGGGTCCAGGGACCACGTCACCAGGTCCGCCACCGTGGCACCGGGGTCGTGGACGTTGGCCTCGTCCCACTCCGGGGTGCCGAGGAACAGCACCTTCTCGACCGGCGTCTCCTCGATCACCTCGGCCACCATCGCGCGGTAGTCACTGGTCTTGAACTCCGTCGCGGACACGAGGAGCTTCACACCCGCCTGCTTCAACACGTACGCCAGCTCGTGGGTCCGGTAGGCCGGGTTGATGTTGACCAGGATCGCGCCGATCTTCGCCGTGGCGTACTGGGTGATCGTCCACTCCGCACAGTTCGGCGCCCAGATCCCCACCCGGTCACCCTTCACGACCCCGGCACGCAACAACCCCACCGCAAAAGCATCCACGTCACGGTTCAGCTCCGCATACGTCCACCGCCGCCCAGTCGACACCTCGACCAACGCCTCCCGATCGCCGTACGACCCCACCGTGCGCTCGAAGCTCGCCCCGATCGTCTCCTCCAACAGGGCCGTGTCGGTCTCGCCGGCGCCGTACGACGTCATCGTCAGCAGCTCCCGTCGACCGGGGTCAACGGTGTGCCGGCTCGGTCCACGGCGCTGGTCAGGTCCAGCACCGTGCGCACGACCAGGTCCGGGTCGTCGTACATCGGGACGTGGCCGACGTGGGGGAGCACCGTACGTTCGGCGTTCGGAACGAGTGTGGTGAATCGGGCGCCGTAGGGCTCGAGCGGAATCAGGGCGTCCTCGCCCGACCAGGCGATGTGCACGGGACATTCAATGGGGCCCAGGGTGTGCTCGGTCGTGAGGAACCACTGCTTGAGTGGCTTGGCGATCGTGCACTCGGCCATGGCGGCCGTGAAGGTCAGCGCGGCTTCGGGGGTCATCCGGTCGCCGTGCGCCACGGCGACCTTGAGCGCTGCCCGCCTCGCCGTCGGGGACCTGAAGAGCAGGGGGAGGACGGGGGAGCCTCGGAGGATCATCTGACGGGCGACGGCGAGTTTGAGGTCCAGGGTCCGCAGGTGGTTGCCCCTCGGCTCCCAGCCGAGCGCGGGGGAGAGCGCAGTCACGGAGAGTGCTCGTCCGCGGGCGGCGAGCTCGAGGGCAAGCCATCCGCCCAGCGAGTTCCCGACGAGGTGGGCGCGGTCCACGCCGGCCGCGTCCAGGTCGCGCTCCAGCTGGTCGGCGAGGGCGGTGGCCGTGGGGGCGACGCCGGCGGCGAGCGGTGGACCACCCGCATGTCCGGCGAGCCGGGCCACGTGGACGCGGTGGTGCTCCTGCAGGGCGGGCACGACTGGGTCCCAGTGGTGCCAGCTGGCCGTGTAGCCGTGAATGCAGAGCAGATCGGATGTACGAGCGTCCATGTGGGTCCTCACCTGATTTGACTAGGTGTCGAGAATAATCGACGACCTGTCAAATGGGAAGGAGTGACGTCAGCTGGGCGCGCCCATCGCGGTCAACCAGATGTGCTTGAGGACCTCGACGGTCTGCTGGCTCGCGGCCTCGTCGGCGTTGTCGCTGCGGTCCTGGTAGAGCAGGTACATGGTGGTCTCGCCGAGGCGGCGCACCAGTGTCGGGATGTCGTCGAAGCCTGGCGCCACCAGCCCGGCGGCACGGTCGCGCTCGACCTGCTGGGCGACGAGATCACTGACGCGGCCGATCTGTTCCCGCCAGGCGCGGGTCAGTTCCTCGTCGAGCGGGAGAGCCTCCAGCGACGCGATCAGCAGGGCTTCATGGGACCGCCAGATCCGTAGGGCGTTCTGCAGCACCCGTTCGACGTAGTCGCTGACGGACTCCTCATCGGGCCGGACGTACGAAGCCGTTGCGTCGACGAACTCGGACCAGATCTCCACGGACGCCGATCCGAGCGCCGCGTACTTCGACTCGAAGTAGAAGTAGAAGCCCGAACGAGCAACCCCGGCTTCCGTCGTGATGTCCGCGACGGAGAGGTCTCCGAAACGCTTGCGCTCCAGCAGGCGGGTCATTGCCCCGAGAAGCGCGTCCCGCTGCACGTCGCCCTTGCGGGTGGGGCGACGGTCCGCGCCCCTTGCCGCTGGCGATGGCCGGTGGGTGGAACGCAAGGATGTCACCGGTCAACCATAGGTCCCATGGGCGCACCGATCGGACCGAGCGACCGGAACAAGGGATTCCCTTGCCCGATTCGTATAACGAAGTTATCGTGATGGCATGAACCAACGCCTGCAGGGTCGGACAGTGCTCGTCACGGGGGCCGCGCGCGGCATCGGCGAGAAGGTGGCCCGCCTGGCCGTCGATGAGGGAGCCAGGGTCGGGCTCGTCGGGCTCGAGGCGGATCGGCTGCAGGGCCTGGCGACCGACCTGGGGGACCGCGCTGTCTGGCGCGAGGCGGACGTGCGTGACGGCGAGGCATTGCGTACGGCGATCGACGGCTGTGCCGACGAGCTGGGTGCCATCGACTTCCTGGTCGCCAATGCCGGCGTCGCGTCGTACGGGACGGTCCGCAACATCGACGAGGCGTCGTTCGAGAGGGTCCTCGACGTCAACGTGAACGGCGTCTTCCGCACCTTGAAGCACGCGACACCGCACCTTGCTGCGAGCCGTGGTCACGCGACGGTCGTCGCGTCGGCGCTCTCCTTCATGCCGCTTGCGGCCATGGCGTCGTACGGCGCCAGCAAGGCGGGTGTCGAGATGCTGGCCCTCGCGTATCGCCAGGAGGTGGCGCACCTGGGCGTGACCGTGGGGCTGGTCCATCCGTCCTGGATCGACACCGATCTCGTCCGCGGCGCGGAGGCGGACCTGCCGTCCTTTGCGGCGATGCGCCGCCGGTTGCCGTACCCGGGCAATGTCACCACCAGCGTGGACGACGCGGCTGTGGCCATCGTCGATGCGCTGGTTCATCGACGGTCACGGGTCTACGTGCCGCGTGCGGTCGTCGTTGCCAACTGGGCGCAGGGGCTGCTCAACTCCCCCGTCGCCTGGCCGTGGATGCGTCGGTTCGCGGCCCGGACCGTGCCCACCCTCGAGCGCGAGGTCGACGTCCTCGGGCGCAACGATCAGCTGGTCCCGTAGCGGCTCAGTGCCGCCAGGTGGGAGGCCAGGGCGCGTTCTCTGGTGTCGCCGAGGCCGACGCAGAACGTCACGCCCATGGGGACGAGCACTTCGGTCACCGGGTCCTTGAACTCGATGAAGTGGTCGGCCAGCTCGAGGCTGACGTAGCCGTGCACGAAGCTCCAGACCGAGGCCGCGATGACCTCGGGCTCGGCGGGGGAGATCCGCCCTGACTCGACAAGGCGGGCGCAGGCGGCGGTGACGTGCGCGTAGGCAGCCTGGAAGGCCGGGGAGTGGCCGCTCAGGCGTGATCCTGCGCCCGCTGCCGGCCGGTAGGTCGCCCGGGTCGAGAGGCCGAACATCAGGTCGTAGAGGTGCGGGTTGGCCTGCGCGATCTGGCGGCACCGCGTCGCCATGGTGAAGAGATCGGTCACCGGGTCCTCGGTGGCGGGGACGTCGGCGAAGGCGCGGCGGAACTCCTCGAAGCCATGGTCGGCAACAGCGCTGACGAGCTCGGGCACGCCGCCGAAGTGGCTGTAGACCACCATCGTCGACAGTCCGCAGGCGGCAGCCACGGACCGCACCTTGATGGCGGAGGGTCCCTCGTCGGCGAGCAGCGTCACCGCGGCCGCCACCAGTCGCTCGGGCACGCTGCCGGAGATCTCGTCCACTGCCATGTCGCCGATGCTTTCACTCGTGGGCAGGATCACCCTTGTCGCCTAGCTATAACTTCGTTATTCTAGCCGAACAGGACAACGAAAGCAGGCGTCATGGCAGAGAAGGAAACGGGCCACCTCGAAGTCGAGGACCGCGGAGCGGTGGTCGTCGTACACATTGCAGGCGGGCCCCGCCAGGTGTTCGGGCCAGACATCGCGGCGGAGCTGGAGACGCTGGTCGATCGCGTGGACCGCGATCCGGACATCCATGCCGTGGTCTTCACCGGATCGCACCCCGATCGTTTCGTCAGCCACGCGGAGGTCCGCTGGTTGCAGGAGGGCGGTGCCGCTGTTCCGGCCGTCGGGCGCCGCGGCGCGTCCGCCCTCGCGCGCACGGCGTACGGCGTCAACAAGGCCAGCGCGGCGTTGGCTCCTGCGCTGCGCAACACGCCGCTGTGGCCTGCGGTCGAGCTCGAGAACCTGCACCAGACGTTCCTGAAGATGAACCGCAGCGGAGTCATCTTCATCGCCGCGCTCAATGGATCGGCGCTGGGCCTGGGCGCCGAGTTCGCGTGGGCCAACGACCTGCGCGTGATGGCCGAGGGCGACTTCTTCATCGGCCAGCCCGAGGTCCTGCTCGGCATCATGCCCGGCGGTGGTGGAACCCAGCGGCTGACCCGCCTGATCGGCACCCACCGCTCGTTGGTGGCGATCCTGGAGGGCAAGCCGTTCACGGCCGCGGAAGCACTGGCGCTCGGCGCGCTCGACGACGTCGTACCGCAGGACGAAGTGCTGGATCGTGCCCTGGAGCTGGCCGCTCACTTCGGATCCCGGCCCCGGGAATCGGTGGCGGCCATCAAGCGCTCGGTCTACCTCGGCGGCTCCATGTCGCTCGAGGACGGGCTGCACGTCGAGCGCACCGAGTTCCTGCGGCAGGCGCTGTCGAAGGAGGGCCAGCGACTGATGCTGGAGTACATGGCCCAGACCGAGGCGACCGGCGAGCTGCCGCTCTACGCGGAGGACACCTTCGACCGGGCGATCGCCGACGGCGCGGTCTCCTTCGGCCAGCGAGAGGCAGTGACCCGATGAGCACGCACACCTTCACCCGCCACGACGTCCGGTTCGACTCCTCCGGCGACGACTGCGCGGCCTGGCTGTACCTGCCCGACGGCGTCACCTCGCCGCCGGTCGTCGTCCTCGGCCACGGTCTGGGTGCCACCCGTGACATGCGCCTGGACGCGTACGCCGAGCGCTTCGCGCAGGCCGGGATCGCTGCCCTCGCCTTCACCTATCGCCACTTCGGCGACAGCGAGGGGAGCCCGCGGCAACTGTTGTCGATCAAGCGCCAGCTCTCCGACTGGGACGCCGCGCTCGACCACGTGCAGACGCGCGAGGACGTCGATCGCACCCGGGTCGCGGTGTGGGGCAGCTCCTTCGGCGGCGGTCACGCCATCACCGTCGCCTCCCGGCACCCGGAGCTCAGCGCCGCCATCGCGCAGTGTCCGTTCACCGACGGGCTGGCCTCGGCGCGAGCCCTCGGTCCCCGAGGGACGATGAAGGTCCTGCCGTCGGTCGCACGTGACGTGGTCGCCGCTGCGCGCGGTCGCGCGCCCGTCACCATTCCGCTGGCAGCCAAGCCCGGAGCACTCGCGCTGATGAACGCGCCGGACGCCCTCGAGGGCTACCTGGCCCTCGTCCCGCCCGGCGGCACCTTCGTCAACGAGGTCGCCGCCCGGGTCGCCCCGACCATCACGACGTATCGCCCCGGCAAGGCCGCCCGCCGGGTGGTCCCGCCGATCCTCTTCTGCATCACCAACCAGGACACGGTGACCCCGGCCGCCGAGACCCTGGCCTACGCGAAGACGGCGCCGCGCGGCGAGATCAAGGAGTACGACGCCGGCCACTTCGACATCTACCTGGGCGACGCGTTCGAAGCAGTCGTCGCCGACCAGGTCGAGTTCCTGTCGCGTCACCTGCAAGGGGCGTGATCCTCGTGCACCTCGCTTCCGTTCCCGACGACCGCGCCCGTCGCGACCCCAAGGGCCGCGCTGTCTCTGACGCGACAGGATCCCTGACCAATGCCGACCTGCTGCACCACGTGGCGGCAGCAGCAGAGCACCTGCTGGACCTCGGTGTCGGGCCGGCCGATGTCGTGGCGCTCAAGCTGACCAACCGGATCGAGTTCGTCGTACTCCTCTTCGCGGCCTGGCGAGTGGGCGCGACCGTCACTCCCGTGAACCCGAGCCTGACCGACGCCGAGGTCGCCCGGCAGCTCGACGACGCGAACGCTCGCCTCCTCGTCGTCGAGGAGGAGCCGGCCACGGAGTCGACCATCGCGACCCTGGCTGTCGACAACCTGCGGCGCACGCCGCAGCACGCGATTCCTGCTGCGGAAGTGCCGGAAGACGCGCTCGCCCTGCTCATCTACACCAGCGGGACCACGGGCGTGCCCAAGGGCGTGATGCTCGACCACGCGAACCTCCAGGCGATGGTCGAGATGGGGCGGCTGGGCCTCGGTGTCGGCGCCGATGACCACTGCCTGCTGATCCTTCCGCTGTTCCACGTCAACGGCATCGTGGTCAGCGTGCTGCTCCCGCTCGCGACCGGTGCGAGCGTCGTGATCGCGAGCCGGTTCAAGCCCCACACCTTCTTCGACCTGGTCGAAGCCGAACGGCCGACGTACTTCAGTGCGGTGCCGACGATCTACGCGATGCTCGCGGCTCGTCCGGTGGAGCTCGCGCCCGACACGTCATCGGTGCGGTTCGCCATCTGCGGTGCCGCGCCCGCTTCTGCCGAGCTGTTGGAGCGCTTCGAGAACCGCTACGGCTTCCCGCTGATCGAGGGCTACGGCTTGTCGGAGGCGACCTGTGGGTCGACCATCAATCCGGTCGGAGGCCCCCGACGAGCGGGCACCGTGGGAGTCCCGTTCCCCGGGCAGGACGTACGCATCGTCGACCCCGACGGAGTCGAGGTTCCGCGGGGGACTGCAGGCGAGGTCGTCGTCCGAGGCGCGAACGTGATGCGCGGCTACCTGGGGCGTCCCGAGGAGACGGCCAGGGTCATCGTCGACGGCTGGTTGCACACCGGCGACGTCGGACAGCTCGACGCCGACGGCTACCTGACCCTCGTCGGTCGGTCGAAGGACATGATCATCCGCGGCGGCGAGAACATCTATCCCAAGGAGATCGAGGACGTGTTGTCCGCTCACCCTGCCGTGCTCGAGGCCGCCGTCATCGGTGTTCCTGATCCGGTCTGGGGCGAGGTCGTCGTCGCGTACGTCGAAGCGGCTCCCGGGCACGACATCGACACCGACGACCTCAAGCGCCACTGCGCCGCCGAGCTGAGCGGCTACAAGCGACCGGTCGCGCTCCACGTGCTCGACGCGCTTCCTCGCAACGCCGTCGGCAAGATCGCGAAGCCCGTGCTGCGCGCCGGCGCTGCGCACCCCACCGAGACCATCGAGAACCCTGCACAGAAGGCTGGCTGACATGAAGGCATTCGTCGTCGAGAAGTACGGCAAGGACGGCGTCCGCGCGGCCGACGTACCCGAACCCGTGGTCGGGCCGAAGGACGTCCTGATCCGGGTTCGCGCCGCGAGCATCAACCCGCTGGACAAGATGGTCCGCAATGGCGAGTTCAAGCAGCTGCTCAAGTACAGGACGCCGTTCGTGCTCGGCCACGACCTGGCAGGTGTGGTGGCCCGCGTCGGCAGCGACGTCCGTTCCTTCAAGGTCGGCGACGAGGTCTACGCGCGACCACGCGACCTCCGCATCGGCACCTTCGCGGAGTCCATCGCGGTCGACCAGGCCGACGTCGCGCTGAAGCCGGTCAGCCTCACGATGGAGGAGGCAGCGGCCGTGCCGCTCGTCGCGCTGGCGGCATGGCAGGCACTGGTCGACGTGGCAGAGGTGAAGCCCGGCCAGAAGGTCCTCGTCCACGCCGGCGCAGGTGGCCTGGGCTCGACCGTCATCCAGGTCGCCCACCACCTCGGCGCCCACGTCGCCACCACCGCGCGTGGGGACGAGGCCGACAGGCTCAGGGCCCTCGGCGCCGACGAGGTCATCGACTACCGGACAGCGGACTTCGCCGACGTCCTGTCGGGGTACGACGTCGTCATCGACTCGCTGGGCGGTGAGAACCTGACGAAGTCCCTCACGGTCCTCAAGCCCGGTGGACTGGCGATCAGCGTGGTCGGTCCTCCCGACCCCGCGTTCGCGTCGCAGCTCGGCCAGCCGGTGTTGAAGCCGGTCATGGCGGTGCTGGGTCGCAAGGTGCGGGCGCAGGCCAGGAAGCTCGGCGTCCGCTACTCGTTCTTCTTCATGCGCGCCGACGGCGCCCAGCTCGCCGCCCTGGCCACGTTGTACGACGCCGGGGTGCTGAAGCCCGTGCTCGACCGCACCTTCGAGTTCGAGCGGACCCTCGACGCGCTTGCCTACGTCGAGCAGGGCAAGGCCAACGGGAAGATCGTCGTCACCATCGAGGAGACACCGTGATCGGGACCCGGTCGGGAGCTGCCGCGATCGAAGCGCCGACCCGGCGGATCGAAGCGGCCGGAACCCACTTCGCCTACCGGGACTTCGGGCCCACGTCGGGAACCCCGGTCGTCTTCCTCCACCACTTCACCGCGGTCATCGACGACTGGGATCCGCGCGTCATCGACGGCGTTGCGGTCGAGCGAAGGGTGATCATCTTCGACAACCGGGGGATCGGTGGGTCCGGCGGCAGGACGCCGACCACGGTCGAAGCGATGGCCGACGACGCGATCGCCTTCATCCGTGCGCTCGGCCTCGGGCCCGTCGACCTGATGGGGTTCTCGCTCGGCGGCTTCGTCGCCCAGGCCATCGTCGAACGAGAGCCGGGCCTGGTTCGTCGCGTGGTGCTCGCCGGTACCGGACCTGCGGGTGGTGCCGGCGTGGGTGAAGCCAACACCCGGATGCTGGGCGATGCGCTGCGCGGCCTGGTCACGCTGAGCAACCCCAAGCCGCTGCTGTTCTTCACCCGCACTCCGAGCGGCAAGGCGGCGGCCGCGGCGTACATGCGCAGGCTCGGTGAGCGCACCCACGACCGCGTCCGTCGTACGACGCCTCGCGGCGTCGCCGCGCAAGTGGTGGCCGTACGCCGATGGGGCTCTCGCGCGCCCATGGACCTGGGCTCGATCGAGCACCCGGTGCTGGTCGCCAACGGAGAGGACGACCGGATGCTGCCGACCCGCAGTTCCTTCGACCTCGCCCACGAGCTCCCGAACGCGACGTTGCGGATCTATCCCGACGCCGGCCACGGCGGGGTCTTCCAGCACCACGAGCGGTTCGTGGCGGACCTGCTGGCGTTCCTGCGCTGACGGCGCCGATCCCGTCGTCGATTAGTTGACTGGCGATCGTAATATTACGGACGGCAGGTAATCGACTACGCTGACCGGACGATCCGGACGGAGGGGGAGCCATGGCGCGCTACGGCAAGGAACACAAGGACGCCACGCGGCAACGCATCGTCGAGTCGGCAGGTCGCCGGTTCAAGCAGGGCGGTATCGACGGCTCCGGGATCGCCACCTTGATGGCCGACGTCGGACTGACCAACGGCGCGTTCTACGCGCACTTCGATTCGAAGGACGATCTCGTCGCCACGGTGGTGGCCGACGAGGTGCGAGCCCAGGCCCGGGCGATCAGTGCGTTGCCGGCAGGCAAGGCGGGCATCGAGCAGTTCATCCGCGACTACCTGTCCCCGGAGCACCGGGACAACGCCGCGGTCGGCTGCCCATCGGCGGCGTTGCTCGACGAGATCGTGCGGACCGACGACGCTGCGCGCCAGGGCTACACCGCTGGTGCCGCATCGATCATCGACGAGATCGCGTCCCGTCTGACCCCGCGGAACCCGATGGCCGGACGGGGTCGGGCCATCGGACTCTTTGCATTGCTCGTCGGCACCCTGCAGCTGTCGCGAGCGCTCGCCGACCCCGACCTCTCCCTGGAAGTCCTCGAGCGAGGCATCGAGAACGCGGGCACGTTCCTGCGCTGAGCCGCAGCCCGGTGGCCGGGGTCACGAGCTGAAGGGTTGCGCTGCCATTGGATTACGATCATAATATGATGAACGTAATCCAATGGCGCGTCAGGAGCACCGATGTCCCCGCTCAGCGAACCCCTTGATCTCCCGTGCGGCGTACGGCTGCCCAATCGCATCGCAAAGGCAGCACTCAGCGAGGCGCTGGGTGACGCCGGCAACTCGCCCGACGAACGGCTCGTCACGCTGTACCGCCGGTGGGCCCAGGGCGGCTACGGACTGCTCGTCACCGGCAACATCATGGTTGACCGCAACCACCTGGGGGAGCCCGGCAATGTCGTCATCGACGACGACCGGGCACTCGCGCAGCTGACGGCGTGGACGAAGGCGGCCCACGACGGTGGGGCGGCGATCTTCGCCCAGCTCAACCACCCGGGTCGGCAGTCCAACCTGCTGGCCGTCGGGCACAAGCCGGTCGCCCCCAGTCCCGTGCCCCTGGCCATGCCGGGCGCGGCCACGCCCCGCGAGCTGACCGGTGCCGAGATCGAGGACATCATCGATCGGTTCGCCCTTGCCGCCGCGGTGTGCGAGGAGGCCGGCTTCGACGGCGTCCAACTCCATGCGGCTCACGGCTACCTGGTCACCCAGTTCCTCTCGCCCCTGACGAACCTGCGCACCGACGAGTGGGGCGGCACTCCGGAACGACGGATGCGCTTCCTGCTCGAGGTCGTCCGGCGGGTCCGGCAGCGGGTGAGCCCGGGCTTCGCGGTGGCCGTGAAGCTGAACTCGGCCGACTTCCAGCGCGGCGGCTTCTCCGAGGAGGACTCGCGAGCCGTGGTGGCCGCGCTGGCCGCCGAGGCCGTCGACCTGATCGAGGTCTCCGGCGGGAACTACGAGTCTCCTGCGATGGGCGGCTCCGCCGCTTCCTCCACCCGGGCGCGGGAGGCCTACTTCCTGGAGTACGCCCAGTCGGTGCGTGCTCAGGCCGGCTCGGTGCCGATTGCCGTCACGGGCGGCTTCCGAACGCGCTCGGCCATGGAGGACGCCATCACGGCCGGCGACTGCGACCTCGTCGGCATCGCCCGACCCACGGTCACCGCCACCGACTCCGCTGCGCAGCTCCTCGACGGGCGATCCGACGCCCTGACGACTCACGAGATCCAGGCCGGCCTGCGCGGGATCCTGGGCCGCCTCACCGACCTGAAGGCCCTCGACGGGTTCTTGAACATCAGCTGGAACGTCGACCAGCTGCACCGATTGGCGCGCGGCCTCGAGCCGGACCTGGATCGTGGTCCGCTGGCGACGGCCGTGGCCATGGTCCGCCGCAACGGGCGCGTGTCCTTCCGGCCCAAGCGAGGCACGGCATGACCCGGGCGTCGTACGACCTGACCGACAAGGTCGTCCTGATCACCGGCGGCAACGGTGGCATCGGGGCGGCGACCGGGCGGGAACTCCTGCGCCGCGGTGCGCGGCTCGTGATCGCCGACATCGATGCCAGGACTCCGGAACGTTCGGCGGCCCTGGACGCTGACCGGGTCCTGGGCTGCGTCGCTGACGTCCGGGACCGATCCTCGCTGGACCTCGTCGTGCAGCAGGCGGTCGACCGCTTCGGGCGTGTCGACGTCGTGATGGCCAATGCCGGGCTGCTGGCCAAGGCGGCGACGTTGCGCAACACGCCGATCGCCGACGTCGAGGCCACCTTGGCAGTGAACGTCACGGGAGTCGTCAACACAGTCGCTGCCGGCATGGACCAGGTGATCGCCAACCGGGGCCAGATCGTGTTGATCAGCTCGGTGTTCGCGTTCGTCAACGGGATGGGGACGATCCCGTACGCGATGAGCAAGGCCGCCGTCGAGCAGCTCGGCCGCGGACTCCGGCTCGAGCTCGCCGACCACGACGTGTCGGTGCTCACCGCCTACTTCTCGCTCGTCGACACCGACATGATCAAGAACGGTGTCGACGCGGACGACGTCGTGCTCCAGCTGCTCTCGACCCTCCCGAAGCCGATGCGCAAGCGGGTCACTCCCGCATCCGCTGCGACCGCCATCGCCGACGGGCTCGAGCAACGATCCGTGCGCGTCATCCACCCTCGGGTGTGGCGCCCCGTCTCGGCCCTTCGAGGCCTTCTCGGTCCGGGCCTGGATGCCCGGTTCGCCACCGATCGCCGCATCCTCGACGTCCTCGCTCGGCTCGACGAACGCCCCATGCCCGCTGCCCCCTCCCGCACTCGACGAAAGAAGCTGGCATGAACGCCTGGCGCGACACCCCGACCAAGACCGTCACGATCGACGGGACCTCGTTCGCCTACCGCGAGCTGGGTGATCCTGCCTCCGGCGTGCCCGTGGTCTTCCTCCACCACTTCACTGCCGTCCTCGATGACTGGGACCCGAGGATCATCGACGGGATCGCGGCGCAGCACCATGTGATCGCGTTCGACAACCGCGGCGTCGGTTCGACCGGCTCCCGCGTGCCGAACGACATCGAGCAGATGGGCGCCGACGCGATCGCGTTCATCCGGGCGCTCGGGTACGACGAGGTCGATCTCTTCGGCTTCTCGCTCGGTGGAGCGGTCGCGCAGATGGTCGCGCTGCAGGCGCCCGAACTGGTCCGCCGCATGGTCCTGGCCGGCACCGGTCCGCGCGGGGGTGGCGGTATCTGGAAGATGCCGTTCATCGTGGGCGGTGCCTACGCCAAGGCCTTCGCAACCCGCAAGGACCCGCGCCACTTCCTGTTCTTCCCCCGCAACGCGGAGGGAAAGAAGGCAGCGAAGGAGTACTTCGCGCGCCTCGCCGAGCGCTCGGGCGACAAGAGCAAGCCGGTCACCCGGCAAGCGGCGCTCGCCCAGCTGCGAGCCATCACCTCCGGCGGCCTGCATGCCCCCGACGACCTGTCGGTCATCAAGTCGCCCGTCCTGGTGGCCAACGGCGACCACGACCTGATGGTCGCCAGCGAGCACTCGGCCGACATGGCGCGCCGCTTCCCCGACGCGAAGCTGGTCGTCTATCCCAACTCGGGGCACGGTGGCGTCTTCCAGTACCACCGCGAGTTCGTGCCCGAGGTGCTCGCCTTCCTGGGCGACCGATGAGCAGGCCGGACTTCGTGACGGTCGACGCCTTCCCCCGTCCCGTCGGTGGGCGCATCAGGTGGCGACGGGACCTCAGGCGCATCCTCGACGCCGGTGTCGACGGCCTGCGGGGCTCGACCGTGAACTACTCGAACAACGGGACTCACCGGGTGGTTCCCGGGCTGGTGCCGGGCGGGTGTGCTCTCGTCGCTGCGTGGGAGTCGGCCGAAGCGGCCGAGGCCGCGTTCGCGGGCCCGCTTCGGCGCACGCTCGACGGGCCCGGGCGGTTCAGTCTCGACGGCGAGATCGTCCGCGTCCGGATCGACTCCGAGTCCGAACGCAACGACTGGCACGGCTGGGAGCCGCGCACCGAGGGGGCGGCCCCGCTGACCGACGACGAGCCGATGGTGGCCATCGTGCACGGCATCCTCCGGCGCGGTGACCTGATCGAGTTCGTGCGCAACAACGCGCATGCGGCCAGCCGGGCGGCCCACCACCCCGGGCACCGCGGCAGCATCGACATCTCCTCACAGCTGCCGTATGAGCACACCTCGATCAGCCTGTGGAAGACCTACGCGCTCGCCCAGGACTTCGCCTACAAGCCCGGCGGCCATGCCAGCGCGCTCAAGCACGCGATCAAGGCGAAGACCCATCGCGTCGGGGTGTTCCTGCAGGCCCGTCCGTTGGCGGCCACGGGGTCGCTCGGCATCGACCGGCCGCCGTTCCCCCAGCTACCGGCAGCCAACCGCGCCGGCCTCTGAGAATCGAGCAACCCCATGCCATCCGTACTGGTGACCGGTGCCAGCCGAGGGATCGGGCTGGCCATCACCCGACACCTGAGCGCCCGGGGCTGGGACGTCTACGCGACTGCCCGATCGGCCGCCGACGTCAGCGCCCTCGGGCAGTTGCCGCACGTGCACCCCGTCCAGCTGGACGTCACTGACCGGGCGGCTGTTGCCGGACTGCCCGAACACCTCCCTGCCAGGCTCGATGCCGTGGTCAACAACGCGGGGATCATCGTGCAAGGGCCTGTCGAGAGCCTTGCGCTCGACGACCTGTCGCGACAGCTGGACGTCAACGTCACTTCGCAGATCGCCGTTGTCCAGGCGGTGTTGCCGCAGCTCCGGAAGGCCCGCGGGCGCGTGGTGTTCATGTCGTCGGTGAGTGGACTGATCACGCTTCCGGGCACGGGTGCCTACAGCGCTTCGAAGTACGCCCTCGAGTCACTGGCCGATGCCCTGCGGATGGAGCTGCGCCCCTGGCGCCTTCCGGTGTCGCTCATCGAACCCGGCCCGACGCGCACCGACATGTGGGGTGGCGCCCTCGACGACTACGACCGGATGACCGACCGGCTCAGCCCGGCGCACCGCGAGCTGTACGCCGCGCACCTGGCTGGCAACCGCAAGCTCCTGGGGCGCATGCAGAAGCTCGCAGGCGATCCCGACAAGGTCGTGAAGGCCGTCGATCGTGCGCTCACGTCCAGGCACCCCAGGCGCCGCTACCGGTGCGACCACGTCAGCCGTGCGCAGCTCGCCTTCCTCGCCGTCACCCCAACCTCCCTCAGCGACGCCGTGTTCGCTGCCGCCACCACCTCCACGAGATGAGTCCTCGCATGCCTGCATCCACCGACACGCGCAGCCGACGACGCCTGCAGATCACTCTCGCGCTGCTGGCGGCCGTCCCGCTGGCCAGTGCCGGTCGCGAGATCGCGCTCGGCGCCCAAGGCGTGCCCGGTGGGTCGCCGGTCGTGGTGCCGACCGTGGACAGCTCCCTGCGGTACGCGAACGTCTACAAGGCCGCGGTGGCACCGGTCATCTGGTCCCAGCTCGGACGGGTCGAGCGATCACCCGGCGTGACCATGGCGCTGTCCAGCCTCTTCGTGGGCGGACTCGCCCGCATCAGGTCCTGGCAACAACGGGGTCGGCCCCACCCGGTCGCCGTCGGCGCGGTCGCCCTCGAGCTCGTCGCGCCACCCGCACTGGCGCTCTGGCAGCGGCGCGTCCGCGCACGCTCGATCCCATCCATCAACGGAGAACTGTCATGACCGCCGACCCCGTCATCACCTCGTACGCCCAGGCCCCGGCCCGCACGATCAACGCCGGGGGCGTGACCTACGCCTACCGGGAGCTCGGCCCCCGTGGCGGCATCCCGGTCGTCTTCTTCGTGCACCTCGCCGCGACCCTGGACAACTGGGACCCCCGGATCGTCGACGCCATCGCGAAGCACCGGCACGTCATCACCTTCGACCAGCGCGGTGTCGGTGCCTCGACGGGGAAGGTGCCCGACACCATCGAAGCAGCTGCCGATCACGCCTACGAGTTCATCACCGCGCTCGGCCACGACACGATCGACGCCTTCTCGTTCTCGATGGGCGGCATGATCGCCCAGGACCTGATCGTGAAGCATCCCGAGCTGGTCCGCCGGCTCGTGCTGACCGGGACCGGGCCGCGCGGCGGCAAGGACATGGACAAGGTCGTCGGCGTGACGTACTGGGACATCCTGCGGGCGACCCTGACGCGATCAGACCCCAAGGAGTTCCTCTTCTTCAACCGCGATGCGACGGGCAAGTCCGCGGCCAAGGCGTTCGTCAAGCGGCTCCAGGAGCGCACCGTCGACCGCGACCAGGAGATCACTCTCAAGGCCCTGCGGACCCAGTTGAAGGCCATCCAGAAGTACGGCCGTTCCGCGCCGTCGGACCTCTCGACTCTCACCCAGCCGACGCTGATCGCCAACGGCGACCACGATCGCATGGTGCCCACGATCCTGTCCGAGGACCTGCACCGCCGGATCAAGGGCAGCGAGTTGATCATCTATCCCGACTCCGGCCACGGCGGAATCTTCCAGTACCACGAACAGTTCGCACCGGTGGTCGCCGCGTTCCTCGCCGACTGACTGGTCTGATCTCAGCGGAGCAGGTCCCGGGCGCCGATGGCCCTGCCGGTCGTAGTCTCGCGACATGGTCCTGAACGCGGACGGGTCGGGCGACCTTCCCGAGGCGCTGGTGTCCGAGCTGCGCCGTACCGCCACGCAGCTGCTGGGGAGCGTGTCGACCCATGCCGACGAGATGCTTGCCTACATCCTCGAACGGGTCCCGGAGGCGAGTGCCGACGACGACCTCCGCGGCCTGACGCTCGGGTCCTGCTCGTCCAACCTCGAGGCGGCACTGTCGATGGTCCGCCACGGCATCGACGTGAGTGCGGCGACGGCACCGGTCACCGCCCTCGAGCACGCCCGCGCGATGGCGGCCCGCGGCTACAGCGTCGACGTGATGCTGCGGTTCTACCGGGTCGGCCACGGCTACTTCAGTGAGCGCATCCTGAGCGCGATCCCCGACCTGGTGGCGGATCCGGCCGTCGCCCTCGCGGTGGTTGCCGATCTGCAGCGCTACGCCTTCGCCTACACCGACCGCATCGCCAGCGAGGTCGCCGCCGAGTACGTCGCCGAGCTGGATCGGATGCAGAACCGTGCCCGCGCGGCGCAGACCGACGCCGTCCGCGCGCTCCTCGCTGGCGACAGGATCGACCTCGGGCGGGCGGAGCGCACCCTGTCCCACCGGCTGACCGGATGGCAGACCGCCTTCGTCTGCTGGACCGACCGTGACGACTCCGACCTCCCACGGGTCGGCGCGGCGATCGGCGCCCATCTCGGGTCGCCCCATCCGCTCCTCGTCCCGGACGGAGCGCGGGCGCTGTGGGGGTGGGTCTCCACGACACGCGCTCCCGGCGTGGGGCCGGCGGATCTCGCCTCCCTCGCCGAGCTGGTCCCGGGCGCGGTCCGGATCTCCGTCGGTACGCCGGGACAGGGTGCACGCGGCTTCCGCGACTCGCACGCGCAGGCCCAGCGCGGCGTCCGGATCGTCGAGCTGGCCGGCCGCGGAGCTCCCGTGACGTCATACTGCGACGTCGCCCTCGTGGACACGATGAGCGGCGACCTGGACCTGGCCCGCGCCTTCGTCGCGAGCGAGCTCGGCGCGCTCGGAGCCGTCGGCCGTCGCGAGGACGAGGAGCGGCGCGCGCTGCTGGCCGTGCTCGACGCACAGGGAGGCCTGGCGGCTGCAGCCGAGGAGCTGGGGGTGCACCGCAACACCGTGCTGCAGCGGGTCCGGCGGGCCGAGGAACGTCTCGGCAGGCCTGCGTCCGAGCGCGTGGTCGAGCTGCATGCTGCGCTGCGCATGGTCCAGGTGCTCGGTGCGGTCGTGCTGGTTCCGGAGCCCGGCCGGGCCTGACCATGTGCTGGGCGCACAATCGGCAGGGCTGAGCACCACTGTCGGCCGGGCCGCAGGGTTCGTAGGTTGCGGGCATGTCAGCGATCACGGAGCAACCCGCGCCCGCCTCGTCCCGTCACGCGCTTCCCGACCCGGGTGAGCGAGTCCCGACGATCTCGTGGCCCGTGGTCGGCATCTTCCTCGGGGCCATCCTGGTCTTCGCGTTCTCGACGTGGGCGGCAGTGACCCACACGCTGCCGGTCCCTGTGACGATCGCGCTCAGCGCGATCGCGATCTTCGTCCTCTTCACCGTGCTGCACGACGCCGCGCACTACTCGGTCAGCACGCACCACTGGGTGAACGTGGCCTTCGGCCGGGTCGCGATGCTCTTCGTGTCACCGCTGATCTCGTTCAAGTCGTTCGCGTTCATCCACATCGAGCACCACCGCAACACCAACGACGACGAAGGGAACGACCCCGACCACTTCGTCAGCGGCGCCCCAATGTGGCAGCTGCCGTTCCGGTTCCCGGTGATGGACGTCCCGTACCTGACCTTCCTGGTGCGCAACGTGCGGCGCCGCCCCCGGGCCGAGGTCGCAGAGACCGTGTTCCTGATGACGGCCACGGTCGCGGTGGTCGTCGCCTGTGCGCTCACCGGCCACCTGTGGACCTTCGCGGTCCTCTACCTGATCCCCGAACGGATCGGCATGTTCGTCCTGGCCTGGTGGTTCGACTGGCTGCCCCACCACGACCTCGAGGACACCCAGCAGGAGAACCGCTACCGCGCGACCCGCAACCGCGTCGGCTCCGAGTGGATCCTCACCCCACTGCTCCTCTCGCAGAACTACCACCTGGTCCACCACCTGCACCCGTCGATCCCGTTCCACCGGTACGTCGCCACCTGGCGCCGCAACGAGGAGGCCTATCTCGAGCGCGATGCTGCGATCGGCACCGTCTTCGGCCAGCATCTCGACCCCGACGAGTACCGCGACTGGAAGCAGCTCAACGGCAAGCTCGCCCGGCTCCTCCCTGTGCGGATGCCGAAGCGGTCCTCTGCCCACGTCGCGGAGTTCCACCCGATCCCGGTCGCCAGCGTCGACCGATTGACCGGGGACAGCGTGCTGATCACCTTCGACGTGCCGGCCGGCCTTCGTGAGGAGTTCTCCTTCCAGCCGGGGCAGCACGTCACCGTCCGCACCGACCTGGGTGGCGAGGGGGTACGCCGCAACTACTCCCTCTGCACCTCGGCCACCTCCGACACCCTCGCGATCGCCGTCAAGCAGATCCCCGGCGGCGCCTTCTCGACCTTCGCGATGGAAGGGCTCCGCGCCGGCGACACCCTCGAGCTGATGACACCGACCGGGTCGTTCGGCACCGAGCTCAGCCCACTCGCCACGAAGAACTACGTCGCACTCGTCGCGGGCAGCGGCATCACGCCGGCGCTCTCGATCCTCCGGACCACGCTCGCCGTCGAGACCGAGAGCCGCTTCACCCTCGTCTACGGCAACCGGGACTCCGACAGCACCATGTTCCGCGAGGAGCTGGACGACCTCGAGGCGCGCTACGCCGACCGGTTCAGGATCGTCCACATCCGCTCCCGCGACGTGCGACACCCCGAGCACCTGCGCGGCCGCGTCGACCGGTCGCGGCTCGAGCAGCTGCTCGCCTCCGACCTCACTGCCCCGGTGGACGAGTGGTTCCTGTGCGGGCCGGTCGAGATGGTGACCGACCTCCGCGACCTGCTCCTCGAGCGCGGCGCCGAGCCCGAGCACGTCCACGTGGAGCTGTTCCACGGCTACCAGAAGCCCCGGGTCGCCGACGGCTTCTCGCCAGCGACGGTCGCGGTCACCCTGCGGGCACGTCAGTACGACGTCGCGCTGGCGGCCGGCGACACCGTCCTGGAGTCCGCGCTGAAGGCGGGCCTCGAGGCGCCGTACGCCTGTCTGGGGGGAGCGTGCGGCACCTGCAAGGCGAAGGTCCTGCTCGGATCGGTGGCGATGGAGCAGAACTTCGCGCTGTCGCCGGCGGACGTGGACGCCGGGTACGTGCTCACGTGCCAGTCCCATCCCACCAGTGACGAGGTGCACGTTGACTACGACGCCTGACGCTCCGGGGGCGCGGGTGGAGCGGCCGGTTCCGGCGTACGCGCGGGTCGTCCGGGGGCTGCAGCAGCGCTTCGTCCTCGACATGCCCGGGGGATCGCGCGTGGTCGCCTTCGCGACGGTGATCAACTTCCAGAAGTGCCTGATGTTCCCCTACCTGGCCGGCCTCATGTGGCTGTACGACGGCCACACGGCTGCCGCCACGAGCGATGCGGCCTGGATCTACCTGGCCCTGCACGGGTCGTACGGACTGGTCTGGTACCTCAAGGACAAGACGTTCCCGGACCACGGCTGGCAGCACCGGCTCACGGTGCCGGGAGCCGTGAACGCGATCCTGCTCGTCCTCGGCTGGTACTGGCTGTTCGGCTGGTTGCTGGTCTCGGGCCGTGGAGGCGACTACCCGGTGGCGGACAAGCCGTGGTTCGCGGTGTGCATCACCTTGGTCGTGCTCGGCTCGGTGGTGATGATCGCGGCCGACGCGCAGAAGTACTTCACGCTGCGGGTGCAGCGCGGCCTCATCACCGACGGCATGTTCCGGTTCGTGCGGCATCCGAACTACACCGGCGAGATGATGATCTACCTCGGCTTCGCCCTGTTGGTCTGGCACTGGCTGCCGTTCGTGGTGCTGGCATGGGTCTGGTTCGGGCTCTTCGCGGCGAACATGCTGGCGAAGGAGGCGAGCATGAGCAGGTATCCCGAGTGGGCGGCCTACGAGGCGCGCACCCGGATGGTCATTCCCTACGTCCTGTGACCGTCGCCCAGCTCAGCGCCGGGAACCGACGACCAGGTCGTCCTCGTCCACGACATGTCCGGCTGCGCACCGCGCCTCGAGCTGGACGGGCTCGCCGCAGTCGGCGTGGGTGAGGGCGGGTCCGCCGCCGGTCGTGTGCGTGGCACCCCACTGGAGGAGGGCCAGCACCACGGGAAGCAGGTCGTGTCCGGCGTCGGTCAGCGCATAGGCATGCCGGGTCCGTTGGCCGGGCTCGCGATACGGCTCCTTGGTCAGGACTCCGGCGTCGACCAGCTGGCGCAACCGCTGTGCGGCCACGGCCTCGGTCACGCCGACACGCTTGACCAGTGCGTCGAAGCGCCCGGCCCCGTAGAAGACCTCGCGCAGCAGGAGCAGTGCGGTGCGGTTGCCGATCACCTGGAGCGCGCGGTCGATGGGACAGAGGTCGCCCAGCGCCACGTCGTCGCGCTGGGCGAGCCGGCCGGTCAGACGAACAGTCATTCCACCAGTCTAACTTGTGGAAACCATAGTCAGCCACCTAGAGTCTCTGGCTATGGCAATCCAGAGTCAGCGCATCGTGACCGCGGTGCTGATCGGAGCGGCGTTCCTGGCGGGCGTCGACCTCTTCATCGTCAACGTCGCCTTCGACGAGATCGGTCACGACTTCGCCGGCACCAACCTCTCCGAGCTGAGCTGGATCCTCAACGCCTACGCCGTCGTGTACGCCGCACTGCTGGTGCCGATGGGCAGGCTGGCGGACCGGACGGGGCAGAAGCGCGGGTTCATCGCAGGCATGGGCCTGTTCATCGCGGCCAGCGTGGCCTGCGGCTTCGCGCCGGGGATCTGGTGGCTGGTGGCCTTTCGCGTGCTCCAGGCAGTCGGTGCGGCTGCGATGACCCCGGCGAGCCTCGGGCTGCTGCTCGCCGCAGTGGCGCCTGACAAGCGGGCGTCGGCCGCGCGGCTGTGGGCCATGACCGGAGCGGTGGCTGCGGCACTCGGCCCCGCGCTGGGCGGTGGCCTGGTCCAGCTGTCGTGGCAGTGGGCGTTCTGGATCAACCTGCCGATCGGGCTGCTGCTCGTCGTCGGCGCGCTCCGCTACGTCCCGGACGTGCGGCACGACGAGGGCACGCCGCTGCCCGACCTGGTCGGTGCGCTGGTGCTCGTGCTGGCCGTGGGCGGACTGGTGCTCGGACTGGTGCAGGCGAGTGACTGGGGCTGGACCTCGGCGCGCGTGCTCGGCGCGTTCGCGATCGCTGTCGGCGCCCTGATCGTCTTCGGTCGCCGCAGCGCCCGGCACCCCTCGCCGATCATCGCGCCCGCCCTGCTCGCCGTACCGGCGTTCCGGTGGGCGAGCGTCGCCACCCTCGTCTTCAACGCCGGTTTCGGGGCCGCCCTGCTCGGCGCGATCCTGTGGCTGCAGCTGGCCTGGGGGTACGGCGCCCTGCAGACCGGGCTCGCGATTGCCCTCGGGCCGCTCGCGGTGCCGATCACGTCCGTGCTCGCGCACCGTCTCCACCCGCACGCCCGTCCCGGTCACATGGTCGCGCTCGGCAGCCTCCTGTTCGGCGGATCGGCGCTGTGGCAGGCCCTCGCGCTCAACCCGACGCCGGCGTACTGGACGGGCTTCCTTCCTGCCTGGGTGCTCGGCGGCGTCGGCGTCGGTCTGGCCATGCCGAACCTGCTGGCCGCGGCAGCCGCGACCCTGCCCCCGGCGCAGGCCTCCACGGGCGGTGGGGTCGTGACCATGGCCCGTCAGGTCGGCCTCGCCCTCGGGGTCAGCATGCTCGTGACGATCGTCGGGGGAGGAGACCGCGACGCAGCCTTCACCCACGCCTGGTTCGCCGTCGCCGTCTGCATGCTGGTGTCCGCGGCCACCGCGCTCCGCCTGTCGAACGTGACGCCCGTCGAGGAGGCTCAACCCAGGACGCGAGTGGCGCCACGGCGTGTCGGCGGCGCCTGGCTTCCTGCTAGGGGCCGATGACGAGCGTCAGCCCGTAGACGCTCAGAACTTCGTTGATCGGCTGGAAGAACGTCGTCCCGCCGCTCGTGCAGTTGCCGTTGCCGCCCGACAGGATCCCCTGCGCCTGGCGGGTGCTCGAGACGTACGGCCCACCGGAGTCGCCCGGCTCGCCGCAGACGTTCGTACGGGTCATCTGGTAGACGCAGCCCTGCGAGTAGCAGACCGTCTGGTTCATCGCCTGGATCGTGCCGCACTTGAAGCCGGTCGTGCTGCCCGAGCGGCAGACGGTCGTGCCGGCGGCAGCGACTGTCTTGCCGAGCACGGACGAACCGCCCTGGATCTTCGACGTGGGCACCCAGGCCGTATTGGTCCTCTGGATTCGACCATAGTCATTCGTCGGGAACGAGGTTCCGGCCACCGGGCCGATCGGTCCGGCGGGCCCGGACCACGTGCCCCCGAGGTTCGTGCAGTGGCCGGCGGTGATGACGTAGACAACTCCCGCCGCGTTGCGGGCGGTGAAGCCCAGCGAGCAGCGAGCGCTGCCGAAGATCGGCATTCCGCCGACCAGGTCCGCCGTCGTCTCCACGGGTGGCTGGTTGTAGTGCACGGTCACGTGGGCGATTCCGGCCACGAACGTCTTGACGTTCTGCGTCGGCCCGCCGACCACGTCGACGACGATCGTGTTCTCGTCCTCGACGATGCGCCAGCCGGTGACCGTCGGCGGTGGGGCCGTTCGTGTGTCGAGCACATGGAGGGAGTGCTCGAGCTCGGCGTAGGAGGTGGACACGAGCACGGGCACCGCACCCGTCGCGCGAACGGCGTCGAACACCGCCGTGCTGGTCACCGCGACGACGAGCTGGTTCGTCGTGCTGTCGAAGTAGGCGCCGGCGAACGCGTCGCCCGCCGCGGCGATGGCGGCCTCACGGATCTCCGATGCCCTGCACTCGCCGAGGATGCGAGCCTTGGCCTGCTTCGTGGTCAGTCCGAACTGCTCGACCATGACCGCGATCATCTCTCTGGACGCCACGCACGTCTCGGCCGGGCGATTGGCCGACTCCGCCTGCGCGGAATCGCGGTCTGGAGGCGAACCCTTCGCAGCCCCCGCCATCATCGTGACGAGGAGAAGGCAGGCGGCGGACGCTGTCAGGACGCCGCGTCGTGGGGCTGTTCGGCGCGTCTTCGCGTGATCCGTGATCATGGGGACTTCCTCTCAAAGGGCGGGGCCCCGAGCGCGGATTCCACGGTACGCCGCACCGACCTTCGTGGGGAGTGGCCTGGACACAGCGGAAAGTAGGGTCCCCGGGCGGCTCTCGGCGCTGCTCGCGGATCACGAACCGGAGACGCCTGCCCCGGCGTACCGGGCGTACCCGGCGGCCAGGCGCTCGCGCTCGAAACTGCGCAGCGCGGCACAGGTCACGCCTGAGAGACGCCCGCGCGGCGCCGTGAGGCGCTAGCGTGCGAGCGTGTTCGATCGCCTCGCGCGCCTGACCTGGCGGCACCCGAAGAAGGTCCTGCTGGCTGCGTTCGGCTTCGTGCTCGTCGCTGGGTTCTTCGGGCACGACGTCGAGCACCACCTCAAGGCGGCCGGGTTCACGGACCCGTCCTCCGAGAGCGAGCAGGCGGGCGCCGTACTGTCCGATGCGCTCGGGTACACCGCGCAGCCCGGGCTCGTCGTCCTCCTCCGTGACCCCGACGGCGAGCCGATCGACGTGGCCTCGCCCGAGGTCGTCGCGGAGGTCGACCGGCTGGCGGACGCGATGCGGGAGTCGGCGTACGTCGGGCACGTGGTCAACCCGCTCGACGACCCCGCGGCGGCGCCGGGCCTGATCCCCGCCGACCGGGAGTCGATCGCGCTGCCCGCCCAGCTGGCAACAAGCGACCTCGAGGACAAGGGCGGGCTGGCCGACGAGTCGGTGCGCAAGAACGTCGCCTCGGACCTCTTCGACGTCGGGTACGGCGGCTACGCGCCCAGCTTCAACGAGGTCAACGACCAGACCCGCAAGGACCTCCAGAACGCCGAGCTGATCGCGTTCCCGCTGCTCGGGATCCTGCTCCTGATCGTCTTCCGCAGCATGGTCGCGGCCTTCGTGCCGCTCCTGCTCGGGGCGCTGTCCATCATCGGCACCCTGTTCGCGTTGCGGATCATGGCGAGCCTCGTCGACACCTCGCTCTTCGCCCTCAACATCGCGACTGCGCTGAGCCTCGGCCTGGCGGTCGACTACGCGCTCCTCATCGTGTCGCGCCACCGCGAGGAGACGGCGGAGCACGGCTACACGGAGGAGGCGCACCGTCGTACCGTCGCCTCGGCCGGTCGTACGGCGGTGTTCTCCGGGCTGACCGTCGCCGGCGCGATGGCCGCGCTCATCGTGATGCCGCAGCGCTTCCTCTACTCGGTGGGTGCCGCGGGCGCCGTGGTCGGCGTGCTGTCGGCCGCGATGGCCGTCATCGTCGTACCCGCCCTGCTGGCGGTGCTCGGTCCCCGCATCAACGCGCTGTCGATCCGCCGCGGGCCCGCGGTCTCCGACACCTCCACCCGGTGGCTTCGCGTCGCACGCGCCGTGATGAAGCGGCCGGTGCTGGTGGCGATCGCGACGACCGTGGTCCTGGTCGCCCTCGCCGCCCCCTTGCTCGGCACCCATCTCACCGGCCCGAGTGCGCAGGCCGTGCCGCCGGGACAGCAGTCCTACGAGGTCAACGCCTACCTGGACGACCACTACGACCGGGCCGTGACCGAGGGCCTGTCGCTGACCGTGGACGGACCGGCGACCGACGCGGAGCTCGAAGGACTGCGCCAGCAGATCGCGGCGCTCGACCATGTCGCCGACACGATCCCGCCGTTCGTGCGGGTCTCGGACACCGTGGCCTACACGATCGGATCCTTCGACGGGCCGGCTCTCTCCGACCGGTCGCAGGACGCACTGGCGCAGGTGCGGGAGCTGGCCGCACCGGACGGAGCCCGCCTGCTGACCGCAGGCAACACGGCCAGCTTCGTCGACGAGAAGGAGAGCCTGGTCGCCAACGCTCCGTTGACCATCGGCCTGGTCATCGCGCTCACGGTCGGCCTGTTGTTCCTGCTGACCGGGTCCGTGCTGCTGCCCCTGAAGACACTGGTGATGAACGCGATGACCCTCGCCGCGTCCCTCGGGATCCTGGTGATCGTCTTCGAGCACAAGTTCCTCGTCGGGCTGCTCGACTACCCCGGGCCGTACGCCGTCGAGGTCACCAGCCTGGTCTTCCTGTTCGCCGTGGCCTTCGCGCTCGCCACGGACTACGCCGTCCTGGTGATGGCGCGGGTCAAGGAGCTGCGCGACGGCGGGATGTCCAACGAGGACGCCGTGGCCCACGGTGTCGCGAAGACCGGGCGGATCATCAGCGCCGCGGCCCTGATGATCGCGGTCGTGTTCGCGGCGTTCGCGGTGAGTCCGGTCTTCTTCATGAAGCAGATCGCCGTGGGCATGGCGCTCGGCGTGATCATCGACGCGACCATCGTGCGGGCCCTGCTGGTGCCCTCGCTGATGCGGCTGCTCGGCGAGGCGAACTGGTGGGCGCCCCGCCCGCTCCGTCGTCTGCACGACCGGTTCGGGCTGAGCGAGACCGGCCCGACCGTGTGACGTGAGCCACATCAATCTCGTTCGCCCGAATGCTTGCGCCCAGTTAGCACTTTGCCTACTGTCGGTATGCGCAACTACAAGTTGCACCTAACTGTGCGCCAACGGCGGCGTGCGAAAGCGAGGTCAAGATGCTTGCCCACGAACGCTTTGGTTCGGGTGAACCGCTGGTCCTGGTCCACGGGATCGGCCACCGCAGGCAGGCCTGGTACCCGATCGTCGATCGGCTCGCCGAGCACCGCGAGGTGATCATCCTTGACCTTCCCGGCCACGGTGAGTCGCCCGCGCTGGTGCCTGACGGGCGTCCCGTGCAGGAGACGCTGCGCGACATCCTGATCGACTTCTTCGACGAGCAGGGACTTGATCGGCCCCACATCGCGGGCAACTCGCTCGGTGGCCGGATCTCGCTCGAGGCGGCGGCGGACAACCTGGTCAGCAGCGCCACGACCCTTGCCCCGGCGGGGTTCTGGAGCGGCGCGCTGGAGTTCGCCTACATCCGCGCTGTCTTCGTCGCTCTGACCGGCGCGGCGACCCTCGCCCAGCCGATCGCCCCGGCCATCCTGCGCACGGCGCCCGGTCGTGCGGCGGCCATGGGCCTGCTGATGACTCACGGCGGCCGCCTGACCCCCGAGCTCGCGCTCGGCGACCTGCGCGGACTGGTCGCCGCCAAGCCCGCCCTGAAGACGATCATCGACGGCGGCAAGCCGTTCGATCGGCCGATCGACCCCTCGATCCCCGTCACGGTCGCCTGGGGAACCCGTGACCTGGTGCTGCTCCCGTACCAGGCGAAGCGCGCCCGCAAGGCACTGCCGGACGCCACCCACGTCACGCTGCCCAAGTGCGGCCACGTCCCGATGATCGATGACGTCGACCTCGTGGTCGACGTGCTCCTCAAGGGCTCGGCGCACCCGCGCCTGGGCCTCTCGACGTACGACGTCGCCTGATCCCCGTGAGCTCATCGGGCCACTAGGTTGGCCCGATGAGCATCACTGACGAGATCACCGCCAGCATCAAGGAACTGATCCCGATCGTCGCGGCGATGGGTGTCGAGATCATCGAGGCGGAGGCGAACTCGGTGGCGGCGCGCCTTCCGAGCGCGCCCAACGTGAACCACTTCGGGACGTCGTACGCCGGATCCTTGTTCACCGTGGCGGAACTGCTGGGTGGCGTCTTCGCCCGCACCTCGCTCGCCGCGGAGGGCGGTGTGCCGCTGGTCAAGCGGGTGGAGATCGACTTCCTGCGCCCTGCCATGACCGACGTCGTCGCGCGGACCACGCTCAGCGACGAGGAGATCGCCCGCGTCCTGGCGGAGTACGCCGAGCGCGGCAAGTCCGACTTCGAGCTGCTGACCGAGGTCGCCGACGAGGCCGGGACGGTCGTCGCGCGCACCCGTGGGATCTACCAGCTGCGGCGGTTCTGACTCAGGTCCGTGATTCCGATGCCGATCGGATCCGTGTCGAGCTCCGACAAAAGTAAAGAATCCCGCTAGCCTGAGGAGTCAGCGATCGCTGTGGGAGGGATCGACGCGATGGACCTCGAACTGCCGCCGGAGGCACGCGCCCTGCTCGACGCCGTGGTGGCGATCGGGTCCGACCGCGACCTGCGCGGCGTGCTGACACGCATCGTCATTGCTTCGTGCGAGCTCACCGATGCGAAGTACGGCGTCCTGGGCATCGTCGACGACGACGGAGCCTTCACCGAGCTGGTGCCCAACCCGGCCGTGGCCGAGGAGTTCGCGCACATCACGGAGCTGCCGACCGGCTCCGGCCTGCTCGGCCTCGTACCGCGGGAGCGGCGTGCGATCCGGATCGACGACGTCACCACGCACCCGTCGGCGACCGGCGTCTACCCGGACCGGCACCCGGTGATCGACAGCTTCCTCGGCGCCCCGGTGCTGGTCGACGAACAGGCCTTCGGCCACCTGTACCTCGGGAACAAGCGTGGGGGCGCGCCGTTCACGGCCCGCGACCAGGCGCTCGTCGAAGCGCTGGCTCGCGCCGCCGGCGTGATGATCGACAACGCTCGCGCGTACGAGCAGGTCGAGTGGCGCCGCCGCTGGCTGGTCGGCACCCGCGAGGTCGGCACCGACCTGTCGGGTCGCGCCCGGGTGCAGGACGCGCTCGATGAGCTCGTCGGCTCCCTGCGTGAGCTGTGCGATGCGCAGGTGGTCGCCTACGTCCGACGGGTCGACGGCCTGATCGAGATCCTCCAGGTGGCTGGTGACTCCGAGGCCGCGCCGGAGGTCATCGAGCGGCTGAACACCGAGATCCGCGCGGTGGTGGACGCGCGGATGCCGATCCGGATCCCGGAGTCGCCGGGCAACGCGACCCTGATCGTTCCCGTCCACACCCGCCTGTCCGGCGGCGCCGGGGCCATCGTCGTGGAGAAGGCCCACGAGACGCCGTCGCTGCGTGGCGTGATGCTGGACCTCGTCGGCGTCACCGCACTCCAGCTCGGCCTGATCCTCGATCGTGACCAGGCCCTGCGCGATCGTGCGCAGCTGCTCGTCGCCAAGGACCGCGACCGGATCGCCCGCGACCTCCACGACCTCGTCATCCAGCGGCTGTTCGCGACCGGTATGCAGCTCCAGGGCGCGCGCGGGCTCGACCCCGAAGAGCTGCGCGGTCGCGTCGACGGAGCCATCACGGACCTCGACATCGCGATCAAGGAATTGCGTGCCGCGATCTTCGAGCTCGGTGCCGGCCCCGTGAAGCCGCTGCTGGAGGAGGTCCGCTCACTCCTCAGCGAGTACGCCGTCGTGCTGGGCTTCCAGCCGGTGCTGCGCATCACGGGCCAGGTCGAGCGAGCGCTCGCGCCGGAAGCCAACACCCACGTGCTCACCACGCTGCGCGAGGCGTTGTCCAACATCGCCCGGCACGCCGAAGCCTCCTCGGTCGTGGTCGAGATGTCGGCGTCCTCGGAGTGGTTCCGGCTCCGGGTCGCGGACGACGGGGTCGGGTTCGATCAGTCGAGCGTGACCCCGGGGCATGGCTCCGCGAACCTCGCGGGGCGGGCTGCCGAGCTCGGCGGTCACCTCAACGTGACGACGGCGCCCGGCGAGGGCACGACCCTGCAGTGGGTCATTCCGGTCGCGGGCTGATCTCTCCGGCCTCCACGGGGACGGTCTCGGGCGCAGGCCCGGCCACCATCGGCCAGACCGCCCGCAACAGCGTGCTCACGGCGGTGCAGGCGAGCGCCACGAGCAGGAACCGGGTCAGCGCCTGGTCGACCGTGAGCAGGCCCTGGCTGGCGCGGTACGCCGCCGGGGAGGCCACCAGCGCAGCCACGAACAGCACGCGCAGGTCGATCAGTGCCGGAGTCTCCGGTGCGGGGCGGGTACGACGGCGCGCCATCACGCACCGGCCGTGGTGAGGACCGGGTGGGCGCCGACGGCGCCGGTGGAGCCGACGACCGCGACCGAGCGCACCTGACGGGCCGCGCCCAGCTCCGAGTAGGCCAGCACGGGGAGCCGTTCGACGGCCGGCGCGACCAGTCGTCGTACGGCGGCCCGGAGCTGGGGTGCGCAGACGAGGACCGGGCGAAGGCCCGCATTCTCGGCGTTCTGCGCGCTCTGGACCAGGCCCAGCAGGACGTTCTGGGCGACGTCGGGGTGCAGCACGATCACGGCACCCTGCTCGGTGGGACGCAGGCCCTCCAGCATCTGCTGCTCGAGGGCCGGGTCGAAGCTGATCGCGTGCAGCACGCCGTCGGAGACGTACGACGACGCGAGCGACGGCTCGAGGGACGCGCGCGCTGCTTCGACGAGGCCGTCCAGGTCCTTGGACGCGGTGGCACGAACGGACAGGGCCTCGAAGATCCGGACCAGGTCGCGGATCGGGATCCGCTCGTCGAGCAGGGCCCGCAGCACGCGCTGCACCTCGCCCAGTGGCAGCTGCACCGGCGTGAGCTCCTCGATGACGACCGGGTGCGAGCGCTTGACGATGTCGGTCAGCAGGCGGACGTCCTCGCGGCCGAGCAGGCGGCTGGCGTGCTGGTGGACGACCTCGGAGAGGTGGGTCGTGACGACCGACGCACGGTCCACCACGGTGGCGCCACCGATCTCCGCCTGGTGGCGCAGCTCGGCCGGGATCCACTTGGCCTCCAGCCCGAAGACCGGCTCCTGGGTGGGCGTTCCGGGCAACGACCCGAGGTGGTCGCCGATGGCCAGCACCGTGCCACGAGGCGCTTCGCCGCGGGCCACCTCGGCGCCGTACAGCGTGATGGCGTAGGTGTTCGGCGGCAGCTCGAGGTTGTCGCGGGTGCGCACCGGCGGGATCACGATGCCGAGCTCGCCGGCCACCTTCCGGCGCAGCGCCTTCACCCGGTCGAGCAGGTCGCCGCCCGCGCGGGCATCGACGAGGTCGATCAGGTCGGCGGACAGCTCCAGGCCGAGGGGGTCGACGCGGATCTCGGCGGCCAGGGCCTCGGGGGAGTCGGGTGCTTCGACGAGCTCGCCGGTCGTCGTACCGCTGGCGGCCTCCGCCTCGGCCGCTCTCTCGTCGATCCGGCTGGCGGCGATGAGGAACAGCCCTCCGACGAGTAGGAACGGGATCTTCGGCAGGCCGGGGATCAGGCACAGCCCCAGGGCTCCGAACCCGGCCACGCGCAACGGCATCTTGCGCGCGAAGACCTGGCCGACGATGTCCGAACCCATGTCGGAGTCGGCGACCGAGCGGGTGACGATGAGGCCGGTGGCGACGGACAGCAGCAGGGCCGGGACCTGGGAGACCAGGCCGTCGCCGATGGAGAGCAGGGAGTAGGTCTGGATCGCCTCGCCGAACGGCATGCCGTTCTGGGCGACGCCGATGGCGAAACCCCCGAGGAGGTTGACGAGCGTGATGATGATCGCGGCGATCGCGTCGCCCTTCACGAACTTCGACGCACCGTCCATCGCGCCGTGGAAGTCGGCCTCGGCGTGCACCTCGGCCCGCCGTCGACGCGCCTCGTCCTCATCGATCAGGCCGGAGTTGAGGTCCGCGTCGATCGCCATCTGCTTGCCGGGCATCGCGTCGAGGGCGAACCGCGCCCCGACCTCGGCGACACGGCCGGCGCCGTTGGTGATCACGAGGAACTGGATGACGAGCAGGATCGAGAAGACGATGAGGCCGACGATCAGGGACCCGCCGACGACGAAGTGCCCGAACGTGTCGATCACCTTGCCGGCGTACCCGTCGACCAGGACGAGCCGGGTCGCACTCACGTTGAGCGCCAGCCGGAACAGGGTCATCACCAGGATCACCGACGGGAAGGCGGCGAACTCCAGCGGCTTGTGGATGAACATCGCGACCATCAGCACCAGCAGCGCGCCGGTGATGTTCAGTGCGATCAGCACGTCGAGGAGCACGGCCGGCAGGGGCACCACGAGCATCACGACGATCATCACGATGCCGAGCGGGACACCGAGCTTCGTCAGCGACTTCACGTCCATGGGGTGGATCAGCCTCTCGCGGGTCGACCGGGGTCGACAGCCGAGCGCCGTCCGTGGCACTGCAATGGGGACGCCGTCCTGGCGTCGTACTGCTTGATCGGCCGCAGCGGTGCGGGGTTGAGGGATTCCTGCACCCGTCAGGTGCCGATCGCCCGCCGCCGTCCGGCCGCGGTGAGGACCTCCGGCACTTCCTCGGTACGACGAGGGGAGCGGTGCTTTCCGCCGTACTGACCGGCGTTGCGGCGACTGAGCACGAAGGCCAGCACCTGCGCGACGGCGGCCCAGAGCTCGCGGGGGATCTCCTGGCCGACCTCGCAGCTGCGGTAGATGGCGCGCGCGAGGGTGACGTCCTGCACGAGGGGGACGCGCTCCTCGGCGGCCCGTTCGCGGATCTTCGCGGCGATCGCCCCGGCTCCCCGGGCAACGACCCGCGGAGCGCCGCGTGACGGGTCGTAGCGCAGCGCCACGGCCACGTGGGTCGGGTTCACCAGGAGCACGTCGGCGGTGGCGACGTCGGCCATCATCCGGTTGCGGGCGGCCGCGAGCTGGCGGCTGCGCATCGCGCTCTTGATCATCGGGTCGCCCTCGGCCTGCTTGTGCTCCTGCTTGATCTCGCTGTGGCTCATCCGGGTCTGCTTGCCGATCCGGCGGCGCATCATCGCGTAGTCGGCTGCGGCCATGCCCAGGCCCGCGACCGCGACGCTGAGGATCAGGTGGGAGACCTCGTCGGCGAGCAGGCCCAGCACGGTCTCGATCGGCAGCACGTCGCCCACCAGCGGCATCATCGAGCGCACGGCGCCGTAGGCGAGGAACGCCACGACGCTGCTCTTGGCCAGCACCTTCACGCCCTCCCACAACGCGTGGGGGCCGAACGCCCGCTTCGCGCCCTTGATGGGGTCGAGCTTCTTCGCGTCCGGCTTGACCAGCTTGGGGGAGAGGTAGAAGCCGCCCTGCGCCAGTGCGGCGACCACGCCGACCACCAGGACCATGGAGCCCAGGATCACCAGCGTCAGCAGGACGTGCTGCGATGCGTCGGCGAGCAGGTCCAGGGCCAGCGGGATCGACGGGTCCGCGGTCGCGCGCAGGTGGACGCTCATCATGGTCCGGATCGCGTTGAGCTCGTTGTCCAGCAACGGCCCCATCGCCAGGGTCACGACCAGCAGTGCCGCCCAGCCGCCGAGCTCGGGGGTCCGGGGGACCTGCCCGTCCTTCTTCGCCTGCTTCTTGCGCTTCGGAGTGGGCTTCTCGGTCTTCTCCTCGCTCACCCGGTCACCCCGCTCCCGCCATCGAGGCCATCGCCTCGTTCGCCAGCTCGACCAGGTTGTCGACGGCGCCGGGCAGCATCGGGAACGACAGGCCGAGCAGCAGCAGCGTGAGACCGACCTTGGCCGGGAACATCACGTTGAGGGCGTTGAGCTGCGGCGCGACCTTGGTCAGCAGCGCGAGGGCCAGGTCGGCGACGAACAGCACCGCGATCATCGGCAAGGCCATCTGCACGGCCACGGTGAAGAACATCGAGAACGCCGTCACCAGCACGGCGTCCCAGTTCGACATGTCCGGCATGCTGTTGAGCGGCAGGTACTTGAACGTGCTGAGCAGGCCGCCGATCACCAGCAGATGGCCCCCCGACGCCATCAGCAGGATGGTCGCGAGCATCTGGTGGAACCGTCCGAAGACGGTGTTCATGTTCATGCCCAGCGGGTCCCAGGCAGAGGCGAGCGCGAAGCCGCCGAAGAGGTCGATCAGCGCACCGGCCGCGCCGATCGCGGAGAAAAGCAGCATCGTCACGTAGCCCATCGCCAGGCCGATCAGTGCCTGGGACGCGGTCGCGACGAGGAGCCCGGGCGTCGTGCTCGGGAGGGCCTCGGTGGCCAGCGTCGGCGCCATCGACAGCGACAGCCCCAGCGCCAGGACCACCTTCGCCATCGACGGGATGCCCCGCGTCGAGAACGGCGGTACGACGATCAGCCACGTGGCCACGCGCACGGAAGCGAGCAGCAGCGCGGTGAGCTGGGCACCGTCGACGGTCAGGATCATGGCGTGCGGGCTAGACGAGCAGGCCGGGCAGGAGGTCGAAGAGTTCCTGGGTGAACGCGATCAGGGTGTGCAGCATCCAGTTGCCGCAGAACAGCAGTGCCAGGCCGACCCCGACGAGCTTCGGCACGAAGGAGAGCGTGAACTCCTGGATCTGCGTCATCGACTGGAAGAGCGAGATCACGAAGCCGATCACCAGCGCTGTGGCGAGGATCGGGGCCGACAGCTTGAGGGCCACCAGCATCGTCTTGAGGGCGATCTCGATGATCGCGGTGTCGGTCATGGCGCACCTAACCGGTTCCGTAGGAGGCGACGAGGGACTTGATGACCAGGGCCCAGCCGTCGACCATCACGAACAGCAGCAGCTTGAACGGGAGCGACACCATCACCGGCGGCATCATCATCATGCCGAGGCTCATCAACGCCCCGCTGACGACGATGTCGATCACCAGGAACGGGATGAAGATGATGAACCCGATGATGAAGGCGTCCTTGAGCTCGGACAGCACGAACGCCGGGATCAGCGTGGCGGTGGAGACGTCGTCGCGGTTGTCCGGGAGCTCGCGGTCGGCGACGCTCGTGAGCAGCATCAGCTCGTCGTCACCGGTGTTGTCGAGCATGAAGGCCCGCAGCGGCTCCATCCCGTCGTGGAACGCCTCCGACGTCTTCTTGTCCCCGTCGAGATAGGGCTGGACGCCGTCGTCGTTGATCTGCCCCAGCACCGGCGCCATGATGAACAGGCTCAGGAACAGGGCGAGGCCGGCGAGCACCTGGTTGTTGGGCGTCTGCTGGAGGCCGAGCGCGTTGCGGGTCAGGCCCAGCACCACGAGGATCTTCGTGAAGCTCGTGCAGGTCAGCAGGATCGCGGGCAGCAGGCTGACCAGCGTCAGCGCGAGGAACACCACCAGGCTGTTGCTGGGCTTGTCGGTCATGCCGGTCAGGTCGATCTGCACCGAGCCGCCGCTGGCCGGACCACTGGGTCCGTCGGGGCCGGCGGGCTCGCTGGACAGCGCCATCGGCAGGGCCAGGGCCGTCGTCGGGGCAAGGAGGACCAGGCCGATCGTCCCCACCAACAGGATGATCAGCCGACGCAGGGCGGTCATGACGCGCGCCGTCGCGGGGGTGCTGGCTCTGCGGCCCCGCCGGTGAACGCGGCGAGTGTCTGCTTCCACGTCTGCGGGGAGAGGACGGAACCGGCGAGGGGGCCGGTCGGGGCCGTCGTCACCAGCGTTCTGGTCGGAGATTCCTCCGAAACAGGGCCGATTCGCCTGTGACGTGCGGGTGCCGGGTCGGCGGGCTCCTCGGTTGCGAGGTCGAGACCGATCTCGTCGGGCTCCATCTCGGCAAGCAGGGTGACCTGCTGCTCGGTGGTGCCGATGACCAGCACCCGGGTGCCGACCGAGACGACCGCGACCCCCATGCCGCGTCCCAGCGCCTGGCGGTGCACGACCTGGATCGCCGCGCCACTGGGCGCCTTGAACCGGCGGTTCACCGTCCGCGCGATCAGCAGCATCAGCCCGACGACGACCGCGAGCGAGCCGACCAGCCGGACGGCCAGTTCTCCAATGCTCGAGTCAGCGCCGGACATGGACTCAGACCGCCGCTGCGGCGTCGACGATCTCGGTGACCCGCAGGCCGAAGTCCTCGTCCACGACGACGACCTCGCCGCGGGCGACGAGACGGCCGTTGACCAGCAGGTCGGCCGGGCTGCCGGCTGCACGGTCGAGCTCGAGGACGGCACCGGGCGTGAGCGCCAGCAGGTCACGGACCGTCATCCGGGTGCGGCCGAGCTCGACCGTCACCTCCATGTCGACGCCGTGCAGCAGCTCCAGACCACGCGGCGGGACGGGCGTCGTACCGAAGGCCGGCACGAAGGGTGCGTCCAGGGCCGGGGGTACGTCGGCGCGGGCGCCGGCGTCGAGGAGGGAGACGTCGTCATCGGCCAGCGGCTCGCGTCCTCCGGCCAGGGTCGCTTCCGGCACCAGCACCGCCGCGGCGATGCCGAGGCCGATGAGCGGCACGGTGCTGAACGCCGCGCCGAGCTCGGTGGTGATGTCGAAGCCGTCGGCGCCGAGGTCGAGGGTGCGGGCGCTGCGGGCGCGAGCGCCCAGGCGCAACGCGGCCGCGTCGATGGCCGGCTGGATCGCGGCGGCGACATCGAGTCCGCCGAGCGGGCTGGAGGCGAGCGCGTCGACCAGCTCCTTGCCGATCAGGATGGCCACTGACCCGGGTACTCCGCCGTCGAGCTCGGCGATCGCGCCACCGGCGAAGGCCGCGGTGACGTGCGGCGAGCCGGGCTGGACCGGGCCCAGGGTCAGCGGGGTGACGGCCGGCAGCGACTGCGCTGCGGCCTCCGCGACTGACTGGGCCACGGACTGGGCCGGATCGGGTTCGGTGGTCATGAGTTCTCCTCGGGCGTGGTGACGATGAGGGCGGCCAGGCGCTGGCCGCGAGCACCGGGGGTGGCGTGGGCGAAGGTGTTGCCGGCGACGGTGACGTCGAGCGGGGCCGAGGCAGGGTGCGACAGGCGGACCACCGAGCCGGGCTGCAGTGCCGCGAGGACCTCGGGGTCGAGGGTGATCGGCCGGAACCGCACCGACACCGCGACGGGCACCCGGTTGAACTGTTCGTGCAGGAGCTGCGCGGACTCGGCGCGCTGGGCGCGTTCCCGGTCGGAGACGGCGCCGCTGCCCGACGCGTTCGCCAGGTGCGGCAGCAGCCCGGAGAACGGCAGGCAGATCGACATCCGGTGCGCCCGTTCGCCGATCCGCAGGTCGAGGCTCACCACCACCATCACGTCGGCGGCACTGGCGGCCTGCGCGAACTGGGGGCTGTACTCGTTGCCGGTGATCCTCGGGTCGAGGACCACGATGCCGTCGAGGGAGTAGCGCATCTCGCTGAGCAGGCGCTCGACCAGCCCGCGGATCACGCCGTCCTCGATCTCGGTCAACGGCCGGTCCGGCTGCTCGTCGGAGCCCGGCCCGCCGAGCATGTGGTCGATGCACGACATGGTCGCGAACAGCGGGATCTCCAGCACGCCCGTGCCCGGCATCGGGTCGGCGGAGAAGAGGGTCAGGTACGTCGACGGACCGAGGCTGTCGACGTACTCCGCATAGGTGCGCTGGTCGATGCCCACGAGGCTCACCGCGCAGACGGTCCGCAGCGAGCTCGTGAAGACGGTGGTCGCCTGGCGCGCGAACCCGTCGAACCCGAGCTGCAGGGTGCGCTGGTGCTCACGCGACAGCTGGATCGGTCGCCGGAAGTCGTACGGCGTCGGTTCGGCCGTACGAGCACGGCGGCGGGGCCGCTGCGGAGCGAGAGTCACGGAGGGTCCATCGTCGCCGCCATCAGGGACCTGAGGGGTCGCGACGACGCCGAGCGGCCACGACTGTGTGGCCCGAACTGACTAGCAACGGTCCCGGGGACCGTCCCGGGACTCGACGTCCTCGTTGGTCGAGGAGGTTGCGCAGCAACCGTCTCGAGACCCCTACTGCGTCACGAACTCGGTGAAGTACACCTCCATGACGTCACCGTGGTACCGGTGCTCGAGCTCCTTGTTCAGCTCGGCGCGCAGCTCCTCACGCATCTCCGGCTTGTTCACCTCGCCGACCGGTCGGCCGCTGAAGACGCTGATCGCCGCGTCGAGGGCCTTGCTGCCGTCGACCTCGTGCGCGGTCGTGGTGAGCTGCAGGGCCAGGCCCAGGCGCAGGTAGTGGCCCGACGCGAGGTTCACCTGGATCGCCTCGATCTGCACGACCTCGCCCGGCTTCGGCTCGACCTTGCCCTCGGGCTTGAGCAGGAAGTACCAGGCGCCGGCGGCGAGGAGGGCGATCGCGAGGACCACGATGCCGATCTTCTTCGTCGTGCCGGAGTCGGCCGGCTGCTCGGTGGTGGCGGCGTTCTGGGCGGTCATCGTGCTCACGGGAGTTCCTCCTGGCGGGTGCTGCCGGGTCGGCCGGAGGCCGTCGGGTGGTCGGTGTCGGTGCTGTCGTCGGTGCTGTGGCCGGTGCTGTGGTCGGTGCCGGGAGGCGGCGGCGCGTCCTCGTCATCGACGAGCCCGGCTTCGCGGCGCAGGTCGGCGTACGCCTCACCCATCAGGGCACGGGTCTCGGCCGGTGCCTGGCTGAGGACGAGGATGTCGACGCGCTTGTTGATCTTCTGCGAGTCGGCCCGGGACGGGTCGATCAGCGGCTTGGTGTGGCCGAACCCGGTGGCGCGGAGCCGTCGCGCAGGCACTCCGTGCACCTCCTCGAGCCGGCGCAGCACGTGCGCGGCGCGGGCCAGCGAGAGCTCCCAGTCCGTCGGATAGAAACGCGGCTTCACCTTCTCCTGGGTGGTGTGCCCGTCCAGCTCGATCGGCTCCGGCAGGAGCTCCAGGACGGGTGCCAGGGTGTCGACCACCCGGCGACCGCGCGCGGTGAGCTCGGCCATGTCGGGCTGGAAGACGACGTGCTGCGAGACCAGGCTGACCACCAGGCCACGTTCGTCGATCGTCGCGCGCACGTCCTCGCGCAGCCCCTGCTTGCGCAGTGCCTTGTCGACGGCCTTCCACACCTTCAGGAGCCGGTCGACCTCGGCGGTCGCGTCGCCGTACGCCCGCTCGTTGCGGAGGCGGTCGGACTCCTTCATGATCTGCACGACCTGTTCGCGCTGCGACTCGGGGACCTGCGCGAGCAGCATCTGGTACGACGCGTCGGCGGGGTCGTTCGCGCCCTTGGCGTTGCTGATCGGGCTCTCGCCGCTGAGGATCGACTGCTCGCGGCCGAAGCCGACGGCCAGGCCTTCCCTGAGCTGCTGGTACTTCTTCTCGTCGACGGTCGACATCGCGAACATGACGATGAAGAGCACCATCAACAAGGTGACCATGTCGGCGTACGTGACGAGCCAGCGTTCGTTGCCCTCGTGGCCCTCCTCGTGCTCCTCCTCGTGATGTCGCCGGCGTGGCGGCCCGTGTCCGGACATCAGGCGGCCTCCCGTTCGGCCGTTCCGGTGGGCAGCAGCGAGCGGAGCTTCTCCGCGACCAGGCGCGGGTTGGCGCCGGCCTGGATGGCGGCGACGCCCTCGATGGCGACCTCCATCCGGGCGCACTCGAGCTCGCCGATGCGCTTGAGCCGGCTGGAGATCGGCAGCCAGATCACGTTGGCGGACATGACGCCCCAGAGCGTCGCGACGAAGGCGCCGGCGATCAGGTGGCCCAGTTCCTCGGGGCTGGCGAGGTTCTCGAGCACGTGGACCAGGCCCATGACGGTGCCGATGATGCCGATGGTGGGCGCGTAGGCGCCGGCGTCGCCGAAGAACTTCGCGGCCTGCTTGTCGTCGCGCTTCTTGGCGCGCAGCTCGGCTTCCAGGATGTCGCGTACGTCGTCCGGGTCGGTGCCGTCGATCGCCATCGTGACGCCCTTGACCAGGAACGGGTCGTCGATGTCGCGCAGGCTGTCCTCGAGCGCGAGAAGACCTTCGCGCCGGGCGCGCTCGGCGAGGCTGACCACCTGGGGCACGAGTGCGTCGGCCGGCTCGACCTTGCCGTTGAGCGCGCGGCCGATGTTCTTGCCCGCGGCCTTCGCGTCCGCCAGGGTGCCGCCGGCAACAGTCACCATGACCGTCGTACCCAGCACCAGCAGCATGGGCGGCAGGAGCAGCAGGCTCATCGGGTTGCCGCCCTCCATGATGTTGGCGACGACGATGATGACCAGACCGGCAACGATGCCGACCGGCGTGGCGATGTCCTTCACGGGGTTCCTCCACGGTGGCGGTCGGTGAGCGGTACGGCGCTCAGGCGGGTCGGTCGGGGCGCCACGGAACCCACGGGCGGGATCACGGTCGCGTCCGGGAGCGAGGAGCGGGCGACGATGAGGGCGCGGTAGCGGACCACCGACTCGAGCAGGTCGTCGAGCGACTCCGCCACGAGGTACTTGGTGCCGTCGACGAGCGTCACCACCGTGTCGGGCGTGCAGTCGACACGCTCGATCAGGTCGGCATTGAGCAGGAACACAGTTCCTGACAGTCGGGTCAACGAGATCACCGCGGCACCTCCGTGTGCGTGGATCGATTCCAGGAGCCGTCCATGGCTCGCTTCATGGGGTTCATCGGCCGGGTGGGGTAGTCCCTGACCAAAAGCACCGCGACACGCCGATTCACGGTGCTTTTGACCCGGGACTACCCCGCGAGTCGGCCTCAGCGCTTGATGTTGACGAGCTCTTCGAGGACCTGGTCGCTGGTGGTGATGACCCGCGAGCTGGCCTGGAAGCCACGCTGGGCGAGGATCAGGTTGGTGAACTCGGCGGACAGGTCGACGTTCGACATCTCCAGTGCACCGGCCATGATCTGGCCGCGCTGGCCCTGGCCCGCGGTGGCGAGCTCGACGGGGCCGGAGTTCGCGGACTCGCGGAACGACGTGTCGCCGATCCGCTCCAGGCCCATCGGGTTGTTGAAGTCGGCGACGGCCAGCTGGGCGATGTCGCGCTGCACCCCGTCGGAGTAGACGCCGCGGACCTTGCCGTCGGCCGCGATGGAGTACGACGTCAGCTCGACGCCCGGCGGCAGCGGGATCGAGTTCAGGTCGATGTCGATCAGGCCACCGGTGGGCAGGCCGGCACCGTCGAGGGCGTAGCCCTGCACGCGCATGCCCGTGGGCGTGACCAGCGTGCCGGTCTGGTCGAACGTGAACGCACCGGCACGGGTGTAGACGTTCTCGGCGCCGTCGCGGGTCACGAAGAATCCGTCGCCCTGGAGCATCAGGTCGGTGGGGCGCCCGGTCATCTGCGCCGAGCCCTGGCCGAAGTTGGTCGTGGTCGCCGCGAGCTGCACGCCGAGCCCGATCTGGATCGGGTTGGTGCCGCCGCGCTCGGCGTTGCCGCCCGAGGCCGCCGTCAGCATCTGGCTCAACGTGTCGGAGAAGACGGTGGTGCTGGCCTTGAAGCCGGTGGTGTTGGCGTTGGCGATGTTGTTGCCGGTGATGTCGAGCATGGTCTGGTTGGTGCGAAGGCCGGAGATGCCGGCGAAGAGCGAGCGAAGCATGGTGGTTCTCCTTCTCGGATGGTGCGTCAGTGCTGCAAGAGGTTGGTGGTCAGGCGGGTCAGGCGGGCGTGCCGCTGGGTGTACCCGTCGTGCCGCTCGGTGGCGGCGCGGTGATGGTCGGCGCCTCCCCGACGCTGACGACGTCGGTGATGGCCACCTGGTGCCCGTCGACGCTCAGCATCGGCCCGGTCGACAGATAGGTGGTGCCCTGGACCGTGCCGCTGAGCTCGGCCCCGCTGGCGTCGTACCAACGGACGGTCTGGCCGATCATCGAGCTCGCGCCGAAGGCGAGCTGCGTGCTCAGCAGCATCGCCGTCTGGTCGGCGACGGCCTGCATCTTCTCCAGCGCGGTGAACTGCGCGGTCTGCGCCATGAACTCGCTGGAATCGGCCGGGTTGAGCGGATCCTGGTAGCGCATCTGCGCGACCATCAGCTCCAGGAAGACCTTCTGGTCACCGAAGCTGTTGGTCGGGGCGGTGCTCTTTGCTCCGGACGTGACGCCGTACGTCACGCCTTCGGTTGCGCCGATCGACATGGTGCCTCCTCACAGGTTCCGGTCGAGGCGACCGGGGGTCGGGGTCGAGGTGGGTACGACGTCCGCGGGTGCCGCGCGACGTCCTGCCTGCTCGAGGGGGTGGCCGGGTCGGCCGGGGTGGGTGTCGCGCTGGGACTGGCCGGGGTGGCCGGACTCGCCGGACTGGCCGGACTGGCTCGACTGGCTCGAATGCTGCTGGTCGGGCTGTCCGCTCCAGGCCTGGCTGAGGTCGTTGCGTGCGGCGGGGGTGGGCATGCCCAGCTGGGGAGCGGCGTTGACGTCGCGAACCAGGACCCGGGCTTCGGTGGCCCCCGCTCGTTCGAGCATCCGCTGGAGCTCGGGGGCACCGGTGGCGAGTGCCTGGCGTACCGCTCCGTCGCCGGCCTCACCCGACATGCGCACCCGTACCGCGCCGTCGCGCACGACCAGCGTCACCCGGACCTCGCCGAGCTGGGCCGGCTGCAGGGTCAGCGTGATCCGGTGCGTCCCGTTCCCGCTGCTCGCCAGCCTCGTCACCTCCGGGAACACCTGCGCCACGACCGCCCGCTCCACCGACTTGGGGTTTGTCACCGCCGAGTTGGGGTTTGTCACGCCCGAGTTGGGGTTTGTCACCATCGAGTCGGTGTTTGTCGCTGTCGAGTCGGGGGTCAGCGTCGACAGCTCGAGGGGAGCGACGGGGGCCTTGGGGAGGTCTGCGGGTACGTCGACCGGCGCCGTGGTGCGGACCGGTACCTCTGGCGCAGCCTGCTCGGGGGCGTGCGGAACGTTCGTCGCGGAGGTGCCGGTGCTCGGCCCCGGGTATGCGGCGTGGCCGGGGAGGGGGTGTGTCGGGCTGGGAGTGGGAACGTCCGGGCCGGGGGTGACAAACCCCAAGTCGGGGGTGACAAACCCCAACTCGGCGGTGACAAACCCCAACTCGGGCGTGACAAACCCCAACTCGGCGGTGACAAACCCCAACTCGGGCGTGACAAACCCCAACTCGGGCGTGACAAACCCCAACTCGGCGATCGGGGTGGCGGGCACAACAGGTTCGGGCGGTGCCGATGCGTCCGCCACGGGTGCCGCAGGTGCCGCGGGTGCCGCGGGTGCCACGGCCACCGGCGTCGCCGGGGCCTGTACGGCGAGCGCCGCGGCGAGCGCGTCCATGAACGCCACCTCGCCCTCGGCACCGGGCTGCGCGTCACCGGGCTGGCCACTCGGAGTCCCGGTCGTCGTACCCACCTCGACAGGGGCAGGGGCCAGGAGGCCGGGCAGGAAGGGCGCAATGCTCATCAGTCGTTCACCATCGCCATCACGTTGCGGACGTAGTTCTGGGTCTCGCGGTACGGCGGAACACCGTCGTACCGGGCCACGGCACCCGGCCCGGCGTTGTACGCCGCGAGCGCCAGGTCGGTCTGGCCGAACCGGTCGATCAGGGACCTCAGCAGGCGGGCGGCGCCGTCGATGGCCTGGGCCGGGTCGAACGGGTTCTCCACGCCGAGGCCGCGGGCGGTGCCGGGCATCAGCTGCATCAGCCCCTGCGCGCCGGCCGGGCTGACGGCCCTGGGGTTGAAGCCGGACTCCTGCTTGGCGACCGCGGCGAGGAGTTCGCCGGGGACGCCGGTCCGGGCCGCTGCGGCATTGATCAGGCCGGCGTACGGCGTCCCCTCCGACACCCTCGCGGCGGCACCACGCGCCGGCGTGTTCGCGGCGGAAGCGCCGTCCGGGAGGATCCGGCGGATCACGTCGGGCGTGGACGGTACGTCGACGATGCGGATGTCCAGCCCGGTGCGCGGGGCCTCGATCATCTTGCCGTCGCCGATGTAGATCGCGATGTGGTCGACGCCGTTGTTGCGACTGGAGTTGTCCCACGCGATCAGGTCACCGGGCTTCGCGTCCGCCATGCTCGCGACGGGCCGACCCGCCTGCGCCTGCTGGTTGGACACGCGCGGCAGGTCGTAGCCCAGGTTGCGGTAGACGACCTTCACGAGGCCGGAGCAGTCCATCCCCTTCTCGGGGTTGGTGCCACCCCAGACGTAGGGGAGACCGAGGTACTTCCTCGCCTCGGCGACCACGTCGTCGCCACCGACGCCGGCAGCATCGGTCGGCGTCCCGCCAGCGGCCGATGCCGTCACGGTCTCGGTCGTGAGCTGGTTCGCGAAGCCGGTCGCGGACGTCGGCGCCGTGGCGAACTGCGCGAGCCGCGCCTGGATCTGGCCGATCCGGGCGGTGACGTTGTCGATGCTCATGCGACACCCCCGTGGGAGCGCGACCAGCGCTGGGCAGCCAGGTCGTCGGCCTCGCGGTCCGCCTTCCGGCCTGCTTCGGTACGACGACGGGTGGCCCGCTGCTCGAGGAGGTGCTCGACAGCGGCGAGCCGTGCACGGTCGCTGATCCATCGGGCTCGGGCCTCGGCGGAGACCACGGCAGCCGTCTCCGCGTCGCCGCGGGTCTCCTGGATCAGCGCGCCGAGGTGGGTCAGTGCGGTGCGGTACGCAATCAGGTCGCCGGGTGTGGCGAGGTCGGCGACGGGAGCCGCGGTCAGCTGGTCCTGGAGCGCGGTGAGCCGGGAGGTGACGGCGGCCTCCTCGGCGAGCACCTGGGTGAGGCCGATCCTGCTGTCGGTCTCACGGACGGCGCGGACCCGCGCGACGGCGGCGAGTCCGCGGTCCTCCGGGTGGGTTGGGCGGGCAGTGTGGCTGTGCGGGCGGCGGGTGCTCACGAGGCCACCAGCGCGCTGAGTCGGGACCAGGTCTCGGCGGTCGGCGTGACGTCATCCATGTCCTGGCGCAGGAACTCCTCGATCCGCGGCAGCCGGTCGAGGGCCGCGTCGGCGTACGGGTCGGCCCCGCCGACGTACGCGCCGATCTCGACGAGCTCCTTGACCCCGCGGTGGGCGGCCATCATCCGGCGCAACAGACCAGCCGCGGCCTGCTGCTCGGGGGTGGTGACGGTGCGGTGCACCCGCGAGATCGATTCGAGGACGTCGATGGCGGGGAAGTGCCCGGACGTCGCGAGCTCGCGGGACAGCACCACGTGGCCGTCGAGGATGGAGCGGGCGGTGTCGCCGATCGGGTCCTGGAGGTCGTCGCCCTCGACGAGAACCGTGTAGAGACCGGTGATCGAGCCGTTGCTGGCGGTGCCGGCGCGCTCGAGGAGGCGGGGCAGCAGGCCGAAGACGCTGGGCGGGTAGCCGCGGGTGGCGGGCGGCTCGCCGGCGGAGAGGCCGATCTCGCGCTGCGCCATGGCGACGCGGGTGAGCGAGTCCATCATCAGCAGGACGTCGCGGCCGGAGTCGCGGAACCATTCGGCGATCCGGGTGGCGGTGAAGGCAGCGCGCAGGCGCTCGACGGCGGGTGCGTCCGAGGTGGCGACCACGACGATCGAACGGGCGAGGCCCTCCGGGCCGAGGTCGGCCTCGATGAACTCCCGGACCTCGCGCCCACGCTCGCCCACGAGGGCGATCACGTTGACCGAGGCATCCGTACCGCGGGCGATCATCGACAGCAACGACGACTTGCCGACACCGGAGCCGGCCATGATGCCGAGGCGCTGGCCGCGACCGACGGGAACGAGTGCGTCCATCGCGCGGACGCCGAGGCCGAGCGGCTCGGTGATGCGCGGCCGGGACAGGGCGCTCGGGGTGGTGTGCTCGGTCGAGACGAGTTCGAGGCCCGACACGAGGTCCAGCGGCGGGCCGTCGTCCACGGGTCGGCCGAGTCCGTCGAGCACGCGGCCACGCAGGGCGTCGCCGACCCGGATCTGCAGCGGACCGCCGGTGGAGCGGACCAGGTCGCCGACGCGGACCCCGGTCGTCGGACCGAGGGGCAGGCAGATGGCCGCGCCGTTGCGGAGGGCGACGACCTCCACGAGCAGCGGCCCGGCAGCCGCGCGAACCTCGAGCAGGTCGCCAGCGGCCGCCGTACCCAGGCCCCGGACTTCGAGGTGGAGGCCGACCAGCTCGGCGACGGTGCCCAGGTGCAGCGGGCGGGCAGCCGCACGAGCGCGGTCGACAAGCCCCAACTCGGGGGTGACAAGCCCCAACTCGGGGGTGACAAACCCCAACTCGCGCGTCATGACAGCACCTCGCGGACCCGGCCCAGGGCCTCGTCGATGCGGAGGTCGACGACCGCACCGTCGGTGGACTCGACCAGGGCGTCGGCGGGGCCGAGGGTGGAGTCGGGGACGACCTCGAGGCCGCGGGCGACCAGGTCCCGGACGGCCTCGGCGGAGACCAGGGAGGGGTGCAGGCGCACGCGGCCGACGGGTGCTGCGGGCAGTACCTGCAGCACGCGGGCGACCACGTCGGCCGGGGCCATGGCGTCGACCCGGATGCCGACGATCTCGGCGGTCAGCGCGAGCGCCAGGCCGGTGGCCTGCGACTCGACAGCGCTGGCCAGGTCGCCGAGCAGCCCCCTGACCTGCTCGGCGGCCCGGGCCAGTGCCTCGATGGCGGCCCGGTGCTCGTCGGTCCGACGCGCCTCGTCCTCGGCCGCACGGGCAGCACGGGCCAGCTCGGCCGCAGTCGCCTGCTCGGCAGCTGCCCGTCGTCCGGCGGCCCACCCGACGGCGTACCCCTGCGCCTGCGCGGCATCACGCGCCTCGGCAGCGATCCCGTCCAGCAGCGACTCGGTGATGGAGTCGCCGAGCACGCTCTGTCCGCCCAGGCGGGTCCAGCGCCCGACGCGGAGCTCGGGCAGCTCCGGCCGGACGAGATCAGGTTTCGAGACGCGCGGTTCCGGCCTCGTTCCTCGGCCGGACGCGCCCTCAACCTCTTCGGCCGACCCGCTCTGCGAGCGAGCTCGCAGAGCACTGGCCTCAGACGACGAACTCATCGTCGTTCCCGCGCCGGACCATGATCTGGCCCTGCTCCTCGAGCTGGCGGATGGTCCGGATGACGCCCTGCTGGGCCTCCTCGACCTGGGCCAGGCGTACGGCGCCGAGCATCTCGACCTCGTCGAGGAGGTTCTCGGCGGCGCGCTCGGAAAGGTTGCTGGTGATCTTGGCCCGGACCGACTCGCTGACGCCCTTGAGGGCGAGGGCGAGCTCGGCGGTGTCGACCTGGCGCAGCACCTGCTGCACCGAGCGGTCGTCGAGTCCGACGATGTCCTCGAACATGAACATCCGGCTCTTGACCTCGTCCGCCAGCGCCGCGTCCAGGCCCTCGAGGCCTTCGACGATCTGGCGCTCGGTGGGCCGGTCGGAGCGATTGATGATGTTGACGAGGGGGTCCACGCCACCGACCCGCGAGACCTCGGCGGGCTGCAGCATCGAGGAGAGCTTGCGCTCCAGGATGGTCTCGACGGTGCGGACTATCTCGGGCGAGGTGCGGTCCATGACGGCGATCCGGTGGGCCACCACGGCCTGCTGGTGGGCGGGCAGTCCGCTGAGCAGCAGGGACGCCTTGTCGGCGGCCATGTAGGCGAGCACCAGCGCGATGACCTGGGGGTGCTCGTCGGCGATGAATCCCCGCAGCTGGGCGGGATCCGCGCGGTGCAGGAATTGGAACGGCATCTGGACGGCGGCGGCGTGCAGCCGCTCCATGATCTCCTTGGCCCGCTCCGGACCGAGCGACTGCTCCAGCAGCTGCTGGGCGAAGTTGAACCCGCCCTGCGTGATGTGGGCGTGCGCGGTCGCGAGGTCGTGGAACTCCGACAGCACGAGTCCGGTCTCCGAGGCCGACACCGAGTCCAGGCGCGCGATCTCGGCGGAGATGCCCTCGACCTCGGCGTCGCTGAGGTGCGACATCACCTGTGCGGCGCGGTCCTTGCCCATCTGGATGAGCAGGATGGCGGCCTTGCGGACGCCCAGTCCGGTCACGGCACTGCCGCTGGTGAGCATCGCGGTCATGACCGCGGCTCCACGAGCCAGCCACGGAGCAGCGACGCGACGTCCTCGGGCTGCTTCTCGACGAGCGCGATCAGGTCCTCACGCAAGCTGTCCTCCTCGGTGGCCTCCGCTGCCTCGAGGACGGCGACGGCCGGGCTGTCGATCTGCGGCATCCGGCTGGCGGCGTCGAGCTTGAGCTGTTCGACGACGTACGACGTCGCGTCCTCGCGTGCGCGGGCCCGGCGCCGTGCCTGGAACCAGGCCAGCAGCACCATCAGCGCGATGCCACCACCGATCCCGACATTGCGCAGGAGTGCGTTCTTCGCCTCGGCGGCGTCGGCCTTCTGCGCTGCGGCGATCTCCTTGGCCGCGGCCTCGTCGGCGCTGCGGTCGAACGGCAGTGCGGAGACCTCGATCGTGTCGCCGCGGGTCGCCTTGATGCCGATGGCGCTGCTGATCAGGTCCTTGATGACCTCGGGCTGGATGGCCGCGGCGGCGGTGGCGTCGAGGACCACGGCGACGTGCAGGCTGTTGACCGAGCCGGGTGCCGTCTCGCGGTGCTCGACGGTCTTGTCGACGGCGTTGTCCCGCGTCTCGCTGCCGTTCTTGTACGACGAGTCCCCGTCGGCACCTTCGGCGGCGGGATCCATCTGGCCGTCGGGCCCGACGACCCCGCCCGTCTCGTCGGTGCCGCCCGCGGCGCCGGAGTAGGTCTCGCTGCTCTTCGACTCCGACAGCGCCGGGGCGCCGTCGGTGACGTCGTACTTCAGCGAATCGGTGACGGACTTGTCGAAGTCGAGGTCGGCGGTGACGGCGGTCTTGGAGTTGCCGACGCCGACGACCCGGTCGAGCACGGCCTGGATCTCACCCTGCAGGGACTTCTGGAAGGCCTGCACCTGCTTGGTGCGGGACGAGGCAGCCCCGGAGCCGGCCTCGGTGCCTTCGCTGGTGAGCACCTTGCCGGTGGAGTCCGCGACGGTGACCTTCTTCGGGTCGAGGCCGTCGATGCTGGACGCGACGAGGTGGACGACGGCCTGGACCTGCTCGTCGTCGAGCGTGATGCCGGCAGCGGTGTCGATCAGGACCGACGCGGTGGCCGGGTCCTGCTCGTCGCTGAAGACCTGCTTCTCGGGCAGCGCCAGGTGGACCACCGCGGTGTCGACGCCGTCGATGGCCTCGATCGTCTTGCTGAGCTCGCCCTCCATCGCGCGCTTGAAGTTGGTCTGCTCCTGGGACTCCGAGGTCGAGAGGCTCTGGCCGTCGAGCAGGCTGTAGCCCGCGTCGGTGCTGGTCGGAAGGCCCTTGCCGGACAGCGTGATCCGGGTGCTGTAGACGTCCGCGCGGGGCACCGAGATGGTGCCGCCGCCGCCGGAGATCTCGTACGGGATGCCCGACGCGTCGAGCTCCTCGATGACCGCGCTGGCGTCCTCGCCCGACAGGTTCGAGTAGAGCGGCGAGTAGCTCGGCGCCGACACCCAGCGGAACACCATGAAGGCGGCGATCAGGAGAGCGGCCGTGCCGACGAGTGCGACGGCCTTCTGGCCGGCCGTGAAGGACGCGAAGGCGTCGGAGCCACGCGACAGGAAGCGGTTCAGTCTCTGCTGCATGATGACGTCCTCAGACCTGCATCCGCATGATCTCGTTGAACGCCTCGACGGCCTTGTTGCGGAGCGCAACCGTCATCTGGCTCGCGACCGACGCCTCGCTGGCGGCGATCGTGTAGTCGTGGATGTTCTCGAGCTTCCCGGTCGCGGCCTGGACGGCGAGGTTGTCGGCCTTGTCGGTCAGGCCCTCGAGCTTGTCCAGTCCGTCGAGGACCATCGAGCCGAACTCGGTGCCAGAAGGGCCCGTCGGGCCCGCGACACCAGCGGTGCCGGCGGTCGGTGCGGCGTTCGCGATCGGCGCCATGCCGTCGACGCCGGGCAGGTTCGGGATCTGCGGGAAGCTGATCGGGGAGATGCTCATCGTCGTCACCGGCCGATCTGCAGGGCTGCGGTGTAGGTGTCCTGCGCGGACTTCGTGACCTGTACGGAGGCCTGGTAGCCGCGCTGCGCCATGACCAGCTGGCTCATCTGCGAGGCCATGTCCATGTCGGGCATCCGGACGTAGCCCTCCTCGTCGGCGAGCGGGTGCGTCGGGTTGTGGACCAGGCGGCCCTCGGCGCTGGACTGGGCGAAGCCCTCGACGTCCACGCCGCCGTCAGCGCGCGGGTCCATGACGACGTACCTGGCCTGGAACGCGTCGTCGTCGGTGCCCTTGACGGTGTTGGCGTTCGCGATGTTGCCGGCGAGCGCGTCGAGCCAGACCTGGTGGGCACCGAGCGAGGTGTTCGCGATGCGCAGGGTGTCGAAGGCGCCCATCAGCCGTTGCCGCCCGACATCAGCGAGAGGCGCGTGTGGCGGTCGCTGATCGCGCGGCCCATGACCTCGTACTCGTACTGCGTCTGGATGGCTGCGATCGACTCCTTGCGGAGGTCGACGTTGTTGCCGTTGGCACCGACCGGTGTGTCGGTGGCGGACACCGTGACACCGACTCCCTGTGACGAGGTGGCCTTGCCGGTCTCGATGGCACGCGACAGCGCCGACTCGAAGTCGGCGGCGCGGGCCCGGAACCCGGGGGTGTCGACGTTCGCGATGTTGTCGGCGATCACCTGCTGGCGCGTGGACAGGCCGTTGATCGCCGAGTGCAACACGAAGCCGACGGCATCGGTGGCTGCGAAGGACACGAGGTTCTCCTCGAGAGGCACCTCTCCTGACGGATGGAACAGGTCAGCAGTGGTGAAGCGGTCGGTGCCGGTCCTTCGGCGGGGCGTGAGCAGTCCGTGCTCACGGGGTTCATCGGTTGAGCGTTGAACGACCTGAGTTCCGAGCGCTGGGACTTGATCCCGACTATCCCGACCGTTCGATCAGCCCTCAGGTCGGAGGCTCAGAGGAGTACGACGGACACGGCCCCCGCGCCGTAGCCGGCGATGTCGATCGTGAGGTCCTCGCGGCGACCCAGGGTCAGCGCGCTGATCCGCAGCTGCGGGTCGAGCGGGGGGCCGGCCGGGTGCAGGGCGTGCAGGCGCAGGTGATCGGCGCCCGCGACGTTGAACATCGACGCCGCGATGTTGAGCACCTCGTAGAGGTTCTCGGTGATCGTGTCGGTGATCTTGCCGTCGTCGATCGCGGCCTGTGCGCCACCGACGGGGATCAACCCGATCGCCGCGCCGGCATGGGCGGAGAAGGCCAGGTCGCACAGGATCAGGGCGCTGATCCGGAGCTGGTCGTCGACGTACACAGCGACGGAGGCCGCGGTGTCCGGCGCCGGCGCGAAGGGCGTCGCCGGACTCAGGGTGACGTCGCGGCCGAGCAGTTCGACGAGCAGGTCCTTCAGTTGCTTGGGCTGGGGCAGGTGGACGACCACGTCGGCTCCTCAGATGACGCTGCGGAGGGCGTCGTCGAACGCCTCCGGGGTGAACGGCTTGGCGATGAGGAAGGCAGCACCGGCGGAGGCGGCGCGCTGGCGCATCTCCTCGGACCCCTCGGAGGTGACGAAGCCGAAGGCGACGGTCGACCCGGACGCGCGCAGGGCGTCGAGGCAGTCGATGCCGTTCATCTCGGGCATGTTCCAGTCCGACAGCACCAGGTCGGGAGCCTCCGTCTGCACCATCTCCAGTGCCTGGCGACCGTTCTCGGCCTCGACGATGTCGTGGCCGCCGTGTCCGGCCTGGCGCAGGGTGCGGATCACGATCTGGCGCATCACGCGGCTGTCGTCGGCGATCAGGATCTTCATCGGGATGCTCCCTGGGGGACGTGGACGCAGACGCGGACCGGGGCGCCGCGCCAGGCGACGTCGACGCGACAGACCTCCCGGACGTCGCTGGCGAAGGCGGCCCGCCCGGCTGCGACGGACGGGAGCGAGAGTGCGCTGGGGCCGGGCATCAGGCTCTTGATGCTCCCGCCGACCATGTTGACCAGCTCCCCGACGCCGTCGGCGACGTCGACGTCGAGCACCTCGTCGGGCGTGGGAATGGCCAGCATGCGGGCCGTCACCCGACGGGCCACCTGCTCGTCGAGCTCCAGGGTCACCACGCCCTGCCAGCCTCCACTGACCGACACCGTCGCGGACCAGACCCCTGCGGCGTCGAAGGGGGAGCCGGGCGGGACGGCCCGGGGGACGAGTGCCTCGTCCTCGCCGAGGAGCGCCATCCACATGTCCTCGGTCACCGAGCGCACGTCCTCGATGTCGGGCGCATCGACGTCGGCCGACGACGGGTCGAAGAAGGTCAGGACGTTCATGCCAGTGCTCCGTCGGTCGCGGTGACGCCCTCGCGGAGCAGGCCGAGGAGCTCCAGCTTCTCGACGATCGCGTCGGGCGTGAAGGGCTTGATGACGTACTCGTGCGCACCGGCGGCCAGCGCGCGCACGATCTGGCGCTGCTCGCTCTCGGTCGTCACCATCATCAGGGTGATGTCGCGCCACGCCGGGTTGGCGCGCACCTCGGTGATGAACGCGTAGCCGTCCATCACGGGCATGTTCCAGTCGACCAGGCACAGGTCGGGCACGGGGCCGGACCGCAGCTGGTCGAGGGCGTCCTGGCCGTGTTCGGCCTCGGAGGTCTCGAAGTCGAGGCCGGACACGATGCGGCGCAGGATGCTCCGCATCGCCCGGGAATCGTCGATGATCATGGCGCGCACGATCAGGCTCCTGTCATGGTCAGGTCGGGGGTCGGGGCAGCAGTGGGGACGGGTGCGCCGGCGCGTCGATGCGCCTGCACCCGGCCGATCGGCTCGCGTCGCCACGCGGCGGCGAGGTCCTCGGGGAGGTCGAGCGTGGTCTCCGAGGACCCGAGCAGCAGGTAGCCGTCGAGCGACAGCATCGGCAGCATCCGGCGCAGGATGTCCTGCTTGGTGGGGGCGTCGAAGTAGATCAGCACGTTGCGAAGCCAGATCATGTCGAAGGTCCCGAGGCCGACGTACGGCGCCGCGAGGTTGAGGTGGCGCACGGTGACCCGTTCCCGCAACCGGGGCGCGATCTCCCACTCGCGACCGACGCGGGAGAAGTAGCGCACCAGGCTGGTGGCCGGCAGGCCGCGGTTGACCTCGACCTGGCTGTAGCGCCCGGCCTTGACCCGCTCGAGCATCGTGGTCGCGATGTCGGTCGCAACGATCTCGTACTCCCACCCGGCGGGCAGGTGCTGGTCGAGCAGCATCGCGATGGAGTAGGCCTCCTGGCCGCTCGAGCACGCAGCGCTCCAGATCCGCAACCGCCGGGTCGTCGAACGGCGTTCCAGCAGGTCGGGCAGCATCGCGTCGGTGAAGGCCTGGTAGGGCGTGTGGTCACGGAACCAGCTGGTCTCGTTGATGGTGAGCGCGTCGATCACCTTGCGCCGCTCGTCGGTGTCGAAGGCCAGCTTGGCGACGTACGCCTCCAGGTCGAGGCCCTTGGCGGCTGCGAGCGGAGCGAGGCGTGCTTCGACGAGGTACTCCTTGCCCTCGTCGTACACCATCGACGTCTCGCGCCGGACGAGCGCGGAGACAGACGCGAAGGCGGAGGGCGTGGTCATGACCCGTCCATCGGCGGTGATCGCCGCTTCCTGAGGCCTCATGCCCACCGGTGTGGGGCCGATGAGTGGTCCGTGACTCAGATCAGGGTGCTCGTGGTGGACGACTCGGCATTGGTACGACGACTGGTCACCACTGCGCTCGGCCAGGCGCCGGACATCGAGGTCGCCGGCGTGGCCCGGGACGGCGTGGAAGCCGTGCGGATGGTCGACGAGCTCAAGCCCGACGTGGTCACCCTCGACATCGAGATGCCGAACCTGGACGGCCTCGGCGCGCTGACGCAGATCCGTGAGAAGCACGCCCGGTTGCCGGTGATCATGTTCTCCACGCTGACCGAACGCGGGGCGACCGCGACGCTGGATGCGTTGTCGCGCGGGGCCTCGGACTACGTCACCAAGCCCTCCAACACCGGACAGATCGCCGACGGCATCGCTGCGATCCGCGACCAGCTGGTGCCACGGATCCGCGCCCTGGCCGGGATGCGGAAGCTCACGCCCGGCACCTCGCGCCCCATCGTTCGCCGGGAACACCAGCCGCACGCCACCCAGCCGGTCAGCGCGCTGCTCATCGGTTGCTCGACCGGTGGGCCCGACGCACTTGCCCGCCTGCTGCCACGCCTCCCCGCCGATCTCGGTGTGCCCGTGCTGGTGGTGCAGCACATGCCACCCGTGTTCACGACGATGCTCGCCCAGCGCCTCGACAAGCTGTCTGCGCTCACCGTGCGCGAAGCCGCCGACGGTGACGAGGTGCGTGCCGGCGAGGTCCTGATCGCGCCCGGCGACTTCCATCTCCGACTCGGTTGCGTCGGCCGGATCGGCCCGGTGCGTGCCGTGCTCGACCAGGGCGACCAGGAGAACTTCTGCCGCCCCGCGGTCGACGTGCTGTTCCGTTCGGCACTGGATGTCTACGGCGGTGGCGCCCTCGCCACGGTCCTCACCGGCATGGGGCACGACGGCCTTGCCGGTGCCCGGCAGCTGGCAGCCGCGGGCGCCCGGATCCTCGTCCAGGACGAGGAGAGCTCGGTCGTGTGGGGGATGCCCGGTGCCGTTGCGGGCGCCGGCCTCGCCGACGACGTACTGCCGCTGGAACAGCTGGGTGACCGGATCGTGGCGACCGTGCGCCGCTCTCGCGCCGCCTGACCGGACGTCCGCTGTCGCCCGGGTGGCGATCGACGCCACCAACGTGATCGGCAACGTGATCGGCAACGTGACGGCAGCCTCGGTCAGTAGATGCGCGACCAGCTGGTACGGAACGCCCAAGCCGAGGCCAAGGACGCGTTCGGCACCCCGATCGTGCTCACGCCGTGATGTCGAGATAGACAGGAACGGACCGGGTGGCGGTCGCGTCGCTGACCCGGTCGGTCAGTCGTTGCTGCTGACGCGTGTCGGAGAGCATCGCCGGGATGGCCGACATCAGTCGCTGCTGGCGTTCCAGCAACACCCGCGCGCGGGGCAGGAACTCGTCGGGGATCGGGCCGAGGTCCGTCGGCGGCTGCCACGGAGCCTGGTCGAGGGCGCGGCGACCCTGGAGCATCCGCTCCGCGTGGTCGGCGTGCGCCTCGAGGCGGTCGAGCGCCTCGCGCCAGGTGACCGGGCGACGCGGGCCGTTCGGTGGCGTGCTCACTGGATCGCCGCCGCCATCGCCGCTTCTCGCCACGTGTCGCACAGCTGGCGGGCGAGGCCGAGCGCCTCGGTCGACGTCGCGGCGTCGCGGCGGATGTTCGCCAGCACCAGCTGGTTGCGCAGGTAGGCGTAGAGCGCAGCCAGCTCGGGGCCGCCCTTCATCTTGTCGACCTGCAGGCTCGACTCCAGCTCCAGCACGATGTCCTGGGCATGCACCAGGTGCTTGTGCGCGCTCTCCCAGTCGCCCTGCTGCTGGGCGCCGTGGCCACGTTCGATGTCGAGGACCAGTCGTTCCAGCAGCATCACCAGCAGGCGTGCGGGCGACGCGGTCGAGACGGCGTTGGACTGGTAGGCCGCATGGGCGGTCAGGGCGTTCATCGGTGATTCCTCACTCGCTTGACGCGGTCAGTGACGCCAGCTGGCTGGAGAGCCAGCTGGATTGGGCCTGCATCTGGGAGAGCGCGGTCTCCAGCGCGGTGTACTGCCGCTCCAGGGAGGAGCGGCGCAGCTCGAGGCGGTCGTCCCAGCGGGAGATGTTCTCGTTGAGGCGACTGATGGCCGTGCCGTGGCTGGTGATCGCCGTGGTCACCGAGCCGTCGTACTTGTCGCTCGCGGCCTTGGTGACCGCCTCGATCCGGGCCGTGAATCCGGTGGGTCCGGTGAAGGCAGCGGCGGCGGCGATCGGGTCGTCCTTGTACGACGCGGTGAACTTCTCGGCGTCGAAGGTGAGCTTGCCGTAGCGGTCGACCTGGATGCCGTACTTGGCCATCGACGTGCCGTCGGCCGGATACATCGCCTCCTGCAGGGCGCCTGCGACGCGACGCAGGGCGCTGTCCCCGGCGAGGACGCCCTTCGCGGTGGTGCTTGTGGACGTCACGCCAGCGATCTGGCCCAGGACGGCATTGATGCCCTCGACGAACGACTTCACCGAGGCAGCGGCGCCGGCCGCGTCGCGGCTGACCTCGACCTCGGCGGTGCCGCTGGCGTTCGGGGCGAGCGTGACGGTGACGCCGGGTACGACGTCGGTGAAGGTGTTGGTGCTCGAGGTCGCCGTGATGCCGCCGATGTCGATGCTGGCGTCGCGACCTCCGCGGACGGTCGCGCCACCCAGCAGGGCGGCGCCCGTCGAATCGGTCAGGTCGAAGGCCTGGTCGGCGCCGGTGGTCGAGGACTCCACGAGCAGCCGGTACTGGTCGACACCACCCGCGGTGCCGGTGCGCACGAGCGTCGCGCGGACGCCCGCGTCGGCACCGTTGATCGCGGCGGCGAGCTGCTCGAGCGTTCCGCCGGCCGTGTCGATCTGGAGGTCGGGCTCGCCTGCCCGCTTCAGCAGCACGCTGGTCGTGGCACCGGTGACGACATCGGTCTTCGCGTGGGCGTCAGTGAAGGCGACCTGGTGGCTCAGGGCGGTCTGGCCGACGCTCACCGTGAAGGCCCCCGCCGTCGCCGAGGTGGTGGCCGCGACGCGGACACCGGTGTTGGTGGAGGTGGCGGCCAGGGAGGTCCACGAGCCGGTGGTGCCGGTGCGCATGCTCTCGGCGGAGGTGCCCAGCGCCTGGAGCGCGGTGTTCAGCTTCTGCAGCGCGGTGACCTTGCTCTGCTCGGTGGTGACCTGCGTCTTGAGCTTGGTCTGCGGCAGCGCCTCGAGAGCCATCAGCTGGCTGATGATGCTTGCGGTGTCCAGGCCGCTGGCGAGGCCGCCGATGCTGCTGGTCGCTGCCATGGTCATCCCTCCGATCTCGTGGAAAAACCCGCGTGCCGGTGGGGCCCGGTGGCCCCACCGGCACGCGGTTGGTGCTGTGTGTCAGGAGCGGGCTCCCGACGGTTCAGATGATCAGCCGCGGAGCAGCTGCAGCACGCCGTTGGGGGCCGAGTTGGCCTGGGCGAGCATGGCCGTGCCGGCCTGGGACAGGATCTGCGAGCGGGTGAGGCTCATCATTTCCTGCGCCATGTCGGTGTCGCGGATCCGGGACTCGGAAGCCGAGAGGTTCTCGATCGCGACGTTCACGTTGTTGATGGTGTGCTCGAACCGGTTCTGCACGGCACCGAGCTCGGCACGCTGCGTGGAGACCTCGGTGATGGCCGCCTGCAGGGTGTTGCTGTCGGTGATGTCGATCGCAGCCACAGCGGCGCCGGCGGTGAAGTCGGCGAGAGCGGTGGCGTCGATGTCGATCGTGTCCGCGTTGTCGAAGCCGACCTGGAAGGTGAGCGCGGCGCCACCGAAGAGGTCGACACCGTTGAACTTGGTGTTGTCCTTGATCCTGGTGATCTCCGTGTTCAGCGCGTCGAACTCGCCCTGCAGGGCTGCCTGCGAGTCGGTGTTCTGCGTGCCGTTGTTGTACTGCACCGAGAGGTCGTTCATGCGCTGCAGCATGGAGTGGACCTCGGTCAGCGCACCTTCTGCCGTCTGGGCGACGGAGACGCCGTCCTGGGCGTTGCGGACGGCGACCTTGAGGCCACCGACCTGGGAGCGCAGGCCCTCGGAGATGGCGAGGCCGGCGGCGTCGTCGGCAGCGCGGTTGATACGGAAGCCGGACGACAGCTTCTCCATCGACTTCGAGAGCTGGCTCTGCGTCACCGACAGGTTGCGGTACGCGTTGGTCGCCTCGATGTTCTGGTTGATGCGAAGACCCATGATGGTTCCCTCCTGGATTAGGTCAGATGTTCCGGGTGACCGTCCGTGGTCGCCCTTCGAGGTGGTGATCGGCCGAGCGGCGGCCGGGCCAAGGGATTTTGCGGACTATTTCTCTAGCCCACGGGTTCTCAGCCCACGGCGTCGAGCGCGATGGTGATCCCGCGGCGCCCGCTCTCGGCGTGGCGCGAGGCGACGGCGGCGAAGTAGGACTCGCGGCGCCGCTGGGCGACACCACCGTTCTTGCCGGGCGTCTTCACCAGGGTGGGCTCGAGCGCGTGGTTCAGGGCGTCGCGGAGCAGGGTGAGTGCTTCGGCGCGCATCTGCGAGATCCGTGAGTCGGTGACGCCGAGCTCGGCGGCGATGTCGGCCATGGGGCGCTCGGCGAAGAAGTAGTCCTCCACCACGACGCGAAGGCGATCAGGCAGCTCGGCGATCGCCTCGCGCAGGTAGGTCAGCTTCTCGGCGTGCTCGAGCAGGTCCTCCGGCGAGGGGGAGCGGGTGGGCAACAGCTCCTCGATCGGGGTGGTGGTCGAGCCCTGGAGGGACAGCACCTGCGCCCGGGCGACGTCCTCGTCGTTGGCGGCGACCTCGTCGACGGTCATGCCGGTGGACTGCGCGACCTCGGCGGCGGTCGGCGTACGGCCGAGCAGGCCGGCCAGGCGGCTGCGGGTCTCGGTGAGGTCGCGCGCGCGACGGCGGACCGAGCGCGAGGCCCAGTCGACCGAGCGGAGCTCGTCGAGCAGGGCGCCGCGGATCCGGGTGGCGGCGTACCGGTCGAAGGGGACGCCGCGGGCGGCGTCGAAGGCCCGCCCGGCGAGGACGAGGGCAGTGAGACCGGCGGACGTGAGGTCGTCGCGGTTGACGTGCGACGGCACGCGGCCCATGGTCTCGCGCACGATGTGGCCGACCAGGGCCATGTGGCTGGTGATCAGTTCGTCCGTCTCGTTGGCGACGGTGCCGTCGTACTCGTTCACGTAGACGACATTCCGGGGTGCGCACGGCGTGGCGCAGCAATTTCGGTTCCGAGTGGCCTATTGGCCGGGCAATACAGGACAGGGGTCCCGGGTGGGTCTGGTCACTTGTGACGCCGCGCAAGGACCCGGCCGGTCCAACCGCTCAGGTTCCGGGCCCGATGGGCGATGGGACGGATCAACAGCACCCGCATCTCGGGGCGGACGGAAAGGTTCGGGAAATGGTCGACATGATCGGCATGGACAGGTTGTCGCAGGTCCTGTGGCGCGAGCGTGAGCTGCTGGAGACCCTGGCCTACAAGCTCGACATCGAGCGGATGGTGCTGGCGACCGGCCGCACCCGCTGGCTGGTCAACGTCACCCGCGAGATCGAGGAGGTCCTCGAGGACCTCCGCGCCACCGAGGTGCTGCGGGCGACCGCCGCCGACGAGGCCGCCGCGTCGGTCGGCATGTCCCCGAACCCGGCACTGGCCGCGCTCGCCGATGCCTGTGACGACCCGTGGCGCGGCATCCTGCTCGACCACCGCGACACGATGATCAACCTGGCGCGCGAGATCTCGGAGACCTCCGAGGAGGCCAGGGGACTGATCACCGCCGGCTACCGGTCGGCACGCGAGACGCTGCTCGCCATCGGCGGCACCGGCACGGAGAGCTACAGCCCGACCGGCACCGCGGTGGTGGAGGCACGACGCAGCAGGTTGCTGGACAGGAGCCTGTGACATGGTCGGCTCCTTCGGTTCCATCAGCACGGCGCTGTCGGCCCTGCGCTACAACCAGGTGGCGCTCGACGTCGCCGGCAACAACATCTCGAACGCCTCGACCGACGGCTTCGTACGACGCCGGGTCGTGGGCGAGTCGATCAGCAGCGCAGCCCCGGCCCTCTGGTCGCGCTACGACGGCCACGGCGAGGGAGTCGCCGTCGGCGAGGTACGCCGCCTGGTGGACCCGCTGCTCGACACCCGGGTCCGCCGCGAGCACGCGGCCCTGTCCTACCTCGAGTCCAGCCAGGCCGTCCTGGCCCGCGTCGAGGAGGGCATCGGCGAGCCCGGCCCCAACGGCGTGTACGCCGCGATGCTCGACTTCCGCAACGGCTGGCAGGACCTCGCCCTGAACCCCGGCGGCGACGCCGCCCGCCAGCAGGTGCTCGGCCGTGCGGAGACGCTGGCGCAGGCGCTGCGGATCCAGGTCAGCAACATCACCGGCGAGGAGGCCGACCAGCGGGTCCACCTCACCAACGTCGTCAGCGAGATCAACACCGCTGCCGCAGGTCTCGCCGAGCTCAACCAGGCCATCCTCGTGACGGAGCAGAACGGTACGGACGCCGGCACCCTGCGCGATCGCCGCGACCAGCTCGCGCTGCGGCTCGCCGAGCTCGGCGGCGCCGTCACCACCGTGCGACCGGACGGACAGTTCGACGTCAGCATCGGTGGCGAGGCGCTCGTGTCGGGCCGCGAGGCAGGCACCTTCGTCGTCGCCTCGGGGGTCACACCGACCGGCGCGGCGGACGGTCTCCCGATCACGTTCCGCGTCGATGCCAACTGGGGCAGCACGACGCTCCCGACGGGTGCGGCCGGGCCCGGCGGAGAGCTGGGCGCGGTGACCGACATCCTCACGACGAACCTGCCGTCGTACCGCGCCGGACTGGACGCGATCGCGGCCGACCTGGCCGCGGGCGTGAACGCCCAGCACGCACTGGGGTACGACGCCGCGGGCGCGCCCGGCGGTGCCTTCTTCTCCTACGACCCGCTCGTCGGTGCGGCCAGCCTGCAGGTCGCGATCACCGATCCCGCCCTGGTGGCGGCGTCCTCGATCACCGGCGGCGGCCGCGACGGCAACAACGCCGACGCACTCAGCACCGCCGGCGACAACACCGGCGCCTACCAGCGGCTCGTGAACGGCTTCGGCACCCAGGTGGCGGCGCTGCAGCGACAGACCGCCAACCAGACCGCGCTGGCCGGCTCCCTCGACAACTCCTGGGAGCAGCAGGCCGGCGTCAACCTCGACGAGGAGACGGTGAACATGGTGACCGCGCAACGCGCCTACGAGGCAGCGGCCCGTCTGCTGACGACCCTCGACGAGGTGCTCGACACCCTGATCAACCGGACCGGACTGGTGGGACGATGAGCATCGGACGCGTGACCCAGCGGATGCTGACCGAGGGCTCGCTGAGCAACCTCCAGCAGGGCCTCGGCCGGCTGGCGAAGGTGCAGGAGCAGCTGTCGACCGGGCGGGTCATCAACCGCCCCTCCGACAACCCCACGGGTACGACGGCCGCGATGCGGCTGCGCAGCTCGATGGCCGACCAGGCGCAGTACACCCGCAACGCCCAGGACGGCATCGGCTGGCTCACCCAGATCGACACGGCGCTGGACTCGACGACCTCCACGGTCCGCCGCGCCCGCGATCTCGCCCTCCAGGGTGCGAACGCCGCGGCTGCCGGTCCGGTGTCCCGCGAGGCCCTGGCGATCGAGGTCGACGGCCTGCGCCAGAGCCTGCTCTCGCAGGCCAACACGACGTACCTCGACAGCCCGGTCTTCGGTGGCGTCACCGCCGGCTCCGTGGCGTACGACGCCACCGGCACCTATGTCGGCACCGTCGGCGACGTGAACCGCCGGATCGCCAGCGGCGTCCAGGTGAAGGTCGACTCCAACGGCCCCGACGTCTTCGGCGACGGCGCGACGTCGGCCTTCGCCGAGCTCGAGGCGTTGTCGACCGCCCTGCGCGCCGGCGACCAGGCCGGCATCAGCGCGTCGATCAACACCCTCAACGCGCGTCTCGACACGATCACCAGTGCGCGGACGGCGGCCGGCGCCCGGTTCCAGCGGATCGAGCAGGCCGACCTGACGGCGTCCGATGCCGGGATGTCGCTCGAGAACCAGCTGAGCATGATCGAGAACGCCGACCTCGCCGCGACCACCGTGGACCTGAAGCTGCAGGAGGTCGCCTACCAGGCCTCCCTCGCCGCGACGTCGCGCGTGATGCAGCCGAGCCTGCTCGACTTCCTGCGATGATGGGCGCCATGACACAGAGGGCTGCGACCGAGGGCGACGTCCCGGTGATCGAGCTGGTCCACCCGATGCCGGGCTTCCCGGACGACGGCCGCTTCGCTCTCGTGCAGCTGGACGACGACGGGGTGCTGCACGGCTTCCGGTCGCTCGACAGCGAGGGCCTGCAGTTCGTGGTCATCCCGCCGGCCCCCTTCTTCCCGGACTATGCGCCGGAGCTCGCCGACGACGTCGCGGGCGAGCTGGGCCTGTCGTCCGGCAACGCCGGCGACGTGATCGTGCTGCTCGTCGTCCGTGCCGGCGCGACGCTGGCCGACACCACGGTCAACCTGCGCGCGCCGCTGGTGATCAACACCGTCACCCGCCGCGCGAGCCAGGTCGTGCTCGACGACCACGACCTCTCGATCACCGCACCGCTCGTCGCCTGAACCGGTAGCCTCACAGCCGTGCTGGTTCTCTCTCGTCGCGTCGGTGAAAGCGTTGTCATCGGGGCGGGCTCACCCGACGCGGTGACCGTCACCGTGCTCGAGGTCCGCGGCGACGTCATCCGCCTGGGCATCGACGCGCCGCGCTCGGTCGCGATCCACCGCGCCGAGCTGCTGGCCGAGGTGGCCGACGCGAACACGGAGGCGGCTTCGCCGCCGGAAGCCGCCGTTGCCTCCTTGACCGAGGCGCTGCGCACCCGCCGCTGACCGTCCGGTCGCCCCTGCTGGGACTAGGTCCCAACTCCCGTTTCGCCCCTCATCCCCCCACCCACGCAGCCGATGGGCCGCGTGAAGGGAGGGACAATGGACGACGACGCAGAGATCATTGCGGAGTTCCTCGTGGAGTCTCACGAGAACCTCGATCAGCTCGACCGCGACCTGGTCGAGCTCGAGCAGCAGCCCGATTCACGGGAGCGGCTCTCGAGCATCTTCCGCACGATCCACACGATCAAGGGCACGAGCGGCTTCCTGGCGTTCAACCGCCTCGAGCAGCTGACGCACGTGGGGGAGACCCTGCTGTCGCGGCTGCGCGACGGCGACGCCGTGATGACCCCGGCGATCACCGAGGCGTTGCTGTCCATGGTGGACACGGTCCGCGCCCTCCTGGACGTCATTGAGCGCACCGGCAAGGACACCGACCCTGCGGTCGACGTCCTGCCGCTGGTGACGGTCATCGAAGGCCTGCTGGAGGCCGGCCTCCCAACGACGGCCTCCAGTGAGACACCTGCAGTCGACGAACTCTCCCCTGTCGACGAGGTGTCCGAGATCGGCGGAGCTGTGGTGGAGCCGGACGTGTCCCCGGCGGCATCCACCGCAGCTCCGCCGGAGGGAACGGTCTCCGAAGAGGTGGCTGCGCCCGAGGCTGCCTGGGACGGCATTGATCGCCGTACGGCTGTCGAAGCATCGGTGCGGGTCGACATCGACCTGCTCGACGACCTCGTCGACCTGGTCGGCGAGCTCGTGCTGACCCGCAACCAGATCCTGCAACGGGCCGGCGGAGCCGAGGACATCGAGCTGGCCCGCGCCAGCCAGCGCCTCGACCTCGTGGCCAGCGAGCTGCAGGAATCGGTGATGAAGACCCGCATGCAGCCGATCGGCCAGGTCTGGTCGAAGCTGCCGCGCGTCGTCCGCGACCTGTCCCACCAGCTCGGCCGTGAGGTCGAGCTGGTGATGGACGGCCACGAGACCGAGCTGGACCGCAGCCTGCTCGAGGCGGTGAAGGACCCGCTCACGCACCTGGTCCGCAACTCCCTCGACCACGGCATCGAACGGCCCGAGGACCGGCTCGCCGCCGGCAAGCCGGCCAAGGGCACCCTGAGCCTGCGCGCCTATCACGAGTCCGGCCAGGTGGTCGTGGAGATCACCGACGACGGCAAGGGCATCGACCCCGAGCGGATCGCCGCGGTGGCCCTGGAGCGTGGTGTCGTCACCCGGGACCAGCTGTCCCGGATGGACGCCCGCGAGGTGCTCGGCCTGATCTTCCGGCCCGGCTTCTCCACCGCGGCCGCGGTCTCCAACATCTCCGGTCGCGGCGTCGGGATGGACGTCGTCCGCACCAACATCGAGCGCATCGGCGGCAGCGTCGACGTCACGTCCGAGATCGGTCGCGGCACCACCACACGCGTCCGGATCCCGCTGACCCTGGCCATCATCCCCGCGCTGGTCGTCGGGGAGGGCGAGGAGCGGTACGCCATCCCGCAGGCCAACCTGGTCGAGCTGGTCCGGATCGAGGGCGACGACCTGCGGCGCCAGGTCGAGGACCTCGCCGGTGCCCCGGTGCTCCGGCTCCGCGGCAAGCTGCTGCCCCTGGTGCCGCTGGCCGGGATCCTCGGCGGCCCGGTTCCCGACGCCGAGTCACTCACGGTCGTCGTACTCCAGTCCGACGACGTGCGCTTCGGTCTCTGCGTCTCGACCGTGTTCGACACCCAGGAGATCGTCGTCAAGCCGATCGGCCGCCAGCTGAAGGGCCTCGCGATGTACGCCGGCGCCACGATCATGGGCGACGGACGGGTCGCCCTGATCCTCGACGTCCCCGGTACGGCGGTCACCGCCGGCGTGGGTGTCGCGCAGCACGACACGACCGACAGCCGCGCTGTCGCGGCCGACGACCGTACGGCGTTGCTGGTGCTCGAGGTGTCCGACGGACGCCGGGCGGCGTTGCCGCTGGCGGCGGTCTCGCGCCTCGAGGAGTTCGCACAGGACCGGATCGAACGCAGCGGCGTGACCGAGGTCGTGCAGTACCGCGACGGGATCCTGCCGCTGGTCCGGCTCGCCACCGCGATCGGTCTGGCGGACACCAGCGACCGCCAGGAGCAGATCAGTGTCGTCGTCCACGAGACCCCGGATGCCGCGGGCGGATCGGTCGGCATCGTGATCGACCGGGTGCTCGACGTCGTCGACGTCGCGATCGTCTCCAGCCACGTCGGTCGCCGTCACGGCGTGACCGGCAGCGCCGTCGTCCAGGACCGGGTCACCGACCTGGTCGACCTGGCCGCCGTCGTGGCCCAGTCGGGGGTGCCCGCATGAGCGCCGTCGCTGTCACCCCGACGGTGCGGACCGCCGAGCAGTACTGCACCTTCTGGGTTGCTGACCTGTTCTTCGGTGTCGCCGTCGACGAGGTCCAGGAGGTGTTGCGGCACCAGCCGATGACGCCCGTACCGCGCGCCGATGCGGCCGTCACCGGGTTGATCAACCTGCGTGGCCAGATCGTGACCGCGGTCGACCTGCGGGTCCGCCTCGGGCTGCCGCCCCGCGAGGGCGACCAGCTCCCCATGAACGTGATCGTCCGCAGTCGCGGCGAGGTGGTCAGTCTCCTCGTCGACGACATCGGGGACGTGATCGACACCGCCGGCGTGAACGGCCAGCCGGCGCCAGCAAACATGCCCAGGAAGGTGCAGGACCTCGTGTGCAAGGACCGCGGGGTCCTCCCGCTGGCCGACGCCATCCTGCTCGTCCTCGACGCAGATCGCGCGGTCGACGTCTCGACCACGCCCGACAACCCCGGAGGAACCCCGTGACCGAGATCCTTGACGTGCCGGTGAACGGCACGCATCCCGCCGAGAAGGCTGCCGAGAAGGTGTCGAAGACGACCTCGTCGAAGACCAGCCCGCAGAAGACCGAGTCGGTCAGCGGTGCATCGACGTTCGCACTGTCGATGATGGAGAACAGCCCGACGAACATGATGTTCGCGGACCTGGACTTCGTCATCCGCTACATGAACCCGGCCTCGCTGCGGACCCTGCGCGGCCTCGAGCACGTGCTGCCCGTGCGCGCCGACGAGGTCGTCGGCTCGAGCCTCGACATCTTCCACAAGAACCCCTCCTACCAACGCGGCCTGCTCGCCACCGCCGAGCACCTGCCGCGCCGCGCCGACATCAAGGTGGGCGACGAGACCCTCGACCTCCTCGTCAGTGCGATCACCGACGAGCAGGGCAACTACATCGGCGCGATGGCGACCTGGGAGGTCATCACCGACCGGCTCCGCACCGAACGCCTGCGTGTCGAGGCGGAGACGGACACGACCGCCGTCAACAAGGTGCTCTCCACGCTGTCTGCGGCCACGGACGTCGAGGCCGCCGTACAGACGGCTCTCGACACCGTGCGCAACGAGTTCGGCTGGGCCTACGGGTCGTACTGGAAGGTCGACCCGGCGGACCGGACCCTCAAGTTCGACCGCGAGTCCGGCGACGCCGGCCCGGAGTTCCGCCGCGTCACGCTGCAGGCGTCGTTCGCTGAGGGCGTCGGCCTGTCCGGCCGGGCCTGGGCGCAGCGCGACCTGTTCTTCACCCGCGACATCGGCGAGATGACCGACTGCGTGCGCGCACCGGTCGCCCAGCAGGTCGGGGTCAAGTCGGGTGTCTGCTTCCCGATCATCATCGACGGCGAGGTCGTCGCGACGATGGACTTCTTCGCCACCGAGACCCTCGACCCGAGCCCGCAGCGCCTCGAGGCCCTGCGCAACGTCGGTCGCCTGGTCTCCCAGGCCCTGTCGCGGATCAACCGGGAGGCCGCCGACCGCGAGGCTGCCGCCGTACTGACCGCCAAGGTCGAGCAGATTCTCGATGTCGTCTCCGCTGCGGCGGCCGGCGACCTGACGCGCGAGCTCGACATCGAGGGCGACGACGCCGTCGGTCGCGTGGCCGAGGGCCTGCGTTCGCTGCTCACCACCCTGCGGTCCAGCATGACCAACATCGGGGGTACGGCGGAGACACTCGCCGCGGCCGCCGGTCAGCTCACGTCGCTGGCCGAGGGGATGGGCGAGGGGGCCACGATGACGTCCGACCGGGCGGCGTCCGCGTCGAGCGCGTCGGTGCAGGTGTCGGCGTCGATCCAGACCGTCGCCACCGCGGCCGAGGAGATGACCGCCTCCATCCGCGAGATCGCGAAGAACGCCACGGAGGCGGCCACCGTCGCCACCGATGCCGTCACCGTGGCCTCCGAGGCGCAGGGCACCGTCGCGTCGCTGGGCGAGTCCAGCGCCGAGATCGGCCAGGTCATCAAGGTGATCACCTCGATCGCCCAGCAGACCAACCTGCTCGCCCTCAACGCCACCATCGAGGCCGCCCGGGCCGGTGACGCCGGCAAGGGCTTCGCGGTCGTCGCCAACGAGGTCAAGGAGCTCGCCAAGGAGACCGCCAAGGCCACCGAGGAGATCGGCAAGAAGATCGAGGCGATCCAGAGCGACACCCAGGGTGCCGTGTCCGCGATCAGCCGGATCGCGGACGTGATCGCCCGGATCAACGACATCCAGTCGACCATCGCCTCCGCCGTCGAGGAGCAGACCGCGACCACCAACGAGATCGCCCGCTCCGTGACCGAGGCCGCCGCCGGCGCCAACGGCATCGCCGGCGACGTCACCCAGGTCGCCACCGCCGCCGCCGAGACCCGCGAAGGTGCGGAGAACACGCTCGCCTCCGCCACCGACCTCACGGGTGTGGCTGCGGAGCTGCGGGAGCTGGTGGCTCGGTTCACGCTCTGAGAGGGCGCAGGAATCCCCGCTGAGGCGGGGATTCCTGCGCTTCCTGGCCGTTGCAACGGCCAAGAAGCGCAAGCAGAAGCCAAGAACCTCCGACCGGATCCGGTCGGAGGTTCTTGTTTGCGTCGGCGAAAACGCAGCTGGGGAAGTCAGCCCACGCGGCGGGCGAGTCCCGGCAGGGACGGCCCCGGCATCGCGGTGGTGGGTACGGCGACCGGCGCGGGCGTGCTCGCCTCGGAGCCGTGCAACCGGACAGCGAGCAGGGCGGCCTGGGTGCGGTGCTGCAGGCCGAGGCGGGAGAGCAGGCCGGTGACGTGGTTCTTCACGGTCTTCTCCGCCAGGTACAGCTTCTCGGCGATCTGCCGGTTGGTCATGCCCTCGGCGATGAGGAAGAAGATCTTGCGCTGCTGCGGCGTGAGCTCGCAGATGACGTCGAGGGACCGGCGCTGGAGCTCCATCTGCTCGACGACGCGGCTGGCGACGGTGGGGTCGATGAGCGAGTGGCCACCGGCGACGAGCTTGATGCCGCTGATCAGCGAGTTGCCCTCGATGCGCTTGAGGACGTAGCCGGACGCGCCGGCGAGGATCGCGGACGAGATCGCGTCCGGGTCGTCGTACGAGGTCAGGATGAGGCCCTTGATGTTCGGGTCGACCGAACGCATCTCACGGCAGATGTCGACGCCCGTGCCGTCCGCGAGGTTCGCGTCGAGGATGGCGACGTCGGGGCGCAGCGCGAGGATCTCGCGCAGTGCGACGGTGGCGCTGCCGGACTCGCCGACGACGTCGATCGACGGGTCGGTCGCCAGCAGGCTGGCGACACCCCGGCGAACCACTTCGTGGTCGTCGACGAGGTAGACGCGGATGATCTTTTCTTCGGGCACATCCCTGAGTGTGCTGCCCGGGACGCCGTCCCGACAGGGGGTCGGGACAGGTCTGGGCGGACGTCGTGCAGAGCCTGGTCCGGATTGACTAGACCAGGCCCCCGAACGTACGAACGAGCGGCCTCAGCGGGCCCGAATGTCGGCCAGGGCGGCCGAGATGTCCCGCTCGCCACGCCGAAGCTCGGCCAGCAGGTCCACGAGGTCGCGGGTCGTCAGGTTGTCGTCGTCGAGGGTGGGTGCCATCCATTCGGCGGCTTCGCCGGCGGTGATCCGGCCACCGACGGTCAGTCGGTAGCTGGTGTCGTCGAGGTCGAAGTGGATGTCGGCGACGACGGCGTTGAAGTGCTCGTCGGCGACCGGGTCGTGGATCAGGACGTGCTCGCCGGGCTCCAGGCCACGGCTCAGTTCGTGCGCCTGGTGGCTGACAGCGAGCGAGCGGCTGCGACGAGTGAACGGGCTGAGTGCCACGTTGATCTGCTCCACGGTGTCCTCCTGGGTGCGGTCCTGACATGGAGATCAACCGCTGGGCGACCCGGTTGTTACGGCGGCGCGGGTCACCAGTGGCGTAGTTCTTTGTGACTAGGTCATATGGCCCGATCGGTGGTGATCCGTTTGAAATGGCGCTAAGTTGGGTACTGACACCCAAGAGGTAACGACGTGGCCAAGCCCACCGCCACACCACTCTCGAACACCGGGAGTAATCCGTGTCCGTTGTGTCGGAAGTACCCACCATCCCGTCCGTCTTCCTGGGCCACTCCTCGCGAGTGACCCCTGCCGAAGGCGACTCCCCTCCGGTCCGTTCGGAGGATCGCAAGGCCCGGACCGCCGAGCTGCTGGCGCAGGCTGCCCGCAGCTCTGGTCCGGACCGTGATGCCCTGCTCGAGCAGGTCATCGTGCTCAACATCCCCGTTGCCCGCACCCTGGCCGGGCGCTACCGCAACCGCGGCCAGAGCCTGGAAGAGCTCGAGCAGGTTGCCTGCATGGCGCTGACCCGCGCCGTTCAGGGCTTTGACCCCGAGCGCGGCGACGACCTGCTGGTCTTCGCGGTGCCGACGATCCTGGGCGAGCTGAAGCGTCACTTCCGCTCGGCAGGCTGGGCGGTACGTCCACCGCGCCGCGTCCAGGAGATCCGGCCGCGGCTGGCCATGGCCGAGGAGGAGCTCGCCCAGCGCCTGGGCAGGTCGCCGCGGCCCTCGGAGGTCGCAGCCGAGCTGGGCTGTTCCGTGGAAGAGGTGCGCGAGGCTGTCGCCTGCCGCGACCTGGTGCACGCGTCCTCGCTCGATGAACCGGCGTCGGAGTCGGGCAGCCCGCTCGGCGACCTGCTCCCGCAGACCGACCCCGGGTTCGCCCAGAGCGAAGCGGTGGCCATGCTGGCGCCGGCCTGCCGCAGCCTGAAGGGCCGGGACCGCCGCATCCTCCGGATGCGGTTCTACGACCAGTACACGCAGCAGCAGATCGCCGACGAGCTCGGCGTGACGCAGGTGCAGGTCTCGCGCCTGTTGCAACGCATCTTCGCCGACCTGCGCCGGGCGGTGACCGACCCCCAGCGCCCGCGCGCTGCCTGATGGGCGGCTGATCACGACGGCGACGACGGTCCACCGATATCGGTCCCTCGATACGCTCGGGAGATCAAGTCGGTGGACCGTCGTCGTGTTCCTGCCAGGTGACGGCCAGCACGGCAACCGCGGCACCCGGCCCGAGCGGCGCCACACCGCCCTGCGGGAGTCGTACGGCGACCCGGATCGGGGCCGGGCGGGCGGGTATTGCCGGGGGTATGAGCAAGGACATCCAGTTCCCGGCCCAGCAGCAGACCCCTCCCGGGTTGACCGGCGAGATGCGTCCGGTGCCGGACCATGGTGAGCAGAGCTACGTCGGGCACGCACGGCTGACCGGTCAGGTCGCCCTCGTCACCGGTGGTGACTCCGGAATCGGACGGGCGGTGGCGCTGGCCTACGCCCGCGAGGGTGCCGACGTCGCCTTCACCCACCTCCCGGAGGAGCAGGTCGACGCCGACGCCACGACCGCCCTGGTGGAGGCTGCCGGCCGGCGAGCCCTGCCGCTGGAGCTCGACCTCACCGATCGTCTGGCGTGTGACGCCGCCGTGCAGCGCACGGTCGACGGCCTGGGTGCGCTCGACATCCTCGTGAACAACGCGGGGTACCAGATGGCGCGCGATCACGCGGTCGACGACCTGAGTGACGACCGCATCGACCGGACCTTCAAGACCAATCTGTACGCGTTGCTGTGGCTGACGCGGGCCGCGGCGCCCCACCTGCGAAAGCGGCCGGGCTGCATCATCAACAACGCGTCGATCCAGGCCTTCGAGCCCTCGACCACGCTGCTGGACTACGCCGCGTCCAAGGCCGCGATCAACAACCTCACCGTCAATCTCGCTGCCTCGCTGGGCGGCGACGGGATCCGCGTCAACGCGGTCGCGCCGGGCCCCATCTGGACCCCGCTGCAGCCGGCAACCCAGGAGCCGGAGAAGGTCGAGCAGTTCGGGGCCGACACCCCGCTCGGCCGGGCCGGCCAGCCGGCCGAGGTGGCGCCGGCCTTCGTGTTCCTCGCCTCGCCCGCGGAGGCGTCGTACGTCTCGGGAACGGTCCTCGGCGTGACCGGCGGCAAGGCGGTCTTCTGAGTCGTCGGCCCCTCACCAGCCCCTCGCCAGCTCCGCCCCTGACCTCGCCGAAAATCACTCTTGTGTGGTTGGTGGAGGTTCGCAATAGTTGGTCCTGCAAATGTCCCTGTGGTCCACGTCCGGCCTCCTTGCGGTGGTTGTGGTGGCGCTGCGGGCATTCGCGGACATACGGGGGGCCGACAGGTGCGGCACCAAGCACAGTGGTGATGGCTGCGAATGAGGGGGAGTGTGGCGATGGAGCCCGAAAACCTGGACGCTGGTGATGTTCGCCAGACCGGCCGGTTCGTCTATCACGTGGCAGGCCAGCGATGGGAGTGGGACGACGACGTCTTCGCCATCCACGGCTATGCACCGGGTGAGGTGGAGCCGACGACGGACCTGATCATGCGGCACAAGCATGAACAGGATCGCGAACGCGTGGAGGAGACGCTCCACGACGCGACCGAGAACGGCGAACCGTTCAACATCTACTACCGGATCCTCGCTCGCGACGAGGAGCGGCGCGTCGTCCTCGTCGGCGAGGGCGAGTACGACGAGGGCCGGACCCCCGTCGGCAAGGTCGACCGACTGGTGGGCTTCTACCTGGACCTCACGCCGGAGATGGACGCCGCGTCGAGCGAGGCCGCGGCCGTCGCCGTGGCTGCTGCTGCCGAGCACCGGGAGACCATCGAGCAGGCCAAGGGCATCCTCATGCTCGGCTACGGCCTCGACGCCGACGCGGCGTTCGCGATGCTGAAGTGGTGGTCGCGCAACAGGAACGTGAAGGTGCGGGAGATCGCCGGACGGCTGATCATGGTGGCCCGGGAGGGACATGTCAGCCACCCTGGTCTGCGCCGGTTGCTGGACGCGCTGCTCGACGATCTCACCGCTGGTCGGTCGCAGTAACTCAGTCGAGGATCGCGGTGCCGATCAGCCACAGCACGACGAGCACCAGCAACAGAACGGCGACGAAACCCGCCACCATCTGAAGCCGCCTGAACTCGGGCTGTCTGTTCGTCTGGCTGTTCACGGCAAATGCCTCCTCGGGCTGTGTGCCTGCGTCCATCCATTCCGTGCAGTACCCGGGCGTTGTGGTCTCACCCGGGTGCGTCAGCGGTTGCGTTCCCGGGTTGCCCGACGGGTTGCATCGTGGCGCCCGGGGTACCGGCGGTTCATGACCGGCTCTGCTGCGGCCCAGTTCGCCGCGGCGGCGGTCGCGCTGGCTTTCATCGCGTTGTGGGCCGTGGTTCCGCTCTCAGGGCGGAGCCACGAACGATGAGATGGCCCCGGCGTACGACCGTCGTCGCGGTCTGGCTGGTCCAGGCCGCGGTGCTCGTCGGCTGCTCGTTGGTCGACGAACCGGACCCGGCGGAGTGGGACGCACAGGCGGGGAAGGCACTGCAGGACGCCGCCAGTGAGGTGCGCACCACCCGCCTCGCGCTGGACACGGCAGCAGACGAGCGGTCCTGGTCGTCGTACACGACCGTGCTGGTGGTGCAGGCCGAGGACGGCGTCGCCACGGTGGCCGACGACCTCGCCGTGGTCCAGGTCCCACCCGGCCGCCAACAGCGGGCCGACGAGGTGGAACGCCTGATCGACGGCGCGGTGGCCGCCGTCCGCGAGGCGCGTTCGCTCGCGCTCCGGGGGACGTACGACGACCCGGACGTCGTCGACCAGCTCGACCGCCTCGCGGGTGACCTGGAACAAGCTGCCGGGCAGGGATGAGCACCGGTGAAGCGCTACTTCGCCGTCCTGCTGGGCGTGCTGACCGCGATCGGTGGCTTCGTCGACATCGGCGACCTCGTCACCAACGCCCAGGTCGGTGCCCGGTTCGGCTGGTCGCTCGTCTGGGTGGTGCTGGTGGGTGTCATCGGGATCTGTGTCTTCGCCGAGATGTCGGGCCGCATCGCCGCGGTGAGCCACCGGGCGACGTTCGACCTGGTCCGTGAGCGGCTCGGACCACGCGTCGGGTTCCTCAACCTGCTCGGGTCGATGCTGGTCACCCTCCTCACCTTCATCGCGGAGATCGGCGGCGTCGCCCTCGCGTTGCAGCTGGTGACATCGGTGCACCACGTGCTGCTCGTCCCGTTCGTCGCGGCCGCGGTGTGGATCGTGCTGTGGCGGGCCCGGTTCTCCTCGATCGAGAACGTGCTGGGGCTGCTCGGCCTGGCCCTGCTCGGCTTCGCCGTCGCCCTGTGGCAGCTGGGACCGGACTGGGGCGAGCTGGTCGCGACCCTGTCGCCGGGGGAGAAGCCGGGCGCCGAGTCGTGGGCGACCTACGCGTACTTCGGCGTGGCGCTGTTCGGTGCGGCGATGACGCCCTACGAGGTGTTCTTCTTCTCCAGCGGTGGTGTCGAGGAACGCTGGACCAGCAAGGACATCGGCGTGATGCGGGCCAACGTCTTCATCGGCTTCCCGCTGGGCGGACTGCTGTCGGTGGCGATCGCGGGGTGCGCGGCGGTCGTGTTCCTGCCCCAGGGCATCGCGGTCGAGACCCTCGGGCAGGTGGGTCTGCCCGTCGCGGTCGCCCTCGGGAAGGTGGGGCTCGCGGTCGTCGTCCTCGGCTTCTTCGCCGCGACCTTCGGCGCCGCGTGCGAGACGGGTCTCTCCACCGGCTACAGCCTGGCCCAGTACATCGGCATCCCGTGGGGCAAGTACCTCCGTCCGGACCGGGCGGCCGGCTTCCACGTGATCGTGCTGGTGGTGACGCTGATCGCTGCCGGCGTCCTGCTGACCGGTGTCGACCCGATCCTCGTCACCGAGATCTCGGTGGTGTTCTCGGCCATCGCGCTGCCGCTGACGTACTTCCCGATCCTCGTCGTGGCCAACGATCCTGACTACCTCGGCGACCACCGCAACGGGCGGCTGGCGAACACGCTGGGTGTCGCCTATTTGTCGTTGATCGCCGTGGCGTCGCTCGCCGCGATTCCGTTGATGATCCTGACGTCGATGGGACAGGGCTGATGACGTACGACGCCGCGCTGCACCTCCTCGACCGCCAGATCGTCGACAGCGACGGCCGGCTCGTCGCCAAGGTCGACGACGTCGAGCTCACGTGGCGCGAGGACGGGACGATCAACCCGACCGGCCTCCTCGTCGGCCTGCCGGCCCTCCTGCCGCGCCTCGGCGGCTGGTGGGGAGACCGGTTGATGCGCCTGGTCGTCGAGATCCGCTGGATCGCGGAGGAGCGGGGCCGGCCGCTCGTGATCGACTTCGACCTGGTCGACGGGCTGACCAGCGAGGTGCGCCTCTCCTGCTCCGCCGAAGGCCTGCTCCGGCGCCTGCCGGAGGACCGTGACGACGACACCTGCCGGCTCGGCGACCTGCTCGGCCTGCCCGTGCGTTGCGCGGCACTACCCGCGAGGTCGAAGGTGCTCGACGCGCGGATCTCCGGGCGACCGGGGGAGCGCGGTGAACACCGACTGGCGGCGCTGGTCGTCGGGCCCGGCCGACCGGGTGGGTTGCTGGGCTACGACCGTCGGGGCGAGCCCGGGCCGGCCGTCGTGGCCGCGGTGGTGCGCTGGTTGCACCGCCATGCCCGGGCCGTCGACCTGGACGCGGCCGTGGAGATCGACCTGGTGGCCGGAGAGGTGCGGATCGGCGCCGGGGCGTCTGTCGAGCCGCTGGTCGGGTAGCGCAAGGGGAGGTCAACCCACGACGAGGAGGAGCCATGCCCGCCAAGAAGCACGGTCCCGGAATCACCAACCCCGACGTCTACGAGGAGCTCCGCGACGACGGCGCCAGCAAGGAGAAGGCCGCACGGATCTCGAACGCGATGAAGTCAGAGGGCGCCGCGAAGGTGGGCCGACGCGGCGGGCGGGCCGAGCCGTACGAGAAGTGGACGGTCAGCGCACTGCGCAAGCGGGCCGCGGAGCTGGGGGTGGAGGGCCGGTCCTACATGAAGAAGGCCCGGCTCATCTCCGCCCTGCGGAACCACTGATCCCTAGACCCAGCGCGAGAACCAGACCCGGTCCAGCCACTCGCTGTGGGTCAGCATCTGGTTGGTCCAGATCGGCCAGAACCACGCGAAGTTCACCAGGGTGAGGATCACGAACGCCCCGCCGACGATCACTCCGGTCGTACGCCGCGCCGACGGCAGCCGGGAGGGCCCGATCAGGGTCCCGATGCTCAACGTCAGGGCGATCACCGTGAACGGGAGGATCGCGATCGCGTAGAAGAGGAAGATCGGCCGGTCGTCGTACAGGAGCCAGGGCAGCCAGGTCGACAGCGCACCGACCACGGCGACGCCGTACCTCCAGTCCCGGGCACCGATCCACATCACGACCGAGAACAGCAGGGCGAGCACGCCGCCCCACCACAGCACGGGCGTCGGGATGAGCAGCACCTGCTTGATGCAGTCGCTGTTGGCGGGGGCATCGCAGCCTGGCTCGCTCGGCGCGATGTCGTTGGTGACGGCCACCCCGACGGGCCGGTTGATCAGCAGCCAGCTCGACGGCTTCGACTCGTAGAAGTGGTCCGAGCAATTCAGGAAGTGGGTGTGGAACGTGTAGACGTCCTGGTGGTAGTACCAGAGCGAACGCAGCGACTGCCACGCCTCACCCAGGCCGTGGGCGTCCTTCTCGTCCGCCGTCGGCCACTTCTTCGACTTGTCGAGGTCGGTGGCGACGTAGGAGTCGTCGTCATCGGCGCAGTGGCCATGCCCCGTGTACTGGCGGTACTGCGTCGCGCTGAGGTGCTCCTCGTACTCGTTCGCGTGCACCAGCCAGCCGCCCCACGTCGCGATGTAGACGAGGGCTCCGACGACGACCAGGTGCAGGAAGGCCGGTACGCCGTCCGCGACGGCACCCTTCGCGATCGGCCACCGGATGCCGAGGGACCGGCGGGCACCCGCGCTCCAGATCCAGCACAGGACACCGAAGGCCGCCAGCGGGTAGAGCGCCGTCCACTTGGTGCCGATCGCCAGGCCGAAGCAGACGCCGGCGGCGAGCAGCCACGGCCGGAACAGGATCCGCGGACCCCACCCGGTCAGCTGGCCGTGGACGGCCTTGCGGGCCAGCCGCGCGCGGTGCCAGTCACGATCGGCGACCAGGCACGCGACGGCGCACAGCAGGAAGAGCGCCAGGAAGATGTCGAGCAGGGCCAGCCGGGAGAGGACGAAGTGCAGTCCGTCGAGCATCAGGAGCAGGCCGGCGATGCAGCCCAGCACCGTGGAGCCCGTCATTCGTCGTACGAGGCGACACATGACGAGGACCATCAGCGCGCCGGCGACCGCGGAGGCGATCCGCCAGCCGAACGGGTCCATCCCGAAGGCCTTCTCGCCCAGGGCGATCAGCCACTTGCCGACGTCGGGGTGGACGGCGAGGGAGGGATCACCGGTCCAGACGTCGTGCGCGTGCCCGGCGAGGATGTCGTCGTTGATCTCGTTCTTGGCGTTGCCGTCGACGTCGGTCAGGTACGTCTGGATGTAGCCGTTGTTGAGCAGCGACCACGCGTCCTTGGCGTAGTACGTCTCGTCGAACGCGAACCGGTCCGGATTGCCCAGGCCGACCAGGCGCAAGCCGAAGGCCAGCAGGGTCAGGCCGATCGGCGCCAGCCAGCCGACCAGCTTCTCCCGGAGGGCGAGTCGCCGCAGCGGGTTGATCGCGCGTTCGACGGCGCGGGGCACGCGGGTCCCGGTGGCCGAGGTCGAGAGCCCGACGAGGCGCTCACGCCTGCGGGCCTTCTCGTCGACAGCGGTCACGGTCCGGAAGCCTACGCAAGCCACGGGAGGGGCGTTGGTCGAGGAGGTTGCGCAGCAACCGTCTCGAGACCATCTGCAAGGATCGGCGGGTGACTGGAGTCCTCGTGCTGGCAGGCACCCCGATCGGACAGGTCGGCGACGCGCCGCCGCGGCTCGCAGCGGAACTGGCCGGCGCGGACGTCATCGCCGCCGAGGACACCCGCCGCCTGCGCCGCCTCGTCGCCGACCTCGGCATCGAGCTGAGCGGCCGCGTCGTGTCCTACTTCGAGGGCAACGAGGCGGCGCGTACGCCGACGCTGGTCGATGCGCTGATGGCGGGCGAACGGGTGGTGCTGGTGACCGACGCGGGCATGCCGAGCGTCTCCGACCCCGGCTACCGACTGGTCGCCGCTGCGGTCGAGGCCGGCATCCGGGTGACCGCCGTGCCCGGACCGTCGGCCGTGCTGACCGCCCTTGCGGTCTCCGGCCTGCCGGTCGACCGGTTCTGCTTCGAGGGCTTCCTGCCGCGCAAGGCGGGCGAGCGCGCCCGTCGCCTGGCCGAGGTCGCCTCCGAGCAGCGCACCCTCGTCTACTTCGAGGCGCCGCACCGCACCGTCGCGGCGCTGGAGGCGATGCGTGACGCGTTCGGACCCGACCGCCCCGCGGCCGTCTGCCGTGAGCTCACCAAGACCTATGAAGAGGTACGACGCGGCCCGCTCGCCGAGCTGGTCGACTGGGCCAACGAGGGGATCCGCGGCGAGATCACCATCGTGGTCGCCGGTGTCGCGCCGGGGACCAGCGTGGCCACCGATCCCGACAGCCTGCGGGCAGCCGTCGCCGATCTCGAGGAAACCGGGATGCGCCGCAAGGACGCGATCGCTACGGTCGCCGTACAGGCGGGACTGCCGAAGCGCGAGGTCTACCAGGTGGTGCACATCGATGAGTGAGCCGGAACGTCCTCCGGTCCCCGAGGCGCTGCCGCACCCGGTCGTCGACAACCACTGTCACCTCGACATCGGCCGCAACGGCGAGCCGTGGGACACGGCCGAGGCGATCGCGGCGGCAGCGGCCGTCGGCGTACCCCGGATCGTTCAGATCGGGTGCGACCTGCCCGGCGCCCGGTGGGCGGTGAAGGCCGCTGCGGAGCATCCGGCGCTGGTCGCCGGCGTCGCCCTGCACCCGAATGAAGCGCCCCGGATCCTCGCGGACGGTGGACGCGCTGCGCTCGAAGCCGCGTGGGCCGAGATCGAGGAGCTGGCCGGCGCGCACGACAAGGTGCGTGCGGTGGGGGAGACCGGGCTCGATGCGTTCCGCACGGGGGAGGAGGGCCGCGCCGTCCAGGTGGAGTCCTTCCGGCGCCACATCGACCTCGCCAAGCGACTCGACAAGACCCTGGTCATCCACGACCGCGACACCCACGACGAGGTCCTGGAGGTCCTCGACAGCGAGGGCGCCCCCGACCGCTGGGTGATGCACTGCTTCTCCGGTGACGCCGACTTCGCCCGCGCCTGCCTGGACCGCGGGGCGCACCTGTCCTTCGCCGGCACGGTCACGTTCAAGAACGCCGAACCGTTGCGCGAGGCGTTGCGCCTGACGCCGGTCGACCGCGTCCTGGTCGAGACCGATGCGCCGTTCCTGACCCCGACGCCGTACCGCGGCCAGACCAACGCGTCGTACCTCATCCCGGTGACGCTGCGGGTGATGGCCGCTGAGCGTGGCGAGGACCTGGGCGAGCTCTGTGCGGCGATCGACGCGAACACCGAGAGGGCGTTCGGCGGGACCTGGTGAAGCGAGCCGGCCAGCCCGACCAGCCCGACCAGCCCGGTCAGCGCGGCAGGAAGCGGTTGCCGGCCTTGACGGTGTTGCGCTTGACCCGCTCGGCCATCCGGCCGAAGGTCGCTGCGACCGCGCCGTGGCTGGGTGGCGGGTCCAGGTCGACGGCGTCGCCGACACGCACCGTTCCGGCCGTGGCGACGTCGGCGTAGACGCCGAACCAGCGCTGGCCGTACGTCGACACCGACCGCATCACCGCGGGGTCGGCCGGGACCCCGGCCTGCTCCCGCAACGGCACCGTGCAGCGGATGGTCGGGACCTCGACCCGGATGCCCAGCTCGCCGGCCCGGAGCGTGCCGCCGATCCACTCCTGTTCGGCCAGGCCGTCCAGCGGGCTGTCGATGACGATGTTCGGGCGGAACCGCCGGACGTCGAAGTCGCCGCCGTGCGCGGCCATCGTGCGCAGGCTCGAGGTGGTCACGACGTGCAGCGGGTAGGCATCGGCGAAGATCCCGATCGGGGTCGCGTAGATCGCGAGCTCGGCCAGCATCTTCAGCGAGAACATCGAGTAGTCCGGCAGCGGCTCGTCGTCGGCGAGCCCGAACTGCTGGCGGATGTCCTTCTTGCTCGCGAGGACGCCGCGGTAGGCCGCCTTGTCGTGCAGCGGCGGCAGCGGGACGAGCGCGACCCGCTTGCCCGTGAGCTCGCTCAGCCGGGCGTTCATGGTCTCGGGGTCGGTGCTGGCGACCTCGGTGCCGTCCGGGAACGTGACGACCACGTCGACCACGTCGCCGGGCCCGACGCCTGCGGGTGGCTCGTCGACGTACCGCGCCGTGCAGCCGAGCAGGAGGGGGAGCCGTCGTGCCGTCGTGACGGCGTTGAGCTCGAGGTCGCGGACCGCCCACATCCGGTCGGCGTGCGCGGCGCGCTCGTCGACGTACGACGACGTCACCGTCTCCCCGCCCATCGACTTCACGGGGTAGCGCCACAGGGCTGCGATCGTGCCGACCAACATGCTTGAAAGTAGCATCGAAAGTGCTAACTGGAGTTAGCAAGATTTTGTGACGCGTGGGGCCAGAGGGGCGATTTCGGGGTGAGACAGGTCACTCCTGAGCGTGAATCGGGCCTCGAGGGTTTGCTTCTGGGTGCTAGCTCCTGTTCTCGTTGATGTCAGAAGGCCGGGATCGGAAGCACCATCTCGACCAGTTCTCACGGGATCAGGCAGTACCGCACCGCGTGTGGGAGACCCGATCGAACTGGTGGACCGAGGCCCGGGGAGCTCGAACATCGGAGAGTCGTGCAGCTTGCGCACCCCACCCTTGCCCTGCGCTCCAAGGCGCTCATCCAGAAGCTGACCCACAGCCGGGTCGCCCTCGTCGCGACGATCGTCGCGGTGTTGATCGCGGTCTCCGCGGTGACCTACGGCTACTCGTCGATGACCACCGAGGTCACGCTTTCTGTCGACGGCAAGGAGCGCACGGTCTCCACGTTCGGTGACACCGTCGAGGACGTTCTCGCGTCCGCCGACATCGACCTCGCCGACCGCGACGTCGTCTCGCCCGACCAGGACGAGAAGATCGAGGCTGGCGACAAGGTCTCCGTCCGGTACAGCAAGCCGATCGAGCTGACCGTCGATGGTGACACCAGCACCCACTGGGTGACCGCGACCGACGTCCAGGGCGCGCTCTCGCAGATCGGCACCCTGTACGCCGACAGCCGCCTCTCGACCAGCCGCAGCATGACCCTGACCCGTGGTGGCGCCGAGATCGACGTCGTCACGGCGAAGAAGCTCACCTTCAAGCTCGCCGGCAAGAAGGCTGTCAAGCGCAACGTGGTGGCCCTGACCGTCGAGGAGGCGCTGGCCGAGGTCGGCGTCGAGCTGGACAAGCGCGACAAGGTCAGCCCCAAGCGCGACGTCGAGGTCAAGGACGGCGACAAGATCGTCTACACCGACATGAACGTGAAGACCCGCAGCGTCGACGACGAGGTGTTCGACGCGCCCGTCAAGGAGATCGAGGACGACTCGATGTTCAAGGGCGAGCGCAAGGTCGTCACCGAGGGCGTCTCCGGCGTCCGCGACGTGACGTACAAGATCGTGTTCCGCAACGGCAAGGTCGTGCGTCGCGAGATCGTCGAGCAGGACGTCAGCAAGGAGCCGACGGCCGAGGTCGTGCGGGTCGGCACCAAGGAAGCGGTGGCCGCCAACTACGCCGGCGGCAGCAGCGTCTGGGACCGCCTCGCGCAGTGCGAGGCCGGCGGCAACTGGGCCACCAACACCGGCAACGGTTACTACGGCGGCCTGCAGTTCAGCCTCGGTACCTGGCGCGCGAACGGCGGAACCGGCATGCCTCACCAGGCCTCCCGCGAGACCCAGATCGCGATCGCGACCAAGGTCCGCGACGCCTCCGGTGGGTACGGCGCCTGGCCCGGCTGTGCGTCGAAGCTCGGTCTGCCCCGCTGATTGACGTGAACGGGGTCGAGCCCCGGTGTGCTGAGCTTTGGACTCAGCCGCCGGGGCTCGAACCGTTGACCGATAGCCTGATGTCCGTGCCCGACTCTGCTGCTCCACCCCGCCTGTTGGGTCCGGTGGAGGTTCGGGAGCTCGCGGCACGCCTGGACCTTCGCCCCACCAAGCAACGCGGCCAGAACTTCGTCATCGACGCCAACACCGTCCGCCGGATCGTGCGGGAGTCGGGTGTCGTCGAGGGCGAGGTGGTCCTCGAGGTGGGTCCCGGGCTCGGGTCGCTGACCCTGGCGCTCCTCGACGCCGGTGCCGACGTCACGGCGATCGAGGTCGACCAGACCCTCGCCGACGAGCTGCCGGCGACGATCGCGTCCTTCGCGCCCGACCACACGGACCGGTTCCGGGTCGTGCTCGCCGACGCGCTGGCCGTGACCGAGGTCCCCGGTCCGGCGCCGACGGCCCTGGTCGCGAACCTGCCGTACAACATCTCGGTGCCGGTGCTGCTGCACCTGATGGAGCTGCTGCCGTCGCTCGAGCACGGCCTGGTGATGGTGCAGGCCGAGGTCGCCGACCGCCTGGCCGCGCCTCCCGGTTCCAAGACGTACGGCGTCCCGTCGGCCAAGGCTGCCTGGTACGCCGAGGTGCGGCGGGCCGGCGCGATCGGCCGCAACGTCTTCTGGCCGGCGCCGAACGTCGACTCCGGGCTGGTGGCCTGGACGCACCGCCCGCCGCCGACCGACGAGGTCACCCGCGAGCAGGTGTTCGCCGTCATCGACGCCGCCTTCGCGCAGCGCCGCAAGGTCCTGCGCGGAGTGCTGCGCGGGATCGCGGGCAGCGCCGAAGCGGCCGAGGCCGCGCTCCTCGCGGTCGGTGTCGACCCGCTCACCCGTGGCGAGTCGCTCGGGATCGACGAGTTCGTCGCGATCACGATCGCGCTGCACCAGCAGGGAGTCGCGCAGTGAGCCAGCAACGCATCGACAGCCTGCCGCCCGTCACCGTGCGCGCGCCCGCCAAGATCAACCTCCACCTCGGCGTCGGCGCCCCGCGCCCTGACGGACTGCACCCGCTCGCAACCGTCTACCAGGCCGTCGGCCTGTACGACGACGTGACCGTGTACGACGCCCCTGCGTGGTCGGTCGAGCTGACCGAGCACGTCGACGGCGTGCCGCTCGACGACACCAACATCGCGATCCGCGCCGGCCGCGCGCTGGTGGAGCACCACGGCGTCGACCTCGCCGCGCACATCTCCATCTCCAAGGGCATCCCGGTCATGGGGGGCATGGCCGGCGGCTCGGCCGACGCCGCCGCGACCCTGCTCGCCCTCGACCGGCTCTGGGACCTGCAGACGCCCGACGACGACCTGCTCCGGATCGCCGGTGCGCTCGGCAGCGACGTGCCCTTCGCCCTGCTCGGTGGTACGGCGCTCGGCACCGGTCACGGGCAGCTGGTGGAACCGGTCACGGACCGCACGTCGGTGTGGTGGGTCGTCGTGCTCTCGGGCGAGGGGTTGTCGACCCCCGCGGCCTACCGTCACTTCGACGAGCTCTCGCCGGACGCGCCCGCCGACCCGCCCGTCCCCGAGGCCCTGCTCGAGGCGCTCGCCGGTGGCGACGTCGACGAGGTGGGGGACCTGCTCGCCAACGACCTGTGGCCCGCGGCGCGTGACCTCCGGCCCGATCTGGTGGACGTCGAGGTGCAGCTGCGCAGCCTCTCGCCCGCCGGCGTACTCCTGTCGGGCTCGGGCCCGACCCTGCTCGTGCTGCACGACGACGTCGACGACGCGCGTGCCACGGCTGCTGACCTCACCGAGCGCGGGTTCCGGTGCACCCTCGCGCCCGGCCCTGTCGCTGGTGCCCACGTGGTGACCTATGCCTGAACCGACCAGCCTGCTCAACCTCGAGAAGGTCTCCAAGGCCTTCGGCGTGCGCCCGTTGCTGACCGACGTCTCGCTCGGCATCGCTGCCGGCGAGCGGATCGGGGTCGTGGGCCGCAACGGTGACGGCAAGACGACGCTGCTGCGCCTGATGACCGGCACCGAGGAGCCGGACTCCGGTCGGGTCTCGCGCCAGCGCGGCCTGCTCATCGGGGTCCTCACGCAGCGCGACGACTTCGACGACACGCATTCGGTGCGCGAGGTCGTCCTCGGTGGGATGGCGGACCACGAGTGGGCCGCCGACGGGCGTTCCCGCGAGATCGTCGAGGTCCTGCTGGCGGGCGTCGAGCTCGATCGCATCATCCACGGGCTGTCCGGTGGCGAGCGTCGCCGCTGCGCGCTGGCCGCGCTGCTGCTCGGCGACCACGACCTGATCATCCTCGACGAGCCCACCAACCACCTCGACGTCGAAGCCGTCGCCTGGCTGGCTGCGCACATGGCCGGCCGGTCCTCCGCGCTGGTCGTGGTGACGCACGACCGCTGGTTCCTCGACGCGGTCTGCCAGCAGACGTGGGAGGTCCACGACGGTGTCGTCGACCTGTACGACGGCGGCTACGCCGCGTTCGTGCTCGCCAAGGCCGAGCGTTCGCGCCAGGCCAGCGTCTCCGAGCAGCGCCGGCAGAACCTCGTCAAGAAGGAGCTGGCCTGGCTGCGCCGCGGCGCGCCGGCCCGCACGGCGAAGCCGAAGTTCCGCATCGACGCCGCAAACGCCCTGATCGAGGACGTTCCTCCGCCGCGCGACCGGCTCGAGCTCCAGAAGTTCGCCACGCAGCGGCTGGGCAAGGACGTCATCGACATCGAGGACGTCGACTTCGTCCGCGGCGAGCGCACCCTGCTCAAGAACGCCACCTGGCGCCTCGGCCCCGGTGACCGGGTCGGCCTGGTCGGCGTCAACGGCGCGGGCAAGACGTCCGTCCTGTCGCTGATCGCCGGCACCGCTTCGCCCGTCGCCGGACGGGTCAAGCAGGGCCGCACGGTGGCGCTGGAGCACCTGACCCAGGACGTCGAGTTCGACGACCCGAACTCGCGGGTGCTCGCCACCGTCGAGTCGATCCGGCGCGTCACCAAGACCCTCGACGGCGAGGTGTCCGCAACCTCGCTGCTGGAGCGCTTCGGCTTCACCGGTGACCGCCTCACGGCCCGCGTCGGTGACCTGTCCGGTGGTGAGCGGCGCCGCTTCCAGCTGCTGCGGCTGCTGCTGACCGAGCCGAACGTGCTGCTCCTCGACGAGCCCACCAACGACCTCGACATCGAGACCCTCAACGTCCTCGAGGACTTCCTCGACGGCTGGCCCGGCACGCTCGTCGTCGTCTCCCACGACCGGTACTTCCTGGAGCGGGTCACCGACTCGGTCTGGGCGTTGCTCGGCGACGGCAAGGTGTCGATGCTGCCGCGTGGCGTGGATGAGTACCTCGAGCGTCGCAAGGCCGGGGGTGCGGAGAACACCACCGCATCGCCCAGGAAGTCCGATCAGGACCAAGCTGATCGAGCACCCGCTGAGGGCGGCGGTGGATCGAAGTCCAACAAGGCCCGCGCCGGTTCGGCCGAGGAGCGCACCGCTCGCAAGACGGTGGCCCGCCTCGACAAGGTGCTGGCCCGGATGGGTCAGCGCGAGGGCGAGCTGACGGCTGCGCTGCTCGACAACGCCAGCGACGCGAAGAAGCTCACCGAGATCGCGGAGGAGCTCACCGCCCTCCACGAGGACAAGGCGAACGCCGAGCTCGAGTGGCTCGAGGCGGCCGCACTCCTGGAGTGATCGGGGTGTGATCCCGGGAGTGATCCGGGGAGGGTCAGTCGGCGAAGGGCAGCAGCAGCCGGCGCAACAGGTCGGCGAGCACTCGCCGGTCCTTGTCGCTCAACCCGGTCAGCAGGTCCCGCTCGGCGTCGAGCAGTGCGGTGAACGCACCGTCGACCGCCTCCTTGCCCTCCGGGGTCAGCCGGACCAGCACACCGCGGCGGTCGGACGGGTCGGGGTGGCGCTCGACAAGGCCCCGGGTCGCGAGCCGGTCGACCCGGTTGGTCATCGTCCCGCTGGTCACCAGCGTCTCGCGCAGCAAGCGCCCCGGCGAGAGCTCGTACGGCGCCCCGGCCCGCCGCAGCGCGGCGAGCACGTCGAACTCCCACGGCTCGATGTCGTGGGCCGTGAAGGCCTGCCGGCGCGCCCTGTCGACGTGGTGGGCCAGGCGGGAGATCCGGCTGAAGACGGCGACGGGCCCGAGGTCGAGGTCGCTGCGCTCGCGCGCCCACGCCTCGATCAGCTCATCGACCTCATCCCGCATGGCCGCATCCTAGCGGTTGGGTCGAGAATCTTGATGTCAAGATAGATGCGCCGTAGGGTTGCCCCGTGAACCATCGATCGACAGTGCTGGACCGGGTCACCCTCACCAGCCTCGTGTGGGGTGACGTCGACGACCACGACCGGCCGCTCGCCGTGCTCCTGCACGGGTTCCCGGACACCGCCCACACCTGGCGCCACGTCGCGCCGGCACTGGTCGACGCGGGCTGGCGGGTGGTCGCTCCGTTCACGCGCGGCTATGCGCCGAGCTCGATCCCGACCGACGGCAGCTATCACGTCGCGGCACTGATGGACGACGTCCTCGCCCTCCATCGGGAGTACGGCGGCGACGACCGGGCGCTGCTGGTCGGGCACGACTGGGGTGCGATCACCGCCAACGGGATCGCCGCGACCGACGCCAACCCGTTCGGCCACATCGTCTCGCTGTCCGTGCCGCCGCTCGCGGCGATGAACCCGCACCGGGGTGACCTGGCTCGGTGGCTCCGGGTGCTGCCGCGACAGGCCGGGCTCAGCTGGTACACCGTGTTCAACCAGCTCCCGCGCCTGCCCGAGCGTTCCTTCGACCGTCTCGTCGACCACCTGTGGGAGCGCTGGTCCCCGGGCTTCGACGCGACCGAGGACCGCAGGCACCTCGCGGCCGCCGTACCGGACGAGGCACGCAAGAGCGCGGTGCTCGGCTACTACCGCGCCCAGCCGCGCGCCTGGGGCATCCCGGAGCGCTACCGCCGGTTCGCGAACGACTGGCTCGCGGGGCCGAAGGTGCCGATCCTCTACCTCCACGGCGCCGACGACGGTTGTCTCGACGTCCGGTGGGCCGGCCTGGTCGGCAGCCACCTGCCCGAGGGCAGCCGGGTCGCGGTCGTCGAGGGTGCCGGGCACTTCCTGCAGGTCGAGCGTCCGGACGTCGTCAACGCGCGCATCCTCGAGTTCCTCACCGAGCGGGAGGTCGCGCGTTGAGCCACGCCTGGGATCCGCAGCGCTACCTCACCTACGCCGACGAACGCGGCCGCCCGTTCGTCGACCTGATCACCCGCATCGACGCAGCCGATCCGCACGTCGTGGTCGACCTCGGTTGTGGTCCGGGCAATCTGACCTCCCTCCTCGCTGACCGCTGGCCGGCAGCGTCGGTCACCGGCATCGATTCCAGTGAGGACATGGTGCGCGCGGCCTCCGACAGTCCGGCCGCGGAGCGCGTGTCCTTCCACAGGGCCGACCTGCGCGACTGGCTGGCGACCGTCGCGCCGGGCTCCGTCGACGTGCTGGTCTCCAACGCGACCCTGCAGTGGGTCGACGGTCACCTCGACCTGGTGCCCGCCCTGGTCGCCGCGCTCGCGCCCGGCGGCTGGCTCGCCTTCCAGGTGCCCGGCAACGCCGACCAGCCCACCACGACGATCCGCGAGGAGCTGGCGGCCGAGCCGCCGTACGACCTCCACACGGCCGGCGCCGCCCGGATCGCTGCCCATGACGCCGCCACCTACCTGCGCGTCCTGCAGGGCCTCGGCTGCGAGGTCGACGCATGGGAGACGACGTACCTCCACGTCCTGCAGGGCCCTGACCCCGTCTTCACCTGGGTGTCGGGCACCGGCGCCCGGCCCACGCTGCAGGCGTTGCCCGACGACCTGCGCCCCGCGTTCGAGGAGGAGTTCAGGGCCCGCCTGCGTGCGGCCTATCCGGACGACGGTGCTGGTGTCGTGATGCCGTTCCGCCGGATCTTCGTCGTCGCGAAGGTGCCGGGATGAGGATCCACCACGTCCAGGTCGCCTGCCCGAGCGGCGGCGAGGATGCGGCCCGCCGCTTCTACGCGGACGGCATCGGCATGACGGAGGTGCCGAAGCCGGCGGAGCTGGCGAAGCGGGGAGGTTGCTGGTTCCGGTCGTACGACGCCAGCGGAGCCACCACCGCTGAGATCCACGTCGGCGTCGAGGAGCCGTTCGCCCCGGCACGCAAGGCCCACCCCGCGTTCCTGCTGGGATCGACGGACGAGCTCGAGGCCGTCGCCGCGCGCCTCGGTGATCTCGGGTTCGAGACGGACTGGCGCGAGCGGCACACGTTCGACGGCCACGAGCGTTGCCATGCCTTCGACGGCGCCGGCAACAGGGTGGAGCTGCTCGCGCCTGCACGGTGAATCGGCAGGTGAGTCGGAGTGCCCGCGGGGTGGAATGAGGTCTCCGTTGATGGAGACCGGATCCCTGCCGCTCCGTAGCCCCCCCAGGCCCCCGGAACTGGCGCCCGCAGGCACTCCGACGATCTAGGGGCCGCTCCTGCGGCCGGCGTCGCGCAGTGCGACCAGCGTGTCGATCTCGCGCTCGTGCTCGCGGCGGCCGACGGAGGCCGCCTTCTCGCGGCAGAGGTCGACGAACGCCGCGATGACCGAGGCGGTGTGGGACTTGCCGGCCTGCTGTGCGAGGTCGACGATCCGGCCCGTGTACGGCGACCAGGGCTTCGCCGTGACCATCGCCATGTGGTGGCGCCACTCGACGATCGTGCCCTGCTCGGCGATGTCGAGGAGCTCCTCGATCGTGTCCAGCGTCGGGACGGTCCAGGTCTTGTCGGTGCCCTGGTTGAGCAGGGCATGTGCTGCGCGCAGGCACGTGTCGGCGATGGCCTCGACGTGGGTGGCCGTCCGGGGGTCCGCGGCCAGGCGCTCGCGCAGGTCGCTGGCGACGAGGCGGCGGACCGCTTCGCTCGTCAGGGGCAGTCCCGGGTGTGACTCCAGCGGGCTGCCGTGGCGGTGCTGGAGTCGGGCGAGCCGTTCGTGTCCGAGCTGTCCCGCCAGGTCGGCGAGCGCTGCGTGGTCGGTGACCTCGTCGAAGAGTGCCAGGGCGACCAGGTTGGCCGCGGACGCGTCAGCGGGGGAGGCGAACGTGTTGTCCTCGTGGTCCTCCAGGAACAGCAGGAGGCGCTCCCAGGCGTCCAGGTCGTCGGCGCCCACCTGTGCGACCCGTCCGAGCACGTCGCCGGTGATCTCGAGCAGGCGGTGCCGGTAGGGCCCGACCATGCGTCGGCGCTCGAGCAGGCGGCTCCGGAGCGCGGCGGTACGGCGAGCGACCGCGCGCGGCCGGAGCTGGACCACCCCGGAGGGCGCGGTGCCGGTGCGGGTGCTGTGCAGCGCGCTCATCGGTGCCTCCGTCCGCAGTTCAGGGTGGGTTGGGGCAGGCCGGGGTCCTCCGGCCTGCCCTCAACCAGACGGAGCGCGTCCGCGAACATCACGCGGTTTTCCGGGAAGTTTGCAAATTTCCCGGAGATGGCATGATGCGATGCGCATCCACGACGACCTCGCAACGAAGCGGGCCCGACAACGCGCCGCCCGTCACGGGCCGCGAACGACCAGGATCCGGGGGGACCTGATGGCGGACGACTCGCGCCGCGAGCTGGACGAGCAGCTGCTCGACCGCGTCCGCAGCGGCGACAGCCTCGCCTACGAGGACCTTTACCGCGCACACGTCGACGGCGCCCGTCACCTGGCGCGCATCCTGGTCGGCGCCGACCAGGCCGACGAGCTTGTCGCGGAGTCCTTCGCCCGCGTGCTCGCGGCCCTGCGGTCCGGCGGCGGACCGACCGACAACTTCCGCGCCTACCTGCACGTCACGATCCGCAACGGCTACCGCGACGGTCTGCGGGCACCGCGCGAGTCGCCGGTGTCCGACCAGCCCTGGCTGTTCGACGACGCCCAGCTCCCCGCTGAGGAGATGGTGGCCGGGCTCGACGAGACGGTCGCGGTGGACGCCCTCTCGAGCCTGCCCGAGAGCTGGCAGCGGGTCCTGTGGCACGTCGAGGTCGAGGGACGGAAGCCGGCCGAGGTCGCCACCATCATGGACCTGCAGCCGCGCGCCGTGTCCTCGCTGGCCCACCGTGCCCGCGAGGGCCTCAAGCGCGCCTATCTCGACCTCCACGCCGGCCCTGCGCCGGTGCGCGAGCAGTGCCAGTGGGCGCACGCCCGGATGAGCCAGTTCGCCCGTGGCGACCTCAGCCCTCGCGCCGAGCTGAAGTTCGGCGAGCACATCGACTCCTGCCCGGACTGCAACCAGGCGTTCATCGTCGTGGACACCGTCAACCAGAAGCTCGCCGCCTACGTGCTCCCGATCGTGCTGCTGGCCGTGCTGCCCGGTGGCGGCAAGGGCCTGCTCTGGCTCGTCGGCGCCGGTGGCGGCGTGGCTGCCACGGGCTCCGTGGCCGCCTCCGGCGGGGCGACCTCCGGGGCTGCGTCCTCGGGCGGCTCGGCCATCGGTGGACCCGTGGCCGTGGGAGTCGCAGCTGCGGTTGCCATCGGAGCGATCGCGGCAGGGGCACTGGCCCTCACTGGTGGGAGCGACCCGCGCCCAGCGGACCGCGCGGCGCCGGCCGACGTCGCGGAGTCAGCTCCGGTCGACGATCCGGCCCCGGAGCCCGCTCCGTTAGCTGACCGGCCCGTCCCGCGTACGCCGGCGCCGGCCGTCGCCGAGCCCGCGGCCGAGCCCGTGGTCGTGAGCGATCCGGCGCCCGCAGCCGCCCCGGCTGCCCGGCCAACCCGCCCCGAGCAAGCCGCGTCGAAGGCTCCCGCCGTCGTCCCCGTCGTTCCTGTCGCGCCCGTCGACCCGTGCGTCACCGCCGACCCCTGCGTCCGCCTGGTCGACATCGCAACGACCGCCGGTCCCGGACCGGCACCGTCGGGCGTCAGCGCGACGGTCGACGTGTTCGGCGGACCCGCGCGGACGATCGAGCTCGTCTTCGTGTTCGACGGTTCGGTCGCCGTTCCTGCCGGTGGCAAGACCGGGGAGGGCTGGACCTGCACGGTGCTCGACCCGATCGGTGGGGGCCTGGAGGTCGGCGCCGGGGCGCCGTACATCCTCGCGGGCCCGCTCACCCCGGTCACCTGTTCCTTCGCGTACGACGCCGCGGACCCGCCGTCCCTGGTGCTGACCGCCAACCCGCTGCTCGCGCCCCCGACCCCTGCGGGCAGCGTCACGCTGGTGTCCGCCGGTGAGCAGGTCGCCACCCAGCGTTTCCCGGAGTGAGACGGACGGCACCTTGCCCGCCGTTGTTACTCGCAAGTAATCTCAGCGCCATGACGACTCCGGTGCAGAACCTCTGGAAGACCACGACTGGCGTGCCCGTCGTTGGTGGCACGATCGGCAAGCGGGTGTTCTCCTTCGCTTTCGCCCAGAAGGCTCCGTACTTTGCGACGATCCACCCGCGCGTCATCGACATGCGCTCCAACTACGCCGAGATCCGCTTCGCGAAGCGGCGCAGCGTGCAGAACCACATCGGCACCGTGCACGCGATCGCGCTGTGCAACGGCCTGGAGATGGCCATGGGTGCGCTCGCCGAGTCGACCATCCCGGACACCAAGCGCTGGATCCCCAAGGGCATGTCGATCACCTACACGGCCAAGGCCACCGGCGACATCACCTGCATCGCCGAGACCGACCAGGAGCAGTGGGACACCGCCGAGGGTGACCTCCCGGTCCGCGTCCGCGGCCAGCTCGAGGACGGCACCGTCGTCATCGAGGGCGTCATCAACCTCTGGGTGACCTCGAAGAAGTAGTTGGTCCCAGCGGTCAGGCAGCGCCGCCCGCGCCACCTGTACCGGTGTCGAAGGCGCCGCCGACGTACGCGACCTTGAGCTTCTTCTCGCCGACGTACCGCTTCTGCAGCCAGTTCGCCAGCAGCATGAGCAGCATGTTGACGGAGATGTACAGGGCGGCGACGACGAACATGGTCGGCACCCGGTTGTTGAACTCGAGGTAGATCTGCGTCCCCACCTTGGTGAGACCGGGGGCGAGTACCAGCGTGCCGAGAGCGGTGTCCTTGAGTGCCACGATGCACTGGCTGACCAGGGACGGCAGCATGATCTTGACGCCCTGGGGCAGCAGGATGTTCGACATCACCTGCGTCTTGCGCATGCCGACGGCATACGCCGCCTCGCCCTGGCCCTTCGGCACGGCGTTGATGCCGGCGCGCAGGACCTCGGCGAGCACCGCTCCGTTGTAGAGCGTCAGCGCGATGACGACGGCCCAGAAGGAGCTGATCTCCTCCTTGATGCCGAGGCTGTACCAGGTGAAGACCATCAGGAGCAGGACCGGGACCGCGCGGAAGAACTCGACGACGATCGTCGCAGGCCAGCGGATCCAGGCATGCTCGGACAGCTTGGCGATGCCGAACACCACGCCGAAGGCGATGGCGCCGAGGATCGCACCGAAGGCCATCTGGAGCGTCTTGAACAGGCCGTCGACCAGCAATGCCCTGATGTAGTCGGGAGTGGTGAAGACCTCCCACTTCTTCTCGAAGTCGAACTGTTCCGCGTCGTTGAAGCCGTCGAAGATGTACCAGACGATGCCGAGCAGGGCCACGCCCGTGGCAATGGCGTAGAGCCTGTGCCGTACGACCGTCTTCGGTCCGGGAGCGTCGAAGAGAACGCTGGTGCTCATGCGACCTGCCACCTCTTCTCGAGTCGGCTCGCCGCGAACGAGAGGAGCAGGACGAGCAGGATGTAGCCGACCGCGAAGAAGATGAAGATCTCGGTCCGCTGCGAGCTGAAGTTGTTGGTGAAGCGGCGCATCTGCGCCACGGCCTCGAGGATGCCGAAGGCGGCGGCCACCGACGTGTTCTTGAGCATTGCGATCTGCACGCTGGCCAGCGGGGGGACCGAGGCCCGGATGGCCTGGGGCAGGACCACCTGGGTCATCGTGCCGCCGAAGGTCAGTCCGACCGCGCGCGCAGCTTCGGCCTGTCCGAGCGGAACGGAGTTGATCCCGGACCTCAACGCCTCGCAGACGAAGGTCGACGTGTACAGGGTCAGGCTCACGACAGCGGCGCCGAACGCCTCGGTGAAGTCGAACTGGCCGATGTGGACGTCGAGGAAGTTGAAGGTGAGGCCGAACATCGGCGACGCGAAGGTGAAGAAGGCGAAGACGATGACCAGAGGAGTGTTGCGGACGACCGTCACGTACGTCGTGGCCGCAGCCCGCATGATCTTGACCGGGCCCACGCGCAAGGCGCAGAGCACCGTCCCGAAGAACATGGACAGCACTGAGGCGATGACGAAGAGGGCCACGGTGTAGCCGAAGCTGCGGAAGTAGAGGTCCCAGTTGTCGCTGATCGCTTCCACGTCGTACCTCCTTCCGGCTCGTGGGCGTTGGCGTTGTGTGCTGATGCGGGTCCCCGGTCGGGGACCCGCATCAGTGGGTGCTGCTCAGATCAGGCGCAGGGGTCCAGCGCCGGCGGCTCCGGCGTCTCGACACCCGACGGGCCCAGGGTGATCTCGAATGCCTTGGCCCACGAGCCATCCTCGAACGACGCGGTCAGCACGTCGTTGATCCACTCGCACATCTCCGGCTTGTCCTTGCTGTAGCCGACGCCGATGTTCTCCTCGGAGAACGTGTCGCCGACGACCTTGAGCTGGCCCTCGTTCTCGGCAGCGAAGCCGGCGAGGATGGTGCCGTCGGTGGACATGCCCTCGACCGTTCCGTCGAGGACCTTGGCCACGCACTCGGAGTAGCTGTCGAAGCCGACGCCCTTGGCGCCCTTCTCGTCGATCCGGTCGATCGACGTCGATCCGGTCACCGAGCAGACTTCCTTGCCCTTGAGGTCGTCGATGCTCTCGACGTCGCTGTCGGCCTTCACGAGGAGCTGCTGTCCCGTGACCATGTAGGGACCAGCCTGGCCGACCTTGAGCCGGCGCTCGTCGGTGATCGAGTACGACGCGAGGACGAGGTCGACCTTGCCCTGCTCCAGGAACGGCTCCCGGTTGTCGGAGATGGTCACCTCCCAGTTGACGTCGTCGCTCTCCGGGTCGATGCACAGGTCGGCGATGAGGAGCTTCGCGACCTCGATGTCGAATCCGCTCGGCCGGTCGTCGGTGGCACCTTCGAAGCCCAGGCCGGGCTGGTCGTCCTTGTGGCCGACGTTGATCTTGCCGGCTTCGGACAGCTCGGCCATCCGCGAACCCTCTGCGAACTTCCCGTCACAGTCACTCTTGGCTTCGACGTCGACGCCTTCCTTGTCGTCGTTGCCGGCGTCGCCGCAGGCCACGAGGCCGGTGGCCGCGATGAGGCTGACCGCCGTCGCCGCGAATGCTTTCCTGAGTCGCATGTACTGCTCCTTTTATCTAGGCCCGAGGTGCCGAGCGATCAGTGTTTGAGGATCTTGCCGAGGAAGTCCTTGGCGCGATCGCTCTGGGGGTTGGTGAAGAACGACTCCGGGTCGGCGGTCTCGACCATCCGCCCGTCGGCCATGAACACGACGCGGTTGGCGGCAGTACGGGCGAACCCCATCTCGTGGGTGACCACGATCATCGTCATCCCGCGCTCGGCGAGGTCGACCATGACGTCGAGGACTTCCTTGATCATCTCGGGGTCCAGCGCCGAGGTGGGCTCGTCGAAGAGCATCACCTTCGGCTCCATGGCCAGGGCGCGGGCGATGGCCACGCGCTGCTGCTGGCCGCCGGAGAGCTGTGCGGGGTACTTCGCGGCCTGGTGGCCGACGCCGACCCGGTCGAGGAGTTCCTTGGCGAGTGCCTCGGCCTCTGCCTTCGACTTCTTGCGCACCTTGATCGGCCCGAGCGTGACGTTCTCGAGGATCGTCTTGTGGGCGAAGAGGTTGAAGCTCTGGAACACCATGCCCACGTCGGCGCGGTGCGCGGCCAGCGCCTTGCCCTCCTGGGGGAGCGGCGCACCGTCGACGTTGATCGTGCCCGTGTCGATGGTCTCGAGCCGGTTGATCGTGCGGCACAGCGTCGACTTGCCGGAGCCCGACGGGCCGATCACGACGACCACCTCGCCGCGCTGCACGGTCAGGTTGATGTCCTGCAGCACGTGCAGCTCGCCGTACCACTTCTGGACATCGACGAGCTCGACCAACGGGTCGTTGGCGCGGGTCGCTGCGCTGCCGACCGCAGCGTCATCGGTGACGGTCATGCTTGGGGACGTTAGTCCCGCGAGGCCTCCGCGGGCTAGAGCGCCACGCCACCGAGACCGATTCGTGACGCCGGGGTCATCGGCTGGAAATCAGGCAGGTCCGTCAGAGGACGGCAGGAACCACGCTGAGCGCCAGGCCGACGATGATCGCCAGGACGGCGAGCATCATCGCCCTGCGGTGGGCCTTCTCCGACGACGCCGTGTCCTCTTCGGTTGCAGCCGGCAGACCCATCCCGGTCCGCCACTCGGCGTCCTCGCGCTTCCACAGGTCCGTGGGCGTGATGGCCTCGAGCATCGCGCCGATCAGGTACAGCAGCACGGTGAACGTGCCGCCGGCGACGGTGAGGACGGTGAGGATCGCGGACACACCACGGGTGTCGGTCCCGAACATCAGTCCGGCGCCGAGCAGTACGGACACGATCAGCGCCGCGACACTCAGGACGCTGCCGATCCATTCGTTGTTGCGGGCCATGAAGCCGGGGGGAGCTGTCTCAGCCATGTCGTCGAGACTACCCAGCGGCTGAGCGATTCGGGCGCGGAGGCCGTGCCGCCGTACTCTTGATCGGTCATGAGCACCACGCAGAGTCCGCCGCGCACCTACGTCGTCCGCACCCACGGGTGCCAGATGAACGTGCACGACTCCGAGCGACTCTCGGGGCTGCTGGAGGACGCCGGCTACGTCGCCGTACCCGACGGCAACCAGGCCGACGTCGTCGTGTTCAACACCTGCGCCGTGCGCGAGAACGCCGACAACAAGCTCTACGGCAACCTGTCCCAGCTCGTGCCGGTCAAGGCCGCGAACCCGGGCATGCAGATCGCCGTCGGCGGCTGCCTCGCGCAGAAGGATCGCGCCACGATCACCGAGAAGGCGCCGTACGTCGACGTCGTCTTCGGCACCCACAACATCGGCTCGCTGCCGGTGCTGCTGGAGCGTGCCCGGATCATGGAGGAGGCGCAGGTCGAGATCCTCGAGTCGCTGTCGGTCTTCCCCTCGACGCTCCCGACGAAGCGCGACTCGACCTACGCCGCCTGGGTGTCGGTGTCGGTCGGCTGCAACAACACGTGCACGTTCTGCATCGTCCCGGCGCTTCGCGGCAAGGAGCAGGACCGCCGCCCCGGCGAGATCCTCGCCGAGATCGAGGCGCTGGTCGCTGAAGGCGTCTCCGAGATCACGCTGCTGGGCCAGAACGTCAACGCGTACGGCGTCGAGTTCGGCGACCGCCAGGCGTTCTCCAAGCTGCTGCGGGCGTGCGGGTCGATCGAGGGCCTGGACCGGGTGCGGTTCACCAGCCCCCACCCGGCCGAGTTCACCGACGACGTCATCGAGGCGATGGCCGAGACGCCCAACGTGATGCCCCAGCTGCACATGCCGCTGCAGTCCGGCTCCGACAAGGTGCTCAAGGACATGCGCCGGTCCTACCGGCAGTCGAAGTACCTCGGCATCATCGAGCGGGTGCGCGCGGCCATGCCCGACGCCGCCATCACGACCGACATCATCGTGGGCTTCCCCGGCGAGACCGACGAGGACTTCGAGCAGACGCTCGAGGTCGTGCGGCGGGCCCGCTTCGCCGGAGCCTTCACCTTCCAGTACTCCAAGCGCCCCGGCACCCCCGCGGCCACGCTCGAGGACCAAGTCTCCCCGGAGGTCGTGAAGGAGCGCTACACCCGCCTCGCCGAGCTGGTCACCCAGATCGCCTGGGAGGAGAACAAGCTGCTGGTCGGCCGCGAGGTCGAGCTGATGGTCTCCGAGGGCGAGGGCCGCAAGGACGCCGAGACCCACCGCCTCTCCGGCCGCGGACCGGACAACCGGCTCGTGCACTTCGAGGCCGACTTCTCCGCCGTCGACGGTGCGCCGCGGCCCGGCGACATGGTCACGGTCGTGATCACCCACGCTGCCCCGCACCACCTGATCGCCGACGGCCCGGTCCGGGCACTTCGTCGTACCCGCTCCGGAGACGCATGGGACCGGGCTGCAGGCGGCTCGACCAGCGGAGCTCCTGCCTCGTCGGGAGTCGGTCTCGGCATGCCGGCCATCGGCGTGCCTGCCCCGTTGCCCGCCGGCCCTGTCTGCGGCTGAGACCATGCCCGCCGACGCGCCCACCATCCTCGCCACCTCCGGCGGGGTGGTGCCGAGTGACCGCAACCGCTGGTCCGTCGGACCCCTGACGAGCCACGCCGTCGATCTCGCCGGCGTCACCGGGCGTGCGCCGCGCGTGTGCTTCCTCGCCACCGCGTGCGGCGACCAGCCCTCGCTGATCGCCGACTTCTACGACATGGCGCAGGAGTCCGGGTTCCACGGCAACCACCTGGAGCTGTTCCCGATGCCGAACGTCGAGGACATGCGTGAGCACCTGCTGTCCCAGGACGTGATCTGGGTGTGGGGCGGCAGCGCCGCCGGCCTGCTGGCGATGTGGGACCTGCACGGCGTCGGCGACCTGATGCGCGAAGCCTGGGAAGCGGGCGTCGTGCTCACGGGGGTGTCGGCGGGTTCGATCTGCTGGCACCGCGGCGGTACGACGGACTCGTTCGGTCCCGAGCTGCGCCCGATCACCAACGGGCTGGGGCTGGTGCCGTACTCCAACGGCGTGCACTACGACTCCGAGGAGCAGCGCCGTCCGCTCTTCCAGTCGCTGATCGCCTCCGGGGAGCTGCCCGCCGGCTACGCCACCGATGACGGCGTGGGCGTGCTCTACCGCGGCACCGAGTTCGTCGAGGCGCTCACCGAACGCGACGGCGCGGCGGCGTACTTCGTCGAGGCCGGTCCGGACGGCACGGCCATCGAGACACGGCTCGACACCAGCCTGCTGCGGTAGTTCGGTCGCAACTAGGCCGGCGAGTCCTGCTCGGGCGGAATGTCCGGCTTGCCCTGGGTGGCCTCGGTGTCGGTGTCCTCGGGCGTCGCGGCCTCCGGCGGGAGCTCATCGGTCTCCGGGTTCTGGCGGGGATCGGGGTCACGCGCGTCGGTCGTGTACGCCCCGTCGCCGCCCACACCCTCGATGCCGTTCGGTCCACCCGGCGGCGGAGCCGGCGGCTCGACCGTCGGCTTCGGAAGCGGCGGCAGTCTCTGTCCGGAATCGTCGTCGGGGTCGACCCGTACGGATTCCTCGGGTTGTTCGGTCATCATCACCCTCCTCAGCAAGGAGGTATCCGCAGACGGGGATTCCAACCGGTGGCGCCACCAGGTTGGTCAGAAGCCGTGCTGGCTCAGGCCCGGGAGATCGCCGCGGCGGAGGCCGTCGAGGACGACGCGTTCGTGAGGGACGACCGGATCGGGCAACGCATCGAGCGGGAACCAGCGCAGGTCGGCGCACTTCGTCGGCTCGACGATGCGCGGCTCGCCCGACCAGGAGCGAGCAGTGAAGAAGAAGTCGATGCGTTCGTCGATGGGGAGGTCGTGCGCGGTCCGCTGCATCGCGGTCGCGAAGGTCAGGTCGAGATCGCTGACCTCGATCTCCTCGAGGGCCTCGCGCCGGGCGGCTGCCTCGGCGGTCTCGCCACGCTCCACGTGACCGGCGGCCGCAGCGGCCCAGTGGTCATCCATGTAGCCAGTGCCCTGCCGCAATTGCAGAAGCACCTCGGTGGCTGAGCCGTCCGCCGCCTCCCGGAGGAGGAAGACGTACGACGCCGGGACCACCACGAACCGCGTCTTGCCGGTCGCGGGGTCCTGCACAGTCACCGAGGTGCCTCCAAGGTCAGTTGATGTCGTCGTTCTTGCCGTCGAGGCCGTCGAGGGCGTCCTTGGCCTTGTCGGCGCCCAGATCGATCTTGTCGTCGAACTTGCCGCCGGTCTTGTCGGACACGAAGTCCGCAGCCTTGTCGACAGCGTCGCCGATCTTGTCGCCCTGACCGTCGACTGCGTCGGTCACCTTGTCCTTGGCGTCATCCAGAAAGCCCACGAGAAACCCCCAACGGTTCGGAATGGTGTGCGGCCCATGGTTGAGCCGCTCGCCGCAACAGTAGTCAGGCCTGCTCGCCCTTGTCGCCCTCGACCTTGCCGAGTGCGTCCTTGGCCTTGCTGGTGGCGCCCTCGATCTTGTCGCTGAACTTGCCGCCGGTCTTGTCGTCGACGAAGCCCGCGACCTTGTCGATGCCGGCTTCGATCTTGTCGCCGTGCTCGGCAACCGCTTCTGTCGCCTTGTCCTTCGCGTCCTTGAACTTGTCCGTGAGGCTCATCGTGTGGCTCCTTCGTGAGTACCGCCGAGTCGGCCTGTCACCCACGGTGCTGGGGTGTGGCCCGGTCTTGCCACACTAGCCACATGCCGCAGCCGTTCAACACGTCGGAGATTCCGATCGTGGCGCTCGTGGGGCCCACCGCCAGCGGCAAGACGGCGCTGTCCCTCGATCTGGCTTCCGCACTGCACGGAGAAATCGTCAACACCGATGCCATGCAGGTCTACCGCGGCATGGACATCGGTACGGCGAAGCTGCCGCTCGCCGATCGACGGGGGATCCCGCACCACCTGCTCGACACCCTCGACATCCGCGACGTGGCCACGGTCTCGGACTTCCAGGGCTGGGCGCGGACGGCGATCGCGGAGCTGCGCGCTCGCGCCGTGACGCCCGTGCTGGTCGGCGGATCGGGCCTCTACACGCGGGTGATCCTCGACCAGTTCGACTTCCCCGGGACCGACACGGCGGTGCGCGAGCGGCTGGAGGCCGAGCTCGAACAGGTCGGTGCCATGGCGATGAACGCCCGGCTGCGGGCGCTCGATCCCGTGGCCGCCGAACGGATCGGGGAGAACGGCCGCCGCATCGTGCGGGCGCTCGAGGTGATCGAGCTGACCGGCGAGCCCTACAGCGCCCGCCTCCCCGTGCAGGAGTACGCCGATCCCCACACCGTCCAGATCGGCGTCTCCATCGATCCGGCGATCCTCGAGGACCGGATCCGGCAACGGGTGCAGGAGATGTTCGACGAGGGTTTCGTCGCGGAGGTCGAGGAGCTGCTGGCCCGGGGGCTGGCCGAGGGCCGCACCGCGCGGGTCGCCATCGGCTACCGCCAGGTGATGGCCGCGCTGGCGGGGGAGATGTCGCTCGACGAGGCGCAGGAACGAACCTTCGTCGCGACCCGCAAGTTCTCCCGCAAGCAGATGGCCTGGTGGCGGGCCGATCCCCGCATCACCTGGGTGGAGTACGACGACCCGGACCGTGTCGCGAAGGCGCTGGCCGCAGTGCGCAAGATCGGTCAAGCGCCCGGCTCCTGATCGGGACCACACTGGACCCATGACGACACCGATCACGCCGCCGACCCGGCCCGGACGTGATCGCCTGCGCGAGCTCCTCGACGCGGTGCTCGACGAGGACAACCGAACGCTCGAGCAGATGGCGGACGACGCGTACGCATCGCCGTACCACTTCAGCAGGGTGCTGGCGCGCGACGTCGGGGAGGCGCCGGTGGCGATGCGGCGCCGGGTGATGCTCGAGCGGTCCGCGTGGCAGCTGCGGCACGGCTCGACGGTCACGGATGCCGCCTGGGAGGCGGGATACGAGTCGCTGGAGGGCTTCAGTCGCGCGTTCACCCGTGCCTACGGCCACCCGCCGAGCGAGACCGTCGCCCGCGCTGGCGACGGCACCACCAGCACGTGGCTGCCGGCCGCGAACGGCATCCACTTCCACCCACCCATGCATCTGTGGGTGCACGCAGAGGAGCAGCCGATGAACCCCGTCACCGAACAACAGGTGCGGCACGACCTCGACGACACCAGGGACCTGATCGAGCAGGCCAAGGGCTTGTCGGCAGCGGAGTGGGACGAGGTGCGGATGCCCGGCCACACGGTGCTCTCGTGGGACGGCGCGGAGGAGTCCATTGCCGCCGTCCTGCACCGGCAGGTGTTCTCCAAGGAGATCTGGCTGGCGTCGATCGAAGGACTCGACACCCCGTCCGCCGACGCGCCGTCCGGCCCCGCCGACCTCCTCGAACGGCACGACGCAGTGGCACCGCGCTGGCTGGCGACGGTGCGCGACATCGACCGCCGTGGTGCCTGGAACGACCGACTCGTCGATGCCCTGTGCGATCCGCCGGAGAGCTTCGTGCTGAGCAGCGTGCTCGCGCACGTCCTGACCTACGCCGCCCACCGGCGGCAGCTGGCCCGCGTGATGCTGCGCGCGGCCGGCGTCACGACCGATGAGGGCGACCCGATCATGTGGTTGCGCCGCGAACTGGGAGAGAGCTGATGAATCACCCGACGACCGTCACCTATTACACCGCCACGACGCTCGACGGCTTCATCGCCGACCCGAACGACTCCCTGGACTGGCTGATGCGCCAGGACCTGGACGAGGAGGGGCCGCAGAACTACGGCGCCTTCATCAAGGGGATCGGCGCGCTCGTGATGGGCTCGACGACGTACGAATGGGTGCTCGCCCATCTCGAGAAGTCGGGTGAGGCCTGGTTCTACTCGCAGCCGTCGTGGGTGATGACGTCCCGCGAGCTCCCGGTCCCTGACGGTGCCGACGTCCGCTTCGCCCGGGGCGACGTGTCGACCGTCCTCGACGCCGCCCGCGCTGCAGCGGGCGATCTCGGGGTCTGGGTCGTCGGCGGTGGAGACCTTGCCGGGCAGTTCGCGGACGCCGGTCTGCTCGACGAGGTGGTCGTCTCGATCGCGCCCGTCACCCTCGGCGCCGGTCGGCCGATCCTGCCCCGCCGCCTGGACCTGCGACTCGTGGAGACCGCGCAGAACGGCGCTTTCGTGACCGCCCGCTACGAAGTCGATGGTGTGCTGAAGGAGGACCGGCCGTAGGCCGCGCACCTTGACAGCAGGGGGGACCCCGGGGGGATGGTGAAGGACCGGCACTGCACTTCTCGGGAGGAACCGTGCGCCGAACCATCGCCCTCGTCACCACGTCCGTCACGGCACTCGCCCTTGCGCTGGTCGCTCCGGCCAGTGCCGGCCCGCCCGCCCCGGACGCGCCGCCCAAGACTCCCGTGGCGGTGGGACACGGCGGCGCCGTCAGCTCCGTCGACCCGGATGCGTCCGCGATTGGCCTGGAGGTCCTGGAGCGTGGTGGCAACGCCGTCGACGCGGCCGTCGCGACTGCGGCCGCGCTGGGCGTGACCGAGCCCTACAGCGCCGGCATCGGCGGTGGCGGCTACTTCGTCCACTACGACGCGGCCACCGGCGAGGTCACCACGATCGACGGTCGCGAGACGGCACCTGCGGCCATGCAGTCGGATGCCTTCATCGACCCGGCGACCGGGACGCCGTACCGGTTCAGCCCGGACCTGGTCACCAGTGGCGTCTCGGTCGGCGTCCCCGGCACCCCGGCCACCTGGCAGGAGGCCCTCGACCGGTGGGGCAGCCTGTCGCTCAAGGACGCGCTCAAGCCCGCTGCCGGCCTTGCCCAACGCGGCTTCGTCGTCGACGACACCTTCCACCTGCAGACCGCCGAGAACGCCCACCGCTTCCGCACCTTCTCCAGCACCGCTGACCTCTACCTCGCCGATGGCGTGCCGGCCGTCGGAAGCCTGTTCCGCAACCCCGACCTGGCCAGGACCTACCGGCTCCTGGGCGCCCGGGGCACCGACTGGTTCTACGACGGACAGCTGGCCGGCGAGATCGCCGAGAACGTCCAGCACCCGCCGTTGAGCGGTGACACCGACCTCCCCGCGCCGCCCGGCAGCATGACGACCGAGGACCTCGCCGGCTACGAAGCCCTGGTCCAGGAGCCGACCCACGTCTCCTATCGCGGCCACGACGTCTACGGCATGGCGCCGTCCTCGTCCGGCGGTACGACGGTCGGCGAGTCCCTCAACATCCTCGAGCAGTTCGACGTCGGTGGGTTGGCACCCGTCGACGCGCTCCACCACTACCTCGAGACGACCGCGCTCGCGTTCGCCGATCGTGGGAAGTACGTCGGCGACCCGGCCCACGTCGACGTACCCACCGCGCAGTTGCTCGACGACACCTTCGCCAAGGAACGGGCCTGCGAGATCGACCCGGCGGTCGCGGCGACCAAGCCGGTGCCTGCTGGCGACGTGACGTCGTACGACGGACTCTGTGGTACCGCGGCATCGGTGTCGACCGCCGACGCCGACACAGAGAACCTCTCCACCACGCACCTGACGACCGCCGACCGCTGGGGCAATGTTGTCGCCTACACGTTGACGATCGAGCAGACTGGCGGATCGGGCATCGTGGTGCCCGATCGTGGCTTCATCCTCAACAACGAGCTGACCGACTTCAGCACCGTCTACGCCGAGGCCGACCCCAACCGGATCGAGCCGGGCAAGCGCCCGCGCAGCTCGATGTCGCCCACGATCGTGGTCAGGGACGGCGAGCCGGTGCTCGCTCTCGGGTCGCCGGGCGGCTCCACCATCATCACGACGGTCCTCCAGGTCCTGCTGAACCGGCTCGATCTCGGCATGTCGTTGCCGGAGGCGGTCGCCGCTCCTCGGGCCTCCCAGCGCAACACGTCGGCGGTGACAGCCGAGCAGGCCTTCGTCAATGCGTACGGCGTCGCCCTGGCGGGCTACGGGCACGCGCTGTCCGTTGCCGGTCCTCCGGGGACCAGCGCCGCGGAGATCGGGGCCGTGGCCGCGATCGAGCTCGGGCCGGACGGGCAGCTGACCGCTGTGGCCGAACCCACCCGCCGGGGCGGGGGCTCGGCCCTGGTCGTCGATCCGGACTGACCCGACCGCCTACGATGGCGGGGTGAGCACCCCCGCCTGGACCGACATCACCAGCGAAGAGGCGCTCAGCGCCCTGCTCGGTGAACCGACGGCGGCGGCCCGGGACAAGGAACGCACCACGCTGACCGAGGTCGACCGCGACTGGCTCGCGGCCACGCCGTTCTGCGTGCTCGGCACCGCCGACGCCGAGGGGCGGTGCGACGTGTCGCCGAAGGGCGACCCGGCGGGTCAGCTGGTCCACGTCATCGACGACCAGACGATCGCGATCGCCGAGCGGCCCGGCAACCGTCGCGCCGACGGGTACCGCAACATCCTCGCCAACCCGCACGTCGGGCTGAACTTCCTGATCCCCGGTCGTGGCGACACGTTGCGGATCAACGGCCGCGCCCGCCTCGTCAGCGATGCCCCGTTCTTCGAGGAGATGGTGGTCAAGGGCCACCGGCCGCTGCTGGCCGTCGTCGTCGAGATCGAGACTATCTTCTTCCACTGCGCGAAGGCGTTCCTGCGCTCGCAGCTGTGGCAGCCGGAGTCGTGGAACCCGGACGGCACCGTCCCGCGTCGCGCCGTACTGGCGCACCGCCTGGAGCGACCGGACACTCCTCTCGAGGAGCTCGACGCCTACTACGGCGAGTCCTACAAGGACGGTCTCTATGTCCAGCCCTGACTACGTCTTCCTCAAGGGGCACGGCACCGAGAACGACTTCGTGCTCCTCCCCGATCACGACGGCAGCATCCACGGCGACCTCGACCCCGCGCGGGTGCGCGCGCTGTGTGACCGTCGTGCCGGCATCGGTGGTGACGGTGTCCTGCGCGTCATCCGCTCCGTCGTCACCCCGGACGCCGCCGGCCAGAACGCCGAGTGGTTCATGGACTACCGGAATGCCGACGGTTCCGTGTCCGAGATGTGCGGCAACGGCATCCGGGTCTTCGGTCGCCACCTCGCGCTCGCCGGCCTGGCCGACCCGTCCACTCCCGTGCCGGTCGCCACGCGCGACGGGGTGAAGGTGCTGACCTTCGCCGGGGGTGCGGCCAACGGTGAGATCACCGTCGACATGGGCACCCCGAAGATCCTCGAGGACACCCAGGTGTCGATCGGCGACCAGTCCTGGCCGGCCCTGCACGTCGACATGGGCAACCCCCACGCGGTGGCCTTCCTCGACGCCGGCGCCGACCTCGCCGACATCGGCCCGCTCCTCGATCCGCCGGTCCACGACGACGCCGTCTACCCCCACGGGGTCAACGTCGAGTTCGTCGTACGACGCGGGCCCGGCCATGTGGCGATGCGGGTCCACGAACGGGGCTCCGGCGAGACCCGCTCGTGCGGCACCGGCGCGTGCGCCGTGATGGTGGCCGCCGCCCTCGCCGACGGCGCGGAGCGCGACACCGCCTACCGGGTCGACCTGCCTGGCGGGACGCTGCAGATCACGTGGACCGCCGACGACCGGATCCTGATGACCGGTCCCGCCGTGATCCTGGCCGAGGGCCGCACCTCTCTCTGACCTCGCTACAGTCCGTCGCATGGAACTCACTGGAACCTCCGCCATCGTCACGGGCGGCGCGTCGGGCATTGGTGCCGCGGCCGCTCGCCAGCTCGCTGCCAAGGGCGCGACCGTCGTCGTCGCCGACCTGCAGGCCGACAAGGGCGAGGCCCTTGCCGCCGAGATCAACGGCGTCTTCGCCCAGGTCGACGTCACGAACACCGAGCAGATCGCCGCCGCCGTCAAGGTCGCGTCCGAGATCGCCCCGCTGCGTGCCGTCGTCAACTCCGCCGGCATCGGCTGGGCGCAGCGCACCATCGGTCGCGACGGCCAGCTCGAGTCCGCCCACTCGCTGGAGGCCTTCACCAAGGTCGTCCACATCAACCTGATCGGCACCTTCGACATGGTCCGCCAGGCCGCGACCGCGATGAGCCTCAACGAGCCCGACGCCGACGGCTGCCGCGGCGCCATCGTCAACATGGCCAGCGTGGCCGCCTTCGACGGCCAGATCGGCCAGGCGTCGTACTCCGCCTCGAAGGGTGGTGTGGTCGGCATGACCCTGCCCGTCGCGCGCGATCTCTCGGCTGCCGGCATCCGCCTCAACACGGTCGCGCCCGGCCTGATCGACACCCCGATCTACGGCGAGGGCGAGGCCGCCGACGCGTTCAAGGCCAACCTCGGCCAGAACGTGTTGTTCCCCAAGCGCCTCGGCACGCCCGACGAGCTGGCCAGCATGGTCATCGAGTGCATCACGAACTCGTACATGAACGGCGAGGTCATCCGCGTCGACGGTGGCATCCGGATGCCCCCGAAGTAGTTCGCGAACTCAGCTCATCGCGAGTTCGATCGCGCCGGTGCCGGGGCTGGATCAGCCCTGGCACCACATGGCGCCGTACGGCCCCTCGGTCGATCGCCGTTCGGTGACCCTGCCGTCGACGGTGATCTTGCAGGACTCCGGCTTCCCGTCCACACCGGCCTGGACGAAGACCACCGCGTAGTCGGGGTTGCCGTACACCGTGGTCGTGAGCGACCACGTGTTGCTCTTCTCGTTGTGCGATCCCTGCGGGTGATCGACGCTGGTCGGGATGACGTAGGCGACGGTGCCGAGCGCGTGCGGCGCCGACAACGTGATCGTCAGCTTGTGCTTCGGGAGCGAGAAGACGTCGCTGTCGCCGGAGATGCCGGGCTGGGTGCCGAGACCCGGGAAGCCGCTCTGCAGGCCCGCGGGAAGGGCGTTCGCCTCGGCCGAGGGCTTCGCCTTCTTCGTCTTCTTCGGCGCGGCCGGCTCGGTCGGGAGCGTCGTCAGGTCGTCCGCGCGGGGGCGGTCGTCGTCGATGGCCCGCTCCGGCGAGTTGGGCCGGAGCATCACGATCAGGCCCACGGTCACCAGGAGCAGGACCGCAGCCCAGACAAAGAACACTCGCTTCTCGGACCCTGGTGCACCACGCATGCCCGTACAACGACCGGTGGAGCCGCGTGGCTATGGCCGTGCCGGCCAACCGTCCTGTGACGTTCACCCCGTCGTCCCTCGCCGATCGCGCCCCGGTCGCTGGGAACCGGTTGCCTCTGGGAACGTGACGTTGCTCTGGGACGACCAGACCCGCCTCGGCGAACTGCGCGTCGGGCGCCGTACGACGGTGGTGGCCGGCCTGTCCGGCGCCTCGATCCTCGGTCTCGCGGACCGATGGCCGAATTTCGTCGAGCGTCGCCGGGACCTGACCTCGGGGGTGCGTAGCGGCGAGGTCACCACGAGCTCCGCCGTGCTCTGGTCCCGGGCCGCCGAACCGAGCCGGATGTTGGTCCGCCTGTCGAGCGGCGGCCTGCTGCGCCGCACGATCCGCGGTCGCTGGGCCGATCCGCGCACCGACTTCACGGCCCGGATGCACCTCACGGGGCTCGCGCCCGGTCGGGAGTACGACGCCGAGGTGTGGTTCGAGACGCCCGAGGGGGAGCGGAGCGCTCCCCAGTTCCTCTCCTTCGCCACCGCCCCGATCCACGGGGCCGCGCAGACGATCGTCTGGTCCGGGGACACGAACGGCCAGGGCTGGGGGATCGACCGCTCGCGCGGCGGGATGACGGGCTACCGCGCGATGCTCGACCTGCGTCCGGACCTGTTCATCCACGTCGGCGACACGATCTACGCCGACGAGCCGATGGAGTCCACCAAGCTGCTGCTCGAGAACGGCAGTACCTGGCAGAACGAGCTGACCGAGGAGGTGATGGTCGTGGCCGAGACCCTCGCCCACTTCCGGGGCCGGCACCGCTACCCGCTGCGGGACGAGAACGTGCGGGACTTCTACGCCGCCGTACCGTCGGCCGTGCAGTGGGACGACCACGAGACCTGCAACAACTGGTGGCCCGGCGAGACGATCGACGACGAGCGCTACACCGAGCGCCGCGCCGACGTCCTCGCCCTGCGGGGACGACGGGCGTGGCAGGAGTACCAGCCGGTGCCGGTGAAGCGCCTGGTCCCGGCCGACGGGGACGGCTTCGCGCCCGCCCGGCTCTATCGCCGGATCCCGCGCGGGCAGCACCTCGACCTGTTCCTGCTCGACATGCGCAGCTTCCGTGGATCGAACCCGGTCGCCGACCCGCGCGACGACCGAGCACCGAGCGGCCTGCTCGGCCCGGAGCAGGAGGACTGGCTGATCACCGGCCTACGCAGGTCGAGGGCGACGTGGAAGGTGATCTCGATCGACCAGCCGTTGTCGGCGCCGGTCCGCCAGCTCCACGACCTCGACGGCGTCGCGAACGGCGACCACGGCCGTCCGATGGGACGCGAACCGGAGATCGGGCGCGTCCTCTCGGCGATCAAGCGGTACGAGGTCAAGAACGTCGTGTGGATCACCGCCGACGTGCACTACACGGCGGCCAACCACTACTCCCCGGAGCGGGCGACGTTCACCGACTTCGAGCCGTTCTGGGAGTTCATCTCCGGACCCCTGCACTGCTCGCCGTTCACTGCGCGGCCCGACAAGCTCGACCGCACCTTCGGTCCGCTCGTGCACTTCACCCACGGCAAGGACGAGCCGCTCCCGGTGAAGATCGCGCCGCGTCCGGACAACCAGCACATCGGCCAGCTCGCCATCGCGCCTTCCGGCGAGCTGACCGTGCGCCTGTACGACGCCGTCGGGACCGTGCTGTGGCAGAAGGTCCTCGAGCCGGATCAGTCGGCGACGGCCTTGCGCTCCTCGGGGGAGTAGGCGTCCATCATCGGTGCGGGCGCGCCCGCCGGAGCGGCGAACCGGTCCCCGCGGAGCTTGCCCAGCTTCTGCGAGGTCATCGCCATCACGTCGCGGCTCTTGCCGCGCCCGTAGGTGACCGAGGCGCCCGCGGCGACGCCGAGGCTCGCGCCGACCTCGATCGCGTCCTGGTCGGCGCCCATGTAGAGGAACTGCCACGCGAAGCCGTTGGTCTGCTGCTCCACCAGCGCCTTGATCGCCGGGTGGGTCCACTCCTGGCTGGCGTTCTCGTGGCCGTCGGTCATCACCGCGACGATTACGGTGCCGGGGCGCTCGTCCTCCTGGAGTGCGGCGAGCTCCTGGCCGGCGGTGGTGATCAGGCGCCCCATCGCGTCGAGCAGCGCGGTCGATCCGCGCGGCTGCAGGTCCAGCGCCGGCACGTCCGCGATCGGGAAGTTGGAGAACACGACGTCGTACTCGTTGTCGAACTGGGCGAGGGTGACCCGGCAGTCGCCCGGAGCGGTGCGCTGCTCGGCGATGAAGGCGGCGAAGCCGCCCTCGGTGTCGGCCTTGATGGACTGCATCGATCCGCTGCGGTCGAGCAGGAAGTACAGGTGGGTGAGATCGGCTCGGGTCATGGTTCCTCCATCAAATTGGGCAGTTCGGGGTCATTGGCTCCGGCGCGGCTTGAACCGCATCGGCGCCGGGGCTGCGGCGGGTTGCCGCGGCTGACCGGTCTCGAGGTCGTACTTCGCTCGTTCGACCCCGGCGGCCGTCACGCGTCCCCGGTCGTCGGCGTACGCCGCGAGGCTGCGGGTGCGCGCCAGTCGGGGGCCGACGGCGTTCTCCGTGAGCCCGGCCTGCGCCCCTGCCCCACGCAGGGACGCCTGGCCGGTCAGCACGGCGGCTGCCATGGCCTCGTCGAGGATCTCGGTGAGCCGGTCGGCGGCTTCTCGAAGGTAGGGCAGGGCCCCGACGGAATCGCGGCCCTCCGCCTCGTCCAGCGCCCGTCGTACGACGGCCAGTGCTTCCGCGGGTGGCCCTGCCAGTGAATCGGTCATGCTCTCCATGGTGCCGCACAAACTGCGGCAACGCAAGGAGTGCGGCACCGCAGTTGGTGCGCGGATGACCGCCCGTCGTCCGCGTCCGGTAATCGGGAAGCCTTTGTGACCGTTCGTCGTTACGCTGGATACGCCTATGACGAACCATGCTGAAGACTTCTCCCTCGCGTCCGCGCTGCGCGCCACCGAGGGCTGGGACGACCCCGACAACGACACCTTCGAGTCCGGGTACGCGCCCGCCTCCGCCGACGAGCCCACCACGGGTGACCTGGACCTGGCTGCGCGCCACGAGCTGCGTCGTGTCGCCGGTCTGCGCACCGAGCTCGAGGACATCTCCGAGGTCGAGTACCGCCAGCTCCGGCTCGAGCGCGTCGTGCTCGTCGGGGTGTGGACCGAGGGCACCGTCCAGGACCACGAGAACGCCATGGCCGAGCTCGCGCTGCTCGCCGAGACCGCCGGATCCGAGGTGCTCGACGCGATCTACCAGCGCCGCCAGTCGCCCGACCCGGCGACGTACATCGGCCGCGGCAAGGTCGAGGGACTGGCCGAGATCGTGCAGGCCAGCGGCGCCGACACCGTGATCTGCGACGGCGAGCTCGCCCCCTCGCAGCTCCGCAACCTGGAGGACCGGGTCAAGGTCAAGGTCGTCGACCGGACCGCCCTGATCCTCGACATCTTCGCCCAGCACGCGAAGTCGGCCGAGGGCCAGGCGCAGGTCGAGCTGGCCCAGCTGAGCTACATGAAGCAGCGGCTGCGTGGTTGGGGTGGCAACCTGTCGCGCCAGGCCGGTGGCCGCGTCGGCGCCGACGGTGCCGGTATCGGTGGCCGTGGTCCCGGTGAGACCAAGATCGAGACCGACCGCCGCCGGATCAACGACAAGATCGCCAAGCTCCGCCGCGAGCTGAAGGTGATGAAGGGGACCCGCGACACCAAGCGCCAGGAGCGCCGTCGCAACCACATCCCCTCGGTCGCGATCGCGGGCTACACCAACGCCGGCAAGTCCTCGCTGCTCAACCGGCTGACGGGTGCAGGAGTGCTCGTCGAGGACTCCCTCTTCGCGACGCTCGATCCCACCACTCGTCGTACCTCCACCGTCGACGGCCGGATCTTCACGATGAGCGACACGGTCGGGTTCGTCCGGCACCTGCCGCACCAGCTGGTCGAGGCGTTCCGCTCGACCCTGGAGGAGGTGGCCGACGCCGACCTCATCGTGCACGTCGTCGACGGCTCGCACCCCGACCCCGAGGGCCAGCTGACCGCGGTGCGCGCGGTGCTCGCCGACATCGACGCCGGTGGCGTCCCCGAACTGGTCGTCATCAACAAGATCGACGCCGCGGACCCGCTGGTCATCGACCGCCTGCTCCGCCGCGAGCCGCACTCCGTCGCGGTGTCCGCCCACACGGGTGAGGGCATCAAGGAGGCGCTCGCCCGGATCGAGGCCGACCTGCCGCGACCGCAGGTCGAGTTCTCCGCGCTGGTGCCCTATGCCCGCGGCGACCTGATCGACCGGATCCACAAGGACGGCGAGATCGCCACCATCGAGCACACCGCCGACGGCAGCCACGTCACCGGCCGCGCGAGCGAAGCGCTCGCGGGCGACCTGGCGACGTACGCCGTCTGACATCGCACCTGACGAACCTGCTGTGAGTTCGGCGAATTCGCAGCACGTTCGTCAGGTACGACGGATGATTTCGACGTGACTCGGCACCTCACCCGCCTCCGGCCCCGGCTGCTCCTCACCGTCCTGACGGTGCTGCTCGTTGCCGCCGTGAGTACGACGATCCTGGGCCGCGCAGGTGCGCGGACCGATCGCTGCGGGGAGATCGGCGAACGCGCCGACGAGCGGGCTGCGGTCGTGACGGGGACGGGTGCCGACATCCTCGTGATCGGCGACTCCTACTCCGTCGGCGCCGGTGTCCGTGCGCGCGACTCGTGGCCGGTGCGGCTGCCCGGCCGGGTCCGGGTGGACGGGTTCTCCGGGAGCGGGTTCACGGTCGGCGCGAGCGCCTGCGGTGACGTCTCCTTCGCCACCCGCGCAGCGCTCTCGCTACGCCGGTCGACCGACCTGGTCGTCGTCGAGGGTGGCCTCAACGACTACGACCAGTCGCTGGCCGATCTCGAAGCCGGCTTCGCGCGCCTGATGCGGGTGCTCGACGGGCGGCAGGTGCTCGTCGTCGGCCCGCCGCCGGCGCCGGAACGCCCGCGTGCCGATGTCGAGGCGGTCGACGTTGCGTTGGCCCGCCTCGCGGCGGCCCATCAGGTGGCCTACCTGAGCATGATCGACCTGGACCTCACCTACCTGGACGATGACCTGCACCCCGACCCCGCCGGGCACCGGGCCTTCGGCGACCGGGTGGCCGAACGGGTGCGGGACCTGCTCGCTCTGGCTCAGAGCTGACAGGCGCCCGCTCGGGTCAGTTCGGCGCCGTGCTCCTGGGCGACCGCCACCAGTCGCTGCGCGAGCGGTGAGAGGGCACCACGGGTGAGCGCGTAGATCTGCCGCGGTGGCAGGGCTCCGCGCAGCGGGTGCAGCACGACCTCGTCGTCGACTTCCGGGGTGGTGATGGCCAGCAGCGGCATGATCGCGCAGCCGAGTCCGGCGCGGACCACGGACACGACGGCCTGGTTGTCCGCCGTACGGAAGACGAAGTGCGGCGCGACCCCGTGCTCGGCGAGATGCTCCTCGACCCGGCCCTGGTCACAGATCGCAGGCAGCGCGACCATCGGGATTCCGTTGAGCTTCTTGAGTGCGACCGCGCCTGCCGCGAAGTCGCCGCGGCGGGCGACGAGGACGTGCTGGTCCTCGAGGATCAAGGTGCTGTCGACGCCGTCGCTGCCCGGCGCGTCGAGGAAGAGCACGTCGAGGTCGCCGGGGTCGGGAGTGTCGTCCTCGTCCTCGAACAGCCGGATGTCGCAGCCCGGGTGCTCGGAGCGGAGGCGCCCGACGACCGTGGGCAGCAGCACGTTCGTCACGGTCTGGAACGTCCCGACCTCGATCCGCCCATCCCCGGCGTGGAACCGCGCGACGTCGTCCCCGAGCGAGCGGGACCGAGCCAGGACGGAGCGGGCACCGTCCAGCACGAGTCGACCGAGCGCGGTCAGCCGAACAGGTCGTGGGCCACCGGGCCGGTCGAACACCGCCCCGCCGACAGTGCGTTCCAGCGCGGCGATCTGCTGGCTCAACGTGGACTGGGTGTAGCCGAGCCGCGCGGCCGCGCGGCCGAAGGTGCCTTCGTCGGCGATGGCGTCGAGTGCCTGGAGGTGACGGAGCTCGTACACCCGAAGCATCGTAATGAGTGATGGTCTTAATCGGAAGCAATCGCTTTTCGGAATCCTTGACCGGGCCTAGCGTCGATCACATGAACCCAGAGACCAGCTTCGACGTGAACGGCGTGACGCTCTGCGCCCAGACCTTCGGGTCCCCGGCAGACCCGGCCCTGCTGCTGATCCACGGGGCGTGCGCGTCCCTCGTGTGGTGGGAGACCGAACTCTGCGAACGCCTGGCCGCGGCCGGCCGCTTCGTGATCCGCTACGACCAGCGCGACACCGGGCGATCGACGAGCTTCCCGGTCGGTCGGCCCGGGTATGCCATGAGTGATCTCGCCGCCGATGCCGTCGCGCTCCTGGACGCCCTCGGTGTCGAGAGCGCCCACGTCGTCGGCCGATCGATGTCTGGCGGCGTCGCGCTGTTCCTCGGCCTCGACCATCCGGAGCGGACTCGTTCGGTCACCCTGGTGACCACCACGACCGGCGAGCTGCCGATGGGTGAGCTCGACGTACCTCCGGACCCGGACCCGACCGATGGCGCCGCGGTCGTGGACCACCTCGTCGAGGCCTTGCGTGCGTACGCCGGCGCCTCGCCACATTTCGACGAGGCAGCGGTCCGGGAGCTCGCCGTGACGGACATCGCGAGAACCCGCGACGTCGCGGCCACGCTCGTCAACCACTACGCGATGGACTTCGACGGTCCGCGCAACGGAGGGTTCGCCGACCTCCGCGTGCCCACCCTTGTCGTCCACGGCGAGGTCGACCCGATCTTTCCGTTGTCCCACGGCGAGGCGTTGCGGGACGCGATTCCCGGTGCCGAGCTGGTGGTCCTCTCCGGCGCCGGCCACGATGTTCCGCGTCCCACCTGGGACCAGTTCCTCGAGGCACTGGTGGAGTTCACGTCATGAAGTCGGCGATCTGGATCCCGTTGTTCGACGAGCTCGCCGACCCGCTGGTCGTGGCGCGCCTCGCAGCGGAAGCCGAGGAGGCCGGATGGGACGGGTTCTTCGTGTGGGACCACGTCCGTTGGCGTGAGCCCGTCCAGGCCGCGGCCGACCCGTGGATCACCCTCGCCGCGATCGCCACCGCCACCTCCACGCTCCGGCTGGGCCCGATGGTGACCGCGTTGCCGCGCAGGCGGCCCCAGGTGCTCGCCCGGCACACCGCGACCCTGGATCGCCTCAGCGGCGGGCGGCTGACTCTCGGTGCCGGGCTCGGCAGTGACCGGTTCGGCGGCGAGTTCTCCCGGTTCGGCGACGAGGAGGACGACCGCACCCGCGCCGGGATGCTCGACGAGTCGCTGGCGATCCTGCGCCAGGCGTGGACGGGTGAGCCGGTGCAGCACCACGGCGACCACTTCACCGTGGACGACGTCCGGTTCCTGCCGCGGCCGGTGCAACCGTCGGTACCGGTCTGGATCGCCGGGTTCCCCGGCAAGGAACGGCCGCTCCATCGAGCCGCGCGCCACGACGGGTTCGTGCCGGTCAACCTCGAGCACCCGGACCAGCTGGCCGAGGCCGTCGCGAAGATCGCCGACCTCCGCGTCGGGCAGCCGCAGGCGTCGTACGACGTCGCGGTGACGCTGGCCGCCGACGCGGACCTGGCTGCCTTCGAGGCCGCGGGGGCCACCTGGTGGCTCGCCGACTTCGATCCGCACGCGATCACCGTCGACGAGGTCCGGGCTGTCATCCGCGGCGGCGCGTTCGCCCCGTAGACCGGGCCAGGTTCGTCGAGTAGCCGCGAGGAACGAGCGGCGTAGTCGAGACGCCTGTGGAGGGGCGTCGGTGACCGTCGGCCCGACCATCTAGGGTTCTCCGGTGACCACCGACGCCGCGCAGCAGGCCAACCCCGTCCGGGAGCTGCTCGCGACCGCGGTGGCCGCGCTCGGCGGCCAGCAGCGCGACGGCCAGGTCGCGATGGCCGACGCGGTGGCGGGTGCCTTCGCGGACAAGGAGCACCTGCTCATCCAGGCGGGCACCGGCACCGGGAAGTCGCTGGGTTACCTCGTCCCCGCGCTGCTCCATGACCGGCGGGTCGTGATCGCCACGGCCACCCTGGCGCTCCAGCACCAGCTCGTCGAGCGGGACCTGCCCCGCCTGGTCAAGGCGGTCGGCACGACGCCCGGCCTCGATGCGACGTACGCCGTCCTCAAGGGCCGGTCCAACTATGCCTGCCTCCATCGGATCCGGGAAGGTGCGCCCGACGAGCAGGGCGAGCTGATCCAGATCCCCGAGGGGACGATGGGGGCGAAGGTCCTCGAGCTGCGCAAGTGGGCCGAGAAGGCCTCCAAGGCCAAGGAGACCGGCGAACGCGACGAGGCGCCGCGGCACACCGAGAAGGAGTGGCGCCAGGTCAGCGTCTCCGCACGCGAGTGCCTCAGCGCCAGCAAGTGCGCGTACGGCGAGGAGTGCTTCGCCGAGCGCGCGAAGGAGAAGGCGCAGCGCTCGCACCTGATCATCACCAACCACTCGCTGCTCGCGATCGACGCGATCGAGGGCATCCCCATGATCCCCGAGTACGACGCCGTGGTGATCGACGAGGCGCACGAGCTCGCCGCCCGGGTGACCCAGGCCGCGACCGACGAGCTCTGGGCGGCCGAGGTCGAGCGGGCTGCCCGTCGCAGTGTCCGCCACGTCGAGGGCAACGAGGCCGACGACCTCGCCGACGCTGCCGACGCACTGCGCGCTGCCGTCTCCGAGGCCAGCCCCGGCCGCTTCGAGACGCTGCCCGAGGAGCTGTCCGACGCCCTCGTCCTGGTGCGCGATGCCGCCCGGGCCTGCGCGTCCGCATTCCCCAAGGCCGAGGCCGGCAGCGAGCCGGACCCGGCCTTCACCCAGGCCAAGGGCATGGTGCAGGAGGTCTTCGCGACCGCCGAGCGGATGGCGGCGTGCTCGGAGTCCGACGTGCTGTGGCGCACCGAGGGCACCGACCGGATCCCGCCGACCCTGTGCGTCGCGCCGCTGCAGGTGTGGGGCCCGATGCGCGACAAGCTGCTGACCGACAACACGGTGGTGCTGACCTCGGCGACCCTGATGCTCGGCGGCGACTTCGACTCGATCGCCACCTCGGTCGGCCTCAAGCCCAGCGAACGCTCACGCGAGGCGTCGGTGGTTGAGGTGCGAGGAGCGTCAGCGACGAGCCTCGAAACCTCCGACAAGCAGCCCTGGCGCGGCATCGACGTCGGCAGCCCCTTCGACTACCCCCGCCAGGGCATCCTCTACGTCGCCCGGCACCTGCCACCGCCGGGCCGCGACGGCCTCGCGAAGGCCCAGCTCGACGAGATCACCGAGCTGGTCGACGCCGCCGACGGCCGCACGCTGGGGCTGTTCTCCAGCCGACGTGCCGCCGAGGCCGCGGCCGAGCACGTGCGCACCGCCCTGCCGCACCTCACCACGCTGGCCCAGGGCGACGCCCAGCTCCCGGAGCTCGCCCGCCAGTTCGTCGAGGACCCGCACACCTGCCTGTTCGGCACGCTCGGCCTGTGGCAGGGGCTCGACGTCCCGGGGGACACCTGCCAGCTGGTCATCATCGACCGCATCCCGTTCCCGCGCCCGGACGACCCGTTGATGAGTGCCCGTTCGAAGGCGGCCGACAAGGCCGGCGGCAACGGCTTCATGCAGGTCTCCGCGACCCATGCGGCGCTGCTGCTCGCGCAGGGTTCGGGTCGCTTGATCCGTACGACGTCCGACCGTGGCGTGGTCGCCGTACTCGACCCCCGGCTCGCGACCGCCCGCTACGGCTCGTTCCTCAAGTCGAGCCTGCCGCCCATGTGGGCGACGACCGACCCGGCCATGGTCCGGGCTGCGTTGAAGCGGCTCAGCCGCGCACAGCCTTGACCACGACGCTCTGGTAGACGCCGTCGTCCTTCGGCAGGCCGCCGCAGGTCCACTGGTAGTCGCGCGTACCGCAGTTGACGTAGCGCGTGCTGGCGCTGACCGCAGCCACCTCGACCCAGTCGACGGCTCCACCGAAGGAGTACGACGACACGCCATCGCCCGTGCTGTTGAGTGCGACGATCTTGGCGACCGGCGCCTGGCCCTTCTTCTTCACGGTCACGACCGCGGCGCCGCCCGCGATGATGTAGTTGAGGTTGAGCTGGACCCGCAGCTTCCATGCGCCGGTCATCTTCGGGACGAACCGGTAGTGCTTGGCGCTCAGGTGGTGCAGCTGGAAGCGCAGGCTCTTGGACGGCGCGGAGGCGCTGAGGTTGTAGGTCCCGTACAGCGGCGTGGGGGCGTAGCCGGCACCCTCGGAGTAGAACGCGGAGGGACGTCGGTTCCAGAAGGCGAACCCGGCGAACTGCACGTTCATGGTGGTGCGCAGGTCGGTCAGCGCCGAGGTGATGGCCTGGACGGAGTACTGCCCGGCGCCGGCCTTCTCCCACATCTTGCGCACGATCACGGGAAGCAGCCCCTGGGAGGTGGGGTAGCGCTCGCCGAGGTACCGGAAGAAGATCCACGATCCGTACTGCGCGAGGTTGCCCCAGCGGTCGACGGGCTGGCTGGGCACGCCGAGCGGGCCGTAGGGCAGGTAGGACCGGTTGTCGTTGATCGCGTTGAAGAGCTCGTCCTCGGCCCAGGTGGCGGTGCCCTCCATGAACCAGCCGTCCTCGTTCGCGTCGTAGGCGAACTGCACGGCGTGGAAGTACTCGTGGGCAGCGGTGACCTTGAGGTTGTCCGCCGGGGTGTGGCTCGGGTAGTCGGCGGCGCTGTAGTCGTTGTCGACGACGCAGTAGGCGGGTGCCGCACCGTGGCCGCTGATCTCCTGGTCGGTCGCGCAGTAGCCGTAGATGCCGAACTGGCCGAGCTCGGCGATGTAGACGTCGACCTTGTCGGCGCCGTTCCCGCCGATGAAGCCGTCGCCCGCGGGCCGCTGGTAGCCGGCCGTTGTGTAGGCATTCGCCACCACGGAGAAGGCCTGGGCCACGAACTCGACGTAGTCGGGGTAGTTGGCGTCGGTGCCGGACCAACGGCCGCCCGGGCCGTTCTCGGGGTCGGCGGCGCTCGCGTCGGCTCCGTCGACGTAGTGCACGCAGAGGTAGCCGGTGCACAGCGGGGTGTTCTCCGGCGTCTGGTAGCAGGGCGGGCCGGTGTTGCCCTCGCACTCGTAGCTGCCGGGAGCGTTGGCGCCGTCGGTCGGTCGCGCGAGCAGGCGCCCGGCGTCGTCCTTCTTGTCCTTGGGCAGGTCGGCGCGGCTGGCCGCCAGGTCGCGCAGGGCGAGGGTCGCGTCCTTGCCGTGGTCCTTGGCGTCCGGCATGGTCGCCGTGGCTGCCGGGTCGAGCAGGTCCTCGACCGTCTCGAGGGCCTCCTCGGCGACCTCCTGCGGGGTCTCCGCCGCGGCCGCACCCGGGTCCGCTGGGTCGCCAGGGTCGGCCTGCGCTGCGGTGCCGAGGAACGGCACGAGCAGGAGGAGGGCGAGCAGGGCGATGAGCAGCCCCGAGAAGGGCAGGTTGCTGCGGCGCGTCATGGGGAAGTTCGGCCTTCGTGGTCGACGGATTGAACCCCCTGACCTTACGTCAGACCCGGCGAAGGACCGCCGTGACCTTGCCCAGGATCGTGGCGTTGGTGCCGTCGATCGGCTCGAACGCGGGGTTGTGCGGCAGCAGCCACACCTGCCCGGCCTTGCGCTGGAACGTCTTGACCGTCGCTTCGCCGTCGATCATGGCGGCCACGATCTCGCCGTTCTCGGCGGTCGGCTGCTGGCGGATCACGACGTAGTCGCCGTCGCAGATGGCAGCGTCGATCATCGACTCGCCACTGACCTGGAGCAGGAACAGCTGGCCGTCGCCGACGAGCTGGCGGGGGAGCGGGAACACGTCCTCGACGCGCTCCTCGGCCAGGATCGGGCCACCGGCCGCGATCCGGCCGACGACCGGCACGTTGCGCGGGGTCGGCGCTGCGTCGTTGATGCCGGTGTCGTCGTACCCGTCGTGACCGGTCTCCTCGACCGTCGACATGGCGCGGCGGGCGGCCATCACCTCGGGCAGGAAGACCTCGAGGGCGCGCGGGCGGTTGGGGTCACGCTTGAGGTAGCCCTTCTCCTCCAGGGTGCGCAGCTGGTGGGCGACGCTGGAGGTGCTGGTCAGGCCGACGGCCTGGCCGATCTCGCGCATGCTCGGCGGGTAGCCGCGCTTCTCGATGCTGTCCTTGATGTGCGCGAGCACGCGCAGCTGGCGGGCGGTCAGCCCACTGGCGTCCGGGGGGCCGTCGGGCAGCTCCGTGACGGTGCTGCCACTCGTGGTCTTGGCCTTGTCAGCCATGGATGCCCTCCCAAGTCTTCCGGCAGATCGCCCGGATCGGATGTGACGACGCTAACCGATGAACGGGCCGTTCTTCAAACATCTGTTCGAAGGGCGTGTCGCGACACGCCGTCGAGTGTTTGTTCGAACAGGTACTGGATTTGTTCGAACACCTGATCTAACCTCGTACACATGTTCGATCGAACGCCTGATCGATCAGCTTCTGTCGGACGGCCTGACTAGACATGGCCCGTCCACTTCCCCCGGAGGTTTCCATGAGCACCATCACGTTCGCCCCGCAGGTCTCCACCGTTCGTCGTACGACGACGGCCCGCCCGGTGCGTGCCCGCAGCCAGCACAGCCAGGTCCGGCTGACCCGCCGCGGCCGGCTCGTGGTGCTCGCGTTCGCCTTCGCCGTGGTGATCGCGGCCGCCGTGTGGCTCGCCGCCGGTTCCGCCGCGACCCGCGAGGGCGGCGGCGCTCCCGCCGTCGAGGTGGTCACCGTGGCGCCCGGCGAGACCCTGTGGGGCCTGGCCAGCGACGTGGCCTCGACCACCGGCGACGACGTCCGCTCGGTGATGGAGCAGATCCAGCAGCTCAACACGCTCGACTCGAGCATGGTCTACGCCGGCCAGCAGCTCCGCGTTCCGACGGAGTAACCACAGCTCGCCCGTCGCTTCGACCCCGACGGGTGCAGGGGAAGACGAGGGGCGGGGTCTGGCTCATGCAGCCGGACCTCGCCCTTCGCGCTGTCCGCCCGGGCTGTCCGCGCGCTACCGAGCGGCGCGCTTGCCGCCCTTGGGAAGGCTGGGGTCGCGCTTCACGCGGGGCTGGGGGCCTTCGCTCCAGCCGACCGCACGCGAGAGGCGTACGGCGAGCATGAACGCAAGGAACAGGCAGAACATGGCGCCGACGCAGGCGATCAGCAGGAAGAACCAGGCGCTGGCCTTGCCGTCGTGGCGGGCCGTGGCGCCGAAGTCGATCGCGGCGAAGACGAGGTATCCCCAGGCCACCAGCGCGAAGGTGATCCCGACGGCAAGCAGCAGGAGATCAGGTCGAAAACCTGCCTTGGCCCGGTCTCCGGATCGCTTGCCTCCCGCCACGGCGTCATTGTGTCCGATGGGTGGCTGACGTGTCCCCTCAACCCTCCGATGGGCCGGTTCGGAGCGCAAATGAGCCCGCCCGAAAAACTTCTTCGAACTCCTTGGGGGCCGGGCTTGCACCCGTGGTGGTCGAGGCGTACGGTTACCACTACATCTAGTAGTTACAACGATGTAGTTCTCCACATCTAGTCCACAGGACGAGGGGTGGAAACGCACAGATTTCGTCCCGTTGTGCACAGGAGGCTCCCCCTCTGTCCACAGCATCCGCCACCCAGGTTCTCGTGAGGAGGGCTCATGCACTGTCCGTACTGCAAGCACAGTGACACCAAGGTCCTCGACTCGCGGGTCTCCGACGACGGCTGTGCGATCCGCCGCCGCCGGATGTGCCTGGACTGCGAGAAGCGCTTCACCACCGTCGAGGCCATGCAGCTGACGGTGCTCAAGCGTTCCGGCGCCACCGAGCCGTTCACCCGCGAGAAGGCTGTCTCGGGTGTGCGCAAGGCGTGCAAGGGACGCCCCGTCGACGAGGACGACCTGGCCCGCCTGGGCCAGGAGGTCGAGGACCAGTTGCGCCTCGCCGGCAGCCCCGAGATCGCCGCCCACGAGGTGGGCCTGGCGATCCTTTCCCCGCTTCGTCGCCTCGACGAGGTGGCCTACCTTCGCTTCGCCTCGGTCTACCGCGGGTTCGACTCCGCGGCCGACTTCGAGAACGAGATCGCTCTCCTGCGCGCCGAGCGGCAGTTGCAGAGCGAACCAGCCCCCTCGGGCTGACCACAGACGCCCGGCAGGTGGTGGGGAAGCCGCCTGCCGGGCCACCCCCCTCTCGGATTCACCGGTTTTTAGAGACACCTTTGAACAGACACCGCCGCACGACGTACCAGGAGACCAGGAGAGACATGACCGAGACGGCCAGCAACACCGAGGCAGCCACCGCAACCGGCGGCCACAAGAAGGGTCTGAAGATCGAACGGGTCTTCAGCACCGAGGGCGTGCACCCCTACGACGCCATCAACTGGGAGCGTCGCGACGTCGTCCAGCAGAACTGGAAGACCGGCGAGACCGTCTTCGAGCAGCTCGGTGTCGAGTTCCCCGACTTCTGGTCCCTCAACGCCTCGACGATCGTCACCACGAAGTACTTCCGTGGCGCCGTCGGCACCCCCGAGCGCGAGCGCGGTCTCAAGCAGCTCATCGACCGGGTGGTCTCCCGCTACACCAAGGCCGGCATCGAGAACGGCTACTTCGCGTCTGCGGTGGACGCCGAGATCTTCGACCACGAGCTGACCTGGCTGCTCGTGAACCAGTACTTCTCCTTCAACTCTCCGGTCTGGTTCAACGTCGGCACCCAGTCCCCGCAGCAGGTCTCCGCCTGCTTCATCCTGTCGGTGGATGACTCGATGGACTCGATCCTGAACTGGTACAAGGAAGAGGGCTTCATCTTCAAGGGCGGCTCCGGTGCCGGCCTGAACCTCTCCCGCATCCGCTCCTCCAAGGAGCTGCTGTCCTCCGGTGGTACGGCGAGCGGCCCGGTCTCCTTCATGCGCGGTGCCGACGCCTCGGCGGGCACCATCAAGTCGGGCGGCGCCACGCGTCGTGCGGCCAAGATGGTCGTGCTCGACGTCGACCACCCCGACATCGAGGAGTTCGTCGAGACCAAGTGGCGCGAAGAGGACAAGATCCGCGCCCTGCGTGACGCCGGCTTCGACATGGACCTGGGCGGCAAGGACATCACGTCCGTGCAGTACCAGAACGCCAACAACTCGGTCCGCGTCAACGACGAGTTCATGACGGCCGTCGAAGAGGGTCGCGAGTTCGGCCTGCGTTCGCGCAAGGACGGCTCGGTCATCGAGACCGTCGACGCCCGCACCCTGTTCCGCAAGATCAGCGAGGCCGCCTGGGCCTGCGCCGACCCGGGCCTGCAGTACGACGACACGATCAACGACTGGCACACCAACCCGGAGACGGGCCGGATCACCGCGTCCAACCCGTGCTCGGAGTACATGTCGCTCGACAACTCCTCGTGCAACCTCGCCTCGCTTAACCTGATGAAGTTCCTCAAGGACGACGACACGTTCGACGCGCCGCTGTTCGCGAAGGCCGTCGAGCTGATCATCACCGCGATGGACATCTCGATCTGCTTCGCCGACTTCCCGACCGAGCCGATCGCCCAGACGACCCGCGACTACCGCCAGCTCGGCATCGGGTACGCCAACCTCGGCGCCCTGCTGATGGCGATGGGCCTGGGCTACGACTCCGACGGTGGCCGCGCGATGGCAGCCACCATCACCTCCCTGATGACCGGTACGTCGTACCGTCGTTCGGCGGAGCTGGCCGCGATCGTCGGTCCGTACGCCGGCTACGCCCGCAACGCCGAGGCCCACAACCGGGTGATGCGCAAGCACCAGGCGGCCAACGACACGGTCCGCACGCTGCACATCTCCGACGCCGAGGTGCACAAGCTGGCTTCCGCCGAGTGGGCGCAGGTCGTCGAGCTCGGCAAGACCAACGGCTTCCGCAACGCGCAGGCCTCGGTGCTCGCGCCGACCGGCACCATCGGCTTCATGATGGACTGCGACACGACCGGCATCGAGCCGGACTTCTCGCTGGTCAAGTTCAAGAAGCTCGTCGGTGGCGGCTCGATGCAGATCGTCAACCAGACGATCCCGCGTGCGCTGCGCAAGCTGGGCTACGACGCCGAGAAGGTGGAGGCGATCGTTGCCTACATCGCCGAGCACGGCCACGTCGTCGACGCTCCGGGCCTGAAGACCGAGCACTACGAGATCTTCGACACCGCGATGGGCGAGCGTTCGCTCAAGCCCATGGGCCACGTGAAGATGATGGCGGCCTGCCAGCCGTTCCTCTCGGGCGCGATCTCCAAGACGGTCAACCTGCCGGAGTCCGCTTCGGTCGAGGAGATCGAGCAGATCTACATGGAGTCGTGGAAGCTCGGCCTCAAGGCCACCGCGATCTACCGCGACAACTGCAAGGTCGGCCAGCCCCTGGCCGACGGTGGCGGCAAGGCCAAGAAGGACGCCGCTGACGCTGCCGACGCCGCGGATGCCGCCAAGGTCATCGAGAAGGTCGTGGAGAAGGTCGTCTACGCCCCGACCCGCAAGCGCCTCCCGAAGTCCCGCCTGGCCCGCACCACCTCGTTCACGGTGGCCGGTGCCCAGGGCTACATGACCTCGGGTGCGCACGACGACAAGACGCTCGGCGAGATCTTCCTCAAGCTCGGCAAGCAGGGCTCGACCCTGGCCGGCGTGATGGACGCCTTCTCGATCGCGGTCTCGATCGGCCTGCAGTACGGCGTCCCGCTGGAGACCTACGTCTCGAAGTTCACCAACCTGCGCTTCGAGCCCGCCGGCCTCACCGACGACCCGGACGTGCGCATGGCGCAGTCGATCATGGACTACGTCTTCCGCCGCCTGGCGCTGGACTACCTGTCCTTCGACGACCGCTCCGCCCTCGGCATCTACTCCGCCGAGGAGCGCCAGCGCCACCTCGAGACCGGCTCCTACGAGCCCCTCGAGGAGGACATCGGCAGCCCGTCCGAGCTGATCGACGCCCCGGTGGTTGAGGTGCGAGGAGCGCAAGCGACGAGCCTCGAAACCTCCGAGCCCACCGACGCCGAGATCGTCGAGGACCCGCTGGCCGGTGCCCCCGCCGTCGAGGTCAAGGTCGCCAAGACCACGGCCGAGCTCCTCGAGCAGCTCACCGGCACCGCCGTCGACAGCCCGCTGTGCCTCACCTGTGGCACGAAGATGCGGCCCGCTGGCTCGTGCTACGTGTGCGAAGGGTGCGGCAGCACCAGCGGCTGCAGCTGACAGCAAGGTCGTCGAGTAGCCCGAGCCGTTAGGCGAGGGCGTATCGAGACACACGAAGGCCCGGTCACCTCTTGCGAGGGGGCCGGGCCTTCGGCGTTGGGATCATTGGCCGAGATTGGATCAACCAGGTTGATCCGATCCCAGCCAATAACGGGCTGACGAGAAGCTAAAGCGTCACCGTGGGGTGGAAGTAGTCGAACAGTGCCGACTCGATCGGTTCGTCGAAACGCAACAGCATTTTCACGACAGGGAGCTGGTTACCCTTGCCGTCGGTCATCGTGGTGTCCTCGGCGTCGTACGCCGTTGGGCTACCGAGGTAGTAGAAGTCCTTGCCCTCGGCATCGTCCTTCTTCACGAACACGTGGAGGTCGAGTTCGTTGGCAGCAATGGCCCGCTCGACGGGGCTCTTGAGGTGCCGCTGGGACTTGGTGAACCACACCATCGTTGAGCGATCCACGATGGCGTCCTCGTAGGCGGTGCTCGCAGAGACGTCATCAGCCTTGTGGAGGGTGACGAAGATCGGGCAGACGCCTTGGGCCATGTCGGCCTTGTAGCCGTAGATCGTTGATGTCCACTTCCGAGGGAGGGACAGGAGTCGCGTGGCTTCCTTGCGGCCGTACTGCATTCCCGGGGTGAACGGGACGTCGCGTCGATACCGGTCGCTGACTAGCGCGATGCCCGTCTTGAGGATGTCGGCCACAGCGTTGCGGAAAGTCTTGTTGCCCTCGTAGGCGGCGACGACGTCAGCCCTGAGACGAACGTCGTCCCCCGTGCGTTCGACGACGCCCCGCGTGTAGCGCTTCAAGTCCGCCTCAGCGTGGTGGGCCAGAGTGAACGTGTCGACGGCACCCTCGACAACGGCGCGAGTCGACGGCAAGCCTTCGTCGGCGCATACCTCGCGAAGTCGTTGGATCGACGATGGTCCGTCGAGCAGAGTGCGAAGGATGACGAACTCATGCAAGCGCCGGGCGGTGAGTACCTCGTGGCTCAGTAGCCCAAGCGCGCGGTCTTCGGTGTCGGTGAATCCGTGATCCTCGCCCAGAGTGGCCTTGAGCAGTGCAGGAAAGTGAGCGCGATCAGTCGCGAGGAGAACGGGGTCGACGGACTCGAACCGGTAGAAGTCCCAAAGCTCCGGCAGCCCGCCCACACGGTTACTCATCCCTGTGATGGCAACCTTCAAGCGAGCCGCGTTGTTCAGGGTGGTGTCGCCAATGGACTGGAGCACCCGTTCTTGCGAGACCTTGTCGAAGCGCACGCTGGAGAGTCCAGGCAGAACGCCCGTCTCCTCGGCCGCGATCAGGTTCTTGCGCAGCGATTCCTTGTTGAGGGACTCGTCGCCGAACAGTGCGATCGGGATGAGGAAGTTGTTGGCGTAGTTCCCGATCACATCGATGACGACGAGGTACTCCTTGCCGTCGGCCTTGCGAAGCCCGCGGCCGAGTTGCTGGACGAAGACAATCGCTGACTGCGTCTGGCGAAGCAGGATCACCTGGTTGACCGAGGGGATGTCGACCCCTTCGTTGAAGACGTCGACCGTCAGGATGTAGTCGATGGCGCCACGTTCGAGTTCCTCGACCACGTGCTCTCGGTAGGGAATCGAGTCCGTACCTGTCAGCGCGACCGTGCGAAGTTGTTTCCCTCGCAGAGTGCGTTGGTTCAGGGCCTGAGCTAGGGCGTGGGCTTCATCCTTGCGGCTGCAGAAGATCAGGCCTCGTGGTGCGACACCTGCCTGGCCGTACTTGGTGATGGCTTCGAGCAGGTGGTCGACGCGCTCGGGAGTGATGAGGAACGCGAGATCGGAGTCCGCGGTTGCGGTCGTTCCGTCGTCGAGGGTGACGTCCGCGACGCCGTAGTAGTGGAACGGACTCAGCATGTCTGCCTCGAGAGCGTGAGTCAGACGAATCTCGTACGGCACGTTGTAGTCGAAGAGTTCGTAGACGTTGAAGCCGTCGGTGCGCTCGGGAGTCGCGGTCATGCCGAGCAGGAACTCTGGCTGGAAGTAGTCGATGACGCGACGGTGGGAGATGGCACCGGCACGGTGTGCTTCGTCAACGATCACGTAGTCGAAGGCGTCGGGTGCGAGAGCCGCGAGAACGTCGGGTTGAGACAGGGTCTGAACGGTCGCGAAGGTGTAGCGCCGGTCGGTCTGCTTTGAGGTGCCGGAGAGCTTGCCGTAGTCGGACGGAGGTCCGCCGAGTACCCGCTGATACTCGTGGATCGTGCGATCCAGGATCTGCTCACGGTGCACGATGAACAGCATTCGACGCGGATTGAACGCGCGGACATCAAGAGCTGACAGGATCGTCTTGCCCGTCCCCGTGGCGGAGATGATGATCGCTCGCGACTCGCCTTTGCGTCGAACATCCGCGATCTCAGCAAGTGCGTCACGCTGCATCAGGTTCGGGACAACGCCGCGATGCGGTTCGACCTCGTCAATGGTCGATGCGGACACATCGAGCGGCGCTCGATGCGGGCGGGGGCCCGGCGCGACGAACGACGCGGCGTACTGCTCGATCCATTCGGGCGTCAGAGGGATCGATTCGGCGAGTTGGTCGTCGATCAGTCGTCGGACCTGGGCGGCTAGGTCGCTCCCCGTTGCTGCCGACACCTTGAGATTCCACTCATGGTTCTTGACGAGCGCACTCTCCGTGAGGTTCGAGCTGCCGACCATCGCGGTGACCCCATCCGCGTGATCAAAGATGTAGCCCTTGGGGTGGAAGGCGCTCGCGCGGTGCAGGCGCACGTCGACGCCGTAGTCGGCAAGGGTGAGGAGCTCGGCGAAGGCCTCAGGACGGTTGAAGCCCAGATAGTCGGACGTGACAATTCGCCCTGTTCCGCCAAACTCGAAAATCTCTTGCTTCAACAGGGCGATGGCGCGAGGGGAGACAAAGGCGACCGAGAAGAGGAAGCCCGAAGCTCGCTTCAGTTCGTCTCGCAGTACGCGGAGCACGGACTCGCTCTCGCCGTTGAGCACCATCTGGGGATGGTGTTGGCGAGGCGCGACCACGTCGCCACCGAGATAGCCGAACTGGACGTCGAGGGCCAACTCCTTGTGCCAGCCGATGTCACTCATCGATCGGCCAACTCCGCCTGGATCTTCTCGACGGCGGGAATGTCGGCGGGTGCCCAATCCAACTCGGAGAGCCTGGACGGCGAGCGCCACTCGACGGCCGCGTGTTCGGTCAGACTCGGGGTGCCGTCGATAAGTTCGCAGTAGAACGTGGTGAGCGTGACGATGCCGAAGTCGTACTCGTGGGTGGTCGAAACGACCTCCTCGCCGACGCGGACCTGGCATTCGAGCTCTTCGTCAATCTCGCGCTCGAGCGCGTGACGGGGAGTCTCGCCTGGTTCGATCTTGCCGCCGGGGAACTCCCACATGCCGGCGAGAGCGCCGTCGCCGCGCTGGGCACACAGAACGTCACCGTCCCTGACGATGACCGCCCCGACAACGTTGATCTGCTTCTTGGCGACCGGTTGCTCCACGTGCCGAAGCTTAGGGGTGGGGCCGATAGAAACATCTCCTTTGAGCGCAGCCTGGCGGCCTGGGCCAAAGCACGGCGACTCACGGCTGATGATTCACTCGGATCCGCGCGCTCGCCCCACCCGATGCGTCATGCCAGTCCTGACGATCCGCTGCGGAATCGCCTGCCGCCAGCCGATGATCGGGGCATGACCCAGGAGACGGTGGTGAACCGGTGGAAGCGGTACGGCAAGGACCGCCTCTACGTGTCTGTGCCTGTCGATGGTGGTGACGATCTCAAGGTTGGATGGTGGGATCTCCTCTCTGACGAGGCTCACCCCGAGAACCCGGCACACGCCGCTCTACTCTCGTCCGCAGTCGCCTCGTGGCGACAGCAGAATGGCGGTGAGAACTCTCCGGTGCCGTCGACGCGGGCGACGTCTGTAGAGCCGTCCGCTCCGGCGGAACCGTTACCTGTTGCCGCTCCCGCTTCAGTGCTGGACGCAACGGCGAGGCCCTGGCGCGACCTGTCCGAGAACCGCGCCGGGGCAGCGGCCCGGGAGCAGGCCTTGTCTAGACGCGCCGCAGCGCCGGTCAAGACAACACTCGCTCGGGTGCTCGGCGTCCACACCGACGAGCGCGCGTGGCGTATCGGCGCCCACGGCGAAGAACTTGTGGCAACCCAACTCAACAAGGCAGCAATCAGAGACCCGCGCTGGCGATTCCTTCACGCCATCCCCGTTGGCAATCGAGGATCCGACATCGACCATCTCCTCATCGGACCCGGAGGAGTGTTCACCGTTAACGCAAAAAACCACCCCGGAGCCAAGATCTGGGTCGGCGGTAACACGCTCATGGTCAATGGCGCGAAGACTCAACACATCCGCAACGCCCGCTACGAAGCCCAACGGGCATCGAAGTTTCTCACTCAAGCCTGCGGTTTCCCGGTCCACGTTGACGGCCTTGTAGTCACCGTCAATGCAAGAGACGTCGTCATCAAGGCCCAACCCGAGGGCGTCTCCGTCACGTGGCGCAAGAATTTCTCGACGTGGCTGCTCAACCACGGAGACGTTCTCAGCGATGAGGCCATCAGTGCCATTTACGAGATGGCCCGCCGCTCCACCACTTGGACCGGCGCCCATCCATAGCGTGCGGCCATCGGAGGCGTGAGCACAGCGCCGCCGGGTTCGGCCGCAGCCACGACGACCCGCTACGTCCCGAGGTGCCGCTTCACGAGCTCGACAGCCGGCTCGTCCGCCGGCGCCCACTCGAGGTCATCGAGCTCATCCGGCGGGAGCCACAGCAACGCCGCATGCTCGGTCGCGGTCGGCGTACCGTCGAGAAGGTCGCAGTAGAACGTCGTGAGGGTGATGACGCCGAAGGCGTACTCATGCGTCGTGGCGGTCACCTTGGCGCCGACCTTGATCCGGCAGCCGAGTTCTTCGAGGATCTCGCGTTCGAGTGCGTGGCCCGCGGACTCGCCGGGTTCGATCTTGCCGCCGGGGAACTCCCACAGGTCGCCGGTCTCGCCGCCCGGTGCGCGCCGGGCGCACAGCACCAGGCCGTCGCGGACGATGACCGCGCCGACGACCTTGTAGTGCTTCTTCGCGGAGGGCGTCATGGGACGTGAGCCTAGGGTGCGCCCGCCCGTGCCCTCCGCCAGAAATGACGAAGGCCCGGACTTCCGCGTGGGGAGCCCGAGCCTTCGACAGCTTCAGCGGCGTTCTTCGACCACCGTGTGGCGACTGCGCTGCTGGTTCACGATCAGCGACACCACGATGGCCAGGATGCCGACGGCCAAGAGGATGCCGCCGAGTGCCGAGTCGTCGATGAACGACATGTCGATCGTCACGACGTCGAGCAGCAGGATCAGCCCTGCCGCGATGAGCACGATGCCCAGTCCGATAGCCATGATTTGCTCCTTCGATCAGAGTTGTTGAGGACGAGAAGTCAGTTGAAGATCGAGACGCCGCCGGGGCCGACGAGGAGGCCCACGACGATCAGCAGGGCGCCGTACAGGATCCGTCCCTTGACGAGCGAGACGACGCCAGCGATGACCAGGACGACCGCGATCAACCACAAGATGGTGAGCATGAGAACTCCAATCGATTCCTTCGGCTCCTTCGCCGAATGACCTTCGATACCCCAGAACCCCCATTCCATACGGGTTCTGTGCACACTGGCGGCATGGTCTCGTTGAAGTACGCCGTGGTCGAACGCGAACGCCGGTTCCTGGTCGCTGCGCTTCCCGAGGGAGTGGGGGAGACCTGGGAGATCGAGGACCGGTACGTCGACGGGAGCCGCCTCCGGCTTCGGGAGGTACGACGACCCGACGGCACCATCGTGCGCAAGCTCGGGCACAAGGTGCGCCTTGGCGACAGCCCGGCCGAGGTCGCGTGCACGTCGCTCTACCTCGACGACGCCGAATGGACCCTGCTCCTCTCGAGCCTGCCGGGAAGGACGCTGCGCAAGCGGCGGCACCACGTCCACCGCGACGGGTGGCACGTCGTCGTCGACGAGCTCGAGGACGGCACGCTGCTCGCCGAGATCGATGACGGCGACCACGAACCCCGGCCAGTTCCGGTCTGGCTCGACGTTCTCGAGGACGTCAGTGGCGACGAGGCGTGGACCGGCGCCGCGCTCGCGCGCGGGGACAGCTGACGATTCCGCCCCTGGGAGGACGACAGCGCCTGCCCCAGCCGCGAAGATCGACCCATGCGACTTCCTGGAGCCATCGTCCGGCCGCTGATCAAGTCGGGCAAGAAGCCGATGAACGCCATGCGCGCGCCCGAGGCGATGACCGTCCTGGACCGGCCGGTGCAGCACACCGACTTCTCGTCCCTCGACGGTCACGTCCACGTGCTGCTGGTGACCTACAAGCGCGACGGGACGCCCATTCCGTCGCCGGTGTGGTTCGCCCGCGACGGCGAGACGCTCTATGTCTGGACCGAGATCAACGCCTTCAAGGCCAAGCGGATCCGCAACGATCCGCGCGCGCTCCTCGCCCCCTGCGATGCCCGCGGCGTCCCTGAGGGTGATCCGATCGCCGCGCGCGGCCGGGTCCTCACCGACGAAGCAGACCGGCAGCGCGCCGCGAAGGTGATCCGCGGCCAGTGGGGGATCGGCCGCCGGATCTTCGAGCTCGTGTCGCGCCCGCTCACCGACGTGCACTACCTCGCCTTCGAACCGGCGCCGAAGGACTGACTTCGCCGTTCCCCTGACAGGGTCGGACCCTGGCCGTACGTTCCGCACATGCGCCGCCACCCCCTGCTCCTCGCGGTGGCGATCGTCGCGCTGGTCTTCGTGCTGTTCCGCGTGTTCGGCGATGCCAGTGCCAGGCCCCACAACGAGGTCCAGCAGGTCCAGCCCAAGGACGGCCGCACGCTCGTCGTCACGCACGTCGTCGACGGCGACACCGTCGACCTCGACAACGGCGAGACCGTGCGTCTCGTCGGGATCGACACCCCGGAGCGTGGTGAGTGTGGCTACGACGAAGCCCGGGACGCGCTCGTCGACCTGGTCGACGGCAAGCGGATCACCCTCGGCGCCTCCGACGAGGACCGCGACCGCTACGACCGGTTGCTGCGGTACGTCGACGTCGGCAAGGTCGACGCCGGCCTGCAGCTGATCAAGCAGGGGCTCGCGATCGCGCGCTACGACTCCCGCGACGGCTACGGCCGCCACCCGCGCGAGGACCGCTACGTCAAGGCCGACCGGGCCAGCCCGCCCTCGGTCTGCGGCTAGCCTCGCCACCGTGGCCAGCAACACCGACGACGTCGTACGACGCGCGCGCTCCCTGCTCGGCCGCACCTTCACCGCCCACGACGTCACGATCCGGATCACCGAGGTCGAGGCGTACGGCGGCCGCGAGGACCCCGCCTCCCATGCCTTCACCCGCACCCCGCGCTCGGAGGTGATGTACGGACCGCCCTGGCGGCTCTACGTCTACCGCTCCTACGGCATCCACTACTGCGCCAACGTCGTCACCGGACCCACCGAGATCGGGGCCGCGGTGCTGCTGCGGGCAGGGGAGGTGGTCGACGGAATCGACCTCGCCCGGGCCCGCCGCAACGACGCCCCCGACCACCAACTGGCACGAGGACCGGGCAACCTCGCCCAGGCGCTCGCCATCACGCTCGACGACCTCGGCACCGACCTCCTGGCCCCCGGTGCCGTCGCCCTCGGGCCGGAGGTACGCCACCGGCACCGCATCGAGGCCGGCCCGCGCGTCGGCGTCTCCAAGGCGGCCGACGTGCCCTGGCGGTTCTGGCTCGCGGGCGAGGCCAGCGTGTCGTCGTACCGCCGGAGCCCGCGCGCGCCGGCCCTCACGCCGACGCCCACTAAAGTTCGGCCGTGACCTTTGAGAACGTGACCCTGGACCCGCAGGCCAACATCTACTTCGACGGCAAGTGCGTCAGCCACACCTTCCACCTCGCCGACGGCACGAAGAAGTCGGCCGGCGTGATCTTCCCGGCACAGCTCAACTTCGGCACCGCTGCGCCCGAGGTGATGGAGCTCAACGCCGGCGCCTGCCGGATCCGCCTGGCCGGCTCCGAGGAGTGGACCGAGTACGCCGCCGGCGAGTCCTTCAGCGTCCCCGGCGACTCGTCCTTCGACATCGAGGTCACCGAGACGCTGGGGTACGTCTGCCACTACGGGTGACATCGTGGGGCGGGTGATGCAACCCGCCGGGACCTCCCACTCGTGTAGGGGACATGAGACCGACGCCGCGTGACGCGGAGTTCGAAGAGTTCGTACGACGACGCCGCTCCCACCTCCTGGGTACGGCGACCGTCCTGACCGCCGGCGACCACTACCTGGCCGAGGACCTCGTCCAGGGCACCCTGGTGCGCCTGTACCTCGCCTGGGGCCGGGCCACGAAGCGCGGCGGCGTCGACGCCTATGCGCGACGGGTCCTGGTCAACGCCTTCATCGACCACCGCCGCCGACCCATGGTGGCGAAGGAGAAGGTGACCGGCGAGCTGCCGGATCGGGCCGGCCCGTCGGCCGAGGAGCCGATCGACGCGGAGCTGCTCGCCGCGCTGAGCGCGCTGCCGGCCCGGATGCGGGCGGCCGTCGTACTGCGCCACGTCGTCGACCTCAGCGTCGAGGACGCGGCCGACGCGCTCGGCTGCAGCGAGGGCACGGTCAAGAGCCAGACGGCTCGCGGCCTGGCCAAGCTCCGCGACGTCCTGCCCGACCCCAGCACCGTCCCCAGCACCCCGCACACCCCCCACGAAGGAGACGCATCATGACCGACCTCGACCTCACCGATCGCCTGCGCAAGCTCAACGACCTCGACCCGGCGATCACCGACGACATCGTCAAGCGCGACGTGCTCCGTGGTCGCGGCGCCGCCCGTCGTCGTACCGTCCGGATGGGCGTGGCCGGCCTCGGCATTGCCGCCGTCGCTGCCGTCGGCGTGACCGTGGCGATCAACGCCGACCAGGACCGCGCGCCGGTGATCGCCCAGGACTCCACCGACAACACCGACGACCAGGTCCAGGCCGGCGACCTCGAGCTGGTCAACTACACCGGCGCCCAGGAGCCCGGCTTCGTGATCACCAAGGTGCCCGAGGGCTTCGTGCTCGAGGGTGCCGGGCCGTTCAACCTCAACATCGCCCGGCCCGACAACCTGACCGGACTCGACGTCTTCGTCGACAAGGTCACCGTGATGCTCGAGTCGTCCTCGGTCACAGGCGCTCCGGAAGGCACGCCGGTCAAGGTCGGCGACCTCGACGGGTGGCTGCGCGACAGCGACGAGGCCAAGGCACTGACCTACATCGACGGCACCCACCGTGTCGTGGTCCAGGTCTGGAACTCGCTCGGCCTCACCGACGACCAGATCATCGAGTTGGCCGAAGGCGTCACCGTGACCGCGGAGGCGCAGGCCGGCGTCGGCTGACCTGCGCCCCTCGGTAGGTCACGCCACCTCGGCCAGCTCCGGTTCCGGAGCGGTCGGGGTGGTGGCGTCTGCAGTCCGCCGGTCGAGGACCAGGCCGGCAACGGCCACCGCGGCGCCGACCGCGCAGACTGCGGCGGCGAAGCCGAGTCCCGGTCGGTAGGCGTCGAGCACGTCGGCGGCTGATGTCGCCCCTTCGGCGCCCGACGTGACGATGGCGGTGGTCACGGCCAGCACGATCGCCGCCCCGACCTGCATCGAGGTCTGCAGCACGCCCGCGGCGAGACCCTGCTCGTCGTCATCGATGCCGCTGGTGGCCTGGATGTTGATGGCAGGGAAGCCCACCCATCCGATGCCGATGAGGAGCAGTGCGGGCAGCAGCATGCCGACGTACGACGGCGAGGTGTCCAGGCGCAGCACGAACATCAGGTAGCCGATCGCCATCACCGTCATCGTCACGGCGATGATCGGGCCGGTGCCGAAGCGGCCGACGAGCTTGTCGGAGTAGATCGCCGACAGGGTGACCATCAGGCCGATCGGCAACAGGGCGAGCGCGAGCTCGAGCGGGCTCCAGCCCAGGTCCTCCTGGAGGAACAGGGTGACGATGAACTGCCAGCTGAAGTACGAACCACCGACCGCGACGATCGCGATGCTCGCGCGCACCAGGGTCGACTTGCGCAGGATGCCGAGCCGGATCAACGGGTGGGCGATGCGCTGCTCGATCGCGACGAAGGCGGCGAACAGGACGGCCACGGCGACGAACGAGCCGACCGTGCGGGCCGATGCCCAGCCGGCTTCGGGTGCCGAGACGACCGTGTAGACGAGGAGCAGCATCGCCGCACCGGAGGTGATCGCACCGAGCACGTCGTGGCCGCCCTCGGCGACCGCCTTGTCGCGGGGGACCAGGAAGTACGCCGCCACCAGCGCCAGCAGCGCGATGGGCACCGGCAGCAGGAACGTCCAGCGCCAGCCGACGCCGGTCATCAGGCCGCCGAAGAGCAGCCCGGACGAGTAGCCGCCCGCACCGAACACGGTGTAGATCGACAGCGCCTTGTTGCGGGCCGGTCCCTCGGCGAAGTTGGTGGTGATGATCGACAGGCCGGTCGGTGCGGTGAACGCAGCGGCGAGGCCCTTGATGAAGCGGGTCGCGATGAGCAGCGGGCCCGAGCTGACGAAGCCGCTGAGCAGCGACGCCACGGCGAAGACCGCGAGCGCGATCAGGAAGACCTTGCGGCGACCGAGCAGGTCGGCGGTGCGGCCACCGACGAGGAGCAGGCCGCCGTACCCGAGGACGTAGCCGCTGATCAGCCACTGCAGCGTCGAGGTCGACAGGTCGAGCTCGGCGCCGATGGACGGCAGTGCGACTCCGATCATGGAGACGTCGAGGCCGTCGAGGAAGAGCACGATGCACAGGGTCATCAGGAGGGCCCAGGTGCGGGTGGACCAGCGGATCGCGCTGATCGTGGAGGGTGGATTGGAGGTTGTCGAGGACATGCCGAGAAGGGTTTCATGCACGTGCATTGAATGCAAGCGCAAATAATGTGTTTGCATGAATGTAACCTGCTGGCTAGGATGCAGCCGTGTCGAAGGTCCGCGCTCCGCAAGCACCCGTCGCCGAATGGCGCGCGTTGCTGGACCGCCACGCAGTCGTGAGCTGTGCGCTCGAGAAGGCGATGCAGGATCGCCACGGCATCGGGCTCAGCGAGTTCGAGACGCTGGACCGGATCGTCGACGCCAACTGCGGCAAGTACCGCATGGCCGAGCTCGCCCAGGACATCCACCTCAGCCAGAGCGCGCTGTCGCGCGCGATCACCCGGCTCGAGAAGGACGGCCTGGTCTCGCGGTCGACCTGCGACGACGACCGCCGCGCCGTCTTCGTCTGCCTGACCGACCAGGGTCGTCAGGTGTACGACGACGCCCTGCCCACGCACCGCGAGGTGCTGAGCAACAGCTGGGACTAGAGGCCGCTCGGGTCGTCCGGGACGTCGACGGAGTGGGACTGCAGCACCTCGAGCGGGATGAGCTCGAGCGCCCGCTCGTTGGTCGACGCGAGCACGATCGGAGCCGCGGCTCCGTCGTCGTACGCCTGCAGCCAGCGGGCTGCGACCACGCACCACCGGTCACCGGGGTGCAGGCCCGCGAACTGCCACTGCGGACGCGGCGTCGACAGGTCGTTGCCGACGGCCATCTGGTGCGCCAGGAACTCCTCGGTCATCACCGCGCACACCGCGTGCAGCCCGACGTCCTGCGGCCCGCACGAGCAGTTGCCGTCGCGGTAGAACCCGGTCATCGGATCGGTCCCGCAGGGCTGGAGGTCGCCACCGAGGACGTTGCGCTCGCTCATGAGTCACCCGATCGGCGCAGGATGCGGGTGAACCGGGTGTGGTTCGCCGCGGCGTTGCTCAACAGGATCACCAGCAGTCCGAGCACGGAGTAGAGGCCGAGCACCACGAACGGTGCCGACGTCGACGCGTCGGGGAAGTAGAGCGCGTCGCGGGCGACCGTCGCCCCCGCCCCCGGCGGCAGCAGCTGGCCGATCGTATGGCCGAAGCGCGGGAGCATCTCCGGTGCGATCGACGACCCGGAGATGATCAGGCCGACGGTGAAGTAGAGGCCGCCGATCAGGGACCCGGCCGGCCCGATGAGGGCGACGAATGCGGCGGTCGAAGCGGTCACCGCGAGCGAGATCAGGGCCAGGCCCCAGAACAGCGTGAAGTGGTCGGCGCCGTCACCGACCCCGAACAGCGACATCGCCAGCAGGCCCACGCCCGACGACAGCAGTGCGTACGCCACCAGCAGGGCCGCGTGCCCCAGGCCGCGCAGCGTCGACTGCTCGGTCCTGCCCCGCAGCCGTCCGAGCGCGAGCGACGCGATGGACCCGCCCAGGCACAGCGCCTGGATGACGAAGCCCAGCGAGCTGCCGCCGCTGTCCTCCTTCGGCAGTGGTACGACGTCCGTCACCGGTGGCGGCGTCGTGAGGGCCGCGAGCGTGGCGACCGGGACGGCGGCACCGGCCGCGGTGAGGGACTCGACCTGCGAGGCGATCTCGTCCTGGTAGGCCGCGGTGTACTTCGCCTTGAACAGGTTGGCCACCGACGGGGACGCCGCGGAGGCGACGTAGAGCGTGGGGGACTGTCCCTCGAACGCAACGCCGCCGTAGGCCTTGCGTTCGCGGATCGCCTGCGTCAGCGCGGCCGCGTCGTCGTACGGCTCGACCTTGAAGGCGCCGTCGGCCTCGAGCTGCTCGGTCAGCTGGTCCTGCTGGGCCTGGCTGCCGACGATGCCCATGGGCAGCTCGTTGGGGGACGGCGAGTGCGCCATCGCCAGGTAGTAGATCCCGAGGACCAGCTGGATCAGCGCGCCGACCAGTGCGATGGCGATGCCGACGCGCGAGATCGCGCGCAGGGTGGTGGGAGCAGTGGAGGTTTCGCTCATGACACCAGCATGGCGCGTCTCGATACGCGCTCGCCTTGCGGCTCGCGCTACTCGACGACCTTGGTGCTCAGCAGCCGTTGTCGCAGACGCCCGTGGACGGGAGCGCCATGAAGCAGGTCGGGCAGATCTTGAAGACGACGTCCGACTTGGCCGGCTTGGCCGGGGTGCGGGGCACGGCGGCCTTCGTGGCGCGGGGCGCGCGGGGTGCCTTGACGGGCACGACCTTCTCGACCGGGGTCGGGACCTCGACGACCGGCGCGACCCAGCCCGGCGGGGGCGGGTCGGTGATCCCGAAGCGGGCGAGCACGGCGCGGGCCGAGGTGGTCGGCTGGTGCTTGGGCCGGGTCTCGATGTCGAACGACGAGGACGCGCCCTCGAGGAAGGTCTGGGCGTCCGGGTTCAGCGTCGGGGGCAGCTCGCGGTGGCGCCAGCGCTGAGGCGTCTGGCCGCGCTGGTTGACGGCGACCAGGTCGGGGCGGTCCCACGCGATGAGGGTCCAGTCGTCGCGGTGGCTGGTGGCCCAGACCGCGATCGGGCGGTCACCCGCGTCGGCCGCGGCACGCAGGGCGATGCGCTCCGGGTTGGAGAACCGGCCCTTCACGTGCAGCACGCCCGGGAGCACCTCCTCGACGGTGTGCTCCTCGGCCTTGATGAGATCAATCAGGTCAGCAAGTTCCGGCGTGTTCTCCATGGCTCAACCGACATTAGTCGAATCCGGGCCACCACCCTCATCGGTGTCGACATTCACCACCGCATCGGTGGCCTCCTCGATGATCGCCGCCATGGCGGCCCGGGCCGCGGTGGCGTCGCCCGAGCGCACCGCGCGGGCCACTTCGACGTGCAGGTCGATGGCCTCGTCCTTGGGGTTCGTGGGCATCAGGTGGTGGTGGGTGCGGCCGGTGAGGACCTCGGCGACGACGCCGTCGAGGGCGGCCAGCATCTCGTTGCCGGACGCCTCGAGCACGATCTGGTGGAACAGGACGTCAGCTTCGAGGAAGGCCTCGAGGTCGCCGGAGCGCCCGTGGACGACCATGTCGCTGGCCGCGGCCGACAGCGCACCGCACTGCTCGGGCGTGGCCCGGATGGCGGCGAGTCCGGCTGCGACGGGCTCGAATCCGCTGCGCAGCTCGCCCAGGGAGCGGAGCTGGGCAACGCGGTCGTCCGACTCGAGGCGCCAGCGGATCAGCCGCGGGTCGAAGACCTGCCACGACGTCCGCGGTTGCACGGTCAGGCCGACCCGCTGTCGCGAGGCGACCATGCCCATCGAGGCGAGCACCCGGACCGCCTCGCGCGACACGGAGCGACTGACGTCGTACTCGCTGTCGATGGTGTCGAGGGTCAGCACCGTGCCGGCGGCCAGGGTGCCGCTGACGATCCGCTGCCCGAGGGCATCGAGCACGTTGTCGTGCAGCGCGGTGCGAGCCATCGTTCCTCCAATAATCAGATTTATTGGGTCAAGGTCTTGATAAAACCAGATTAATCATCGCACACTGTGACGGCCAACACATCAGGACACGTCCGCAGGAGGCGACATGACCAGCATGAACCCGCAGGCCGTCGGGCAGGTCGTCGTGATGGGCGTGTCCGGATCGGGCAAGTCCACCGTCGGCGCGGCGCTCGCGCAACGCCTCGGGGTGCCGTTCGCGGACGCCGACGACTTCCACCCGCTCGCCAACATCGCGAAGATGACCGCCGGCCACGCGCTCGACGACGCCGACCGCCACCCCTGGCTGGAGGCGATCGGGGAGTGGCTCGCCCGGCACGCGCAGGGTGGCGTGATCAGTTGCTCCGCGCTCAAGGTCGCCTACCGCGACCAGCTCCGCGCGCACGCCCCGCGCACCGCGTTCGTCCACCTGCACGGGTCGCGTGAGGTCATCGCGCGGCGCCAGGCCAGCCGGCCAGGTCACTTCATGCCGGCCTCGTTGCTCGACTCGCAGTTCGACACGCTCGAACCGCTCGGGAGCGATGAGGCCGGCCTCGTCATCAATGTCGACCAGGACGTCGACGCCATCGTCCAGGAATACGTCGACCGCACCGCGGCACCGACCGACTGAGGAGAACCACCCCATGTCCGCTCATCTCGTCCTCGCCGCCGGCACCGACCTCGTCGATCCGGTCGCGTCCGAAGGCCGCCTGCTCGCCGCGGCCCTGCTCGGCATCGGCGTCATCGTCGCGCTGATCATCGTCGGCAAGATCCACCCGTTCCTCGCCCTCACCGCAGGCGCCATCACTGTCGGCATCACGGCCGGGGTCAGCGTGGAGGTCGCGCTGGCCAGCTTCACCGGCGGCTTCGGGACCACGGCCGCCGGGGTCGGCATCCTGATCGCGCTCGGAGCGATGTTCGGCAAGATCCTCGCCGACAGCGGGGGAGCCGACCAGATCGTCGACACGATCATCCGGCACGCCTCGCCCCGCGCCCTGCCGTGGGCGATGGCGCTGGTCGGCGCGATCATCGGGCTGCCGATGTTCTTCGAGATCGGCCTGGTCCTGCTGATGCCGGTGATCTACCTCGTGGCCCGCCGGTCCGGCCAGTCGCTGGTCACCATCGGCATCCCCGCGCTCGCCGGCCTCTCCGCCATGCACGGCCTGGTGCCGCCGCACCCCGGCCCGCTCACGGCGATCGACTACCTCGGCGCCGACCTCGGCACCACCCTCGCCCTCGGCGTCGCAGTCGCCATCCCGACGGTGATCATCGCGGGCCCGGTCTTCGGTCTCGTCGGGCGGTACGTCGACGTGGCGGTGCCCGAGCGGTTCGACGCCCCGGAGCGCGAGTTCGACCGCCGACCGAGCTTCGTCGTGACGCTCGCGTCCGTGCTGCTGCCCGTGGTGCTGATGATGGGCAAGGCGATGGCCGACATCTTCATCGACGACGCGACCGCCCCGCTGCGCCGTACCCTCGACGTGCTCGGCACCCCGCTGATCGCCCTCGCGATCGCCGTCGTGGTGGGCATGTTCACCCTCGGCTTCGGGTCGGGCATGGGACGCGACGGTGTCGCGAAGTCGCTCGAGTCCTCGCTGCCCGGGGTGGCCGGCATCCTGCTGATCGTCGCGGCCGGTGGTGGCTTCAAGCAGTCCCTGGTCGACACCGGGATCGGCACGATCGTGGCCGAGCGGGTCGCCGACTCGAACATCTCCGTCCTGCTGCTGGCGTGGTTCGTCGCCGTACTCATCCGGCTCGCGACCGGCTCCGCCACGGTCGCCACCGTGACGGCCTCCGGACTCCTCGCACCGTTGACCACGCAGCTCTCCAGCGGTGAGGTCTCCCTGATGGTGCTGGCGATCGGCGCCGGCTCGGTGTTCTTCTCCCACGTCAACGACGCCGGCTTCTGGCTGGTGAAGGAGTACTTCGGGATGAGCGTCGGGCAGACCCTCAAGACCTGGTCGGCGATGGAGACGCTGCTGTCGGTGACCGGACTGGTCTTCGTGCTCGCGCTCAACCTCGTGATCTGACTGGACACGTCGGGGAGGATGGAGGGGTGAGCGATCCCCTCATCCTCCTCGTCTCCGCCGACGAGATCGACGTCCTGACCGAGCAGTTCCGTCGCTACGAGCACGACTACGACGTCCGCGCCGCCACCACGGCCACCCAGGCGAGCAGCGCGCTGCGGGCAGCGGTCGACAGCGGGCAGGCGGTCGCGATGATCGTCACCGAGTCCGAGCTGTCGGACCAGGACGTGCTGATGGCGATGCACGAGTGGCGCACGCTCGTCCCGACCGCGCGCCGCGTCGTCGCGATCCCGATCTCGCGCTTCGCCAGCGACTCGGTGACCCTCCGGCCGTACCTGCAGAAGGGCAAGTTCGACACCTACCTCATGCTGCCGCAGGGCCGACGCGACGAGGAGTTCCACTACGCCATCGTCGAGCTGCTGAGCGACTGGGGCGCCACCGTGGCCGCGTCGGTGATCGACACCGTCCGGCTGATCACGCCCGACAGCTCGCCGCTGGCCCTGGCCATCCGCGACTTCCTGGACCGCACCGGCTTCCCGCACCGCACCTACCCGCCCGACAGCCCGCAGGGCCAGGAGGCGATTGCGCTCTACGACGGCACGCCGACGTACCCGTTGGTCCACCTGTCCTCGCGGCCCTTCGCCGAGCACCCGATCATCGCGCCGACCTCGGTCCGCGAGCTCGCGGCCCTGATCTACGGGCGCCCGTCGGACATCGAGGTCGACACGGTCGTCGACCTGGCCGTCGTGGGCGCCGGTCCGGCCGGCCTGGCGGCCGCCGTGTACGGCGCTTCGGAGGGCCTGAGCACGATCGTGCTCGAGTCCGAGGTGATCGGTGGCCAGGCCGGCACCAGCTCGATGATCCGCAACTACCTCGGCTTCCCCCGCGGCATCTCCGGGATGCGGCTGGGGCAGCGTGCCCGGGTCCAGGCGATCCGCTTCGGGGCCCGCTTCTTCACCGGCTGGCCGGTCGAGGAGCTGGTGCCCGGCGTCGACGGCGCCCCGCACACCCTCGTCACCGCCGGCGGATCGGTGCGGGCCCGCGCCGTGATGGTCGCCTCGGGCGTCGCCTATCGCCGCCTCGGCGTCGCACCGCTCGAGGACCTCGTCGGCGCCGGCGTGAACTACGGCGCCGCGATGACGGCAGCGCGCGAGATGGAGGAGCGCGACGTGTACGTCGTCGGCGGCGGCAACTCCGCCGGCCAGGCTGCCGTCCACCTGGCCCGCTTCGCCCGCTCGGTCACGATCCTGATCCGCCGCGAGGACCTGGCCGCCACGATGTCGCGCTACCTCATCGACGAGATCGAGTGGAACCCGCGGATCAGCGTGCGGTCGTGCACCGAGATCATCGACGGCGGCCCCGACGACAGCGGCCAGCTCGGCTGGCTGCAGCTGTGCGACGTCCGCACCCGGGTCGAGGAACGCGTGGACGCGGGCGGGCTGTTCCTGCTGATCGGTGCAGCGCCGCACTGCGACTGGCTGCCCGACGACGTACGACGTGATGGCCACGGGTTCGTCCTGACCGGGCGCGACGTACCCACCGAGTGCTGGGTCGACGACCTGCCGCCGGAGAACCTCGCGACCTGCGTCCCGGGCATCTTCGCCGCCGGCGACATCCGGTCGGGCTCGATGAAACGGGTCGCCTCGGCCAGCGGTGAGGGCGCGTCGGCGGTGTCGCTGGTCCACGAATACCTCGAGGGACTTCGGGTACCTGCGGCTCCATGACCACTGCCATCGACCTGGGCCGCCCCACCTCGGGTGACGTCCTCGACCTGATCACCGACGACCACCGCCGTTTCGAGCACCTCCTGTCCCAGCTGCGCCAGGCGACCGCGGACCGCGACGCCGTACGCCGGGCCTTCGCCGATGTCCTCGTTGCCCACAGCGAGGCCGAGGAGGACCTCGTCTATCCCGTCCTGCGCCGCAAGGCAGGCGACGTCGACGGGCACGACATCGAGCACGGCAAGGAGGAGCACGCCGAGGGCACCCAGGCGCTGCTCGCCGTCCTCGAGCTCAAGGGCACCGACACCCAGGCCTTCGTCGACGCGGTCGAGGAGCTCAGCAACCTCATCGCCCACCACATCGCGGAGGAGGAGCTGAGCATCATCGAGCCCGCGCGGTCGGAGGTGTCCGACAAGGTACGACGCGAGCTCGGCGAGAAGTGGTCTGCTCGCCGCAACCAGCTGATCGACGAGGGGTGCGGTTCGCTGGAGAAGGTGAGGCACCTGGTGGCCGAGGCCGAGCGGAAGGGCGTTTTGTAGGGTCTCTGCATGGCGAACAGGCGGCGGTGGAGTCGGTACAAGCCCCCTGTCGAGAAGCGGGACGAGACCGGCCAGCCCGTCGCCACGCCCACGGCGAAGCCGAAGCAGAAGGCGAGATCGAGGTCGACCTCGACGTCGAAGGTCATGCCGCCGAAGGCGAAGGCCGGGGCCGGGGTGAAGCTCAGCAGCTGGGTGGGCTTCCTGATCGTGGTCGTCAGCCTCGCCGTCGTCGTCGGGATCATCGTCGCGGCGAACTCGAGTGACGACGACGGCATCAGCGGGGATGTCGACACCTCCCTGCTGAACGAGGAGTTCGTCGGCGACGGCCTCGCGCTGGCGCTGGAGGTCGAGGGCAAGGACGCCGTGTCGGTGCGCCTGTCCGAGTACAACCTGACGGTGGAGTACTTCGACCCCAACAACCGGGAGACGCGCTACTTCGAGACCAACGACTACGTCGACGGTTACGAGCTGCGCGTCGAGAAGAGCCACTACGACGACTACCAGCCGCGGCCGTTCGACCTCTCCACCATCGACGCCGCCACGATGATCGCCGCCGTCGAGGACGCCCTGACGAAGACCGACGACGTCTACACCTACGACCTGCGGATCGCGGCCGACCGCGAGACCGGCGAGGTCTCGATGGTCGTCAGCGTCGGCGGCGACGAGTCGATCGACATCACGTCGGCGCCCTGATCTCACGGCCGGGTGGCGACGGCCGCGACCGCGGCGCAACCGACGACGGCGTAGCCCGCCGCGAGGAGCGGTGACAGCACGCCGAAGCCCGCCAGGACGGCGCCGGTCGCGCCGACCACGATGCCGACCCGTCGGGTCGCGACCAGCCGCCGCGCGGCGCGCCGCGTGAGGCTCAGGGCACGAGCGATCCGGGTGACGTCCAGGTCGCTCAACCGGATGCCGTGGCTGAGGTCCTCGGTGTCCGACAGCGTCAGGTCGGCGGAGTCCTCGGCGGTCCGGGAGGCGACCGCGACGACGCGATCGAGCCCGCGGTAGTCCGCGACCAGTCCCGACTGCTGCGCAGGCGATGTCGCGGCATGCCAGTGCTCGATGCCGCAGGCCTCGGCCAGGTGGCCGGTGTTGCGGTCGCTGTCGTCCGAGACCAGCACCGGGTCGACCCCGTCGCTGCGCAGCTGCTCGACAGCCGCGCGCGCATCAGGGCGTACGTCGTCGGCGACCGTGATGTAGCCGATCGGCCGGGAGTCGACCTGGACGCCCACGGTGACGCCGACGTCGTCGCGCGTCGCCATGCCGAGCCACTCGGGCGGTCCCAGCCGGACGGGGTGCCGGTCGACCGAGCCGCTGATCCCGACCCCGTCGTGCATGTCGATCCCGCTCACCTTGCCGCGAGCCGCGAGGCGGGCGATGGCCTGGCCGACGGGGTCCTCGGCGGCGTGGCCGAGCGCGCCGGCGAACCAGCGCAGGTTGCGGTCGTGGTCGGCCTCGAAGGGATCGACCGAGGTCACCCGCAGGTGTCCGGTCGTCACCGTGCCCCACCGGTCCAGGAGCACGGTGTCGACGCGCGGCCCGACCTTGAGGGCGGCCGGGTCGTCGAAGAAGATGCCGGCCGACCGGCCGCGGGAGCGCGTCGCCCAACGGGTCAGCGGGACGCCGTACGCGATCACGGCGGGCAGGGCAGCCACCAGGACCCAGAGCGCGGCGCCCCATGCGCCGGTCGGCATCAGCTGACCTCCTGCTCTCGGAAGCGCTCGAAGTCGCTCTGGTCGCCGGCCAGCCAGAGCGGGACGCTGGCCTTGAGCAGCAGGGTCAGCTGGATCACGAACTCGGGGTCGTGGAGGGCGTCGCCGAACAGCTCGTTGATCCGCTTCCAGCGGTAGCGCACCGTCTGCGGATGGACGCCGAGACGGGCCGCGATCGCTGGCGCGCTGTCGCGGGTCTCCAGCCAGACCAGCAGCGTCTCGGACAGGATCTCGCGGGAGTTCTCGGTCTCGCCGAACAGTGGCTGCAACAGCTCCTGGGCGAGCTGGCGACGCAGGACCGGCTCGGCGTGCAGCCAGATCTCGGTACGGAAGCGGACGCAGTCGATCACCGGTCGCGCCGGGATCACCTTGGCGGCGACGAGCTCCACCGCTCGCGTCGCCCAGGTCCAGGCGGCGGGGGTGTCGGCTCGAGGAACCGGCCAGCACACCGCGATCCGGGTGTGCGGTGCCACCGCCTTGATCGCGGCCACGACATCGTCGGCGTCGGCGGTCGCACACACGACCGGTTGCGGGTAGCGACCCGGACGCGTCAGCGCCTCGGGGCCGAGGGCGTCGCCGCCGATCGGCTCGTTCGCCTGCACCTCGACGGCGATGACGGTGATCGACTCGGGAACGTCCCACGCAGCGACCGCCGCCTGCGTCTCGACCTCGTCGTCATCGGCCACGAGCAGCGCGGCAAGGAGGCGGGCGCGGGCCAGGCCGGTGTCGGTGTTGCGCGCCTCGGTCCCGGCCCGGTAGCCGACGCCGATCTGCGCGGTCAGGTGGGCGACGAACGTCGTCACCGCCTCGTTGATGGTGTTCAGTGCGCTCGCCGACAGCTCGTTGTCCGCCGCCCGCACGCGCAGCTCGGTGAGGATCTCGCCGACTGCGACCGTCATGCCCTGGTCGATCAGGTCCTGGTCGCGGCCTCGTACGGCGACGCGGTAGCCGACCTTGCGGAACATGTCCTCGACGGGCATGTAGGACACCTCGCGCCCGAGCGCTTCGTCGACGAACAGGCGCATGGCGTTGTGGATCGCCGTGAAGACGAGCTGGCGCAGCCGACTGTCGCCCGGGGCGTCGAGCTCCGGGACGGTCGTGCGCACCTGCTGGGTCACCCGCTCGGCGACCGGGCGCACCTCTGCCTCGAGGCTGCTGATCATCCACTGGGCAGAGCCCGGCAACGAGACCCGATTCCGGGTCTCGTCCGAATTCATCTGGTTGTCCCCTCCCGTGCGGCTGTCCCGAACGCTGCGCGAAGCGGGCTCGATGGGAGCCAACACCTCTGCATGCCGCTGTGCTGTGGAACATACCTCCGCAGGTCGAGCGGCGGGAGAATTTGTCATGTGCATGACAAGTAATGACTGCTGACGACCGGTTCCGGCGTCGGTCACCGGGCGACGTCACCGCCCTTCCGCGCCGTTCTTCACCTCCCCGACCCACCGTTGTCACCCACCTGACAAGCGAGCACCGCTTTCGGCCGTCCTGCGGGGCGGGACCTTGCGACGGTCGCTCGCGATGTGGCTCGCTCATGTGGCGGTCGTCACTGACGGCCCCGGAGGGACGAGAGGGAGATCGTGGTGCTCGGGAGCGCGATCGGCGGGTGGGCCGACATCATCGACGGCGATGCGCTGGTCGCTGCGTTGTGTCGCGACCTCGACTCCGCGGACCACGCGCTGCCGCCTGCCGTGGTCCGCTCGGTCCTCGCCGCGACCCGCGCGTTCGTCGTCGCTGACGGGCGGTCCGACGACGCTGCGCGCCAGGTGAGTCCGGTCCTGATGAGGCTGGGGCGGCGCGCCGCAGTCCGCGGTCACTCCGCCGTACGACTGAGCCAGGACCTCCGGCGCGTCGTGGAGGACCGGTCCCGGCTGGCGGATCCCGTCATCGCCCGGATCGACCTTCCCGAGCAGCGTGACCTGGTCCGGTGCCGCTTGCGCCAGTTCCTGCACCAGGTCCACCACGCGACGCTGACCGGGCACCGTCAGGCCCGCGCGATGATGGCGCTGGGTCCGGTGGCCCGACGAGACATGGTCGCCCGCGCGCTGTTCGCGTCCGGCTCGGTGCCCGAAGAGCTGCTCGTCATCGCGGGCATCGACACCACGTCGTCGTACGTCCCGGTCGTCTGGATCACGGGCCTGGGGGCGCCGCACGCCGTGGCCGCGATCGACGACGCCCTGGTCGAGGGGACCGGACGGAGCGCGCTCGTGCCCGAGCGTCGGATCGACGAGCTGGCGCTCGCGCCCGGCGACCGCGTCGTCACCGGGCCCGCCCGGCCGCCGTACGACATCGGTGACGCCCTGCAGCTCGCCCGTCAGGCCGCTGCAGGACTGCGGGCCGGTCTCATCGGGAGCGACGCGCCGATCACGTCGTGTGTCGACGTCGCTGCCGAGCTCCTCATCACCGGGCGGCCGGCCCTGACCGAGGTCCTCGTCGAGAAGTACCTCGCCGGCCTGCGGGACCTCAGGCCGACGCGGCGGGTCGAGGTCGGCGAGGTGCTGCTGACCTGGCTGGAGTCGCGAGAGCCGCTCTCGGTGATCGCGACCCGACACCACGTCGCACGGCAGACCGCGCACGACCGGCTCCGGGCGGGCAAGCAGCTCGTCGGAACGGCCATCGAGGACCCCGCTGCCCATGCCGCGATCGTTGTCGCGCTGCACGCCAGCCTGCCTCGCTGGCGCGAGGAGGTGGCTGCTCGTGCGGCCCGCTCCTGACCTTGTTTTCCGGGCAGGCGTCCGGATTTCGGGCTGTTGCCCGTCCTTTCCGTTGACCGTGGAAGCCGCTGGCTCCCACGGTGACGGTGATCCCACCCCGACCCCCCAGGAGATCCAGTGAACGTTCTTCCCCAGGCACGCAGGCGCTCGGCCGTCGTGGCGAGCGCCTTCGCGCTCGTTGCCGCCACCGCGGCGCTTTCCCAGCCGGTGGCGCACGCGGACGAGACCAACCCCAACCACCTCTCCGTCGTGTACGACGCCGTCGGCTCCACCCACATCGGCGCCCAGATCGACGCCGACATGGCCCTCGGCCCCACCACGATCGAGGTCACCATCGACACCACGGCGCCGCTGCCGACGCCGATCGTCGACGGCACGATGGCGATCCCCAGCAAGGTGATGTCCTTCAGCATCTTCGGCATCCCGAGCCGGGCCACGGTCACGATGACCCAGGTCGGACCGGTCACCGGGACCCTGACGAAGCTGCCCTCACCGCGCCAGGCGCTCGACCTCGAGACGCAGGTCAAGTACGACATCAGGCTGAGCAACGTCGAGGCGAAGGTGTTCGGCATCTGGTGGCCGCTGGCCGTGGGCAGCAACTGCCACACCATCAACCCGGTCACCATCAACGCCAGCAGCCCGATCGACAACAGCACCACGCCGCCGACCGGTTACTTCACCATCAACGCCGGCGGCCCGGTCACGGCGACGTACACGATCGGGAACTTCACCGGCTGCACGCCGCTGAACTTCTTCGACATCCCCGGGTTCTTCCCGTGGTTCGGCTCGATCCCGATCAACTCGCTCGTGCCCGGCACCGACAACACGCTCGAGCTGAACCTGAACAACCCGCGTCCGCCGGCCTGATGCCTGCATCCACCGACTGCTCCACAGGTAACACCCCCACCACCCAAGGAGAAACCCCATGAAGAAGTCCAACCGGTTCGTCAGCACCATGTTGGCGACCACGGCCGCGGCCTCCGCCGTCCTGGCCATGACCGCAACGTCCGCCCAGGCTGCGACCACCTACACCCCCACGGGTGGCCCGAGCGCCAACTTCGTCGGCACCAGCGTCAGCTTCACCGACATCGAGGCTGCGCAGACGCTGACCTGTTCCACGTTCAACCTGAGCGGATCGATCATCAGCTCGGGATCGAGTCGTGCGTACGGCGCCGACGGCGGCACGCTGGGCACGCTGTCCTCGAGCGGGTGCACCAACCCGCTCGCCGGTGCCACGACCGTCGCCCCGGTCGGCACCTGGACCGTCGCTGTCACGGGCGACGCCACTGGCACGTCGTGGCCGGCCCGCCTGAAGAACGTCAAGGCCACGGTCACCGCCGCCAACTGCACCTTCGGCGTCACCGGGGTCGTCAACGGCAAGTTCGACGACAGCAACCAGCGGTTCACCCCGAACACTGGTGCGTCGGGCCTGACCATCGATGGCGGCGCCGGAGCCCCCACCGGCTCCATGTGCGTGACTCTGGACCTGCAGCCCGGCGACACCATCGCTGTCGGCGGCTACTGGACCAACACGCCGCCGGCCGGCAGCACTGCCCTGGACATCTCCAACCCGTGACGGTGATGCCCTGATCCGGAGCCGGTGGTGCGGGTCGCCCGACGCGACCTGCACCACCGGCCTTCGGTGATTTGTGTACTACCGTCCCCATCAGCCCACTCGGAGGTCAGCAGTCATCATGCGAGCTCGAACCAGGCGTCTCGGCGCCACCCGACGCCATGCCGTCGCCGTCGCGTGTGTCGTGGCTGTGGTGTCGCTGCTGCTGTCCACGCCGAGCAGCAGTGCACCGGGTGATCCGGTGCCCGGTGAGGACGAGCTGCCCCAGACGGCGATCGGCACCGGTCAGGGTGGCGTGGTCACCAACTCCCAGGGGACCGTCGTGAGGCGCTCGAAGATGTACATCACGATCCGACCTGACAGTCCGATCTGGGGAATCCTCTACGCCAACCTCTTCAACTCGCCGCCGGACAACCCGACAGCGTTTCAAGGGCTCTGTGCGCGCGGCCGACCCTGCCTGCCTGATCCGTTCTATCAGCCGGAATGTGCCAGCGCCGACCTCACGACGCAGAAGCGAGGCCTTTACTTCAAATCCTTGCTGTATCCAGTCGCCCCCTTGAGGTCGGGTGGCGTCGACGTCGGCAAAGTTGCCTCCACCCGCGTTCGGCTGCTGGCCTTTGGATCAGTTCCTGCGGAAGTCACCCTCACATTGAGGACTCCCCGCGTGAGCGGCCGAGTCCAGCCTTTCGCCGTGCACATCTGGCACACCAATGTGGGTGCGAACATCGGCTGCGACCCCACTTTCGACGCTCCCCCTGTCACGGCCCTGGTCGAAGGCAAGGTGGAGATCACCCTGAGCGACCTGAAGGTGGACGGTGTCGCGATCGACCTCGGTGCCACGTGTCGCACGGTCCGCCCCGCTGACCTCCAGTTGTGGGGGGAGACCGGACTCGGTGGCTACTTCCCCAACACAGGCGGCCCTGTCGGTGCCTTTGACGGCCTTCACCCGGGCACCATCCGCCCGCTGGACTCGCCCTACTACGGGCCGGACAACGGGAGGACGTTTCCCGCGTCGACGGGGGTCACGGTTCCGCCGTTCACCGGTTGCGGGACGGGCGGAGAAGACCTGAGTCGCTTGATGACCACCATGGCGTCGGGACCCAACAACCCGGTCCGGCTGGTGCAGTCCACCTTGGTCGGGCAGAACGACAGCACCGTTGACCTGAACGACCTCACCAAGTGCAACGCAACTGCGTGCCCGCTGCCTGCCCCGGCCTTGCCGGTGCGTCCGCCGCTTCCGGAAGGTGACCAGTGATGATGGTCCAGACTCGAACTCGGCAGCCGTTGCGTGCCTTGGCGGTTGCGATGGCCAGCGCTGCGATGGTCACGACAATGTCGGCGGGGGCTCACGCGGCGACCGACTACACGCCGACCGGTGGGCCCTCGCTCAATCTGGTGGGCACCAACGTCAGGGTTCACTTCGAAGAGATCAACCAGAGCTTCACCTGTTCGCGCTTCGACGTCGCTGGCCAAGTCACGATGCCGGGCGTTGCGCGGGAGTTCGGCGGCGAGGCCGTCGACCTGGGTGCGCTGACTGATACGTGCACGAACCCCCTCTACGGACTCAGCAACTTCACGGCGGAGCCTACTTGGCGGACTACCGTGACGGGTCCGTCGAACGGAACTTCGTGGCCCGTCCGCCTCGACGAGGTCGAGATGGGCTTCACTGCTGTCAACTGTGTGGTGGAGTTCGAGGGCACGATCGACGGCGCCTTCGACACCGCTACACAGCGATTCACTCCGGGCACCTCCGCGCTGATCGTCACTTACTGGTCGGGGAGTTGGTGCGTCACTCTCGACTTCCAGGTTGGTGACCACGCGGTGTTGCAAGGCGAACTCACCAACGTCCCGCCTGCAGGCAGCAGTCCGCTGACGTTGTCCTGACTCCGCGCTGACACTGACCCCCACCGGAACCGTCATTCCTCAACAGGAATGGCGGTTTCGGGGTCTCGAGACGGTCGCCGCGCGACCTCCTCGACCTCCGGGGCCCAGCGGGTTGTCATCGGGCTGACAACGACCCGCGTCGCCGGCCCCTTCGCCCCGCGGACCGGTCGTGGCTCCGGCGCTCCCATCCCAAAAGTTGTCACGCGCATCACAACATCCGTGTGGTGGGCGGACAGATTGCGGCGAGGCCCTAGCCCCGGTGTCGCCGTCAGCCTTGACTGAGCCGCAGGCCGAGTGACGGCCGTCACGGGAGAGGGAGCCGATGTCTCGGGCAACGAAGGCGTTCCACCGCATCGTGCGGGGGAACCGGGCACGCACCGTGCTCACCGTCGTGCTCGGCGTCCTCCTCGCGACGACCGGTCTGGTCGGGGGAGCGGTCCAGGTCCTCCGGGTCGCATCGGCCGCCCCAGCCCCCGCGACGCCGGAACGGTCGGAGGGGACCTCCCAGGCAACAGCCCTCGTCTCCGACGCGGTTCCGGCGGTCGCGGTGGAACCCGCAGTCGTCGTACGACGGCAGGCGGTTGGCGAGCCGAGCGACTTCCCGGGGTCGCTCGGCTCCGCCCCGCCGGACGCGGTCGCCGCCTACCAGCGGGCTGCCGCGATCATGACGGCCGCGTCGGACTGCGGACTCGACTGGACGGTGCTCGCCGCCATCGGTCGCGTCGAGTCCGACCACGGTCGCGGCCCGGCCGTGGGGGAGCTCCTCGACATCCCGGACACCGACCTCGGCAAGGTCGACGGCAACGAGCTGCGGGACGCGCCCGTCGGGCCGATGCGGCTGCTGCCCGCCACCTGGGCCGTCGTCGCGGTTGACGCCGACGACGACGGGGTCCGCAACCCGCAGGACGTCGACGACGCCGCCCTGGCGGCAGCGGTCCTGCTCTGCGCCGGTGGACGCAACCTCGCGTCGTTGTGGGACCTGGTGCCGGCCCTCGCGTCGTACCACCCGGCGCCGGGCTTCGTCCGCACGGTCCTCGCGCTCGTCCGGCAGTACGACGAGGAGGCGGCACGGCTGCCCGCTCCGACGGTGCCCGTGAGTCCGCTGCCGGTGTTGCCCGATCTGTGTGCCTGCCGGGACATCCAGGCGCGGAGCGTCGTGTCCAGCACGGTCCGGACCCCGCAACCGAGCCCGTCGGCCACCCCGTCAGCCACCCCGTCGACCACTCCATCGACCACTCCGTCGGCCACTCCGTCGGCAACGGAGACGACCACGGAACCGACGGACGTACCGACGGGAGAAACCAGCGACCCGACCGACGGGCCGACCAGCGAACCCACCGAACCCAGCACCGCCACGACCACCAGCAGCGACCCCGCGGTCGCGCCATGAACACCCGCATCAACACCGACAGGCAGGAGACCCGCCATGGGCGGCACCGTTGAGGTCACCGGACTCACCAAGAGCTTCGGTTCCCAGAACATCTGGAGCGACGTCACGCTGACGTTGGCGCCCGGTGAGATCACGGCGCTGCTCGGCCCGTCGGGGACGGGCAAGTCGGTCTTCCTCAAGTCGCTGATGGGTCTGCTCCGCCCGGAGTACGGGCAATGCCTGGTCAACGGTGTCGACATGATGACGGCCAAGGAATCGCACCGTCTCGACCTGCGCAAGAAGTTCGGCGTGCTCTTCCAGGACGGTGCCCTGTTCGGATCGATGAGCGTCTACGACAACGTCGCGTTCCCGCTGCGGGCCCACACCCACAAGTCCGAGGCGGAGGTGCGCCAGATCGCCTTGAACAAGCTGGACATGGTCGGACTCCTCGGCCAGGAGCACAAGCTCCCCGGTGAGATCTCGGGCGGCATGCGCAAGCGCGCCGGTCTCGCGCGGTCGCTGGTCACCGAGCCCGAGATCATCCTGTGCGACGAGCCCGACTCGGGCCTCGACCCGGTCCGTACGGCGAACCTCGCGCAGCTGCTGCTCGACGTGAACGCGCAGACCGACGCGACCATGCTGGTCGTCACCCACAACATCGAGCTGGCCCGCACCCTGCCCGACAACCTCGGCATGCTGTACCGCCGCCAGCTGGTGATGTACGGCCCGCGTGAGCAGTTCCTGCTCACCGACCACCCGGTCGTGTCGCAGTTCATGGCCGGTGACCCGGTCGGCCCAATCGGGATGAGCGAGGAGGTCGACCACAGCGTCAATGCGCCCGTGCTCGACGCCTACGGCTACCCGGCCGACGCCGTCGGTGCCCACACGATGGTGCGTGCCGGTGCCCGCGCGATCGAGGTCCTGCCGCGCCAGCTGCTTCCCGCCAGTGGTCTCCCGCGCCCGGCCACCGAACGGCACGCCCGGAGAGTCGCGTCCGGGGAGTCGTCGCTGTACATCGCCGACGACGAGGAGGTAGATCGACCACCTTCCGTGAAGCGCCCCGATCCCGTCTCGCGCTCGCTCGACCAGGTCGGCGCCTTCTTCGCGCTGGCCCTCGACACGATCCGCGCCACCTTCCGCCGGCCCTTCGCGGCCCGCGAGCTTCTCGACCAGTTCTGGTTCGTCACCAGCGTCTCCTGGGTCCCCGCGATGTTGATCGCCATCCCGTTCGGCGCCGTGATCGCCCTCCAGCTCGGCACCCTCACCGTCCAGGTCGGCGCGCAGTCCTTCACCGGCGCGGCCTCGGTCCTGGCCGTCGTGCAACAGGCAGCGCCGATCGTCACCACGCTGGTCATTGCGGGAGCCGGAGGTGCGGCCATCTGTGCCGACCTCGGGTCGCGGACGATCCGCGACGAGATCGATGCGATGAAGGTGATCGGCATCGATCCGGTGCAACAGCTCGTCGTCCCGCGCGTGCTCGCCTGCGTGATGGCGGCCGTGCTGCTCAACGGGCTCGTGTCCGTCGTCGGAGTCCTCGGTGGCTACTTCTTCAACGTCGTCGTGCAAGGCGGTACGCCGGGCGCCTACCTCGCCAGCTTCACCGCACTCGCGCAGATCTCCGACCTGTGGGTCGGCGAGCTCAAGGCCGTGATCTTCGGCTTCCTCGCCGGCGTCGTCGCCGCCTACCGCGGCCTCAACACCCGCCCCGGGCCGAAGGGCGTGGGGGAGTCGGTCAACCAGTCCGTCGTCGTGACCTTCCTCCTGCTGTTCTTCGTGAACTTCGTGATCACCACGCTCTACCTCGAGCTCGTCCCCGGGAAGGGAGCCTGAGATGGCGATCGGCACCCGGCCACCAACAGGCCCGCCAGGCAACGGGGGCATTCCGCCCACCTGGGGCCGGCCGCCCAGCCGCAAGGCCGGCCACGTCGTCGTACCCCAGCGCCCGTGGTGGGACCGCCGCCTCGACGGCCTGGTCCAGAGCGGCCGCGACGTCCGCTTCTACGGCACCGTCATCGCCGGCATCCCCAAGGCGATCCGCCTCTATCCCAAGGAGATCTGGCGGGTCCTGTCCGAGGTCAGCTTCGGCACCGGCGCGCTCGCCGTCATCGGCGGCACCGTCGGCGTGATGACCGGCATGAGCCTGTTCGTCGGCACCGTCGTCGGGCTGCAGGGGTACGCCGCCCTCGACCAGATCGGCACCAGCGCGCTCAACGGCTTCATCTCCGCCTACTTCAACACCCGCGAGATCGCGCCGCTCGTCGCCGCACTCGCCATGTCGGCCACCGTCGGCGCGGGCTTCACCGCCCAGCTCGGAGCGATGCGGATCAGCGAGGAGATCGACGCGGTCAAGGTGATCGGGCTCGACGCCGTCCCGTTCCTCGTGTCCACCCGGGTCGTCGCCGGTTTCATCGCGATCATCCCGCTCTACGTGATCGGGTTGTTGACGTCGTACGCCGGAAGCCGGCTGGTCACCGTCCAGCTGCGCGGCCAGTCCGCCGGCACCTACGACCACTACTTCCAGCTCTTCCTGCCACCGGTCGACATCCTGCTGTCCTTCGGCAAGGTGCTCGTGTTCGCGGTCCTGATCATCCTGATCCACTGCCGGCTCGGGTTCTTCGCCAAGGGCGGTCCCGCCGGGGTGGGACTGGCCGTCGGTCAGTCCGTACGACGCACGCTGGTCGTCGTCGCGCTGCTGGACCTGGCCCTGTCGATGGCGATGTGGGGCACCACGACGACGGTGAGGATCGCCGGATGAGCGGCGTGATGAGTCTCGGCCGCGCGCGGGATGCCGCCCTCGGCGTCGGCTACATCGCGCTGGTGCTCGCGATCCTCGCCGGCACCTGGCTGGCCTACAACCAGGTGTTCACCGACCGCGCCGAGATCACCCTCACCACCGGCACCCTCGGCAACGCCCTGCTCGAAGGCTCCGACGTGAAGCTCAACGGCGTGCCCGTCGGCACGGTGGACAAGATCGAACCCCGCGACGGGGGAGCGACCCTCACGCTCGCGCTCCAGCCCGACGTGCTCGACGACCTGTCGACCACGACCACCGCGCGCCTGCTGCCCAAGACCCTGTTCGGCGAGCGCTACGTCGCCCTCGTGGTCCCGTCGACCGCTGGAAAGGGGGACGACAAGCTCGAGGCCGGCGACACCATCGCCCAGGACGCCTCGTCCGCCGCCGTCGAGCTGGAAGAGGTCTTCGACCAGTTGTTGCCCGTCCTGCAGGCGATCCAGCCCGACAAGCTCTCCGCGATGCTCGGCGAGCTCGCCCTCATGTTGCGCGGCAACGGCGACGACATCGGCACCACGATGGTCGCCTGGGGTGACTACCTCCACAAGCTCAACCCGCTCGCGCCGCAGATGATGGACGACCTCGAGTCCTTCGGCCGGGTCGCCGAGACCTACGCCGTCGCCGCGCCGGACCTGATCGACGCGCTCGACAGCATGACCACGACGTCCGCGACCCTCGTCGACCAGCGCACCGAGGTGAACGACCTGTTCGCCAATGTCATCGTCGCGGCCGACGACGCCCGCGAGTTCGTCGCTGCGAACCAGTCCACGATCACCGTGCTGTCGGAGCAGAGCCGACGGGCGCTGGAGGCGGTGGCGCCGTACGCCGCCCAGTTCCCGTGCCTGTTCAAGTCACTGCGCGACTTCATCCCGGTGATGGACAAGACCCTCGGCAAGGGCACCAACGAACCCGGAGTGCACGTGGTCCTCAACGTCACGCCGTCGCGGGGGAAGTACCTGCTGGGCCGCGACGACCCGCGCTACGCGACACAGGGCAAGCCGCGTTGTCCCTACCAGGACGGCAGCGTCAAGCCCGTCGGCGGCAACCGTCAGGTTCCCTCCGCGGACACGCCCGAGCAGGTTCCCCCTCCGCCGAGCGACCGGATCCGCAACACGTTCGCGGCCGGCGCCGGCCTCGGTGAGGCCAACTCGCCCGCCGAGAACCAGTTGATCGCCGAGCTGATGGCGCCGACCGTCGGGGTCAGCCCGCGTGCCTACCCCGCCTGGGGCAGCCTGCTGGTCGGACCGCTGCTCCGTGGAGCCGAGGTGGAGGTCCGATGAGCCGCAACCAGAAGTTCGCAACGACGCTGACCAAGTCGCTGGTCTTCGCGATCGCCACCGTGCTCGCGACGCTCGCGCTCGCCGGCACGATCCGCAACAGCAGCAGCGGACCGAGCGACGAGTACGTCGCCCTGTTCACCGACGCCACCAGCCTCAACAAGGGCGACGACGTCCGCATGGCGGGGGTCAAGGTCGGCACGGTCACCGACATCGAGATCGCCAACGGACGCACCGCTCGCGTGACGTTCACCGTCTCCGAGAGTGCACCGCTGAGCGAGGGATCCACCGCCCAGCTGCGGTTCCGCAACCTCGTCGGCCAGCGCTACGTCGCCGTACAGCCGGCGGAGGTGCCCGGCAAACGCCTGGCCGCGGGGCACGTCTTCGACCTCGACGACACCGAGCCGGCGCTGGACCTCACGGTGCTGTTCAACGGGTTCCAGCCGCTCTTCCGGCTCCTCGACCCCGAGGACGTCAACGAGCTGTCCGGGCAGATCATCGCCGTCTTCCAGGGCGAGGGCCCCACCGTCGAAGGCCTGCTCAGCAGCACCGCCAGCCTCACCTCCACACTGGCCGATCGCGACCAGGTGATCGGTGACCTGATCACCAACCTGAGCTCGGTGCTGGGCGTCGTGGAGGAGCGCTCCGGGCAGCTCGACACGACCCTGGTCACCCTGCAGCAGCTGGTCAGCGGACTCGCCGAGGACCGCGAGACCATCGGCTCCACCATCGACGGGATGAGCGACCTGTCCGACAGCGTCGCCGGACTGCTCCAGGAGGGCAGGGCGCCGCTCAAGGGCTCGATCAAGGCGCTGGGCGACCTGTCCGCCGTGCTCGCCGACAACGAGGACGTCATCGCGAAGTTCCTCCGGACGCTCCCCACCAAGCTCGACCGGGTCGGCCGCCTGACCAGCTACGGCTCCTGGGTGAACTTCTACGTCTGCTCGATCGAGGGCCGGATCCCGCTGCCCGAGGGCTACTACGGCGACCTGGGCGTCCAGCCCGTCGCCGGGAGGTGCAAGTGATGACGAAGCGCTATCCGACCTCGTTCGCCGAACGCAACCGCGTGGTCATCGCCGTGATCGGGCTCGTCGCCCTCGTCGCGACCTTCTTCGCGACCTTCTACGCCGAGGACCTGCCGGTCATCGGCGGCGGCGACCGCCACCAGGCCTACCTCGCGGAGACCGCCGGGCTGCACGCCGGCGACGAGGTCCGGGTCGCCGGCGTCAAGGTCGGCAAGGTGGCCGACATCGAGCTCGTCGGCAAGCAGGTGCTGGTGACCTTCCGGGTCAAGGGCGTCGAGGTCGGCGACCAGTCCACCGCGGCGGTCAAGATCAAGACCCTGCTCGGCAAGAAGTTCCTGTCCATCGACCCACTCGGCGCCGAGGCTCTCGACGGTCCGATCCCGCTCGAGCACACCACGACGCCGTACGACGTCAACGCGGCCTTCTCCGACCTGTCCTCCACCATCGGCGAGATCGACACCGCCCAGCTCGAGGAGAGCCTGAACACGATGTCCGAGGTGTTCGCCAACACCCCGGAATCGGTGCGGGGCATGGTCGACGGGTTGTCGCGGCTGTCGCGCACCATCTCCAGCCGCGACGACGAGCTGGGCAAGCTGTTCGCCTCGACCAACGAGGTCACCGACACCCTCGCCACCCGCAACGACGAACTGGGTGCGCTGGTCTCCGACGGCAACCTGTTGCTCACCGAGCTGGCCAACCGCCGCGAGTCGATCCGCACGATGCTGCGCAGCACGGTGACGCTGGGCAAGGAGCTCCAGGGCCTGGTGCGGGACAACGAGAAGCAGTTGGCACCGGCACTGAAGAAGCTCGACCGTGTGTCCGCTGTCCTGAGGCGCAACCAGAGCCACCTCAACGACGCGCTGAAGGTGCTCGGGCCGTACTACCGGATGCTCACGTCGGCGATGGGCAACGGCCACTGGATCGACTCCTACATCTGCGGCCTCTTCGATGCCGACGACGCACCGGTCCTCGACAACGACGTGGTCCGCGACTGCCAGCCGGGAGGCGCCCGATGAATGCGACGACAAGGTCCCGGATCCGCTGGATCGCCATCGCCACGGGCCTTGCGCTCGTGGTCACCGGTGTCGTGGTCGGGCTGCGGCTGCTGCGCGACACCACCGAGTTCACCGCCGAGTTCGACGCGGCGGTCGGGCTCTATCCCGGCTCCGACGTGCAGATCCTCGGCGTCCCGGTCGGCGTGGTGACCGCGGTCGAGCCCAGGGGCGGCGGGGTGCTGGTGACCATCGAGCTCGACGAGGGCCAGAAGGTCGCGAAGAACACCGGGGCCGTCGTGGTCGCGCCCACCCTGGTCAGCGATCGCTACGTCCAGCTCACCGAACCGTGGGACGGCGGCCCTGCCCTCAAGGACGGCGCCACCATCGCGAAGACGGCCGTGCCCGTCGAGATCGACGAGATGTACGAGAGCCTGGTCGACGTCAGCGACGCCATGGGTCCTGACGGTGCCAACCGGGACGGCGCGCTGTCGGCCTTCCTCACCACACTGGCCAAGAACCTCGACGGACAGGGCGCCGACATCAACACCATGCTGTCGGAGTTCTCCGACGCGTCGGCCACCATCGACGGCTTCGACCAGGACTTCTTCGACACCGTCCGCCACCTCGACACCCTCAACACCACGCTGCTCAAGAACGACACCGGCGTGCTGGGGGCCAACAAGCAGCTGGCCCTGGTCGCGCGCTACCTCGCCGAGGACCGCGAGAACATGTCGGCCGCGATCCTCGAGCTGGGCGACGCGATGGCCCTGCTCGAGGGCTTCGTGCACGACAACCGCGCGGCGTTGAAGAAGAGCGTCGACGGCCTGCTCGGGCCGACCCGGGTCCTGGTCAACCAGCGCAAGTCGATCGACGAGGCGGTGCGCACCATTCCCCTGGCGCTGCAGAACTTCCTGAGGGCCTACGACCCCGCCAGCAACACGATGAGTGGTCGCGGCAACCTCAACGAGCTGACGGTGTGGAGCGAGGACGGCAAGACCGCCCGTTCGTCCGCGGACGCGCCGCCCGTGATGTTGCCCGGCATCGACGGAGGGCAGTGAGCATGCGTGGAACGAGCAGGCTCCGTCGTACGACGGCAGCAGGGGTGGCCGTCCTCGGACTTGGCCTCGGCCTGTCCCTCAGCGGGTGCGGTGTCCTCAGCGGAGGCGTGTACGACGCACCGCTGCCGGGTGGCGCTGACCTGGGCGATGACCCGATCACCATCACCGCGGAGTTCGAGGACGTCCTCGACCTGGTGCCCCAGTCGAGCGTGAAGGTGGACAACGTCGCGGTCGGTCGGATCTCGGACGTGACCCTGGCCGAGGACGGCCGCACCGCCGTGGTCGAGATGGAGGTGCGCTCCGACATCGACCTTCCGGCCGCCACCACCGCGCGGCTGCAGCAGACCTCCCTGCTGGGCGAGAAGTACGTCGCCCTGGTCCGCCCCGATGCCGGAACCCCCGGTGGCGCGGGCGGTTCACTGGCCGACGGTGCCTACCTCAGGACGGGGGAGTCCGACGCAGCGGCGACGGCCGAACAGGTCCTCGGCGCGCTGTCGCTGGTCCTCAACGGCGGCGGCGTCGGGCAGTTCCAGGAGATCTCCCGTGAGCTGCAGCAGGTCAACGGCGGACAGACCGAGGAGATCAGGGCGTTCCTGGAGGAGACGAACCGGTTCGTGGGCATCCTCGATCGCCGCAGGAGTGCGATCACCGGCGCGATCGACGGCCTCGCGAGGCTGGGGGAGTCCCTCGAGGGCGACCGCGACCAGATCGCCAATGTGCTGGAGAAGCTGTCGCCCGGCATGAAGGTGCTGGTCGAGCAACGGCCGCAGCTGACCCGGATGCTCACCGCGCTCGACAAGCTGTCCAAGGTCACCGTGAGCACCCTGAATGCCTCGCAGAAGGACATCGTCGCGGACTTCAAGGCCCTCGAGCCGATCCTGCGCCAGCTGGCGAAGGCGGGCAGCGACCTGCCGCACTCACTGGAGATCCTGTTGACCTACCCGTTCCCGGACTCCGTGCTCGGCGCGATCCGTGGCGACTACCTGAACGTCTTCATGACGACCAACTTCCGCACCCTTCCTGCGGGGTGTGCGGCGATCGGCTGCGCCTGGCCGCAGCCGGGTGGCGGGTCGGCGGCGCGCTCCGGTCGAGGCGGAAGCTCCGCCGAGACGCCGCCGACCATGCTGCCCTCCACCGACAGTGCGACACCGGGCATCGGCTCACCGAGCGTGCCGGGGCCGTCGATCGTGCCGCCCGAGAGCGGGTCGGGCACGCCTTCGACGCCGGGGAGCAGCGGGACACCGAGCGGGAGCCCCACTGATCCCGCGACCAGCGACAGTGGCAGTCCGGGCTCGTCGGGCAGCGCCTCCGGCGGCGCCAGTGAAGGGAGTCAGTGATGCAGCAGCTCACCCGTACCGTCCACGTGAAGCTCGGCATGTTCGTGCTCGTCGCCCTGCTCGGCACCAGCTACCTCGGGGCGTCGTACGTCGGCTTCACGCCGTTCAGCAACGGCTACCAGGTCACCGTCGCGCTCCCCGAGGCCGGCGGCCTGTTCGTGAACTCCGAGGTCACCTACCGCGGCGTCCAGGTCGGTGAGGTCACGGACCTCACGCCCACCGAGGACGGAGTGGAGGCCACGATCGAGATCAAACCCGATGCCCCCGAGATTCCGGCCGATTCGGCGGTCCAGGTCAGGAACAGGTCCGCGATCGGTGAGCAGTTCCTCGACCTTCGCGGCACGGACACCGACAAGGTGCTCGCCGACGGTGACCACCTGCGTGGCGGCATCGAAGCGGTGCCGCAGGACCTCTCCGAGGTGCTTCGGTCCGGCCGCGACCTGGCGGCGTCGCTGCCGTCGGACGACCTCACCACGGTGATCGACGAGGGCTACCTCCTCTCGCGCGGGCTCGGCGAGGACATGTCCCGGTTGCTGGAGACCTCGCAGTCGTTCCAGAAGGCCGCGGACGACAACTTCCTCGTCAGCGCCTCGCTGATCCGCAACTCCCGCCAGGTGCTGCGCACCCAGGAGGAGTCGAGTACGGCGATCCGCGCCTACAGCGGCGACCTCGCCCTCTTCGCCGCAACGCTGGCTGATTCCGACGCGGACCTGCGCACCCTGATCGGCAACACCCCGGGTGCCACACGCGAGCTGAGCCTGCTGATCCACGACGTCGGGCAGCCGCTGGCGATCCTGATGAACAACCTGGTGTCGACCGCGACCATCTTCGGGGTCAACTCCAACGGTGTGCGTGACGCCATGATCCGGCTGCCCGAGGCGGTCAGCGTGGGCTGGGCGACCACGAGCTCGCAGGGCATCAACCTCGGACTGGTGCCGTCGTTCTTCGATCCGCTGCCGTGCGTCGCTGGCTACAGTGGCACGGCGAAGCGGCGGGGCACCGATGCCACTGCTGGCCTGCCGTTGAACACGAAGGCCGGCTGCACGGCGCCGAGGTCCCAGGGCAACGTGCGCGGAGCGCAGGCCGTCGACCAACCGACACCGGGACTCGGCCGCAGGGCCGGGCCCACCGGCAGCATCAACGAGGTCGACGGACTCGACGACCTGCTGGGTGGTCAGCGATGAGCACGGACGTGATGGAGGAGCAGGACATCAACAGCGAAGAGCTCGGGGATCGCGAACGCGGCCGCGGCGTCGAATGGGCCCTGTTGGTGGTCGCGGCACTGGTCCTGGCCGCCGGCCTGGTGTCCTGGCTGAAGGCCGGTGACCACGACGCCAAGGCGGTCGAGCTGGCCGAGCTGCGCGACACCGTGCTGATCTCGGCCCGCGCCAACATCGAGACGATGAACACTCTCGACTACCGCGACGTGCCGGGTGGTCTGGAGAAGTGGCAGGACGTGTCCACGGGCACCCTCAAGGACCAGATCGCGGGGACCGATGAAGAGACCCGCACACTGATGAAGGACCAGGGCAAGGTCTCCTCCGGCAAGGTGGTCGACGCGGCCGTCATCGACCTGACCACGAGTACGGCGACCGTGATCGCGTCCGTCGAGGTGACCGTGCGCGACGGTGCCGACCCCGATGCCGCACCGACGGTGAAGCGCAATCGCTTCGCGGCCGACCTGGTCAAGGTCGGCGGCACCTGGTTGCTGGAGACCCTCGACCAGGTGGCGGTGGACCTCTCATGATGACGCTGCTCCGACGTCACCTGCTGCTCGTGGTCGCTGTCGTTGTACTCGCTGCAGGAGGACTGGCCTTCTGGCAGGCCGACCGCGTCCGCGACGTCGACAACGTCGGCAATCACGCCGTCGTCGACGCGACCCGTACGACCGAGGTCCAGTCCGCCGTCGCGGCCGCCCTGGTGCGTGTCTTCAGCTTCTCGTACGACGATCCGGGGCCGACCCAGCAGGCCGCGAAGGAGCTGCTGACCGGCAAGGCCAGCGACGAGTACGCCCTGCTGTTCACCTCGCTCGAGGAGAAGGCGCCCGGCCAGAAGCTGGTCCTCACCGCGCAGGTCCAGATTGCAGCCGTCAAGGAGCTCAAGGGCGACAAGGCATCCCTGCTGGTGTTCCTCGACCAGGCCTCGCAACGGGTCACCGACAAGGAATCCACCGTGTCGGCGGCTCAGCTGTCCATCGACGCCGAACGCGTGGACGGGACCTGGTTGATCACCAGCATCACCCCGCTCTGACGGTTGTAGTTGGATGGCGCCATGACGGCCGGCCCCGACAACCCCCGGGACGCCCGACGGGAACGGGAGCGCAAGGCCCGTCGGCTCTGGCGGCACTACCAGGCCCCAGCGCCTGACGACGTCGAACCCGAGGTCGCCGCGCAACAGCCGTGGGCCACCTACCGTCAACGTCAGCCCGAGCCGCCCGCTGTCCCCGCAACGCCCGTCTCCGGCGCCGCACGGGCTCGATCGCAGGCCGCCGAACGGGCCGCCAAACGGGCCGCCAAACGGGCCGCCGACCAGGCCAGCATCGAGGCGGGGAACCGGGTCCTCATCCGGACGTTGTACAAGCTGTTCGCCATCGTTGCCCTCCTCGGGGGCGTGGCCGTCGCGGGCAACCTGGACGCCGACGACGACGGGGCGACGGAGTTCAGCCAGGAGGGTCCTGACCCGCGCACGGCGGAAGGGATCGAGCACCTGTCGGACCTGCTCGAGGAGGCGACTGGTGACGACGAGCTCGTGGCCGCGGTTCTCCGGGAGGACAGCGCATCGGTCAGCGTCCCGAGTTCGCCTTCGACGGGGGACGTCGCTGTCTACTCGTGGAGTCGCTGGGAACCGGACGTGCTCAGCCTGATGTACGCCAGCTCGGACCGCGGTACTCCGTTCGAGCTCGGTGACTTCGACGCGGACACCTTTGCTCCGCTGCTGTCGGCAGCCCGGGATCGGCGAGGTGCCGGATCCGACGAGGGCGTGCTCGTCGTCCACCACATGGCGGGATCGCCCGTGTGGGTCGAGATCACGGTCGATGACGACGTCGGCAACGACACCGCCCATGCGACCTTCGACGGCGAGCTGGTCAACCCGGAGTGACGATCCCGGCCGCCACGGCGACCTCGCGGTAGGCCTCGGCGAGGGTCGCCACCGTCTCGTGCGCGTTCAGCCCACTCGGGTTCGGCACCACCCAGAGCTCGGCTCCGGCCAGGTCCTCCGGCTGACGCCCTGACGTGGCCTTCGGCTGTCCGAAGGCCGTGCGGTAGGCGGTGATTCCGGCGACGGCGACCACGCGCGGCTTCTTCGCCGCGACCAGTGCAGTCAGCGCCGCACCGCCATCGCGCAGCTCGGCGGCCGTCAGCTCGGACGCCTTGATCGTCGCCCGGCGCACCAGGTTGGTGATACCGATGCCGCGAGCCCGCATCATCGCCCGGTCCTCGTCGGTCATCCCGTTGGCCGGATCGATGGGTCGCTCGATCACACCGCCCTTGAACAGGGCCGGGTAGAAACGGTTGCCCGGGTGGGCGAAGTGCGTGCTCGTCGCAGCCGTCCACAGCCCGGGATTGATGCCGACGAAGAGCAGCCGGAGCGGCTCGCCCGGTCCGGTCGGCAGGAGGTCGGGGACCTCCGCGTCGCGGAACGACTCGAGCTCCGAGCGGGAGAAGGTACGACGGGCCACGGGGTGAGCCTGTCACGATGGCGAGCATGGGAGTCGACGGAGCACCGTGGAACACGTTCGTCGAGGGGGACAACCTCGACGTACTGCCCACGCTCGCGGCTGGTTCCTTCGACCTGATCTACCTCGACCCGCCCTACAACACGGGCAATGGCTTCGCCTACAACGACGACTTCAAGGGCGCCCGTGGGGCCGGAGCGGCGGGTCGGCACGTCGCCTGGGTCGAGTACCTGCGGCCGCGGCTGGTCGCCGGCCACCGCGTGCTGGCCGACACCGGCGCCATCTTCGTCAGCATCGACGACCACGAGGTCGCGCACCTGCGCCTGCTGATGGACGAGGTGTACGGCGAAGCGAACTTCCTCGCGCAGATCGTGGTGAATCTCAACGCCAAGGGACGGCAGCTGGGGCGCGGCTTCGCGACCTCGCACGAGTACGTCCTGGCCTATGCGAAGGACGCGGCGTCGTGTGTCCTCGACGCGTCGTCCTCGACGACCGTCGTGGAGGCGGACTTCCCGCTGGTGGCCGATGACGGTCGGCGCTACCGACGGCTACCCCTGCGCAACACGAACAAGAAGTTCAACCCGTTGACCGCACCGACCCTGCACTTCGCGGTGTGGGGCGACCCGGTCAGCGGACGGGTGGCGACCGCGCCGTTCATGGGCGCAGTGGAGGTCAAGCCGGTGTTCGGCGACGGCGCTCCGGCGGTCTGGCGCTGGTCGCGCCCCCGCATCGACGAGCGGCCCGACGACCTCGAGTGCCGGGTCGTGCAGGGTGGCACGGGTGAACGGGTCGACGTCTACCAGCGCGACTGGCTGCACCCCGTGGGCGGGCGCCGCAAGAAGCTGCGCACCATCTGGCTGTCCGAGGAGATCGGTTCCACGGACACGGCCGTCGCCGAGCTCAAGGCGATCCTCGGGCACGTCTTCGAGTCACCGAAGCCGACCGGCCTGATCCGCCGCATCCTCGACACCATGCCGGACGACTGCCGCGTGCTCGACTACTTCGCCGGCAGCGGCACCACCGGCCACGCGGTCGCGCTCGCGAACCTGGCCGACGGCGGTCGTCGTACCTGCCTCTCGGTGAACTCCGCCGAACCGACGCGCGCCGGTTCGAACGCAGCACTTGCCGGCTACGCCACCGTCTCCGCCATCACCCGTGCGCGGCTCCGGGCCGTCGCCGATCAGATCGGCGGCGGCCTCGGCCCCGAATAGTCAGCTGAGCCCGGCCGCCTTCTCGAGAGCCGCGAGGTCGTCGTCAAGGTAGGTCAGCAACCGCTGCAGGTGCGGGACGGTACGACGGCAACCGGTCAGCCCGAACGCCATGTTGCCGTCGTACGACGTGCAGGTGATGTTGAGCGCCATGCCGTTGATCGGGATCGACAGCGGGTAGTTGCCGACCAGCTTCGCGCCGTTCCAGTAGTGCGGCACCCGCGGACCGGGCACGTTGCTGATGACGAGGTTGACCGGCGCCTGGACGATCCCCTGCAGACCCAGCAAGGGGAGCACGATCGACGGGGTCATGCCGATCGCACTCATCGCCACGATCTGCAGTGGCGTCATGGAGGACAGCGCTTCCTTGCCGTCCTTCATCGAGCGGCTGATCGACCGGAGCCGCTCGCCCGCGTCGGCGACGTCGGTGGGGAGGCGCACCATGATCGAGCCGACGGCGTTGCCTCCGGCACTGGACGCCTGGCCGGCCTGCTTCGCGTTGAGGCCGATCGGGACCATCGAGACGAGGGGAGCGTCGGGCAGCTCGCCGAGCTCGTCGAGGTAGGACTGCAGGGCGCCGCTGCACATGGCGAGCACGACGTCGTTGATCGTGGTCCCGGTGGACTTGCCGACGGTACGCAGTCGCTCGGTCGGCCAGTCCTGGGCGGCGAAGCGTCGTGCTCCGGTGATCGACTGGTTGAAGATCGTGCGTGGGGCCGACATCGACACGGCCGACGTCTCGTTGCGCATGCCCTTGCGGAGCGTCTTCATCAGGGCCAGCGGCATGCCAGCGGCTTCTCCGCTGATGCTGAGGGCCGAGCGGAACACGTCGGCGGGCAGGTCGGCCGCCGTACGGGCCACTGCGCCGGCCGCACCTGCCGCCGCGGCCGGCAGCGACTCGGCCTCGGGCACCTTCTTCTTGCGGGAGGCACCCTCGGCGAACGGCGCCGGCATGTTGCGGCGGTCGGGATCGGTGGACAGCACGCTCGCCAGGAGTCGCATCGCGGAGATCCCGTCGACCAGCGAGTGGTGCATCTTGGTGTACATCGCCACCCGGCCGTCGGCCAGGCCCTCGATGACATGCGTCTCCCACAGTGGCCGCTCCCACGCGAGGCGCGTGGAGTGCAGTCGGCCGCAGAGGTCCAGCAGCTCGCGGACCCGGCCGGGCTGGGGGAGCGCGCTGTGGCGCACGTGGTGCTCGATGTCGAACTGGTCGTCGTCGCGCCAGAAGAGCGCGCCCGCGGTGGTCACGGACCGGTACGGGTGCTTGAGGAACAGGGGCGCGATCTTCTCGGTGTCCCGCATCGACTCGAACATCTCGCGGATGTAGTCCGGACCCACGCCGTCGGGCTTCTCGAAGAGCTGGAGCGACCCGACATGCATGGGCATGTTGCGGTTCTCGGCCAGCAGGAAGCCGGCGGAGGTCGGGTCGATCGGCCGGAAGGCGGGAGCAGAAACCACAGGGGCCCCTTTCGTTGCAGGACCTCGATACTCGCGCGTCGCGGGGACCCTCACAAGCACTTCCGACGTTTCAGGACGGTGTCGGCGTGGGAGAGACTCGGCGTGAGTGATTTCTCGACCCCCGCAGGCTGGTATCCGGACGGCAATGGCTGGGAGCGTCGTTGGGATGGCAACGGCTGGACCGAGGAACGCCGCCGGATGCCAGAGCCGACGCAGGTCCGGCCCGCGACACCGCCCGCGTCACCGCCCGCGTCACCGCCCGCGTCACCGCCGCAGGCAGCCGCGCCGACCGCCCCGCCGGTGACCGCGGCCCCGCAGGGTCCGCCGCCGCAGGGTCCGCCGCAGCACGCCCCGCAGGGGCTGCCGCCGACCGCTCCGCCGGTCGCCTCGCCCGTCCGTCAGCAGTCCTACGGCCACGTGCCGTCCGGGCATTCGCTGGAGACGCCGTACCCCGGGGCCCATGGCAACGCCTTCCCGGCCTACCAGTCCGGACCGCCGAAGAAGAGCAAGCTGTGGCTCTGGCTCACCCTCGGCCTGGTCCTGCTCCTGGGGGTCGGCGCCGGTGTCGTCCTCGCGGTCGTGCAGCCCTGGCAGGACGACGACTCGTCCTCGTCCAAGGGGTCCGACCCGGTCGAGCCGAGCGGCAAGGTGGCCGTCCAGGGCGACATCACCGGTGACGACAAGGGCGACGCGCTCTACTACGTCTACCACGACTACGACGACGTCAAGAAGGTCACCGCGACCAGCAACGGCAACGGCTTCGAGCTGTCCGAGGTGGCGGTCGAGCCGTACGACGAGCCCGACGCGATCTACTTCGACTGGGACAGCGACGGCGTCAACGAGAACCTCACCTGGAAGTTCGTGCTGTCGGGCAAGCAGGTGACGCTGGCCTCCAGCGACGGCGACTTCCCCGGTGACCAGAACTTCACGATGTCGTTCTCGTCCCTGAGGGAGTACGACAGCGGCACGATCCGCGTCGTCAACGGGGACTTCGACGGTGACGGTGACCAGGACCTGGCCATCGCGGGTTCCAACGACAAGGTCGTCGACGTCAACGTCCTGCTGAACGACGGCAAGGGCACGTTCGCGGCGCCGGTTCTCTGGCTGTCGATCCCGAATGCGGTGATCGACTCCACGTGGATCACCGCGGGCGACTTCGACAAGGACGGCGACGCCGACCTGTGGGCCGAGCTGCCGGCCGAACGCCTCACCGACGAGGCCTACACGAAGTACTACTCCGGCGACCGCGGCTACGCGCTGCTGACCTCCACGGGCAAGACCTTCACGCTCGGCGCCATCAACAAGAGCAGCATCTACGACGACGCCTTCCTGGTCGGCGACGTCACCGGCGACGGCACGACGAACATCGTCGGGGTCAAGGCCAACTCCTACGACGAGGAGATCACGGTCTCCGTCTACGACGTGTCCAGCGGCCAGCTCAAGGTGGTGTCCGGGTTCACCGGCAAGTCCGACATCGGCGACCGGGCCCTCCAGGGCGCAAAGCTCAGCGACGTGGACGGCGACGGCAAGGCCGACGTGGTGTTCGTGGTCAAGGCCTACAACGACACGAAGTTCACCGGTGTCCAGGTCATGAAGTCGACGGGCGCCATCTTCGAGTCGGCGCTGGTCTGGGCCGAGACTCCTGTGTGCGTGGACGACGGGTGCCGGATCGAGTTCCTGCCGAAGGTCCGCTGACCGGTCCGGTCGGTCCTTCCCTCGGTCCTACTGGTCGAGCTCCCTGCGGAGCTCGGTGACGACCGAGTCGACGACCGCGACGAGGTCGCCGTCGGTGCGTTCGGCAACGGCCCGTTGCCGGGCGTACGACGGTCCGCGCTTCAGCAGGTCCATCACCGACGCCAGCTCTTCCTCGCAGCCGAGCTTCGCCGCGGTGGGTTCCAGCTGCGGGATCAGGTCGGCGAGGTCATCGGTGACCAGTCGCTCGTTGGACTTGTCATCGAGGATCACGATGGCCTCGACGCCGTACCGCGCGGAACGCCACTTGTTCTCCTGGACGTGCCACGGCGGCATCGTCGGCAGGGTCTCGCCGGCGGCGGCGCGGTCGTCGAGCCAGATCGCCAGGCAGTGCATGAGGGCGACCAGTGCTGACATGTCGCTCAGCGTGGAGACGCCGTCGCAGATCCGGTTCTCGAGCGTGCCGTGCTTGATGGCCGGGCGCACGTCCCAGCGGATCTCGCTCAGGTCGTCGATGACGCCGGTGACGATCTGGTCGCTGGCGAACTGCTCGAACTCCTCCCAGCGCTCGAACTGGAACGGCAGGCCGGCGGTCGGGAGCTGCTGGAACATCAGCGCCCGGTTCGACGCGTAGCCGGTGTCGACGCCGTTCCAGATCGGCGAGGACGCCGACAGGGCCTGCAGGTGCGGGAAGTAGGTGAGCAGCGCGGACATCACCGGCATCACCCGGCTCTGCTCGGGCAGGCCGACGTGCACGTGCACTCCCCAGATGAGCATCTGCCGGCCCCACCACTGCGTGCGGTTGATCAGCTCGGCGTACCGATGGCCCTCGGTCAGCTGCTGCCCGGTCCACGAGGCGAACGGGTGCGTGCCGGCGCCGTACAGGTCGATGTTCAGGTCGTCGGCCGCCGGTACGACGTATCGCAGCGTGTTGCGCAGGTCCGCCATCGCGTCCTTCACCGTCGGGCAGATCCCGGTGACGACCTCGACGGTGTTCTTCAGCAGCTCCTTGTGGAGCTTCTCCGGCTCCGGCATCCGCGGCTTGGCCCGCGCGAACAGGTGGGCCGCCTCGTTGCGGAGGTCGCGGGTCGCCCGATCCACCAGCGCAAACTCCCACTCCACCCCCAGCGTGGGTGCCGCTGAACCATGGAAGTCGATGCGCACGTGCTCACCCTAGGGCGCGAAGTGTGGGAATTGGGGTGTCGAGGTGTGCCTCGTGGGGGCACGAAGTGTGGGAAATGGGATATCGAGGTGTGCCTCGTCCATCACTTTGGTGACGTTCAATGCCCGAGAGCCCCGCGCAGCCTGTGGATACGGACCTCTCCTCCACAGGGTCGGACCAGATCTGCGTGGGCGGTGGCGTCTCGATCCATCGTCGTCGCCATGGAGTTCCTCGATCGCGTCGCTGACCGCCCGTTCACCAGCGCCATGGCCGTGGCCGGCGGAGCCACCCGCGACCAGGTCCGCGACTGGGTCCGGACGGGAACGGTCCGGCGCATCCTCTCGGACGTGTACGTCGACGCGTCGGCCGCCGACGGAGTGGAGCTGCGGGCCCGGGCAGCCTCATTGGTGTTGCCCGAGCACGCGGTCGTCTGTGACCGCTCGGCCGCGTGGCTGCACGGCGTCGACGTCCTCGAGTTCGCCGAACACGATCTCGTGCCGGACCTGGACGTGGTGTCGGTCAACTGCAACAACCCATCCAGGCGCCGGGGGATCTTTGGCGGCAAACGGGACCTGCTGGAGTCGGAGATCACCGTCGTGCAGGGCGTCCGGGTCACGACACCCCTCCGGACGGTCTGCGACCTGGTGTGCCTGCGGGGGCGGTGGCAGGCGATGGCCGTTCTCGACGCGTTCCGTCGTGCGTTCGGCATCACCGAGGCTGAGCTCCGCGCGATGCTCCCGCGCTTCGCTGGCCGCCGAGGATGCAGACAGCTGCGCGAACTGATCCCGCTGTCGACCGACCAGGCTGACTCCCGCCCCGAGTCCTGGACGCGGATCATCATCCACGACGAAGGCCTCCCGGTTCCGGCCGCGCAGGTGTGGGTCGTCCTGCCGAGCGGGCGGCGAGCTCGGGTCGAGAACGCCTACGCGTACCTCCGGATCGGAGTGGAGTACGACGGCGAGGAGGACCACACCACGGATGAGGACCGCGACCACGACGACGGTCGCCGGGGCGAGCTCGACGACGAGGGCTGGATCATCCTGGTGTTGCGCAAGCACGACTTCGGGCCGGGGCAGCGTGAGGCCTGGCTCCGTGAGCTACGAGCCGCCATCGACAGCCGGAGCCCGGAGCGTGCCAGCAAGCGGATCTACGCGCGGGGTCCCGACGAGCCGTCGTACCGCTGGAAGCGCCGCAGGCACTGACACTTCGTGCCCCCAACACCCACACTTCGTGCCCCCAACACCCACACTTCGTGCCCCCAACACCCACACTTCGTGCCCCCAACACCCACACTTCGTGTCAGGGGAGGAGCGCGCCGATCGCGGGGAGGGAACCGGTGATCAGCTGGAGGAGGTCGTCGCGGGTCAGCCCGGCGTCGTCGTCGATCCAGGTGAGGACGAGGTCCTCGACCATGGCCTGCCAGGCGTGGATGACGAGGCGGACCGGCGGGGTGTCCTGGATGATCGGGTTGTCGGGGTCGGCGGTGAAGAACCGGTCGGCAAGCGCGGCGAAGGTGGTCTCGTAGATCGCGCGGAGCTTGTCGTTGCTCCCCGAAGCGGCCTTCACGAGCGAGCGGTAGCCGGCGGTGTTGGCGACGACGTAGTCGACGTAGCCGGTCAGGGAGACGAGCAACCGGTCGAGTGGCTCGCCCTCCGGCGGGGGAGCGGTCTGCTCGTACAGGTCGTCGGCCGCGCGCTGCACGACGGCTTCGTAGTAGCCCTGCTTGCCCCCGAAGTAGTGGTACAGCAGGCCGCGCGAGATGCCGGCTTCCTCGGCGATGAGGTCGATCGACAGCTCCTCGAGCGACCGCGTCGCGAGCAACTGCACGCCGAGGTCGAGCAGCTGGCTGCGTCGCTCGTCGGGCGTCAGGCGGGTGCGGGAGTGGGTGGTGGCCGTCACGTGGACCATTCTATTGACAGATATTCAATAGTGGCAATAGCGTCCTCCCATGAGTTCAACAACGACTCCCACGCAGGTCGACCACCTCATCGTCGGCGCCGGCTTCGCCGGACTGGCCGCCGCCATCAAGCTCGACGAGGCAGGCGAGCGCGACCTCGTCGTGATCGAGAAGGACAGCGACGTGGGTGGCACGTGGCACATCAACACCTACCCGGGTGCCGAGTGCGACGTCCCGAGCCAGCTGTACTCCTACTCGTTCGCCCTCAACCCGGACTGGTCGAAGGTCTACTCCCCGCAGCCGGAGATCCTCGAGTACATCCGCAAGGTCGCCCGCGACTCGGGCACGCTCGACCGGTTCGTCTTCAACACCGCCGTCATCGATTCGACGTGGGATGCCGCGACCCAGCGCTGGACGGTGCGTACCGAGGGCCCCGACGGCCCCCGTGTGTACGCCGCCCGCACCGTCGTCTCCTGCGCCGGCGGACTCTCCGAGCCGCGCCTGCCCGAGATCGACGGCATCGACTCGTTCGACGGCGAGATCTTCCACTCCGCCCGGTGGAACCACGACGTCGACCTGACCGGCAAGCGCATCGCCGTGATCGGGACCGGCGCGTCCGCGATCCAGCTCGTCCCCGAGCTCCAGGAGATCGCGGGACACGTCGACGTCTACCAGCGCACTCCCAACTGGGTGATCCCGCGCAACGAGCGCAGGTTCACCAGCCTCGAGAAGACGGCGTTCCGCAAGGTGCCGGGCCTCCAGCGTGCCGCGCGATCGGCGGTCTACTCGACCCTCGAGGGCCGGGTGCCGGCGTTCGCGAAGTTCCCCGACCTGCTCAAGGTCGTCGAGGCCCAGGGCAGGAAGAACATCAACGGCGCGATCAAGGACCCCGAGCTGCGCGCCAAGGTCACCCCGACCTACCGCGCGGGCTGCAAGCGGATCCTGATCTCCAACAAGTGGTACCCCGCGCTCGCTGCCGACAACGTCGACCTGGTCACCGACCCGATCGTGAAGATCACGCCGACCGGTGTGGTCACGGCCGACGGCACCGAGCGGCCGATCGACGTCCTCGTCGTCGCCACGGGCTTCTACGTCACCGAGCCGCCCATCGCCGAGCACGTCACCGGCAAGGACGGCCGGACGCTGGCCGACCTGTGGAACGAGCAGGGCATGGCGGCGTACAAGGGAACGACCATCCACGGCTTCCCGAACCTCTTCCAGATCGTCGGTCCGAACACCGCCCTGGGCCACTCGAGCATCATCTTCATCATCGAGTCGCAGGTGAAGTACGTCGTCGAGGCCGCCAAGGCGATGCGGCGTGAAGGCCTCGGTGCGGTCGAGCCCACGCAGTCCGCGCAGGACGAGTGGACCGCCGACATCCGGCAGAAGATGAAGCCGACCGTGTGGCAGACCGGCGGTTGCGCCAGCTGGTACCTGGACAAGTTCGGCAACAACACCACCCTCTGGCCCGGACAGACGTTCACGTTCCGCCAGCACCTGACAAAGTTCGACCTCGACAAGTACGACGTCGAGCCGGTCAGCACCCCCGTCAAGACCCGAGCCAGGAAGAAGGTCAGCAAGTGAAGGACTTCAAGAACAAGGTCGTGGTCATCACCGGAGCCGGCTCCGGCATCGGCCGCGCACTCGCACTGAACTTCGCAGGCAAGGGTGCCCGCCTCGCGCTCTCGGACGTCAACGAGGCCGGGCTCGCCGAGACGGTCGCGCTCGCGGAGAAGGCAGGAGCCCCCGACGTCCACAGCGCACGGCTCGACGTCGCCGACCGTGCGGCCTTCGTGGCCTACGCCAAGGACGTCGCCGATCACTTCGGCCAGGTCAACGTCGTCATCAACAACGCAGGCGTCGCCCTCGCCGGCAACGCCGTCGACCTCGCGTACGACGACATGGACTGGATCGTCGGCATCAACTTCTGGGGCGTGGTGCACGGGACCAAGGAGTTCCTGCCGTACCTCATCGAGTCGGGAGACGGCCACGTCGTCAACCTCTCCTCGCTGTTCGGCCTGCTCGCGATCCCCGGCCAGAGCGCCTACAACGCCACGAAGTTCGCGGTCCGGGGCTTCACCGAGGCACTGCGCGAGGAGATGCTCATCGCCGGTCACAAGGTCGGCGTGACGTCCGTGCACCCGGGCGGCATCAAGACCGGCATCGCGCGGAACGCCCGGGTCTCCGACAAGGAGGACAAGGCCGCCACGGCGAAGCTGTTCGACGAGAAGCTCGCGAAGATGACACCGGAGCGCGCAGCCGAGATCATCATCAAGGGCATCACGAAGAACCAGGCACGCGTGCTGGTCGGCCTTGATGCCCACGCCCTGCACAACTTCCAGAAGTTCACCGGCTCGCGCTACGAGGACATCGTGGCGCTGGTGTCGAAGAAGTTCATGCCCACACCGATGATCTGAAGGTGGTCTGACCCTGGACGCGTCCCTCGACCGGATGTGGACCCGGAGCCGGTTGTCGCTCCGGGGACGGGTTGACCGCTGGCGCAGCAAGCTGTGGGTCGTGGTCCAGTGCGCCATCGCCGCGGGGGTGGCGTGGTGGATCGCGGCCGACCTGATCGGTCACGAGACGCCGTTCTTCGCGCCCATCGCGGCGGTGGTGTCGCTCGGGACGTCGTACGGACAGCGCCTGCGGCGCGTCGTCGAGGTCACCCTCGGCGTCGCGATCGGTGTGTTCGTGGCGGACGTCCTGGTGGCCGGCATCGGCTCCGGCGGATGGCAGATCGGGCTGATCGTGCTGCTGGCCATGTCGACCGCGCTGCTGCTCGACGCGGGCCAGCTCTTCGTCACCCAGGCGGCGGTGCAGTCGATCGTCGTCGCGGCCCTGATGCCCGATGCGGGGGGTGCGTTCCTCCGGTGGACCGATGCCCTGATCGGTGGCTCGGTCGCGCTGGTCGCCGCCATGATCGTGCCGGCCGCACCCTTGCGCAGGCCGCGGGAGCAGGCGGCCGCGGTGGCCCGCAAGATCGCCGACCTGTTGCGGGCGGCGTCCGACGCGATGGTCGACGGCGAGGTCGGCCCGGCGCTGGACCTGCTCGCCGATGCCCGGGCGACCGACCGGATGATCCGGGAGCTGCAGTCGGCGGCCGAGGAGGGGATGTCGGTCGTCAGCTCGTCGCCGTTCCGGGTGCGGCACCGCGAAGGCCTGCGCCAGATGGTGGAGCTGGTCGACCCGCTCGATCGCTCCCTGCGCAGCACCCGTGTCCTGGTCAGGCAGGTCGCGCTCGCGGCCTACCGGAACCGGCCGGTGCCGCCGTCGTACGCACGCGTCACGGCCGACCTCGCCGCTGCCGCCGATGCCGTGGCCAACGAGCTCGCGGCCGATCGGCTGGCGATCGAGGCCCGCGACGTGGTGCTCGCCGTGGGTGCCGCCACCGGGGTCGTCGAACGCAGCGAGATCCTCACCGCCGAGGCGATCCTCGCCCAGCTGCGCGCGATCGTCGCCGACCTGCTGATGGTCACCGGCATGGGCCAGCTCGAGGCGACCGACGCCTTGCCGCCTCCGCGGTAGTGGGCATGCCAGAATCCTCGCCGTGAGCAACCTGGTGGAGCAGAGCGTCGAGATCAACGCTCCGATCGGCACCGTCTTCGCGTACGTCGACGACTTCACGACGACGAAGGACTGGATGTACGGGCTGAGCAAGATCGACCCCGTCACCGACCAGGTGCGAGGCGTCGGCGCGGAGTACGACGGCATCATGAAGGTCGGTGTCCCGCTCAAGTCGCGGATCAGGTGCACCGACTGGGCGCTGGACGAGCGCATCGAGTTCACCTCGATCAAGGGCATCCAGAACACCCAGCGCTGGACGTTCACCGACCTCGGCGAAGGACGCACGCGCGTCGACGCGTGGATCAGCTACACGTTGCCGGGCGGTCCCGCCGGCAAGGCCATGGAGCGGGCCGTGCGTCCGGTCATCGGCCTGGCCATCCGGCACACGAGCCACTCGCTGGTGAAGAACGTCGAAGCGCTCTGAACTGACTCAGACCTGCGCTGCATACAGGTCGTAAGGGTCGTGCAGGGTGCGGCCCAGGGCGTCCTGCAGCCACCGTGCGTCCCTCGACGACGCACGCTGCGCGGCGTTCACCGACCCGTCGGAGGTGAGGTTCGAGGCGAAGATGCCGGCCGCCGACTTCGGCAGGAAGTCCTCGTAGACGATCGGCTGGAGCACGCCGTCGGCATCGCGCCGGTAGTAGGCGAGACCTGCGTCGTGGAGACCCTGCTCGGTGTCGGGGAATGCGGCCAGCCCCTGGTCGTCGTACAACGCACGACCGGCGGGGGTGAGGGCGACGCCGCGCGCCTCGACCTCCCCGAATCGCACGCTGAGTGCGTCCGGAACCAGGCTGCCGTCGGCCTCGCGGAACATCCGTGGTTCGGCGAGTGCGCGGAACGACGTCTGCCGGAGCAGGACCGCAGGCTTCGAGGTGAGCGGCGGGCCCTGGATCCGGTCGATCATCGCGATGCCGCGCTCGGTCATCCGGCGGTAGAGCTCGTCGATGTCGAGCACCCGCGGCGTGAGGTGGTTGATGTGGGTCGAGGCCACGCCACCGATGTCGGCCGCGACGGACGAGATCGCCTCGAGGTGGTCGTACCACGCACGATCGACCGGCTCGGGGGACAGCGCGAACGACGCGGTGGCCAGCTCGAGGAACCGGTCCGCATCGACCGCTTCCAGCCCGCCGCCCTTCTCCGCGAGGTCGGCGAGGTCGAGCAGCTCGTCGGGGAACAGCTTCCGCGCGCCCAGGAACTCCTCGAGCTGGGCCTGCGTGCGGGCGTCGAAGAAGCGCCGGTCGTCGGGCACGAGCAGCGAGGTGAAGACCCGGAACGGGTTGACCGCGAGCTCCCGGACGTCGACCGGACGAAACGCCGTCGACACCACCGGGATCGGTGGGTTGGCCTCGCGCAGGTCGTAGAACCCGACCGGGTACATCCCGCAGGCCCCGAAGATCCGGCCCACCTGGGCCATCTCCTCGGGCGTCCCGACCCGGATCGCGCCGTGCCGCTCGGCCGTCACGCGCCCGATCGACCCGAGGCGCTCGGCCCCGGGGCCCAGCGCTGCCAGCACGTCGGCGTTCACGGCCTCGGAGACCTCGACCAGCGTGTTGTAGGCCGGGACCTCCGAGCCGTAGAGCGCCGACAGCGACCGGGCGAACCGGGCGCGAAGCTCGGTCGCGCCGATCAGGCTCATCCGAACTCGACCCCCTGGGCCAGCGGCAGCTCGGTCGAGTAGTTGATCGTGTTGGTCGAGCGCCGCATGTAGGCCTTCCACGCGTCCGAGCCGGACTCGCGCCCGCCACCGGTCTCCTTCTCGCCACCGAACGCGCCACCGATCTCGGCGCCCGACGTACCGATGTTGACGTTGGCGATGCCGCAGTCCGAGCCGACGGCCGAGGTGAACAGCTCGGCCTCGCGGACGTCGAGCGTGAAGATCGCCGACGACAGGCCCTGTGCGACCTCGTTGTGCAGCGCGATCGCCTCGTCGAGGTCGGCGTACTTCAGCACGTAGAGCACGGGGGCGAAGGTCTCCGTCTTCACGATGTCGGTCTGCGCCGGCATGTCGACGATCGCGGGTACGACGTACTGGCCACCCTGCACGCCGTCGGCTCTGCCACCACCGGTGACCAGGCGGCCTCCGTCGGCCTGCGCCTGCTCGACCGCACCGAGGAAGCCCTCGGTCGCGGCGGCGTCGACCAGCGGACCGACGAGCGTGCTCGCGTCGAGCGGCGAACCGATGGACAGGGTGCCGTAGGCCTTGGACAGCCGGTCGATCAGCTCGTCGTGCACGGACTCGTGGACGATGACGCGGCGCAGCGACGTGCACCGCTGGCCGGCGGTGCCGACCGCCGAGAAGACGATGCCACGGACCGCGAGGTCCAGGTCGGCCGAGGGCGCGACGACGGCGGCGTTGTTGCCACCCAGCTCGAGCAGGCAGCGGCCCAGGCGCGCGGCGACCCGCGGCGCGACGAGCTTGCCCATCCGGGTGGAGCCGGTGGCCGAGACCAGCGGCACGCGCGGGTCGTCGACCAGTACCTCGCCGACCGCGCTCTCGCCCAGGACCAGCTGGCTGAGCCCCTGCGGCGCCCCCACTCTGCGGGCAGCCTCGGATGCCAGGGCCTGACACGCGAGCGCGGTCAGCAAGGTCTTCTCCGACGGCTTCCAGACCACGGCGTCGCCCGCGACGAACGCGAGGGCGGCGTTCCAGGACCAGACGGCCACGGGGAAGTTGAAGGCGCTGATGACGCCGATGACGCCCAGCGGGTGCCACTGCTCCATCATCCGGTGGCCCGGTCGCTCGGACGCGATCGTCAGGCCGTGCAGCTGGCGGGACAGGCCGACCGCGAACTCGCAGATGTCGATCATCTCCTGGACCTCGCCGAGGCCCTCGGAGCGGATCTTGCCGGCCTCGATCGAGACCAGCTCGCCCAGCAGGTCCTTGTGCTCGCGCAGCAGGTTGCCGAGCTCGCGCACCAGCTGGCCGCGGACCGGACCGGGCACCGAACGCCAGTCCTCGAAGGCCGTCTGGGCGGCGGTCACCGCAGCCGTGACGTCGGCCGCGCTGTGCGCAGGGAGGCGTCCGAGCTCGGACCCGTCGATCGGGGTCCGGGACACGAGCGCGCCGTCAGCAGTGAAGGGGTCGCCGGCGCCGAGGGCCGCGAGGATCTCCCGCGAACGGGCTGCCAGGTCAGTGGGGGTGCTCATGCCGAAATCTTTCCGTAGTCCCTGAAACGACGACCTGCGTGCGTGGAGTGCAGGTCCTCGAGAGTGATGTCCTCCTGCCGCACGAAACCCTCCTGCGGCAGCTTGCCGTCGGCGACGAGCTCGAGGACGGCGACGGCCGAGGAGGCCGTGGTCCACGAGATCGCGCGCCACATGCGCCCGTCGATCTCGATGGGCAGGTAGCCACGCACGTGGTTCTCGCGGAACGGCTGGCCGTCCTTGATGCCTTCGACGGCGGCGTGGAGGTAGACGATGTCGTCGTTGACCGGCGGCTTGGCCTTGACCAGGATCCGCCCGACCTCCTCGCGGCAGTCGCGCAGGCCGAGCTCGTCGAACAGGAAGTGCATCTGGTCGAAGTGGCCGGGGTAGCGCAGCGTCTTGTAGTCGAGGCGCTGCACGCGCCCTTCGTACGACTGGCACATGGTGCCGAGGCCACCGGAGGTCAGGGCAGCCTCGAGCTCGATGCCGCCGATGACGACGCGCTCCTTCTCCTCCATCGCCGGCACCATCTGGCGGCGACCGGAGCGGAGCACCTCGCAGTCGTTGAGGTACTCGTTGACGACGCCCTCGGCCGACCAGTTGAACGCGTAGCCCAGCAGCCCGGTGGGGTTCTGGGGGAGCGCGCCGACCTTGAGCTCGATCGAGCGGATCTCCGAGAAGCCCTTGGCGAGCGAGGCGCCGACGATGCCGATGAGTCCCGGCGCCAGGCCGCACTGCGGCACGAAGGCAACGCCCGGCGTCTGCCCGGCGAGCTCGATCACGCGCTGCGTGGTGGGCACGTCCTCGGTCAGGTCGAAGTAGTGGCAGCCCACGGCCGCCGCTGCCTCGGCGACCTCGATGTTGCGGTCGTACGGCAGGCACGAGACGACGGCGTCGACACCGCGCAGCGCGTCCTGCAGCGCCGTGGCGTCCCTGACGTCGAGTTCAGCGGTCTCGAAGCGCAGCCCCGGGTGGGGCGTCGCGTCGTAGCCGCTGACCTTGAAGCCGGCGTCGGTGAGCAGTCCTGCCACCAGTTCGCCGACCTTGCCCAGGCCGATCACGCCGACCTGGTTGATGCTGCGCTTTCCTTGGGCCGCGGTCACCGCAGACTCCCTTCGAGTTGGTCCATTCCCCAGTTGAGGTCGTCGGTGGATACGACGAGTGGCGGCGCGAGCCGGATGGTCGAGCCGTGCGTGTCCTTGGCGAGGACGCCGTGTGCCATCAGGCGCTCGCAGACTTCACGCCCGGTGCCGAGCGATGGGTCGATGTCGACGCCGGCCCACAGGCCGCGGGTGCGGAAGCCGACGACGCCGTTGCCGACCATCGCCTGCAGTCGCTCCGTGAGTACGACGCCGAGCTGGTCGGCGCGCGCCTGGTGCTCGCCGGAGGCCAGCATCGACACGACCTCCAGGCCGACCGCGCACGCGAGCGGGTTTCCGCCGAACGTGGAGCCGTGCTGTCCCGGGTGCAGCACGCCGAGCACGTCGCGGTTGCCGACGACTGCGGAGACGGGCACGATGCCGCCGCCGAGCGCCTTGCCGAGGACGTAGAGGTCGGGCACGACGCCGTCGTGGTCACAGGCGAACGTCTTGCCGGTGCGGCCGAGTCCGGCCTGGATCTCGTCGGTGACGAAGAGCACGTTCTCGCGGGTGCACAGCTCCCGGAGTCCGACGAGGAACCCGGCCGGCGGGATGATCACGCCGCCCTCGCCCTGGATCGGCTCGATGAGCACGGCCACGGTGTCCGGGGTGATCGCGGCCTCGATCGCGGCCAGGTCGCCGTACGGAACCATGTCGAAGCCCGGGGTGAAGGGTCCGAAGCCGTCGCGGGCGTCGGGGTCGTCGGAGAAGCCGACGATCGTGGTGGTGCGACCGTGGAAGTTGCCGGCTGCCACGATGATCCGGGCCTGGTCGGCGGCGACGCCCTTGACGTCGTACCCCCACTTGCGGCTGACCTTGATCGCGGTCTCCACTGCTTCGGCGCCGGTGTTCATCGGTAGCACCATGTCCTTGCCGCACAGGTCGCCGAGGGCGGCGCAGAAGTCGGCGAACCGGTCATGGACGAAGGCGCGGCTGGTCAGGGTGAGCCGGTCCAGCTGCGCGTGCGCGGCGGCCAGCAGGCGCGGGTGGCTGTGGCCGAAGTTCAGCGCGGAGTAGCCCGCGAGCAGGTCGAGGAAGCGGCGACCGTCGACGTCGGTCAGCCAGGCGCCCTCCGCGTGGCTGAGCACCACGGGCAGGGGGTGGTAGTTGTGCGCGGTCCGGGCCTCGGCTCGGGCCACCTCCGCAGCGGTGCGTCGGGGAGTCAGGACGCTGCGATCAGTGGTGATGCTCATGGAATTCCCTCCGTCACCCTGATGGCACCGGAGGATCTCCGGTGGATTGCCAGATTGTCGGACAATCTTTGTCCACTGTAACCCAGGCCACACGACGAAAAGCGAATCGGGCGGCCTTCGGATGGCCCTGCGTCCGGCACCGATTGATAACTGGTTGCGGGGGAGCGGGAGAATGGTCGGGCTGTGGACATCACCTACCCGCCCGACCTGCCGGTCAGCGCCCGTCGCGAGGACATCGCCGCGGCGATCCGTGACCACCAGGTCGTGATCGTCGCGGGCGAGACCGGCTCCGGGAAGACGACCCAGCTGCCGAAGATCTGCCTCGAGCTGGGACGCGGGCTCCGCGGCGACGACGGCCGGGTGCGGATGATCGGCCACACCCAGCCACGCCGGATCGCGGCCCGCTCGGTGGCCGAGCGGATCTCCGACGAGCTCGGCGACCTCGTCGGCTACCAGGTGCGCTTCACCGACAAGACGTCGAAGGCCAGCCGGATCAAGCTGATGACCGACGGCATCCTGCTGGCCGAGCTCCAGCGGGACCGGATGCTGCGTCGCTACGACACGATCATCATCGACGAGGCCCATGAGCGCAGCCTCAACATCGACTTCCTGCTGGGCTACCTGCGCCAGCTGCTGCCCAAGCGGCCGGACCTCAAGCTGATCATCACGTCGGCGACGATCGATCCGGAGCGCTTCGCCGAGCACTTCGCGGCCGCCGACGGGACGCCCGCCCCGATCATCGAGGTCTCGGGCCGCACCTACCCGGTTGAGGTCCGCTACCGGCCCTTGATCGAGGAGTCCGGGGAGGACGAGGACGCCGAGCGGTTCGCCCGTGACCCCACCGAGGCGATCGTCGACGCGGTCAAGGAGCTCTCCGCCGAGGGGCCCGGCGACATCCTCGTCTTCCTCCCGGGCGAACGCGAGATCCGCGACACCGCCGAGGCGCTCGCTCCCCTCGCTGACGGCGTGCGCGGGGTCGACGTGCTCCCGCTCTACTCGCGGTTGTCGGCCGCCGAGCAGCACCGCGTCTTCCAGCCCGCGCGCGGCTCCCGGCGTCGCGTCATCCTCGCCACGAACGTCGCCGAGACCTCGCTGACCGTCCCGGGCATCCGCTACGTCATCGACACCGGCGTCGCGCGGATCTCCCGATACTCCGTGCGCACCAAGGTGCAGCGGCTGCCGATCGAGCCGATCAGCCAGGCCTCCGCCAACCAGCGCTCCGGGCGCTGTGGGCGCGTCGCGGCGGGCATCGCGATCCGGTTGTACGCCGAAGAGGACTTCGACGCACGCCCCGAGTTCACCGACCCGGAGATCATCCGGACCAACCTCGCCTCGGTCATCCTCCAGATGACGTCGCTGGGCCTCGGCGACATCGCCCGGTTCCCGTTCGTCGAACCGCCCGACCGCCGCAACATCCAGGCGGGCGTGCAGCTGCTCGAGGAGCTGGGTGCGGTGTCCGGGCAGGGCGACCTGACCAAGATCGGTCGCCGCCTCGCCCGGCTCCCGATCGACCCGCGGCTGGGCCGGATGCTCCTGGAGGCCGAACGACTCGGCTGTGTGGGCGACGTCCTCGTCATCGTGGCGGCCCTGTCGCTGCAGGATCCGCGCGAGCGCCCCGGCGTCGACCGCCCGAAGGAACAGGCACAGGCCGACCAGTTCCATGCCCGCTTCAAGGCCGAGGGCTCGGACTTCCTCACGCTGCTCAACCTGTGGCGCCACGTGCGCGAGCAGCAGAAGGAGCTGTCGGGCAGCGCGTTCCGCCGGATGTGCAAGCGGGAGTTCCTCAACTACCTGCGGGTGCGGGAGTGGCAGGAGTTCGTCAGCCAGCTGCGGCAGGTGGCCAAGGAGATCGGCGTACGAACCGAGGTCGCGGCCGGCACGGGCGACCCCGACGCCGACGGCATCCACCAGGCGCTCCTGTCCGGCCTGCTCTCGCACGTCGGACTGCTCGAGGAGCGGGAGAAGCCGGCGCCCGGCTTCCGTACCCCGAAGGACCGCCGGCCGGGTCCCCGCGAGTACCTCGGCGCCCGCGGCGCGAAGTTCGCGATCTTCCCCGGCAGCGGCCTGGCCCGGAAGAACCCGCAGTTCCTGATGGCCGGCGAGCTCGTCGAGACCGGTCGCCTGTGGGCCCGCCAGAACGCCGAGATCAAGCCGGAATGGGCCGAGCGGCTCGGCGACCACCTGGTGAAGCGGACCTACTCCGAACCGCACTGGTCGCGGAAGCGGCAGTCGGTCATGGCCCGCGAGCGGGTCACCTTGTACGGCGTCCCGCTGGTCGCGGATCGCGCCGTGACCTATGGACGGATCGATGCGGCGCTGTCCCGGGAGCTGTTCATCCGGCACGCGCTCGTCTACGGCGAGTGGGACACCCGGCACCGCTTCTTCCAGCACAACCGGAAGCTCCTGGCCGAGGCCGAGGAGCTGGAGCACCGTGCCCGTCGCCGCGACCTGGTGGTCGACGAGCACACCCTGTTCGACTTCTACGACGCCCGGGTCGGCGAGGGTGTCGTCAGCGGCGCGCACTTCGACCGCTGGTGGCGCGACGCCCGCAAGGCGCACCCGGAGCTGCTCACCTTCGACCCGGCGATGCTCACCCATGACACGGTCGACGAGGTCCGCGAGGCGGACTACCCCGAGGAGTGGTCGCTGGCCGGAGGCCTGACCTTCCCGATCAGCTACCACTTCGAGCCGGGCGCGAAGGACGACGGCCTCACGATCGACATCCCCGTGTCGACCCTGAACCGGGTCGATGACGAGGACTTCTCGTGGATCGTGCCCGGCCTGCGTGAGGAGCTGGTCACCGAGCTGATCCGCAGCCTGCCCAAGGCGCTGCGCGTGAACTTCGTGCCGGCGCCCAACACGGCACGGGAGTTCCTGGCCGCCGTACCCGCGGGGGAGGAGCCGCTGCTGGTGGCCCTCGAACGCCACCTGCGTTCCACGACCGGCGTCCACGTCCCGCGCGACGCGTGGGACCTGGCCAACCTCGGCGCCCACCTCACGCCGACCTACCGCGTGGTCGACGAGTCCGGCCGGGTGCAGGGTCGTGGCAAGTCGCTGACCGACCTCAAGGCCCCGCTGCAACCGCAGTTCGAGAAGGCGATGGCGGCCGTCGCGTCCGACTCCGGGGTGGCCAGGACCGGCGAGAAGACCTGGGTGTTCGACGAGATCCCGGCGACGGCGACCTGGACCCGCGCCGGCCACGAGGTCGAGGCCTACCCCGGCCTGGTCGACGAAGGCACGACCGTCGGCCTGCAGGTGTTCGGCTCCGCCGACGAACGCGACGCGCGGCACCGGCTCGGCGTGATCCGGCTGGTCCTGCTCGACCTCGGCACCAAGCCGCTCGCCGGCATCGTCGACGGCTTCACGAACGTGGAGAAGCTCGGCCTCGCCGGCACTCCCTACTCCGGGGTCCCCGCCCTGCTGGCCGACTGCCTGCGTGCGGTCGTGGTCGACGCGGTCGACGCGGCCGGACCGATCCGCACCCGTCAGGAGTACGACGACCTGCTGGCCCCGTTGCGCACGGCCGCCGCACCCGCAGTGCGCCAGGTGCTGGCCGAGCTGCTGCGCGTCCTGGAGACCTGGCGCGAGGTCGAGCGGCTGCTCAGCGGCCGGGCCGACATGCTGATGCTGCCGGCGTTGACCGACCTCAAGGCCCAGCTCGGCCGACTGGTCCACGACGGCTTCGTCGGTGAGGCGGGCGCCGCGCGCCTGCGTCGCTACCGCCCGTGGCTGGCCGCGATGCGCGAACGCCGGCAGGCCCTGGAGACCGGGGGACCGGCGGCCCTGGGCCGCGACCGCCAGCGACTCGATCTCGTCCAGCCGTTGCAGGAGGCCTGGCTGGCGCGGGTCGCCGCTCTTCCCGAGGGTCGCCCCGCGGGCGCCGGTCTGCGCGCCATCGGCTGGATGCTCGAGGAGTACCGCGTGTCCCTGTGGGCCCAGCACCTCGGCACCGACGGCCCCGTCTCCGACGTGCGGCTGCGCAAGGCATTCGACGCACTCTGACGCCCTTCCGACCGCGACGGGCCTACGCTGTCCGGGTGTCCGAGTCCCGTCCGCACCATCGCCCCGTCCCGCGGGAGGCTGCGTTCTTCGAGGACCACGCCGATGGCGTCGATCCGGCGCTCGTGACCGAAGCGGCCGAGCGCGCCGCCGTACTCCTGGTGCGCGGAGCGCACGACAGCGACGACGCGAATGTCGCCGAACGCCTCGTCCACCTCGCCGACACCGAGGGCATCGAGGCGATCGCCCAGGTCTGGTCGCACGCGTCGGCCGACTCGCTGTCGGGCTGCCTCTGGCGGCTCTACCTCCTCCGTTCGTGGGTGTACGCCGACCCGGCCGGTGTGGCGCGGCAGTTCGAGGCCGGACGGGCGCGTGCGGAGTTCGCCCGGGTGGTCGCCGGGGTGGCCGATCCGCCGGGTCCGGATGAGTTGCGCCACATGATCGACGAGGTGCTGCGCGGGATCGCGGCCGGTGAGTTCGCCGACGTCCTCTTCCGTGCCTCGGCCTTCGCCCGGGTCGTCGCGGCGGGGCGCGCCGCGCTCACCGAGGTGCCCGACGCCGACGTGCGCAGGATGCTGACGATGGCCGAACAGCTCGAGGCCGCTGGCCACGTCGAACTGGCGCGTGGTCTGGGCTAGGGCCGTTACAATGGGGACTCGAGCACGCCGGGTCGCGGCAGCCCCGGGTCCCAAAAACAAGCCGCCAAGAGCGGCCCTGCGCCGTGAGGCGCTCCCGGCCCGGTGTGCTCGACTTCCGCCGGTAGGCTGAACGCGGTTCCGGTCAACGGTTCCGGGGACACAGTGAGGACGGTAATGACGCGCGTGAGTCGCTTCGACTGGCGAACGGGTGCCGTCGTCGGCGTCGTCGCCGTGGCTGTGCTGATCGGCATGCTGGTCCTGGCCAGCGGCAGCAAGGGCGAGAAGCCGGAGCACCCCGTGTCGACCAAGCCCACGATGACGAACCTCGAGTTCGCCGTGTGGGGCAACAAGGCCGAGGTCGCTGCCTACCAGGGCGTCGTCGACGACTACAACGCGAGCAGCAAGGACACGAACGTCGCACTGACCTCGTGGCCCGACTCCGCATCGATGCTGTTGGCCATGCGGACCGGTGTGGCGCGCCCCGACCTGTACCTCCTGCCGCGCGGCGACCTCGCCGAGACGATCGCCGAGAAGCGCAACCTGCCGTTGCTCGACCTGCTGAACGAGCGCGAGATCCCGGTCGGCGAGGACTTCTCGCGCGACGCGATCGAGGCCTTCTCCGTCGACGACGACCTGCAGTGCATGCCCTACACGACCTCGCCGATGGTCATGTACTACAACACCGATCTCGTCGACTTCGAGGCGATGGCGGCCGAGGGGCTGCCGACGCCGAAGGACGACCACTCGGGCTGGAACTTCGCCGAGTTCCGCGCCGCTGCGGAGTTCGCGAGCCGCCCGCGGCTGAAGACCCGCGGCGTCTACATCGAGCCCACCCTGCGCGGGCTGGCGCCGTTCATCTACTCGGGTGGCGGGAAGATCTTCGACGGCGACGAGCCGAAGAGCCTGTCCCTCGGCGAGGACGACTCGACGGACGCCCTGCGCCAGACCCTTGAGCTGTTGCGGGATCCCCGGCTCACGCTGACCACGCGGCAGCTCGAGCAGCGTTCGGCCGTCGACTGGTTCAAGCGTGGCCGCCTGGCGATGATCGCCGGCTTCCGCAGCCTGACGCCCGACCTGCGGGCCGTGGAGGGCCTGAACTTCGACGTGATGCCGATGCCGTCACTGGGCGCGAACCACACGGTCGGCGAGCAGAATGGCATCTGCCTGGCCCCGGGGTCGCCGGCGCGCGCCGAGAGCTCGGCGAACTTCCTCAGCTACCTCGTCAGTGACGAGGCCGTGGCCCGGGTCGCCGAGACCGGCTACATCCAGCCGAGCAAGTTGACCGTCGCGCTGTCCAAGGACTTCCTGCAGCCGGACCTGGCCCCGGCGCACGCCGTCGTGTTCAACAACGTGGTGCGCTCGATCGTGCTGCCGCCGCTGATGACCAATGGCGCCGAGTTGCAGGCGCTGATCACCCCGGACATCAAGGGGCTGCTGACGACGCCGGTCCTCACGGACCTGCAGGAGCTGCTGCGCGCGATCGACGAGAAGTCGCGCACGCTGCTGGACCCGGACTACGAGCCGTCGGAGGAACCCTCGGACGACCCGTCGTCCACGGCGTCGTCAAGCGCCTCGGGCACGGCGTCGGACGGCGCCACCGACGACCGCTCGCGCAACTGACGCTTCCACTCGTCAGCGTCGAGGACGGCGCTGGAGAGGGCGGGCGCGGTCAGGCCGATCTGCCAGCTGCGGGCGCCCAGGGCGCGGAGCTGGTCGATGACGGCCTCGAGCAGCTCGACGGGTTCGCGCGAGTGCGGCGGGGTCCACATGACCCGGCGCAGGTGGTCCGGGGTGAGCAGGTTCTCCAGGGGGAGGTTCTGCTCCTCGGCGATAGCGCCGATCGCGGCGCGGGCCAGCTCGAGGCGGCGGGCGGCCACGGGGTCCTTGTCGCCCCAGGCGCGCGGTGCAGGCGGTCCGTCGCCATGGGTGACGCGGGTCGGTAGCTCGTCCTCGGGCAGGGCCGCGGCCTTCTGGAGTGCCGCGAGCCATTCGTTGGCGTAGCGCGAGGCCCCGCGTCCGTGGAAGCCCGACGTCGACATCAGGGCGCCACGGTTGGTCGGCATGGCGGTGGCCGCGGCGACGATGGCGGCGTCCGGGATCAGTCGGCCGGGGGTGACGTCGCGCTCCTGGGCCAGCTTGTCGCGGGCCTCCCACAGGGCGCGCACCGCGCCGAGGGTACGACGACCGCGCACCTTGTGCAGTCCGCTGGTCCGGCGCCACGCATCGACCCGCACGGTCGGCGTGAAGCTGAGCAGGTTGTCGAACTCCTGGCGCGCCCAGTCGGCCTTGCCGGTCTCCTCGAGCTCGGCAGCGAGCAGGTTGCGCAGCTCGACCAGCACCTCGACGTCCAGGGCGGCGTACTCGAGCCAGGACTCCGGCAGGGGGCGGGTCGACCAGTCGACGGCGGAGTGCTCCTTGAGCAGCTGCCGGTCGAGCAGGGTCTCGACCAGGGTCGCGAGACCGACGCGGGGGTAGTTGAGCAGTCGACCGGCGAGCTCGGTGTCGAACAGGGCGCTCGGGCGCAGGCCCACCTCGGCCAGGCAGGCGAGGTCCTGGGTGGCGGCGTGCAGGATCCACTCGGCGTCGCCGATCGCGTCGGCGAGCAGGTCGAGGTTCTCGCACGCGATGGGGTCGATCAGGCCGATGCCGGAGCCTTCGCGCTTGACCTGGATCAGGTACGCCCGGCTGGAGTAGCGGTATCCGGAGGCGCGCTCGGCGTCGATAGCGACCGGACCGGTCCCGGCGGCGAGGACCGCGCAGTACTCCTCGAGCGCGGGGACGGTGTCGATGACCGGCGGCAGGCCGCCGGCGAGCCGGAGAAGCTCGACCGGTGGTGCCGTCTCCACGTCCTCCGGCGTGCCGTCAGGTGCGTCGGTTGGCTGCTCAGCCATCAGTCGGTGCCGCCCCGCTGGCCACGACGCGACGGCATCACGGCCACCCCGTCCGGCACCGGTTCCAGGCCCCCAGCGGTGCACATCAGCTCGCCCCACGCCTCGGCGTGGGACGCGAGGTCGGTCGGGTCGATCGGCGTCCACGACGCCCGGATCTCGAGCTGGGCGTTGCCCGGCTCGCCGGCCATCCCGCCGTAGCTCTCGGTGGCGACCCGGGTGACCGTGCCGGACTCGGCGACGTGGTCGGCGCCGTGGGCCTCGAGCGCGTCGGTCAGCCACGTCCAGCCGACGTCGGTCAGCAGGGGGTCGGTGGCCAGGTCGTGGTCGATCTCGGCGCGGCAGTACGCGACGCAGCGGAAGGTGCCCTCCCAGGCGTCGTTGCCGGCGGGATCGTGCAGCACCACCAGGCGGCCGGTGGCCACCTCTTCGTCGTCGATGGTGACGTCGGCCGAGAGCGCCGTGGCGTACGGCGCGATCCGCTGCGGCGCGGGCATCTCCTCGCAGAACACCTCAGGACGGAAGTTCGCTGACCGAAGGCTGTCGACGGCAGCGGTGAACTCGCGGGGTGTGCCGGCAGCGCCGGACCCCGGGTTCGACTCCTGGCGAGCGACCATGGGGTCAGACTAGGGCGAAGGGTGCCGATCGATGTGCGTCCCACGCCGTCGACCTGAGACGCTGGCCTCGTGACGTCCCTCCATGACTCGGCCTTCCTGAAGGCCGCCCGCGGCGAATCGGTCCCCCACACGCCTGTGTGGTTCATGCGCCAGGCCGGCCGCTCGCTCCCGGAGTACCTCAAGCTCCGCGAGGGAATCGCGATGCTCGACTCCTGTGCGGACCCCGAGCTGATCGTCGAGATCACGCTCCAGCCCGTCCGCCGGTACGGCGTCGACGCCGCGATCTTCTTCTCCGACATCGTGCTGCCGCTCAAGGCCGTGGGCGTCGACCTCGACATCGTGCCCGGCGTCGGTCCGGTCGTGGCCAACCCCGTGCGCACCCTTGCCGACGTCGAGGCGATCCCCGACCTGACGGCCGACCAGATCCCGTACATCACGGCCGCGGTGCAGGGCCTCGTCGCCGAGCTCGCCGGCATCAACGGCGGTACCCCGCTGATCGGGTTCGCGGGCGCGCCGTTCACCGTGGCGTCGTACCTCGTCGAGGGCGGGCCCTCGAAGGAGCACGCGAAGACGAAGGCGCTCATGTTCGGCGCCCCCGACGTCTGGGACGCGCTGATGCGCAAGATCTCCGGCATCTCGGCTGCGTTCCTCGAGACCCAGGTCGCGGCCGGTGCCTCGGCCGTGCAGCTGTTCGACTCGTGGGCCGGTGCCCTCACCCCGGGCGACTACGTCCGCCACGTCCAGCCGCACTCGGCCCGTGTCCTCGAGCAGGTCGGCAAGCTGGGTGTCCCGCGCATCCACTTCGGCGTCGGTACGACGAACCTGCTGGACTTGATGGGCGAGGCCGGTGCCGACGTCGTCGGTGTCGACTGGCGCACCCCGCTCGAGCGGGCGATCCCGATGGTCGGGGACCGGGCGGTGCAGGGAAACCTCGACCCGACGCTGGTGTTCGCGCCGACCGAGGTGATGACGGCGCGCGCCGCCGAGGTCATCGAGGCCGGTCGCGCCGCACGCGGCCACATCTTCAACCTCGGCCACGGCGTCATCCCGAGCACCAACCCCGACCAGCTCGCGCGGCTGACCGAGTTCGTGCAGTCCTACCCGCTGGCCTGAGCCTTCTTCGCGGGCGCCTTCTTCGCGGCGGCCTTCTTGGCGGACGCCTTGCCCTTGAGGCTGACGAGGACACCACTGCCTGAGCCCTTGGTCGTCAGGAAGGGTTGCGCCTGGACCAGTGAGACGAGCTTCGGAAATCCGTAGAGCCGTGGATCGAACGAGGAGTTGGCGGCCCGCAGGTAGCTGCCAATGGCCGAGAGATGTGCCCATCCGTCGTCGTCCGACTTCTTGTTGACTGCTCGGGTCAGCAAGCTGTGGAGATTCGGCCCCGGGGGTGCGGCGGCCTCCACGTGGTCATCGACCGGACCGCTCTGCGGCTCGTCCGGCTCGTCGTCCGCGGGACTCTCGTTGAGGAGCTCGAGATAGATGAAGGTGTCGCAGGCCGCGACCAGTGATTGTGGAGTCTTGCGAAGGCCCAGGCCGTAGACGGTCTTTCCGGACTCGCGCAGGCGTGTGGCGAGGCGAGTGAAGTCGCTGTCGCTGGAGACCAGGGCGAAGGCGTCCACGCTTCCGCCGTAGAGCAGGTCCATGGCGTCGATGATCAGCGCGGAGTCGGTCGAGTTCTTTCCGGTCGTGTACGCGAACTGCTGCTCCGGCGCGATGGCGTGCTGGTTGAGCTGCGCCTTCCAGCCGCCGAGCTGCGGTGTGGTCCAGTCGCCGTACGCGCGCCGCACCGTGGCGACGCCGTACTGCGCCAGCTCCTGCAGGAGCACGCTGGCGTACTTCGGCGAGGTGTTGTCGGCGTCGATGAGGACGGCAAGCCGCGCGGACACGTTCGGTGTGGTGGTCACGTCCTCATCATGTCCCGAGGACCCGATGGCCTCAGGAAGCCGCGCCTGCCGCCGCCTCGTTGGCGGCGCGGTACTCCTTGGCCCGCGCGATCAGGGCGGTCTGCAGCTCGCGCACGGGCAGCGGCTGCTGGAGGGTCTTGCGCTGGCGCAGCTGCAGGGTGACGAAGGTCTTCTCCCCGACGATGGGGCGGGTCTCGATCAGGCCGACCCGGTGCAAGGGGTCGCCGTGCACGGAGTAGTCCGGGAGCACGGTGACGCCGATGCCCTCGGCCACCAGCGCCTTGCCCATCTCCGCGCCGTCGGTGCTGTGGGCCGCGGGCGGGACCTCCGGGCCGAACGCCCGGTGGACGTAGCGGTGCATCACGTAGCCCGCGCGCATCATCACGAAGCGTTCGAGGCGCAGTTCGTCGATGGTCACCTGGGGGCGGACCGTGAGGCGGTGCCCGGCCGGGAGTACGGCGACCGGCCGGCCGACGAGCAGGTCGATCCCGTCGAGGCCGATGGGTGCGTCGTCGCCGTCGAGCACGTTGACCAGCCCGAGGTCCAGGGTGCCCTCGGCCAGCGCCTCGTCGATCTGGGCCTGCTGCATCGTGAGCACTTCGACCGTCGTACCGGGGTGGCGTTCCTGGAACACGCGGACGGCGGGCACCAGAAGGGTCGAGGTGGCGGCGTGCACCGTGCCGACGCGGATGACCCGGGTGTCGGTGCGCTGGTCGCCGGCCGCAACCTTGAGCCGGTCGACCGCGGCGAGCACCTCGTTCATGTAGGGAAGCAGCTCGCGGCCTTCCCGGCTGATGCGGGCGCCCGAGCGCCGTCGGTCGAGGAGGGTGACGCGTAGCTCGCGTTCCAGCTTGGTGAGGGCCTCGCTGAGCGCGGGCTGCGAGAGGTGGAGCTTCTCGCTCGCGCGGCGCAGTGACCCGTGCTGGGTGACGGCGGCGAGGTACTCCAACTGTTCGATGCGCATCTGGTGCTCCTGGTGAGTTCGGTGAGTGCCGCAGCCGATCACCCCCTCGGCGATGCCGAGAGGCTGGACACTTGTCAGACCCTTAAAGTGCAGTAAGTCTGTAGAGAAACAATATCACGCTTTCTCGACACGAGGAGAGATTCGTCCATGACTGCTGACTTGACCGCCCCTCCCGGCACGGCCGCCGGTGGGTGGACCGACCGCCCGACGACTGCGGACGGCTGGCTCGAACGCGCGCGCCAGGTCGCCACCACGCTGGCTGCCGATGCCGTCGAGCGTGACCGCGCCCTCGCGATCCCGACGGCGGAGGTGCAGCTGCTCAAGGACTCGGGCCTGGTCACCCTGCTGGGGCCGGTCGAGCACGGCGGAGGTGGCCAGGACTGGACGACGGCCCTGCGCGTGATCCGCGCGGTCAGCGCCGGCGACGGCTCCATCGGACAGTTGATCGGCTACCACTACCTGTGGTTCTGGGCCGTCCGCCTGGTCGGCACCCGCGACCAGATCGCTGCCGTCGAGCAGCAGGCCACGCAGGACGCCTGGTTCTTCGGGGGCGCGGTCAACCCGCGTGACGCCGACTTGAGGATCACCCTGGAGCAGGGCGACGACGGCGCCGAGGAACTGGTCTACCGCGGAGAGAAGAGCTTCTCGACCGGCGGCCGGATCTCCGACGTGACGGTCCTCGAAGGCATCCTCGAGGGCACTGACCAGCACGTCTTCGCGATCGTCCCCACCGACCAGCCCGCCATCCGGTTCAAGGGTGACTGGGACAGCCTCGGCCAGCGCCTCACCGAGAGCGGCGGCGTCACCATCGACGGCGTCCGGGTGCCGTGGGCGGCAGCCGCCGGCTACGTCGAGACCGAGCAAGGACACGAGTTCGTGCCGCGGGTCTACAACACGCTCAACGTGCCGTTGATCCAGCTCATCTTCGCCAACATCTACGTCGGCATTGCCGAGGGCGCGCTGGCCACCGCAGCCACCTACACCCGCGAGAAGACCCGTCCGTGGCCCTTCACGCCGGACCTCAAGGACTCCGCGAGCGAGGAGTTCTACATCCTCGAGGCGTACGGCGACCTCCGTTCGAAGCTCTGGGCCGCCGAGGCCCTGGTCGAGCGGGCCGCCACCCTCATCGAGGCGATCAACGCCCACGCCGACACCGTGACCGAGCAGGAGCGCGGCGAGGCGGAGGTGGTGATTGCAGCGGCCAAGCAGGTCGCGATCGACACCGGCCTCGAGGTCGGGACGCGGGTGTACGACGTCACGGGAGCTCGCGCCACGGCGAGCAGCGTGGGCCTCGACATCTTCTGGCGCAACATCCGCACGCACAGCCTCCACGACCCGGTGGCCCACAAGCGTGCCGAGGTCGGGCGCTACGCCCTGCTCGGCGAGCTGCCGGCGCCGTCCTGGTACACGTGAGGACGCGGCGATGACCATCACCGACCGCCCTCTTCCCGACATCGCCGCGGATGTGGTCCGCGGGCTCGACCGCCCGACGCTGCGGACCCCGTTGCTCGACGAGCTCCGGGCGTCGTACGGACCGCTCTTCGAGGAGATCGGCAAAGGCGCGCTCCAGCGTGAGGTCGACGACGTGCTGCCGGACCAGGAGGTGGGCCGCCTCAAGGCGGCCGGCTTCGGTGCGCTCCGCGTCCCGACCGAGTACGGCGGCCGCGGGGCCTCGATCCCGGAGCTCACGCAGCTGTGGATCGACCTCGCGGCCGCGGACTCCAACCTGCCGCAGGCGCTCCGGGGACACGGGGCCCTCGTCGAGGACCGGCTCTGGCAGCACGCCCGGGGTCGTGACCAGCGGGTGTGGTTCGAACGCTTCGCTGCGGGCGAGATCGCCGGCAACGCGTGGTCGGAGGTCGGTGCCACCGCGATCGACACCCAGGCCACGGTGCTCACTGCGCAGCCTGACGGCGACTACCTGTTGACGGGCAGCAAGTTCTACACGACCGGAACGGTCTACGCCGAGTGGGCGGATGTCTACGTGAAGCGCGAGGTCCCGGGTCGGCCGACGGACTTCGCGATCGCCCTGGTGGACACCCGCGAACCGAAGGTCACGGTCACCGACGACTGGGACGGATTCGGGCAGCGTGGGTCGGGCAGTGGCACGACCACCTTCGACGGCGTGCCGGTGCCGGCCGAGAACGTGCTGCCGTTCGGCGAGCGGTTCGCCTACCAGACCGCGCTCTACCAGCTGAACCTGCTCTCCGTCCTCAGCGGGATCGGGAAGGCTGCTCTGCGGGAGTTCATCGCGCAGGTGCAGGGTCGCGAGCGCAACTACTCCCACGCCAATGCCCCGCGGGTGCGTGACGACGCGCAGGTGCTGGCCCGGATCGGGGAGGCTGCCGCCGCAGTCCATGCGGCCGAGGCGGTCACGATCCGGACGGCGACGGCGGTGCAGGAGGTGGCCGACCTGCCGCCCGGAGCCGATGTCGAGGTCGCGATCGCCAACGAGGTGGCCGAGCTCGAGTCCTCGGCAGCCCAGGTGGCCGTGACCGATCTGATCCTGACGGCGACGACCAACCTGTTCGACACGCTCGGTGCGTCGGGGACATCGCGTGAGCGGGGCCTGGATCGGCATTGGCGCAATGCGCGGACGGTGGCCTCGCACAACCCGCGGATCCTCAAGTCGCGGGTGGTCGGCGGGTATCTCGTGAATGGCTCCCCGCCGCCGTACGCATGGGCGATCGGACGCACGGCACGGTGACAGGCCCTGCCTTTCGCGGGGTCGCCGGTTCCACGAGCCGGCGACCCCGCGAAGGCTTGCGCGACAGCAACTTTCCGCTAATGTCTATTGAACTACTCGACTTAACCACGGAGACCTCACATGTCCGACCAGCCCTTTGACCGCGAAGCCTTCGCCGAGCCGCTCAAGTTCGCCTACTGGGTCCCCAACGTCAGCGGGGGACTGGTGGTCAGCAAGATCGAACAGCGCACCGACTGGGGCTACGACTACAACGTCAAGCTCGCGCGCCTGGCCGAGAACAACGGCTTCGAGTACGCGCTCTCGCAGGTGCGCTACATCGCGTCGTACGGCGCCGCGAACCAGCACGAGTCGACCAGCTTCAGCCTCGCGCTGCTGCTCGCCACCGAGCGCCTCAAGGTGATCGCCGCGGTCCACCCGGGCCTCTGGCAGCCGGGCGTGCTGGCGAAGTTCATCGCCACGGCCGACCAGATCTCCGGTGGTCGCGCCGCCATCAACGTCGTCAGCGGCTGGTTCAAGGACGAGTTCACCAAGCTCGGCGAGCCGTGGCTCGAGCACGGCGAGCGCTACCGCCGCTCGGAGGAGTTCATTCGCTACGTCCGCGAGATCTGGACGTCGGAGAACGCCGAGTTCAACGGCGACTTCTACCGCCTCCACGACTTCGACCTGAAGCCCAAGCCGCTGGCCAGCGAGGGCCGCCCGCACCCGGAGATCTTCCAGGGAGGCAACTCCACCGACGCGCGCGGCATGGCCGGCCGGGTCTCGGACTGGTACTTCGCCAACGGCAACACCCCCGACGGGATCTCCGAGCAGATCCGCGACGTCACCGACGTGGCCACCGTCCATGGCCGCACCGTGCGGTTCGGCGTCAACGGCTTCTTCATCGGCCGCGACACCGAGGCCGAGGCGCGCGACGTCCTGCGCGAGATCATCGACAAGGCCGACCGCGAGGCGGTCGAAGGGTTCGGCGGCGCCGTACGCCAGGCCGGCCAGAGCACCGGTGACAAGAAGGGCATGTGGCAGGACTCCGAGTTCGCCGACCTGGTCCAGTACAACGACGGCTTCCGCACTGGCCTGATCGGCACGCCCGAGCAGATCGCGACCCGGATCATCGAGTACAAGCGCCGTGGCGTGAACCTGCTGCTCCTCGGCTTCCTGCACTACCTCGAGGACGTCGAGTACTTCGGCCGTGAGGTGCTCCCGATCGTCCGCGAGCTCGAAGCAGCGGAGCTGGAGCGCGTCTGATGACCGCGAGCCCTCCGGTGGTTGAGGTGCGAGGAGCGCCAGCGACGAGCCTCGAAACCCCCGAGGCCCACACGGCCACCTCCGCGATCGCGGCCGCCACGCAGCTGGCCGCCACGTTCGCCGAGGGCTCGGCCCTCCGCGACCGGGAACGGATACTCCCGGTCGCGGAGGTGGAGGCCCTCTCGGCCTCCGGGCTGCTCGCCCTCACTGTTCCGGTCGAGTACGGCGGCCCGGGGCTGGGTGCCGCGGTGCTGGCCGAGGTCGTGCGACTGATCGCCACCGGTGACCCGAACATCGCGCAGATCCCGCACAGCCACTTCGTCTACGTCAACGCGATCCTGGAGCAGGGCACCGAGGAGCAGAAGGCCTTCCTGCTCGGCGAGGTGCTGGCCGGGAAGCGGTTCGGCAACGCCCAGTCCGAGATCGGTTCGAAGCACGTCCGCGACCACGCGACCACACTGCGCCGCGACGCCCTGGTCAACGGCGACTGGGTGCTCGACGGCGAGAAGGGCTACTGCACCGGGGCGTTGTTCGCGCACTGGATCCCGGTCCTCGCGCACCTCGGGGAGGGCGGGCCGTTGCACGTGGCCTGGGTCGAACGGGACGCCGAGGGAGTCACCGTCATCGACGACTGGAACGGCCTCGGCCAGCGCACCACCGCCAGCGGCACCGTCCGGCTGGCCGGGGTCCGCGTCGCATCCGACCGGATCACGCCGTACCACCTGACGTTCGAACGACCCCAGGCCTACGGGTCGTTCGCGCAGCTCCTGCACGCGGCGATCGACGCGGGCATCGCGCGAGCGGCGCTACGGGACGCGGCGGCCTTCGTGACCACGCGGAGCCGGCCCTACCCCGACGCGATCACGCTTTACGACGTCGCGGGCGCCGCGGAGGACCCCCTGGTCGTGCGCGCCTTCGGGGAGATCGAGCTGCAGGTCCGTGGCGCGGAGGCGCTGCTGGCCGAGGCCGGTCGCGCCGTCGACCGGGCCCGCGCCGACCTGACCGACGAGACCGCTGCCGACGCCAGCCTCGCGGTCGCCGCGGCGCGAGCCGCCACCACCGCCGCCTCCCTGGAGGCAGCGAGCCGGCTCTTCGAGGTTGCGGGCACGCGCTCGGCCCTGGCCACGGACAACCTCGACCGGCACTGGCGCAACGCCCGTACCCACACCCTGCACGACCCGGCGGCCTGGAAGGTCCAGCACCTCGGTCGCTTCGCGATCGACGGAACCCTGCCGCCGCGCAACGGCCAGATCTGAGGATCGCGATGTCTTTGAAGTTCCACTGGTTCCTGCCCACCAACGGTGGCGACGGACGCAACGTCGTCGGCGGCGGCCACGGCGTCAACCCCGGACAGGCCGGGCGTCCGGCCGACGTCGCCTACCTCACCCAGGTCGCCCGGGCGGCGGAGGACAACGGCTTCGAAGCGGCGCTCACGCCGACGGGTGCGTGGTGCGAGGACGCCTGGCTGAGCACGGCGATGCTGAGCCAGACCACGGACCGGCTGAAGTTCCTCGTGGCGTTCCGCCCGGGGGTCGTGGCGCCGTACCTCGCCGCCCAGATGGCCGGCACCTTCCAGAACCTCAGTGGTGGCCGCCTGCTGCTCAACGTCGTCACCGGCGGCGAGAGCCACGAGCAGCGGATGTACGGCGACTTCCTCGACAAGGACGCCCGTTACGAACGGTGCGGCGAGTTCCTCGAGATCGTGCGCCGCCTGTGGACTGGTGAGGTCGTCGACTTCGCGGGCGAACACCTCTCGGTCGAGAACGCGCAGCTCGCGCAGATCCCGAACCCGGTCCCGGACATCTACTTCGGCGGGTCCTCACCCGCCGCGGGCAAGGTGGCCGCCGAGCATGCCGACGTCTACCTGACCTGGGGCGAACCACCGCACGCCGTGGCGGAGAAGATCGCCTGGATCCGCGAGCTCGCCGCCGCGGCCGGACGCGGGCCGGACCATCGTCCGATCCGCTTCGGGATCCGGATGCACGTGATCACCCGCGACACCGCCGAGGAGGCGTGGGCGGAGGCCGACCGGTTGTTGCAGGGGATCGATCCGGCGGCCATCACGCGGGTCCAGGACGGCCTGCGCCGCAGCGAGTCCGAGGGCCAGCGGCGGATGCTCGACCTGCACAGTGGCAGCACCGCCGATCTCGAGATCCACCCGAACGTCTGGGCCGGCGTCGGCCTCGTGCGCGGCGGTGCCGGCACCGCGCTGGTGGGCAGTCACGAGGAGGTCGCCGACCGGATCGCCGAGTACGCCGATCTCGGGCTCGACGAGTTCGTGCTCTCTGCCTACCCGCACCTCGAGGGCGCCTACTGGTTCGGCGAAGGGGTGCTGCCGATCCTCGCTGAGCGTGGCCTGTGGAAGTACGACGGCCCGCAGCGCCTGCACAGCAGCGCCGTGCCGTTCGCGTCGGTGGGGGCGGGCCGATGAGCGCGCCGCGCACGGCCGTCGTGGTCGGCAACCCCCGTCCCGCCAGCCGCACCCTCGATGCTGCCCTGCTCCTGCATCGCGAGCTCGTCGGAGCCGAACCCGACCTGGTGGTCGACCTCGCCACCGTCGGTGCCGCGCTGTTCGACTGGAGTGATCCCGCCGTCGGTGACCTGGTGACCGCGGTCGGTGGGGCGGACCTGGTGGTCGTCGCGTGCCCGACCTACAAGGCGACGTACACGGGATTGCTGAAGCTGTTTCTCGACCGGTTCGCCGTCGGGCAGCTGTCCGGGCTCGCCGTCCCCCTGATGCTCGGCGGTGGTCCCGCGCATGCGCTGGCGCCCGACGTGGGCCTGGCCCCGCTCCTGCTGCACCTCGGGGCCGTCGTACCGGGAGGGCTCTACGTCCTCGACAAGCAGTACGACGACCCCGCGGCCTACGAGCAGTGGCTCGAGCGCTCGCGCCCGTTGATCAGGCGGTTGCTCGACCCCGTCGCCTGAGCAGCACGCGGGCGGGGATGCCGATCAGGAGCAGCAGCGCGAGCCAGGGGAGGGCGAATCCGACCACGGTGAGGACGGCGCCGAAACCGGACACGAAGCTGTCCCAGCCGTCGCGCAGGCCGCCGAGGAAGCCGTCTGCCGTGTCGTCGTCGTTGTCGTCGGACTCCGTGTCGGGCTGCTGGATGTAGACGTTGATCGTGGACTGGCTGGTCTGGTCGGCGAGGTAGGTCTGCCGGGCGAGCAGGGCATCGAGCTCGGCCTGGCGTGAGCTCAGCTGGCTCTCGATGGTCACGATCTGCTCGAGGTTCTCGGCGCGCGCCAGCAGCGCCTCGATCCGGGACACGCTCTTGCGCTGGGCGCGGATCCGCGCCTCCACGTCGACCACCTCGGTGGACACGTCCTGGCCCGACGACGTGGAGCTGGTCAGGGTCGCGATCCCTTCGAGATCCAGGGTCGCGTCTGCGAAGCGGGCAGCCGGCACCCGGAAGACCAGCCGGGCCGAGGTGACCTCGCCCTTGTCGCCGGTCGTCGTCTCCTGTTCGGCGAGGGTGCCCTGGTACTTGTCGATGACCTTGCGCACCTCGACCCGGGCATCACCCACGTCCTTGGACTCCAGCGAGATGGTGCCGGTCGAGATCACGGACTGCCCAGGGACCTCGAGCTGCTTCGCAGGATCCGCTGCGACCTCGGCGTCGGGCGCCGCTGCCGCGTCCTGGGCCCTGCCGTCTGCCAGGCCGGCCTGGGGTGCGCCGGGCTCGAGGTCGGCGCCGCCGGCGTCGTCGCGGCTGGAGGCCACGTCGGCCGTGGAGCGCTCGTCGTCGTCCCCGGACCCCGCGCAACCTGCGGTTGCCGCCACGGCGGCCACCGCCGCGATGGCGAGCAGGAGTCGGGTGCGGGGTGTCCTGCGTGAGGCCCTCGGGGGTGTCGTCGTCATGGCGGTACGACGCGGCGCCGCCCCGGACGGTTCCCGATGGCGTCGTGCCGGGCTCTGGCAGGCTGGGCGCATGAGTCGAGCGGTGGTGGTCGGTGCGGGTGTGGCCGGGTTGACGGCCGCGCGCGACCTGGCGATCGCCGGCCACGACGTGCTCCTCCTCGAAGCGACCGACAGGCCGGGCGGCAAGCTGCGCGCGGGCGAGGTCGCGGGAGTGACGGTCGACGTCGGTGCCGAGGCGATGCTGCATCGCCGGCCCGAGGGCACGGCGCTCGCGACGGACCTCGGCCTCCCGCTCGCCCATCCCACCGCGGCGACGTCCCGGGTCTGGACCCGCGATGCGCTGCGCCCGTTGCCTCGCACGCTGATGGGGGCTCCGCTGGACCTTGACCAGCTCGAGGCCTCGGGCATCCTGTCGCCCGAGGGCATGCGCGACGCGCGCCACCAGCACGTCCAGCACCCCACCTGGGACGTGTCGGTGGGCGAGCTCGTCGGCGGCCGCTTCGGCCAGGAGGTCGTCGACCGCCTCGTCGAGCCCCTCCTGGGAGGTGTGTACGCCGGCCAGGCCCGCCACATCTCGGCGCGCGCCGCCGTCCCGCAGCTGGTCGACCTGATCGCGCGCGACGAGTTCACGCTCCCGACCCCGCCCGCCGATGCGCCGCCCGTCTTCGCTGCTGTCGACGGCGGCATGTGGCGGCTGCCCGCCGCGCTCGCGGCGGACCTCCGCGAACGGCCGGGCGTCGAGATCCGCCACGGCGCCACGGTCACCGCTGTTCGTCGTACTGGCTCCGGCTTCGTGGTGACCACCGCTGCCGGCGACGAGTCCGCGGACCTGCTGGTGGTCGCCACCCCGGCTGCGCCGACGGCCCGGCTGCTCGCCGACCTGGCGCCAGCGGCTGCCGACGAGCTGCGGCAGATCGGGTACGCGTCGGTCGCCCTCGTCACGCTGGCCTTCCGAGCCGACGAGGCCGACGTGGCCGAGAGGCTCGACCTCGGTGCTTCGGGGTTCCTGGTCCCGCCGGTCGATGACCGCGCGATCAAGGCGTCGACCTTCTCGTTCGCGAAGTGGGACTGGGTGCGTACGGCTGGGGAGGGCCTGCTGGTGCTGCGCACCTCCCTGGGCCGCTTCGGCGAGGAAGCCTCGCTGCAGGTCGCCGACGAGGACCTGGTCACGGTGTCCCTCAAGGACCTGGCCAGCGCCACCGGCCTCTCGGCGGCACCCGTCGACGCGGTGGTGCAGCGTTGGGGCGGCGGACTCCCGCAGTACTGGGTCGGCCACCTCGATCGCGTCGCCCGCATCCGCGCCGCCGTCGCCGAGGTCCCGGGCCTCGCCCTCTGCGGCGCCGCCTACGACGGCGTCGGCATCCCGGCCACCATCGGCTCCGCCCACCGCGCCATCGCCGACCTGCTCGCCTGACCCACGAAGTGCGGCAGTTGGGGATGCGAAGTGTGGCAATTGGGGGTGCGAAGTGTGGCAGTCGGCGGCGCGGCACAATGGAGCCATGTCCGACCCGCAGGCCCACATCCAGTCCAACGCCGCGAAGATCAACGAGCTCAACGAGCTGATCCGCTACACGATGTGGTCGGTGTTCCGCCTCGACCGCACGATCGGTGACGACGACGTCGCACGCAAGGGCGAGGCCGCTGAGGTCGAGGCCCTCATCGCCGACCTGGCCGAGGAGGACGTCGTCGTCCGGGGCGTGTACGACGTCGCGGGCCTGCGCGCCGACGCCGACGTGATGGTGTGGTGGCATGCCGAGTCGAGCGACGCGCTCCAGGCGGCCTACCACCGACTGCGCCGCACGGCCTTCGGGTCGCGGCTCGCGCCGGTGTGGTCGCAGATGGCCCTGCACCGGCCGGCGGAGTTCAATCGCAGCCACCTGCCGGCGTTCCTCGCCGACGAGCGGGTCCACGACTACGTCGCGGTGTACCCGTTCGTGCGCTCCTACGAGTGGTACCTCCTCGACGATGCCGAGCGCCGCAGCCTGCTCGCCGAGCACGGCAAGATGGCGCGCGGCTACCCCGACGTCCGCGCCAACACGGTGCCCAGCTTCGCCCTCGGCGACTACGAGTGGATCCTCGCCTTCGAGTGCGACGACCTGTCCCGGATCGTCGACCTGATGCGGCACCTGCGCGGCTCCGAGACCCGTCGGCACGTCCGCGAAGAGGTGCCGTTCTACACCGGTCGGCGTGTCGACGTCGTCGACCTGGTGGCCCGCCTGCCGTAACGGCTTGCAAAGTTCATCGACTTAGTACACAATCGGAACATGTCCGACCGCGCCGCAGCCATGTCCGCCACCTCAGGTGGCGCGCTGCGGCGTTGTCGCTGTTGTTGATCGTCCTCATCCCCGATCCCAGCAGTCCGCGTCCGGCCCCCGAGCAAGGTGGCCGGCGCCGTTCCGAGAGACATCCCGATGACCCAGCTTGCTGTGCTTTCCCTGCTCGAGGTCGTGCGTGAGTACGCCGCCGACCCGGACCTGAACTACCTGCTCGACCCCGATCACCCGGAGCGTTCGTGGTTGCGGATCCACGCCGCCGAGGAGTACGAGGTCTGGCTGATCTCGTGGCCGCCGGGCGCCACGACCGACTGGCACGACCACGGCTCGTCGTCCGGCGCCTTCACGGTGCTCCAGGGCTCGCTCGTCGAGCACACCTTCGACGGTGGCCTGAAGCTCAACGACCTCGACGCCGGCGACGCCAAGGCGTTCGGCGCCGGCTATGCCCACGACGTCCGCAACGAGTCGGACCTTCCGGCGTTGTCGCTGCACGTCTACTCGCCCCGCCTCTCCACCATGACCCGTTTCCGCTTCCGTGGCGACCGGCTCGAGGTGCTCGGTGTCGAGCGGGCAGGGCAGGAGTGGTGACTACGCTGGCCCCCGTGCCCGAAGGCTTCGCCGCGCAGCAGTACGACGGCATCGACGCGATGCTCGACGACGCCCGCTCCCGGCTCGACCGGATCAGCGCCCGTGCCGCCTTCCAGGAACTGGTCACCGGGGACGCGCTCCTCGTCGACATCCGCCCTGCGGCACAGCGCGAGGAGGAGGGCGAGGTGGCGGGCTGGCTGCCGCTGCGCGTCATTGAACGCAACGTGCTCGAGTGGCGCTTCGACCCGCGCAGCGAGGCACGCATCCCCGAGGCGTCGTACGACCGCCGGGTGATCGTGTTGTGCCAGGAGGGCTACACGTCCTCGCTGGCGGCCGACGCGCTCCAGCGGCTGGGCATCCGCCATGCCACCGATGTGGTCGGCGGATTCGCGGCCTGGCGCGACGCCGGGATGCCGACTCGCGTGTGACACGGGCATGCACTGGGTAGCCTCGGTGTCATGGCATATGAGGTGGAGAAGACCGACGAGGAGTGGAAGGCCGAACTCACTCCCGAGGAGTACCAGGTGCTGCGCAAGGCCGGCACCGAACGCGCGTTCACAGGTGAGTACACCGACACCGAGACCAAGGGCGTCTACCGCTGCAAGGCGTGCCAGGCGACCCTCTTCGAGTCGGACACCAAGTTCCACTCCGGCTGTGGCTGGCCGAGCTTCTACCAGCCGATCAGCGACACGATCGAGTACGTCGACGACTCGACGCTCGGGATGAAGCGGACCGAGGTGCGGTGCGCCAACTGCGGCTCGCACCTGGGCCACGTGTTCCCCGACGGCTACGGCACTCCGACCGGCGACCGGTACTGCATCAACTCGGTCAGCCTGACCCTGGAGCCGAAGGACGGCTGACCGCGGGGGCCGCGACACGGCGTCGACTTGACGCGCACTGGACTTGAACATGAGAATCATTCTCATGTTGATCAAGTCCAGTGCTCTCGCACTCCTGTCCACCCTCGCCCTTGCCGGCTGCGGCGCCGAGGAATCCGCTCCCAGGTCCGCTGACGCGCCTTCGTCCGATGCCGCGGCGACGGAGGTGCAGACCCCGCAGCCCCGGCTGGCCATGACGTACGACGGCGGCGTGGCCGTCCTCGACGCCGCCACGGGTGAGGTGCTGCTCGACGAGAAGGTCGACGGCTTCGTCCGGCTCAACCCTGCCGGCGACGACCGCCACCTCCTCGTCTCTGCCGCGGGCGGACTGACCGCCCTCGACCTGGGGTCGTGGACCGACGACCACGGCGACCACGGTCACTCGTGGACGACCGACCCGCGACTGACCGACTTCACCATCAGCGCCGAGGAGCCCGGCCACGTCGTGCCGCACCACGGCCGCACGACTGTCTTCGACGACGGCACCGGGGTCATCACGGCGTTCGACCCCGCGGACCTCGCCGAGCTGGACGAGGCCGAGCCCTCCCTCGACACGTGGACGCTGGACCAGGCCCACCACGGGGTCGCCGTACAGGACGGGCACGGCAACCTGATCCACACGGTCGGGACCTCCGAAGCCCGCAGCGGCATCCGGATGATCACGGCTGCCGGCAACGAGCTGGCCGCTTCCGACGAGTGCCCGGGTGTCCACGGTGAGGCCTTCGCGGGCGACGTCGCGCTGTTCGGGTGCGAGGACGGCGTGCTCGTCGTGGACGGGCGCCGGATCACCAAGGTCGACTCGCCCGACGCCTACGGCCGGATCGGCAACCAGGCCGGCCACGAGAGCTCGCCGTACGTCCTCGGCGACTACAAGGTCGACGCCGACGCGGAGCTCGAACGGCCGACCCGGGTGTCAGTGATCGACACCCGCAACGCGTCGCTGCGCCTGGTGGACCTCCCGTCCAGCTACAGCTTCCGCTCGCTGGGGCGCACGCCGGACGGGGAGGCGCTGGTGCTCGGCACGAACGGCAGCGTGCACGTCATCGATCCCGCGGAGGCCGTGCTCACGACCTCGATCCCTGTGACGAAGGCCTGGCAGGAGCCGACCGACTGGCACGAGCCGCGGCCGACCCTGCAGGTCATCGGTGGGTTCGCCTACGTCACCGAGCCGGCGACGAAGCAGATCCACGTGATCGACCTGGCCGATCGCAAGGTCGTGCGCAGCATCGACGTGGCGCACGCGCCGAACGAGTTGAGCGGTGTGTCGGGCTGACCCTCTAGGGTCCAACCATGGCGAAGACCGCGGCAGCCATGGTGCAGGCCGGCGATCGCGAGGTCCGGGTGTCGAGCCCGGACCGCGTGATCTACGAAGCGACCGAACGGACGGGCGAGGTCACCAAGCTGATGGTGGCCGAGTACGTCGTCGCGGTCGGTGACGGCCTGATGCGTGCGTTGCGCGAGCGCCCGACAGCGCTCGAACGGTGGCCATCCGGTGTCCGTGAGGGCTTCCGGCTGGCCACCGGTCCGCGCGACAACGACGCCGAGGGCTTCTACCAGAAGCGCGTCCCCAAGGGCGCTCCCGACTACCTCGAAGCCGTCGAGATCACCTTCCCCTCCGGCAGGACGGCCGAGGAGATCTGCCCGACCGAGCTGGCGGTGCCGGTCTGGTGCGCCCAGATGGGGGCGCTCACCTTCCACCCGTGGCCCGTTCGGCGGGCCGACACCGACCACCCCGACGAGCTGCGGATCGACCTCGACCCCCAGCCGGGTACGACGTTCGGTGACGCCGTGCGGGTCGCGGACCTTTCTCGCGAGCTGTTCGAGGAGCTCGGGCTGCGGGCGTACCCCAAGACCTCGGGCAACCGCGGGGTCCACGTCTACGTCCGGATCGAGCCGCGCTGGGAGTTCACCGACGTGCGGCACGCCGCGATCGCCTTCGGTCGTGAGCTGTCCCGACGCGACGACCAGGTGACGACAGCGTGGTGGAAGGAGGAGCGGGGCGAACGGATCTTCGTCGACTTCAACCAGAACAACCGCGACCGCACCATCGCGTCGGCGTACTCGCTGCGACCGCTGCCGGGCGCCCCGGTCTCGACGCCGATGACCTGGGCCGAGCTGGCCGGGGTCACGGACCCCAGGGACTTCAACCTGTTCACGGTCCCCGAACGGATGGCCGACGGCGACCCGTGGGCGAGCATCGATGACGAGTCGTTCTCGCTCCAGCCGTTGCTGGACCTCTGGGACCAGCAGGTCGCGGACGGTGCCAGTGAGCTCAACTTCCCGCCGGACTATCCGAAGATGCCGGGGGAGCCACCGCGGGTGCAGCCCAGCAAGAAGGTCGCCGAGCACTGGGACGAGCAGGGCAACCGGGTCGAAGGGACCTGACTGCCGCGCAGGTTCAGTCGAGGCCGCGGACGACCGCGACTTCACACAGCCGCGCGAGGTCGCCCCGGACCCGCACGTCCAGTGACGTGGTGAGGTCGTCGAGGAGCAGATGGACGGCGCTGCGGGTGGTCCGGCCCGGATGGGGCAGGTCCAGTTCGGGGATCAACCCGACGACGTACTCGCACAGGTCGATGACCTGGTCACGCTCGGCGGCCGGCAGGCGTGCACCCGCCAGCACCTCGTAGAGGCGGACGTCGAGGGTGTGCAGGGCCGACATGACTGATCAACGAGCGGACGGCGGGCACTGTTACGCCCCGAGTCAGCGCGGTCTGCGCGCCCTAACCGGCGTCGTGCTCGAGCAGGTGCAGCACGGGGACGCCGAGCTTGCGGCGCGCCCGCGAGGTCCAGTCGACGTGGAAGAACTCGGCGATCACGTGGGAGCGGGTGAGGATGATGGCCTCGCGCCCGTTGACCTCCTTGACCTTGGCGATCAGGGCGTCGACGGCCGAATCGGTCACCACGGTCCCCTCGCCGACGGTCCCACCGGTGGCGGTGAGGGCGGACGTGGTGGTGGCGAGGTCGCGCTCGGCCTGGTTCTTGTACTCCTCGCGGAGGTGCTCGATCTCGTCGGGCGACGGCGTCATCGGTGCGGCCATCAGGTCCGCGCCGCCCATCACGCCGAGGGAGGCCTCGACCGCTGCGGCTGCATCGGCCATCGGCAGCAGGACGTGGTAGATCACGTCGGCGTCGAGCGACTCGTGGAGCGCACGGACCTCGGCCGCATCCACGGCGGTCAGCGCCTGCTCCACGAGGAGGACGACGTCGTACTGCTCAAGGGCGGGTGTGGCGTCGGTGCTCATGGCTCCATCCTGCACCCGCGCCGGTCGCAGCGTCAGCCCCCGAGCACGTCCGCGAGGTCATACTTCACCGGTTGCTCGAGCTGCTCGTAGCCGCACGACTCCGGGTCGCGGTCCTCGCGCCACCGCTTGAAGTGGGCCGTGTGCCGGAAACGACGGCCCTCCATGGCGTCGTACTTGACCTCGATGACGCGCTCGGGGCGCAGGGGAGTGAACGACAGGTCCTTCCCGCTGCTCCACCGGCTCTGCGTGCCCGGCTGGCGGCCGGGGTTGGCGACGAGGAACTCCTGCCAGCGCCCCCAGGGGTGGTCCTCGATGGCGCAGACGAGGGGCTGCAGCTCCTGCCAGAGCTCGGCGCGCCGTGCGGCCGTGAAGCTGGCGCTGACGCCGATGTGCTGCAGCTCGCCGTCCTCGTAGAGGCCGAGCAGGAGGCTCCCGATCAGGGGCTGCTCGGGCGTGCTGGTCTTGTGCTCGCGGTAGCCCGCGAGCACGACGTCGGCGGTCCGCTCGTGCTTGATCTTCAGCATCGTCCGGGCATTCGGTGCGTACGGCGCACTGAGCGGCTTCGCCACGACGCCGTCGAGGCCAGCGCCCTCGAACTGGTGGAACCACTCCTGCGCCACGGCCGGGTCGGTGCTGGTGCGGGTCAGGTGGCACCGGGCATCGGGCTTGTCGGCGAGGCCGCCCAGTGCCTCCTCGAGAGCCTTGCGTCGTTCGACGAAGGGTCGGTCGAGGTACGACGCGTCGCCCAGTGCCAACAGGTCGAATGCCACGAACGCGGCCGGCGTCTTCTCGGCGAGCATGCCGATCCGCGAGGCAGCGGGGTGGATCCGCTCCTGCAACACCTCGAACTGCAGGCGGCCCTTGCCGTCCTCGCTGTCGAGGGCCACGAAGATCTCGCCGTCCAGCACGCACCGCTCGGGCAGCTCGGCCCGCGCCGCCTCGACGAGCTCGGGGAAGTACCGGGTCAGCGGCTTGGTGTTGCGGCTGGCCAGCTCGACCTCGTCGCCGTCCTTGAACAGGATGCAGCGGAAGCCGTCCCACTTGGGCTCGAAGAGCAGGCCGATGGGGTCGTACTTGGCCGGGTCGGGCACGCCCGACACCGCCTTCGCGAGCATCGGCTGGACGGGCGGCATCACGGGGAGGTCCACAGCACCTGAGACTAGTCAGGACTCCGACATTCATCGGAACGTCCGGATCTCGACGTAGGACGTCCGAAAACCGCGTGCCGCTGGACGGCCCCGCACCCTAGGTTCGACGAGTGACGTCGACGCCCGCGCAGGCCGCCCCTGAGATTCCTGTCGTGTCGGGACCTCCCGCCTGGCAGCCGGTCGCAGCGATCGGGGTCACCCTGGTCCTCTGGGCCTCTGCGTTCGTGGCGATCCGTCACCTCGGCCGCGAGGTCACGCCCGGCGCCCTCTCCCTGGGCCGGCTGCTGATCGCGGCGGTCGTGCTGTCCGCGCTGCTGGCGCGGGCGCCGCGGAGCCGCTTCACGCGCAACGAGGTGATGCTGCTGGTCGGCTGCGGAGTCGCGTGGTTCGGGATCTACAACCTCGCCCTCAACGACAGCGAGCGACGGATCGACGCCGCGACGGCCGCCATGGTCGTGCAGGTCGGGCCGATCCTGATCGCCCTGTTCGCCGCGCTCTTCCTCGGCGAGCGGCTCACGGGCTGGTTGCTGGTCGGCATGGCCGTCGCCTTCGGTGGCGTCGTCGTGATCGGCAGCGCGATGCGGGGCGAGGGCGGCTCCGACCTCGACGGTGTCCTGCTCGCACTGCTCGCCGCGGCGACGTACGCGATCGGGGTGGTGTGCCAGAAGGTGCTGCTCCGGCGGCTCTCCGGCCTCGAAGTGACGTGTTACGCCTGCTGGATCGGCGCGGTCGTCTGCCTGCCCTGGATCGGCGACCTGGGTGACGTGATCCGGGACGGCAGCACGGGGACCCTGCTGTGGATCGCCTACCTGGGCGTCTTCCCGACGGCGATCGCCTTCAGCACCTGGGCCTTCGCACTGCGCCACACCGACGCCGGCAAGCAGGCGTTGACCACGTTCCTCGTGCCGGCCATCGCGACCGTGATGGCGTGGGTCCTGCTCGACGAGGTGCCGCCGCCCCTGGCGTTCGCGGGTGGTGCGCTCTGTGTCGTCGGGGTGCTGGTGACGCGCCGGAAGCCGCGGTCGGGCGGAGAGCAACGCACCTGACGAACCTGCTGCGAATTCGCCGCGTGGACGACAGGTTCGTCAGGTACGACGGTGGTTGGTGCAGTGGGGCCGCCTGTCGGAATCGAACCGACGACCCTCCGCTTACAAGGCGGACGCTCTGGCCAACTGAGCTAAGGCGGCACGTGCCCATTGCTGAGCACCGGAGCATCCTAGTCAGCGCAGTCGGCGCACCTCGAACCGCTCCGGGGGAGTGGGGATTCCGTCCCGGCGGAGCCGGAGCGCAACCGGCCCTGCGTACCGTTCGCCCATGACCGAACGGCCACCTCGCAGGGTCCTCGCGACTCTTTGCGTGACCGTCACGGTCAGCTACGGCACCCTGTACTACGCCTTCGCGGTGCTGGCGCCCACGATCTCGTCCGACACCGGGTGGTCCCTGGCTGCGATCACCGCCGCGTTCTCTGCCGGGAGCCTCGCCACCGGGGTGGCCGGCATCCCTGCGGGGCGGGCGATCCAGGCCCGCGGCCCGCGAAGGGTCATGGTCGCCGGTGGATGTGTCGGTTCGACCGGACTGCTGCTCGTCGCGATCGCGCCGACGTACCCGCTCTTCCTGCTGGCCATGGTGGTCTGCGGAACGGGCGCAGCCGGCCTCTTCTACGCGCCCGCGTTCGCTGCCATCACGCACTGGTACGGCGCGCGCCGGGTCGAGGCGCTGACCGCGCTCACGCTCGTGGCGGGCTTCGCCAGCACCATCTTCGCGCCGACGACGACCCTCCTGGCCGAGCGCACCTCGTGGCGCACGACCTACGTCGTGTTCGCGGTGCTGCTCCTCGTCGTCGCGGTACCGCTGCACTTCTTTGCGCTCCGGCTCACCTGGCAGCCGGCGGAAGCAGGACACCATGCGGCGACCGACCGCGAGGTCGTGACCAGCGCGGCCTTCGTGCTCGTGGCGATCGGCTTCACCCTGGCCACGCTGGCGATGTACGCGTCGATCGTGGCGTTCGTGCCGCTCCTGATCGAGCGCGACCTCACTCCCGGCCTCGCGGCCTGGGCGCTCGGTCTCGGGGGAGCCGGCCAGGTCGTCGGGCGCCTCGCCTACCCGGCCCTCAGCAGGGCGCTCGGACTGCGGGCCCGGGTCGGCCTGACGACCTCCGCGCTGGCGGTGACCATCGCCGTGTTCGCAGTGGTGCCTGGTCCCGCGGCGCTGCTCGTGCTCGGTGCCGTCGTGGCCGGCGCTGCCCGCGGGCTCTTCACGCTCGTCGGCGCGCTGCTGGTCACCGACCTGTGGGGCCCCGAGCGCTACGCAGCCCTCAACGGCGTCCTCGGCGCTCCCGTTGCCCTGGCCACGGCCATCGGGCCGTTCGTGGGTGCCGGTCTGGCTGACGTGGCAGGCGGCTATCCGGTCACGTTCGCGGTGCTCGGCGGCATCGCCGCGGTGGGCGCGGTGCTCTCCGTGTCGGCCGTCGCGATGGTCGAGCGCTGACCGCCGCGCTCAGCGCAGCTGCCGCACCTCGAACCGCTCCGGAGGTACGGCGATCGCGTCCTGCGCCGCGACCAGCTGGAGCTCGCGGGTGCCGGCGGCCAGGGTGCGCTCGAGGACGGTGAAGACCGACGAGGTCGTCCGCCCGAGCGCCACCGCCGGGGAGCCGGACTCGCGCAGGTGCGCGAGGTACAGCGCCGCGGTCAGGTCGCCGCCACCGTTGGGTGCGATCGGCAGCAACGGCGTGGTCACGGCCCAGGCGCCGGCGTCGGAGACGGCCACGACGTCGAGGGTCTCGCTGTCGTCGTACCGGATCGAGGTGACGAGCACGTCCCGCGGCCCCCGATCGCGTACGACGTCGATCGCAGCCAGCACGTCCTCGACCGTGCGTGCAACGCGTCCGGCCAGGAACTCGAGCTCGAAGTGGTTGGGCGTGAGGATGTCGGCGTACGGAACGACCTCGTCGCGCAGGTACTCCGGGATGCCGGGACGGACGAAGATGCCGCGACCGACGTCACCGATGACCGGGTCGCAGCAGTAGACGGCGTCGGGGTTGAGCTCCTTGACCCGGGCGACCGCGTCGAGGATGACCGCACCCATGGCGGGGTCGCCCTGGTAACCGGACAGCACCGCGTCGGCGGTGCCGAGGACGCCGCGGTCGTCGATGCCGGCGATGACCTCGCGGACGTCGGCCGGGTCCAGCAGCGGTCCGCGCCACGCGCCGTACCCGGTGTGGTTCGAGAAGTGCACCGTGAACACCGGCCAGACCTCGTGACCGAGGCGCTGCAGCGGGAAGACCGCTGCGGAGTTGCCGACATGCCCATAGGCGACCGAGGACTGGATCGACAGGATCTTCACGGCAACATCCTCCCAAACGAAACCCTTTCGTAACGAAACTAGAACGCGTTACAGTTAGCGGACCACAGTGACGAGGGATGGGACTGGCATGGCCAAGCGCGCGAGCAAGAACAACCAGCGCAGCAGTGAAGCCGACTACGTGGTGGTCGGATCCGGAAGTTCCGGGGCGATCGTCGCGGGACGCCTGGCCCAGTCGGGCGCGAGCGTGATCCTGCTCGAGGCGGGCAAGAGCGACGACAAGGGCATGCATGGCTACATGACGAAGGTGCCCGGCATGATCGGCCCGATGCACTCCGAGCCCAAGCTCGAGAAGCTCTTCGACTGGGGCTACCGCTCGGTGCCCCAGCCGGGCCTCGACGGCCGCCGGATGCCGGCGCCCCGTGGCAAGGTCGGCGGCGGTTCGTCCTCGGTCAACGGCATGGTCTACGTGCGCGGCAACCGCGCCAACTACGACTCGTGGGCCGCCGAGGGCAACACGGGTTGGTCCGCCGACGACGTCAACAAGGCGTTCAAGCGCTACGAGGACTTCGAGGACGGCGAGGACGCCTACCGCGGCGCCGGCGGCCCCATCAAGATCACCCGCAACAAGACCCCGCAGGAGGCGACCCTCCAGTTCATCCAGGCCACCTCCGACACCCTCGGCGTCAAGGTCAACGACGACTACAACGGGGCCGAGCAGGAGGGCATCTCCCGGATGCAGCAGAACGCTGCGGACGGCCTGCGCTACTCCTCGACCCGCGGCTACGTGCACCACCTCAACCCGCGCACCCTCGAGTTCCAGACCGAGGTGCACGTCGAGAAGGTCGTGATCAAGGACGGCCGCGCCACCGGCGTGGAGGTCCTCGACCAGGGCAAGGGCGGCGGCACCCGCCGCTTCATCAAGGCCGGCAAGGAGGTGATCCTCTCCTCGGGGTTCATCAACAGCCCGCAGCTGCTCATGCTGTCCGGCGTCGGTCCCGCGGAGCACCTGGCCTCGCTCGGCATCGAGGTGATCGCGGACCTGCCCGTCGGCGACAACCTCCACGACCACCTGTTCCACCCGCTGTCCTTCCACGTGCCGAGCGTCGTCTACCGCGGCAACCCGTGGACGTTCGCGAAGGGGACCGCGCGCAACATGTCCGGTCGCAAGTCCTTCCTCGACAACTCCGTCTTCGAGTCCGTCGGGTTCATCCGCTCCGGCCTGGCGACCGACGTGCCCGACATCCAGCTGCACGCGCTGCCGTGGACCTACCCGAGCCCCAACCAGGACGAGCCGGTCCGGCACATGCCCGACCCGCGTCCCGGGCTCACCGTGTTCTCGACCCTGATCTACCCCAAGAGCCGTGGCACGATCCGCCTCGCCTCCTCGGACCCGATGACCGCACCGCTCATCGACTACGGCTTCTTCACCCACCCCGACGACGTCGAGGTGCTGGCCCAGGGCACCGAGATGATCCGGGAGATCATGGCGTCCGCTGCGTTCGGTGGCGGGGTGAAGGCCGAGATCCACCCGGGCCCGTCGATCCCCAACGGCAAGGACCTGCGGGTCGCGCTCAAGCAGCGATCGACGTCGGTCTACCACGGTGTCGGCACCTGCCGGATGGGCGTCGACGAGCGCGCGGTCGTCGGCCCGGACCTGAAGGTCCGCGGCATCGAGGGCCTGCGCGTCGCGGACGCTTCGATCATGCCGTCGATCACGGGAGGCAACACCAACGCGCCGTGCTACATGATCGGCGAGATGGCGGCCGAGATCATCCTGGGCGGAGCGAACTGGTGAGCACCCCGGCCGCCGTCCGGCCGGCCTCGGTCACCGACGAGCTCCTCGAGCGCCTCGTCTCCCGGGTCCCGGGCCGCAAGGGCGCGACCTGGAAGCTCACCGAGGTCTACACCGGCGAGGTCCTCATCGAGCTCCCGCAGTCGACTCCCGAAGACATCGAGGCAGCCTTCGAGGAAGCCCGCGCGGCCCAGCGGCTCTGGGCGCAGTGGCCGGTCGCCAAGCGGCTCGAGGTCTTCAAGCGCGCACACACGCTGTTCATCGACAACGCCCACACGACCGCCGACCTGATCCAGGTCGAGAGCGGCAAGAACCGGCGGATGGCGATCGAGGAGACCTGCGATCCGCCGATGGTGATGAGCTACTACCTGAAGCGTGCGGAGAAGCTGCTCAAGCCGACGAAGCACGCCGGCCCGGTGCCGATCGTGTCGAGCTCCACCGAGGTCCGCGTCCCCAAGGGCGTCGTCGGGATCATCGCCCCGTGGAACTTCCCGTTCGCGACGGGACTCTCGGACGCCATCCCGGCGCTGATCGCCGGCAACGCGGTCGTGGTGAAGCCGGACAACAAGACCGCCCTGTCGCCGCTCTACGGCATCTCGCTGCTCGAGGAGGCCGGCCTGCCGAAGGGCCTGTTCCAGGTCGTCTGCGGTGAAGGCCCCGACATCGGTCCGACGCTGATCGACAACGCCAACTACGTCATGTTCACCGGCTCGACGGCCACCGGCCGGGTGATCGGCGAGCGCGCCGGCAAGAACCTGATCGGCTGCTGCCTCGAGCTCGGTGGCAAGAACCCGATGATCGTGCTCGACGACGTGAACGTCGAGGAGTGGGTCGACGGCTCGATGTTCGGCGTCTTCGGCAACACCGGCCAGATCTGCATGCACATCGAGCGCATCTACCTCCCCGAGAAGCGGTACGACGAGCTGAAGTCCGCGTTCGTGGAGCGGGCCCGGAACCTGGTGCTCGGGGCGTCGTACGACTTCGGACCGGAGGTGGGATCGCTGGTCAGCGTGGATCACCGCGACCGCGTCGCCTCGCACGTCGAGGACGCCGTCGCCAAGGGTGCGACCGTGCTCACCGGTGGACGGGCGCGGCCCGACATCGGGCCGGCGTTCTTCGAGCCGACCGTGCTCGAGGGCGTCACCAAGGACATGCTGGCCGGGCACACCGAGACCTTCGGGCCGGTGGTCGGGCTGCACCCGTACCGCACCATCGATGAGGCGATCAAGCTGGCCAACGACACCGACTACGGCCTGAATGCCTCGGTGTGGGGCACGGATCTTGCCCGTGCCGGGGCCGTCGCCGCGCGAATCGACTCGGGCAACGTCAACATCAACGACTCGCTCGCGACGGCGTACGCCTCCAAGGGCTCGCCGTCCGGTGGGGTGAAGAGCTCCGGTGTCGGTGCCCGTCACGGTGACCAGGGCCTGTTGAAGTACACCGACGCCAAGAACGTCGCCGTCCTCAAGAAGCAGGTCATGGGTGCCCGGCCGGGCCAGGACTACAGCGCGTACGTCAAGCAGATGATGCAGTCACTCAAGATCATGCGGCGCCTGGGCCGCTGACGAGTCACCGGCCCGATCACCGGGCGAACGAACGGCCGGCGTGCGTGACGCCGGCCGTTCGTCGTACCGGACTCAGGCGCTGATGGCCTCGTGCTCAGGGGCGGTGGACCCGCCCACCTGGATCTTGCGGGGCTTGGCCTTCTCGGCCACCGGGATGACCAGGCGCAGCACGCCGTTGTCGTAGGCGGCGTCGATCCGCTCGAGGTCCAGGTTGTCGCCGAGGATGAGCTCGCGGGAGAACTGTCCGTGCGTCCGCTCGGAGGCGAGGCGCTGCCAGTCGCCATTGCCGGCGGGTCGCTCGGCGCGGATGGTGACGACGTTGCGTTCGACATCGATGTCGATGCTCTCGCGGCTCGCGCCGGGAAGGTCGAACTCGAGGACGAACTCGTCGCCCTGGCGCCAGGCGTCCATGGGCATCACCGCGGGCCGGTTGGTCGTGCCGCCGGTGCCCAGGAGCTGGCTCGCGAGCCTGTCGAAGTCGCGGAAGGGATCGGTGGTGCGCAGCAACATGACGTTCCTCCTTCGTGGATGTGCCGGCTCTTGCGGCCGACCTCTGGATCTGCACCACCTGTTATAGATAATCTGATCTCGTGAATCAAGGTCCAGGGTCACGAAATTTTCATCGCGGCGTCTTCGCCATCTCGGTGGCCGCCGACATGACGGCATTGCAGATCCAGAACATCCGGGTCTACGAACGGCGCGGCCTGCTTGCTCCCGAACGGAGCGCAGGCGGTACGCGGCTCTACAGCCGCGCCGACATCGAGACGCTGCACCGCATTCGCGACCTGCTGGCCGAGGGTCTCAACCTGGCTGGAATCGCGCAGGTCCTCGCGCTGGAGGCAGAGGTCGCGCGTCTCCGGGCCTGCCTCGCGGCAGTTCAGGCGACCTGAAGGCTCCGCTTCGACAGCCCCATCCAGAACCCGTCGATCACCTGCTCGCCGGCGACAGTGGGGTCGGTGGCTGCGCCGAGGGTGACGAACAACGGGCTGTAGTGCTCGACCGTGGGGTGGGCGTACGGCATGCCCGGCGCCTTGTCGCGGTACGACGCCAGCTCGTCCACGTCGCCGCGGGCGAGTGCCTCGCTGGCCCATGCGTCGAAGTCCGTGGACCAGCCCGGCGCTTGCGCGTCGATCTGGAAGGACTTCAGGAACGGCAGGCCGTGGGTCAGGAAGCCGGAGCCGATGATCAGCACGCCCTCGTCGCGCAGCGACTGCAGGCGACGCCCGATCTCCATCAGTCGGCCCGGGTCGTGCGTGGGCATCGACATCTGGACGACCGGGATGTCCGCCTCGGGGTACATGATCCGCAGCGGCACCCAGGCGCCGTGGTCGAGGCCGCGCGAGGTGTGCTGGTGGACGGGTTCGGTCGTCGGCATCATCGCCGCGATCCGTGTCGTGAGGGCCGAGGCGTCGGGCGTCTCGTAGGTCATCTGGTAGTACTTCGGCGCGAATCCGCCGAAGTCGTAGACCAGGGGTGCGAAGTTCGCGGACAGCGACAGCGGCGCGGACTCCCAGTGGGCGCTGACGATCAGGATCGCCTTCGGGCGTGGCAGGTCCCGGGCCCAGGCGGCCAGCTGGCCCGACCAGATCGGGTCGTCCAGCAGCGGGGGAGCGCCGTGCCCGAGGTAGAGGGCCGGCATCCGTCCTTCGGTGTCTGTGCTCATACCCACCACAATAGTTGAACGCTCAACTATATTCCCGGGGTCAGGAAGGAAGGCTCCAGTTCACGGGGGTGCTGCCCTGCTCGGCGAGCAACTGGTTGGCCCGGGTGAACGGACGCGAGCCCAGGAAGCCCTTGTGGGCCGAGAGCGGCGAGGGATGTGCCGACTCGATCACCGGGACCCGACCCAGGTGCGGCACGAGTGCCCGCGCCGGATCGCCCCACAGGATCGCGACCATCGGGGCGCCGTCCTCGGCCCGACGGGCGAGGGCCTCGATGGCACAGGTGGTGACGTCCTCCCAACCCTTGCGCCGGTGCGCGTGCCGCTGGCCCTGCTCCACGGTGAGCACCCGGTTGAGCAGCAGCACGCCCTGCTCGGCCCAGGGCGTCAGGTCGCCGTGTTCGGGCGGCACTGCCTTGAGGTCGGAGCGCATCTCCTTGTAGATGTTCTTCAGGCTCGGCGGGAGGGGCCGCACGGAGCGCTCGACGGCGAAGCACAACCCGATCGCGTGGCCCGGTGTCGGGTACGGGTCCTGGCCGACGATGAGCACCCGGACCTCGGACAGGGGTCGCTCGAACGCACGGAAGACCAGGTTCGGCTCCGGTGCCCAGAACTTCCCCGCGGCGGCTTCTGCGTCGAGGAATCGCATCACCTCGGCGATCCGGTCCTCGACCGGTGCAAGGGCGTCAGCCCAGTCAGCGGCCATCAGGCCCTGGTCGACGAGTTGAGAAAGAGAAGCACCCACGGCCGAAACGTACGCTGCTGCGCGGCTCCCGACGCGCAGCGGTCCCCCCAGACCCCACCTACGTGTAGCCCGGCCGTGGTGCTGCTCCCTCATGCCGGCTGCTTGCGCGAGTGGGGCGCCCCTCTCCCTCCGAGGGGCGCACCAGACGCGTTGCAGCTAGCTCCGACGCGGACTTCGAGCCCAACTGGTCCTCCGGCAGCGCTTCCTTGCGGTGCGCCAGGCCCGGTGGGGCTCCCTCCAGCGGCTTCGAGGTCCGCGTCGGTAAGGAAGAATCTACGGACCCGGGAGGGGTCCCGGGATCGGGAGTGCGGCCGTCGTCTTCTAGTCCTTTGGGACTACGACGGTTCGGCGATCGGTGGTGCCGACGAGGGTTGGATCAGGGCTACTTCGACAGGGCGCGCGACGAGGCGGAGCGGTGTCGACGCTTGCGGCTGGTGCCGATCGGGGCCTCGGGCTGGTTGTCCGTGGACCACTCGGTGATCCACTCGTCCATCGCCAGCCAGGTCGTGTGCCGGGCCGCGCGACCGGTCAGCATGCCGAGGTGTCCGCCGGGGACGACCTCGAAGCGCACCTCCGGCGACCCCTTCAACAGCGGTACGACGGCCCGCACTGCCGGGACCGGGGCGATGCCGTCCGTGGCACCGCCGAACACCAGCACGGGGACGTCGATCTTGCCGAGGTCGATCGTGCGGTCGTCGAGCTCGAACAGGCCGTGCGCGAGCTGGTTGCCCTTGGCGAACCGGTGGTACAGCTGCCCGAACGTGCGGCCCGGGTAGGCGATCATGTTGGCGGTGAACCGGTCGACCGCCTCGACCTGCGCGAGGAACTCGCGGTCATCGATGTGCTGGGCCAGTGCGATCGGCTTGGTCACCATCTTCTGGAAGGCACTGAGCTGGAACGCCCACTTCACCAACGGCTTCGGGGCGCCGCCGAGCATCTGGTAGCCCTTGGTGATCGGGCCCTTGCCGTTGAACAGGTTCAGCAGTGGACGGAGCGGGGCCAGCAGTGGCACCAGGGACACGTCGATGGGGGAGCCGACCACGGACAGCGAGGCGACCGGCAGCTTGCCGGAGCGTTCGTCGGCGAGGGCCAGCAGGGAGAAGATGCCGCCCAGGCTCCAGCCGATCAGGTGCACCGGTCGGCCACCTGCGTGTGCCGACACCTCGCGGATCGCGGTCGGCAGGACCTCGTCGACCCAGTGCTCCATGCCGAGGTTGCGGTCCCGGAACGACACCTCGCCGTACTCCAGCAGGTACGTCGGCCGGCCCTCGGTGACGAAGTGCTCGACGAGCGAGCACCCGCGGCGGAGGTCGTAGCAGAGCGCGGGCGCCGCGAGCGGCGTCACCAGCAGGACCGGGTCACCCTTCTCGACGACGGTGCCCGACGGCCGGTAGTGGTAGACCTCGCGCAGCGTGCCTTCATCGATCAGGGTGCGCGGCATCGGACGCAGGTCGGCCAGGCCGCCGTACAACACCTTGTGGGCCACGTTGCTGGCGGCAGCAACGACCTGGTCGGGGCCGGGAAGCAGGCCTGCTCCCGGAACCGAACGCAAGGGGAGCAGATCCATGGGTGAACGCTACCGCGCAGACGCCCTCTCGGCGGGCCTCGTCCGCGGCTGGTGCAGCCCGGTCACTTCCACTGCAGCGAGGCCAGGGTCGCCTCGATCCATGCGCGGCTGCTCGGACCCTTCCCGAAGAAGCTGAACAGGACGTGGAAGGACACCCCGTTGTGCCGCGTGCCGAAGACGACGACGAGCTGGCCGTTGTCGATCGTTTCGGCCGTCCACCCCTCGACGCCGTCGAGGGCGCGATTCTCCCCGCGCTTCAACGGCGCGTCCACGCCGAGCGTGCGGACGCTCGCCGCGTAGTCGGAGTCGAGGTCCTTGACGTCGTCGCCCGCCTGCAACGGGACCACGGTGGCCTCGACGTCGTACGGGTTGAGGTCAGCGTCGTAGGCGCTCGCAACGAGCTTGCCGTCGAAGTACCACTCAAGGTCACCGGGGAGGCGGAAGCTGACGTGCTTGTCCTTGACCAGCGGGCCGGGTGGCGCCACGTCCGTGGTGGGGCTGGAGGGCGAGGTTTCCGAGGAGTCGACCGTCGACGGCGAGGTGGCGGGTGGATCGCTGGGACCTGCACCCTGGTCATCGCCGTCCCCGCATGCGGTCAGGCCAGTCGCGAGGCCGATCGCGAGGATGACGGCCGGTGCCCGTCGGCGGCCGCGCATGCGCATCACTTCCACGCGATCGAGGCCAGGATGGCCTCGATCCACCCGAGGGTTCGCGGGTCCTTCTGGGGGAACCGGAACGTGAGGCTGAACGACTTGTCGCTGTGCATGGTGCCGAACTCGTAGATCAGCTGGCCCTCCTCGACGCTCTGGGCGGTCCAGCCCTCGATCCCGTCGATGACGCGGTTCTCGCCGCGCTTCAGGTCGTACGGGTCCTGGTCCGTGCTGAGTTCGTAGTCGTCGTCGAGGGTCTGGGCGGTACCGCCCGACAGGAGGGGGACCACGGAGACGGCGACACGGAACGGGTTGAGGTCTTCGTCGTAGGTGGTCGCGCTGAGCCCGCCGCGGCTAAGCTCCCACTCGGCGTCGGCCGGCAGGTGGAAGCTGAAGACGGCGTCGTCGACCAGGGGGCCGGTCGCTGGCGCGATGGCAGTGGTGTCGCTCGACGGGGAGCCGGAAGCAGTGTCGCCGGAAGACTGCGAGGTGGCGGGTGGATCGCTGGGACCTGCACCCTTGTCATCGCCGTCCCCGCAGCCGGCCAGACCACTGGCGAGGCTGATCAGGAGTACGGCGGTCGCGGTCATCCGGCGCGAGTTCATTCGCGTCACTTCCACTGGATCGAGGCCAGCACGGACTCGATCCATGCGCGCGTCCGCGGGTCCTTCTTCGGGAAGTGGAAGGTGATGTCGAATGAGTGGCGCGCGTGCATGGTTCCGAAGGTGTAGATCAGCTGGCCGTCCTCCACCGTTTCCGCGGTCCAGCCCTCGATTCCGTCCACGACCCGGTTCTTGCCGCGCTTCTGCGGCGGGTCGTACCCGTCGGAGTCGGTGCTGATGTCGAAGTCGACGTCGAGGTCGTCCTCGCTGCGGCCCGCCTGCAGCGGGAGGACGGAGGTGGCGACGTCGAAGGCGTTGAGGTCCTCGTCGTACGTCGTCGCGCTGAGCCCTTCGCGGCCGAGCTCCCACTCCGCGTCGGCGGGCAGGTGGAACCTGAAGACGTCGTCCTCGACGAGCGGGCCGGTCGCCGGTGCGACTCCCGTGCTGCTCGAGGAACCGTCGCTCGGAATCGGCGTCGCGGACGTGGACTGGGGCGCCGGCGTCGATGGATCGGCGTCGGGTCCGTCGCCGTCCTTGCATCCCGAGAGCAGCAGCCCTGAGACGACGAGCAGGGCGACAAGAATCCGATTGGTCACGATGCACCACCTTCCGAGATGTCGGGATCACCCTAGCGAGCCCTAGAATCTGGACGGGCAGGTGTTTGCTCGACGTCAGCGCGGGTAGGTCGCGTTGACACCGCCACCTTCGGCGGTTCTCGGATGGAGGGATGCCCACGTGTTGCCTGAATACTTTGCGGACTTCACCGCTGCCGCGGTCAAGGCGTCCCCCACCGGGTTGACGATCGTCGAGGACGCCATCGAATCGGCCGTCAGCTCCATCGACAAGCAGTTGGGCAAGCTCGACCACCAGAAGTTCGGCGCTGACGGATTCATCGCGGTCTCCGCCTTCGGCGCTGCCGACAGGTCGCCTGAGCTCGCCCTGCACCACACGCGTGCCCATGCCGTCATCGAGAAGACCTTGATCGGCGTGAAGGAGGACCTGGAGCGGTTCCGCGCGGCCTGCATCGAGGCCCGCGCGCTGATCGTCGGCGCTGACGAGAAGGCCGGCGACGACTCGAGGCTGCTGGTCGCGCGCGTGCTTGCCGAGGGAACCACGGGCAACTCCGGCGACGCGGCCTACAACAACGCGGTCCACACCGAGGCCGACGCGGTGCCCACGGAGGAGAACCCGAACGCTGAACCCCCTGCCGGCCACGAGGGTGCCCCGGTCGGCAAGAACGTTCCGAACACGGAGGACTTCCAGTGACCGGCCAGCACATCCAGAAGCTGCTGAAGGCGACCGCTGCTTCGGACCACGAGAAGTTGCGCGATTCCCGCAAGGCCTGGGACGAGGGCTACCACGCGCTCCTCGACCTCAGCGAGACCCTCGCCGACACCGCCCGCGAGGTCGAGCGGGGCTTCGCTGACGGCGTCGCGACTGACGTACAGGGCACGGCTTCCCGGGGCCGCATGGCCTTCGAGACCTTGCGTGACGACGTGGTCATCCCGCGCCGCGACCAGATGCAGGCCGCCGCCAAGGTGCTCCGTGTCGCCGCGGCGCGGCTCAAGGCCGCCGAGCTGGCTCGCGTCGACATGCCCGACTCACCGCCCGGAGACCTGCCGCCACGGCCGTCGTCGTACGGCACCGAGGACGACATCGACGCGGTGCGGGCCCAACGCGCCTACGACAACCAGGTGACCGCCCACAACACTGCCGTCTCCGCCTACGCCGATGCCGACGAGAAGGCGCGCGTGAAGCTCCAGGAACTCGACGACGCGTACGCCGAGGCGTCGGTCGTGCTCGCGAAGATCCATGGTGAGCCGGTGTACCCCGAGGACCTCCCGCCGCCCGGCGACCCGGGTCCGGGCGGACTCCCGGTCGGCCCTTCCGGAGGCCACCGCCCCACACCTGTCGTCCCTGGTCCGCCGGGGGTGTCGACCGGTCACCCGCACCCGGTGCCGATCGTCGATCCCGGGCCGGGCCCCGGACCCGGTCCGGGTCCCGGACCCGAGCACCACTCGCCGGGACCGGTGGGGGGCACGCTGGGCAACCCCGGTTCCGGTCCGAACCCGGGCGGGGGTGGCGGACTCGGCATCAACCCGATCATCGGTGGTGGCATCGCGGCCGGCCTGTTCGGCGGTCCCGGTCTGGCCAACGCCGTTCGCGGCGCCCTCGGCGGACGTGGCGGCTTCGGGTCCACCAACGGCACCATCGGGTCGACGACCCGCACGGGAGGCGCAGGCACGCTCGGCCGTTCCGGCGGTGCCGCTTCCCCGGGCACCCAGGCCGGCCGCAGTGGTGGTCGAGGCGGGGCCACGGGCGGCGCTCGTTCGGGTGCCGGCGGTCGTGGTGGCGCGGGTGCTCCGGGCACGGCCGGTGGCCGCGGTAGGGGTGCCGGTGGCCGCGGAGCGGCAGCCGCAGGTGCCGGTGGTCGTGGGCGCAAGGGCCGTGACGAGGAGGGCCGCGATCGCGACCTCTTCGACGACGGCAGTGACTGGATCGACGACGAGGGCGTCGGACCCGACGTGCTCGGCTGACCGTCAGGAGCGAGTGGCGGGCAGCACCGACTTCGAGTGCTGTCCGTCCTCTGCGAGCTCGATCATGAAGCTGTCGGCCCACGCCTTCACGTCGTGCTGGGCGATCTGCTTGCGCATCGCCTTCATCCGGCGGGTGAGCTCCTTCGGCTCGGCCTGGTAGGCCTCCAGCAGTGCGGCCTTCATGCCGTTCATGTCGTAGGGGTTCACCAGCCAGGCCTGCCGCAACTCGTCGGCTGCCCCCGCGAACTCCGAGAGCACCAGGGCTCCGTCCTCCTCGGTGCGGCAGGCGACGTACTCCTTGGCGACGAGGTTCATGCCGTCGCGGTACGGCGTCACGACCATGATGTCGGCGGCGCGGTAGAGCGCGGCCATCTCCTCGCGGGGGTACGACGTGTGCAGGTAGCTGATCGCCGGCGTACCGATCCGGCCGAGGTCGCCGTTGAGCCGGCCGACCAGGCGGTCGATGTCGTCACGGAGGTTGCGGTAGTGCTCGACCCGCTCGCGCGACGGCACCGCGACCTGCACGAAGACGGCGTCGTCGACGGTCAGGTGGCCGTCGCTGATCAGCTCGCCGAACGCGCGGAGCCGGGCGTAGATGCCCTTCGTGTAGTCGAGGCGGTCGATGCCGAGGAAGATCCGGCTCGGGTTGCCGAGTGCGTCCCGGATCGCGGCAGCGCGTTCGGTGACGGCCTCGGACCGGGCGAGCTCCTCGAAGCCGGCGGCGTCGATCGAGATCGGGAAGGCCGCGGCCCGCACCGTGCGGCCGTCCGGCAGGTAGACGAGGTCGCGGTGCGTCTTGTGGCCGACCCGCTGGCGCACCAGCCGGATGAAGTTCTGCGCTGCGCCCGGCAGCTGGAAGCCGACGAGGTCGGCGCCGAGCAGGCCCTCGAGGATCTGGCGACGCCATGGCAGCTGCTGGAAGAGCTCGGCCGGCGGGAACGGGATGTGCAGGTAGAAGCCGATCCGCAGGTCCGGGCGTAGCTCTCGGAGCATCTGCGGCACCAGCTGCAACTGGTAGTCGTGCACCCACACCGTCGCACCCTTGGCCGCCAGCTCTGCGGTCTTCTCGGCGAAGCGGCGGTTGACCTTGACGTAGGAGTCCCACCACTCACGGTGGAACTCCGGCTTCGCCACGAGGTCGTGGTAGAGCGGCCACAGGGTGCCGTTCGAGAAGCCTTCGTAGTGCTCCTCGATCTCCTCGGCGCTGAGCGCCAGCGGCACCAGCTGCAGGCCGTCGACCTTGAACGGCTTGAGGCGCTGCTCGGAACCACCCGACCAACCGACCCAGACGCCGTCGTGGGCCCGCATCACCGGTTCGATGGCGGAGACCAGGCCGCCGGGTGACGGCCGCCAGGTCGTCTTCCCGTCGCGGTCGGTCACACGGTCCACCGGAAGGCGGTTGGCGACGATCACGAGGTCATGGGCCACGACCCCAACCCTAGTGGTGCGCCCGGCATGGATCTGCTGAAGTGTCGGGCTGGCTGGATGGTGGCGCGCCGCGTACGTTCCTAGCGTGGAGCCCATGAACCTGTTCCGACGGCTCCTCCTCGACTCCGGCTACGCGCTGACGTCCCTCCTGCTCGTGGTCCCCGCCTTCAGCCTGGTGATCGCCGGCCTCGCCGCCGGCGTCGGCACCCTGGTGGTGGCGGCCGTCGGGCTGGCCCTCCTCGTGGCGACGTCGTACGTCGCCCGCGGGTTCGCGACCGTGGAGCGGAGCCGGTTGCGGTCGATGCTGGGGATGTCGGCCCCGCAGCCGTCGTACCTCCGTCCGGTGGCGGGTGACGGACGGATCCGCGCGTTCCTGACGCCGTTGCGCGACGTGCAGACCTGGCTCGACGTGCTGTGGTGCCTGCTGTCGCTGGTGACGGGCCTCTTCGCGTTCGCGGTGACCGTCGGGTGGTGGGCGCTGACGCTCGGCGGACTGACGTACTGGTTCTGGCAGCGCTACATCACCTTCGACGCGGACAGCAAGACGCTCGCGGAGATCCTGGGCTTCGGCGAGGGCCGCACCCCGGAGTCGTTGCTCAACCTGGCGATCGGTGTGGTCGCGCTCCTCACCCTGCCGCTCGTCGTACGCCTGGCGGCCGGCCTGCACGCCTCGGTGGCGCGGGTGATGCTGTGTGGCCGGGCGGAGCTGCTGACCCGGGTGGACCGGGTCGAGGCGAGTCGCGAGTCCGCCCACCGGGCCGAGGCGCACTCGCTGCGCCGCCTCGAGCGCGACATCCATGACGGGCCGCAGCAGCGCCTGATCCGGCTGGGGATGGATCTCGGTCGGGCGAAGCTCCAGCTGGCTGACGACCCGGCGACGGCGGCCGCCACACTCGACTCCGCGGTGGCCCAGACCCGCGAGGCGGTCGAGGAGCTGCGGGCGCTGTCGCGGGGGATCGCGCCGCCGTTGCTGGTCGACCGCGGCCTGGACGCCGCCCTGCGGGACATGGCGTCGGGACAGCAGATCCCCGTCGAGGTCACCGTCGAGGCGCCCGACGACCTCCCGCTGCCCGTGCAGACGGCTGCCTACTTCGTCGTCGCCGAGGCGCTGACCAACATCGCGAAGCACAGCCGGGCCGTGCGCGCCCACGTCGGCGTGCAGGCGTCGGGGGACCGACTGGTCATCACGGTGGACGACGACGGCCGCGGCGGCGCCCACCTCACCGCGGGGCGTGGGCTCGACGGACTGCGCCAGCGGCTCGACGGGGTCGACGGCTCCCTCAGCGTCGCCTCGCCCGACGGCGGGCCGACCCGGCTGCGTGCCGAGGTCGCCCTGTGAGGACCAGGGCAGTGGGGATGGCGCCATGAGGATCGTGGTCGCCGACGACTCGGTGCTGCTGCGCGAAGGCCTGCAGCTGCTGCTCGTCGAGGCGGGGCACGACGTCGTGGCCTCCGTGGCCGACGGGCCTTCGTACGTCGAGGCGATGCTGCGGGAGCGACCCGACGTCGGCATCTTGGACGTCCGGATGCCGCCGAGCCACACCGACGAAGGTCTCCGGGCCGCGGTCGCCGTACGACGGGCCTGGCCGGAGGCGCGGATGCTGGTCCTGTCGCAGTACGTCGTCGTGTCCTACGCCGACGACCTGCTGGCGACGGGCGAGGCCGGGGTCGGGTACCTCCTCAAGGACCGGGTCAGCGAGGTGGGGGAGTTCCTCGCCGCCGTCGAAGCGGTCGCCGACGGGGGCACCGCGCTGGATCCGCAGGTCGTGCGCCAGCTGGTCAACCGGCGCAGTGACCCGTTGACGGCCCTCACCCCGCGCGAGCGGGAGGTGCTCACCCTGATGGCCGAGGGGCGGTCGAACGCGGCCGTCGCCGAGGCCCTGACGGTGACCCAGGGTGCCGTCGAGAAGCACACCCAGCGGATCTTCGCCAAGCTCGGGCTGTCTCCTGACGACGACCAGTCGCATCGCCGGGTCCTGGCGGTGGTCGGCTTCCTGCGCGCCGATCAGGCCGGGTCGTCGGGGTAGGCGATCCCGCAGCTCGCCCGCAACGCGTCCATCTGGCGCAGCAGCGTGAGCGTCTGGGCGTGGGGAACCAGCGGGCTCTCGCGGAGTCCCTCGCGCAGGCAGCGGCCGACCTCGATGATCTCGTTGCCGTACCCCACGCCGACGACCGGTTCGGTGCCGGTGAGCACGGTGGGTTCCGATCCGCGATCGCGCGGGACGAAGACCGCCTGCTCGGGGTGGTGGAACTCCGGGCCGAGCTCGATCCTGCCGAGGTCGGTCGCGATGGCGGCGCGGCGTGAGGACCACGACGTCATCGATGCATTCATCGTGGCGAGCGCCCCGCCGGGGTAGCGGCCGGCGATCGCGATGTCGAGGTCGACACCGGTGTCCGCCATGACCGCCTCCGCCGACAGCGACTCCGCCTCGCCGAGCATCAGGTGGGCGAGGGTCAGTGGGTAGATGCCCATGTCCAGCAGGGCTCCGCCGCCCAGCTCGGGGGCGAACATCCGGTCGGTCAGCGGCGCGTCGACCCGGAACCCGAGCTCGGCCTGGAGCTGGCGTGGTGTGCCGAACCGGCCGGCGGTGAGCTCGGTCCGCAGCTGCCGCACCACCGGGTGGCAGGCCATCCACATTGCTTCCATGAGGAACCGGTCGTGGGTCCGCGCGAGCCGGACCATCTCCTCGGCGTCGGACGTGCGCAGGGTCAGCGGCTTCTCGCACAGGACGTGCTTGCCGGCCTCGAAGGCGGCGCGCGCGCCGGCAAGGTGGAGCGCGTGCGGCGTGGCGATGTAGACCACGTCGACATCGGGGTCGGCCAGCAGGTCGTCGTAGGTCGCGTGGGCGCGGGTCCGGTCGTCGCCGTACTCGTCGGCGAAGGTGCGGGCAGGGCCGATGGTGCGCGATCCGACCGCGGCGAGGCGGGCTCCGGGGACCATGGCCAGGTCGGTGGCGAAGGTGCGCGCGATCTTGCCGGTGGCGAGGATGCCCCAGCCGATGGTGTCGGGGGCGTCGGCCATGGCTGCGAGCCTACCGGCGCGTCCGAGCGCCGGAAGGGGTCGAGACCCGCCGGGGCGGACCGAATGACATGCGTGTGATTCACCCGTTACAGTGGGTGTCAAGCAGGTTCGCCCATTGTCGAGGAGACGCCATGAACGCCGAGCGCAGCCCCCAAGGGGCCGACCTCACTTCGGCTGTCCCCGCGGTTGCCGTCGGAGGCCTCAGCGACCGCGACGCCGCCATTCTCGAGTTCGAGCGCCAGTGGTGGAAGTACGCCGGCGCCAAGGAGAGCGCGGTGCGCGAGCAGTTCGACATGAGCGCGACCCGCTACTACCAGGTGCTCAACGCCCTCATCGACCGTCCCGAGGCGCTGGCTGCCGACCCGCTCCTCGTCCGTCGCCTGCGCCGCCTCCGCTCGCAGCGCCAGCGCCAGCGTTCCGCGCGCCGCCTCGGCTTCGAGCTGTAATGACAGGTCCGAGCGTGTCTTCGGTTCGAGAGGACGAGCAAGCTCGCCCGACATGCTGCCGGACGATGGCCTCGCACCGGACCCAGCGCGGCGCCGTCCTCCCGTCCCCGGTGGTGCTGCTCAGCATCCTTGCCGTCGCCCTCGCGGCGATCGCGTTCGTCGCCACCCGCGGCGGCGAGCCCGCCGAGCGTGACATCTCGGCCACCAAGGCGGCCGCGACGCCGACCGACACCGCGACGTCCAAGGACGCTTCGCCGACGCCGACCCCGACGGCCCAGGAGAAGCCGAAGCCCAAGCCGGTGGTTCGCGCCGACCACTCGATCGTCGTCTTCAACAACACCTCGATCAAGGGCCTCGCCGCGCGGGTGTCCGAGAAGGTGAAGGACGCCGGCTGGACGGTGGTCGCTGCTGACAACTGGTACGGCACGGTGCCCGCGACGACGGTCTACTACCCGAAGGGCAAGAAGGCGGCCGCACAGCTGCTCGCCCTCGACCTGGGCGTGGCCCGGATCAAGCCGGCCGACACCGACGCCGACATGAGCGCGACCAACCTGACGCTGATCCTGACCGGCGACCTCTGAGTCAACGGGCCGAGCGCGCCGCCGCCGTGCTGCCGGCCGGCCGCTTCTTTTCGCCGTTTCGGTTGAGATTTCACTCACCCGACACCGGCGCTGACCGTGCGCGTGGTGGGATGGAGTCGTGAGGTTCCATTCGATCGAGGGTGAACAGCGGTACGAAGCCCTGCTTCGTGTCGCTTCGCGCACCGTCGTCGGACTCGACTTCGACGGCACCCTGTCCCCGATCGTGGACGACCCGGCGCAGGCCCACATCCACCCGGACGCACCCGACGTCCTGGTCGAGCTGGCCGAGGAGGTCGCGGCCATCGCGGTCATCACCGGGCGCCCTGCGCGCCAGGCCCTCGACCTCGGCGGGCTCGAGGAGGTCGGCGACATCCTGCAGGCCGCGGGCAAGGAGCTCTTCGTGTTCGGCCAGTACGGCAACGAGCGCTGGAGCTCTGGCCGTCGCCGGATCCTGGGTGCGCGTCCGCCCCGGGGACTGGCGACCTTCGAGAGGGACCTGCCCCGCGCGCTGCGAACGGCGGGCGCTGCCGACGCCTTCGTCGAGGACAAGGGGCTCGCGGTGGCAGTGCACACGCGGCGCCTGCCCGACGCCGATGCCGCCTTCGACCGACTGCTCCCGCCGCTGCGCGAGCTGGCCCGGGTGCACGGACTGGTCCTCGAACCGGGTCGCTCGGTGATCGAGGTCCGCTCGGCGGGCTCCCACAAGGGCATGGTCGTCCAGCGGCTGTCGGCCGTCCTGGACGCCGAGGGCTTCCTGTTCGCAGGTGACGACCTCGGCGACGTCGAGGCGTTCGAGGCGCTCGACGACCTCGAGAAGCAGGGGATGGCGGCGCTGCGCGTCTGCTCCGCGTCGCACGAGGAGAGTGCCCTGATCGGCATGTCGGACGTCGTGGTGCACGGGCCCGCCGGCGTACTCGACCTGCTCCAGACGTTCGCCCGGGACGCCCGCGCACGTCGCTGATCTCACATCGTGGATCTCCGTCTCATCAGTTGGAATCTCGATTCGGCTGTGCCCTCGCCTCCCCCTACGCTGTACCTGCTCATCCAGAGGGACTGAGGGAACGGCCCTGAGAAGTCCCGGCAACCGCCGCGAACTCCCGGACGTGCCAGCGAAAGCTGATGCGGACGTCGCGGAAACGGTGCCAAATCCGACCGTCGCGAGAGTCGCGCGGGCAGATGAGAAGGAGGATTTCCCATGAGTGTTCTGACCGAGGCAGCTGAAGCCAGCGAGTCGACGAGCAAGCCCGGACTTCGCGACGGCGCCTTCGGGCACGCCACCAACCTGGCCTGTCGCGAGTGCGGCCACCAGGTCGACCTGGGCCCGTTCTATGCGTGTCCGGAGTGCTTCGGCCCGCTGGAGATCGCCTACGACTTCCCGGCCATCACCCGCGAGGAGATCGAGGCCGGCCCGGCCAACATCTGGCGCTACAAGGCGCTGCTGCCGGTCCCGACCGACATCGAGTCCAGCCCCAACACCGAGCCGGGCTACACGCGCCTGCTGAAGGCCGACAACCTCGGCCGCGAGCTCGGCATCACGAACCTGTGGGTGAAGGACGACTCCACCAATCCGACGAACTCCTTCAAGGACCGCGTCGTGGCCTGTGCCCTGAGCGCGGCCCGCGAGCTCGACGCCAAGGTCTTCGCCTGCCCCTCGACGGGCAACCTGGCCAACGCGGTCGCCGCAGCCGGCGCCCGGGCCGGGATCAAGACGGTCGTCTTCATCCCGAGCAACCTCGAGCAGCCCAAGCAGGTCAACTCGGCGATCTTCACCGAGAACCTCGTCGCGGTCGACGGCAACTACGACGACGTCAACAAGCTCGCTTCGGAGATCGCCGGCGAAGAGGAAGGCTGGGCGTTCGTCAACGTCAACGTCCGCCCCTACTACGCCGAGGGCTCCAAGACGCTGGGCTACGAGATCGCCGAGCAGCTCGGCTGGCGCCTGCCCGACCAGATCGTCATCCCGGTCGCCTCCGGTTCGCAGCTGACGAAGGTCGACAAGGCCTTCCAGGAACTGATCAAGCTCGGCCTCGTCGAGGACAAGCCCTACCGGATCTTCGGTGCCCAGGCCGAGGGCTGTGGCCCCGTCGCGACCGCCTTCAAGGCCGGTGTCGACGCGATTCGTCCGGTCAAGCCGGACACGATCGCCAAGAGCCTGGCCATCGGCAACCCCGCCGACGGCATCTACGTCCTTGACATCGCGCGCCGCACGGGCGGCAGTGTCGAGGAGGTCACCGACGACGAGATCCGCACGGGCATCGTGGACCTCGCCCGCACCGAGGGCATCTTCACCGAGACTGCCGGTGGCACCACCGTCGCGGTCACCCGCAAGCTGGTCGAGACCGGCCAGCTCGACCCGAACCTCGAGACCGTCGTCATCAACACCGGCCACGGGCTGAAGACGCTCGACGCGATCTCCGGCCAGGTCGGCGCCGCAGCCACCATCGCTCCGACCTACGCGGCCTTCAAGGCCACGGGTCTCTGATCCCCCACCCCCGCAGCAAAGGAACACCATGAGCGTCAGCGTCCGGATCCCCACGATCCTCCGTACCTACACCGGCGGCGACTCCGAGGTGAGCGCCACCGGCGCCACCGTCGCGGAGATCCTCGACGACCTCGACGGTCGCTTCGCCGGCATCAAGGGGCGGATCGTGGACGAGGACGGCAAGCTGCGCCGCTTCGTCAACGTCTACGTCAACAACGACGACGTTCGCTTCGAGCAGGACCTCGCGACCCCGACGCCGGACGGCGCCGAGGTCTCCGTGATCCCTGCCGTCGCCGGCGGCTGCTGAGCGCGAACGGCCGCGAGGCCGCTACATCATTCGCGTTGCGAGGGCGACGGCGATGATGACGCACACGAGTGCGACCAGGGACACGGCAGCGAAGTAGGTCGCGTGGACCTGCAGGCCGTTGCCCTGCCCGCGGTGGCGGGTGAGGTCGGCATCGCGACTGACGATGGCGGACCTGGCGATCGCCTGGGGTGAGAGCAGGTGCCTCCGAAGAGGCCTGGCGGACTTTCCGGAATCGGTCATGCCAGTGATTCGGAGCGGCTCACCGGATCGCTTGGTCGCGCCGGGCCAGGAACAGGGACGGATTCAGCCGAGCAGCTCGGTCGCCAGGCGAGTGCTCGCGGCATAGTCGACCTTGCTGACCGGCGTCCGCGGGACGGCGTCGACGAAGAAGACGACCTTGGGGACCTTGTAGTTGGAGATCAGTGAACGGCAGTGGTCGCGGAGGTCGTCCTCGGAGATCGTGGAGCCGTCGCGGCGCTGCACCATCGCCGTCACCTGCTGGCCCCACCGCTCGTGCGGGGTGCCGACGACGACGGCATCGAAGACGTCGTCATGGCGCAGCAGCACGGCCTCGACCTCCTCGGGGTGCACCTTCTCTCCGCCGGTGTTGATGCAGACCGACCCGCGGCCGAGCACGGTGACCGTTCCGTCCTCCTCGCGACGGGCGAAGTCGCCCGGGATGGCCCAGCGCACGCCGTCGATCTCCTTGAACGTCGCGGCCGTCTTCACCGGGTCCTTGTAGTAGCCCAGCGGCACCGGGCCGGAGCGGCCGAGCATGCCGTCGACCCCCGGCGGGCACGGCTTCAGGTCGGGGTCGAAGACCTGCACGTGGTCGTCGACGCTGAACCGGGGTGCGCCAGCAGCGCCCTCGGTGCCGTCGTCGATCCGGGAACCGGTCGCGCCGGACTCGGAGGCGCCGTACGAGTCGAGGATGAAGCGGCCGGGCAGTGCTTCGCGGATCTCGGCGCGGACACCTTCGGACAGGGGAGCGGCACCGTTCGACACGGCGGCCAGGCTGGAGAGGTCCCAGCGGTCGGGCTCGGCGAGGATCGCCTCGGCCACCGGTCGTCCCATCGCGTCCCCGAGGAAGGTCATCGACACGACCTTCGCCTTCTCGACCAGGTCGAGAATCTTGGCGGCGTCGAAGGTGGGTTCGGTGTAGAGGGCGATCGTCTGGCCGGCCACGTGGCCGTTGCCGAGGATCCACTGGCTGCCGCCGTGCATCATCGGGCCGCAGGCGAGCAGCACCATGGGGTTCTCGACGGCGATGGCCTCGGCCGCCAGCTGCTCGACCGAATCGAGCGGAGCGCCGTAGCGGGCGGCGTTGAGGGCGGCGCGGATCAGGTCCTCGTTGCGCCACACGACGCCCTTCGGGTTGCCGGTCGTGCCGCCCGTGTAGAGGACGTAGTGGTCATCTGCGGAGCGGCCGGTGATCCGGCGCTCGGGTGACGCGGCGGCGAGCGCGGCGTCGTACTCCTCGCCGAGGACGACGAGGTGGCGCAGGGTCGGGGTGTCGAGCTCGGCCAGTGCGTCGACGTACTCCGGCGCGATGATCGCGGCCACGCAGTCGGCGTTGTCGTAGAGGTACGCCAGCTCGTCGCGGAGGTACTTGAAGTTGATGTTGATCGGCACGGCCCGCGCCTTGAGGCAGCCGTAGAGGGCGTCGACCCACTCGATCCGGTTGGTGGCGTGCACCGCGACGTGCTCGCCCGGCTGGATGCCCAGGCCGACCAGGTGGTTGGCCAGTCGTGTGGAACGCTCGTCGATCTCCGCGAAGGTCCAGACGCGGTCGGCGGTGACGACTGCGGCCCGGTCGGGAACGGCGTCCGCCATCACCTCGATGACGTCGGCGAGGTTGATCGGACGTGCGGCGGTCACTGTGGTGGGGGTCACACGGCACAGGATGCCAAACTAGAACAAGTTCTCGCCAGAGGTTCGGGGGAGAATGCTCCGGTGACCGACCACCACTACGCGCTGGATCTCGTCTGGCAGGGCAACCGCGGCACCGGGACCAGCGGCTACCGCGACTACGGCCGCGACGTGACCCTGCGGGCGGCGGGCAAGCCGGACCTGCTCGGTTCGGCCGACCCGACGTTCCGCGGCGACGCCACCCGCTGGAACCCCGAGGAGCTCCTGCTCGCCGCACTGGCCCAGTGCCACTTGCTGTCCTACCTGCACTCGGCCGTGCTGCACGGCATCGTCGTGACGGCGTACGACGACAGCCCGGTGGGCGTGATGTCCCAGGCGGGCCACGGCGGACACTTCACGTCGGTCACCCTGCGCCCCCGGGTCACCGTCGCCGATCCGGCGCACGTCGACCTCGCCCGGGAGATCCACGGCGAGGCCAGCCGCAACTGCTTCATCGCGGCGTCCGTGAACTTCCCGGTGCTGCACGAGCCGGAGATCAGGCTCGCTTGAGGGTCGGGATCACGTCGTTGAGAAGGGAGCGCGCGGTCGTCCGGTCGGGGGCGACCACGCTGATGTCCACGACGGTGCTGCCGTTGACCACGTAGAGCGACCCGCCCTGCAATTCGGTGCCGCTCAGGGAGATCGTGGTTCCGAAGATGCGTCCGGTGCCCAGTGGGGTGTCGACGTTCTCGCCTTGCGTGGTCGTGACATCCAGGTCGATGAAGGCTGCCTCGAACTTCGCCTGTGACGGGAGGCTGCCACTCTGGTCGAAGACCGTCACGGTCATGACGCTGGCGAATCCCATCAGGTAGAGGTCGACTCTCTTGAGCGTTGCCCGGAGCTGATCGACGGTCAGCCCGGTGCGCTCGGCGAGTTCCTTGCCGCGTGGACTGTCCGCGGCGAAGGACAGGTCGCTCTCGCTCAGTGCCGTCCATCCCGCCGGGACAGAGATCCGGACCCCCGCACGCCGGGCGGTGAACGCCTTGGCCTTGGGCTTCTTCTTCGGCTTGTCGGCCTTGGGCTTCGGCTTCCCGTCGTCCTTCGACGGGCCGAGCGGCGAGGACGAGGACTCGATCAGGATCTTCTCCGAGTCCGGCACCGTCTCGGTCGCGCAGCCTCCCGCCAGGAGGGCGGTGGCGACGAGGAGGGGAGCGAGGCGTCGGAGCATCCGCCGACAGTAAAGGGAAATGGTGCGGATCGTCCGGCGTTTCGCCATGGTCCCGCCACTGTCCGTTCAGGCTGGTCTGGTTCAAACGGGACATGACTCGCAGCCGTACCGCCCTGCTGGCCGTCGGCGCCCTCGTGGCCGGCGTCGGGGTGACCACCGGCGGTGGCCGAGAACTGTTGCGCCGGCAGGCCGCGATCGCCCGCGCCCGGATCGGCAAGCCCCTCGGTGAGGACGCGTTGGCCGCCGACAAGACCTGGAAGAAGAAGACGTACGGCGGCCCGCCCCTCCAGTTGCTCGTCCTCGGTGACTCGATCGCCGCCGGGCTGGGAGCCGAGCGCCCGAAGGACACCCTCGGCGCCCGCATGGCCCGCGACCTGGCCAAGCGCCTGCACCGGCCGGTGGCGCTGCACACCGCGGCGGTCGTCGGGTCGGAGACCTCGGCCCTGGCGGGGCAGCTGGACGGGCTCGCCGAGGGCTACCGCGCCGCCGTCGCCGTCATCGTGGTCGGCGGCAACGACGTCACGCACCGGGTCCCGGTCAGCGCGTCGGCGTCGCAGCTCGAGGAGGCGATCGTCCGGCTGCGGGCCGCAGGGACGGAGGTCGTGGTCGGCACCTGCCCGGACCTCGGTGCACTGCGGCCGGTGCCGCAACCGCTGCGTTCGCTCGGTTCACGGATGTCGAAGCAGCTCGCCGCGGCGCAGGCTGAGGTCGCCGTACGCAACGGCGCGCACGCGGTGTCGCTCGCGCACGTCGTCGGTCCGTTCTTCATCACCAACCCCGACGAGATGTTCAGCCTCGATCGCTTCCACCCCAGCGCCCTGGGCTACAAGCGGACGGCCGGGGCGCTCGTCCCTTCGGTGCTGCTGGCTCTCGGGCACGCGGGGACCGTGCCCTTCGGCCATCACGCGCCGACGACCGCCGCGGTGGAGTGACCCTCCAACCTTTTGGCGCTGATGTGCGTTGATGGGGTGTGACCACCGATGAGGAATCGTTTCGCCGCTGGGCAGGGGAGCGCCAGTACGCCCTGCTGCGGACGGCGACGTTGCTCACCGGCGATCGACAACGCGCGGAGGACCTGGTCCAGGAGGCACTGACGAAGGTGGCGCTGCGGTGGCGCCGGCTGCGCGACGACAACCCCGAGGCCTATGCCCGCCAGATCATCGTGCGCGACAACATCTCCGCGTGGCGCAAGCGGCGCCGTGAGGTCGTCGTCGACCACGTGCCGCGCGTCGTCGTCCCCGACCACACCGCCGCTTCCGAGCGCCGACTGCTGCTCGACGAGGCCCTGGCCACGCTGACGCCGCGGCAGCGGGCCGTGGTCGTCCTGCGCTACTACGACGACCTGACCGAGCGGGCTGCTGCCGAGGCGCTCGGCGTCAGCGTCGGCACCGTGAAGAGCCAGACCCATCTCGCCCTGAGCCGCCTGCGTGAAGCCGCACCCGAGCTCGCCGACCTCCTTCGAGAGGAGAGCTGACATGACCGATCAGCGACTGCGCGACCTGCTCCACGAACAGGTGGCCGACCTCGAACCGAGCGACCTCTCCGGTGCGGCCTGGGCCGGTGCGCGTCGGATCCGCCAGCGTCGTGTCGCGGTCGTGGCGGGCTCGGCCGTCGCGATCGTTGCCGTGGTTGCGGGCAGCCTCGTCCTCGCCCGGGGCGACGGCGGGGAGCCGACCGACCCCGCGCCGACGCCGACCACCGAGCAGACGGTCGTCCCGTCGTCGGTGGTCGCGCCCGGTCGCGACTACCGCGGAGCGAAGACCTGGTGGGCGCCGACCAGCGCACAGGAGAAGGACCTGCCGCTCCTGCGCGGTACCCCGCTGCCCGACGAGATCGACCTCGCCGAGGGTGCACCGGCCCATCCCGCCGGCGTGCGCGCCGTGGCCGTCTACCAGCTCGCCGGTGAGAGTGTCGCGCCCGGTCGGGTGGTCGTGATCGGCGCCGACCGGACGTCGTACTCACTGGACGTGGGCCGGCTCGACCGGGTCACCGACGAGCAGGGCAATGCGCAGTCGGCGCTGACCCAGGAGAGCCTCGCGCCCGACGGCAAGCACGTGTTCTTCGTCCAGGACAGCTCGCTGGAGGTCTACGACCTGATGAAGGGCTCCTGGTCGAGCTACGACATCGTGCCGTGGATGGGCGAGCAAGCGCTCTGGCTCAACTCCGCCGAAGTCTGGACGCCCGGCGAGCTGGGCCCGCCCGACGGAGTCGGAACGACATACGACGTCACGGGGTCCGGCATCGATTCGTCCTCGGGCGGCCCGGACGTGCCGCGGGTGTGGGACACGTCCGACGAACCGTTTGGGCCGATCCGGGTCTCGAGGAAGGACGGTGCTGCGCAGGCCATGTTCCTCGCCGAACCCGCGACGGGACCGACGGGCGGCCCGGTGGGTGGCACGGACGCGGTCGCGGCCCGGGTGGGGACCGTGGAGGGCGAGGACGTCCATCTCCTGGTCATGCCCGGCCTGGACGAGGGCCGCTGGAAGGGCTGTTGCCCCGTCGCCGGCTGGCTCGACGACGAGACGGTGCTGCTGCAGTCCCGCTCCGGTACGTCGCGGATCCTCGCGTGGCGGGTCGGGACCCCGGACCTCCAGCGGGTCTCCCGCCTCGTGGGCTGGGAGCCCGGCGAAGAGGTGCCCGTGGGGAGCTTCGCCGACCTTCGCTGAACGTCTTTTCCTTGCACTCGCAGGGGTCGAGTGCTAAACATGAGGCTGGCACTCGTAAGATCAGAGTGCCAATCCCGGACCGGCCCTTCGGACCGGATCACCACGAACGCACCTGCGAAGGATCGCAAGAGACATGTCGAAGCTGATTGCTTTCAACGAAGAGGCCCGGCGCGGGCTCGAGCGTGGCATGAACACGCTCGCCGACGCCGTCAAGGTCACCCTCGGCCCCAAGGGCCGCAACGTCGTCCTGGAGAAGAAGTGGGGCGCCCCCACGATCACCAACGACGGTGTTTCCATCGCCAAGGAGATCGACCTCGAGGACCCCTACGAGCGCATTGGCGCCGAGCTGGTCAAGGAGGTCGCCAAGAAGACCGACGACGTCGCCGGTGACGGTACGACCACCGCGACCGTGCTCGCCCAGGCCCTCGTCAAGGAAGGCCTCCGCAACGTTGCCGCGGGCGCCAACCCGATGGGCCTCAAGCGCGGCATCGAGGCGGCTGTCACGGCCGTGACCGAGCAGCTGCTCGCCCTGGCCAAGGACGTCGAGACGCGCGAGCAGATCGCCGCCACCGCCACCATCTCCGCCGGTGGCGACGCCACCGTCGGTGACGCCATCGCCGAGGCGATGGACAAGGTCGGCAAGGAGGGCGTGATCACGGTCGAGGAGTCGAACACCTTCGGCATCGACCTCGAGCTCACCGAGGGCATGCGGTTCGACAAGGGCTACATCTCGGCCTACTTCGTCACCGACCCCGAGCGCATGGAGACGGTCCTCGAGGACGCCTACGTCCTCATCGCCAACTCCAAGATCAGCAACGTCAAGGACCTGCTGCCGCTCCTGGAGAAGGTCATGCAGTCGGGCAAGCCGCTCGTCATCCTCGCCGAGGACGTCGACGGCGAGGCGCTGTCGACCCTGGTCGTCAACAAGATCCGTGGCACGTTCAAGTCGGTTGCCGTCAAGGCCCCCGGCTTCGGCGACCGCCGCAAGGCCATGCTGCAGGACATCGCGATCCTGACCGGCGGCCAGGTCATCTCCGAAGAGGTCGGCCTCAAGCTGGAGACCGCTGGTCTCGAGCTGCTCGGCCAGGCCCGCAAGGTCGTCATCACCAAGGACGAGACCACCATCGTCGAAGGTGCCGGCGACGCTGGCCAGATCGAGGGTCGGGTCAACCAGATCCGTGCCGAGATCGAGAAGTCGGACTCCGACTACGACCGCGAGAAGCTCCAGGAGCGCCTCGCGAAGCTGGCCGGCGGCGTGGCCGTCATCAAGGTCGGCGCGGCCACCGAGGTCGAGCTCAAGGAGCGCAAGCACCGCATCGAGGACGCCGTCCGCAACGCGAAGGCTGCCGTCGAAGAGGGCATCCTGCCCGGCGGCGGTGTCGCACTGGTCCAGGCCGGCGCGACCGCGTTCGAGAAGCTGGAGCTCGAGGGTGACGAGGCCACCGGTGCGAACATCGTTCGCGTCGCGCTCTCGGCCCCGCTGAAGCAGATCGCGATCAACGCCGGCCTCGAGGGCGGCGTCGTTGCGGAGAAGGTCGCCGGTCTCCCGGCCGGCCAGGGCCTCAACGCCGCGACCGGCGAGTACGTCGACCTGCTGGCCGCGGGCATCATCGACCCGGCCAAGGTCACCCGCTCGGCGCTGCAGAACGCCGCGTCGATCGCCGCGCTGTTCCTCACCACCGAGGCCGTCGTGGCCGACAAGCCGGAGAAGGCTGCCGCTGGTGGCGGCGACCCGACCGGTGGCATGGGCGGCATGGACTTCTGAGTTCCACCGCGTAGCAATCGCTTGCAGGGCCTCCGCTTCGGCGGGGGCCCTGTGGCGTTTCGGGACCGGCGCCGTCGGGCCCGGCCGTCGGTGATCGCGTGCGGATTCATCAAGGTATGTCGACGAATCAGCACCCCCCGTGGTTGCTCACCATGGGAAGTGCCAATCCGGCTACATACCTTGATGAACCCGCAGCGGGCTCACCACGAGTTCGGGCGGTTGAAGTCGTCGTCGTACAGGTCCTGCTCGTCACGGCGCTGCTCCAGGCCCTCCTGGTTGTTGCGCTCGAGCTGCTCCTGCCGGGGGTCCTTCTTGCCGTCGTCCTCCCCGTCGCCCTCGTTGTCGGGCTGCTGGGGGTCCTGAGGGGGCGGGTCCTGCGGCTGGGTCTTCTGGATCTTGTTGCGGAGCCGGTCGTCGACCGTTGCGGCGTCGTCGCTCTGCTCGTCGCCGCGGCCGGAGTCGGTCGGGCAGGAGCCCTCGGCGAGGACGTCGATCCCGGCGTCCCACGCGAGGATCGCCTCATCGGTCTTCTTGGCCACCTGCAACGAGTCGCCGACGGCTTCGTGCACGAGTGCGAGGTTGATGCGTACCGTGCACTCGTCGCGGTGCGGCACGGTCTCGAGGGCGGTCTCGTAGGCGGTGATCGCGTCGGGCCAGGCGCCGTCGACGTACAGGGCGGTGCCCTCGTTGAAGAAGGCGACCCACGACTCGAACCAGTTGAGGCGCTGGTTGTCGGCGAACTCGGCGACCGCGCGGTCGAGGTCCTGGTCCTCGAAGGCGTCGCGTCCTGCGGAGTTGTGCTGCAGCGTGAGGCCGACCTTGAGGCACCAGGCCAGCACCATCAGGGCCGGGAGGATGCCGGCGACCAGCAGCACCCGGCGCAGCCGGCGGCGCGGGTTCGGAGGCTTCTTCACCGGGCTGCCCCCTTCGCGGACGGCGGCAACAGGGTGTTCCGTGCGGACCACACCCCGCGCCAGCCGGCCCGCAGCTCGGCGAGCACCAGCGCGAGCAGGATCAGGCCGAACAACCAGGTGAGGTCGTGCTTGGCCGGGAGGCCGTCGCCACCTTCGCCGTCGACGTACGACGCCTCGAAGGACTCCGCGATCCCTGCGATGCCCGCGGTGCTGGTGCGGTGGGCGAACGCGACCCCGAGCTCGTCGGCGATCTTCTCGAGGTTCCCGAGGTCGGCCTTCGAGACCGCGCTCTGGTTGGTCTCCGGGTCCAGGACATAGCCCTCGTCGATGTCGAGGTCACTGGACGACGGCATCGTGGCGCCCTGCTCCGTGCCGTAGCCCAGCACGATACCGCCGGCGATCAGGTCGGCGACGTCCTCGAAGGTGGGGTCGGCGCTGCCCTGGCCCTCGGCCGTGTCCTCGCCGTCGCCGACGTAGACCACGACCCGACGCCGCTCGGGCCGCTGCTCCTCGGCGCGCTTGAGGACCTCGGTCAGCTCGGGCACCGGCCGGTCGGCCCGGGACCCCTCGCCGTCCTGCGGGCCCTCGAGGTACACCGTGTCGACGGCCGACTCGAACGCGGTGACGTCCGTGCTGAACGGCAGTACCAGGCGCGCCTCGGCACCGAAGGTCAGTATCCCGAAGCGGGCCCCCGGCAGGTCCTCGGCCAGTGCGACCAGGTCCGCCTTCACACCGTTGATGCGCGGCTCGCGGTCGTCGAAGTCGAGGGCCGCCATGGATCGCGTGCGGTCCAGGACGACGAGTACGTCGACGTCGGCGAGCTGGGTCGGCGCATCGGCCTCACCGACGCCGGGGCGGAGCAGGACGAGGATGAACGTCAGCGCGATGCCGATCCGGCGCGCGACGACGAGGAACGTCGCAGTCGAGGGACTCATGGCGCGTCCTCGCGTCGTCGCCCGCGCAGTGCGATCACGGCTTCGGCGATCCACACGGCCACCAGGCCACCCAGGCCGATCCCGGTGATGGTGGTGCCCAGGGCCGGACGGTCCAGCACCTGCACCAGCGGCGGCTTGTCGATCTTCGTGGCCTCGAGGTCGCCGATCGCCTCGACCACCGCGGCCGCACTCCCGTCCTCGCCGAGGAGTGCGAAGGTCCCACCGGTGCTGGTCACCGCGTCGTCGAACAACCGCAGTGCGCTCGGCCGGTCGGCTGTCAGTGGTGCCGCGATGCCGTGCACCACGACGTCCTCGTCGGCCGCGAACTCGGCCGCGCCCGCGAGGTCGAAGATGCCTTCCCCGATCGGTTCGTTGTCGGACGCCAGCACGATCGCCCGGCTGCGGTCCTCGTCCTTGCGGTCGAACCGCTGCACGCAGGACGCCAGGCCGTCGCCGAGCTGGGACTGCACCGACCAGTCGACGACGGTGCCGGCGGTGTAGATCGCGTAGGCGTCGCTGTAGATGCCACCCGTGCCGAAGGCCGCCTCGGCCTCGGTCAGCTGCTCGACCACGAAGTCGTAGTCGTCGGTCAACGGGAAGACCGTGATCGCGACGCCGCTCCAGATCGTGAGCCCGACCCGCTCGCCCTGCAGGCCGTCGACGATGGTCCGGAACTCACGCAGCACCTGTGCGTCGACCTCGGCCATCGATCCGGACGCGTCGAGGCACAGCATGATGTCGCGGGTCCGGTCGTCCTGCAGCGACGTCTGGCGCTCCTGGACCCGACCGGAGAGCACGATGGCTCCCGCGCAGGTCAGCAGCGCAGCGAGGGTCAGGCAGGTCCCGAGGATGACCTGGCGTCGTACCAGCGCCTGGTAGCGGGGGAGGGAGCGCAGGCGGTCTGCGTGCGCGACGTAGGCCGCCCCCGCCGGAGGACGGCCGCGGGTCCGCGCCCACCAGACGAGCAGGCCGACGACGAGCAGGACCAGTACGGGCAGCATCCACGGCCAGCGGAACTCGCTGCCGCCGCTGTTCCAGGTCATGTCCACGTGCCCACCACGCTTCGGGCCTGCGCGACAGCGGTGTCGAAGGCGTTCTCGGCGAGCGTCGCGTCGGGGGCGAACTCCGGCGGATACATCACCTCGATGGCGTCCACGAGGTCCTGCGGTGCGCGTTCACGGAAGTCGGCCAGTGCCATCGTCCGCGCCGGCAGGGTGGTGACCGTGGCGACGTATGCCCGGACGACCTCGCTGAGCTGCTGGTGCCCGTCACGCGGCGCCAGCGCTCCGGACCGGACCTGCGCGACGACCCGGTCGATGCGGGCGAGGTGCTCCTCCTGGGCCGTCGGTACGTCGACGTCGTGGCGCGCGATCGTCGGGACCCGTGGTGCGCGGGTGACCCACCAGGACACGAGGTAGTAGGCGACGACCAGGACGGCGAGCAGCAGGGCGAGCCACAGCCACCAGTCGGCGTACTCGACGGGACCGGTGAACTCCCCGGGCAGCTCATCTGCGGCGGGCATGGCGATGCCTTTCCAGCAGGCGGTAGACGGCGCTGATGGCCGACTCCGTGTCGCGGACCCGTTCGTGGACGACGCCGAGCTGCTCGAGCCGGCGGCGCAGCTGCTGCTCCTGGGTGCCGACGAGCGCGGCGTACTGGTCGCGCAGCTCGCGGTCGTGGCGCAACCAGCCCGGCACCTCGGCGCCCGCGTCGACGTCGACAAGGCGACGGTCGGCGACGGCGGGCAGGGTCGGGTCGAGGTCGCCGATGGTCAGGAACAGCACCTCGTGCTGGGCAGTCAGCCGCCGCAGGACCTCGACGCTGTCCTCCGGCAGCGTGGCCTCGTCCGAGACGACGACCAGGATGGTGCGCCGCCGGACCGTGCGGGCGACGTAGCGCAGCAGGGCGGTGAGGTCGGACGGCGGACCGTCCGGTGCGATCGCGTCGTGGACGAGCCCCAGGAGTCGTTCGAGGTGGAGCTCGCTGCCCTCCGGCCGACGCGCGGACTGACGGGTCGCGTCGCCGTGGGCGAGCCCGACCAGGTCGCCGTGCTGCACGGCGAGGTAGCCCATGACGCCGGCGACGAAGACGGCGAGCTCGCGCTTGGAGACCGCTGCGTCGTTCATCGCGGCCATGCTGCGTCCCGTCGAGACGCACAGCAGGACGGTGTGCTTGCGTTCGGCGACGTACCGCTTGATCAGGAGCTGCCGGCTCCGGGCGGACGCCTTCCAGTCGATGTCCTTCACGTCGTCGCCACGGACGTACTCGCGCAGGTCGTTGAAGTCGATGCCGCGGCCGACATGGATCGCGGCGTACTCGCCATCGAGGAGTCCCCGCACCTTGCGGTGCGCGTGGACCGACAGTCGCGACTTGATGCGGGTCAGGTGCGCTGTCATGGGTGGATCACGGTCCCGGGGCCGGTCACGGGGTGGGTACTGCCCGGAAGACGGCGTCGATCACCGTCTCGGGCTGGACCCGGTCGGCCAGCGCCTCGAAGCTCAGGTGGATGCGGTGCCGCAGCACGCTGTGCCGCAGCTCGCGGACGTCCTCGGGGATGACGTAGTGGCGGCCCTGGACCACGGCCATCGCACGCGCCGCCTGGAAGAACGCGATCGAGCCACGCGGGCTGGCGCCGATGTCGACGTAGTTGCCGAGCTCGGGGCCGAGCAGCTGGCCGACGTTGCGGGTCGCCCGGATCAGGGAGACGACGTAGCGCTTGATCGCCGGGTCGACGTACACGCGACGGACGAGGGCCTGGATCCGGGCGATCTCGGCGGTCGTCACGACCGGCTCGATGTCGGTCATGTGCTGGCCCAGGGTGCCGTCGTCGATCCGCTCGAGGACCATCAGCTCGTCGTCCTCGCTGGGGTAGTCGACGATCTCCTTGAGCAGGAACCGGTCCATCTGGGCGTGGGGAAGGATGTAGGTGCCCTCCTCCTCGATGGGGTTCTGCGTGGCCAGGACCATGAACGGCTCGGGCAGCTTGTGGATGGTGCCGGCGATCGAGGTCTGCCGCTCCTGCATCGCTTCGAGCAGTGCGGACTGGGTCTTGGCGCTCGAGCGGTTGATCTCGTCGAGCAGGACGAAGTTGGCGTGCACCGGCCCGAGCTGGGTCTCGAACTCGTGGCGCCGCGGGTCGTAGACCTGTGTGCCGATGATGTCGCTCGGCAGGAGGTCGGGCGTGCACTGGATGCGGGCGAACTGCGCGTTGATGGCCTGCGCGAGGGTGGCCGACGCCAGCGTCTTGGCCAGGCCGGGGACGCTCTCGAGGAGCACGTGGCCCTCGGCGAGCAGTGTGACCAGCAAGGCGGTCCGCACCCGGTGCTGCCCGACGACGCGGCTCGAGAATGCCTCGGACACGCGGCGGATCGCCTCGGTCGCCTGCTCGAGCTCAGGAGCGGTCAGCGGGGCGCCGGAGGGCGCGGCGGGTGACTCGAAGGCCTCGATCATGCGCCAAACCTACTTCTCAGCCACCAGCGAGGAGCCGGGCGCGAAGGTCTTCGTCCCTGCGGAGGCGGGCCAGGTCGCGTTCACGGCGCTCCGCGATGATCGCGGCCAGCACCAGTTCCGGGGGAGCACCTGCCGGAGGAGCCGGCGCCACATGGGGCAGTACGTCGGCCAGGAGTGCCTCACCGACACGGACGCGGGAGACGGGGTCGATCGTTGGCAACCGGCCGAGGAACTGGCGCACCGCCAGGGCGGTGCCGGTGGGCAGGGTGCCGAGGTCGGTGCGCTTCGCCCAGGACGCCAACGCGGGCGGCATCGGCGGCGGATAGGGCAGGCGCAGGGGGACCCGGGCCCGGACGACGTAGGTCCCGGCTGCGTAGTCGCCCAGCCGCTTGCCCCGCGCGCTCAGCATGATCGAGAAGAACGCAGGCGCTCCGGAGAAGGCGTAGATCTCGACGAAGCCGATCAGGGCGCGCACGAGCGCGTGGTGGAAGCTGATCGGTCCGCCGTCGTCACGCACGGCCCGCAGGCCGAGGGCGAGCTTGCCGACGGACCGGCCGCGGGTGAGCGTCTCGACGGTCGTCGGGATGACCAGGAACGTCAGCACCGACGTGAGCACGATGGCCGCACCCGTGAGTGCGTCGTCCCCCGCCGGGAGCGTCGCGACGATCAGCACGATGAACAGCACGATGAAGGTGACCAGCGTGACGAGCACGTCGAGCATGCCGCTCGCGAGCCGCAGGCCGAGCGAGGCGGCCGGCAGGTCGAGCGCGACACCTTCACCGGTGACCAGGTCATCGGCGGTGACGGTGGCGAAGTCGGACGTGCTCATCGGCGTCAGCCTAATGACCGACCACTAAAGTGTGCGCGTGCCCCGCATCGACCTCGACGCCTACGTCGCGGCCCATTCGTATTCGTGGGTGCGCCTCGAGGAACTGGTCGCGCTCCGCAAGCGCACCGGCGCCGAGTCCGACGAGCTCGTCGACCGCTACCAGCAGGTCGCCACCCACCTGTCGGTCGTGCGTACGTCGGCGCCGGACGGTGAGCTCGTCGCCTACCTGTCGTCGCTGCTGGGACGGTCGCGGATCTCCATGCTGGCCTCGCGGGTGCCGACCTGGCGCGGCGTCGCGCGGTTCTTCACCGACCAGTTCCCGGCCGCGCTGTACCGGATGCGCTGGTGGTGGCTCAGCTGCCTGGCCGGCAACGTGGTCGTGATCGCGATCATGATGGTGTGGCTCGCCCACCACCCCGAGGTGGAGCAGAACCTGATCTCGCCGCAGGAGGTCGACCAGCTCGTCAACAGCGACTTCGAGAGCTACTACAGCGAGAACGCCGCCGGCGCGTTCGCCACCCACGTGTGGATCAACAACACCTGGGTCAGCGCGCTGTGCATCGCGCTGGGCATCCTCGGGTTCCCGGTGATCATGCTGCTGTTCACCAACATCGTGAACCTTGCGATCGTCGGCTCGATCATGACCCGCCACGACCGCGGGGAGCTGTTCTGGGGCCTGATCATCCCGCACGGCCTGCTGGAGCTCACCTGCGTCTTCGTCGCCGGCGGGGTCGGGTTGCGCCTGTTCTGGTCCTGGATCGAGCCCGGCCAGATCAGCCGGGCGGCGTCGCTGGCGCGGGCCGGACGCACGGCCGTCACGGTGGCCCTCGGTCTCGGCGTCGTGCTGGCGATCAGCGGCATGGTCGAAGGGTTCGTGACGCCGTCGCCCCTGCCGACGTGGGCACGGATCGCGATCGGCATCCTCGCCGAGGCGTTGTTCCTGGCCTACGTCTTCGTCATCGGCCGGGCCGCCGCAGGGCGTGGCGCGACCGGAGACATCGGCAACGACCTGCTCGAGGACCGGGTCGCGACCCAGGCCTGATTCCCTGGTTCACGCGCTGTTCGCCTACCGCAGGACGAAGCCGGCCCGGAGCCCGAGGGAGCGAGGGACGAGCGACCGAAGCGCAGGGAGGCGCCGTCCTGCGTGGCGACTGGCTTGCCGCCGTGTCAACCCAACCGACTCTTGGGGCAACTGCGCGCGCGGCAGCGCGGCGCGACGGAGGAGCGACTCGCTCGCGCCGTCGTTACAGCAGGCCCTGGGCCTTGAGGTGCAGGTAGTGGTCGGCCAGCGCCGGCGGCAGCTGCGCGGCATCCGCATCGACGACGTCGACACCCAGGCGGGCGAGCACGTCACGCATCCTCGACCGGCGAGCGAGCTCGTGCTCGGCCGCAGCAGCGCCGTACACGTCGTCGGCGGTGGGCGCTTCGTCCGGCGTCGCGAGCCGGTTGAGCTCGGGGTCGCGCACCGATGCGAGCACGACGCGGTGGTGGCGGGTCAGCACCGGGAGGACGGGGAGCAGGCCGTCGGAGATGGCGGACGGCTCCAGTGCCGTCAGGAGTACGACGAGAGCGCGTTGCCGTCCGAAGCCCTGGACCGCGCCGGCGAGCGCATCCCAGTCGGCCTCGACGAGCACGGGATCGAGGTCGGCCATCTGTTCCTGCAGGCGGGCCGCGACGTCACGCACGCCGTGGACCCGCTGGCGGGCCCGTACCCGGCGGTCGCCGGCCAGGAAGTCGATGCGGTCACCAGCGCGGGAGGCCAGGGCGCCGAGCAGCAGAGCGGCGTCCATCGCGGCGTCGAGGCGGGGCATGCCGTCGGCATCGTCGGCGCCGGCTTCGCGCGCGACGCGGCCGGCGGACGTGCGGGACGTGTCGAGCACGATCACCACCCGGCGGTCACGTTCGGGCTGCCAGGTCCGCACCACGACGTGCGGCGTGCGCGCCGATGCGCGCCAGTCGATCGAGCGGACGTCGTCGCCGCGGACGTACTCGCGCAGGGAGTCGAACTCGGTGCCCTGCCCGCGGACCCGGACGGCCGCGCGGCCGTCGAGGTCACGGAGTCGGGCGAGACGCGAGGGCAGGTGCTTGCGCGACTCGAAGGGTGGCAGTGCGCGGACCGTGCCCGGGACGTCGTACGTCTGCTGGAGGGCGGACAGGCCGAGGGGGCCCCACGACCGGATGGTGACGCCGTGGGCCCGGAGGTCGCCGCGACGCCGGGGGAGCAGGGGCGTCGTCAGGCGCTCCTGCCCGGTGGGCGGCAGCCGGAAGCGGTGCCGGTTGTCGGTCGCGCCCGCCGAGGGCTGCCATGCGTCACGCACGTGCAGGTGGAGGCGGCGGGTTCCGTCGTTGGTCAGCACGAGCCCGGCGGTGGCCGGGTCGCCGAGCCGGACCGTCCCCGGTTGGCGGCGGGTGATGCCGACGGTCCGCGGGCGCGGGGTCAGGAGCAGGTCGATCCCCACCAGGAGCAGCACGCCGAGCAGCCACAGGGCGACCGTGCTCGGGAACGGGCGCAGCAACACCGCTCCGAGCCCCAGCAGGAGCAGGAGCGGTACGCGCCCGGAGATCACCATCGGGTGCCTAGCGCGGGACCGGGACCGAGGCGATGGCCGAGCCCAGCACCTGGGTGACGTCGACGCCCTCGAGCTCGGCCTCGGGGCGGAGGCCGAGACGGTGCACCAGCGCCGCCTGGGCGAGCGCCTTGACGTCGTCGGGCGTCACGAAGTCGCGACCCGAGAGCCACGCCCACGCACGCGCCGCGCGCAGCAGGGCGGTCGCACCACGCGGGCTGACGCCGAGGGACAGGGACGGCGACTGACGGGTGGCCCGCGCGATGTCGACGATGTACGTCGCCACCTCGGGGGAGACCTGGACCGTCTTGACCGCGGCCTGGCCGGCCTCGAGGTCGGCACCGCTGGCGACCGGCTGGACCCCGGCACCGGCGACGTCGCGCGGGTCGAAGCCGTCCGCGTGGCGGGTCAGGATGGTGATCTCCTGGTCGCGCGGCGGGATCGGGAGCACGACCTTCAGCAGGAAGCGGTCGAGCTGTGCCTCGGGCAGCGGATAGGTGCCCTCGAACTCGACCGGGTTCTGGGTGGCGGCCACCAGGAACGGACGGGGCAGCGGCCGCGTCACGCCGTCGGCGGAGACCTGGCCCTCCTCCATCGCCTCGAGCAACGCCGACTGCGTCTTCGGGGGTGTCCGGTTGATCTCGTCGGCGAGCAGCAGGTTGGTGAAGATCGGTCCCTCGCGGAAGCTCAGCTCACCCGCCGTGGAGTCGATGACGAGCGATCCGGTGATGTCACCGGGCATCAGGTCGGGCGTGAACTGCACGCGTCGGGTCTCCACCGACAGGCTCGCGGCAAGGGTGCGCACGAGCAAGGTCTTGGCCGTTCCGGGCACGCCCTCCATGAGCACGTGGCCGCCGCAGAGCAGCGCGACGAGGAGCCCGGACACCGCAGCGTCCTGGCCGACGACGGCCTTGCCCACTTCCTGGCGCACGGCCAGGAGTCGTTCGCGCACCGCCTGGTCGTCGGTTCGGGACGGGGCCGGGGATCCAGCGGTTGAGGTCATCCGCGTCGTACCTCTCTTCTCAATCGGGTGAGCGCCTGGGCGAGCCCGACCAGGTCGTGGTCGCTCGCTGGGGGGAACTGGTCATCGTTCAGCAGTGCGTCGATCGCCTCGACACGGGCGTCGAGGTGCAGGGCCGTCGCCTCGATCACCGCGCCCGGCGGGGTGCGGCGATCCAGGCCGAGTCGTACGGCGAGGTCGGCGCGCGCCGCGCGGCGCAGGGCACGGGCGACGTGCTGGCGGTCGCCACTACGGCGGTACATCCGGCCCCGGCTGTGCGCGGTCTCGACCGCACGCACCACCACGGGCAGCGGTTCGGTCGACAGCGGGCCGAGCCGACGGAAGCGCCAGAGGATCAACGCGATCACCGCCAGGGCGCCGAGCCAGATGCCGGGACCGATCCACCGGGGGATCAGCGACGTGAGGGTGACCGCATCGTCGGACGCCGGGTCGGCCAGGTCGGGCACGTACCAGACCACGCGGTCGGTAGCGCCGAGCAGGCGGAGACCGACGGCGGCGTTGTCGGCCCGCAGGACCTGGTCGTTGCTCAGCGCCTGGCCCGCTCCGAAGAGCACCAGTCGGTCCGTCTCGACGAGGACCGAGCCGCCGCCGGTGCGGAAGCACGTCTGGCCGTCCCCTCGGTACGCCGTCAGCTGGTCGACCTCCAGCGTCAGCCCACCCACCGCCAGGTCGCAGTCGGCACGGACCTTCGTGTCGGACACCGAGGTCAGGTCGAGGCTGCGGTCGATCTCCTCCAGCACGACGTACGACGGTTCGACCAGCACCAGTCGCCCCGGGGCCGCCTTGTCGCGGAGTCGTTCGAGAGTGCCCGGCGACAGGTACTCGGTGCTCGTCACGACCACCGTCGTCGACTCGTCCACCGTCGCCTCGTCGAGCGCAGCAGCCGACCGCACGATCGTGAGGTCCACGCCCTCGTCCTCGAGCACGCGGGCGATCGCCTGGCCGCCCTCGGGCGCGGGATTGCGGGGGTCCAGCGCGTCGGGGTGCGTCTCGGCATCCCGCGACGACCAGAGGGCGACGCCCAGCGCGAGCGCCAGCGCAAGGGCGATCAGTACCCAGCCCGGGGGACGACGCTTCATCGGCGGGCCGCCCGCCCGGCGAGGGTGTCGTCGAGCGCCAGCAGCTCGCGCGCCTGTTCGTCGGTGGCCGGCCGGTCGCCGTACAGGACCTGGTCGAAGAGGTCGGCGCCCCGCCTGACGGCTGGTCCGTGATCGGGGAAGACGACGGCGAGGGCACCCGCGAGCTCGTGGGCGGTGGCCTGGGGCATGTCGTCGATGCGGCCGCGTTCGATCTGGCGCAACGCGGTCGCGCGGAACGCGTCGATCAGGGCCGCGACCGGGTCCTCGGCCGCGAGCGCGGCCTCCGCACGGGCGCGCAGTTCATCGGCGGTGATCGCCTCGTCCGTCAGTGCACCGGTGGGCGCCTTGTCCGCACGGGCGGTACGGCGGGCGCGGGAGACGATGAGCATGGTCGCCGTCAGGAGCAGGAGGGCGACCAGGATCGCGATCGCCACCGTGAGGGGAGGCGAGCTGGACGCTGCACCGATGCTGTCGTTGATCGCTCGGTTGAGCCAGTTGTTGATCCGGTCAAAAAGGTTTGCGTCGTAGTACTCCGGACGCGCGAGCTCGCGGCGCAGCTGACCGCGCGCCTCGTCACCGCTCGGGTCGAGCGGTGGGTCGAGACGACCGATCAACGGCACCACGAGCGCAGCGATCATGCGGCGATGATTCCTGCCTCACGCATCAGCTCGACGTCCAGGGCCTCCTTGCGCATGCGCAGGTCGACGTACTGGACGGAGGTGACCGCCGCGGCGAAGGGCGCCACGAACGCGTTGCTGGCGACCAGGGCGATGGCCTGCGTCACGACGATGATCAGCGCGGCGTAGTCGAGGAAGGCAAGAGACGCCAGCTGTCCCACCACGCTGATCGGTGTCGAGAGCATGCTCCCGCCGACCTGCGTGACCAGGACCGTCAGAAGCGCAATGCCGAAGGTGCGCCAGAACTGCCGCGACGTGAGGAGCCAGCCTCGGCCGATCGCACCGAAGACACCGACGGGCTCCAGCATCAGCGCGGGGACCGGCAGGTAGTAGAAGCGCACCCACAGCCAGCAGCAGAGGGCGATGAAGGCCGGAACGGTGACCAGGCCCCACAGCACGATCGGCCAGGCGGTTGGGCTGACGAGTACGACGGCCACCCACAAGAAGATGTACACGATGGTCATCAGGAGGAACGCCATGTTGATCACGACAGTGAGCCCGATCAGCCGCCACCGCTTGCCGTGAGTTGCGTCCCAGGCCTCGCGGAGCCCGAGGCGCCGTCCGACGGCCGCGGCGCGGGTGACGTGGACGATCATGCCTGTCACCAGGGTCACTCCGACGAGGGCCAGGACGACCGAGAGCAGCAGTGAGCCGTAGGCGGCGAGCAGTCCAAGGGCGTCGGCAACGTCGGTATCGGGGTTGGTCTCGCTCGTCGCGTCGAGCGACAGGCCCACCGTGAAGGTGAGGACCGCGGTGATCGCCACCGGGATGATCATCGCCACCGCGGTGACCATGACTGCGGCACCGACCGTCGCCTTCGGGTTGAACCGGATGATCCGGAAGGCGCCGTCATAGATGCTGCCGAGCGTGAGCGGTCGCAGCGGGAAGGCCCCGGGCTTGTGGGCAGCGCCCAGCACCAGGCCCGGGGGAGGGCCGCCCGCCCGTCCCGCGGTGGGGTACGTCGACCACGGGGCACCTGCAGCGCCGGGAGCCGGGGGAGCAGCGGTGGGAGCGGCGCCCGGCGGGGCGTAGCCGGCGTGGTTCGGCAGCGGGTCTTCCGGCGGCGGGGCACCCGGGGGCGGGTACTGCGACGGGCCGTCGGTCATCGTTCTCCCTCGGATGGCACGGTGGATCGGGCGGTGCGGACATCCTTGCATCCGCCGTGGAACGGGCTCCGCCAGCGACCTGCCTCGTAAATTTGGTGGGGCCGGGGGGACTCTGCCAAGATGTTCCGGTTGCCCCGATGGGTTTGTCGGGGTGCGAGCAACACCTTGACTTCTGAATCGTGTCTCCCACGCGGAGTGATCGGATCTGTGATCCGGTCTGTGCCGCTGCGAGCGTGTTTCGGTCGTCGACGTTGGTCGCACCGCACGCCACCGGATCTTCCACCAGGGAGTTCGGGGGTGAGACCCGATTCAGGTAACAACAGCTCCGCTTCTCCATGCCAGCACTCAGGGCATGGCGAGGGAACGATGTGTGTGCCGGTCAAACGGCGCGACACGCCCGACCTCGGGGGTCGGAGCTGCCAACAGATTTGACCGGCCCGGTACGTACGACACGAAAAGGACGAGAGAGACCTATGGCGGGACAGAAGATCCGCATCAGGCTCAAGGCCTATGACCACGAGGTGATCGACACCTCGGCGCGCAAGATCGTCGACACGGTGACCCGCACGGGTGCCAAGGTCGCCGGCCCGGTGCCGCTGCCGACCGAGAAGAACGTCTTCTGTGTCATCCGGTCGCCGCACAAGTACAAGGACTCGCGCGAGCACTTCGAGATGCGCACGCACAAGCGCCTCATCGACATCATCGACCCCACGCCGAAGACCGTCGACAGCCTCATGCGCCTCGACCTGCCGGCCGGTGTCGACATCGAGATCAAGCTCTGAGGTTGTTGAGATGACATTCGAACGCAACGTGAAGGGTCTGCTGGGCACCAAGCTCGGCATGACCCAGCTGTGGGACGAGAACAACCGCGTCGTCCCGGTGACCGTGATTGCTGCAAGCACCAACGTCATCACCCAGGTCCGCCAGCCCGAGCCGGACGGCTACAACGCCATCCAGATCGGCTTCGGCGAGATCGAAGGCCGCAAGGTCAACAAGCCGCAGGCCGGCCACTTCGCGAAGGCCGGCACCACGCCGCGCCGCCACGTGGTCGAGATCCGCACCGCTGACGCCTCCGAGTACACCGTTGGCCAGGAGCTGGCCGTTGACACCTTCGAGGCCGGCCAGGTCATCGACGTCACCGGCACCAGCAAGGGCAAGGGTTTCGCCGGTGTCATGAAGCGTCACGGCTTCCACGGTGTCGGTGCCTCGCACGGTGCCCACCGCAACCACCGCAAGCCCGGCTCGATCGGCGCGTGCGCCACGCCGGGTCGTGTCTTCAAGGGCATGCGGATGGCCGGTCGCATGGGTAGCGACACGGTCACGACGCAGAACATCACTGTTCACGCCGTCGACGTCGAGAAGGGCCTTGTGCTCCTCAAGGGTGCCGTTCCCGGCCCCAAGGGTGGCGTCGTCGTCCTCCGCACGGCAGCGAAGAAGGGCTGATCGACATGGCCAAGACCGTTTCCGTTGACCTTCCCGCCGAGATCTTCGACGCCGAGGTCAACGTTCCCCTCATCCACCAGGTCGTTGTTGCCCAGCAGGCAGCAGCGCGCCAGGGCACGCACTCGACCAAGCGTCGGGGCGAGGTCCGCGGCGGTGGCCGCAAGCCTTACAAGCAGAAGGGCACCGGCCGCGCCCGTCAGGGCTCGACCCGCGCGCCGCAGTTCGCCGGTGGTGGCATCGTCCACGGGCCGCACCCGCGCGACTACAGCCAGCGCACCCCCAAGAAGATGAAGGCCGCCGCCCTGCGCGGAGCCCTCTCCGACCGGGCGCGCAACGAGCGGATCCACGTGGTCGACGCCCTGGTCACCGGCGAGAAGCCGTCGACCAAGGCTGCGCTCACCTCGCTGCTGGCCCTCACCGACCGCCGCAAGTTCCTCGTGGTGCTCGAGCGGACCGACAGCGTCACCTGGCTCTCGCTGCGCAACGCGCCCGAGGTGCACATCGTGGCCGTCGACCAGCTCAACACCTACGACGTCCTCGCGAGCGACGACATCGTCTTCAGCAAGGCCGCCTTCGACCTGTTCGTCGCCGGTGGCTCCGTTGAGGCCGCTCCCAAGGCTGCGAAGGCCCCCAAGGCTGAGAAGGCCCCCAAGGCGAAGGCCGAGCCGGTTGCGCTCGTCGACGCCGAGGCCGTCACCGCCGAGTTGCCCACGGGCGCGAAGGCCCCGCTGAAGAGCGGCGCCGCGCCGAAGGGCTACGAGGTCAAGGGCAACGCCGACTCGGGCCTCTACCACGAGCCCGACGGCCAGTGGTACGACGCCACGGTCGCCGAGTTCTACTTCAAGTCCGCCGAGGACGCCGAGGCCGCTGGCTTCAAGCGTGCCGGTTCGAAGGAGGCCTGAGCATGAGCACCCTGCACAAGGACCACCGCGACGTTCTGATCGCGCCGGTCGTGTCCGAGAAGAGCTACAGCCTCCTCGACAACAACAAGTACACGTTCGTCGTGCGCCCTGACGCCAACAAGACCGAGATCAAGATCGCGGTCGAGAAGATCTTCGGTGTCAAGGTCACCTCGGTGAACACCCTCAACCGCACGGGCAAGGTCCGTCGGACCAAGCACGGCCTTGGCAAGCGCAAGGACACCAAGCGCGCCATCGTCAGCCTGGCTGAGGGCCACCGCATCGACATCTTCGGAGGTCAGGCCTGATGGCTATCCGCAAGTACAAGCCGACTACCCCGGGCCGTCGTGGCTCGTCGGTCGCCGACTTCGCCGAGATCACCCGCACCACGCCGGAGAAGTCGCTCACGCGTCCGCTCCCGAAGAAGGGTGGCCGCAACAACCAGGGACGCATCACCACGCGTCACCAGGGTGGCGGTCACAAGCGGGCCTACCGGATCATCGACTTCCGTCGCTACGACAAGGACGGCGTGCCGGCCAAGGTCGCTCACATCGAGTACGACCCCAACCGGACCGCCCGCATCGCGCTGCTGCACTACGCCGATGGCGAGAAGCGCTACATCGTGGCGCCGAAGGACCTGACCCAGGGCATGCGCGTCGAGTCGGGAGTCGGTGCTGACATCAAGCCCGGCAACAACCTGCCGCTGCGCAACATCCCGGTCGGTACGACGATCCACTGTGTCGAGCTCCGCCCCGGTGGCGGCGCCAAGATGGCCCGCTCCGCTGGCAACAGCGCGCAGCTGGTCGCCCGTGAGGGTTCCCGCGCCACGCTGCGTCTGCCCTCGGGCGAGATGCGGTTCGTCGACGTGCGCTGCCGCGCCACCGTCGGTGAGGTCGGCAACGCCGAGCAGTCCAACATCAACTGGGGCAAGGCCGGCCGCATGCGCTGGAAGGGCAAGCGCCCGACCGTCCGCGGTGTCGTCATGAACCCGGTCGACCACCCGCACGGTGGTGGTGAGGGCAAGACGTCCGGTGGTCGTCACCCCGTCTCCCCGTGGGGCAAGCCCGAGGGCCGTACGCGCAAGCGCAAGGCCAGCGACTCCCAGATCATTCGCCGCCGCAAGTCCGGCAAGAACAAGCGCTGAAGGAACTGAAAGATGCCTCGCAGCCTCAAGAAGGGCCCCTTCATCGACGGCCACCTCCTCAAGAAGGTGGACGCCGAGAACGACAAGGGCACTCACAACGTCATCAAGACCTGGTCGCGCCGGTCCATGATCATCCCCTCGATGATCGGCCACACGATTGCGGTCCACGACGGGCGCAAGCACGTTCCGGTCTTCGTGTCTGACTCGATGGTCGGCCACAAGCTGGGCGAGTTCGCCCCGACCCGCACCTACCGCGGACACGTCAAGGAAGACCGAAAGGGGCGCCGTCGATGAGCACCACCGAGCGCCACCGCACGAGCGCGCGCCGGGAGTCGATCCTGGGCGACGAGCCGGGTGCCTACGCCTCCGCGCGTTACGTCCGGATCACCCCGATGAAGGCCCGTCGCGTCATCGACATGGTCCGCGGCCTGCCCGCTGACGATGCCCTGACCCTGCTGCAGTTCGCACCGCAGTCGGCGTCGACCACGATCTTCAAGGTGCTGCAGAGCGCCGTCGCGAACGCCGAGACCACCGAGGGCCTGCCCACGGGCGACCTGGTCGTCTCCGTGGCGCGTGTCGACGAGGGTCCGACGATGAAGCGCTGGCGTCCCCGTGCGCAGGGCCGGGCCACCCGGATCAACAAGCGCACCAGCCACATCACCATCGCGGTTCAGCCCGCCGACGTCGTCGAAGCGAAGACCAAGAAGGGGGCCAAGAAGTAATGGGCCAGAAGATCAACCCGAACGGCTTCCGCCTCGGCATCTCGACCGACCACAAGTCGCGTTGGTACGCCGACAAGCTGTACAAGGCCTACGTCGGAGAAGACGTCGCGATCCGCAAGCTGCTCAGCAAGGGCATGGAGCGGGCCGGTATCTCCAAGGTCGAGATCGAGCGCACCCGTGACCGGGTTCGCGTCGACATCCACACTGCGCGTCCCGGCATCGTCATCGGTCGCCGCGGCGCCGAGGCCGACCGGATCCGTGGCGAGCTCGAGAAGCTCACCGGCAAGCAGGTCCAGCTGAACATCCTCGAGGTCAAGAACCCCGAGATCGACGCTCAGCTCGTTGCCCAGGGTGTTGCCGAGCAGCTCTCCGGTCGCGTGCAGTTCCGTCGTGCGATGCGCAAGGCCATGCAGACCTCGATGCGTTCCGGTGCCAAGGGCATCCGGATCCAGTGCTCGGGTCGTCTCAACGGCGCCGAGATGTCGCGCACCGAGTTCTACCGCGAGGGTCGCGTTCCGCTGCACACGCTGCGTGCCGACATCGACTACGGCTTCTACGAGGCCAAGACCACCTTCGGCCGTATCGGCGTGAAGGTCTGGATCTACAAGGGCGAGGTTGCCGGCACACGTGCCGAGCGCCAGGCCCAGGCTGCTGCTCGCGCCGGTGTCCCCGGTCGCGGCGCTGGCCGTCCCACCCGTGGTGGTGAGCGTCCGACCCGTGGGTCGCGCGCCGACCGCCCGACTCGCTCCGAAGCGCCCTCTGACGCCGCTGCCGCCCCGGCCGCTGCTCCCGAGGCGGCTGCTGCGGAGCCGACCACCGGATCGGAGTCCTGAGCCATGTTGATGCCCCGTCGCGTCAAGCACCGCAAGCAGCACCACCCGAAGCGTCGCGGTGCTGCCAAGGGTGGCACGTCGCTCGCGTTCGGTGACTTCGGTATCCAGGCGATCGAAGGTCACTACGTGACCAACCGTCAGATCGAGTCCGCGCGTATTGCGATGACCCGTCACATCAAGCGTGGTGGAAAGGTGTGGATCAACATCTACCCCGACCGTCCGCTGACCAAGAAGCCGGCTGAGACCCGCATGGGTTCCGGTAAGGGCTCGCCCGAGTGGTGGGTCGCCAACGTCAAGCCCGGCCGTGTCATGTTCGAGCTGTCCGGTGTCTCGGAGGATGTCGCCCGCGAGGCGATGCGCCGGGCCATCCACAAGCTGCCCATGAAGTGCCGCTTCATCACGCGAGAGGCTGGTGAGTTCTGATGGCTATCAACGCCACTGCTGCTCACGAACTGGACGAGCTCAACGACGTCGACCTCGAGGCCAAGCTGCGCGAGGCCAAGGAGGAGCTGTTCAACCTGCGATTCCAGGCGGCCACCGGCCAGCTGGAGAGCCACGGACGGCTCCGTACGGTCAAGAAGGACATTGCCCGGATCTACACCGTGGTGCGCGAGCGCGAGCTCGGGATTCGTACCGCTCCGGGTGCCGAGGAGGAGAACTGATGGCTGAGCAGACTGAGCAGACCGACACCGCCCGCAACGCGCGCAAGACCCGCGAGGGCCTCGTGGTCAGCGACAAGATGGACAAGACCGTCGTCGTGACCGTCGAGGACCGCGTCAAGCACGCGCTCTACGGCAAGGTCATGCGGCGCACCAGCCGTCTGAAGGCGCACGACGAGCAGAACGACTGCGGCGTCGGCGACCGTGTCCTCATCATGGAAACCCGCCCGCTGTCTGCCACCAAGCGCTGGCGCGTGGTGGAGATCCTCGAGCGCGCGAAGTAAATCCGTTCGGCCAGGCTCGATCGCCTGTGAGCGATCGAGAACCGGCACGACAACCAGGAGAAATCGATGATTCAGCAGGAGTCGCGACTCAAGGTCGCCGACAACACCGGTGCGAAGGAAATCCTTTGCATCCGGGTGCTTGGCGGCTCCGGTCGTCGCTACGCCGGGATCGGTGACGTCATTGTCGCCACCGTCAAGGACGCCATTCCCGGCGGCAACGTGAAGAAGGGTGACGTCGTCAAGGCCGTCATCGTGCGCACCGTCAAGGAGCGCCGCCGCCCCGACGGTTCGTACATCCGTTTCGACGAGAACGCTGCGGTGATTCTCAAGAACGATGGCGAGCCCCGTGGAACCCGCATCTTCGGCCCCGTCGGCCGTGAGCTGCGAGAGAAGAAGTTCATGAAGATCATCTCGCTCGCGCCGGAGGTGCTGTGATGGGTGCCCGCAAGAAGGCGGAGCAGGTCCGCAAGAAGCCCAACCTGCATGTCAAGAAGGGCGACACCGTCAAGGTCATCGCCGGCAAGGACAAGGGCGCCGAAGGCAAGATCATCAAGGTGATCCGCGAGGACAGCCGCGTGATCGTCGAGGGTGTCAACCGGATCAAGAAGCACACCAAGGTCGTTGACCAGGGTGGGCGTTCGGGCAACACCGGCGGCATCATCACCACCGAGGCCCCGATCCACGTGTCCAACGTGATGCTCGTCGAGGGTGACGGCGTGACCCGGACCGGCAGCAAGCGGGTCGAGGTCACCAAGCGTCGCCCGGACGGCTCGGAGTACGCGTCGACGCGTAGCGTCCGTATCTCCCGCAAGACCGGGAAGGAAATCTGATGACGGAGTCCACCGACGTCGAGGTCGCCGAGAAGGTGTACCCGCGTCTCAAGACCAGGTACCGCGAGGAGATCCTCCCCGCCCTGCGTACCGAGTTCGAGATCGCCAACGTCATGCAGGTGCCCGGCCTGACCAAGATTGTGGTCAACATGGGTGTCGGCGAGGCCGCGCGTGACTCGAAGCTGATCGAGGGCGCGATCCGCGACCTCACCGCGATCACCGGCCAGAAGCCGTCGGTCACGAAGGCCCGCAAGTCGATCGCCCAGTTCAAGCTGCGTGAGGGCATGCCGATCGGCACGCACGTCACGCTGCGCGGCGACCGCATGTGGGAGTTCCTCGACCGCCTGCTCTCGCTGGCGCTGCCCCGTATCCGCGACTTCCGGGGCCTCTCGCCCAAGCAGTTCGACGGCCGTGGCAACTACACGTTCGGTCTGACCGAGCAGGTCATGTTCCACGAGATCGACCAGGACAAGGTCGACCGTCAGCGGGGCATGGACATCACCATCGTCACCACGGCGACCAACGACGAGCAGGGACGGGCGCTGCTCAAGCACCTCGGCTTCCCGTTCAAGGAGAACTGACATGGCGAAGACTGCGCTCAAGGTCAAGGCCGCTCGCAAGCCCAAGTTCGCTGTCCGCGGTTACACCCGCTGCCAGCGCTGTGGCCGCCCGAAGTCGGTCTACCGCAAGTTCGGCCTGTGCCGGATCTGCCTGCGGGAGATGGCCCACCGCGGCGAACTGCCCGGCGTCACCAAGTCCTCTTGGTGAGCTGAGACCACATCATCACAACGTTGCAGGTCCGCCCGCCGCTTGAGCTGACGGAAACCGCAGCAGAAGGAAACACACATCATGACGATGACTGACCCGATCGCAGACATGCTCACGCGTCTGCGCAACGCCAACCAGGCGTACCACGATGCGGTGACCATGCCGTACAGCAAGCTCAAGGAAGGCGTCGCGGAGATCCTCCGCCAGGAGGGGTACATCACCTCCTTCGCCGTTGCCGACAACGAGAACGGCGTCGGCAAGCTGCTGACCGTCACCCTCAAGTACGGCCGCAACCGCGAGCGCTCGATCGCCGGCGTCCGCCGGATCAGCAAGCCCGGCCTCCGGGTGTACGCCAAGCACACCGGCCTCCCGAAGGTCCTCGGTGGCCTCGGCGTCGCGATCATCTCGACCAGCCAGGGCCTGCTGACTGACCGTCAGGCCAACCAGAAGGGCGTGGGTGGGGAAGTCCTCGCCTACGTCTGGTGACCAGGGAAAGTTAGGAGAGAGAAACTATGTCGCGCATCGGCAAGCTCCCCGTCCCGGTCCCCGCGGGCGTCAATGTCCAGATCGACGGCGCCACCGTGAACGTCCAGGGCCCCAAGGGCAGCCTGAGCCACACGGTGATCGCCCCGATCACCGTCCAGCAGGGTGAGGGCGTCCTCGACGTCATCCGCCCCGACGACGAGCGGTTGTCCAAGGCCTACCACGGTCTGTCCCGGACGCTCATCAACAACATGGTCGTCGGTGTCACCGAGGGCTACGAGAAGAAGCTCGAGATCGTCGGCGTGGGTTACCGCGTCATCTCGAAGGGCCCGACCCAGCTGGAGTTCCAGCTCGGTTACTCCCACGTGATCATCTTTGACGCTCCGGAAGGCATCACCTTCGTGGTGGAGAGCCCCACCAAGCTCTCAGTGGTCGGAATCGACAAGCAGTTGGTCGGCGAGGTTGCCGCCAACATCCGCAAGCTTCGCAAGCCCGAGCCGTACAAGGGCAAGGGTGTCCGGTACTCCGGCGAACACGTCCGCCGCAAGGTCGGAAAGGCTGGTAAGTGACATGGCGATCACTCTGAAGCACCAGCGGAACCTCTCTGCGCGCGCATCCTCACGGTTGCGTCGCCAGATCCGGGGCCGCAAGAAGATTTCCGGCACTGCCGCGCGTCCGCGCCTGGTGGTCACCCGGTCGACGAAGCACATCACCGCCCAGGTCGTCGACGACCTGGTCGGAAAGACCCTGGCCTCTGCCTCGACCCTCGAGGGCGACCTGCGTTCCCTCGCGGGCGACAAGACGGCCAAGGCCAAGAAGGTCGGCGAGCTTGTCGCCGCCCGCGCCAAGGAACTCGGCGTTGAGTCGGTCGTCTTCGACCGGTCCGGCAACAAGTATCACGGCCGCATCGCGGCCCTGGCTGATGGCGCCCGCGAGGGCGGCCTGACCTTCTGACCGCGAACAGGACTGAGGAGAAATCATGAGCGGACCCCAGCGCGGACAGCGTTCGGGCGGCGACCGTGGCGGCCGTGGCGGTCGCGACGGCGGCCGTGGCGGCGCCGACAAGAGCCAGTACGTCGAGCGCGTCGTTGCCATCAACCGCGTCGCCAAGGTCGTGAAGGGTGGTCGTCGCTTCAGCTTCACCGCCCTCGTGGTCGTCGGTGACGGTGACGGTTTGGTCGGCGTCGGCTACGGCAAGGCCAAGGAAGTTCCCGCGGCGATCGCCAAGGGTGTCGAGGAGGCGAAGAAGAACTTCTTCCGCGTCCCCCGCATCCAGGGCACGATCCCGCACCCGGTTCAGGGCGAGAAGGCTGCCGGCGTGGTGTTCCTGCGTCCGGCCGCCCCCGGTACCGGTGTCATCGCCGGTGGTCCGGTGCGCGCCGTCCTGGAGTGCGCCGGCATCCACGACGTCCTCAGCAAGTCGCTGGGTTCGTCGAACCAGATCAACATCGTGCACGCCACGGTTGCGGCCCTCCAGCTCCTGGAGATGCCCGAGACCGTTGCCGCGCGTCGTGGTCTGCCCGTCGAGCACGTCGCCCCGGCGGCGCTGCTCAAGGCTCAGGCCGAGGGCGAGGCCACTGCGGCCGCGGCCAAGACCTCTGCACCTGAGGCGGTGACGGCCTGATGGCACAGCTGAAGGTCCAGCAGACCAAGTCGAAGATCGGCGCCAAGTTCAACCAGCGTGAGACGCTGCGGAGCCTTGGCCTCAAGCGGATCGGCGACGTCGTGATCAAGGAGGACCGTCCCGAGATCCGGGGCATGGTCCACACCGTCCGTCACATGGTGACGGTCGAGGTCGTCGGAGGCGAGTGACAATGACCCCGCTCAAGTTGCACCACCTGCGCCCCGCGCCGGGTGCCAAGACTGCCAAGACCCGTGTTGGTCGTGGTGAAGGATCCAAGGGCAAGACCTCGGGTCGTGGTACCAAGGGCACCAAGGCCCGTTACCAGGTCCCGGTCGCGTTCGAGGGTGGGCAGATGCCCATCCACATGCGGCTCCCGAAGCTTCGCGGCTTCCGGAACCCGTTCAAGGTGACCTTCCAGGTCGTCAACCTCGACAAGATCAGCGCGCTGTTCCCCGAGGGTGGCGACGTCACCCCGGAGACGCTCGTTGCACGGGGCGCGGTCCGCAAGGGCCTGCCCGTCAAGGTGCTCGGCCAGGGTGAGCTCACGGTCAAGGTCACGGTGAGCGCTGACGCGTTCTCCACCTCGGCCAAGGACAAGATCGAGAGCGCCGGCGGGACCGTCACGGTTCTGTGATGACGCTGCAAGGGGCGCGGTGACCTCCCGAGGTCTCCGCGCCCTTTGCGCTTCTCCTGCACGTCCCCGGAACTTCCCCGGCACCCCCTCGGGGGGTGCGGAACCCCCTGTTAGGCTTCCCGCTGGCCACAAGGCCAGGAGCAAGAGAAGAGGACCCGAGTGCTCAGCGCGTTCGTGAACGCCTTCCGGACCCCGGACCTTCGGCGCAAGCTGTTGTTCGTCCTGATGATCATTGTGATCTTCCGGGCCGGCTCGCAGATCCCCGCCCCCGGCGTCAATGTCGCCAACGTCGAGAAGTGCATCGACGTCGTCCAGGAGGGCAGCAACGCCAGCCTGTACAGCCTGGTGAACCTCTTCTCCGGTGGAGCACTGCTCCAGCTCACGATCTTCGCGCTGGGCATCATGCCCTACATCACCGCGAGCATCATCTTGCAGCTGCTCGTCGTCGTGATCCCGCGCCTCGAGGCCCTCAAGAAGGAGGGTCAGGCCGGTCAGACGAAGATCACGCAGTACACGCGGTACCTCACGCTCGGCCTCGCCGTGCTGCAGGCGACGGGCATCGTCGCGCTCGCGCGCACCGGCAACCTCCTCCAGGGCTGTGACAACACGCTCTATCCGTTGTTGCACAGCGACAACACCAAGACCTTCCTCGTCCTGGTCGTCACCATGACCGCGGGCACCGCGGTGATCATGTGGCTCGGCGAGCTGATCACCGAGCGCGGCGTCGGCAACGGCATGTCGATCCTGATCTTCACCCAGGTCGTCGCGACCTTCCCGGCCGGACTCTGGGCCGTGAAGATCAGCCAGGGCTGGTGGACCTTCGCGATCGTGGTGATCATCGGTCTCGTGATCGTGGCCGCGGTCATCTTCATCGAACAGGCGCAGCGCCGGATCCCGGTGCAGTACGCCCGCCGGATGGTCGGCCGCAAGATGTTCGGCGGCAGCTCCACCTACATCCCGCTCAAGGTGAACCAGGCCGGCATCATCCCGGTCATCTTCGCCTCGTCGCTGCTCTACCTGCCGGCGATGGCGGTCCAGTTCAACCAGGAGAACCCGAACCAGATCATCCGGTGGGTCAACGAGTACCTCGTCGACCAGGGCCACCCCGTGCACATGGCGGCGTACTTCCTGCTCATCATCTTCTTCACCTACTTCTACGTGTCGATCACCTTCAACCCGCAAGAGGTGGCCGACAACATGAAGAAGTACGGCGGCTTCATCCCCGGGATCCGGGCGGGCAAGCCGACGCAGGACTACCTGTCCTACGTTCTGTCCCGCATCACGTTGCCGGGCGCTCTCTACCTGGGTCTGATCTCGCTCGTGCCGCTGATCGCGTTCGTGCTGATTGACGCCAACCAGAACTTCCCGTTCGGTGGTACCTCCATTCTGATCATGGTCGGTGTCGCCCTCGATACGGTGAAGCAGATCGAGAGCCAGCTCCAGCAGCGCAACTATGAAGGATTCTTGCGTTGAGGCTTCTGATCATGGGTCCCCCCGGGGCCGGCAAGGGCACGCAGGCCACGGCGGTCGCTGAGCACTTCGGTGTTCCGGCCATCTCGACCGGCGACATCTTCCGCGCCAACGTCGCGCAGGGCACCCCGCTGGGTGTCGAGGCGCAGCGCTACATGGACGCCGGGGAGTACGTGCCCGACGAGATCACCAACAAGATGGTCCGCAACCGGATCGCCGACCCGGACGCCGACGCCGGCTTCCTGCTCGACGGGTACCCGCGCACGCTGGCCCAGGTCACCGAGCTCGACGGGATGATCGAGGCGACGGGCCACAAGCTCGACGCCGTCCTCGTGCTCACGGTGGACCAGGAGGCCGTGATCGGCCGCCTGCTCAAGCGCGCCGAGATCGAGGGTCGCGCCGACGACAACGAGGACGTCATTCGACGCCGCCTCGAGGTCTACGGCGAGGAGACCGAGCCGCTCATCGCGTCCTACAGCGAGCGTGGCCTGGTCGTCTCCGTCGACGGCATGGGCGAGGTCGACGAAGTCCAGCAGCGCATCTTCGCTGCGCTGGACGACATCGACCAGAGCTGAACCTGTCCGCGTGCTCTTCGACCACCGGATCGAGATCAAGACTCCCGATCAGGTCCGGGCGATGCGTGTGGCCGGCCTCGTGGTCGGCCGCACCCTGAGCCTGCTGCGTGACTCCGTACGACCGGGCGTCACGACGGCCGAGCTCGACGCGCTCGCGGAGCAGAGCATCCGCCAGCAGGGCGGGATCCCGTCGTTCCTCGGGTACGGCGTCCCGCCGTTCCCGGCGAGCATCTGCACGTCGGTGAACGACGAGGTCGTCCACGGCATCCCGGGCGACCGGGTGCTGGTCGAGGGCGACGCGATCTCCATCGACTGCGGTGCGATCGTCCAGGGCTGGCACGGCGACGCCGCCATCACGGTCGCCGTCGGAGAGGTCCGTCCCGAGGTCGCGACCCTGATGGACGTCACCGAGGAGTCCCTGTGGCGCGGCCTTGCCGCCGCCCGCATCGGTGGCCGGGTGGGCGACATCTCGGCCGCGGTCGAGTCCTACGTGCTGAGCCGGGGCAACTACGGCATCGTCGACGGCTACACCGGCCATGGCATCGGCACCGAGATGCACATGGAGCCGGACGTGCCCAACCGCGGTCGGGCCGGCCGTGGTCCGCGCCTGAAGCAGGGCACGGCGCTGGCCGTCGAGCCGATGATCACCCTCGGCACCGATGACACCGACATCGCTGACGACGAGTGGACGGTGGTCACCTCGGACGGCCGGTGGGCAGCCCACTACGAGCACACCTTCGCCCTCACCGCTTCCGGCGTGTGGGTGCTGACCGCCGAGGACGGCGGCCGGTCCCGCCTCGAGGCGCTCGGCGTCCCGTTCGGCGGCGAGGACTAGGCTGGATCCATGGCGCGGGACCCGATCACACCTGCGGCCCTCGCCGCCCGGCCCTTCCTCTTCGCCTCCGGCGAGGAGGCGTACGTCGCCAGCCGGGTGGTGCACACGTGGACCACGCCCGACGGGGCTGATGTCGGGTGGGCCGACGAGGTCGTCGCGGCCCTGGCGCCGGGGGAGCGGGCGCTGTGCGCCTTGTCCTTCGCTGCCGGAGCGCCCGGCCTTGCGCACCAGGTGGTCGGAGCCGAGCACGCGTTGCAGCGGCCGACGGTTCCGCTGGCGGTGGACCGGACGTACCAGGTCACCGAGTTCCCGACGGCCGACGAGTACGCCCGGATGGTCGAGACGGCGCTGACCAAGATCGCGGACGGCTCGCTCCACAAGGTGGTGCTCGGTCGCTGCCTCGACGTGATCAGTTCGCCGCCGCTGGTGCCGGCCGAGATCATCGACCGCCTGTTGCAGACGCGACCCGGGCGCTATGTCTTCAGCGTTCCGCTGGTGAGCGACGATGCGGCCCCGGCCGATGGCCCGATCCTGGTCGGAGCCAGCCCGGAGCTCCTGGTCCGTCGTGACGGCCTGGACATCTCCTGCACGCCGCTGGCCGGTTCGGTACCCCGCTCTGCCGACGCAGCCGAGGACGCGGCGCGAGCCGCAGGCCTGCGGGAGTCGGCCAAGGACCTCGCCGAGCATGCCTTCGTCGTCGAGGCGATCGTGCACGCCCTCAAGGACGTGTGCGTCGAGATCGAGTACCCCGCCACCCCCGAGCTGCTCTCGACCGACACCGTCTGGCACCTCGCCACGCCGATCCGGGCCCGCCTCGCGGTCGGTGCCGACGGCCCCAGCGCGTTGCGCCTCGCCCAGCTCCTGCACCCCACGCCTGCCGTGGGCGGCGTACCCACGGCTGCTGCCAACGCCGTGATCGCCGACCTCGAGGGCGACCTGCGCGACTGGTTCGCTGGTTGTGTCGGCTGGGTCGACGGCAACGGAGACGGCGAGTTCGCCGTGACCATCCGCGCTGCCGTCATCGACGGCGACCGGTTGCGCCTGTTCGCCGGGGCGGGCATCGTGGCGGGGTCAGACCCCGCTTCCGAGGTGCGCGAGACCGGCGCCAAGCTCGCCACCATGGCAAGGGTCAGCGGTCTCGTAGTCGATTAGTGCTGCGCCCGACCACCATGGGAGGATCGGTCCACTTGAGGGGAGTATTCCTTCGCTGCGGGCTCGTCATCACGATCGAACGTCGCCGTTCGATCCGGTCCCGTGGGTTGTCCCACCAGCGTGCTGGTGGGGGCAGCGGAAGAGACCTCGGGCGATCTAGTTGACCGCTCCAGCCCCCTGAAAGAGGACTGTTTCCATGGACGTGACCACCCTCGAGTGGACCATCACGATCGCCGCCACCATCGGTGTCCTGCTCTTCGACATCGTTGTGATCGCGCGCGATCCCCACGAGCCCACGATGAAGGAATGCGCGATCGCGCTGTCCTTCTACATCGGCGCCGCGCTGGCCTTCGGCCTGTTCGTCTGGCTCCACCACGGCCACGACTACGGCATCGAGTTCTACACCGGTTGGTTGACCGAGTACTCCCTGTCGATCGACAACCTGTTCGTCTTCATCATCTTGATGGCGGCCCTCAAGGTCCCGCGGAAATACCAGCAGGAGGCGCTGCTCGTCGGCATCGTGCTGGCTTTGATCTTCCGCGGCATCTTCATCGCGCTGGGCTACACGCTGATCGAGAACTTCAGCTGGGTCTTCTACATCTTCGGTGCGTTCCTGGTCTACACCGCCTTCAAGCTGGTCAAGTCCTACGGCAGCCACGAGGACGAGCACCCCGAGGACAACGCCGTCGTCAGCTTCGCCCGCAAGCACCTCAACGTCGGCGACGAGTACCACGGCCTGCGCCTCTGGTACACGAAGAACGGCGTTCGCTTCGTGTCGCCGATCCTGATCGTCATCATCGCGCTCGGTGTCACCGACATCCTGTTCGCGCTGGACTCGATCCCCGCGATCTTCGGCATCACCCAGGAGCCGTACCTCGTGTTCACGGCCAACGTGTTCGCGCTGATGGGCCTGCGCCAGCTGTACTTCCTGCTCGGCGGCCTGCTGCAGAAGCTCGTCTACCTGTCGCTCGGCCTGGCGTTCATCCTCGCCTTCATCGGCGTCAAGCTGGTCCTGCACGCGTTGCACGAGAACGAGCTGTCGTTCATCAACGACGGTCACGGCGTGCACGGTGCGCCGGAGATCTCGTCGCTGTTCAGCCTCGGGGTCATCATCGTGACGCTCATCGTCACCGGAGTCGCGAGCCTGTGGCGTGCGAGCCGGGACGAGCAGGCCGGAGTCACCGTTCCCGCGGTGGCCGAGGACGTCGACGACACGACCGGGCCCGACTGGCGCTGACGGTTTGCCTGGCTGGCGTCGCGACATCCACTAGGGTTGCGTGACGTCAGCCTGCTCCCGCAACCGACCGACGAGGACTCCGTGGACCGACTCCAGGTGCAGTGGTCCGGTACCACCCGGACCTTTGATGGTCCGCGGGTCGTCATCGGCCGTGAGCTCGACTGCGACGTACCCGTCACCGACGGCCGCGCCTCGCGCCACCACGCCGTCATCCAGGTCGAGAACGGCGCCTGGGTGGTCGTCGACTCGAGCAGCAACGGGACCTTCGTCGCCGGCGAGCGGATCACGCGGCTGCCGTTGCGGGGCGGTCCGGTCAGCCTGCACATGGGCGGTCCCGCGGGCGAGGCCGTCGTCGTGACCGTCCTCGTGGGCCAGTACGGCGGCCCGTCGGCCCATCAGGCGCCGCCGGTCCAGCACCAGGCACCACCGCCGTACCAGCCGCCGACGCCGTCCTCCCGGCCCGTGCCGACCCCCCAGCCCAACGCACAGCCGACGCCGCAACCGACGCCCCAGCCCGAACAGCTCGGCGGCGAGTTCTGGAAGAACCTGCCGCCGCCGCAGGTGCCGGCCAGCGGTGCGCCGGTGGACGCCTGGCGTCCGGTGGGCGTGCTGCCCCCGGGACAGCTCCCGCACGGGCACTCCGTGGTCCTGCCTGCCCAGGTGCAGGCCGGTCGCTCCCTGAGCATCGGCCGCGACCACGCCAACGACATCGTGCTCGACGACGCACTCGTCAGCCGGCGCCATGCGCGTCTCGATCCGCCGACGGCGACGAGCCTGGCGGTGCTGCACGACCTGGGTTCGTTCAACGGGACCTTCGTCAACGGCCACCGCCTGCAGGGCGCCGTCCAGCTCCCCGTCGGGTCCGAGGTCATCGTCGGGAACCAGACCTTCCGCTGGGACGGCCACCAGCTGGTCGCCTCGGCGACCGCCCACGAGTTCACGCTGTACGCCGACGGCCTCACCCAGGTCGTCGCCGGGGGCAAGCGGCTGATCGAGAACATCTCGTTCAAGCTCGAGCCGCGCAGCCTGACGGCCGTCATCGGCCCGTCGGGTGCCGGCAAGTCCACCTTGCTGGGCGCGCTGACCGGCCTCAAGCCCGCCAGCCACGGCCGGGTCATCTGGCAGGGCCACGACCTCTACCAGCACTACGACCAGCTGCGCTTCCAGATCGGCCTCGTGCCGCAGCAGGACATCCTGCACCCGCAGCTCAAGGTGCGACAGGGCCTGCGGTTCGCGGCCCAGCTCCGGCTCCCGCCGGACACCACGGCGCAGGAGTGGGACGCCCGCGTCAACCACGTCGCGCACCAGCTCCAGCTGGTGCAGCGGATGGAGAACCGCATCGGCACCCAGCTCTCGGGCGGTCAGCGCAAGCGGGTCTCCATCGCGACCGAGCTGCTCACGGCGCCGCCGCTGTTGTTCCTCGACGAGCCGACGTCGGGCCTCGACCCCGGCCTGGACCTCGAAGTCATGCGCCAGCTGCGCAGCCTCGCCGACGACGGTCGTGTCGTGATGGTGGTGACCCACTCGGTGCTCGCGCTCGACGTGTGCGACAACGTCCTGGTCCTCGCGCCGGGCGGCCGGATCGCCTACTTCGGCCCGCCGGCCGGCGTACTCGCACACTTCGGGAAGACCAACTACCCCGAGGTCTTCGACCTGCTCGACGACCCCGACCTGTGGAGCCGGATCCCGGTGCCGCAGCACGCGGTCGACACCTCGTCGGTCCCGCGTCAGTCCCATGCCGGTTCGGTGCCGGCCCCGCCGCGCCAGTCGGTGGCGCGCCAGCTGTCGACGTTGATCAAGCGCAACCTGGCGGTCGTCTTCGCCGACAAGCTGCTGCTCGGCATGTTGATCCTGCTGCCCCTGATCCTCGGCGGCCTCAGCCGGCTGGTGCCGGGCAGCAACGGCCTCTCCCTCGACGTGACCCGCCGGGAGCGCACCCTTCCCGACGGCACGGTGGTCGAGTCCTTCGCGACCGGCGAGGCCTCCCAACGGTTGATCGTGCTGATCGTCGCGGCGTGCCTGATGGGCACGGCGCTGGCGATTCGCGAGCTGGTGGGGGAGCGCCCGATCTTCAAGCGCGAGTACGCCGTCGGCCTCTCGCCGGGCGTCTACTTCATCAGCAAGGTGCTGGTCCTCGGGACCGCCGGCTTCGTCCAGGGCCTCCTCGTCACGTTCCTCGCGACGGTCGGCCTGCCGGGCGCGGACGGCGACATCGGCACCTTGCGGGTCGCCATCGCGATCGCGTCCCTGACCTTCACGATGGTCGTCATCGGCCTGGCACTGTCCGCGGTGGTGACCAGCACGGAGCAGACGATGCCCGCGCTGGTCGGCATGGTCATGGTCCAGTTGGTGCTCTCGGGTGCGCTCTTCGAGATCGCCGGCCGCGTCCTGCTCGAGCAGATCGCCTGGCTGTCCCCGTCGCGCTGGGGGTATGCCGCCGCGGCTTCCGCGATGGACTTCACGCGGGAGACCGAGGGGACCGACAAGGAGGACTGGATCGCCCTCGGCGGTGGCGGTCACTACCTGATGGACCTGATGGTGCTCGGGGTGTTGTGCCTGCTCGCGCTCGGCGCCGGTCTGCTGCTCGCCAAGCGCAGCGCCACGTCGGACGACTGAGGGAATGTCCGGGGCGTCGTACGCCTTGGGTCAGGGATGACAACCTCCGGCCCCCACCTCTCCGTCCTGGACCTCGTGCCGGTCCGCAGCGACCAGTCGACGGGCGACGCGGTCGCCGCCACGCTGTCCCTGGCGCGCACGGCCGACGACCTCGGCTACCGCCGCTTCTGGATCGCCGAGCACCACAACATGCCGGCCGTCGCCGCGACCAACCCGGCGGTGCTGATCGGCCTGATCGCCTCGGTGACCGACCGGATCCGGGTCGGCTCCGGGGGAGTGATGCTCCCGAACCACGCTCCGTTGGTCGTGGCAGAGCAGTTCGCGCTGCTCGAGGCGACGTTCCCGGGACGGATCGACCTGGGCATCGGACGAGCACCCGGCACCGACCCGGTGACGAGCTGGGCGTTGCGCCACGGCGCCGGCGGTGTCACGGACGAGGCGGTCTCCCGCTTCCCGGAGTACGTCGACAACGTGCTCGCCATGATGGAACCGGCCGGCGTGGGCCTGGCCCTGCGCGGGCGCGAGCACGTGCTGAAGGCGACGCCGGCGGCCACGTCGGTGCCCGAGATCTGGTTGCTCGGCTCCTCCGACTACTCCGCCCAGCTCGCCGCGGCCAAGGGCCGGCCCTACGTCTTCGCCCACCACTTCAGCGGCTCGGGGACCAAGGAGGCGCTGGCGCTGTACCGCTCGACCTTCCAGCCGTCCGCCACGCTGGCCGAGCCGCGCACCTTCCTCACCGTGAACGCCTCGGTCGCGCCCACGGCCGAGGAGGCCGAGCGACTCGCGCTGCCGCAGCTGCTCCAGATGGCGGCGCTGCGCACGGGCCGGCCGCTGGCCGCCCAGCGCGTGGTCGAGGACGCCGAGCTGATCGTCGAGGCGGGCCTGCCGGGCGGCCACCAGGAGCTGATCGACGCCATGCGCAGCCGCTGGGTGATCGGTGACCCCTCGTCGGCCCGCGCGGCGCTGGAATCGCTCGCGGCGACGTACGACGTCGACGAAGTGATGGTGAACCCGGTCGGGGGTGCCTTCGCCGGGGGTGACCCGCGGTCCGCAGCGGCGCGCGAGCAGACCCTGGCCCTGCTCGCCGGCTGACCCCCGAGGGCTCGCAGATTGGGTGTTCACGGGTCGGAATGCATAAACTGGCGTGTCGGTCCAACGTGGGTTCGTGTGTGGTGCACAACTCGCGAGGTCCACTCTCGTTTCACCCGCTCCTCAGGCGTGCCCTGGGGTCCGGGACACGGGAGAGGTTCCCGGGCCACCGGTAGACAACTGTTCCCAACAAGATTGTGAGACATGGCCAAGAAGGAAGGCGTCATCGAGATGGAGGGCTCCGTCGTGGAGGCCCTTCCGAACGCCATGTTCCGCGTGGAGTTGAGCAACGGCCACAAGGTCCTCGCTCACATCAGCGGAAAGATGCGCCAGCACTACATCCGGATCCTCCCCGAGGACCGCGTGGTGGTGGAGCTCTCGCCGTACGACCTCTCCCGTGGACGGATCGTCTACCGCTACAAGTGAGCCACCGGCTCACCGTTACCGCCACTAGCTAGAAAGGGCTGACATGAAGGTCAACCCGAGCGTGAAGCCGATGTGTGACAAGTGCAAGGTGATTCGTCGCCACGGCCGCGTCATGGTCATCTGCGAGAACCCGCGTCACAAGCAGCGCCAGGGCTGAGCCAGCCCCAGCGCGACCCACAACTGAATACACCTCAATCAACGTGATCGCTTAGTCGCTGGCAACAGCGGCGAACCACCTCCGGAGCGGATGGCCGGAGCTGGGGGAGAACCCCCAGACGCATCACGACCACACCACCGTGAATTCCAAGGAGAACGCCTTTCATGGCACGCCTCGTCGGAGTCGACCTCCCGCGCGACAAGCGCATCGAGATCGCACTCACCTACATCTACGGCATTGGCCGTACCCGCTCCCAGCAGCTGCTGGAGGTCACGGGCGTCAGCCCCAACCTCCGTGTGCACGAGCTCGGAGATGAAGAGCTGGTCAAGCTCCGCGACGCCATCGACGCCGCGGGCATCAAGATCGAGGGTGACCTCCGTCGTGAGGTCCAGGCCGACATTCGTCGCAAGATCGAGATCGGCAGCTACCAGGGTCGTCGTCACCGCATGGGCCTTCCGGTCCGCGGACAGCGCACCAAGACCAACGCTCGTACCCGCAAGGGCCCGAAGCGCACGGTTGCCGGCAAGAAGAAGGCCAAGTGATCGATCGCCTCGTGCGATCTCACTGCCTCAGACCAGCTTCGACAAGGAGAAAATAGATGCCTCCCAAGGCTCGCGCGGGCGCCAAGAAGGTGCGCCGCAAGGAAAAGAAGAACGTCGCTCAGGGCGAAGCCCACATCAAGAGCACGTTCAACAACACGATCGTCACGATCACCGACCCCACGGGTGCGGTCATCTCGTGGGCCTCTGCCGGCACCGTCGGCTTCAAGGGCTCGCGCAAGTCCACGCCGTACGCCGCTCAGATGGCTGCTGAAGCCGCTGGCCGTCGGGCGATGGAGCACGGCATGAAGAAGATCGACGTCTTCGTCAAGGGTCCGGGTTCGGGCCGCGAGACGGCGATTCGCTCGCTGGGTGCGATCGGCCTCGAGGTCGGCACCATCCAGGACGTGACCCCCGCCCCCCACAACGGCTGCCGCCCGCCCAAGCGCCGCCGCGTCTGAGATTAGGAGCGTAGAGACATGGCCCGTTACACCGGACCCCTGACCAAGAAGTCCCGCCGCCTCGGCGTGGACCTCGTCGGCGGCGACGCCGCATTCGAGAAGCGTCCTTACCCTCCCGGCCAGCACGGCCGCGCGCGGATCAAGGAGAGCGAGTACCGCAACCAGCTGCAGGAGAAGCAGAAGGCGCGCTACACGTACGGCATCCTCGAGAAGCAGTTCCACAAGTACTACGTCGAGGCAGCTCGTCGCCAGGGCAAGACCGGCGACAACCTCATCACGCTGCTCGAGTGCCGCCTGGACAACGTGATCTACCGTGCCGGCTTCGCCCGCACGCGTCGTCACGCCCGCCAGCTGGTCAACCACGGCCACTTCACGGTCAACGGCAAGAAGGTCGACATCCCGTCCTTCCAGGTCACCCAGTACGACATCATCGACGTGCGCGAGAAGTCGCTCGAGATGACGCCGTTCATCGTGGCCCGCGAGACCCACGGCGAGCGGATCGTTCCGGCGTGGCTCGAGGCCGTTCCGAGCCGCATGCGGATCCTGGTGCACTCGGTGCCCGTCCGTGAGCAGATCGACCTGCCCGTTCAGGAACAGCTCATCGTGGAGTACTACTCCAAGAAGTGATCATGCGTGCTCCGGCCCGTCGCTCCCTCGGGAGCGCGGGTCGGGGCAACATGCGTTGCACGTCCCCTTCTCCATCCGCACCACATCTGGATCCTCATATAGCGGTCGATCCGGAAAGGAACGAAACAAGTGCTTATCGCACAGCGCCCCACCCTGTCGGAGGAGACTGTCGACCAGTTCCGGTCGCGCTTCGTCATCGAGCCCCTCGAGCCCGGCTTCGGCTACACGCTCGGCAACTCGCTGCGTCGTACTCTCCTTTCCTCGATCCCCGGTGCCTCGGTCACGAGCATCAAGGTCGACGGGGTCCTCCACGAGTTCTCGACCATCGAGGGCGTCAAGGAAGACCTCACCGAGATCATCCTCAACCTGAAGGGCCTGGTCGTCTCCTCGGAGCACGACGAGCCCGTCACCATGTACCTCCGCAAGTCGGGTGCCGGTGACGTCACCGGTGCCGACATCGCGCCCCCGGCCGGTGTCGAGGTCCACAACCCGGAGCTGAAGCTGGCGACCCTGGGCGACAACGGCAAGCTCGAGCTCGAGCTCGTCGTCGAGCGTGGCCGCGGCTACGTCTCCGCCGTCCAGAACAAGGGCGCCGACAACGAGATCGGCCGGATCCCGGTCGACTCGATCTACAGCCCCGTGCTGAAGGTGACCTACAAGGTCGAGGCCACCCGTGTCGAGCAGCGCACCGACTTCGACAAGCTCGTCATCGACGTCGAGACCAAGCCGTCCATCCTGCCCCGCGACGCCATCGCGTCGGCCGGCAAGACGCTGGTCGAGCTCTTCGGCCTGGCCCGTGAGCTCAACGTCGAGGCCGAGGGCATCGACATCGGCCCCTCGCCCGTGGACGAGCAGCTCGCCGCTGACCTCGCCCTCCCGGTCGAGGACCTGCAGCTGACCGTCCGGTCCTACAACTGCCTCAAGCGCGAGGGCGTCCACACCGTGGGCGAGCTCATCAGCCGCTCGGAGCAGGACCTGCTGGACATCCGCAACTTCGGTGCGAAGTCCATCGACGAGGTCAAGGCCAAGCTGCACGAGATGGGTCTGTCCCTCAAGGACAGCGCCCCGGGCTTCGACCCCTCGGCTGCGCTCGCCAACTACAGCGACGATGACGACGACGAGTCGTTCGTCGAGGACGAGCAGTTCTGAGTTGATGGTGCGAGCGTGTCGCCATCGGTGATCGCCACCCGGGCCTCCGGCCCGAGGGCGACCACCGAGCGGCTTCGCCGCAGGCGACACGCTGCCGCACCGCAGTCGAGCAGATCTGGACCACAGATTGCTTGGCGGCAAGACAAGACAACACCCCGGTACCTCAAACGGCCGGACCTATCACCCGGTACCTGACACGGCCGGGGAGAAACGAGAGAAGCAATGCCCAAGCCCAAGAAGGGTCCCCGCCTCGGCGGCAGCTCGGCGCACCAGCGCCTCATCCTCGCGAACCTCGCCACCGCTCTCTTCGAGCACGGCAAGATCACGACGACCGAGGCCAAGGCCCGCACCCTGCGGCCCTACGCCGAGAAGCTGATCACCAAGGCGAAGAAGGCCCACGCTGGCGAGAACCCGCTGCACCAGCGTCGCGAGGTCCTCAAGACCATCCGCGACAAGGGTGTCGTGCACTCGCTGTTCGAGGACATCGCTCCGACGTTCGCCGAGCGTCCGGGTGGCTACACCCGGATCACGAAGATCGGTCCGCGCCAGGGCGACAACGCGCCCATGGCCGTGATCGAGCTCGTGACCGAGGCGTTCACGCCGTCTGCTCCGAAGGCCCCCAAGGCCGAGCCCGCCGTCGAGGCTGCTCCGGTCGAAGAGGTCGTCGAGGTCGAGGAGACCGCTGAGGTCGAGGCGCCCGAGGCTGCTGAGGAGACCACTGAGGTCGAGGCTGAGGTCGAGGCTGCCGAGGAGACCCCCGAGGACTCCGAGAAGGCCTGATCTGCAACACCTGGCTGGCCCGGCTCGTTCCACACGAGCCGGGCCAGTGCATTTTTCCGGATTCGGGTGCCTGCCCGGGCGCCGATAGACTGGGACCATGAGCATCGACCTGGGGACCCCTCGCCTGATCGAGGACGGCCAGCGCGAGGTGCTGCTGGCAGCGCCCCGCGGTTACTGCGCCGGTGTCGATCGCGCGGTCGTGACCGTCGAGCAGGCGCTCGACCTCTACGGCTCGCCCGTCTACGTGCGCAAGCAGATCGTCCACAACAAGCACGTGGTGGCCAACCTCGAGGCGCGCGGCGCGATCTTCGTCGAGGAGCTCGACGAGGTCCCTGCGGGCGCCACCGTCGTCTTCTCGGCCCACGGTGTCTCGCCCGCCGTCGTCAACGAGGCGGCTGAGCGGTCCCTGAAGACCATCGACGCAACGTGTCCGCTGGTCACGAAGGTGCACCGCGAGGCCGTTCGATTCGCGGCCGACGGCTACACCATCCTGCTCATCGGACACGCTGGGCACGAGGAGGTGGAGGGCACCGCCGGGGAGGCACCCGAGCAGACCGTCCTCGTCGAGCATCCCGACGACGTCGACCGGCTCGAGTTCCCCGCCGACGCCAAGCTGGCCTGGCTCTCGCAGACGACGCTGAGCGTCGACGAGACGATGGAGACGGTCCGGCGGCTGCGCGAGAAGTTCCCGCAGCTCGAGGACCCGCCGAGCGACGACATCTGCTACGCCACCCAGAACCGCCAGGTCGCCGTCAAGGAGATCGGTGCCGCTGCCGACCTGGTCATCGTCGTCGGCTCCGCCAACTCGTCCAACTCGGTGCGCCTGGTCGAGGTGGCCCTCGAGGCCGGCGCCAAGGCGTCCTACCGCATCGACGACGTGTCCGAGCTCGACGAGGCCTGGCTCGACGGTGCCGCCGCCGTCAGTGTGACCTCCGGTGCTTCGGTACCCGACCACCTCGTGACCGAGGTCCTGGCCTACCTCGCCGAGCGCGGCTACCCCGACGCCCGCGCGGTCCAGACCGCAGAGGAGACCTTGGCCTTCTCGCTGCCCAAGGAGCTGCACCGCGACCTCAAGGCCGCAGGACGCAGCACCAAGACCGCCGTACGGCTCTGATGGCCCGCTATCTCGACGTCCACCCGGACAACCCGCAGCCGCGGTCCATCCAGCAGATCGTCGACGCACTGCACGACGACGCACTGATCGCCTACCCGACCGACTCGGGCTACGCCCTGGGCTGCCGGGTCGGCAACCGCGACGGCCGTGACCGGATCCTCAAGATCCGAGGGCTCGACGACCGCCACCACTTCACCCTCGTGTGCCGCGACTTCAGCCAGCTCGGCCAGCTGGTCCACGTCGAGAACGCGGCCTTCCGCGCGATCCGCGCCGTGACGCCGGGGCCGTACACGTTCATCCTGCCCGGCACGCCCGAGGTCCCGCGGCGCCTGCTGCACCCCAAGAAGAAGACCGTGGGCGTGCGCATCCCGGACCACGCCGTCGTGCAGGCGATCCTCGACCTGCTCGGTGAGCCGTTGCTGTCGAGCTCGCTGATCCTTCCGGGGGAGACCGAGCCCCGCACCATGGGCTGGGAGATCAAGGAAGACCTCGACCACGACGTCGACATCGTGGTCGAGGCCGGCGAGACCCCGGCCGAGCCGACCACGGTCGTCGACTGGTCCGAGGGCGCGCCCGAGATCATCCGCCGGGGCGCCGGCGACCCGGACCGCTTCGCCTGATCCGTCGACCAGCTCAGCGCGGGTGGCGGAGCAGGAACGACCGTCGTACGGCGAGCAGGGCCAGGCAGGCGCCGTACCCGAAGACCAGGGCGAGGGCATGTCCGGACAGCCCGGACACCGTCGCCTGGACGAAGCCGTCGTCGGTGCGGGCGATCGATCCCGGCTCGCTGATGCCGAGCAGCAACGCGATGAAGAGCATCGCCAGCGGGGGCAGGACGCCGACCGGGAAGAAGTCGGACGGCTGGACCAGCAGGGCCACGCCGACGCAGATCGTCACGAAGGCCAGGTCGTAGAACAGGCCGAGCCCGTCGCTGAGGACGAGGTCGAGCACGGTCACCGTGAGCAGCAGGGCCATGGCGAGTGCGATGAGCTCGCGCGCAGGCTGGCGGCCCTCTTCCCACAGGGTGGGGGACCGCTGTTCCCGGACGGTGCTCACGCCCCCACGCTAACGGCGGTCAGGGGCCGATCCGGCGACCTGTCGCCGTGTCGAAGACGTGGGCTGCTCCGGCAGGCACGGCCAGGTGCACGGTGTCGTCCGGCCCGACGTGGCCCCGCGACGGCAGGCGTACGGCGAGCGCCACTTCGCGGTCGCCGAGGTCGGCCGTGCCGTGGGCGAAGCCCTCGGAGCCGAGTTCTTCGACGAGGTGCACCTTCAGGGGGATGCCGTCGCCGGCGGACACCAACTGCCAGCCCTCCGGGCGGACGCCGATCGTCACTGCATCGGTGAGCCCGCTGCTCGTCGCCGCATCGAGGGAGAGGCGGTGGCTCCCGAGGAACACCTGGCCGTCGTCGACCCGAGCCTCGAGCAGGTTCATCTGCGGTGATCCGATGAAGCTCGCGACGAAGAGGTTGGCCGGGCGGTCGTAGAGGGCGAGAGGGGCGTCGATCTGCTGGATCTCGCCGGCGTTCATGACCGCGACCCGGTCGCCCATGGTCATCGCTTCCACCTGGTCGTGGGTGACGTAGACGGTGGTGACCCCGAGCTCGCGCTGGAGGCGGGCGATGTCGCTGCGGGTCTGGACCCGCATCTTGGCGTCGAGGTTGGACAACGGCTCGTCCATGCAGAACACCTGGGGCTCGCGCACGATCGCCCGGCCCATGGCGACGCGCTGCCGCTGACCACCCGACAGGGCCCTCGGTTTCCTGTCGAGCAGCTCGGTCAGGCCGAGGAGGGCGGCCACGTCGTCGACCCGGCGCTCCCTCTCCTCGCGGTCGACGCCGGCCATCTTGAGGGCGAAGCCGAGGTTCTCGCGGACCGACTTGTGGGGGTAGAGGGCGTAGCTCTGGAACACCATCGCGATGTCGCGGTCCTTCGGGGCCAGGCGCGTGACGTCCCGGTCGCCGATCAGGATCCGGCCCGCGTCGACCTCCTCCAGGCCCGCGAGCATGCGCAGGGTGGTGGTCTTCCCGCAACCGGACGGCCCGACGAGGACGAGGAACTCGCCGTCCTCGACCACGAGATCGATCCCGGGTACGGCGGGGGCGTCGGCGCCGTCGTACCACCGCTGTGCTGCTTCGAAGGTGATGCCGGCCATCGCTGCTCCTGCTAGGTGAAATGTGACGTGGATCGCTCGGAATGCTTGCACCTTATATGTTCGTATGGTGAACTAACAAACATGTCCTGGCGAACCCCGACGGATCGGGCCCCCCGTGACCGGATCAAGCTCCGGCGAGCAGACTCCCGTCGCCACCACCGCGCGATGCTCCTCCAGGAGCTCTTCGCACAGGGTCCGGCCAGCCGTGCCGACCTCGCGCGCAGCAGTGGCCTGACGCGCGTCACCGTGTCGGAGCTCGTGGCCGAGCTGATCGCCGAGGGGCTGCTCACCGAGCTCGGTGCACCGGTCGAGATCCGCGTGGGCAAGCCGCCGACACTGGTCGGGCTGGTCCCCGACGCCAAGCACGTCGTGGCCATCGACCTGTCGGTCGACGACCAGGTCGTCGGCGCGATCCTGAACCTGGTGGGCGAAGTCGTCGTCCGCGACGGGCGCCCGCTCGAGGGACGTCGGGGCGCGGACGCACTCGAGCTGGTGGAGGAGTTCACCGCCGATCTCGTCTCCCGCAGCACCCGCCCGCTGCTCGGCGTCGCCGTGGCCACGCCCGGCGTGGTCAGCCCGGACGGTGTCGTCCTCGACGCCCCCAACCTCGGCTGGCACGACGTCCCCCTCGCGGAGTCGCTCGGTGCCACCCTCGACCAGCCGGTCTACGTCGCCAACGACGCCAACACCGCCGTGACGGGGGAGTACACCTTCGGCGGGGGTGGCGAGGGCGGATTGCTCCTGCTCCGGCTCAGCACCGGTGTGGGTGCCGGCCTCGTCCTCGGCGGGACCGTGCTCCACGGCAACGGGGGCGCGGCCGGCGAGATCGGCCACGTCCAGGTCGACCCCGACGGCGAGATCTGTGCCTGCGGCCGGCCCGGTTGCCTGGAGACCTTCGTCGCCGTGCCGCGGCTGCGTCGACGGATCGGGGCGGGCGACCCCGAGGCCGTCCTGCGGGACGCCGGCCGGAGGCTGGGACAGGCCCTGGCTCCTGTCGTGGCCACCCTGAACCTCGGCGAGGTCGTGCTCAGCGGACCCGCCGACCTGGTCGAGCCACTGGCCCGCGAGGCCGAGGCCGCCATCCGGGACCGGGTCATGCCGGTCTCCTCCGCCGGTTTCGCCGTCCGGGTCTCGACCCTCGGCGACGACGGCGTCCTCGTCGGCGCCACCGGCGTCGTGCTCTCGGGAGAGCTGGGGGTGTCGTGACAGGGCGACAGCGCCATCGCGTGCGTCCAGCCAGCAGCGTCCGCGCGGTCCCACCGGGGCCGCGTCCAGTAGTGAGAATCGAAGGGAACTAGCGGTGCGAATTCAGAAGACTCTGGCAGTCGCGGCCACGGCCGTCCTGCTGGCCGTGACCAGCGCATGCGGCTCCGACGACGACAAGTCGTCCGGCGGCGGCCCGACCGAGGCCGACCTCGTCGTCTGGCTCAACGGCGCCGACACCCCCCAGGCGGCGCGGGACTGGCTCAAGACGACCTTCGAGGACCAGAACCCCGGGTCGACCCTCACCATCGAGCAGCAGGAATGGGAGGGCCTCGTCGAGCGGCTCACCACCGCGCTCACCTCTGCCGACCAGACGCCGGACGTGGTCGAGGTCGGCAACACCCAGGCGCCGACGTTCACGACGGTCGGTGCATTCAGTGATCTCAGCGACGACCTGGCCGACCTCGGCGGCGACGACCTGCTGACCGGCTTCGTCGACGGCGCCACGGTCGACGGCAAGACGTTCGCCGTGCCGTACTACGCGGGATCGACGTACGTCTTCTACCGCAAGGACCTGTTCGAGCAGGCGGGCGTCGACGGCGTCCCCACCACGATGGAGGAGTTCGTCGACGCGGCCGCCAAGCTCAAGGCGGAGAGCGGCAAGGCCGACTTCTCCGGCTACTGGCTGCCGGGCAAGGACTGGCGTGACGGTGCCGCGCTCCTGTGGGATGCCGGCGGCGAGTTCGCCGAGCCCGACGGTGACGGCTGGAAGGGCACGCTCTCCTCGAGCGAGTCGATCGCCGGACTGCAGGCCTTCCAGGACCTGTACAAGTCGGCATCCGGGGCTCCGGCCGACGCCAACGAGGCGGACCCGGTGACGCCCTTCTGCGCGGGCAAGATCGGGATGATGTCGCGACCCGGCTGGGTGTACGGCATGCTGACGGACCCCAAGAGCGGATGCCCGAAGCTCGCCGAACAGGTCGGTGTCTTCGCGCTTCCAGGCACCGACGGTGAGCCCGCGCCGGTGCTGCTCGGCGGCTCGGACATCGCCGTGTCGGCGAAGTCGCCGAACCAGGACCTCTCCCGCAAGGTCGTCGCGCTGATGCTCAGCGATGAGTACCAGACGATCCTCGCCGAGGCAGGCCTGACGCCGGCCCGGCAGTCGTTCGCGAGCAAGCTCGGCGACGACGAGTTCGCCCAGGCCACGGTCGCTGCTGCGTCCAACGCCAAGCTGACGCCGGCGGCAGCCGCGTGGGCCACCGTCGAGGGCAAGTTCATCCTCGAGGACCTGTTCAGCGAGATCGCCCAGGGCGGCGACGTGAAGGAGCTCGCGGCCGAGGCCGACGACGAGATCACCGCCGAACTCAACTAGCTCGACCCCTCGCACGACGTCCGGCCGGTCCCCATGGCCGGCCGGACGTCGTACCGTCCTGACACGCCGTCCTGACACGCCGTCCTCGAGAGGAGGAGCCCGTGGCATCCACCGCACGCCGATCGCCGCTGCCCTACGGGCTGGTCGTCCCGGCCACCATCGCCCTCGGCCTGGCCCTCGGCTATCCGCTGGTGCGCCAGGTGGTCCTGTCCCTCCAGGAGTTCGGGCTGGCGCAGCAGTTCGGCCAGGCGCCGGTGTGGGCGGGCTTCGCCAACTACCGCGAGCTGCTCACCGACGGTGAGCTGTGGGCCGTCGTCCTGCGGACCGTCGCCTTCTGCTTCGTCAACGCGGGCCTGACCTTTGCCATCGGGCTCGGCCTCGCGCTGCTGATGACCCGGATGAGCCGGTTCGTGCGGGTCGTGACCCAGTGCGGGCTGATGCTGGCCTGGGCGATGCCCGTGGTCGCGGCGATGACGGTGTGGCAGTTCCTCTTCGACACCGACTACGGGGTCGTGAACTGGCTGCTCACCAAGGCCGGCGGCGACTTCCACCGGCACGGCTGGCTGCTCGATCCGTGGTCGTTCTTCCTGGTCGCCACCATCATCGTGGTCTGGATGAGCGTCCCCTTCGTGGCCTTCACCCTGTACGCCGCCCTGACCCAGGTCCCCGAGGACGTGGTCGAGGCCGCCCAGATCGACGGCGCGGGCGTGTGGCAACGCTTCGTGCACGTGGTCTTCCCGTCGATCCGGCCGGTGCTGCTCGTCGTCGTGCTGCTCCAGGTGATCTGGGACCTCCGGGTGTTCACGCAGATCTACACCCTCCAGCGGGCCGGCGGGATCGCCAAGGACACGAACCTGCTCGGCACCTACATCCACACTCTCGGCATCAAGGGCGGCGACTTCGGGATGGCAGCGGCGGCCGCGATGTTCATGCTCGTCCTGACCGTGGTCCTCACCGCGCCGTACGTGCGCCTGATGCTCAAGGCGGAGGACGAGTCGTGAGCCGCAAGACCCCGCTCCCCGTCCGGATCGGCGCCGACCTGATCGGCGTACTGGTCTTCCTCGCGTGCGTGTTCCCGGTCTACTGGATGGTGAGCCGCTCGTTCCTGCCGCGCAACCGGATCAAGGGCGAGGATCCCGAGATCGTGCCGACGCACGGCACCCTCGACAACTACCAGCGCGTCCTGGGCGACAACGACTTCACGAACGCGCTGGTGACCAGCCTCAGCGTCACCCTGCTGACCGTGGCCGTCGCGTTGATCTTCGCCTTCCTGGCGGCCGTGGCGGTGAGCCGGTTCCGCTTCCGGGGGCGGCGCTCGTTCATCCTCGCGCTGCTGGTCATCCAGATGATCCCGGCCGAGGCGCTGTTCATCAGCCAGTACAAGATGCTCGACGGCATGGGCCTGCTCAACTCGGTCATCGGCCTGACCCTCGTGTATGTCGCCAGCGTGCTGCCGTTCACGGTGTGGACCTTGCGCGGGTTCGTCGACGGGGTGCCGCGCGAGCTCGAGGAAGCCGCCATGATGGACGGCTGCTCGCGGACTGGAGCGTTCTTCCGGGTCACGCTGCCTCTGCTCGCACCGGGCCTGGTGGCGACCGGGGTCTTCGGCTTCATCCAGGCCTGGAACGAGTTCACCCTCGCCGTCGTGGTGATGACCGACCCGTCGAAGGAGACCCTGCCGGTGTGGCTGGTCGCCTTCACCGACGACCGCAGCCGTGGTGTCGACTGGGGCGCGATCATGGCGTCCTCGACACTGATCACGATTCCGGTGATCGTCTTCTTCCTGGTCGTGCAGCGGCGGGTCGTGTCGGGCATGACGGCGGGCGGGGTCAAGGGATGAGCGACCAGGTGGCCGCGCTCGCGCTCCAGGTGCAGCTGGCGTCGTTCCACGGACCGGTGCTCCCGGCGGAGTGGGCGCGCCTCCTCGACGAGGGACTGGGCGGGATCTGCCTGTTCGGCTCCAACCTGACCGGCGCCGGGGCCGATGCCGTCGCTCTCATTGCCTCGATCCGCGCCCATCGTGCGGGAGCTCTCGTCGCGATCGACGAGGAGGGCGGAGACGTCACCCGGCTGCACGTGGGCGACGCGAGCCCGGTCCCCGGGCCTGCGGTCCTCGGAGCGGTGGACGACCTCGCGCTGACCGAAGCGGTCGGCGTCGCCGTCGGCCAGGAGCTGGCCGCGCTCGGTGTCGACCTCGTGCTGGGTCCAGTCGCCGACGTCAACAGCAATCCGGACAACCCGGTCATCGGCACCCGCAGCTTCGGTGCCGATCCGGCCCTCGTCGGGAGGCACGTCGCTGCCTGGCTGGCCGGTCTGCAGGCGACCGGCGTCGCGGCCTGTGTGAAGCACTTCCCCGGCCACGGTGACACCGCGCAGGACAGCCACCTGACGCTCCCGGTGCTCGACGCCTCGGCCGCCACCGTTCGCCAGCGCGAGCTGGTGCCCTTTGCCGCCGCCGTCGCGGCGGGCACCGCAGCGGTGATGACCTCGCACCTGATGGTGCCGGCGCTCGACCCCGACCTGCCGGCCACGATGAGCGAGCCGATCCTTTCGCTGCTCCGCAGCGAGCTGGAGTACGACGGCGTGGTCGTCAGTGACGCGCTGGACATGGCCGGAGCCTCGGCCGGCCGAGGGATTCCCGCGGCGGCGGTGCTCGCGCTCGCGGCCGGCGCCGACCTGTTGTGCCTGGGATCGGACAAGGATCCGTCCCTGGTGCGCGAGGTCCAGGCCGCCATCGAGGAGGCGGTCCGGAGCGGGCAGCTGCCGCTGGGCCGGCTCGCCGAAGCGGCTGCGCGGGTGGCCGACCTGCCGCGCGGTTCCCGGGCGGCCGACCCGCCCCGCCTGCCCGACCCGTTCGACCCGTTCGAGCAGACGGACTTCGTTGCGGCGGCGCGGGCGGCGCTCGTCGTCGAGGGCACCCTGCCCGACCTGGGTGGCGCACGGATCGTGAGCATCGCGTCCGAGGCCAACATCGCGGTGGGTGAAGGGCGCTGGGGCGTGGTCGCCGATCTCGTCGTGGCCGAGGGCGACGCGGTGCCGGACGGGCCGGTCGTCGTACAGGTCCGGGATGCGCATCGACGACCTGGTGTGGCGGCGATGCTCGCCGCCGTGTCCGGTCCGGCGGTGGTCGTGGAGTGGGGCTGGCCGGGCCCCCGCACTGGTTGGACCTCGAGTCCGCACGCCCGGATCTGCACCCGCGGCAACAGTCGACCGTCGATCACGGCCGTCGAGGAACTACTGGAGAAGGCAGGTTGGACGCGGTGAGCGGGCTGCTCGTGGGGTTGGACATCGGGGCCACCAAGATCCTCGGAGTGGTGGCGTCACCGGACGGTCGCGTCGTCGCCGAGGTGCGGGCCGGCAGCCCTGCCGGGGGTGACAACGTCGTGGCTGCCGCAGCCGAGGTCGTCTCCCGGCTCCGGGTGGCGTCGGGGGAGTCCCTCGACGGCATCGTCGGCGTCGGCATCCCCGGTCTGGTGGACACTGACCACGGGACGGTGCGGCACGCCGTGAACCTGGGCGTGGACGACGGCTTCCCCTTCGGGTCCCGTCTCGCCGCCGTGACGGGGATGCGGGTGGTCCTCGACAACGACGCCAATGCCGCGGCCCTGGGCGCGACGGCTCTGGTCGGCCATCAGGACCTCGTCTACCTCAGCATCGGCACCGGCCTGGCCGCCGCGGCCGTCCTCGGGGGCGTCCTGCGCCGCGGGGCGCGCAATGCGGCCGGCGAGATCGGGCACATCCCGGTCGACCCGTCCGGCCCGTTGTGCGAGTGCGGCCAGGTGGGTTGTCTGGAGACGGTGGCGTCCGGCTCGGCGCTGGCGGCACTCTGGCCCTCGACGGACCGGCCGCCGGCGCAGGCACTCTTCGACGCGGCCGCGAGCGGCGATGCGGCAGCGGTGGCGATCAGGGACCGCTTCGCCGCGCACCTCGCCGACGCCGTACGGCTGGTCGCGCTGACCGTCGATCCCCAGGTCGTGGTGCTCGGTGGCGGCGTCGCCGGCGTTGGCGAGCGCTTGCGGGTCGCTGTCGCCCATGCGCTGGCCGAGCAGGCAACCGGGTCGCCGTTCCTCGCCTCGCTCGACCTGGCCGGCCGGGTCCGGCTGGTCCCGCAGGACCTCCCCGTCGCCGCGCTCGGAGCGGCCCTCCTCGGGAGGAGCGATGGCTGACCTGAGGATCGTCGGGGGCGTCGATGCCGCCGGCCAGCCGGTCGAGGTCGCCATCGTCGGCGGCCACGTCGTCGACGACGGACCCCGCTCCCTCCCGACGTACGACGCCGGCGGGCTGCACGTCCTGCCCGGACTCATCGACCTCCAGGTCAACGGGGTCGCCGGCCTCGACCTCACCCTCGAGCCCGAGCGCCTGTGGGAGGTCGCCTCCGCGCTGCCCCGGTGGGGCGTCACCGCGTTCCTGCCGACGATCATCACGTCCGGACCCGACTCACGCGAAGCGGCGATGGCTGTCCTGGCCGCCGGTCCGCCCGCCGGGTGGCGCGGCGCCGTACCGCTGGGCCTGCACCTCGAGGGCCCGATGCTGGCGCCCGCGCGCAAGGGTGCACACCCGGAGCACTGGCTCCGGGTGCCGGCGCCGGAACTGGTCGAGGGATGGTCGCGTGCGAACGGAGTCGCGCTGGTGACGATCGCGCCGGAGTTCCCCGGAGCGCTCGAGGTGATCGCGGACCTCACCGCTCGCGGTGTGCTGGTGGCGATCGGCCACACCGACGCCACCAGCGACCAGGTGCTCGCCGCCGTGGACCGGGGCGCCCGTCTCGTCACCCACCTCGGCAACGCGATGCCGCCGTTCCTGGGCCGCGAACCCGGCCCGATCGCGGCCGCACTCGCCGACCCCCGGTTGACCGCAGGAGTGATCGCCGACGGCCACCACCTGCATCCCACGACCCTCGCGGCCTTCTGGCAGGCCCTCGGCCCGGACCGCTTCCTCGCCGTCACCGACTGCACCGCAGCGCTGGGCCTGCCCGACGGGCCAACGCGGCTGGGTGAGCAGCACGTCGTCGTCGGCGGTGGCACGGTGCGGCTCGAGGACGGCACCCTCGCCGGATCAGCCGTGGACCTGCCGCAGTGCCTGGCCGTGCTCCGCAGCGCCGCCGGATGCGGTCTGGCGCACGCCGTTGCCACCGCGACGGCCGTGCCGGCGCGGGTGCTGGGCGACCGGTCCCGGGGCACGATCGCCGCTGGCGCCCGCGGCGACCTGACGCTCGTCGACGACGAGCTGGAAGTGGCGGCCACCGTGGTGGGTGGACACCTGCTGCACGGGGAGATGCGCTGATGGAGGTCGTTCCGCTGGGTACGCCGGAGGACGTCGCGGCACTGGCCGCGGATGTCATCGAGGGTGTGGTCGCGGCCGACGCCGATTCCGTGCTCGGGCTGGCCACGGGCTCGACCCCGCTGCCCACCTATCGCGAGCTGGTCCGGCGGTACGTCGCCGGTGTCGGACCGTCGTACGCACGGGTGCGGTGCTTCAACCTCGACGAGTACGTCGGCCTCGAACCGGGTCATCCGGAGAGCTACCGGGCGACGATCGCGCGCGAGCTCACCGACGCGCTGGGCATCCCGCCCGACCGGGTGCACGGGCCGGACCCGGGTCCGGCGACGCTGGCGACGGCGGGTGCCCGGTACGAAGCGGAGATCGACGGCGCTGGGGGCGTCGACGTCCAGGTCCTCGGCATCGGCACGGACGGCCATCTCGCCTTCAACGAGCCGGGCTCCTCATTGGCGTCCCTCACCCGGCTGAAGACCCTGACCGAGGAGACGCGGCGCGACAACGCACGGTTCTTCGGCGGGGTCGAGGACGTGCCGCGTCATGTGCTGACGCAGGGCCTCGGCACCATCCTCCGGGCGCGGCACCTTTTGCTCCTCGCCACCGGGCCCGGCAAGGCGGCTGCGCTGGCGGCGGCAGTGGAGGGACCGGTCACGGCCTCCTGCCCGGCGTCGGTGCTCCAGATGCATCCGCACGTCACGATCCTCGCGGACGCCGAGGCCGCTGCGGGCCTCGCCCGGCGCGACCACTACCGCGCGGTCTACGACGCCAAGCCGGAGTGGCAGGGCCTGTAGGTCAGTCGGCCAGGTCGACGATGACCGGCGCATGGTCGCTGGGGGAGCCGGTGTTCTGGGCGGGGTCGCGCTCGTCGCGGTCGATGAACGCACCCGTCACCCGCGCGGCGAAGCCGGGGGAGCCGACGACGAAGTCGATCTTCAGGCCACGGTCGCGTTCGAACCGCTGGCGGTAGTAGTCCCAGTACGTGTAACCGGGTGCGTGTTCGCGGGTCACCTCGGCCCAGCCGCTGTCGAGGAAGCCCTGGAAGGCGGCGCGCTCGGCGGGCGTCACGTGGGTCGAGTTGCGGAACTGGGTGACGTCGAAGACGTCGTCGTCGGTCGGGCAGATGTTCCAGTCGCCGACCAGGGCGGTGGGTACGTCGAGCCAGGGAGCGGCCGCGGTGTGCAGTCCGGCGAGCCAGTCGAGCTTGTAGGCGTAGTGCGGGTCGTCCGGCTTGCGGCCGTTGGGGATGTAGAGGCTCCAGATCCGTACGCCGCCGCAGGTCGCGCCGATCGCCCGCGCCTCCATGACGGGCGGCTCGCCCCACCCGGGCTGGCCCGGGAAGCCGATCGTCACGTCCTCGAGGCCGACCCGGCTGATCAGGGCCACGCCGTTCCACTGGTCCAGCCCATGGGCCGCGACGTCGTACCCACGGGCCTGGAGGCCCATCAGTGGAACCTGGTCCTCGCGGGCCTTGATCTCCTGGAGTGCGAGCACGTCGATGTCGTGGCGTTCGAGGAAGGCCTCGACACGATCGATGCGCGAGCGAAGGGAATTGACGTTCCAGGTGGCGATCCGCACGGTGCGAATGTATCCGTGGCTCAGATCCGTGCAGCGACGGGGCCTGCCGGTTTCTGAACCGGACGATCTCTTGTCGTCGGGGGTGATGACGGGCTTCGATGAACCAGATGTCCTCTCTTGGGAAAGGTTCTTTGATGCAGTCATCGCGAGTCAGCAGAATTTCCGTCGGCGTGGCCTGTCTGGTGGCCGCGTTCGCCGGCGCCACGGTCCCGTCCTCCTCCGGCGCGGACGCGGGAGACCCGGTACCCACGTACAAGGAGTTCGAGTCCTCGACGTACGTCGACGTCGACGGAGCGTTCGTCGTCAACGGTGACGAGGTCATCTCGACCAAGGGCGACCTGAAGAAGTTCTACGAGAGCATGGTCGCTCCCACCGAGACCCAGCACGACGGGCTGATCGTGAACACGGTCGGCGGAGCCGACGACAAGTGGAGCGCGTCGCAGGCGGCCAACCTGACCTACTGCGTGAGCACCAAGTTCGGCACCCGCCAGGCGGACGTCATCAACGCGATGGCCGGTGGCGCCGGCCTGTGGGAGGCGGCCTCGTCGAAGGTGAACTTCGTCTACGTCCCCGCGCAGAACAGCAGCTGCACCACCCGCAACAACAACGTGCTGTTCTCCGTCGAGCCGGTCTCCACGTCGCAGTACATCGCCCGGGCGTTCTTCCCGAGCACCTCGAAGCGGTCGCGCAACGTGCTGATCGATGACTCGATCTGGTCCTCCGGCAACTGGGAGCCGATCGACATCCTGGCGCACGAGCTCGGGCACACCCTCGGGTTCCGCCACGAGCACACCCGCCCCGAGGCCGGCACCTGCTTCGAGGACAACAATTGGCGCCCGCTGACGCCGTACGACTCCTCCTCGATCATGCACTACCCGCAGTGCAACGGCGGTTCGAGCGACCTGGAGTTCCAGGCGTCCGACGCTGCTGGCGTCAGGGCGCTGTACGGCTCCTGACCCCTGCTCACCACCGACGGCCCTCCCGGCCTCCCCGGGAGGGCCGTCGTTGTGTCTGTCGCTGATTCGGGCCGGTCCGTCGTACGGCCATAGACTCAGCGCCCGTGGCACTCACCATCGGCATCGTCGGTCTCCCGAACGCAGGCAAGTCAACGCTCTTCAACGCGCTGACCAAGAACGACGTCCTCGCGGCGAACTACCCGTTCGCCACCATCGAGCCCAATGTGGGCGTGGTGGGCGTGCCCGACGCGCGACTCCCGAAGCTCGCCGAGATCTACGGTTCCGAGCGGATCCTCCCGGCGACGGTGGAGTTCGTCGACATCGCCGGCATCGTCCGCGGCGCCTCGCAGGGCGAGGGCCTGGGCAACAAGTTCCTCTCCCACATCCGTGAGTCCGCGGCCATCTGCCAGGTGACCCGGGTGTTCCGCGACGAGGACGTGACGCACGTCGACGGTGAGGTCAACCCTGCCAACGACATCTCCACCATCCAGACCGAGCTGATCTTCGCGGACCTCGAGACGGTCGAGAAGTCGATCGTCCGCCTGGAGAAGGAGTCGCGGAAGGTCAAGGACCTGGTCGCGAACCTGGAGGCCGTCAAGGAGGCGAAGGAAGCCCTCGAGTCCGGTACGCCGATCATCGCGACGAAGATCGACCGCGACCTGCTCCGCGAGCTCTCGCTGCTCACCGCCAAGCCGTTCATCTTCGTCTTCAACTGCGACGCCGACGAGCTCGCCGACGAGGACCTCAAGGCGAAGATGCGCGAGATCGTCGCACCCGCCGAGGCGATCTTCCTGGACGCGAAGTTCGAGTCCGAGCTCGTCGAGCTCGATGATGAGGAAGCCGCCGAGTTCCTCGCCGAGGCCGGCGTCACCGAGCCCGGCCTCGAGACCCTGGCCCGCGTCGGCTTCGAGACCCTCGGTCTCCAGACCTACCTGACGGCCGGGCCCAAGGAAACGCGGGCCTGGACGATCCGCAAGGGCGACACCGCACCCGAGGCCGCCGGCGTGATCCACACCGACTTCCAGAAGGGCTTCATCAAGGCCGAGGTCGTCTCCTTCGACGACCTGACCGCGCTGGGCTCGATGGCCAAGGCCAAGGAAGCCGGCAAGGTCCGCATGGAGGGCAAGGACTACGTCATGGCCGATGGTGACGTGGTGGAGTTCCGCTTCAACGTGTAAAGCCGCAGGTCAGCGCCTGTTTATCGACTCTCTGCCCTCACAGCGCCCTCAGCAGAGCCGAGGACCTCGGCCGCGAGTCGCGCGGACGCGTCCCGGACCCGGCTCTCGGCGTTGGGCCAGAGGTGCGCGTACGTCGTCAGGGTGGTCGTGGACTTGGCGTGGCCGAGAGCCCGCTGGACAGCCACCACGTCGCAACCCGAGGCGATCAGTCCCGACGCGTAGAAATGACGAAGGTCGTGCAAGCGAACGCCGCTCACGCCTGCCCGTGACAGCGTCGTGCGCCATCGATGACCGACGGTGTTCTGATGCGGCGGAAGTTTGGCGTTGCCTTCGAACAGCCACTCGTTGGTGAGGCCGAGCGCCACGTGTTCAGCGAGCATGTCGATCAGTGCCTGGGCAGCGTGGACGGTCCGCTCGGAGTTGTACTTCGGTAGCCGGATGTCGACCTCTCCGCCGTTGACCCGCTGCACCTGACGACGAACATGGATCTCGCGGCGCAGGAAGTCGACGTCCGTGACCTGCAGCGCCGCCGCTTCGCCCAATCGGAGGCCTGCGAAGGCGCACAGGCCGATGAAGGCACGGAAGCGGGGATCGGCGGCGTCGAGGATCTGACGCACCGTCTCCGGTGTCGGGATCGTCATCGCCGCCTCACGCTTGCGCTGACGGGGGAGCCGCACCCGCACCGTCGGGTCGGTCGCGACCATCCCGTCACGGACTGCGGCCCGAAACACCGACCGAACGTTCACGAACCGGGTCTTGATCGTCCCGGGCGCCAGCGGCGCAGATCGCTCGGGCGAGGCGACGGTCATCGACTTCACCCAGCCCTCGACATGGCTTGGCCGGATCTTGCGCAGGTCCATCTCCGCGAACGTGGTCGATCGGACCGCGAGGGACATCGCCTTGCGGGTGCCGTCGGTCCAGACCTGGTCTCGCTCCCAGGACTCGAAGTACCGCCGGAAGGAGACCTTCCCCGCCTGCGGGTCGACCCACCGTCCGCGGTCAAGCGCGTCGAGCTGCTGCCGTCGCCACTTGATCGCATCGACCTGTTTGGTGAAAGCCCGCTCGTGCTGCAGGCCCGTCTCCGGGTTGCGGTACCGGGCGCGCCACGAGTTGCCGCGTTTCGTGATCCCCTCTGGCATCGGGACTCCTCTCCGAGACCATCGAGAGTAGGTCGATGATCCGACCTCGTCGAGGTAATCCGTGACTCGTTGGTGGTGCGTTCCGGTTGTTGCCGAGTGTTCTGGCTCTGGGCTGAGGCGGACACTTTGTTGGGTGCGCCGCACCCCTCCGAACTGCAATCAGGCACGCCCTCGGGCCCTGGTTGTCTAGGGTGCCGACATGAAGGTGAGCGAGCGGCGCAACCATGCTGCGCACGGGGTCCTGTCGCGTGCCGAATGGATCGAACTCGCGGCCGACCCCAGCTCCCAGGTTCGCAAGGCTGTCGCCGGCCGCGAAGATGCCATGCCTGATGCTCTGATCGCGTTGGCGACAGATGAGACGAAGAGCGTGAGAGAAGTCGTCGTCGAGAACCCGACTTGTCCAGGCGACGCTTTGGTGAAGTTGGTGTGCGATCCAGACCCGTACATCAGCAGGGAAGCGGTCCAGCACCCGAACACGACGTCGCAGACCCGCGCCTGGGTCGCGATCAGTGGCCACGTCCATGCCCGTCGCGCGCTCGCCCAGTTGGAGGACCTGGACGCCACTCCCTCCGCACGGTTGACAGAGGACGACGACTGGCACGTTCGTGAGGAACTTGCCTGGGCCACTCCGCACGCCGTGATCGTGGCGCAGTTGTTGCGCGACGCCCATCCCAGAGTCCGTGGCAGCCTCGCCCTCAATCCCCTGACGACGGACAATCAACGTCGGACGCTGGCTCAGGACCCAAACGCCGAGACCAGGGCGATTCTGGCCAGCTCCGACAGGAACCCCGACGACGTCTACTTCGAGCTCGCTCGGGACAAGTCGACCAATGTGAGGTTCTGGCTAACCGTGCATGGCACGAACCGACCGTTGATGAAACTCCTCATGAAGGATCCGAGCGACATGGTCGCGAACACCGCTCGCAACAGCCTGCGAAGGCCTCCGCGTTCGGATGTCGTCATCATCGACCGATAGAAGCTGTCAGCGGGGCTCTGCAGCAGACCGGACGACAATGTGGTCGGACTCAGCACGTCAGTCTTTTGGCCACCCAACGACTCGATCCGTGGTCACTCGTTTCAGGTTGGCGCCCGTCCAGGTCGCGCCAGTTACGTCGCACAGGCCGTACTCCGGATCATGGGTCATCACGAAACTGAACACGGCCTCGGTGAGGTCGGCTCCGCTGAAGTCGACGCCTCGTAGGTCGCAGCCTGCGAAATGGGTGCCGCGGATCGAAGCACCTCGCAAGTCAGCACCCGAGAAGTCGCACATCTTGAACATGAGGCCATCAAGAGTCGCCAGACGGAAACTCTGACCAGAGAAGTCCTTCTTCTCGTGCAAACCGTGAAAGGCCACCATGGATCGATTCAATCACTCGGAGTCTCGTTCTGTGACCGCGAGCAGCCTGGCACGCGGAAGCCGTGCGAGGCATCCGATCCGCGGCATGAGCGGGCGGAAGTCGTGCCCTACTCCACCTCGGCCGTGACTTCGTCAGTACGGCGAGCCACGTAGGCCTCGAAGTCCCGCAGAGCGAGGACGATGTCGTCGACCGAGAGTGGCACTGCGCCGCAATCGTCCGGCGCGCAGTTCCTGGGCTCCGAGGCGTCAATGAGGGAGATGCCGCTGACTGAGCCATCGTCGTGAACGGCAGTACAGAGGACCGGGTGGTAAGCACAGTCCTCATAGATGGTTCCCACAGCGATCTCGCCGGGTTCACTAGGTGCTGGGACCATGCTCAATGGTCGCACCTCATCCTTGTCTTAGCGGCCGACCAGCGGCATTGTCGGGCGTTCCGCCCCGACAGCGGCTACTTGTTTCATTGACCTCAGGACCGGTGTCTGGCGAGGCTCGGTCCAGGCGCCCGGTCCGTCGCTCTGATTGCGGCTGCCCACGCATGGTCGTGTGGCTCTCACATGGCTTGCGCGGGCCGGGTGTCGCCAGGGTCCGGAGAGGCTCAAGAGGGGTTTGCACGGCTCGAAGTAGCGTTGCCCTCCCGACTCGACAACCAGTGATGGAAGCGAGCATCGGAGGAGCACATGAGCAAGACGATCAACCGCGTCGTGGTCGGGATGGACCCACACAAGAGGTCGGTCACGATCGAGGTGATGGGCGCTGACGAGACGATCCTGGGTGGTGGCCGGTTCGCCACCGATGAGGCCGGGTTCGCCGACTTGAGGCGCTATGTCAACCAGTTCCCGGACCACATCTGGGCCATCGAGGGCTGCAACGGAATCGGACGCCACGTCGCCAACCGCCTCCTCGCCGAAGGCGAAACGGTGGTTGATGTCCCGCCCAAGATGTCTGCCCGGACGCGGGTCTTCGCGACCGGCCAGGGCCGCAAGACCGACGCCACCGACGCGCACTCCGTCGCGCTGGTCGGAACCCGGATGAGCGGGCTGCGTCCGGTCGTCAACGACGAACAACTCGCCGTGCTGCGGCTGCTGGTCGACCGACGCCGATCCTTGGGTGAGGAGCACACCCGCAAGACCTCACAAGTCCATGCCCTGCTGCTCGAACTCATCCCCGGTGGCGCGAAGAGAGATCTCTCCGCAGCCCAGGCCAAGGCCCTGCTCGCCACCGTGCGACCACGTGACATCGCCGGCAAGACCCGACGCCGCGTCGCTGCCGAACTCATCGGCGACCTCGAGCGGATCTACGCGAGGAAGAAGGCCGCGGACAAGGAACTCAAAGCCCTCATCACCGCGACCGGAACAGGGCTGTTGGACCTGGAAGGCATCGGGCCCTCAGGGGCCGCGCGTTTGCTTGTTGAGGTCGGTGACATCACCCGGTTCCCGAACAAGAACCACTTCGGGTCCTGGACCGGCACTGCGCCGATCGACGCGTCCTCTGGCGACAACGTCAGGCACCGACTGTCGCGTGGCGGGAACCGGCAGATCAACCGGGTCCTGCACATCATGGCCACCGTCCAGCTGCGTCACGACACCGAAGGACGTGCGTTCTACGACCGCACCAAGGCCCGCGGGAAGACCTCGAACGAATCGATGCGGCTGCTCAAGCGAAGGCTGTCGGACATCGTCTATCGCACGATGGTCAACGATGCGGCGCGGCACATGGCGACGGGTCCGGGAGGGCAACGGGGTAACGACTCTGACTCCAGCGCGACCGGCTCACAACCCCGAACCAGCTCTTCGGACAAGCCACTTCCCAGACCCGTCAGAGACAAGTCTAAGACTCCACTCAGACGAGCTTCTTGACACAGAGGGGAGCCATGTCCGAGCGGATGTCACCTATGGTTGGGCGATGAATCTAGCCCGGTCGGCGCTGCTGTTCGCTCTCGCGAGTGCCTCGCTCACAGGGTGCGGTGATGAGGCCGGTGGACGCGCGCTCGACGCGGATCCAACATCGTCTCCGACAGGTCTGATTAGCCGGACGCCCGTGGCCGTGGATGTCACGAGTTCAGCCCAGAAACTCTTTGCGACCGTGGACGCGGCACTCGCTCAGGAATCAAGCGTCCGGCAAGAGATTGGCAACCTGAATCCGCCAGCCCCCACAGTCCTGCTTCAGGAGTACGGCACCGAAGACGACTTCATCCTCGAGATGGACGTGCAACACGACCTGCTGAGCTTCGCGCGGGCGAACGGCGAGTACTTCGGCCGCACCTCAAGCAAGGAGCCTTGGACCAAGGCTCCCGGCCCGCCGCCGGCCGACGACGAGCATCTCCTCGCGGTAGTGGCACACAGCGATGTTCGCGAGGACTTCCAGCGGATGGCGGCTATGGCACGGAACCTCGAGTACATCGGCGATGAGCAAGTGGCCGGCCAGAAGGTGCACCACTTCCACCTTGAACTCAACTTGGCCGCAATGGGAAATCCAGCCATGGTGCCCGCGCTTCTAACGGGGCCCAGGCCGGCCGATCTTTGGATCGCGCCGAACGGGCTGCCTGTGCGCGTCGACGTGCGTTACAGCGAGCCTCTTGCCAACACGCCGGGGACGGGGACAAGCCGCACCGACTACTCCCGATGGAGCGAGGCCGTCGCGCCCGACCTGGGCTGAACAGCCAGTGAGGAGCGCCTGACTTTTCGATCTTCGCCGCCCGCACATCGGCATGACAGGACGCATCCCGTTCCTTTCGTCAGGCCGCAGACCACCCATCGCTGCCTTGCTCGCGGCCTCCCCATCGATGCTCGACCTGAACCGGCGTCCCCCCATCCACCGGCGCCAAGAACGAACTGGCACACACCTATTGCATTCCCGGCCGAGATTCGTCCCGATGAATCTCGCTGCACCTGTCGGCGCCGGCAGGTCCCCAGGGGCGCCTTCCGTCAGTGGAGGCGTTCGGGTTCGGCGTGAGGTGATCGCTGCCGCAGGTTCACCGCCCTTAGGTGACTGAAGGTGACCATCAGTTTCCGAAGGAAGGCCGGACATGACCAGTCAAGCAAGCAACGAGAATCAGCCGGGACTCTGGAGCGATTCGGCTCCATCGTCGAGAGGGAGCCGACCGGGGAGCCGCGGACCTTCAAGCCACGCCGGGACCGCACCGACCTTGCCGGTGCAGCGTCCGTCGAAGCCGATGGACTACAGCGAGCTCTGGACCATCGCGGAGGTCGCCAACTACCTCGGCGTCCCGAAGCAGACCATCTACTCGTGGCGTCACACGGGCTACGGCCCCAAGGGGTTCCGGGTCGGCAAGCACCTGCGGTGGCGATCTGCGGTCGTCATCGCGTGGACGCTGGGGCTGGAGAAGGACGAGTGATCACCGATCGGCCGTGCGAGCGGTGCGGCCGTCGGATCTACGAGGGAGTACCTCGTCATCCTGGACGTCCGAAGCGATGGTGCAGCGCAGCCTGCCGTCGAGCGGACTATGCGGAGCGGCAGGCCGTCCAACGTGGCATGGAGCCGACCGTCCCCATCGAGCAGCATGTCGATGCGGTGCTCCATTCGCCGGCAGCCTGTCGGCGGGTGCTCCGCCAGATCGGGGAACTGGCGGGGGATGGGTCACTTGATGATGCGAAGTGGAGCAGCGTCGCCGACGAGATCACGCGCCTGGCTCGTCGGTCGGTTCCGCGCAGAGGCCTGCGATGAGCAGTCAGCTGGGTCGGCGCCGAATCTGGGAGCGACGCGAGGAACGCAGCCATCAACTGATCCGCCGTGCTCAACGAATCGAGGCGGTGGTTCTTCGCGTCCTCAATACCCGTGAGCAGCTAGGCCGCAGCCCGCGTGCCGATCTCGATGTCGGACGCGCGCTCTCTGAACTCCGTGACGTCGAAGGCGTCGCCATGTCGGAGATCGTTCGGTTGTGTGGCGGTGCGCTGGATCGAGCAGAGGTCGAGCGGCTGACGAGCCTCGCGCGCCCGCAATCTGACGTCCGCCGATCGTCGGACGAGTCGCCTAGACTTGCTGGCATGACCGCAAATCGCGACGAGTTGATTCACCTGATCGAGGGCATGCCCGACGATCAGGTGGACGTGCTGCTCGCCGACGCCAAGCGGCTGGCTGAATCGAAGCCGAGAGGGACCTGGCCGCCGAAGTTCGTTGGCATGGTCAAAGACGGCCCGACGAACGGCTCATCACCCGAGTACATCGACACCGTGATGTCGCGAGGTTTCGGTAGCGAGCGTTGATCGTCTGCGACACCGGCCCGCTCGTCGCTCTGGCCAACGAGCGGGACGAGCACTACTTCACCGCCACCGATCTGTTCCGTGACCTGTTCATGGCCAACGAAGCCATCGTTCTTCCCGCGACGGTGCTGGCTGAGGTCTGCTACTGGCTCAATCATCACGGCGGGCCAGAGGTCGAGGCGGCATTCCTCGACTCGGTTGCGGACGGCACGTTCACTCTGGTCGAGCTGACCAACGACGACGTTGCGCGCATGGCCGAGTTGGTCCGCCAGTTTGCGTCGTTCCCGCTCGGTGGCACGGATGCGTCGGTGGTGGCCGTGGCTGAGCGCCTCGGAGCACAAGAGATCGCCACCCTGGACAGGCGGCACTTTCCGTCGATCACGCCCAAGGGCGGCGGCTACTTCACGCTGCTGCCGCAAACAATCCCGTAGGCGGGTTCGACCCTATCTGCCCTCAATCTGCCCTCACCAGGACCGAAACGGACCGACAGCGTCCATGGCCACCGAACAACGTTTGCTCAGGTCAGCCCCACAACTAGCGAATATCGAGCAATGTCGGAATCGGCTCGATTCGTTCCGCTTCAACGTCTGACGCGGTGACCCCGATGAGCGCGGTGTCGGAGCGGCTTCACGCCCGTATCGCGCGGGACTTTCGTGACGATGGCACGGTCGCCGAGGTGGTGTGCCTGGTCGGGGGAGCCTCGGATGTAGAGCGGATCCAGGCGGCTGCGGTGCTGGCCGCTGCAGGCGACGTCGACGAACTCCGGCGGGCTGTTGCGCTTGCCGAGGTCGATGAGCGCGACGTGCTGGTCAACGGAGGCCTGGCGAACGCGGACTGGCGGGACGTGCTGGAACGCGAACTGGGGGCCGGCAAGCCGCGACGGTTCGCGGCGGTCCGGTACTGGTATCGGCGCATCGGGAACGCCGAGGACTTGCTGGCGGCCTGGCTCTTTGCGGCGATCATCAGCCTGCTGATGGCAGCCGTCTTCTTCCTCACCTGGGGGCCGGAACTCTCCGAGACACGCGGGTATCCGCGCGAGCAGGCCGAGGCGGTGACGATTCACGACGAATCCTGGTTCGGCTGCGGCAAGCACGAAGGGCCCAGGACTGATGTCACGTGGCGATCGGACGATCCACCGGCCGGCCTTCCGGGCACCTTCCGGGACCGATCGTCGTGCAACGGCGAACTCGAGGTCGGGGAGCGCTACGAAGTGGTCCGCGTCGCCGATGGCGATGACCTCGAGGTGTACGTCGACCCGGTCAGCTCCCAGACACAGGTCGTCCAGTTGACAGCCTTCGGAGCCGCGGCAGGATTCGTGGTTGCCTGGGTTGCGGTCGGCATCAAGTACGCCGTCCGGCGGTTCCGTCGTCGCAACGGCTCGAGCGCCTCGGCGTCCTCGGTAGGGTCCCTCCGTGGACGTGACCATCGATGAACTCGTGATCGCGGATGCCCCGGAGGCGTGGGCCGCGGCCGGGTTCACCGTCGATGACGACGGGGTCTGTCGGGTCGGGTCCGTGCGGCTCCGGCTGGTCGGGAGCGCCCAGGGCAAGGGCATCGTCGGCTGGTCGCTGCGCGGTGTTCCCGAGGACCTGACCGATGTCGACGGTGTGGTGACGACGGTCTCGGACGCGCCGCTCGTCGAGCCTGCGCACCATGCCAACGGCGTGACGTACATCGACCACGTCGTGCTCCTGTCGCCGGACCTGTCCCGGACGCTCGGGGCGTTCGGCGGGATCGGCCTGGACCCGCGTCGCGTCCGGGACGGCGAGCTCGGTGGCATGCCCGTGCGGCAGGCGTTCTTCCGGCTCGGGGACGTGATCCTCGAGGTCGTCGGGTCCCCGGACTCTGCGACCGACGGGCCCGCGAGCCTGTGGGGACTGACCCACACGGTCGACGACATCGACGCGACGGCCGCGTTCCTCGGCGACCGCACGGGCCCGGTCAAGGACGCCGTCCAGCCGGGACGCCGGATCACGACGCTGAGGACCCGCGAGATCGGCATCTCGGTGCGTACGGCGTTGATCTCGCCGCACGTCCGCGGCCACTAGTTCCTACTACTGGGCGAGCACCTCGGCGGCCTCGGCCCGCTCCTGGTCGAACGGCACCGTGCCGAGCTCCAGGCGGAGGTCGCTGATCCCGGAGTGCCGGCGGGCGTACTCCAGCTCCCGCATCAGGTCGCCGAGCACGTTGTAGAGGACGCTGCCGATGCTCAGCGTCGACAGGGTGCCGAGCGCCTGGCCGTGCTCGTCGACGTACCCGCTCCCGCTGTCGCCCGGGATGCCCGGCGAGGGGGCGATGATCACGTGGGCCCAGCCCTCGGTCTCGGGCTGGTCGGCCATCGTCTGAGCGGCCTGGCGGGAGGCGGGGCTGTTGTCGCGGCGCAGCGAGGAGCGGCCGAACCCGTAGGCGCGGTCGAGGATGTAGAGGCCGCCCTCGGAGAGCCCTTCGGGTCCGCCCCAGTGGGGCATGGTCGGGTTGACCAGCTTGCGGTCGCGAGCGTCCACCTTGATCAACGCGAAGTCGTTGAAGCGACAGGCGTTCGGGTCCGTCTCGCCGATCCTGCGCATGGTGTGCCAGCTGCTGTAGGCCAGACGCCCCTTCGCGAGCTGCTTCCCGGCGTCGTACTTCGTGCCGTGCAGGTTGAAGGTCACCCTGGTCCCGAGCGGTTTCGACCGCGCCCTGCAGCCGTTGATCTCATCGTCGCTCGCCGACGCGCAATGTGCCGCCTGACCGAGATAGACGTTGCCGCCGGCGTCGGTGAAGACGAAGTTGGTCGTGCACTGCGCGCGACCGGTGAGGGTCTGGATCCCCGGCGTGACCGTCGCCGCGGCGAACGGCGTCCACCCCGGTGTACGGCGCACGAGCGGTTCGGTCACGCTGTTGATCCGGGTCGCGGTGGCCGGGGGCGTCTCGCGGTTCTCGAACGGCTTGAACCACACGTTCGCGACGGCGAGCACGGTGAGCAGGGTGAGGATCTTGCCCCACCCGATCGCTGGTTCGACCGTGCTCACCCCTCGATCATCGCCCGCCGGTCTCCGTAAGGACAGGATGCGCGCCGGTCCGTGACTAGGTGGGTGTCGTGCGGCGGATCTCGGTGGTGGGCAGTTCCGGCTCGGGCAAGACGACCGCCGCACGTCGGATCGCCGCGGCGCTGGACCTTCCACACGTCGAGCTCGACGACCTGCACTGGGGGCCGGACTGGGCTCAGGCGAGCGCCGAGGAACTACGGGATCGTGTTGCTGCGGCGACCGCGGGCGACGCGTGGGTCGTCGACGGCAATTATCAGAGCAAGCTCGGGACGCTGGTCTGGGAACGGGCCGACACGGTGGTGTGGGTGAACCCGCCTCGCTGGCGAGCGATGTGGCAGTCCATCGCGCGGACCGTGCGTCGGGCAGCCACCCGGGAGGAGCTGTGGAGCGGCAACCGCGAAGGCTGGGGCGGGCTGATGTTCTGGCGCGGCGAGGATTCGATCCTGTGGTGGGCGTGGACGACGTACAGCCGGACCTGTGAGCGCTACGAGGCCGCGATGGCCGAAGGGCCGTACGCCGCCCTGGCCTGGCACCGCCTCCGCACCCGTCGTGACGTCGAGAGTTTCTTCGCCTCTATCGCGTGAGGTTCAGGCGAGCGCTTGCAGCGTCTCGGCCTGCCGGACCAGGAACGTGCGCTCGTCGAGCTTCTTGCGGCGCATCCAGGCAGTGACCTCGAGGTTGCACTTGCTGGCGTTGCAGGAGCGACAGGCTGGCACGACGTTCGTCAGCGTGTAGCGGCCGCCGCGCGAGATCGGCAGGATGCAGTCCTTCTGGAGGGCGGCGTCCACGGCGCCGCAGTAGGCGCAGCCGCCCCAGATCTCCATGAGCGCGAACCACTGGTCGTCGGTCAGGTCGTGGTCCACCTTGGCCATCCGTCGCTGACGGCGCTTGGCGTAGGTCGCGGCGCGGCTGCGGGGAGGCACGTCGCGAGTATGCCGCGGCGCCGCCTCATCCGAGCGCAAGCCTCGCCGCCACGAAGAGCATCGTGATCGCGATCAGTACCTCGAGCACCTGCCAGGCGCGTGGTCGGGCGAGCAGGGGAGCGAGCAGACGGGCGCCGTACCCGAGGCTGCTGAACCACAGCACGCTGGCCAGTACGGCACCCGCACCGAACCACCAGTGCCCGGCCGGCTCCCCGCCGTCGTGGGCAGCGGCGATCGAGCCGACGAGGAGCACGGTGTCGAGGTAGACGTGCGGGTTCAGCCACGTGAGTGCAATGGCGCGACCGATGACGGGGCCGCTGGGTTCGACGGTGCCGTTGCCGGCAGCAGCGAGGGACTCGGGTCGTGTCGCGCGACGCAACGACGCGGCGGCGTACCAGAGCAGGAAGGCGACGCCGAGCCACCGGACCACCTCAAGGACCCATCGGGCGTGGTCGACGATGGTGCCGATTCCGCCGACGCCCGCCGCGATGAGGACCGCATCCGACAGCGCGCAGATCGCGACCACCGGACCGACGTGCGAGCGGATCAGTCCCTGGCGCAACACCAAGGCGTTCTGGGCGCCGATCGCGACGATGAGAGTCAGGCCGGTCACGAGGCCGGCAACGGTGGGGGCGAGCACCTCAGGAATCTAGGCTCGCCACGAGGTGAAGGCCAGCGAATGTTTCTTCACCTTGTGAAGAAGTGCTTCACTTGGTCATGCACTTCGATCCAGGTCAGCTGGAGACCCTGGTGGCGATCACCGAGGAAGGCACCTTCGAGGCGGCGGCGCGGCGTCTGCACCTCACCCCGAGCGCCGTCAGCCAGCGGGTGCGTGCACTCGAGGGAGCGGCCGGCCAGGTCCTTGTTCGTCGTACGACGCCCGCGACCGTGACGCCAGCAGGGGAGCCGCTCGTGCGGTTGGGCAGGCAACTGCGGTTGCTGGCGACCGAGGCCGCCGTGTCGCTCGGTGCGGGGGAGGTCGTGGACCTGTCCGTGGCCGTCAACGCCGACTCGCTCGCGACCTGGTTCCGGCCGGTCCTCGGCGCCGTGGCCCAGTGGCGGTCGACCGCCCTGCGCCTGCACGTCGAGGACCAGGGCTATTCGCACGACCTCCTGCGTCGGGGCGAGGTGCTCGCTGCGGTCACTGACGAACCCCGGCCGGTGCAGGGCTGCGTGTCCGAGCCCTTGGGATCGTTGCGCTACATCCCGGCAGGGGCACCGTGGCTGGTGGAGCGCCACCGTCACGGCCGGGGCATCGACTGGTCGGGCATCCCGGTGGTCGTGTTCAACGAGAAGGACCACCTCCAGGACGACGTCCTCGCGACCCGCGGGGTCGGACGCCCGTCGGTGGTCCACCGGGTGCCGAGCACGGCCGACTTCCACGAGGCGGTCCGCAGCGGTCTCGGCTGGGGCATGATCCCCGAACCGCACCTGGCTCCCGAGGTGGCCGCCGGTGCGCTGGTCCGGCTGCCGGGGACCCGCCCGGTCGACGTACCCCTGCACTGGCAGCGGTGGCGCCTCGACAGCCCTGCGCTGACCGAGCTCACCGAGACGGTACGGCGAGCAGCAGCTGCGTTGCGGCGTCGCTGAACCGGCTGCTCACGGCTCCCAGATGTCGAGGGTGACCGTGTCGATGGTCCCCGTGTCGTCGAGGAACAGGTCGACGGTGAACCACTCGAGACAGCCGTCGATCGATTCGTCGGACGGCTGGAGGGAGATGCGTCGGTGGCCTGCGAGGCCGTCCGGCGCTGGGTTGGGCGGATTGGCGCAGTGGGGGTGCTCGCCGAGCGAGGTCGTGAAACCGGCGAGGGTGCCGTCGGCTCCGTCGGAGTCGACATGCCGGGCGATCAGGCCCAGCGCGTTGAACGGGCCGACGTGGCCGCGGAAGGCCGCGAGATCGACGTCCCACGCACCGATCGAGGCGAGCCCGGCGCGAGATCGGGTCGCGACGACGGTCGGACCGAGGCCGAGGCGGACCTGCCCGGCGAAGGGGAGTGCCGCGGCCGTGTTAGTGCCCGGGTCGCTCGCCAGGGCCACCAGTGCCCGGAGGAGGGCCTTGTCGTCGTACGACGCCGGGGTGGCGGTGCTCGCGGGGAAGCTCTCGGCGGTGGTCGGCGAGGGGCTCGCGATGGTGCTGGGGCTGGCGACCGCCGTCGTGGGCTCGGCCGCGACGTCCTCGACCGTGCTCCCGCAAGCCGCGCAGGCAAGGACGGCGGCCAGGGCGATGGCCAGAGCGATGGCAGGGGCGATGGTGATGCGTGTTCTCATGGCGCTCTCCTCGGTCCAGGTGAAGAGAGGACGCCCCGGGGTTGCGGCCGGTTGTCCCTTGGGTGCGGTTGTCGGTGTCGTGTGGGAAATTTCTTCCCGTGCCCGCTCGTCCCGATGTCCCTGAGGCCTACCTCGCGCGTTTGCGGCAGAGCTTTGCGCGGCTGCCGGAGTGCCACGAGGAGGAAGCGTGGACGGGTGTGCGCTGGCGCGTGGCCGGGACGACGACCACGGTCGCGCACGTCTTCGGCGGCGAGGACCAGCTGTTCCGGATCGTGTTCCGCGCCGAACCCGAGGAGGTGATGGCGTTCCAGCACCTGGGGGCGCCGTACTTCAAGGGAGAGTGGGGCGGCAACATCGTCGGGCTGCTCCTCGACGACGACTCCGACTGGGAGGAGCTCGACGAGCTGCTCACCGAGTCGTTCTGCATCCAGGCGCCGCAGCGGTTGGTGGACCAGGTGGATCGGCCGGGCGCCTCGGCCTCGTGAGCCCTCAGGTGTAGTTCGGGTTGTTGCCCGTCGGCATCGTGATGTTCGTGACCTTGCCCTCGCCGAGGAAGAACCGCACGCCGAGGCGGAGGAACTCGTCGAACAGCCAGTAGCCCTGCGGAGCGAGCGGGATCCACATCGTCGCCTCGCGGAACGCGATGAACGGCGGCCACCCGGCCTTGACCAGGGGGTCGGTCACCGGCTCCCTGGGCACCTGCAGCCAGTCGGCGATCTGCTCGCCGAGGCAGAAGCGCGTGAAGGAGTGCAGCATCGGCTTGGTCAGGCCGCCGTCGTACTCGGCGGCCAGGTTGAGCAGGATCTTCGCGAGCGCCACGCCCTCGGTGGTCGGCGCGAGGATCGGGTCGAGGACCTGGCGGGACTGGGCGTTGGCGTCGCTCCAGGTGGCGGGGATGTATTCGTCGGCCACGCCGAGCAGGTGCGCGGTGATCTGCCACAGGTGCAGGAACGCAGCCGAGTCCGCGGACGGCATCGGCACGCCCCACGCGGTGAGCTTGTTGAACGAGAAGGTGGCCAGGCTGTGCCAGGTGACCATGATGTCGGCCTGGCTGATCGGCCTGGCCTCGTCGGTCGACGCGTGCCAGTGGCTCGACTGCGGAAGCAGGTGGCGCACCGCGGCGTGGGTGAGCCGGGTCTTCAGGCACGTGACGACCATCTGGCCGTTGGGGCCGAAGGCGTCGCGGACGCCGATGTCGTAGCCGAGCTTCGCGGTCTTGTCGATGCGCTCCTTCATCTCGGCGCCGCCGGCGGAGTAGTAGACCGCCTTGGCCTCGCGCGGGATGACGCAGCTCATCATGCCGCTGCCGAGGCCGTAGAGGACGCCGAGGTAGAGGCCGCGCCGCTCGTAGAAGGAGAACGCCCGCGTCAGCTTGGCCTGGTCCGTCCAGGTGGGCAGCTTGCGCGCCTTCTCGAGGAAGAGCCGTACGTCGGCGGGCAGGCCCGCAGGGAGTGCCTGGCCGTTGCGGGTCCAGCCGGCGAGGAGCTCGTTGACCCGGTCGACCTCTCCTCGCGCGAAGAGCGCGGCCACCAGGGTGTCGGCCTCGTCGTCCCAGACCTGCCGCGGATCCAGGCCGGATCCCGTCCCGATGACCGAGGACGTCGGCGACCAGGTCCACGCCGCTGCGGGCATGATGATGCCGAAGGCCCCTGCCGCTCCGAGGGCGCTGCTGCCGCGCAACAGACTCCGCCTGCTCAACCCTTGCATCGGACGCTCCTCGATCGGCATTGGTACGATGGTACGACGTGAGTATCTGTGTATCACGAACGATGGGAGTGGAACCAGTGGTTGACGCGGTCGAATCGCTGCTCGAACGTGCTTTCGCCGACGTTGCCGCGTCGATGGCCGCCGACGAAGCGAATGCAGACCTGCTGGACGCGGCGTCCGAGCTCTTCTCCCGCCACGGCATCCAGCGGACCACCATGGACGACGTCGCGCGCCGTGCCGGGCTCTCGCGGATCACCGTCTACCGCCGGGTCAGCTCCAAGGAGGCGCTGGTCGAGCAGGTCGTGCTGCGCGAGTTCCGCCGCTACCTCGACCAGTTCCGCATCGACATCGCCTCGGCCGAGACGGCCCAGGACCGGGTCGTGCTCGGCTTCGTCAGCTCGCTGCGTGCGATCCGGGGCAACGCCCTGATCGGTGGACTGATGGTGGCCGAACCCCAGACACTCGTGCCGCTGCTCGAGACCACGGGCCGCACACTCGCGACGGTGTCGCAGTTCGTCGCGGGCCAGCTGCGCCACGAGCAGCGGGCCGGCCAGATCGGCGCGGACGTCGATGTCGACCTGGTGGCCGAGGTGATGGTGCGCCTCACCACGTCGTTCCTGCTGACTCCGAGCGAGCTGGTCGACCTGGACGACGATCGGCAGCTCGCCGACGTCGCGCGTCGTTTCCTCGTACCGATGCTGGGGATCAGGCCGTCCGGCTGACGGAGTCCTCTAGGTTGACGAGGTGACCGAGCCGGACAACACCGCTGCCGTCCAGACGCTCCGCGTGGAGCGGACCCTGGTGATCGGCCTCAACCGGCCGGGCAAGCGCAATGCGATCAACGCCGAGCTGACCCAGGGCCTCGACGACGCGCTCAACCTGCTCGAGGACGACGACGACCTGTGGTGCGGCGTCCTCACCGGTGGACCGGCGGTCTTCTGTGCCGGAGCCGACCTGGCGGAGGGGCCGGGGGAGCCGACCGAGCGCGGTGGCTACGCCGGGCTCACCTCGCGGGCGCGCACCAAGCCGCTGATCGCTGCCGTCGAGGGGTACGCCCTCGGTGGCGGGTTCGAGCTGGTGCTGAGCTGCGACCTCGTCGTGGCCTCCCGTACGGCGACGTTCGGCTTTCCCGAGGTGAAGCGTGGCCTGCTCGCCGACTTCGGCGGGGTCTTCCGGGCGCCTCGGCTGCTGCCGCCCAACGTGGCCCTCGAGCTGCTGCTCACCGGGGAGTCCCTCGAGGCGGAGCGCGCCGAGCGGCTGGGGTTCGTCAACCGGCTCGTCGAGCCGGGTCTTGCGTTCGACATCGCGCTCGGGCTGGCCGCCACGATCTGTGGCAACGCACCGCTGGCCGCCCGTGAGGCCCTGGCCCTTGCGCGCGCCGAGATCCACGGCGATGAGGCGGCGGTCTGGGAGGCCAGCCATGCCGCGCTGGCCCGGCTGATCGCCTCGGCCGACGTGGCCGAGGGCGTGGCCGCGTTCTTCGAGCGGCGCGAGCCGCGCTGGACCGGCCGCTGAACGAGGCCTACTCGTCGAGGTCGATCCGGACGGTCAGCAGGTCGGTCCCGAGGGTTCGTACGGCGATCGAGTTGAGCCTGGTGGACGGCCGCGCGTGCCCGAGCCAGCGCTGGCGGGCCCGAGGGTCGTCGTCGCCAAGGACGGTGGCCATGCCCTCGCGCCAGTGGCCCCGGACCTTCACCCGCACTCGCGGGTTGGCCTCGATGTTGCGCACGTACGCGGCCCGGCGACCGTGCTCCGCAACGATCCAGAACACGTCGTCGACCTGACCGTCACCGACTGGAACCCTGCGAGCTCGGCCCGAGGTGCGGCCGGTCGTCTCGAGGAGTGCGTATCCCGGCATGCGCCAACCACGCATGAGGACCCAGCGGACGAGTGGATTCGCCATCCGCTTCTGGACGAAGTTCACAGCCCTGTACTTCAGCACCTCCGCATCTTCGTGCACCTCGATGAACAATCCCCCGCACTTCGCACACGGCTGGGAGTCGGGTGTCAGGCTGGACGCATGCGTGAGCGGTGGCGATCAGGCCTGGTGCTGCTGCTCAGCGCCTTGATCTTCGTCGGCATCGTCCTGTTCGCGCCCGGGAGCGAGAACAGCGCGTTCCGCCGGCTGATCGGGATCGGTGACGACCCGCTCGGCACGCCGGCCGATGTCCCGGAGGGCGGGGTGTACGCCTTCCTGGAGCATCAGCGCGGGCAGGCCGACGATCCGGTCGCGTGGGATCCGTGCAAGGAGATCCACTACGAGATCAACCCCGACGGCGCCCCGGACGGTGCCGGCGACACGGTGGCCTTCGTGGAGGCCGCGGTCGCCGAGGTCTCCGGTGTCACCGGCCTGCGTTTCGTGTACGACGGCCGTACCGATCGCCGACCGAAGTGGGGAGGCGCCTTCGTGCCCCTCGGTGGCAGGCGCCAACCGGTCCTCATCTCGTGGGCGACCGGGTCCGAGGTCGACGAGCTCAAGGGCAACGTGGCCGGTCTCGGCGGGGCTGCTGCCCGCGAGGGTGCCGACGGACGCCTGCGCTACATCACGGGCGGCGTCACGCTCGACAGCGATGCGTTCGCCGACCTCGAGGACGAGCGCGACGGCGAGGCGTACCAGCGGGCGATCCTGTTGCACGAGCTCGGCCACCTCGTCGGCCTGGACCACGTCGACTCCCCGGCCGAGCTGATGTTCGAGGACAACGTCGGGCAGCGCGACTTCGGTCGGGGCGACCTGAACGGACTGGTCCGCCTGGGACGGGGTCGCTGCGCCTGACGCCGGCGTTGTGGCCGCAGCACACCTGGTGCCCGCGCTTTTGTTCCGGTGGCCGTTCCGTCGCTTCCGGAACGGCAGTAGATTCGATGGGTGACCAGCATCGAAACCGCACCCGCAGAGACCGCCGCTGCGACCTTCACGTCGCTCAACCCCGCCAACGGTGAGGTCGTCGGGACGCATCCCATCCACGATGCTGCGCACGTGCAGGCAACCGTGGAGAGCGTGCGCAAGGAAGCGGAGCGGTGGCGCGCGCTGGGGTTCGACGGGCGCAAGAAGGCCCTCGCCGCGTGGCGCAAGGTGATCGCGCGCCGCCTCGACGAGCTCGCGTCCCTGATGTCCCGCGAGAACGGCAAGCCCCACGGTGACGCCCTGCTCGAGGCGTCGCTCGCGATCGACCACCTCGCCTGGGCCGGCAGCCACGCCGAGAAGGTGCTCAAGCGCCGGATGGTGTCGCCGGGCCTGCTGATGGTCAACCAGGCCGCCACGATCGAGTACCGACCGCTCGGCGTCATCGGTGTGATCGGCCCGTGGAACTACCCCGTCTTCACCCCGATGGGCTCCATCGCCTACGCGCTCGCCGCGGGCAACGGCGTGGTCTTCAAGCCGTCCGAGTTCACCCCGGGCATCGGCGAATGGCTGGCCGCGACCTTCAAGGAGGCCGTCGGTCTCGGCGTGTTCCAGGTCGTGACCGGGTACGGCGAGACCGGCGCCGCCCTGACGACGTCCGGTGTCGACAAGGTGGCCTTCACCGGGTCGACCGCGACCGGCAAGCGGGTCATGGCGGCGGCTGCAGCCAGTCTCACGCCCGTCGTCATCGAGGCCGGCGGCAAGGACGCCATGATCGTCGACTCCGACGCCAACATCGCTGAGGCCGTCGACTCCGCCCTGTGGGGCGCGTGCGGCAACGCGGGCCAGACCTGCGCCGGTGTCGAGCGGGTCTACGTCCACGAACAGGTCTACGGCGACTTCCTCAACCAGCTGGTCACCGCGGCCAAGGACGTCAAGGCGGAGCCGGGCGGCCAGCTCGGCCCGATCACCATGCCGTCCCAGGTCGAGATCATCCGCCGCCACATCGACGACGCTCTCGCGCGCGGTGGCCGGGCGGTCGTCGGTGGACCGGTGCCCGAGGGTGCCCGCTACGTGCAGCCCACCGTGCTCGTCGACGTCCCCGAGGACTCCTCCGCCGTCCAGGAGGAGACCTTCGGCCCGACCGTCACGGTCACCAAGGTCCAGAACATGGACGAGGCGATCAGGCTGGCCAACGGGACGTCGTTCGCCCTCGGCTCGACGGTGTTCTCCAAGGACAAGGGCATGGAGATCGCCGAGCAGCTGCGCGCCGGCATGACCGCCATCAACAGCGTGATCTCGTTCGCCGGCATCCCGACGCTGCCGTTCGGGGGCGTCGGTCAGTCCGGCTTCGGACGCATCCACGGCGCCGACGGCCTGCGTGAGTTCACCTACCCGCACGCCATCGCGCGCCAGCGGTTCCGGCCGGCGATCGAGCTCACGTCCTTCCGTCGTACGGACAAGGCGGAGAAGCAGCTCGTCACGATCGTGCAGAAGCTCTACGGGCGCGGGAAGAAGTAGCGCCCCGCGCGAACAGGATCACCGCCAGGCCACCGGCGAAGGTGAACCAGGTGATCTGCTCGGCGAGCAGGAGTGCGGCCCAGGCGATGCTCAGCACCGGCTGGATCAGCTGGACCTGGCTGACCTGGGCCATCGGGCCGAGGGCGAGGCCGTGGTACCAGGCGAAGAAGCCGAGGTACATGCTGATCACCGCGAGGTAGGCGAAGCACGCCCAGACGCCGATCGATCCGGTCGGCGGTTGCTGCGCGACGCTGACCGCGGCCAGCACGGCCATCGCGGGGAGCGCCACCACGAGCGCCCACGAGATGGTCTGCCACGGGCCGAGCTCTTTGGTGAGCAGGGCGCCTTCGGCGTACCCCGCGGCGCACAGGAGGACCGCGACGAACAGCAGTACGTCGGCGCGCTGGAGGTGGCTGACCCCGCCACCCTGTGCCACCGCGAACGCGATCGCGGCCGCCGCCCCACAGGCCGAGAAGATCCAGAAGGCCCGAACCGGGCGCTCGCCGGTCCGCAGCACGGCCATCACCGCGGTGGCCGCCGGCAGCAGGGCGATCACCACGGCACCGTGTGATGCGGGCACCTCGGTCAAGGCATACGACGTCAGTAGCGGGAACCCCGCCACGACACCGCCTGCGACGACGAGCAGCTGCAGCCACTGGCGGCCGCGGGGGAGTGCCTGCCGGGTCACGGTGAGGACGGTGGCGGCCAGGACGGCGGCGACCACGGCGCGGCCCGAGCCGATGAACAGCGGCGACAGGCCGTCGAGTGCGATCCGGGTGAGCGGAAGCGTGAACGAGAAGGCGAGGACACCCAGGAAGCCCCAGCCGAGGCCGGCGGGTGTCGCCGATAGCACCTTGCGCTGCGGAACGATAGCGCTACTCTGTACTGACATGAATGACGATAGCACCTCGCGCATGGTGACGGGCATTCGCGCCTGGATCAGGGACGCGCCCGCCGGAGCCCGGCTGCCCTCGACCCGCCAGCTCGTTGCCGAGTACGCCGCCAGCCCGGTCACCGTCCAGAAGGCACTGCGCCGGCTGGGTGCCGAGGGGCTGCTCGAGACGCGTCCCGGCGTCGGCACGTTCGTCCGCACGGTGCGTCCGAGCCGGGGTCCGGACTTCGGCTGGCAGACCGCCGCCCTGCGTACGCCGCGGTCGGTGATCCCGCGTGTCGCGGGCCCGCTGCAGACCGCGCCGCCCGACGCGCAGGCGCTGCACGCGGGCTACCCCGGCCCGGACCTGCTCCCCGAACGACTGGTCCGCTCGGCGCTCGTTCGTGCGTCCCGTGGTGCCGCCGCGACGTCCCGCCCCCCGGCCGCCGGACTCCAGGAGCTGCGCGCGTGGTTCGCCGCGGAGCTCGCGGATGCGACCCGGCAGGACCTCGCACCGGTGACGGCCAACGACGTGGTCATCGCGCCGGGCAGCCAGAGTGCGCTGTCCTCGATCTTCCGTTCCCTCGTCGCGCCGGGGCAGGCCCTGCTCATCGAGTCACCGACGTACTGGGGCGCCATCCAGGCGGCCCACCAGGCCGGGGTCGAACCGGTGCCGGTGCCCAGTGACGGCAGCGGTCCGGACCCCGACGAGCTGGACCGGACCTTCCGCGAGACCGGGGCGCGCGCCTTCTACGCGCAGCCCACCTATGCCAACCCGACCGGTGCGCAGTGGAGCGTCGGCCGGGCCGAGGAGATCCTCGAGGTCGTTCGCTCGCACGGGGCCTTCCTCGTCGACGACGACTGGGCCCACGACTTCGGCATCGACACCGACCCGCGGCCGGTCGCCGCGCTCGACGACGGCGGCCATGTCGTCTACATCCGGTCGCTGACCAAGAGCGTCTCGCCGACGATCCGGGTGGCGGCCGTCATCGCCCGGGGTCCCGCGCGGGACCGGATCCTCGCCGACCGTGCCGCGGAGTCGATGTACGTCAGCGGGCTGCTGCAGCAGGCTGCCCTCGAGATCGTCTCGGACCCGGGCTGGCGCACCCACCTGCGGCGCCTGCGCCAGCAGTTGCGCGACCGGCGCGACCTGCTGGTCGACAGCCTGCGCACCCACGCTCCGGACCTGCGCCTCGACCTGGTGCCGCCGGGCGGGCTGCACCTGTGGTGCCGGCTGCCCGACGGCACCGACGTCGACCGCCTGGTCCGCGACTGCGCCAACGAGGGGGTGTGGATCTCGTCGGGCGAGGAGTGGTTCCCGGCCGAGCCGTCCGGCCCGCACGTCCGGCTCACCTTCATCGGTCCGGACCCGGCGGGCTATCCGGACGCCGTCAGGACGATCGCGCGGATGCTCGCTGCGCAGGGGAGCGCGTCGGCCTAGCCGTGCCGGCCGTCGGGACGGCCGTGGGGTCGATCAGCGTTCAACACTGCGATCTTCTGCCAGATCTTGCGCTCCAGGGACACCGTGAGGGTCTCGATGGTGCTGACCGTGTCCAGCACGACCGGGTCGCGCGACTCCTCCGCGCACAGGGCCGCCGCCTTGCCGATCAGGCTGAGCAGCTCCGAGCAGTAGTCCAGGTAGTGCTCGAGCTGTTCGGGTGTCAGGTCCATCTCGACGCTGGCCTCGGTGCTGCGGAACGACGCCCGCAGTCGCTCGGGGTCCTTGGTCAGCTGGTGCATGTCGACGATGTGCGCGAGGGAACGGAGCCGGTGCAGCAGCTCGAGCAGGCTCTCGCGCTGGAGGCGCTCGGGCACGGAGTAGAGGAACCAGATCGCGAACGCCGCGAACACCATGTCGTTGACGGCGCTCTCGAGGACCGGGAGCCACTCGAGCCCGGAGTCGGGCGCGTCCATGGCTGCCGAGCGCACGGCCAGCACCATGACGGTGAGTGCGACGACGATGACGGCGAGGATCCCGAAGCGCGACAGTGGGCGGAGCCAGGACCGGCGGCCCCGCACGTTCCGGGTCGACGTACGGACGTCGGCGACGAGGGTGGCGAGCTCCCCGGCCAGTCCGTGCAGCCCGCGCCCGTGGAAGCGCGCATCGATGCGCTGCTCCAGGCGGCGCACGGTGTCCAGCACCGGTTCCGCCTGCACCTTCTCGTACGAGTAGCCCACGCGCCGCAGCCTAGAGGTGTCGCCTGTTCACCAACGCAGGATCGACAGTCCCGGGACCGACGCGAATGCCTTGTCGGTCGTGACCAGGGTGAGGTTCTCGGTCACGGCCTGAGCCGCCAGCAGGCGATCGAAGGGATCGCGGTGTTCCCAGTCGAGTGACCCCGCGAGCAGCGCGTGGTCCGTGGTGACGGGAAGGGGGAGTGCGGGTAGTGCCGCCAGCGCCTGCTTCCACTGGTCGCGCAGTGCGGCCGCATCGGGGAACTTTCCGAGCCGCACCTTCAACGCAACTTCAAAGGCGGACACGTCCGAGACGAGCCGTCGGGGCGCGTTGTTCAGTGCCTGGGCCACCGCCCGCGGCACCGAGGTGCCCCGGCGCACGGACCAGAAGAAGGCGTGGGTGTCGAGGAGCAGGGTCACAGACCCAGCTCCGCCAGTTCGTCGTCGTCGAGCGGGGCGAAGAACTCGTCCGGAATCGCTGGCAGGTCCAGGAAGCCGAGGGTGACCTCGGGCCGGGTGAAGGGCTCGAGGCGGGCAACAGGCCGCCCACTCCGGGCGATGATGATCTCCTCGCCCGCCTCGACGCGCGCGAGGAGCTTGGACAGGTTCGTCTTCGCTTCGTGGACGTTGATCGTGGCCATGGACTAAGGGTACCGGACTAAGTCCGGTGCGCGAGGCGGCGAACATGGAGACGCCGGCGTCGCGCCTACGATGACGCCATGGGTCTCGCCGTGCTCGACTGTGCACATTTCACGGCGGGGGAGTGCCGTTCGTGCACCTGGCTCGGTCGTGGGTACGACGACCAGCTGGCCGCGAAGGACCACGCAGTCCGGACGCTGCTCGGTGCCTCGGCCGTCACCACCGGACTCGTCTGGGACCCGCCCGTGGCCAGCCGCCCGGACGGCTTCCGCAACAAGGCCAAGATGGTCGTCGCCGGCACCGCGGGGGCGCCGACGCTCGGCATCCTCGACCCGACCGGGACCGGGGTCGACCTGCGCGACTGCGCGCTGCACGCGCCCGGGATCGTCGCAGCACTGCCGCACCTCGCCGCGTTCGTGACGCGCGCCGGGCTGGAGCCCTACGACGTGTCCTCCGACCTGCCCGTCGCGCAGCGAGGAGAGCTCAAGCACCTGCTGGTGACCGAGTCGCCCGACGGCGACCTGATGGTCCGCTTCGTGGTGCGCTCCACCAGCACCGAGTCACGCATCCGCAAGCACCTTCCCTGGCTGCGGGAGCAGCTGCCACACCTGAGGGTGGCGACGCTCAACGTCCAGCCCGACCACCGCGCCGTCCTCGAGGGCGAGCGCGAGATCGTGCTGACCGACGCCGACACCCTGCCCATGCGCCTCAACGACGTGACGCTGCACCTGCGGCCGCGGAGCTTCTTCCAGACCAACACCGACGTCGCGTCGGCGCTCTACCGGCAAGCCCAGTCATGGGTGGCATCGCTCGCCCCGACGCGCGTCGTCGACCTGTACTGCGGTGTCGGCGGCTTCGCGCTGCATCTCGCGGCCGACGGGCGGGACGTCACCGGCATCGAGATCAGCGCGGACGCGATCGCCAGCGCCGAGCGCTCACGCGACGAAGCGGCACTGCCCGGCACCGTGCACTTCGAGGTGGGCGACGCCACGGCACCTGACCACGCCGCCCTGCTCGCGGGAGCCGACCTGGTGGTGGTGAACCCGCCGCGGCGTGGCCTCGGCACGGACCTGTCCCGCCGGCTCGAGGAGTCCGGCGCGCGTCACATCCTCTACTCGAGCTGCAACCCCGAGACGCTTGCGCGCGACCTGGCCGACCTGACGTCGTACCGGCTGGTGAAGGGGCGCCTGCTCGACATGTTCCCGCAGACGCCGCTGTCCGAGGTTCTGGTCCTGCTTCAGCGCAGCGAGTAGGTCGCCAGCGAGATGCCGACGTAGTGCGTCACGAACGCCGCGATGGTGAAGCCGTGGAAGACCTCGTGGAAGCCGAACACACGGGGTGACGGGTTCGGCCACTGGAAGCCGTAGACCAGGCCGCCCAGGGTGTAGAGCGCCCCGCCGGATGCGATGAGGACGAAGATCGCGATGCCGACGCCGAGCCCGAGGGCGGTCGCACCGTTGTAGAACGCGGGCAGGAAGAAGAGTGCGGCCCAGCCCATCGCGATGTAGATCGGTGCCGACATCCAGCGGGGCGCGGACGGCCACAGCACCTTGAACGCGATCCCGAGCACGGCGCTGGTCCACGCGGTGGTGAGCAGGATGACCTGGGCGGATCCGTCGAGAAGGATGAGCGCGAACGGCGTGTACGAGCCGGCGATGAACAGGAAGATGTTCGAGTGGTCGATCCGGTTGAGGATCTTCCACACCTTCGGCGACCAGGTGCCGCGGTGGTAGAGCGACGAGATGCCGAACAGCAGCAGCGCGGAGGACACGAAGAAGACCGACCCGACGCGCGTCGATGCTGTCGGCGACAGGCAGATCAGGACGATGCCCGCCGCGAGGACCAGGGGAGTCGACGCGAGGTGGATCCAGCCGCGCAGCTTGGGCTTGACCTCTGCGAGGGTTTCGCTGATCTGCTCGCCGATGTCGTCCAGACGAGCACGGACCTTGCCGCCGGTGTGATCGGAGGCCTGGGTCATGTGTACGAGAGTACCCACGGATCACTACTGCAACGGCGGCCGGGCGAGCGTGATCTCACGCTCATCCGGCCGCCGCGGATCCTCCGATCGGAGGATGTCGTCAGTGCGTGTGCGGTGGTACGACGCCGCCTTCCGACGGCTGCACGATCACGAAGCCCTGGCCGCTGAACGCGACCTGGAAGGCCTCGCCCGAACCGCGGCCGATCAGGGCGCCGGCGGTGAAGGAGGACTTGATCGACGTCTGCAGGTGCACCGACCAGGCCACGAGGGCCTGGGCGTCGGCGAACGTCGGCGCCTCGGCAGCGTTCAGCACGACCGGCTGTCCATCGGTCGTGATGGCCACCCAGCCGGTGCCGCGCAGGGTGGTGTTGAACAGGCCGCCCGCGGCGATGCTGCCGCCCTTGACCCGCTCGACGTTCCAGTCGAGGGACGCGGAGAACGCCAGCACGTTCGAACCGTTGACGGACAGGCCGCTGTTGTTGAGGTGCAGGATGTGCACCTCGTGGCCGCCGTCGGCGAGGAAGACGTCGCCCTGGCCCTCGACGCGCATGAGGTTCAGACCCTCACCGGTGAAGGCCTTCTTCAGGAACTTGGCGGCGCCGCCGCCCTGGTAGTTGAACGCGACATTGCCCTGGTAGGCGACCATCGCGCCCTGCTTGGCCATGAAGGGCTCGACCACCCGGACCCGCAGCATCTTCTTGTTCTGCAGGCTGGCGCCGATGGCGTCCTTCTCGCTGAACCGGCCGTCGATCAGGTCGCCGGTGATGCCGGCGAACGCGTCGCCGTACGGCTGGCCGCCGGGCTGCCCCTGGGGCTGGCCGACCGGCTGGGCCTGCTGCATCGGCTGGGCCTGCTGCGCCGCCCACTGCTGGGCGGGGTCGGGCTGGGCGGCCATCTGCTGGGTCGCCATCGGCTGTTCGGCGACGGGCTCGGCGGCCACGGGCTCGGCGGCCACGGGCTCGGCGGACATCGCGCCGGCCGAGGCACTGGCCGACTCGCTCATCGCTTCCGACGAGGCGGAACCGCTGTCGGAGGAATCGCCCATGGCGGCTCCGGCGTCGGCGGGGGCGTTGACCGGTGAGGTCGACTGCACTCCCTGGTCGGACACGTGGTCAGTCCACTGGGAGCCATCCCAGTAGCGGAGCTCGTGGCGACCGGTGGGGTCCGGATGCCAGGCAGCTGCGGTCATCGTCGTCGTCCCTCTCTCGAAGTTTCCTGAGGTGCGGAGCCGAGTTGCTCCCACCCCGTCGTGCCCATCGTGTCAGCCGGTGGGTTGACCCGAAAGGCCCGGCCACGCGATCAGGTGGTCCCGGGACGGGGCCGGGGTGGCCTACGATCGGATGGTGGCGGATTGGAAGCGTGGTGTGCGCAGGGTGCTCTACCCCGCCTACGAGGCACGCATGCTTCGCCGGATGCCCGGCAACCTGCCCAAGCACATCGGCGTGATGCTCGACGGCAACCGTCGCTGGGCCAAGGCCGTGGGCCGCGACACCGCTCACGGCCACCGTGTCGGGGCCGCCAACATCGAGCCGCTGCTGACGTGGTGCGACGAGGTCGGTATCGAGGTGGTCACCCTCTGGCTGCTCTCCACCGACAACCTGAACCGTCCGGCGCGGGAGCTCGAACCGCTCCTGGAGATCATCTCCGACGCGGTCGACTCGCTCGCCGACCAGCGCCGCTGGCGCCTCCACCCGGTCGGCGCGCTCGACCTGCTCCCGGCGTCGACCGCGGAGCGGCTCAAGGCCGCTGCCGCCGCCACCGCCGACGTCGACGGCATGATCGTCAACGTCGCTGTCGCGTACGGCGGACGCCGCGAGATCGCCGACGCCGTCCGCTCCCTGTTGACCGAGCACGCCGCCAAGGGCACGCCGCTCGACGAGCTCGCGCAGATGATCGACATCGAGCACATCGAGGAACACCTCTACACCAAGGGCCAGCCGGACCCGGACCTCGTGATCCGCACGTCCGGTGAGCAGCGCCTCGGCGGCTTCCTGCTCTGGCAGAGCGCCAAGTCGGAGTTCTACTTCTGTGAGGCGTACTGGCCCGACTTCCGTCGCGTCGACTTCCTGCGCGCCATCCGGGCCTACGCGCTGCGTGACCGGCGCCACGGCACCTGAGGTCCCGGCTCGACCGGCCCGGTCCGGACGACCACGCGGTCGTTAGGCTCGCCCGCGTGAGCACCACGCCCCCTGCCCCACCGGAGAAGCCCGCCAAGGCACCGCAGCCGGTCACCCTGCTGTCCGTCGAGGGCAAGGAACAGCTCAGCCCCGGGATGGTCCGGATCCGGTTCAGCGGCGACCTCGCCGGCTTCGCGGGCAGCGACTGGACCGACCGCTACATGAAGTTCATCTTCGGTGACCCGGCCCTGCTCGCGCAGGGGCAGCGCCCGACGATGCGGACGTACAGCGTGATCGCGCCCGACGTGGCCGCCGGCACCCTGTCCGTCGACTTCGTCGTCCACGGCGACGAGGGTGTCGCGGGTCCGTGGGCCACGGCCGCGCAGCCGGGCGACACCATCCACGTCCGTGGGCCCAATGGCGCCTACAACCCCGATCCGACCGCGGACTGGCACCTGTTCGCCGGCGACGAGGCAGCGATCCCTGCGATCCGGCAGTCCCTCGCGGCGCTGCCGGCCGACGCCCAGGGGTACGTCGTGCTGCAGGTCGACGGGCCGTCGTACGAGCAGGAGGTGGCGACGCCCGCGGGCGTCGTACTGACCTGGCTGCACCGCACCGACCCGGGCCACTCCGGACTGGCCGACGCCGTCCGTGCCCTGCCGTGGCGCGAGGGCCGCGTGCACGCGTTCGTGCACGGCGAGGCGCAGGCGGTGATGCACGAGATCCGGCCGTACCTGCTCAAGGAACGCGCCGTGCCGCGTGCCGACGTCTCCATCTCCGGCTACTGGCGACAGGGCCGCACCGAAGAGGCCTTCCGGGAGTGGAAGGCCGAGCTCGCCCGCGCTGAGGAGAGTCAGGCATGACCCCCACCCGCTTGTTCCGCACCGTCGCGATCGCCGAGGCGATCACCTGGACCGGCCTGCTGTTCGGCATGTTCCTCAAGTACGGCCCTGCCGACAACGAGACCGGCGTCCGGATCTTCGGCATGGCCCACGGCGTCGTCTTCATTGCGTACGTCGTCGTGACGCTGGTCGTGTGGGTCGACCGACGCTGGTCGGCGGGACGTGGCCTGCTCGCCCTGGTCGCCGCCGTACCGCCGCTGGCGACGCTGCCGCTCGAGTGGTGGGCGATCCGCAAGGGCTGGCTCGGCGACGCCTGGCGGCTGCCGGCGGGTGCCGGGTCCTCGTTGCCCGACCGGGTCGTGGCCTGGGTGCTGCGCAACCCCCTGCGCGGTGCCGCGGTCGGCCTCGTCGCGGTTGCCGCACTGACCGGCGTCGCGCTGGTCGTGGGCCCGCCCGGCTCCTGACGGAACCACGCGCGGCGCGCTAGCGTCGTACGACCATGAGCCCGTTCAGCATTGCGCGACGTGACACCCTCCGCTTCGGCCTGCTCGGACTTGCTGCCCTCAGCGGCGCCACCGCGCTGACGGCCTGTGCCAGCGATGAGGAGCCCGGTCTGAAGCCGGGTGGCGCGGACGCCGACGGCATCCAGCTGGTCGCCTCCGACGTGAAGCGGGTGCCCGGGGACTTCACCGTCCTCGAGGACGTGGTGGTCGGACTCCAGGCCCTCGCCGGTGACCTGTACGGCGGCATCGCCGCCAAGCCGGGCAACCTGGTCTTCTCGCCGTACTCCGTCCTGGTCGCCCTCGGGATGACCCTGGTGGGTGCCGCCGGGAAGACCGCCGAGGAGATGCGCGACGTGCTCGGAGCCGGGGACCTCGGCGACCGCTGGCACAAGGGCGTGAACGCGTTGACGTCGTACGTCGACGGGCTGGCCGGCAAGCAGAAGCGGGTGGACGGCTCGGACGCCGAGCTGGCCCTCGCCACGGCCAACCAGTTGTTCGGGCAGAAGGACGTCGGCTGGGAGGCGGAGTTCCTCGACCTGATCGCCAAGGAGTACGGCGCCGGGCTGCGCGCGGTCGACTTCGAGACCGCGGCCGAGGAAGCCCGGACGCTGATCAACAGCTGGGTCGAGGACCAGACCCATGACCGCATCGTCGACCTGATCCCCGAAGGCGTGCTCGACAACCTGACCCGGCTCGTGCTGGTCAACGCGATCTACCTCAAGGCGCCCTGGGAGCAGCCGTTCGAGAAGGCCGCCACGGTCAAGGGGAAGTTCACGAAGGTCGACGGCTCCAGCGTCGACGTCGACATGATGAACAAGCCGGACCTGTCCGCTCCGTTGGTCAACGGTGACGGCTGGCGCGGCGTCGTCGTGCCGTACGCCGGCCGGAAGCTGGCGATGACCATCGTGCTGCCCGACAAGGGAAGGTTCGAGGCAGTGGAGGCGAGCATCGTGAAGGACGGCCTCGGCGCACTGACGCCGGAAGGATCGCTGGCCGCAGTGAATCTGACGCTGCCGAAGTGGACCTTCCGCACCGACGCTCCACTGGGCGACCTGCTCAAGGAGATCGGCATGCCGACCGCGTTCATCGACGGCCAGGCCGACTTCACCCCGATGACCGACGAGGACCTGCCGCTGCACATCGCGGCCGTCCTGCACCAGGGCTTCATCGCCGTCGACGAGGAGGGCACGGAGGCGGCCGCTGCGACGGCCGTCGTCATCCGCACCGAGTCGGCACTGGTCACCGAGGCGTTCACGGTCGACCGCCCGTTCCTCTTCGTCATCCACGACCTCGACCACCATGCGCCGTTGTTCGTGGGCCGGGTCGTCGATCCGTCGTAGGCCCGTTGGTCGACGAGGGGTCCCGAGACGGTTGCTGCGCAACCTCCTCGACCTCCGGGCTGTCGGTGCGGGGCCGTAGGCTGGCGCCCATCACCCCCTGTCGATCCTGACCGGGGGCGCTTGTGTTGCCTTCCACGAAAGCGTGCCCCCATGCGTCTCGCCGGCCTCGCCGACGCCGTCCTTGCCGACCCGCCCCTCGCCTCGGCCCTCGCCGAGGCTGCTGGCGCGAGCTCACCCACCGGTGAGCTCACCGGTCCGGAGGCCCTGCGGCCGTTCCTGGCCGCGGGACTGGCGCGTGCCGGACGGCCGCTCCTCGTGGTCACCGCCACCACCCGCGAGGCGGAGCAGCTCGTCGCCGAGCTGGGTGACCTGCTCGACCCGACCGGCGTCGCCTACTACCCGAGCTGGGAGACCCTCCCGCACGAGCGCCTGAGCCCGCGCAGCGACACCGTCGGTCGCCGGCTCGCGGTGCTGCGCCGGCTCTGCCACCCGGGCACGGATGCGGCGACCGGCCCGGTCAACGTGATCGTCGCGCCCGTGCGTTCGATGCTCCAGCCGCAGGTCAAGGGCCTCGGCGACCTGACGCCGGTGGAGCTCGCGGTGGGGGGCACCGCCGACCTCGACGAGGTCGTGGCCGGCCTGATCGGCGCTGCGTACTCCCGGGTCGACCTGGTCGAGAAGCGCGGCGAGTTCGCCGTGCGTGGCGGCATCGTCGACGTCTTCCCGCCCACCGAGGAGCACCCGCTGCGCGTGGAGTTCTGGGGCGAGGAGGTCGAGGAGATCCGCTCCTTCGCGGTCGCCGACCAGCGCACCATTGCCGCGGTCGAGCGGCTCTGGGCCCCGCCGTGTCGCGAGCTGCTGCTCACCGACGACGTCCGTGCCCGCGCCGTCGAGCTCGGCCGCAAGCACCCGCAGCTGCTCGAGATCACCGACAAGATCGCGCAGGGCATGGCGGTCGAGGGCATGGAGGCCCTGATCCCCGTGCTCGTCGACGAGCTCGAGCTGCTGGTCGACCTGCTGCCCGCCAACACCCAGGTCCTCGTGCTCGACCCCGAGCGTGCCCGCGCCCGGGCGCACGACCTGGTGGCCACCAGCGAGGAGTTCCTCGCGGCCTCGTGGGCGACTGCCGCCGTCGGCGGCCAGGCGCCGATCGACCTGCAGGCGGCGTCGTACCAGTCGCTGGGTGACGTGCGCAGTCACGCGCGGGGACTCGGCCAGAGCTGGTGGACGTTCAGCCCGTTCGGGCTCGACGGTGACGCTGACGCCGATGCGCCCGACCAGGCACTGGGCGCGCAGGCCGCGCCGTCGTACCGCGGCGACGTGGAGAAGGCGTTCGTCGACATCGCCCGCTGGCACGCCGACGGCCAGGCCGTCGTCGTCGTCCACGCCGGGCACGGCCCCGCCCACCGGATGGTCGAGGCACTGGGGGAGCGCGACGTCCCGGCCCGCTTCGTCGAGGACATCGACGCCGGGGACCCGCTCGACGCCGCCGTCGTGACCGTCACCTGTGGTGCGCTCGGCCACGGCCTCGTCGACGACGGACGTCGGCTGGTCGTCCTCACCGGTGAGGACATCGTCGGCAGCAAGGCGTCCATGCGCGACAAGGGCGCCATGCCGGTGCGCCGCAAGAAGCAGATCGATCCGCTCGAGCTGAAGGCCGGCGACTACGTCGTCCACGAGCAGCACGGCGTCGGACGCTTCGTCGAGATGAAGCAGCGTGAGGTGCACGGGGCGGTCCGTGAGTACCTGCTGCTCGAGTACGGGCCCTCGAAGCGCGGCGGCCCGCCGGACCGGCTCTACGTCCCCGCCGACACCCTCGACCAGATCACCCGGTACGTCGGTGGCGAGCAGCCCAGCCTCGACCGGCTCGGTGGCGGCGACTGGACCAAGCGGAAGAACCGCGCACGCAAGGCGGTCCGCGAGATCGCCGCGGAGCTGATCAAGCTGTACGCCGCCCGGCAGGCCACCAAGGGCCACGCCTTCGGACCGGACACCCCGTGGCAGCGCGAGCTCGAGGACGCCTTCCCGTTCCACGAGACGCCGGACCAGCTGACCACCGTCGACGAGGTCAAGGGCGACATGGAGCGGACGGTGCCGATGGACCGGCTGGTCTGCGGCGACGTCGGCTACGGCAAGACCGAGATCGCCGTACGGGCTGCGTTCAAGGCGGTGCAGGACGGCAAGCAGGTCGCCGTCCTCGTGCCGACGACGCTGCTCGTCAGCCAGCACCTCGCGACGTTCAGCGAGCGGATGAGCGGCTTCCCGATCAACCTCAAGCCGTTGAGCCGGTTCCAGACCGACAAGGAAGCGGCGGCCGTGATGGCCGGCCTGACCGACGGCACCGTCGACGTCGTGGTCGGCACCCACCGCCTGTTCAACGCGGACATCCGGTTCAAGGACCTCGGCCTGATCATCGTCGACGAGGAGCAGCGCTTCGGTGTCGAGCACAAGGAAGCGATGAAGCGGCTGCGCACCTCGGTCGACGTGCTGTCGATGAGCGCGACGCCGATCCCGCGCACGCTCGAGATGGCGATCACCGGCATCCGCGAGATGTCGACGATCACCACGCCGCCCGAGGAACGCCACCCGGTGCTGACGTACGTCGGCGGCTACGAGGACCGCCAGGTCGTCGCCGCCGTTCGTCGCGAGCTGTTGCGCGACGGCCAGGTCTTCTACATCCACAACCGGGTGAACTCGATCGAGAAGGCCGCCGCCAAGCTGCGCGAGCTCATCCCCGATGCGCGGGTCGCCACCGCCCACGGCCAGATGGGCGAGCACCAGCTCGAGCAGGTGATGCTCGACTTCTGGGAGAAGCGCTTCGACGTCCTGGTCTGTACGACGATCGTCGAGTCGGGTCTCGACGTCTCCAACGCCAACACGATGATCATCGAGCGCGCCGACACGCTCGGCCTGAGCCAGCTCCACCAGCTGCGTGGCCGGGTGGGTCGCTCCCGGGAGCGTGCCTACGCGTACTTCCTCTACCCGACCGAGAAGCCGCTCACCGAGACCGCGCATGAGCGGCTCGCCACCCTGGCGCAGCACTCCGACCTCGGTGGCGGCATGGCGATCGCGATGAAGGACCTCGAGATCCGTGGTGCGGGCAACCTGCTCGGCGGCGAGCAGTCCGGCCACATCGCCGACGTCGGCTTCGACCTCTACGTCCGGCTGGTCGGCGAGGCGGTGCGCGACTTCCGCGACGACGGCGGCGCTCCCGAGGTGCTGGAGGAGGTGCGCATCGAGCTGCCGGTCGAGGCCCACCTGCCGCACGACTACATCCCCAGCGAGCGGTTGCGGCTGGAGATGTACAAGCGCCTGGCCGAGGTCCGCACCGACGCCGACGTGGACGAGATCATCGCCGAGCTCGACGACCGGTACGGCGAGCCGCCGGAGCAGGTCTCGGCGTTGCTGCTGGTGGCCCGGTTCCGCGCGCGGGTGCGCGCTGCCGGCATCCGCGAGATCTCGACGGTCGGCAAGAACGTGCGGTTCGCGCCCGTCGTGCTCCCGGAGTCACGGACGATCAGGCTGAACCGGATGTTCCCGAAGTCGATCGTCAAGAGCCAGCTGGAGACGATCCTCGTGCCACGCCCCGGCACTCCCGGGCAGACGGGGCGCCCGCTCGAGGGGATCGCCCTGCTTGAATGGGCTCGACTGGTCATCGACTCGGTCATCGATCCCAAGGAGTAAGCGTGCGTCCTCCCAGCCCAGTGACCTTCCGGACGGCTGCTGCCCTCGCGGCGGTGGCGTTGATGGCGGCCGGCTGTGGCCTGACCGACGACGGTGCCCGGCCGGGCGTGGCCGCCGAGGTGGATGGCCAGACCCTCGAGCTGAGCCAGGTCGACCAGGCCGTCGAGGACTACTGCGACCTGCTCGCCAGCAACGAGCAGTTCTCCGCCGTCCCGACGGCGCTGGTGCGCGGTCAGTTCGCCCAGGGCTGGACGCGCGCGGTCGCCATCGACTCGCTCGCCACGGAGATGGGCCTGTCGCTGCCGCCCGAGGCGATCGACCGCTCGACGGTCGAAGGACTGTGGATGGAGCTGGGCGAGGTCGACGACGACAACTACGACTCGTTCGAATGGCTGACCTGGGTGCAGCTGCGGTTGTCGACGACCGCCGAGAAGGTCGGAGCCGCGACCGTGCTCAAGGAGACGGGCCAGTCCGTGTCCGGCGAGCAGGCCATCAACGTCGGCGTCTCGATCGCCGACGACTGGCTGGCGGAGCACGAGCCGGAGCTGAACCCCGTGTTCGGCGAGTACAACCCCGAGACCGGCTACTTCGACGGCGACGCGCTCTCGATCCCGGTCAGCCAGGAAGCCGGCTCGGTGGTCGACACCAGCAAGCTGACGGCCGAACAGGTCAACGCGCTTCCGGCCGACCAGCGCTGCGGACCTGAAACGCCGCCGGCGCCCGCGGTGCCGGGAGCCTGACCGTGTCGGCCGGCCCGGACTCCTCCTCGGCCGTTGCCGAGTTCGTGGCCGTGATGCGCCGGTTGCGGGCCGAATGCCCGTGGAAGCAGGAGCAGACCCACCGCTCGCTGGTCCGCTACCTCCTCGAGGAGACCTACGAGACCGTCGACGCGATCGACGCCGGTGAGGTGTCGGGGGACTGGTCGCACCTGGCCGAGGAGCTCGGCGACGTGCTGCTGCAGGTGGTCTTCCATGCCGTGATCGCGGAGGAGCGTGGCGACTTCGACCTGGCCGACGTCGCCGAGGGCATCACCGCCAAGATGCGGCGGCGCAACCCGCACGTGTTCGCTCCGCGGGCGGACGACCAGGCCCTGGACGCTGAGGCAGTCAATGAGGTGTGGCAGCAGGTCAAGGCGACCGAGCGTGCGAAGGCCGCCGTGGCCGAGGGGCTGCCGTCCGCCCTCCCCGCGTTGTTGTACGCCGACAAGGTGCTCGAGCGACTGGCCCGCGAGGGTGAACCGGCCGATGTCGATCCGGCCGCCGAGGACATCGGAGAACGCCTGCTGGCGCTGGTGGCCGAGTCGCGTGCCGCGGGTGTCGATCCCGAGCAGGCGCTGCGGGACGTCGTACGCAAGCGGTTGTAGGTGCTCCTCAGCGGAGCCCCGTGGCCGCCCACGCGCTGGCCCGGACGGTGAACGGGCCCTCGCCGAGCTCCGCGCGAAGCATCTCCACCAGCAGCGCCCGCCCGTCATCGTCCAGGTTCGCGACGTGCTGGCCCGCCGGTCCGACGCCGAGGGTGAAGGGCTCCCACCACTCGTCGAACGTCGCGAACGAGACCTCGACGTCCAGTGACGTCTCGACGACCTCGTGGAGTGAGGCGCCGTCGAGCAGGGCGGCGAGCTGTCCCGACGCAGTGCCGGGCAGGTCGCCCTCGTCAGCCGTCGTCGGGTCGGCGCGCTTCGCGACCTCCCAGAACGACGTCAGGGGACCGGTGCCGCCGGCGTGGTCCCAGACGCAGGCGCTGACCCGGCCGCCGGGTCGGGTGACCCGTGCCATCTCCGCTATCCCGGCCGCGGGGTCACGCATGAAGTGGACGACCAGCTGGGCGAGGACCGCGTCGAAGGTGGCGTCGGCGAAGGGCAACGCCTCGGCCTTCGCCAGCCGGACGTCGGCCCCGACGACGGTTGCCGCGGTCGCCTCGACGAAGGTCTCCACGGGGTCGACGGCCGCGACGTTGGTCGCGCCGTGGCGACGCGCCAGCTCGGTGGTGAGCATGCCCGGCCCGCACCCGACGTCCAGGACGCTTCCGGTGGGGGCGACACCTGCCAGGCCCAGGTCGGCGAAGGGTGGGCCCAAGGGGCTGGAGAACCTGCCCATGAACCGGGCGTAGGCGGTGGCGGAGACCGCGAAGAGGGCCATCCGTCGATGATCGGACGATCGGCGGTGGGTGTCCACCGGTCATGCCCTGCGCAGGTTGATTGATATCAATCAACCTGGCGGGGAGGGTCCGATAGCGTCCGCCCGTGAGCAACGGATGGTTGGTCGGGCGAGGGATCGCCGACGTGACGGGCGAGCCCTGGGGCGTCGCGATGATGGGCTACGGAATGCCCGACCAGCGCAGCAACGGGATCCTGTCGCGGCAGTACGCCCGCGCCTTCGTGCTCGATGACGGCACCCGGCGGGTGGCCTTCGTGGTCGCCGACATCGGGATGTTCTTCCAGGCCGGGGTCGCTGCCGTCCATGAGCGACTGCGCGAGCGGTTCGGAGACACCTACGGCCCGGGCAATGTCGTCCTCACCGCCACGCACACGCACTGCGGACCCGGCGGCCACGGGCACGACCTGCTCTACAACATCACCACCGTCGGCCACCACGGCCGCACCTTCCAGCGCCTGGTGGACGGCGTCGTGGAGGCGATCGAGCGTGCGGACGCCGACGTCGCACCCACGACCGCCGTCCTGACCCGCGGCACACTCACCGACGCGAGCGCCAACCGTGCCCAGGCTGCGTTCGACCGCGACCCGGTCGACGAGCGAGCGCTGTTCCCCGACGGGATCGACCCGGCCACCACGTTGCTGCGCTTCGAACGCGACGGCGGCCTCGTCGGAGCCGTCCACTGGTTCGCTGTGCACAACACGTCGATGACCAACCGCAACTGCCTGATCAGCGCCGACAACAAGGGGTGGGCGGCGTATGCGTGGGAGCAGTCCGGCGCGGATCCGCAGGGTGTCGCGCCCGAGCTGGTCACTGCGTTCGCGCAGACCAACGCCGGTGACCTCTCCCCGAACCTCGACCTGCTCCCGGGCAAGGGACCGACCGACGACGAGCGCGAGAACACCGCGATCATCGGCGGTCGGCAGCTGGCGGCTGCCCAGGCGCTCGCGGCGGTCGATGGTGAGGAACTCGCGCCGTCCATCGACGTGCGCCACCGGTACCTCCGGTTGGCCGGGGTGCCGACCTCGACGGGCCGCACCGGCCGCGCGATCCTGGGCGCCAGCTTCGCCGCCGGCAAGCTCACGGACGGTCCGGGATCGCCGCTGTTCGACGAGGGCAAGCGGAACCCGGTGCCCGAGCGGATCACCAGCTGGGTCTACCGGCTCCGACCGGAGGTGGCGCGTGCACAGGCGCCGAAGGATCTCTTCCTCCCGATCGGCCAGCTGCGCTGGGCACAGGAGACCTACCTCCTCCAGCTGATGCGCTGGGGCCAGCTGTACCTGGTCTGCCTGCCGATGGAGGTGACCGTGGTGGCGGGGCTCCGGATCCGTCGTGCCGTGGCCGCCGAGCTCGGCGTCGACGTCGATGCGGTGCTGCTGCAGGGCTATGCCAACGGCTACGGGCACTACGTCACCACCCCCGAGGAGTACGACGAACAGCTGTACGAGGGCGGTGCAACCGTCTTCGGCCGCCACGAGCTCGAGGCGTTGCGAGAGGCCTTCGTCGACCTGGCCCGTGCCCTGCGCGATGGTGTCGCCGTCGATCCGGGCACCCCGCCCCGACCACACAGGTTGCGGCTGGCCAGCCCCGTCGGGTCACCGCGCATCGCGCGCCCGGGTCCGGTGGCGGTGCGGTCAGCGCCGACGACCGCGCGCAGTGGCGAGACCATCACGGCGTCGTACGACGCGGACCACCCGAACGCCGTGCTGCGGCCGACGTACCTGAGGGTGGAACGCCAGACAGCGAGCGGCTGGGAGCAGGTGGCCGACGACGCGTCGACCACGACCACGATCACCTGGCACCGCGACCGGCGGCTGCGCTTCCGTGCGGACATCACCTGGGTTGCTGGGGAGCCGGGTGCCTACCGGATCACCTACGTCGGCCGCACCGAGGCGACGACCCCGCCGATCACCGTGTCCTGACGGTCATTCGGGCAGTTCGTCGCGGAGCAGGGTGACCCGCTCCATCTCCTCGCCGCCGTCGCAGGTGAACAGCCCGACGGTGACCTGGCCGCCGTTCTCGGCGAGCACGTCCCAGTGACCGCCGGAGGCGATCCAGCGGTCGAGGGCATCGCGCGCCTCGGTCACGGACCCGTCCGCACCGTGACGCAGCATCGCTCCGGATCCGGTTCGAGGTGCGCCACGGCCCCCGCACAGCCCAGGCCGTCCGCAACACCCTGGACGAACGACTGGTTCAGCCCGCACACGACTTCGGTGTGCTTCTGGGCGAGCGCATCGAACGGACAGTTCGCGAGTACGACGGCCGCCGGCTCGAGCGTCGGCTCGTACCCCTGGGTCGCCAGCACCTCGGCAAGGTCCCCGAGGGCGGGAGAGCTCGGCATGCCCACAGCCTGGCCGGCCACGGCCCGTCCCTCGTCCTGGGCGCACGCGGTCAATGCGGTGTCGAGGTCCTCGCCCCCCGCCGCGCGTCCGACCGCGGCCGCGAGGATGTCGCCGACCAGGTCGTAGCGTCGCGGCGGCAGCGACACTGAGAACTCCTGTCGGGAGCGACGGTAGAGCTTGCTCGGCCGACCGGCACCCGGGCCGGACCGGCCGGTGAGCCGGCGGAACTCGACCTCGAGCAAGCCTTCGGTCGCGAGTCGATCGAGGTGGAAGCTCACCGTGTGCTTGGCCAGCCCGACGGCGTCGGCCGCCTCGTCGCGCCCGACCGCGTCCGACTGCCCGGCGACGTACTCGTAGAGGGCGCGTCGGGTGTCGTCGGCGAGCGCGCCGATCGCGGTTGCACCGGAGGTGAGGTCCACGTGCGCAGTCTAAAACAGAAATGACTTGACACAAGAGCATGGAGGGAGTCTAAATGGGAAAACAATCTACTTTAGAAGGAGTGACGCCATGACCACCACCCACGACTCAACCCACCCCACGGCCACGCGACCCGCGTTGGTCGGTGCCGAAGGGGCGTTCCTGCTGCTGCGTTCGGTCTTCACGATCGCGCCGATCGCGTTCGGCCTCGACAAGTTCGCCGAGGTCCTCACCGAGTGGGACCAGTACCTTGCGCCCTGGGTCAACGACCTCGTGCCCGGCTCCGCCCATCAGGCGATGCTCGCCGTCGGCGTCATCGAGATCGTCGCCGGCGTCGTCGTCGCCGTGGCACCGAAGTTCGGTGGACCCCTCGTCGCGGTCTGGCTCGCCGGGATCATCCTCAACCTGGTCACGATGGGCGAGTTCTACGACGTCGCACTCCGTGACTTCGGCCTGCTCGCCGGTGCTGCTGCCCTCACGCTGCTGGCCTGGGGTCGTTCGCGCGACTGAACGCTCCTGGATGATGCCTAGGGCCGGGGCCAACTCGCATAGAGCGAGCAGATCGCCGAGCTGTCGGCCGGGTAGGTGTGCGGCGGCTCGGCGGTTCGGGGCGGTATCGGGTTCATGATGGCCAGCGGCGCCGGCCCGAAGTGGCCCAGGCCCAGCGAGTGGCCCATCTCGTGCAGGGCGATCGTCTCGACGTCGAACTCCGGACCCTCGAGGGGAGGGTCGATGGCCCAGGGCCGCGTGGGGAACGGGCCGTCGGGGTCGCCGAGCGCATCGTTGAAGTAGACCTCGTTGAGGGCCGTGTCGAGGTACCGGTCGCCGTTGACGTCGGTCGGCGTGAGGGTCACCGGGTCGAAGAAGATGTAGGTCTCCGAGAACGCAAGGATCCGGCCCTCGGCGCTCGGCGCCCAGGTGATGAACAGCTCGATCGGGTACCAGCCGGCGAAGGTGATGTCGGCCAGGAACGGATTGCCCTCCTCGTACTCGAGAGGAAGGATCTCGCTGTCGATGACGTCCGGATCGGCGCCGGTGTCCACCCGCTTCACCAGGGGCGCTTCGGCGAGGCAGTCCTCCGCCGCCCACGTCCGTGCCACCCGGTCGATGGCCGCCTCGGTCTGGGCGTTGGTCAGGCCGCTCGAGGTGGCACCGTCGCTCTGGTCGACGAGATAGGTGAGACGGTTGCCGTCCGCCTGCCGTCGTACGTCGCCGGGGACCCACCGTTGGCCGTAGTACCGCTTGAACCGGTTGCTGACGCGGAACAGGCCGTTCCCGAGCAGGAACGCCTCCGCCGAGTGCAGCCGGATCGACGCACCCCGCGCTTCGAGCCCCTCATTCACCGAAGCGATGTGTGCGTCGATCGCGGCTGCCAGCTCGGCGTCCGCAGACGGAGGCTTGGCACGGCCGGAGTCGCCGGCCACGGACGGTGGCGCCGCGAGGGCGGCACCGAGGACGAGTGCAGCGGCCACCATGGACCCTGCGCGGCGGCGATGTGAAGGTGCCATGTCGGACCCCTCGGCGCTGGACGGGTTTCCCGCGTTGCGCCGAGCTCGCAACCCATCGATCGTATGCCTGCTCGGTGGGGAGTGGAAGGCCAGCGCGAGGCCCGTTCTCCACAGGGCGGGATGGACGGCCCTACCCACCGGGCAGCGGCGTGCCTTACCGTTCAGCCAGCCACGCCATCTCATCTCGGGGAGCCGCCATGGCCCTGCTTCAGCCACCGGTCGTGTCGGCACCTGCGTCCGACGACGTGGTCGCACGCCTCGACGAGGAGCTGCGTGCCGTCGTGCGACGCGACGGGATCGATCCGCAGCGCGAGATCGCCGCCGTACGACGCCACGCCACCGACCTCGTGCGCGTCCATGACGAGCGCAGCCTCACGGGCGTCGTGGCGCCGGTGGCGCATCCCGAGGCACTCGTCGCGGAGCTGGTGGCGCGGGTCGCCGGCTTCGGGCCGCTGCAGCCACTCCTCGACGACCCGACCGTCGAGGAGGTCTGGATCAACAGCCCGGACCGGGTCTTCGTCGCGCGCCACGGACGACACGAGCTGACCAACCTCGTCCTCACCGAGGCGCAGGTGACCGAGCTGGTCGAGCGGATGCTGAAGTCGACCGGGCGCCGGATCGACCTCAGCCGCCCGTTCGTCGACGCGATGCTGCCCGCCGGGCACCGACTGCACGTCGTCCTCCAGGGAATCTCGCGCGGCTTCTCTGCTGTCAACATCCGCAAGTTCGTGGTGCGGGCCAGCCGTCTCTCCGACCTCGTCGAGCTCGGCACCCTGACGCCCGCGTCGGCGCAGTTCCTCGAGGCGTCCGTCCGGGCGGGGCTGAACATCCTCGTCGTCGGCGGGACGCAGGCCGGCAAGACCACGATGCTCAACTGCCTGGCCGCAGCGATCCCCGGCGGGGAGCGGGTGATCTCGGCCGAGGAGGTGTTCGAGATCCGCTTCCCGCATCCCGACTGGGTGGCGATGCAGACCCGCCAGGAGGGCCTCGAGGGCACGGGCGAGATCCGGTTGCGTGAGCTCGTCAAGGAGTCCCTCCGGATGCGGCCCAGTCGGCTGATCGTGGGCGAGGTGCGGGCCGAGGAGTGCCTCGACCTGCTGCTCGCGCTCAACGCGGGGTTGCCCGGGATGTGCACCCTGCACGCCAACAGCGCGCGCGAGGCACTGACCAAGGCATGCACGCTGCCGCTGCTGGCCGGAGAGAACATCTCGGCACGCTTCGTCGTACCGACGGTGGCAGCATCCATCGACCTCGTCGTGCACCTCGCGCTCGACCCGCGCGGCGCTCGTCAGGTGCGGGAGATCGTCGCCGTACCGGGGCGGATGGAGGGCGACGTCATCGAGACGGAGTCGGTCTTCGAGTGGCGCGATGGCCAGCTGCGGCGCGGGATCGGGCTGCCGCCACGACTCGACCAGTTCGAACGTGTCGGCATCGACATCGCCAGGCTCCTCCACGAGGCCGGGTGATCCGGGGTGGGTGCGCTGGTCGGGTTCGGCTTCGGGCTCGGATGCCTGCTGGTCTGGGCTGCCTTCCGGCCCCGGGAGACTCGTCCCGCGCCGGCCGGTGGATCGAGCCGGATCGAGCAACGGCTCGCGGAGGCCGGCCTGCGTGAAGTCGCACCGCGCTCACTGATCGCGCTGTGCCTGGGCTCCGCCGTCGTGGGTGCCGTCGTCGTCCTCGTGATCACGCGAACGGGACCGATCGCCGTGGTCTTCGGTGCGCTCGCGGGCTACCTGCCGATGGCGATCGTCGCGGGCCGCGCCCGGCGACGCCAGCGTGAGTTCGCCGAGGTCTGGCCCGAGGCCGTGGACGACCTGGCTTCCGCCGTACGGGCAGGGATGTCGTTGCCCGATGCGGTGGCCGCGCTCGCCGTCCGCGGGCCGGAGCCGTTGCGTGCGGCCTTCCACGCGTTTGCCCTGGACTACCAGGTGTCCGGCCGGTTCGGTGACTGCCTCGACCGCCTCAAGGAGCGGTTGGCGGACCCGGTCGGCGATCGCGTCGTCGAAGGGTTGCGCATCGCCCGCGAGGTCGGCGGCGGTGAGCTCGGGCGACTGTTGCGCAGCCTGTCCGGGTTCCTCCGCGACGACCTGCGCACCCGTTCCGAGCTCGAGGCCCGCCAGGCGTGGGCCGTCAACGGTGCGCGGGTCGCGGTCGCGGCACCGTGGGTGGTGCTGCTGGTGATGTCCACCCAGCGCACCGTGATCGAGCGCTACCAGTCCGCAGCCGGCGCCGTCGTCCTCGCGGTGGGGGCGTGCCTGTGCGTGATCGCGTACCGGCTGATGATGCGGATGGGTCGCCTCCCCACCGAACGGCGGATCCTTCAATGAGCGCGGCGGCGGTGTGGGGCGGTCTCCTCGGCCTCGGTACGACGACTGGCCTGGCCCTCGTGGTGGGCCGGGTCGTTGCAATGCGGCGGCCGCGGCTGGAGAGCCGGGTGCTGCCCTACGTGCGGGACCTGGCGTCGGCCGACCGACCGGTCGCACCGGTCGAGCCGAGCAACGCCGTGGCCGCGGTCTTCGGCCCGTTGCTGCGCCGGGCGGCCGAGACGATCGAACGCGTCGTCGGCGGGACGCCCTCCGTCCGCCGACGCTTGTCGCGCGCCGGGCTGGACCTCAGCGTGCACGACTTCCGGGTCCAGCAGGTGCTGTGGGGGCTGGCCGGCTTCGGCATCGCGGCCGTGTACGGCGTCCTGCGCACCTGGACGCGTCCGACGAACCCCCTGCCGCTGCTGTTGTTGTGCATCGGCGCCTTCGTCATCGGCGTGCTCCTGCGCGACAACCGGTTGAGCTCCCAGGTCAAGCAGAGGGAAGCCGCGATGGTCGCGGAGTTCCCCACGATCGCCGAGCTGCTCGCCCTCGCCGTGGCTGCCGGTGAAGGACCCGTGGCTGCGCTCGCTCGCGTTGTACGACGAAGTGGTGGTGAGCTCTCGCGAGAGCTCGGCGACGTGCTGGCCCACATCCGCACCGGCGAGCCGGTCGCCGACGCCTTCGATCGCCTCGCCGGGACGACGGGCGTGAGTGTCGTGGCGCGCTTCGCGCACGGCATCGCGGTGGCTGTCGAGCGCGGCACCCCTCTGGCCGACGTGCTCCATGCGCAGGCGGCCGACGTACGTGAGGCCGGTCGGCGCGCACTGATCGAACAGGCCTCCCGCAAGGAGATCTTCATGATGGTGCCGGTCGTGTTCCTCGTGCTGCCGGTGACCGTCCTGTTCGCGTTCTGGCCCGGCTTCATCGGCCTGTCCCTGACCTATTGATCACCCTGATCCACGCTGCACTCTCGGAAGGAACCACCGTGCACACCTCCACCCTCCTCAGCCTCCTGCGCCGCCGCTGGCACCAGCGCGACGAACGCGGCGACGTACCCGGCTGGGTCCTCGTCACGGTGATGACGATCTCGATCGGCGTCGCGCTGTGGAGCCTGGCCCAGCCGCAACTGGTGGGCATCCTCCAGTCGGCGCTCAACTCCGTGAAGTGAGCACGCCCAGGCGGCGGTGCCGCGACCAGCGAGGCTCGGCGCTGGTCGACTTCACCCTCGTCACGGTGGTCCTGTTGCCGATCGTGGTCGGGTTGATCCAGGTCGCCCTGGTGCTGCACGTCCGGGCGACGCTCGCGGCCGCGGCGTCCGAAGGTGCCCGGCTGGCGGCCACGGCCGACCGTGGCCCGGGCGACGGCGTCGAGCTGACCCGCGCCCAGATCGACGACGCGCTGGCCGGTTCCTTCGCAAAGGACGTCGAGGTGCGCCAGGTGTTGGTCGACGGTGCACCGGGCGTCGAGATCACGGTCCACGCGAAGGTCCCGGCGCTCGGCCTCGGCGGCCCGGCGGTGGAGTTCTCGGTGTCCGGCCGCGCGGTCGAGGAGAGCCCGCGATGAGGCGGCGTTGGGCCAGCTGTTGGGACAGGTGTCGGGCCAGCAGGCGGCTCGACCAGCGGGGGAGCGGTCTGGTCGAGATGGTGTGGATGAGCATCATCCTGCTGCTCCCGCTGCTCTGGATCGTGCTGTCGGTGTTCGAGGTCCAGCGCGGATCCTTCGGCGTGAGCGGTGCGGCCCGGGCCGCCGCACGTGCCTACGCGTTGGCACCCAATGACGTCGCTGGCGAGAAGCGGGCGGCCGCGGTCGCGCGGCAGGCCCTGGCCGACCAGGGTCTGCATGACGTCCCGGTCAGCGTGTCGGTGACCTGTTCGCCGTACCCGAGGAACTGCCACAGCGGCACCTCGGTGATCACCGTGCGGATCGAGTCCGCGGTGACCCTGCCGCTGCTGCCCGACGTCCTCGGCAGCGGCGCACCGACCTTCCGGCTGAGCGCGGACCACACCGTGCCGATCGGGCAGTACCAGGAGATCCAGGAGCAGGGCCGTTGACCCGTACCCGTGACCAGCGCGGCAGCTCGACCCCGCTGATCCTCGCCTTCACCGCGATCATCCTGTTGCTGGTGGCGGTCGTGGTGGACGCGAGCGCCGCCTACCTCGCCCGCCAGCGCCTCGATGCCCTCGCCGACGGCGCCGCTCTGCAGGGCGCCGACCAGGGCGCCCAGGGCTCCGATGCGTACGACGACGGGCTGGCCGCCGGCGACCTGACCATCGCGCGCCGGGAAGCCGAGCAGGCGGTGCGGGCGTACCTGCGCGACGTCGGCGCTGCGGCTGACCACCCCGGCATCCGCGCGGTGGTGCGGGTCCAGGACGACCGCATCGTCGTCGAGCTCGAGGCGCCGATCGACCTGCCGCTGAGCCTCCCCGGCGGACCGGAGAACCCGACGATCCGGTCCACCGGCTCCGCGGTCGTCGATCCGGAGGAATGAGACCCCGGGACGTCTGGCCGGGTCGCCAGCGGAAACAACGAACAGCGGGCTCGGGGTCGATGACCCCGCGCCCGCTGTTCGCCTGTGGGGGTCAGTTGCCCGCGTAGGCCCCGTGGTCGTACGACGGCAGGTAGCTGTCGTTGCCGTCGAACCGCACGTCGAACCCGTTGTTGAGGATCAGCTCCGGTCCCTTGAACGGTGCGTCACACCGGGCGTAGCCGTCGTTGTCGGTGACGACCTCGCAGGTGTGCACCACGCCGGGGTAGACCGCCGAGGGCAGTGAGAAGACGACCAGCTGACCGGCGAGGGGCGCCCTGCCGAGCCCGGTCAGGGTCGCCTCCACCCGGGAGTAGTTGTCCATCACCTGCGTCAGCACGGGTTCCGCGACGAGCCTGCTCGCGGCCCGCGCCACCACCTGCGTGTACGAAGGCGACGTGCTCGCCGCACGGCTCCCGTCACCCGAGTAGGTGGCGGTCACCTGGTGGTTCCCGGCAGCCAGGCCCTCGACCTCCAGCGTGGCCCGGAAGCGGTCGTCGACCGGCTCCAGCTCGGCCGTGCCGAGCACGTCGTCACCGGACCGGAAGGTCACGGTGCCGCTTGGTGCGCCCGGCGTGGGCGCCCCGTCGGTGACGAACGCGGTGAAGGTGACCGCGTCGCCGTACTCGGCCGGGTTCACGTCGGACTCCACTCCGGTGACGGTGCCCGCCGGACCGATCGACTGCGAGGTCGTGGCGTTCTGGCCCTCGAAGTTGAAGTTGCCGACGTACTCCGCGCGGATCTGGTGCTGTCCCGGGGCCAGTGTCGACGTCGCGAACGAGGCCGTGCTGGTCCCGGCGCCGCCGGGCACCAGGCTGGTCGCGCCGAGCAGGGTGTTGCCCTTCCAGAACCGGACCACGCCGGTCGGCTTGCCCGTGGCGGGAGCCACGGCCTGCACCGTCGCGGTGAAGGTGACCGTCTGCCCGTGGTCGGCCGCCGCGTCGTCGGACACGAGGCCCATCGACGTGGCGCCCTTGACGATGCCCTGGCCGGTGCCCTGGTCGAGCACGCCGTTGCTGGCGATGAAGCGACCGTCGCCGCTGTAGACCGCCTCGACCCGGTAGCTGCCGGGGGAGAGCGAGCTGAAGGCGTTGCTCAGCGCGACACCGTTCACGAGGGTCACCGGACCGCCGAGGTTGGCGCCGTTGATCGTGAACCGGACGGTGCCCGAGGGCGTTCCGGCACCGGGCGCCACCGGGCTGATGGTCGCCGTGAACCGCACGCTCTCGCCCGACTGCGCGGGGTTGGCCGAGGACGTCAGCAGCGTCGAGGTCTGCGCGCGCTGCACCTTCTGCGCCGTCGACCCGTTGCTGCCCGTGAAGCTGTCATCGCCGTCGTACGTCGCCACCACGGCGTGCTGCCCGACCGACAGCTCGTCGGTCGTGATCGCGGCGACGCCACCGGTGCTGGAGCTCACCGGGGCGGTCCCGAGGACCGTGGACCCGTTGGTGAAGGTGACCGTCCCCGACGGGGATCCGGCGCCCGGAGCCGTGACGGAGACCGTCGCGGTGAAGGTCACCGGCTGGCCGAACACCGAGACCGGAGCCGAGCTCTCCACGACCGTCTTCGTCGCCGCCTTGTTTACCGTGTGCGTCGCGACCGGCGACGTGCTGGTGATGAAGTTCGGGTCGGCGCTGAGGTAGCGGGCTTTGATGTCGTGGCTGCCGCGGGTCAGCGTGCTCGTGCTGATCTCCGCTGCGCCGTCCACCAGGGTGGCGAACGGACCGGCGGCGCCGTCGATCTCGAACTGCACGACGCCTTCCGGGATTCCGACGGCCGGGCTGACGGGGGTGACCGTCGCCCGGATCGTCACCGGCTGGCCCACCACCGACGGGTTCGGCGACGACGAGACCGCAGTCGTGGTGTGGGCCGGCGCGACCTCCTGGTCGAGGCTCGCCGATCCACCGGCGAACCGGGAGTCGCCCTCGTAGTTCGCGGTGATCACGTGGTCACCGGCATCGAGGCCGGTCGCCGGCGACACCGCCGTACCGCCGTTGAGGGCCACCGGGTCACCGATCGGCTCTCCGTCGGCAGCGAACTGCACCAGACCGGTCGGCTCGCCCGCACCGGGCGTCACGACGTCGACGTCAGCGGTGAAGGTGATCGGCTCGCCGGCCACGGCGTCGGCGTTGGAGGTCTCCAACGTGACGGTCGTGTCGGCGCGGTTCACGCCGTGGCTGAGCTCGGCCGAGGTGCTCGTCGCGAAGTCGCCGTTGCCGTTGTACGTCGCCTGCACCACGTGGTTGCCGGGCGTCAGGTTGCTGATGGCCAGCTCGGCCGTGTCGCCGGAGAGCGGTACGGCGGTGCCGTACGGGTCACCGTCGACGTTGAACTGCACGCCACCGCCGGGGTTGCCGACGCCGGGGGCGACGACGTCGACCGTTGCGCTGAAGGTGACGGCTTCACCGGACACCGTGGGGGAGCCGGTGCTGGTCAACACGGTGCTGGTGGGCGCCTTGCCGACGGTGAGGGTCCGGGGTGTCGCCGTGCTGGTGAGCAGGTTGCTGTCCCCGCTGTAGCGGGCACCGATCGTGTGGGTGCCGGTGCTGAGGCTGTCGATCGACGGCGAGGTCGCCGAGCCGCCGGACACGGGAGCCGGGGCACCCAGGTCGTCACCGTCGACGGTGAACTGCACGGTGCCCGTGGGGACGCTGGTGCCGTCGACGATCCCCACCTGGGCGGTGAACGAGACCGCCTCGCCATGGACCGAAGGTGCCGGCTGGACCACGGTCGTCGTCGAGGAGTTCTTCTCCACCGCGAACGGCGTGGAGACGGAGGAACCCTTGTAGAAGGTGGTCTGCGCGAAGGACGCCGTCACCGTCGCGTTGCGCGGCGGGCCGGAGACCGGCAGCGATGCGGTGGCCACACCGTTCGCGTTGGTCGTCGCGTTGACCGACGTGCCATCCGACAGGGAGAACGTGACCGTCCGGTTCGGCAGCACCGAGGACGCCAGGTTCGGGTCGGTCAGCGTGGCCCGTGCGGTGACCGAGGTGTTCTGCGGTCCCTCGGTGTCCCCGGAGTAGGCGATCTGGGTGATGTTGTCGATCGTCACCGCCCGGTTCGTCGTCTTCGTGTTGTTGGAGCAGAAGACGAAGCCCGAACGGTTCCGCTCGATCGCTCGCGCGGTGTAGGCGCCGTTCGCGTAGGAGTGCGAGTCGAACCCGGCGCTCTTGGCGCCGGTGCCGCCCTGCACGCTCTCGAACACCACGCCACCACTGCTGTTGATGAGCTGCAGCGTGGTCTGCGGGCCACTGGCGTTGGCACACAGGGTGCCGTCCGACGCCCCGCTCGCCGAGATGGTGGCGTTGCCGCGGAGGACGGCGTTGTTGGCCGGACCGGTGATGTCGGCCGAGGCCGACGACACCAGCAGGACGGAGAGGCCGATGGTCAGGGAGATGGCCGCGAGGGCCGCGATCAGTCTGCGCACAGCTGAGGTTCCTTTCAACATGGCCGACCTCACTTGATGATGGCGCCGCGCGCCGTGGAGGAGAGGTGGTTCGCGTCGCCGCCGAAGGTGGCCGTGTAGCCACCGTTCAGGACGAGCGCGAGGAGCTGGGCAGCGGCATTGCAGGTGGCGACACCGGAACCGTTGGTCGTGGTCGTGCAGACGACCTTGGTCCCGACCTTGAACTCCACGGCCACGCCGGCGAGCGGCTGACCGCCCGTCGTCACGGTTGCCCGTAGCTGCCCGAGGGGCAGGCCGAGCGGTGTCAGCGAGACCGCCGCCGCTGCCGCCTGGACCGTGGTGGCCCGCTTGGCGACGGTGACATCGACGACCGCGGAGTCGCTCGCGTCGTGGGCGTCCGTGCCGTCGTACACCGCCCTGAGGTGGTGGGTTCCCGCAGGGAGCGCAGCCGTGGCCAGCTGGGCGACGCCGGCGCTCCCGTCCGGAGCGAGCGGCACGGTGCCGATCTCGACGCCGTCGGCGAGGAACCGCACCGAGCCGGCCGGGACACCCTGGCCGCCGTGGGCGGGCGTGACCCGCGCCTTGAGGGTGAGCGTGTCGCCGTACGTCGCCGAGCCCGGCGAGACCGTGAGGACGGTCGTGGTCGCCACGAGGGCCACCGACTGGGTCAGGTCGACCAGGTCGGACCGGAAGTGCACGTCGCCCGAGTAGAGCGCCGTCACCGTGTGGTTGCCGGGGGCCAGGTCGTCGATGACGGGGCTCGTAGCCGAGCCGTCCTCGAGCTCCACGGCATCGCCGAAGGGCTGACCGTCGATCGCGAACTGGACGTAGCCGGTCGGCGTACCCGTGCCCGGCGTCGGCGAGGAGACCTCGGCGGTGAACCGGACCTCGTCGCCCGCCTCCGCGTCGGCGTTGGATGACTGCAGGTCGATGTCCACCCCGGCCGCAGCGACGGTCTGGGTCAGGATGTCGCCGCTGCCCGAGAAGCCGGGCTCCGGAGAGAAGGCAGCGATCACCGTGTGGTCACCGGGGTCCGGGGAACCGAGCGTCGGGCTCTCCGCGACACCGTCGTTGCCGACCGCGACCGGACCACCGACGTCCTGGCCGTCGACCGAGAACTGCACGGACCCAGCGGGCGTGCTGTCGTCGGCGGCCGTGACCTGCGCACTGAACGTGATCAGCTCGCCGTACGTCGACGGGTTGGCGCTCGACGTCAACACGGTCGTGGTCTCGACGACCGCCGTGCCCTCGATCACCGTGTGGCTGACCGGAGCCGATTCGCTGGCGGTGTAATCGGCGTCGCCGGCGTAGCGCGCCGTCAACTGGTAGGAGCCGGGTGCCAGGTCGGTCAGGTCGAGTGTTGCGCGCGTGCCCGAGCCGTCGGTCGTGACCGGTGCCGAGCCGACGGGCTCGCCGTCGGCGAGGAAGGTCACCGTGCCGCTGGGGGAGCCCGATCCCGGGCTGACCGCGGCGACGCTGGCCGTCAGCAGGATCGGCTGGTCCTGCACCGAGGGCGACGGGTTCGCCAGCAGCGCGACGGTCGTGACCGCCGGAGCGACATCGTGCTCGACCTGGTCGGATCCGGCCAGGTAGCGCCCGCTGCCGGAGTAGCTCGCCGACACGGTGTGCTCGCCGGCCGTCAACGAGGTGAGCGGCGGGAAGGTCGCCGATCCGTTGGTGAGGTCGACCGCGGCGCCGACGGCGTTGCCGTCGACGAGCAGCTGGACGGTCCCGTTCGGGCTGCCGCCGCCCGGTGCCTGGACTGCCACGGTCGCGGTGTGCCCGACGGCCTCGCCCGTCACGGTCGTGGTGTCCGTCGCGGACAGGGCCACGGTGACGGCTGCCTTGTTGACGGTGACGTTGCGCGGCGAGGCCGCACTGGCGTCGTACACGTCGTCGCCGGAGTAGGTCGCGACGACCTGGTTGCTGCCGACCGCGAGGTCGCTCACGACGACGCTGGCGTCGCCGTTGGCGTCCACGCTGTCACGGCCGACCTCGTCGCCGCTGACGGTGAAGATGACCTCACCAGTCGGGGTGCCCGAACCGGGGGTGACCGTGGCCGACAACGTGACCGGCTGGCCGTAGACGGCCGTGCCCGGGTCGACCGACGACGTCGTCGTGGTGGTCAGCAGCGGCTCGCGCACCCGGAAGGTCACGGCCGCGGACGTGCTTCCGCCGTGGTCGCTGGTGCCGGCGTACACGGCGACGACGGTGTGGTTGCCGAGGCCGAGCGTCGAGAGTGCGGGGCTGGTCGCGGCGCCGTCAGTCAGCGGGATGGCCGCGCCGAAGTCGGAGCCGTCCACACGGAACTGGACCGCACCACCGGGCGTGCTGCCGTGGGCAGGAGACACCGTGGCCGTGAACCGGACGGGATCGCCGACGGTCACGACCGCCGGGTCGGCCGTCACGACGGTGCTGGTCGGAATCGCGCCGACGGTGAACGGTGCCGAGGTGGAGGCGGGCTCGAGCCCACCACCGCCGGCGTACGACGCCGTGATGGTCGTCGTACGCGGGGGACCGGCGACCGCGATGTCGGTCTGGGCGAGGCCCGTGGCCGACGTGGTGGCGGTGGCGGTGGCACCGCCCGCGAGGCTGAACGTCACGGTGCGTCCGGCGACGGGGCCGCCGGCCAGGTCGACGAGGACGGCCTTGACGGTGGCGGTGCTGCCCTGGGCGGCCGACGTCGCACCGGTGTAGGCGAGCGTGCTGCAGTTCGTGTTCGTGACGACGAGGGTGGACGCCGTGGTCGCGCCGGCGGCGCTGACGATGACACCCCAGCTGGCCCGGGCGCTGCCCTTGGCGAGTCCGTCGGACTCGGCCGGCGCGCTGAGTGTCGCGGTGTAGTTGCCGCCGCTGGTCGTGGTGACGGATGCGTTCTGCGTCTGGCCGGGCGTGACCGGCGACTTGTCGAGGGAGATGACGACCGGAACCCCGGCTGCGCCGGTGCTCAGCTTGCCGGCGACGGTGACGTCACCGCCCGCACAGGTCAACGACGGGGTGATCGAGCCGGTCAGCGTCGTCGCCGCGGCCGGGGTCGACGAGGACGCCAGCTTGCGGTCGATGGACAGCGAACCGTCGTCGACGGGAAGGCGCAGGATCTCCTGGGCGTCGTTGCGGTGCGTCGGGGACCACCAGTGGGTGTTGACGGTCTGGCCGTCGGCGCTCTGGGCGTGGACGCGGCGGGCGTTGACGCTGCCGATCGGGACGGCGACGGTCGCGTTGGAGACGGTCGACGGGTCGCTGAAGGAGAAGACGCCCTCGAAGGTGTCGTTGCCGCTCGCGAGCGACCCGGCGGCGTAGCTGAACCCGCCGTCGTAGTCGACGTCGACGTCGTTGCTCCAGCTCTGGCCGGCCTCGAGCGGGAAGGCGAGTGCACGCCAGCCGCGCTGGGGCGTCATCTCGAGGTTGATCGCCGCAGTGATGTTCTGCGTGATGATGCTGACCTGCGCCTTGCCGGTGAGGTTCTGCTGCTGCGTCTCCCGCAGCAGCGCCAGGTCGGACCGGCGGACGTACTTGGTGCCGGAGACCGACCCGGCGAAGTTGCTCAGGTTGGCGGTGCCGACGCCGTCGACCACCGCCGTACCGCTGCCGCCGGTGATGGTTCCGGTGATGTCGAGGCGGTACGCGCTCTGTCCCTGGAACGTCTCGACCGCACCGACGGTGTAGGTGACGTTCTCGTTGAGGGTGACGTCGGTTCCGGTCGCGATGTAGCGGAACGTCGTCTGGTAGGTCCAGGACCAGCCGGTGTTCCATGCGGCCACGTCGTCCCCGGTCGCCTGGACGGCGGTGGCGACGGGTGTCCCGGCCAGGGCGACGAGCCCCGCGGACAGGGTGGCGAGCACGATCAACCGGGCCATTCGCCTGCGGAAGGCGTCGGCGGCGCGGCGGCCTCGGTACTGGAATCGGTGCTGGAATCGGGTGTTCGTCGGCGCAAGGGGCATGCGTCATCCATCCCATGTGTTTGGGGGGACACCACCCGAGACGTGCGGGACACGGGGCCTGCTGGTGGAGGGAGCAGGGGGAGTCAAGCAGGTTGTGACCGAGGCCACACCAACTTTGATGAAACAAGTTCTACTTCGTTCGAGAGGTGGCATTTACCCGGCTTGCCCGGCGGGGTCGTAGCCTTGCCTGTTGTGGCAGGCACCGATTACGACTCCGAGATCAAGCAGCTGACGGCGACGATGCGCACCATCGAGCAGGTCCTGGACCTGGACCAGATGCAGCGCGACATCGCCGACCTCGGTGAGCAGGTGGCGGCGCCGGACCTGTGGGACGACCAGGCCAACGCCACCCGCGTCACCGGCAAGCTCTCGGGCCTGCAGGGACAGGTCGACCGGTTCCGTGCGCTCCACGACCGGATCGACGACCTCGCCGTGCTTGCCGAGCTCGCTGCCGAGGAGGGCGACGCCGAGACGCTGGCCGAGGCCGACGCCGAGCTCGAGAAGGTCAAGAAGGCCGTCGAGGGCCTCGAGGTCCGCACCCTCCTCAACGGTGAGTACGACGCCCGCGAGGCCCTGATCAGCATCCGTGCCGGTGCCGGCGGCGTCGACGCCGCCGACTTCGCCGAGACCCTGATGCGGATGTACACCCGCTGGGCCGAGCAGCACGACTACCCGGTGGAGGTCTACGAGACCTCCTACGCCGAGGAGGCCGGCCTCAAGTCCGCCACCTTCGCCATCCACGCTCCCTACGCCTACGGCACGCTCAGCGTCGAGGCCGGCACGCACCGCCTCGTGCGGATCAGCCCGTTCGACAACCAGGGCCGTCGGCAGACGTCGTTCGCGGCCGTCGAGGTCGTCCCCGTCCTGGAGCAGACCGACGAGATCGACGTCCCCGACGAGGAGATCCGCGTCGACGTCTACCGCTCCGGCGGTCCGGGCGGCCAGTCGGTCAACACGACCGACTCCGCGGTCCGGCTCACGCACATCCCCACCGGCACCGTCGTCAGCTGCCAGAACGAGAAGAGCCAGCTGCAGAACAAGGCCAGCGCCATGGTGGTGCTCAAGGCCAAGCTGCTCGCCCTGAAGAAGGCCGAGGAGAAGGCGCACCTCGACGGACTGCGCGGCGACGTGCAGGCGAGCTGGGGCGACCAGATGCGCAACTACGTGCTGAACCCGTACCAGATCGTCAAGGACCTGCGGACCGGCTTCGAGAGCGGCAACCCGAGCTCGGTCTTCGACGGCGACCTCGACGGATTCCTCGAGGCCGGCATCCGCTGGCGTCGCGGCGGAGAGAACGCCGACGCGAACTGACCCGTCCGGGTCAGCCTCACCTGATCAGGCCTGATCAGCCCTGATCAGCGCGGACGGACCACCGTCGAGCGCTTGCTCAGCACGCCCCAACCCACCCGGTTCCGGGCCTTGACCCTGACCACCCAGCGGCCGGTGGCCAGCAGCATGGTGAGGTGCCGGGTGCCGGCGGTCTGGACCCGCGACGTCACCGAGTCGACGACGCGTCCCGACGCGTTCAGCCGGTACGCCGCCACGACGTAGCCGGTGATCGGCGCGCCTCCGGTGCGGGTCGGCGCCGACCAGCGGACGCCGATCGTGCGTCGCCCGCCAGGAGCGCCGGAGGCGACCCGGGGTGCGGCCATCGTGCCCGGCCGCGTCACCGTCGGTACGACGACCGGGGGCGTGACCACGACCGGCGGCGGGACCACGACGGGCTCGTCCGGCGGCGGGTCGGTCGGCGGGTCGACCGGCGGGTCGGACGGTGCGCTCGCGCACCCCGTCACCGTGAGCCGGTACGTGCCCAGGCTGCCGTAGTCGTCGTACACGCCGGTGGACCAGTCGGACGTGCCACCTGCACCGGCGCCCACGCCCGAGACGGCGACGTAGAACGGACCGCCGGTCAGGGGCATCGACACCGAGGCGCCCAGGCCCGTCACGCCGGAAGTGGTCCGGGTCGTGGCTGGCGCTGCGGACGCGAGCACGGTGCCGGCTGCGTTGCGGATCTCGACCAGCAGGTCGAGGTTGGGCCCGACCGCGGCCGGATCGGCCCGCGCGGTGACCGTGCCGGAGCACTGCGTGATGCCGATCCAGTCGGTGTCGCTGCGGGTGGCGATCACGCCGGCGCCGTTGAGCAGCGCCGACAGGGGGAGCGCGGTGGCCGACGTGCTCCCGGCCTCGTCGGGGCGCAGCGTGATGCCGTTGGTGCCGGCGACCGCGAAGTCGTCCTGGTGGTTGCTGGCGGCGGTGTAGTCGCCCTGCGACCACTGCGTCACGCCGGCGGAGTAAGGGCTGCCCATCAGCGGACCCCACAGCGAGGTGCCGCCGTAGTAGCCGTTCGACGTCGTGCCGTCATGGGCGAGACCGAGGTTGTGGCCCACTTCGTGGGAGGCGGCCTCGGCCATGCTCTTGGCGCGGTTGCCGAGCGACGAGGGGAACACCCACGCGGGGCTGCGCGTCTCGGCCTGCGTGATGACGTCGAAGGTGCCGATCCAGCCGAGGCCGCCACACCCTCCGCAGAGCGCGCTCTGGACACTGCTGCCCGAGCTGAACGCCACGCGGGTGCCGTAGGTCAGGTCGCTGGTCCCGCTGCGCCACAGTCCGCCGGTGGCGGGTTCCTGGGTCGTGACGTCGACGTCGAAGGGGGCGAAGTCCTCCGACACCCGGGCCCAGACCTCCTGGACCAGGGCGCGCTCGGCGTCCGAGAACGCCGCCGAGCTGTCGAGGGTCCAGCCGGGGAACAGGAGCGAGGTGAGCCCGTTCAGCAGCCAGGAGTTGGTGGAGAGCAGGGTGCCACCGTCGAAGTCGAGGTAGACCGTGCGCGTGGCGCCCGGCCGGCTGTGCAGGCTGAACGTCTCGGCCAGCGTGTACGACGCCGCGGGCTCCGCCGAGGCCAGGGCGGTGCCGTCCGTGGTGGCTCGCGGGGAGGGCGCCGGCGGCGGGGTGCCCCACTCGTCACGGGCGAAGGTCGCGCCGTCGGGACTGGTCACCAGCGCGGGGTCGTGGACCTCCACCGCGGTCGTGCCCGGGTCTGCCGGGGCACTGTCGTCCGCCGCTGCGGGCAGGGCCCATCCGGTCACGGCGATCGCGAGCGCGGTGACCGCGAGCGCGAGCGTGCGCAGGACCTGAACCATGTGTGTCCACATCGGCCGGTGCGGCACCGACGTGAGCGCAGGACGACGGATCAGGACGAAGGTCCCGGTGGATCCAGCCGATCGTCAGGTCAGGACGTGCTGGACGCGGTGAAGGAGGCGGCCTGGGCGACCGCGACGCACCAGCGCCCGGCCCGGCTGACGAGGTCGGCCTCGGCGACCCCGACCGGGAGGGTCAGGCTGCAGGCCAGCCACGCATCGCCGAACAGGCCACGGAAGGACGCCGTACGGGCGTCACCGTTGGTGCAGACGACCGCAACCGAAGGGGTTCCGTAGGCGGGAGCGCCGGGTTGTGCGGCACACACATCGGTCGTGGTGGCGCTGATCAGGGCCGAAGCCCGCTCGGCGCTGACCGGGGGAGCGAAGACCCAGCCCCGCGCCTCGGAACCGGGGGCGTCCGCCTGGCCGAACAGGCAGCCGTACTCGTGGGCGACGTCACTGCCGGGGAGCGCAGCGGACTCCTCGCCGTTGCCGTACGACGTCAGGTCCCCTGGAGTCCCGAGGGCTGCCTTGACGGCCGCAGCGGGCACCAGCTCGCAGAACGGGGTCCGCTGGACGACCGCCGCACTGGTGTCGAAGTCGGCGAGATCGGTGCCCTTGTAGGCGGGAGGCAGGGCCGCACTCGTGGTGTCGTCCGAGACGGCCACGCCGATGCCGACGGGCACCAGGGTGAGGAGCGCGGAGAGAAGCAGCGCGCGCAGGACCGTCGACACGCCCGCCAGACTAGTGGGCGCGACCTCGCCTTGCCCGTCGCGTACCGTCAGGTCAGTGATTCGCTTCGAAAAGGTCACCAAGCGCTACGCCGGACCCGGCAAACCAGCGCTGGACCAGGTCAGTATTGACATCGACAAGGGCGAGTTCGTCTACCTCGTCGGCACCTCCGGTTCGGGCAAGTCGACCGCGCTGCGGCTCGTCCTGCGCGAGCTGCGGCCGACCACGGGGCGCGTCCACGTCGCCGGCAAGGAGATCAACCGGATGGCGGGCTGGAAGGTGCCCCGCCTGCGCCGCCAGATCGGCACCGTCTTCCAGGACTTCCGGTTGCTCCCGAACAAGACCGTGTCCGAGAACGTCGCCTTCGCCCAGCAGGTGATCGGCAAGTCCCAGCGCGAGATCAACAAGGTCGTGCCCGAGACCCTCGAGCTGGTCGGCCTCAAGGACAAGGGCGACCGGATGCCTGACGAGCTCTCCGGTGGTGAGCAGCAGCGGGTGGCCATCGCCCGCGCGTTCGTGAACCGGCCGATGATCCTCATCGCCGACGAGCCCACCGGCAACCTGGACCCGCAGACCTCGGTCGGCATCATGAACCTGCTCGGCGACATCAACCAGACCGGTACGACGGTGGTCATGGCCACCCACGACCACGGCATCGTCGACCAGTTCACCAAGCGAGTCATCGAGCTCGAGCACGGAAAGGTCATCCGCGACGAGGCGGCCGGCAGCTACGGCTTCCAGCACTGAGTCAAGGAGAACTCCCCAACATGCAGCTTCGCTATGTCTTCACCGAGCTCCGCACCGGCCTGCGGCGCAACCTCTCGATGCACTTGGCCGTCATCCTGACCCTCTTCGTCTCGCTGTCCCTCGCCGGCGTCGGCATCCTCATCCAGCGTGAGGCCGACCTGGCGAACAAGTCCCTGGGCAACGAGCTGAAGATCCTCGTCAACCTCTGCATCGACGACGACCCCTCGAACAACCCGAACTGCGCCGGTGGTGAGGTCACCGCCGAGCAGCAGCAGCGGATCGAGACCGAGGTCAAGGGCAACGACGAGGTCAGGTCGTTCCGCTTCGTCTCCAAGCAGGAGGGCTTCGAGAACGCCAAGGAGTCCGGCGCGATCCCCGAGACCGCCTACAGCGGGCCGAACCCCGTCGTGACCGTCGAGAGCTGGCCGGCCGGCTACTGGGTGACCCTGAAGAACCCGGAGAAGGCCGACGGGATCATCAGCGCACTGGAGGGCCTCGACGGCGTCTCGGTGATCAAGGACGAGCGTGAGGCGCTCGGCCAGATCTTCGGGATCATGAAGGTCCTCAAGTACGGATCGTGGATCGGCTCGGGCTTCCTGCTGCTCGCCGCCCTGCTCCAGGTCACCAACACGATCCGCCTGGCCGCGCTCGCGCGCCGGCGCGAGATCGGGATCATGCGCCTGGTGGGTGCCTCGACCCTCTACATCGCGTTGCCGTTCCTCCTCGAGTCACTGGTCACCGCCATCATCGGTGTCGGGCTCGCGGCCGGGGCGTTGGCGTCCTTCCAGTACTGGGGCATCGAGAAGGGCCTGGCCGAACACGTCCAGTTCCTGCCGTGGGTCGACTGGGGCGACTACACCCAGACGCTGATCGGCGGCTTCCCGCTCGGGATCGTCTTCCTCGGTCCGGCGCTCACACTGATCCCGACACTCCTGTTGACCCGGAAATACGTAAAAGTCTGATCCGCGGCGGTTACGGTCGACAGGTTCACTTCCCCGAACGAATGGTTTACCTGTGCGCTCCTTCCCCAGCGCCCCAGGGTTTCGCCGTGTGACCGATCGGCTTCCCACGTGGGCCCATCCCCAGTGGCTGGTGACGGCGATCGCCGTCATCGTGGCAGTCGCCGGCCTCGCCGTACCGATTGCCCATGCTGATGACCGGGACGACCTCGAGGACAAGCAGGACCAGGTCCGGGGCCAGATCTCGGACGTCAAGGGCGACATCCACGAGGCCAGCCAGAAGGTCGCGAAGATCGCCCGCGAGCTGAAGGCGGCCCAGAAGCAGCTCACGGCCGCGCAGTCGCGGCTGAGCGCCGTCCGGACGGACCTCGGCCGGGCGCGTGCCGCGGCGGCCGAGCTGGCCAACAAGCTCGTCCTCGCCGAGGAGAAGCTCCGGCTGGCCAAGATCGACCTCGAGCAGGCGCGTGCCGAGGTCGCGGTGCAGCGGCTCGCGAGCCGTGACGCCATCATCGTGATGGGCACCGGTGACGACGCCCGGATGGCCTTGCTGAACTCCTACATGAACAGCGGTTCCATCGAGGACGTGCTGGTCAGCCAGACGGCGTACGACCTGGTCACCGGTCGACAGAACCAGGCGCTGGTCGCCCTCGAAGCGGCCGAGGCCGCCATGGAGCGGCGCAAGATCGAGGTGGCCGCTGCGCGCAACGAGGTGGCTCGCGCCAAGAAGTCGGCCGACGAGAACGTCGCCACCATCGCGGTGCTGGTCGACCAAGCCGCGACCACGGCGTTGCAGGTCCGCGCCCTGGTCGTCAAGACCAATGGTGCGCGCCTGGCCGTGGTCCGGGCCCGGGCCGCGGACCGGGCCGCGCTGGCCCGCCTGCAGAAGCGCGAGGCGCGGATCAAGGCGGAGATCATCCGGCTGTCCCGCCAGCAGGGCGGCAGCTACAACGGCGACACCGGCGGCTTCCTCGCGAAGCCGGGACCGGGACCGGTGACCTCGCCCTACGGGTACCGGATCCACCCGATCTACGGGTACTACGGCCTGCACAACGGCATCGACTTCGGCACCGGGTGCGGCGCGCCGCTCGTCGCGGGGGAGTCCGGCACGGTGATCAACCGCTACTACGACGAGGTCTACGGGAACCGTCTGTACGTCGCCATCGGCCGCGTCAACGGTGCCGCCATGACGTTGATCTACAACCACATGAGCAGCTATTCCGTCGGCAAGGGCGCGAAGGTCCGTCGTGGCCAGGTCGTCGGCTACTCCGGCTCCACGGGCTGGTCGACCGGCTGCCACCTGCACTTCACGGTGCTCCGCAACGGCGAGACCGTGGACCCCGCACGCTACCTGTGACCTTCGGGCGCCGCCCGGCCCCAATCCTGTTGCGCCCTCCTGAGAGAATCAACCCATGGCCAAGCAGGGTGCGAAGAAGGAAGGCGCTGTCGATCACAAGATCGTCGCGTCCAACAAGAAGGCGCGCCACGACTACCACATCGAGTCCACCTTCGAGGCCGGGCTGGTGCTGGTCGGCACCGAGGTGAAGTCGCTGCGACTCGGGCGGGCCAGCCTGGTGGACGGCTTCGTCGACATCGACGGTGGCGAGGCCTGGCTGCACAACGTGCACATCCCCGAGTACGCCCAGGGCACGTGGACCAATCACGCCGCGAAGCGCAAGCGCAAGCTCCTCCTGAACCGGATCGAGATCGACAAGATCGAGCGCAAGGTCAGTGAGAAGGGCCAGACGGTGATCCCGCTGTCCATCTACTTCGTCAAGGGCCGGGCCAAGGTCGAGATCGGCCTCGCCAAGGGCAAGAAGTCGTGGGACAAGCGCCGGGCGATCGCCGAGCGTGAGGCCGACCGCGAGAAGGTCGCCGAGATCGGACGCCGCGCCAAGGGCATGCGTGACTGAACCGGTGGTTGAGGTGCGAGCGCCAGCGAGCCTCGAAACCTCCGCGGTACGGCGGTTCTGGGAGCGTCTTGGCCTGCCCGGGCTGATGGACCTCCACGTCCACTTCCTGCCGCCCTCCATCGAGCGTGCGGTGTGGCGGGTGTTCGACGAGGGCGGCGAGCTGATCGGGCGCGAGTGGCCGATCCGCTACCGGGGTACGGCGGCCGAACGGGTCGCGTTCCTGCAGGAGTCAGGCGTTCGCGGCTTCTCGACGCTCCCGTACGCCCACAAGCCCGGCATCGCGGGCTTCCTCAACGACTGGTCCCGAGACTTCGCGGCCGAGGTGCCCGAAGCACTGCGGTCGGCGACCTTCTATCCCGAGCCCGAAGCGGCCGACTACGTGCCGGCGCTGGTCGCCGACGGGGTGGAGATCTTCAAGCTGCACCTGCAGGTCGGCTCCTTCCACCTCGACGACCCGTTGCTCGATCCCGTCTGGGCGACACTGGCCGATGCCGGTACCCCGGTGATGGTGCACGCCGGCTCCGGGCCGGTCGGGACGTCGTACACGGGTCCGGCCTCGACGGCCCGCGTGCTGGCCCGATTCCCGCGACTGCGCCTGGTCATCGCGCACATGGGTTCGCCGGAGTGCTCGGACTTCCTGGCCCTCGCCGAGGAGTACGACGGCGTCCACCTGGACACGTCGATGGCCTTCACTGAGTTCTTCGCCGAAGGTCCGCACGACGGTCGGTTCCCCGCGGCCCTCGTGCCGCGACTGCGCGACCTCCAGGAGCGGGTGGTGTGGGGCTCGGACTTCCCGACCCTGCCGTTCCCCTACGCCCGGCAGCTCGACTGGCTGGCCGATCTCGGGCTGGGTGACGACTGGCTCCGGGACGTGTGTTGGCACAACGCCTTGCGGTTGTTGGGTCGAACTGCCGAAGAATCTTGACCTTCGCCCTCTTCCCTCGGGAGGGTTGTGGGTGCTGGACTGTCTCCTCCTGACCCCGCTCGGAGGAGAACCATGCGTGCACGTCTTCTGACCCTGGCCGCCGCCACCATTGTCGGCCTCGGTTTCCTCGCTCCCGCGACCGCCAGTACCGGCGGCACCGCTGACGGCGAGCTCCACCCCAATGTCGCCATGATCGCGTTCTACGACGGAACCGGCCGGTTCCGCTGCTCGGCCACACTGATCAGCCCGACCGTCCTCCTCACGGCCGCCCACTGCACCGACGGCACCGTCGGCAGCACGCTGGTCACCTTCGACAGCGTCATCGCAGAGGCCCCGCCGTCGCCGCTCCCGGTCGCCGCTGACACCGCCGCCGGTTACACGCCGGAGGAGCTCGCCGCCGCCGGTTACCTCTCCGGTACGGCGAACACGCACCCGGACTACAGCGACTTCACCGACATGGACAACTGGAACGACGTGGGCGTCATCGTGCTCGACGAGCCGGTCACCGACATCGCGCCGGCCCCGCTCGCCGGCCTCGGCGCCGCGGATGCGGTCAAGCAGCCGCGCAAGACGCTGTTCACGGCGGTGGGCTACGGCACCGAGGTCCGCCAGGCACCGACGGGCCCGCAGAAGCCGACGCCGCAGAGCTACCCGCTCATCCGTCGTTACGTCGAGATGCCGGGCCAGAAGATCACGCCGCAGATCATCCAGACCAACGGCAACGAGAAGGACATCTTCGGCACCGGCGGCACCTGCTTCGGTGACTCCGGTGGTTCGTTGTGGCTCAACGGCAAGGTCGTCGGCGTGACGTCGTACGGCTACACGGCCAACTGCCGCTACATCGACGGCTACCAGCGCGTCGACATCCCGGTCGTTGCCGACTGGCTGGCCCAGTTCGGCATCTAGAGCCCGGTTGCTCCCACGGGGGCGGGCCCACCGGTTATCCGGTGGGCCCGCGTCATGCCCGCGGGCTAGACTGGCGGTGTAGTACAACTCAAGAGGGGCTGATCGGTTTCGACTTGGGACGTTTGTTCCAGGGGAAGCGGGTCGAGAAGCCAGCGTCATCTCGTAAACGATCGCTGGAAACCTATAACTGCCAACTCAAACCGCAGTTCCTTCGCTCTCGCTGCCTGAGCAGTGATCGAAGCGTCTGACCGGGCACCCGTCTTCGTCCCGGACCCAGACGTCATCTAGAAGACTTGCTGCGTCACTCCAGTCCGGAGGGTGACGCGGGACTCAAACCGGACTGGGTCTGTCGGCGACGTGTCTGTGCGAGCGCCGGGACCGAGAATACGCCAGCACAGACTGCACCCGGAGAAGACCTGGCTCGACGCTCGAGGACCGGGGTTCGATTCCCCGCAGCTCCACAGCCCTCTTTGAGGCAGACAAGGCCCGCGCCCAGCGCGGGCCTTGTTGTCGTTGGGCAAGGACCTGCCCCCGCGCGACTACGGAGCGGATGGATTTCCTTGCCGTGGGTACTGCCGGCGGTGTCCCCGGCAACGGCGGGGCTCGAGAGAAGGAAGTCGTCATGGGCATGCTCTTGTGGATCGCTGCAGTGGTCCTGGTCATCGTCGGGATCGTCACCCTCATCCAGGGCAGCGTGCTCCTGGGGGTCGTGCTGATCGTCGTGGGACTTCTCGTGGGCCCCGGTGGCGTCTCGATCTTCAACTCACGCGGTCGCGCAACCTGATCCGGCTGCGGCCGTAACGGGGCTACTGCCATGTCCGTGGGTTCAGGGCCTGCACTCGCCGGCCGCTACCAGTTGGGTGACCTGCTCGGGACCGGCGGCATGGCCGCCGTGCATCGCGCGACCGACCTCCTGCTGGGGCGCGAGGTGGCCGTCAAGCTCCTGCGTCCGCGGGACGGCGACACCAGCGCCGAGGCGCGCTTCCGGTCGGAAGCGCGGACTCTGGCCGCCATCAGTGACCCCCACGTCATCACCATCCTTGACGTGTCGCCGCCCGGCTCGTCGCCGGCCTATCTGGTCATGGAGCTCGTCGATGGCCCCAGCCTCGCCCAGCGACTGCGGGAGGCCGGACCGATGGACGAGGCCACGATGCGGGCGCTCGGCGTCCAGCTCGCCCGCGGGCTGGATGCCGCTCACCAGCGCGGCATCGTGCACCGCGACGTCAAGCCCGACAACATCCTGCTGACGTCTGACGAAACGGCGATCCTCACCGACTTCGGCATCGCCCGTCTCCTGGACGACTCGTCGCACCACACGGCCGCCGGCATGGTCATCGGGTCACCGGCCTATCTCGCGCCGGAACAGGTCAGGGGAGTTCCGCCGACTCCGGCCGTCGACATCTACGCGCTCGGACTGGTGCTGCTGGAGTGCTACACCGGCCTTCGTGCCTTTCCCGGACCCCCTGTCGAGGCAGCGCTGTCCCGCCTCGGCGTTTCACCCGCCCTACCGGTCTCGCTGCCGAGTGACCTCCGCGACCTCCTGGTGGCGATGACGGCGCTCGACCCGGGGGAGCGGCCCTCTGCCGCGGAGGTCGCCGCTGCCCTTGGCCCGGCCAGTGACCACGCGGGTGCTCCGACGCCGTCACCGGTCGAGGTCCTGACCGAGGAGTTCCGCGTGCCGACGGATGCCGTTGACGTCGATCCGACGCGCACCGCGGCCATGACGTTGCACCCACTTGTGCCCCTCAAGCGTCGGCGCACCGTGCTCGCCTCGGTCGCTGCCGTTGCCGCCCTCCTCGTCTTCTGGATGGCGGGTCCCCTCTCGGGCCCCGACAGCGATGGCGGCACCGATCCGGATCAGCCCGGTTCCCCGGTGACACCAGTGGCAGACCCTCCGGCCAGCGCGGTCACCCCCAGCACCACTCCGCCACCGGGTTCCGGGACGGCGCCCGGCCCCAGCGACGGCACGGGCGCAGCGCCTCCCACGAATGAGCCAGCTGGCGGTGGCGGCCAGGAGAAGGCGAAGGCGCCGAAGGAGACGAAGGGCCAGGAGGACAAGGGACGCGGCAAGGGTCGGGGCTGAGGGACCCGCGGCGTGTCAGGATGCGGGCATGCAGCACGAGATCGACCTCACTCCCCGGTTGCGCGGCAGCCTCGCCCTCGGTGCGTCGGCGTACGGCGCCAGTGCGGTCGGTGCAGCCGCGCTCGGGGCCCTGGCCGTCGGAGCGGTCGCGGTCGGCGCCGTGGCCATCGGCAAGCTGGCGCTGGGCGAGGGCCGGATCAGGAAGCTCGTCATCGACGAGCTCGAGGTCAAGGTCCTGCGGGTCGGTTCGATGGAGCCGCTCGACCCGAGCTGACGGGCGGCTGGTGGCCGACCGCGCTGGGTTCGTCGTCGAGAAGGATCGCGACCTGGCGGGCGAAGGCAACCGTGTCAGTGAGGGGCGAGGCGAACAACATGTCGACCTGCCAGGTCGACCTGGACGATGGCCGACCCGTCGCCGGCGGCGACGACCGTGGACTGCAGGGCGCCCGTGACGGCGTAGGTGCCGCCAGGGGCGAGGCGTTCGATGCGCAGGGCGGTCCGGACCGGTCCGGCACCCGGGCGCAGGACGAGGTCGAGGGCGGCCCCGTCGGTCACGGCCTTCGCGACCTGGACGTCGGGATAGGCCGCCTCGGCCAGGACCGGGCCGCGACGCCAGGACTCGGGTGCGCCGAAGCTCACCAGGTCGCGCAGGCCGCTGTGGCGGCCGAACCGGCCGAGATTCGCATAGAGGTTGGCCAGCCCAGACGCGTTGGCGTAGCGCCGCGCGCCGTTGGACTCCGCGACCTCCTGGTGCTCGTCGAGTCCGCGCTGCACCTCGGCGGCGAGGTCGTCGTCGCCGAGCTCGCGGGCCGCCATCAGGGTGACGACCTGGCTGTAGGTGTCGGTGCCGAGCTGGTAGTTGCCCGGGTCCAGCCGGGCCGAGACGGTCGGGCGGATGGTCACGGCGCTGCCGGACCGGCGCAGGTCGTGCTCGCGGAGCAACCACCAGGTGCGTTGGGCGATGTCGGGCAGGGCTGCGTGCATCCAGTACGACGTCGTGATCTGGATGGACGGACCGGCCCACAGGTTCCACGACAAGCCGAGATGGCTGCTGCGTACGCCGATGATGCGGCCATCGGGGCGCAGGAACTCGGTCTCGTAGGACTCGCGCAGGCGGTCCTCGACCTCGGGGAAGTAGCCCGTGCCGTGCAGTCGGTCGTGGCTGAGCAGGGTGCTCATCCCGAACGTGTTGCACACCGTGTAGATCCAGTTCGGCTCGCACGGGAACAGCCCGTACGCCGAGCCCTGGACGTTGCGGTGCACCGATGCGGCAAGGCTGCCGTAGTCGTGGGCGAAGTCGACGGCATCGTTCCAGCGGAACCTCAGGGCGCCGGGCTGCGAGTACCGGTCGTCGTTGAGGGTCTCGTACATGCCGACCATCAGGCCGTGGAAGCCGGTCAGCATGATGTTCTCGCGGTTGTCGACCGGATCCCGGTCGAGGTCGAGGTTGCCCCACGCGTTCTCGAGGGCCCAGTAGCCCCAGATCCGCCGGTCCAGCATCTTCTCGATGGCGTTGCGCTGGCCCTCGGCGAGGTAGCCGGTGAAAGCAGGCGTCCGGGTGAACTGGGCCATCGCGAGGGAGTAGCCGAGCGCGTTGAGCTGGTAGCGGGTCGCGGCCTCGCGGAACTGGTCGATCCTCGTGAAGCCCTCGAACGAGTCGAGCGGCTGCAGTGCCAGGTCGAGCGAGTAGCGGAGGTGGGCGAGGTCCTGTTCCGAGTGCTCGGTGACCGGCACCCGGACGTCGAGGCCGGGGGAGCCCGTGATCACGAAGTCGACCGTGCCGAGGCGTTGGTTGAGGCGGGCGCCGGTGCGGACCTGTTGCGCATGCCGGACCCGATGGACGGCGACGGCCAGGACGATGAGCGTCGGCCCCATCGCCAGGACGACGAGCTGGGTGGTCGTCGATCCCTGATCCGCGACCACGCCGCCGAGGGTTGCGGTCGCGATCCAGACGACGGGCGGGAGCACGGTCGGTCCGGTCGCCCACCAGGTGAACACGGAGAGCACCAGGGCGAGGATCGCCACGGCGGCGAGGACGGGGTGGCCGCCGTACAGGAGACCACCGCCGGGGAACGCGAGTCCGAGGCCTGCAGCGATCCAGCCCGCACCGAGGTCGAGCGCGCCGGGCAGGGCGCCGATCGCCCAGAGCCCGGCGAAGACCAGGACTGCGCGGCGCTGGCGCCGTGCTGTGGTGGGCGGTACGACGCGCGCGGGTGTCGGCAGCAGCAACCGGACGCGCTCGTCGGTGGCCAGCGCGCTCATGCCTTCACCGCCAGCAGTACGGCGCCGCCGGCCGCGGCCCACAGCCCGGAGGAGTGGAAGGCGGTGTCGATGAGCAGGGACGTCTCGGCCCAGCCGAACCAGCCGAAGACGTGCATGCCGACGAGTCCGATGGCGAACCAGGCGAGACCGGTGGCGACGAGTGCCCGGCCGGCGTACCTGCGGGAGGGAACCGTTCGTGTCGGAGGTGCCGCGAGGGCGAAGGCGGGTGCGCCGGGTGCCGGTCGGCGCGCCGGGGGAGCGAAGGCAAGGGCCACCGCCGGGGTGCCGGGCAGCACCGTGAACCAGGCTCGGCGAGCCTGTGCGAAGAGATAGGCGAGCGCCAGACAACAACCCATGGGACACCTCCGGTCAAAATAAGAACGTTGCCGTTCCTGTTTCGAGGATGAAGTAGGAACGGCAACGTGTCAAGATGTCCGTCGTGGCCGAAGCAGTCCGTCCGTATCGCGGCGTCAGCGCCGATGATCGGCGCGCACTGCGGCGCGCCCAGCTGCTCGAGGCGTGCCTCGACGTCGTCCTTGAGAGCGGCGTCGCCGGCACCACCGCGGAGGCGATCTGTGCGAAGGCCGGCTTGTCGAAGCGGTACTTCTACGAGAACTTCGCCGACCGGGAAGCAGTCCTCCTGGCCGCCCTTGACAGCTTTTTCGAGGCGGCCCGGGTCGCGGTCACTCCCGCGCTCGTGGCACCGGCCACCTCCACCGATGAACGGCTCACCCGCACGGTCGCGACTCTGGTCAGCGCAGTCTCCGCCGACGAACGCGCGGCCCGGTTGTACGTCGAGTCGTCACGCCACCCCGTCCTCGAGCAGCGCCGGACTGCGGCGTACGACGAGTTCGCCGACCTGATCCTGCGCCATGCGTTCGAGGTCGACATGGAACCGGCCAATCCGCGCGCACAGGCGGTCGCCCTGCTCATCGTCTCCGGCACGACCGAGGTGGTCGCGCGCTGGCTGGCCGGCGACCTCGACCTCGACGAGGCCGCGCTGGTGGAGACGATCAGCAGCATCGGACTTGCGTCCGCTGGAGTGCTCCGCGCCTGATCAGCCGCGGATTGCCTCGTCGATCGCCGCGCTGACCGACATGTTCCCGCCGATCAGGTTCCACTGCCGTCCGATCGTGTCATCGCGCTCGACCACTGCGGCGAGCACGGCCGCCACGTCGGCGCGGGTCACGGAGCCGCGCGGGAGGTCTGCGCCGAGCGCGACCAGGCCGGTCGGGGGTTCGTCGGTCAACAGGCCCGGCCGCAGGATCGTCCAGTCCAGGGAGCTGGCGCGCAGCGCGATGTCGGCGTCGCGCTTCGCGGCGACGTACGCCGCCCAGACATCGCCCGCATCGGCGGCCACGGGCTCGTCGACGTTGATCGCCGAGACCTGGACGAACCGCCGGATGCCGAGCTGGCCGGCGGCCGCGATCGACTTCAACGCCCCTTCGAGGTCGACGGTGCGCTTGCGCTCGACGTTGCCGTCCGGCCCACCGCCGGCGCTGAACACGACCGCGTCGCAGCCGTCGAACGCTGCGGCGAAGCCGTCGACGTCCTGGCCCTCGATGTCGAGCAGGCGCACCTCGGCTCCCAGCGCCTCGAGTCCGGCGCGGTGGTCCTCGTTCCGCACGAGCGCGACGGGCTGGTGGCCGGCGGCGACGAGGAGGGGGTGCAGCAGGCGGGAGATCTGGCCGTTGCCTCCGACGATGGCGATGCGCATGACACCAACCTACGCACGACGGTCGCCGGTCCTTCACCTGCGCATCGGCCGCGCGCCACCTGCGACTGGTCGGCTGCAGGCATGACAACTCGGACCATGCCCCGGCTCGGAAGCGCCTTCCTTGCAGCCACCACCCTCGCGCTCGTCTCCATCGGCGCCACGACCCTTCCCGCACACGCGGACCCCGACAGCGGCGCAGGCGCCGACAACAACCGGTCCGGCTGGTCCGCGACGGAGCCGTTGGTCATCGCCCACCGCGGTGCGTCCGGCTACCGCCCCGAGCACACGCTGGCGGCCTACCGCCTGGCCATCCAGATGGGCGCCGACTACGTCGAGCCCGACCTCGTCTCGACCAGGGACGGCGTCCTCGTCGCCCGCCACGAGAACGAGATCAGCGGCACCACCGACGTCTCCACCCACCCCGAGTTCGCCAGCCGCAGGACGACGAAGTCGGTCGACGGCACGCAGATCACCGGCTGGTTCACCGAGGACTTCACCCTCGCCGAGCTGAAGACCCTGCGTGCCAAGGAGCGGCTGCCCGCGGTCCGTCCCGGCAACACCGTGTACGACGGCAAGTTCGAGGTGCCGACGTTCGACGAGGTGATCAAGCTCGTCCAGGTCGAGTCCCGTCGCCTGGGCCGCACCATCGGCATCGCGCCGGAGACCAAGCATCCGACGTACTTCGACGGGATCGGCCTCTCGATGGAGGAGCCGCTGGTGCGCAGCCTGCGCCGACACGGTCTGGACCGCCGCAACGCGAAGGTGGTGCTCCAGTCCTTCGAGACGGGCAACCTGCGCGACCTCGACCGGCTGTCCGCCGCGCCGATCGCCCAGCTGGTCGACGGCAGCGGGGCGCCGTACGACCTCAAGGCCGCGGGCCTCCCGACGACCTACCGCGACCTGGTGACGCCGGCCGGCCTCGCCGAGATCGCGACGTACGCCGACTGGGTCTCGCCGACCAAGAACCTGATCCTGCCGCGCGACGCTGCCGGGGCCATCGGCGTGCCCAGCAACGTCGTCAGCGACGCGCACGCCGCGGGCCTGAAGGTGGTCACCTGGACACTGCGCGCGGAGAACCAGTTCCTCCCGACGAACCACCGGATCGGCACCGACCCGAACGCGCACGGCAACCTGGTGGGGGAGATCCGCGCGTTCCTCGACGCCGGTGTCGACGCCCTGTTCACCGACCAGCCCGACATCGCGGTCGCCGCGCGCGACGCATGGGTGGGTGAGCGGGCGGTCGCCGCGAACTGATCCCCGACTTGCGGGCGAAGTGCCGACCGGATTGGGGGCCGGGGGTCAAGATGGGGTGGTGCGTCCGGGACCTCGCGCCATCTCATCCCCGCCCATCCGCTCTGCGCTCGTCACGCTGCTGACGGCGTTGCTGGTCGGGGCGGTGCTGCCGATCGCGGTCGCGGGGTCGGCAGCAGCCGCGACACCCACGACCCTGAGCCTGTCCGCTCCGGCGTCGTACGCCGACCGCGACACCACGGTGACGCTCTCGCTCGTCGCGGCGGGGGCGCCCGTCGCGGGAGCGCCGGTCGTCGTCGAGCGATGGGACGGCGTCGCCTGGCAGCCCGTCGGCGGTCCGCTGATCACCGACACGGCGGGCGCCGCCACGCTGGCCGTGCCCGTCGACCGGTCGCCGACGCGCAACCTGCTGCGGGCGTCGTACGCCGGCGACGAGACGAACGCACCCGTCTCGGTGGAGTACGTCCTGCCCCTGAGCGCCTTGCCGACGTCGACCTCGCTCACCGGACCGGCCACGGTGGTCGACGAACAGGCCGTCACCCTGCGCATGACCTGGAAGACCGTGGAAGGCACACCCGTCCCGGGCCGCGTCGCCCTGCAGCAGTACGTCGGCGGCGTCTGGCGCTGGGTGACGATCGTGGACACCAACGCCGCGGGGTACGTCGACGTCCGCGTGACGCCCCGGGTCGACAGCCGGTACCGCGCCCTGAGCCTGGGTGTGCCGTGGGCGGCGCGGTCCGTCAGTGCTTCGCGCCTGGTCGACAACCTTCCGGCGGGCGTGCCGGTCGCGCTGCCGGCGTCCGCGCCGCGACCCCGCATCGCCCTGCCCGCACAACCCCGGGCCACCGGAGCCGGGGCCTACCCGGTCATCACCCGCATCTCCGATGCCGTCTGGCGCAGCATGGTCGGGCGCAGCTGGCACCGCGGGTGCCCGGTCGGCCGGTCCAGCCTCCGGCTCCTGCGCATCAACTACTGGGACTACCAGGGCTACCGCCGCCGGGGCGAGCTCGTCGCGGCAGCTTCGGTGATCCGGCAGATGGCGGCGGCGCTGTCCGACATGTACCAGGCGAAGCTCCCCATCCGCTCGATGTACCGCGTGGACCGCTTCGGCTGGTCCAAGCGGGTCAATGGCGCCGACGACTACGAGTCGATGGCGGCCGGCAACACGTCGGCCTTCAACTGCCGCTGGGTGGTCGGGCGCCCCGGCGTCCGCAGCCCGCACAGCTACGGCCGCTCGCTGGACCTGAACACCTGGGAGAACCCCTATCGGTCGCGACTCGGATGGGTGCCCAACGCCTGGTGGCCGAGCCGCTCCCACTCCCGGGTGGCGTGGCGGTCGCGGACCCATCCGGTCGTCCGCATCATGACGAAGCACGGGCTCCGCTGGAGCTATGCCACTTCCGACAGCCAGCACTTCGACGCCGTACCCCGGTTCGGCCGGGTCATCGTGGTGCCCGGCTGCGGTGACGCCGTGTGTGACTGAGGGTCGGCACTAGTCTCGAGCAGTGGCCGACTGTGTCTTCTGTTCCATCGTTGCGGGGGAGTTGCCAGCGGACGTCGTCCTCGACGAGCCGGACTTCGTCGCCTTCCTCGACCGGCGACCGGTCTTCAAGGGTCACGTCCTGCTGGTGCCCCGCCAGCACGTCGTGACCTTGCCCGACCTCCCGGCCGGTCAGCGCGACGGATTCCTTGCCGCCGCGCAGCGGTTGGCGACCGCGATGGTCGAGGGCCTCGGCGCGCAGGGCAGCTTCGTCGCGATCAACAACACGGTCAGCCAGTCGGTGCCGCACCTGCACCTGCACGTCGTGCCGCGCACCAAGGGTGATGGCCTGCGCGGGTTCTTCTGGCCCCGGCGGAAGTACGCCGACGGGGAGCCCCGTGACTACGCGGCGCGCATCGCCGCGGCCCTGACGAAGCAGGGCTGACGAAGCAGGGCTGACCCGAGCCGACCTCAGATGGCGCGGGTGACCGTGATGGTGCTGTTGGTGCACCCCGCCGCGAGATCCTGCATCGCGGTCCTCTCGGAGGAGTTCACCGAGAGCCGCCATCGAATCTTCACGGCGACGAACTCCCGCAGGTAGCGGCACTTGTCGTAGGTCGGCAACCACTCGGCGACGTCCTGGTCGCCCTTGGCCTGGTTGACGTTGTCGGTCACCCCGACGAGCGAGCGGCTGTCGCCGAGGTCGTTGGCATAGGCCTGGCGCTGCGCGGCGGTCCAGCTCCGGGCGCCCGAGTCCCAGGCCTCGGCCAGCGGCACCATGTGGTCGATGTCGACGTCGGAGGGGTTCGTCCACGACACCCGGTCGTAGTAGGAGTACCAGCGGCCGCCGCTGAGGTTGCTGCACGTCACGCTGTTCTCGGACTCGACGTCGAGCACCTCGTTGCGGGTGCTGCACCCGTCGCCGTCGGCGTCGATCCAGTGGGTGAACTTGGCCCGGTCGTAGCCGGTGCGGACCTCGGTCGCGACCTGCAGTGAATTGATTGCCGTCGTCAACGGTGCGGAGTAGCTCTCGCCCGCCGCGTGGGCGGCCGGTGCGGGACCGGTGGCGAGGGTCACCGCGGCGGTTGTTCCGGCCAGGGCGAGGGCGAGCTTCTTCATGGCGGGCCTCCGAGGGGCACGTGGGTGGGCTGCCCTCCGCATGCTGCCACCATCGTGGGCGCACGCCGGCGCGTCGTACCGGACGCGTAGGCTGCGGCCGATCGTCTTCTGGAACCGCTGAAAGGTAAGCACATGGGTCGTTTCGACGGGCGCGTAGCCGTCATCACCGGAGCAGCACGCGGCATCGGCTTCGGCACCGCCACCCGGTTCGCCGAGGAGGGCGCGTCGGTCGCGATCGTCGACCTCGACGAGACCGCCGCTGCGGAGGCCGCGGCGAAGCTGCCGCTCGTCGAGGGAGCCAAGGCCATCGGCGTCGGCGCGAACGTGTCCGACGGTGCATCCGTCGAGGCCGGCGTCGAGCGCGTCGTGACCGAGCTCGGCGGCATCCACATCCTCGTGAACAACGCGGGCATCACCCGCGACAACCTGCTCTTCAAGATGACCGAGGAGGACTGGGACCTCGTCATGGGCGTGCACCTCAAGGGCGCCTTCCTGATGACGAAGGCCGCCCAGAAGCACTTCGTCGCGCAGAAGTACGGCAAGGTCGTCAACGTCTCCAGCATCTCCGCGCTGGGCAACCGCGGCCAGGCCAACTACTCCGCCGCGAAGATGGGCATCCAGGGCTTCACCCGGACCCTCGGCATCGAGCTCGGCCCGTTCGGCATCAACGCCAACGCCGTGGCCCCCGGCTTCATCGCCACCGAGATGACCGACGCCACCGCCGCCCGCCTGAAGCTGGACGTCGACGAGTTCCGTCGCCTCAACGCCGAGGCCAACCCGGTCCGCCGGGTCGGCTTCCCCGAGGACATCGCGGCCGCGGTCACGTTCCTCTCGGCCGACGAGTCGTCCTACATCACCGGCCAGACCATCTACGTCGACGGCGGCATCTCGCTCGGCACGTGAGCGCTCCCGCTTGAGCAACACGGAGCCGTCCCCGCGACACGCGGGGGCGGCTCCGTCGTACGTGAGGGGCGTGGTCCAGACTTGCTGCGTGCGCTTCTCGAAGGTTCGATCTGCCCTGCCCGCCACCCTGGTCGCCCTGAGCCTGGTCCTTGCCGGCTGCGGCGGCGGTGACGACCCCAAGAAGGAGTCGACGCCCGACGAGGAGACCTCGGCTGCCCCGGAGCCGGCAGAGCCGGAGACCTGGCCGCTGACCGGCCTCGAGGCACCGCTCGGTGAGAGCGTCGCGCTGGACCACCCGGTCATCGTCACCAAGATCGACAATTCGCCGAGCAGCGCTCCCCAGGTCGGGCTGGGCAAGGCCGACCTCGTGGTCGAGGAGCTCGTCGAGGGCGGGATCACCCGCCTGGCAGCCTTCTACTACTCGCAGCTCCCGGGCGACGTCGGCCCGGTCCGCTCGATGCGGGCCAGCGACATCGGCATCGTCTCCCCGGTGGACGGGGTCATCACGACCAGTGGCGCGGCCCAGATCACGATCGACCGGATCAACAAGGCCAAGATCAAGTACTTCCAGGAGGGTGGCCCCGGTTTCTACCGGAACAACAGCCGCTCGGCGCCGTACAACCTCTTCACCAGCCTGAAGAAGGTCGGCAAGGCGACGCGGGACGGCAAGGACGAGCGTCCGGCCGACTACCTCCCGTGGGGCACTGCCGCAGACCTGCCCGCGGGCATCCCGGCCCGCACGCTGTCCGCGCACTTCGGCAGCCACACCACCAACTGGGTGTTCCGCGACGGCCACTACGTCAACAAGAACTCCAACGCAGCCAAGGGCGACCGGTTCCAGCCCGACTCGGTCCTGGTGCTGCGGGTCGACGTCGTCGACGCCGGCTACACCGACCCGGCCGGCAACTTCGTGCCGGAGAGCAAGTTCACCGGTGGCGGTACGGCGCAGCTCTTCCACGGCGGCAACCTGATCGAGGGCGAGTGGTCCAAGGCAAAGCTGGGCGCGCCGCTCACGCTCAAGACGGCTGCCGGACCCCTCACCGTGCCCGCGGGCAAGGTCTGGATCGAGCTGGTGCCAGCCGAGGCCAACGGCGGATCGGTCGTCTTCGGCAAGTGACGTGACGAGGGCTGGTCGGTCCCCGGCCAGCCCTCCTCGTCAGGCCTCTTCGTCGTCGACGGTGAAGGCGCTCGGCATGTCGACGCCCTGGTCGACGAGACTCTGGACGCCCGCCAGCAGGAAGCCGATCGCCGTCTCGACGCGCGCGGCCGCCGCCTCCGGGTCGGTCGCGGTGGCCACGGTCTCCCCGGCGGACGACATCGCGCCGAAGAAGATCCGTGCGAACGTCTGCACCATCTCCTCGTCGAGCTCCCACTTGCCGGCGTCGAGGGTGGCGCGCAGGATCTCCACGATGTTGGCGAAGGTCGAGCGCTCCTCCTGCTCGCGGTACCGCTCGTAGCCCAGCACGGCCGGGCCGTCCTGGATGACGATGCGGCGGTAGGTGCCTTCCTGCACGACATCGAGGAAGGACCGCAGGCCGAGCAGCGCCTTGAGCCACGGGTCGCGTTCGCTGCGCAGTGCCTTCTGGATGCGCTTGGAGGACTCCTGCTCGACCCGCTCGAAGACGGACTCGAACAGCGCCTGCTTGCCGGAGAAGTGGTGGTAGAGGGCGCCCTTGGTGACCCGCGCACCGCTCACGATGGCGTCCAGCGAGGTGCCGGCGTACCCCTTCTCGGCGAAGAGCGCCTCGGCGACGTCGACCAGTGCGCGCTTCGTCGAGGCGGAGTACGACGCCCGCAGGGACCCGCCCGGGACCTTGGGGACCAACTTGGAAACCGACTTCGCCACGGGCCCAGCATAGGCATCACCGCAGGTCAGGGGTGACAGCGGTCACTTGCCCGGGTGTTCGGGATCACGGTGTCGTGCCATTGGGCATACCGCCGGTCTGGGCCATACTCGTAGTACGTACCGGTGGTATGTCGGGCACCTCCGGTGTCCGGAACCGCTAGAAGAAGACAAAGGAGCTGACCATGACCTGGAAGGCCTTTCACTCACGTGGCGAAACCCTCCGCTCCGTGATCGCGACTTCGGCCGTCCGTCGTGACGGCCTGCTGCCCATGGACGTCGAAGGCGTCTCCACGGGCTTCCGTGACGAGCTCGACCTGCTCGGCGCCCTCACCCTCAAGTGGCACACGCGCCTGTCGGGTCAGATCGACCGGATGCTGTCCCACCAGCCGATGGATCTCGACGAGGCCGTCGCGATCGCGTGGAGCAACACTGCCCACGAGCTCGCCGGCGTCCGGTTGATCATCGACCACTACACCGCGAACCCGACCGACGACGCGATGGCCACGGCCATGGCCGCCGCCGCGTTCAAGGAGCAGCAGCTCCTGGCCGTCAACGCGGGCCGGACGTCCATCGCGGACGAGACCGCCCGTCGCGTCGGTTCCGAGATCGAGGAGCGGGCCCGCCTGCTGCACCGCGGCATCCCGATGATCCCCGCGGACGTCCAGTACGCGGAGCCCGAAGCGCCGCGCGGCACGCTCGTTGCGCGCCTGCGCGCTGTGGTCGCTGCCTGATCGCGACCCCCTGAGTTCAGCCCCGGACCTGACGCACCCTCCCTCCCAACCGCGTCGGGTCCGGGGCTGAAACGTCTCCACTGACGCTTCTCGGCCCAGAGCTCCCGGGTGGGCGATGATGGGGCCATGTCGAGCGACGCCCATCCCACCTCCACCAGTGGTCTGGCTGCCGGGCGGTTGCTGCTCGCGACTCCCGGCCTGCTCGATCCCAACTTCGTCGACACCGTCGTACTGCTGCTCGACGTGAACGACGACGGCGCCCTGGGTGTCGTGCTCAACCGACCCACCGTCCTGCCCGTCTCCGAGGTCCTGGGGGAGTGGGGTGACGTCGTCGAGGAACCCGAGGTGCTCTTCCAGGGCGGCCCGGTCTCGACCGACGGCGCGATCGCCGTGGCGCTCGCCCTTCCCGGTGGCGAGGACGCCGCCGGGTTCCGGCCTTGCTGGGGGCGGGTCGGCCTGCTCGACCTCGACACCCCGCGCGAGCTCGTCGCGGGCACGGTCGACCGGCTACGGATCTTCGCCGGCTACTCCGGCTGGGGCGTGGGCCAGCTCGAGGCCGAGGTGGCCGAGGGCAGCTGGTACGTCGTCCCCGGCGAGGTCGATGACGTGTTCGGCGAGGAGACCCGGAACCTGTGGCGCCAGGTGCTGCGCCGCCAGCCCGGTGACCTGGCCTTCCATGCGACGCGTCCGATCGACCCCGAGCTGAACTGACCTTCTTCGAGTTGAGACATTTGTGTCTCATGTGAGACAGTGATGTCTCACGAAGGAGATTCGAATGTCGACCCGCGACACCGTGCTGGCCGCAGCCCAGCGCCTGCTCACCACTGAACCCGCCGCATCCATGGCCCAGATCGCCGCCGCCGCCGGCGTCGGCCGGGCGACGGTGCACCGCCACTTCGCCACCCGCGAGGACCTGCTCCGGGAGATCGGCAGCCGGTCGCTCGACGCGTGGGAGGAGATCCTGGGCGAGGTCGACGTCGAGGGAGCGGTCGCGTCGCGCGACGCCGCGCGGATCCGCGTCGCGATGGACGACATGATCGGCCGGTTCGTCGCCGACAGCGAGGAGTTCGGCATCGCGTTGACCGACTCGACGGTCATCAACGACCCCGCACTCAAGGCGCGGGCCGACGCGCTGTTCACCCGCGAGGTCGCCCTCTACGCCGCGGCCCAGGCCGCGGGGCTCCTCCGCGCCGACGTGCCTGCGCGCTGGCTCGGGCACAGCGTCTACGGACTGCTGATCGCCGTCCGCGACGCCCTCGTCGCGGGTGACATCGCCCGCCGCGACGCGATCGAGCTCGTTCGTTCGACCTTCCTCGACGGCGGGGTCGCGCGATGACCCAGGTGATCCCCGACGCCCCGGCAACGACGGCGGACCCGCGCCGCTGGGCCGGCCTGGCGGTTCTCGCCGCAAGCCTCCTCGTCGTCGTCATGGACATGACGGTCCTCAACGTCGCCCTCCCGGACCTGACCGCCGACCTGCAGGCCGGTGCCCTCGCGCAGCTCTGGATCGTCGATGTCTACGCACTCGTCCTTGCTGGCCTGCTCGTCCCCGTCGCCGCCCTCGCCGACCGCTGGGGACGCCGCCGGATGCTGCTCGCAGGCTTCACCGTGTTCGCGGTGGCCTCGCTCGCTGCACTCGCCGCCCGTTCGCCCGGTGACGTGATCGTGGTCCGTGCCCTCCTCGGCGTCGGCGGCGCGATGATCATGCCGGCGACCCTGTCGCTGATCCGTGCCCTGTTCCCCGACGCCCGCGAGCGCGCGTTCGCGCTCGGCCTCTGGGCGTCGATGGCCGCCGTCGGCGGCGCCGTCGGTCCGATCGTCGGCGGTGCGCTGCTGCATGCGTACAGCTGGCAGGCTGCGTTCCTCGTCAACGTCCCGCTGATGGTCGTCGCGTTCCTCGCCGGCCGGGTGCTGCTGCCCGAGAGCCGCTCGGACCGCCCGGGGCGGATCGACGCGACCGGAGTGCTGCTGTCGGTCGCCGGCATGGCGGCAACGGTCTACGCCATCAAGCACGTCGGGAAGTCCGGGCTGGACCCGGTCACGGTCGTCGTACTGCTGGCCGGCGTCGGCCTGGTGACGGCGTTCGTGCGCCGTTGCCTGCACCAGTCAGACCCGATGCTGGCGGTCGGCCTGTTCGCCAACCCGGTCTTCCGTTCGGGTGTGCTCACGGCGCTGGTCACCAGCACGGTGATGATCTCGCTGCTGTTCGTGGGAGCGCAATGGCTGCAGCTCGTGCAGGGCTGGACGCCGCTCTTCGCCGGCGTCGCGCTGCTCCCGATGGCGGTCGGCGGCCTGGTCGGTCCGCCGTTGGCGCCGGCGCTGGCTGCCCGCGTGGGCGCGCGCAACGTCCTGGTCGGCGGGCTCGTCGTCCTGGCGGCCGGACTGCTCGTGCTGTGGCTGCTGCCGCGTCCGATGCCGTACGCCGGCGTCGCGATCGCGTTCCTCCTCGCCGGTTTCGGTACGGCGGCACTGGGCCTGGCCTCGGCCCTGATCATGGGCAGCGCGCCGACCCACCAGGCCGGATCGGCGGCGGCGATGGAGGAGATGTCCTACGAGGTCGGTGGGGTGATCGGGATCGCGGTGCTCGGCAGTCTCGCCGGCATCGTCTACCGCGCCGGCCTGCCCGCCGGCGCCGACCACGCAGCGGTGGAGTCACTCACGGGTGCGCTGGGTACCCCTGCCGAAGCGGCCGCCCTGGCGTCGTACGCCGACGCCTTCGGGGCGATCGGGCTCGCGGGAGCCGTGATCACGCTCGTGGTCGCCGCGATCGTCTGGCGACAGCTGCCGGCTGACGTCGATGTCTCCGGTGGGCACTAGACTCTGGTGCCGTGACCACCATCGGATTCTCGACTGACACCGACACGCTCCAGGAGCGGCGGACCGTCCCGACCGACGAGGGTGACCACGAGCGGTTCTCCCACTACGTGGACAAGGACAAGCTCACCGAGGCCATGGTCATGGGCACGCCCGTCGTCGCCCTGTGCGGCAAGGTGTGGGTGCCGAGCCGCGCGCCCGAGAAGTTCCCGGTCTGCCCGGACTGCAAGGAGATCTGGGAGGGCCTCAGCGATGGGGACGCTCCCGGGGACGGGCCCGGTAAGGACTCGTGACGTCGCTCGGTCCGGCCTGGCCGGAGCGGGCAGCCTGGGGCACGGCGCCGTCGCTGCGTGCCTGGCAGACGGCCGCGCTCCAGGACTATCTCTCCCGCAATCCACGGGACTACCTCGCCGTGGCGACCCCTGGTGCCGGCAAGACGACCTTCGCGCTGACGGTCGCCGCCGAGTTGCTGGGGCGCCGCATCGTCGACCGGCTGATCATCGTCGCGCCCACCGAGCACCTCAAGCTGCAGTGGGCTGAAGCGGCAGCGCGCGCCGGGTTGCCGATCGACCCGACGTACTCCGCTGGCAAGGGCAAGATCGCCAGTGACTACGTCGGCGTCGCGGTGACCTACGCGGGCGTCGGCGTCAATCCGCTCGCGATGCGGATCCGCGCCGAGCGCTTCAAGACGCTCGTGATCCTCGACGAGATGCACCACGCGGGTGACTCGCTCAGCTGGGGCGAGGGCGTGCGCGAGGCCTTCGAGCCCGCCGCCCGTCGCCTGGCGCTGACGGGGACGCCGTTCCGTTCGGACGTCAACCCGATCCCGTTCGTCACCTACCAGCCCGGTGAGGACGGCGTCCCGACCTCGGTCGCCGACTACACCTACGGCTACGCCCAGGCGCTCGCCGACCATGTCGTCCGTCCGGTGCTGTTCCTGGCGTACTCCGGCGAGATGCAGTGGCGCACCCGCGCGGGTGACGAGGTCACGGCCAGCCTCGGCGAGCCGCTCACCAAGGACATGACGGCGCACGCGCTCCGCACCGCCCTCGACCCGAGCGGCTCGTGGATGCCGTCGGTGCTCGCCGCCGCCGACAAGCGCCTCTCCGAGGTACGACGACACGTCCCCGATGCGGGTGGACTCGTCATCGCGTCCGACCAGGACTCGGCCCGCGCCTACGCCAAGCTGCTCCGCGCGATCACGGGCGAGGCCGCCACCGTCGTCCTGTCGGACGAGAAGGCCGCGTCGAAGAAGATCTCCGAGTTCACCGACAACGACAAGCGCTGGATGGTCGCGGTCCGGATGGTGTCCGAGGGCGTCGACGTCCCGCGCCTCGCGGTCGGTGTGTGGGCGACCACCACCTCGACCCCGCTGTTCTTCGCCCAGGCCGTGGGGCGGTTCGTCCGCGCCCGGACGCGCGGCGAGATCGCGTCGGTCTTCCTACCGTCGGTCCCGAACCTGCTGACCTACGCCTCCGAGCTCGAGGTCGAGCGCGACCACGTGCTGGGCCGCAAGGTCAACGACGACGGCGACATCTTCGCCGCCGAGAACGACCTGCTCGCCCAGGCCGAGGCCGGCGACGCCGCCTCCGACGACCTGAACGCGACACCCTTCGAGGCGCTCGGGTCCGAGGCCCGCTTCGACCACGCGTTGTACGACGGCGCGCAGTTCGGCCACGAGGGCGAGGTCCTGTCGGGGTCGGACGAGGAGATGGACTTCCTCGGTATCCCCGGGCTCCTCGAGCCCGGCCAGATGCGGGAGCTGCTGCAGCAGCGCCAGTCCGACCGTCGCCGCACCAACAAGGCGGTCGAGGACGCACGCCCCGCCGACACGCTGGCGGACGTCACCACCCACGAGCACCTCGCCGTCCTGCGCCGCGAGCTCAACGGCCTGGTCGCGTCGTGGAACCACCGCACCGGCCAGGCACACGGCATCACCCACGCCGCCCTGCGCAAGGAGTGCGGCGGTCCCGCTGCCGCGGTCGCGAACGCCGAGCAGCTGCAGAAGCGGATCGACCGCGTCCGCGAATGGGCGATGCGCAAGTCCTCCTGACGCACGAAGTGTGGCAAGTGGGGCCACGAAGTGTGCGTGTTGGGGCTCCGAGGTGTCGCAAGCGTCAGGCGAACGGTCGCGCGCCCGGTCCCGGCCGGCTGCTCACCGTTCGCGGGTCGGCGACATGGTGGCCGGCCGCGCAGTGCACTTCGACGTGGATCGGTTCGTCGCAGTCGCGGTGGATGAACTCGATCGGAGCGCCCTTGGGGTCGGCGAGGTGCCGGTCTCCCCACTGGGTGATCGCCAACAGGATCGGCTGGAGTTCCAGGCCCTTGTCGGTGAGTCGGTACTCGTGGCGCGTGCGCGCCCCGTCGGGTCGATAGGGCTCCTTGCGGAGCAGGCCCTCGTCGACGAGCGTCGCGAGCCGGTTCGTCAGCACCTGCCGGGGGATTCCTGCATGCCGCCGGATGTCGTCGAACCGTCGTACGCCGAGAAAGACCTCGCGCAGTACGACGACCGTCCACCGCTCGCCGAGGATCGCCATCGCCCGGCCGAGGGTGCAGTTCTCGACGGACCAGGCCAGGGCCGGGGGAGCGTCGGTGACGGCTTGGTGGGTGCTCACCTGGCCAGCATAGGGCGATCTAGGTCTCATTGACAGACTCAGCCTCGGACTGCTTCCATGGACGCATGACTGAGTCCGCGATCAAGACCCAGATCGACGTGGCGACGCTCGACGGGTTCGAGCAGCTGCACGCGATCCTCGACGGCCACCTGCCCCCGGCCCCGATCGCGGACACCCTCGGGTTCGTCGGCTTCGAGGTCCCCGAGCGCGGCACCGCGATCTTCGAGCTCGACCCTCAGCTGCGCCACTACAACCCGATCGGCAGCGTCCACGGCGGCGTCTTCGCCACGCTCCTCGACTCCGCGTGTGGCTGCGCCGTGCACTCCACGCTCGCCGTCGGCGAGGGCTACACGTCCCTCGACCTCACCGTGAAGTTCCTCCGTGCCGTCACTGTCGACTCCGGCCGCCTCCGGGCCGTCGGCTCGGTGATCCAGCGTGGTCGTCGTACGGCGTTGGCCGAGGCGAAGCTGTACGACGGCCAGGACCGCCTCGTCGCGTACGCCACGTCGAGCTGCATGATCTTCAGCTGACGAGCTCTCGGAGCCGTCGCTGCACGAGCGACACACCGTTGGCGCGCTGTGCTGCTCCTCTGAGCGTGGCTGTGCCTGCCAGACCCGCGAACGGTGTGTCGCTCATGCACCCGCCCGAACCACGTGCCCTGTCGGCGTCGTGCGCCAGACTGGACCCATGCCGTCGTACGTCGCGTTCCTCCGCGCCATCAACCTCGGGCCGAACCGGAAGTTCCCCAAGGCCGACATCATCACGGCGACCGAGGCCGCGGGCGGGACGGACGTGGCGACCCACATCAACACCGGCAACGTCCGCCTGACGATCGGGCTGCGGTCGCGGGCGAAGGTGGAGGCGGCGCTGGAGAAGGCGTACGAGGAGCAGGCCGGCTTCGCCGTACCGACCATCGTGTTCACGCCGGCTGAGCTCACGGCCATCGCCGAGGACGCCCGCGAGCTCACCGCGTCCCGCAACGATCTCGAGCGGCACTACCTCTACCTCCTCAAGGAGAAGCCCGCCGCCGCGAAGGTCGCGGAGGTCGAGGCGCGCAGCGACGACGTCAACGCGGTCGTGGTGCGTGGACGCGCCGCCCATGTGCTGCTCGGTCCGGGCTACGAGGCCGGGGGAGTCGACCCCTACAAGCTCGAGAAGGCGCTCGGGGTCGTGGCCACCAACCGCAACTTCAACGTCGTCACCACGCTGGCCGACAAGTGGTGCTCCTGACGTTCGGGCGGCCCCTGCCCGTGTGACACCATGGAGTCGTGACAACCGCGAGCCCTGTCGAGGTGGATCCGGGAGTCGAGCAGGACCTCTCCCTCGACGCGACCACGAGACTCGACACCCCCTGGGTGACGATCGTGTGGAACGACCCCGTGAACCTGATGTCCTACGTCACCTTCGTCTTCCAGAAGCACTTCGGCTACGGCAAGAAGAAGGCGGAGAAGCTGATGCACGAGGTCCACGAGGACGGGAAGTCCGTGGTCAGCACCGGTACCCGCGAAGAGATGGAACGCGACGTCCAGGCCATGCATGAGTACGGCCTGTGGGCCACCCTGTCGAAGGCTGAGTGAGCGACGTGTCTGGATTCGTCCGGCATCGCCGGAGCAAGGTCATCCACGCGACCTTCCCGGTCTTCGAGGCCGACCTGCTGCGCTCGCTTGCAGCGCAGATCGTCGAGTTGCTCCACAACGAGTCGGCGATCCCGTCGGCCACCAAGGACCCGCTGGAGCAGATGCTCGACTTCTCCGGCCCGACCACCGAGCCCGAGGACCCGGTCCTGCTGCGGCTCTTCCCCAACGCCTACCAGGGCGACGAGGAGTCGGCCGGCGAGTTCCGTCGCTTCACCGAAGGTGCCCTGCGCGACGGGAAGTCCCGCGCGGCCGCCACGATCATTGACGTCCTCGAAGAGGCGGGCCTGCCCCAGGAGCCGACCGACGAGGACCTGACCATCGACGTCGAGCTCGACCAGGAGACGGCCCTGGTCTGGATGCGTTCCTTCACCGACCTGCGTCTCGCCCTCGGCACCCGCCTCGGGGTCGAGGAGGGTGACGACGACTACTGGGACTCACTGCCCGACGAGGACCCGCGTGCCCAGGCCCACCACATCTACGAGTGGCTCGGTTTCCTGCAGGAGACCCTGGTCCACGCCGTCAGCTGACGCCGTCAGGCCGGCTTGACCGCCACCACGGGGCAGTGCGCGTCGAGGATGACCCGCTGCGCGACGCTGCCCATGAGCAGCTTCCCGACGGGCGTACGACGACGCACGCCGACCACGACCAGGTCGGCCTGCACCTCCTCGGCCGCGGTCACCACCGCTTCCGCGACATCGGGTACGACGTCGTGGCGAACCTCGACCGCAAGTCCCTCAGCGACCAGGCGGTCGCGCAGGGCATCGATGTCGGTGTCGTGGGCGAAGCGGCTGTCGACCAGGGCGTCGCCGCGGGTGGCGTTGACGACCACCAGTCGCGCCCCGGCGGCGCGAGCCACCGCTTCGGCGTACTCGATGGCTGCCTTGCCGTAGATGTCGGCGCTGTAGGCCGCGACCACGCAGGTCGGCTTCAACGGATTCGCGGTGCTCATCGCTCCACCAGTTCCTTGTCGTCGTCCATGATCGTGGGCTCGGCGGATGCCGGTCGGCGCAGGCCGTTGAGAGTCACGGCGGTCAGCAGGATGGCGATCACGATGTAGACGATCACCGCCACGGGCTCGCCCCACAGCGTGCTCACGTCACCGCCGGACAGTGCCAGTGCCTCGGTCAGCTGGGCTTCCATCTTCGGGCCGAGGATCACGCCGACGATCAGTGGCAGGACCGGGATCCCGAACCGCCGCATGGCGAATCCCAGGGCGCCGAAGGCCAGCAGGAGAGCCAGGTCGAAGGCCTGGAAGTTGACGCTGTAGGCGCCGAGCGTCGCGAAGAACAGGATGCCGGCGTAGAGCTGCGGCCGGGGGATCTGCAGGAGCTTCGCCCAGAGGGGAGCCATCGGCAGGTTGATCACCAGCAGCAGTGTGTTGGCGATGGCCAGGCTGGCGAGCAGCGCCCACACCAGACCGGGCTCGTTCTCGAGCAGGAGCGGCCCGGGCTGGATGCCGTAGCTCTGCAGCGCGTAGAGCATGATCACAGCGGTCGCCGTGGTCGGCAGGCCGAGCGTGAGCAGCGGCAGCATGGTGCCCGCGGCCGAGGCGTTGTTGGCGGCCTCGGGACCGGCGACACCCTCGATCGCGCCCTTGCCGAACTCCTCGGGGTGCTTCGTCAGCTTCTTCTCGGTGATGTACGACAGGAACGTCGGCAGCTCGGCACCTCCAGCAGGAAGTGCGCCGAACGGGAATCCGTACGCGGTGCCGCGCAGCCACGGCTTCCAGGAACGCTTCCAGTCCTCGCGTCCCATCCAGGGCTGGCCGACGGGGATGATCTCCAGCGGCTTGCGCCGCAGGTGGGCGGCGACCCACAGTGCCTCGCCGATCGCGAAGATCGCGACGGCGACCACCACGATGTCGATCCCGTCAGCCAGCTTGGCCTCGCCGAAGGTGAGCCGCGCCTGTCCGGTCTGGGTGCCGATCAACCCGATGGTCAGGCCGAGGAACAGGGCGATGAAGCCGCGCAGCTTGGACGACCCGAGCACTGAGGTGACGGCGATGAAGGCCAGCAGCATCAGCGCGAAGTACGACGGCGCACCGAGCTTGACGACCACGTCGGAGACCCGCGGCATCAGGATCCAGAGCAGGACGGTGCCGATAGTGCCAGCGACGAAGGAACCGATCGCGGCTGTCGCGAGCGCCTGTGCTGCGCGGCCCCGTTTCGCCATCTTGTTGCCTTCGAGAGCGGTCACGACCGACGAGGACTCGCCAGGCGTGTTGAGCAGGATCGACGTCGTGGAGCCGCCGTACATGCCGCCGTAGTAGACGCCGGCGAACATGATCAGTGCGCTGTCGGGGCCGACGCTGTAGGTGACCGGCAGCAACAACGCGAGGGCCATCGCCGGGCCGATGCCGGGCAGTACGCCGACGGCAGTGCCGAGGAGCACGCCGACGCAGGCGAACAGGAGGTTCGTGGGGGTCAGGGCTTGCTGGAAGCCTTCGAGCAACATGTCCATCTCAGAGCACTCCATCCAGGATGCCGGCAGGGATCGGCACGCCGAGCAAGACGTAGAAGGCGTACCAGGAGCCGACCGACAGGGCGACGCCCACGGCGATGTCACGGACCAGGGTTCGGCTGCCGAGGGCGCGAGTGGCGCCGACGAAGAGCAGGGCGCCGGTGATCGCCCAGCCGAGGAAGTTGATCAGCGCGAGGTTCGCGACGAGGACGACCGCAAGCATCCCCATCGTCCGGACGTCCGTGCCCTGGGTGAGGTCGATGTCCTCGCCCTCGTCCGACTCCGGGATGTCGCCTCGCGCGGTGGCGATCGCGAGAAGGATCCCGAGCAGGACGAGCGCACCTCCGACGATGTACGGGACGGCGTACGGCTGCACCGGCTGGTCGGCGAATCCCTTCTCCAGGCCGAGGGCATCGACGAGGACGAAGCCCCCAACCAGCAGGAGGAAGGCCGCGAGGCCGTACTGCGCCTTGTCGATCATCGGGCGGGTGCCCGGTTCGTGGTGGGTGGTGGTCATGACAGTCCCAGCTCCTCGAGGGTCTCGGCCACGCGGGCGTCCTGGTCCTTCAGGAACGTCCCGAACTCATCACCGGTCGCAAAGCTGTCGATCCAGCCGTTGTCAGCCAGTGCCTTCTGCCACTCGTCGGTGGCATGCATCTCGGTCAGCAGTTCGACCAGGTAGTCGCGGTGCTCGTCGCTGATGCCCGGTGGGGCGAGGACACCGCGCCAGTTGGTGAAGACCAGGTCGATCCCGGCCTCAGTGAGGGTCGGCGCATCCACGCCGTCGAGGCGCTCGTCGCCGGAGACGGCGAGCACCCGGAGGTCGCCGTTCTCGATCTGGCCGGAGAACTCGCCGAGACCGGACATGCCGACCTGGATCTTCTCGCCGAGCAGGGCAGCGGTCAGCGGCCCGCCGCCGTCGTAGGTGATGTAGTTGACGTCGTTGGGGTCGATGCCCGCCACGTCCGCGAGCTGCATCGGGAACAGGTGGTCGGGCCCGCCGGGGCTGGAGCCGCCGCCGACCGTCACCGAACCGGGGTCGTCCTTCCACGCCGCGACCAGGTCGTCGATCGTCTTGAACGGCGAGCTGGCCGGAACCAGCACCCCTTCCTGCTCCTCGACGAGCCGGGCGATCGGGGTCATCTGCGTCGGTGTGGCTTCCGACTTGTTCGTGTAGACCGCCCCCACGACGCCGAGCCCCATCGTCATCATCAGGTCCTCGGCGCCCTCCTCGTTGAGCAGGCGCTGCATCGCAACGGTGCCGCTGGCCCCGATGACGTTGTTGACCTCGAAGCGGCCGGTGAGGTCGTTGTCCTCCAGTGCGTGGACGGCGGCCCGGCCGGTGAGGTCGTAGCCACCTCCGGCGCTGTTGGGGATCATCATCCGGAGCCGGCGGTTGTTCGGGTCGTCGGACCCGCGGGTCACGCCGCAGCCGCTGACGGCGACGGTGAGGACGAGCGCGGTGAGTAGCGCCAGGATGCGGACCATCCGACGACTCGGGTGCATGGGAACCTCCAGCGGTTGGGGCGTGACCGCCGTCACTGGCGATCCGTGTCAGCATGGCCGTCAGGTGTGGCGGCCGTCACGCTTGCGGACGCAAAGGAGGTTGTGGTCGTTGTGGTCGCACCCCTGAGGTCGCGCTTCCGCTCACCATGGCGTCGGGGTGAGCTCACCCTCGCGGGCAAGGTCCTGCTCCTGCAGCTGGCCGTGATCGCGGTCCTGCTCGCGGCCGTCGGGGTCCTGAGCATCCGGCAGTCCAATGCGGACTTCGCCGAGGAGCGCGGCGTCCAGATGCAGGACGTGGCCGAGTACGTCGCCGTCATCCCGGCCGTCCGGGAGCCCCTCGAGGAGTTCGCACGGGATGGGCTCGGCGCCGATGACCTCGCCCGCGCGCTTGCGCCGTACGCCGCCCAGGGCGTCTCACTGTCGAGCGCGACCGACGTCATGGTGGTCGGTCTGGAAGGCACCGTGCTCGCGGCGACCGACCCGAGCCGGGTGGGCAAGCCGGCCGACCTCGGCGACAGCAACGCGCTGGAGCTGGGCCGCGGCTGGATCGGAGACGTGGACGCCGATGGTGAGCGGGCCGTGGTCGGCCATGCTCCGGTCATCTCCGACGATCGCGGCACTCCGACGGTGGCGATCGTCGTCGCCGAGGTGACCTATCCGTCGGTCGGCGACCAGATCGCGACCGCAGCGCCTGACCTGGCCCTCTTCCTCGGCCTGGGCGCCCTGCTCGGCCTGCTCGGCACCTGGGCCGTCTCGCGCGTCGTACGACGTTCCACGCGGGGGCTCGGCACCACCGAGCTCGCCGGCCTCGCCGACCAGCGCGAAGCGCTCCTGCACGCGATCCGCGAGGGAGTGGTCGGCGTCGGCACCGACGGCCGGGTGACCGTCATGAACGACGCTGCCCGGGCGACGCTCGGTCTCGACGGCGGACCCGAGCCGGTGGGGCGGCCGGTCGACGACCTCGGCCTCGACCCGCACGTCGTCGCCCTGCTGACCGGTGAAGGCGCCGACGTCCGCGACGCCCTCGCCCTCGTCGGGAGTCGGGTGGTGGTCTTCAATCGCGGCCGGGCCTCGACCGGCGGCCGCGGGATCGGCACCGTCACGACGCTGCGCGACCGCACCGAGCTCGTCTCCCTGCAGGGCCAGCTCAGCTCGAACCTCTCGATCACCGACACGCTCCGGGCGCAGACCCACGAGTTCGACAACCGGCTGCACACCATCTCCGGGCTGGTCCAGCTCGGAGAGTACGACGAAGTGGCCACCCTCGTCGGCACCCTGACCCGGCACCGGGCGGAAGTCGGCGAGCACGTCGCGAAGCGACTGGCCGATCCGGCCGTCGCGGCGCTGGTGGTCGCCAAGCACGCGGTCGCGGAGGAGCGCGGCGTCACCCTCGAGTTCGACCCGGGTTCACGGCTGCCCGCCCTCCCGCCCGACGTGGCGGCCGACCTCACCACCGTCGTCGGCAACCTCGTCGACAATGCCGTGGACGCGAGCTCCGGTGCGGGCGACCCGACCGTGGAGCTGTGGATCCTGGCCGACGAGGATGCCGTCCACGTGCGGGTCCGTGACAACGGTCCGGGGATCCCCGACGACCTGAAGGAAGCGGTGTTCGTGCGCGGCTTCTCCACGAAGCCCGAGGTCCTCGGCGGCCGCGGCATCGGCCTGCCGCTGGTGCGCCTGATCTGCACCCAGCGCGGCGGCGAGGTCGTGGTCGACGACGCCGAGCCGGGCAGCACCGGGGGAGCGGAGTTCCGCGTGGTGCTCCCGATCGGCCCGCCCGTCGGGAAGGATGACCCGTCGTGACGGACCTGCGCGTGCTGGTGGTGGACGACGACTTCATGGTCGCCCGGATCCACGGTCGCTTCGTCGAGCAGACCGACGGCTTCGAGGTCGTCGGCACTGCGCGCACCGGTACCGAGGCGCTGGCGATGGTCGACACGCTCGCGCCCGACCTCCTGCTGCTCGACGTGCACCTGCCGGACCTGTCCGGCCTCGAAGTCCTCGAACAGCTCCGCGGCCAGGGCCGTGACGTCGCGGTCGTGATGGTGACGGCCGAGCGCGGCGCAGCGGCCGTCCGCTCCGCACTGCACGGCGGCGCCCTGCAGTACCTCGTCAAGCCCTTCGAGTACGACGACCTGGCCGACCGGCTGCGCCGGGTCGCCGCCACGCTCGGCGAGCTCACGGGAGAGCCCGACCAGGCGAGCATCGACCGGGCCTTCGGAACAGGCCGACCGGGCGACGTACCCCACGTCCTGCCGAAGGGGCTGAGTGCCGAGACCGCCGACCTGGTGCTGGAGGCAGCGCGTGCGGCCGGGGAGATCTCGGCGTCTGAGGCGGCCGATGCGGTCGGTCTCTCGCGTGTCACGGCCCGCCGCTACCTGGAGCACTTCGTCGACACGGGCGCCGCCGAGGTGCGACTGCAGTACGGCGGCTCGGGTCGACCCGAACGCCGCTATCGCGTGACCCCCTGAAAGACTTAGCCTTGCCTGACCGGTCCCTTGCCTGGCCGGTCCCGTCCTCTCTGGGGAGTGCACCCATGACTGCGATCGACAACAGCCACGAGACCTCCGCGCCGCGCGTCACGATGGGGGGCGAGCACCAGTCCTGGGCCGAACGCTTCGCCCTCGCCCTGTTCATCGGGCTCCCGTTCGTCGCCTTCGTCGCCGCCATCCCGGTGGCGTGGGGCGGCTGGCTCGGCTGGAGCGACATCGCGATCACGATGGTGATGTACGGCCTGACGCTGCACGGCGTCACGGTCGGCTACCACCGGCTCTTCACCCACAAGTCCTTCAAGCCGAACCGTCCGGTGAAGATCACGCTCGCGATCCTCGGGTCGATGGCGATCGAGGGACCGGTGATCCGCTGGGTCGCCGACCACCGCAAGCACCACAAGTACTCCGACAAGGACGGCGACCCGCACTCGCCGTGGCGCTTCGGCAACAGCCTCCGCGGCCTGACCAAGGGCTTCCTGTGGGCGCACGTCGGCTGGCTCTTCAACGCGGAGCAGACCCCGATCGACAAGTACGCCCCCGACCTGGCCAAGGACAAGGACCTGGTCCGGATCTCGCGCACGTTCTGGATCTGGGTGATGACGTCGCTGTTCCTGCCCGCGGCGCTGGGCTTCCTGCTCACCTGGTCGTGGCAGGGCGCGGTGACCGCGTTCTTCTGGGGCACGATCGTCCGGATCGGCCTGCTGCACCACGTCACCTGGTCGATCAACTCGATCTGCCACGTCGTCGGCGAGCGCCCGTTCGCGTCCCGGGACTTCTCCGGCAACGTGTGGTGGCTGGCGATCCCCTCGGGTGGCGAGTCCTGGCACAACCTGCACCACGCCGACCCGACCTCGGCCCGCCACGGCGTGCAGCGCTTCCAGCTCGACACCTCGGCCCGGATCATCTGGATCCTCGAGAAGTTCGGCTGGGTGCGCGACGTCCGCTGGCCCTCCGCCGAGCGGATCCGCTCCAAGACAGTCACCCCCGTCGCCTGAAGCTCGTCCGGCGCTCGGCCCGATTCCGGCGCGGGACCCCGGAGCCAATACCCTGAGACCGTGTTGCAGATCGACCAGACGACGTACGACGCGATTGTCGAGCACGCCAAGCGGGACCACCCCGTCGAGGCGTGCGGCATGGTCGTCGGCCCGATCGGTGCCGACCGTGCCGAGCGGTTCATCGAGATGGTCAACGCCGCCGGCAGTCCGACGTTCTACGAGTACGACTCGACGGACCTGTTGCGCCTGTACCGCGAGCTCGACGACCGCGACGAGGAGCCGGTGGTGATCTACCACTCGCACACCGCGACCGAGGCGTATCCGAGCGTGACCGACATCAACCTGGCCGGCGAGCCCGGAGCCCACTACGTGCTGGTCAGCACGCAGGAGCACGGGAATAACGCAGGCCCGGTGGAGTTCAGGTCCTACAGAATCATTGACGGCGTGGTGACCGAGGAAGAGGTCACGGTCGTCGGCACCCAGAGCGGTACATCTACAGAGGAGACTGGCTGACATGGCCATCGAGGTCCGGATCCCGACCATTCTGCGCACCTACACCGGTGGCGAGAAGGCTGTCAGCGCCGAGGGCGCCAACCTGAGTGCTGCCATCGACTCGCTCGAGGCCAACCACCCCGGCATCAAGGAGCGCCTCGTCGAGGACAAGGGCGCCGGCATCGAGCTGCGCCGTTTCGTCAACGTCTACATCAACGACGAGGACGTCCGGTTCATCGGCAGCCTCGAGGCCGAGCTGTCCGACGGCGACCAGATCGTCATCCTGCCGGCTGTGGCCGGCGGCGCTGCCTGATCCGATGGTGCGCTACGACAGCCTGCTCGCATCGGTCGGCAACACGCCGCTCGTGGGGCTGCCGCGACTCTCCGCACCGTTCAACACCGGCGCCGACGGCGCTCCGCAGATCCGGATCTGGGCCAAGCTCGAGGACCGGAACCCGACCGGCTCGATCAAGGACCGCCCGGCCCTGAAGATGATCGAGGAGGCCGAGAAGGCCGGTGTGCTCCGGCCCGGCTGCACGATCCTCGAACCCACCTCGGGCAACACCGGCATCTCGATCGCGATGGCTGCGAAGCTCAAGGGCTACCGCACCGTGTTCGTGATGCCGGAGAACACCTCCGAGGAACGCCGCCAGATCCTGCGCATGTGGGGCGCCGAGATCGTCTCCAGCCCGGCCGCCGGTGGCTCCAACGAGGCCGTCCGGGTCGCCAAGCAGATCGCTGCCGAGCATCCCGACTGGGTGATGCTCTACCAGTACGGCAACGCCGCGAACGCCCTCGCGCACGAGGAAGGCACCGGTCCGGAGATCCTGGCCGACCTGCCCTCCATCACCCACTTCGTCGCCGGCCTCGGCACCACCGGCACCCTGATGGGCGTCAGCCGCTTCTTCCGCGGGGCCAAGCCGGACGTCACGATCGTGGCCGCCGAGCCGCGCTACGGCGAGCTCGTCTACGGCCTGCGCAACCTCGACGAGGGCTTCGTCCCCGAGTTGTACGACGCCGAGCTGATCGACAGCCGCTTCTCGGTCGGTCCGCGTGACGCTGTCCGACGGGTCCGCGAGCTGCTCGAGCTCGAGGGGATCTTCGCCGGCATCTCCACCGGCGCGATCCTGCACGCCGCGCTCGGCCAGGCCGCGAAGGCGGTCAAGGCGGGCGAGTCCGCGGACATCGCGTTCGTCGTGGCCGACGGCGGCTGGAAGTACCTCTCCACCGGCGCCTACGAAGGCACCATCGACGAGGCCGAGGACAAGCTCGAGGGCCAGCTCTGGGCCTAGGGCCCGACGCCGCCGGGCACTAGTCGTGCCAGGCGAGGTCCTGGTTGCGGTCCCACAGGCTGCCGGTGACCGGACCCAGCCCGAGGACGTCGAGGGCTGCGTTGGCCAACTCGCCGTTGCGGATCGGCTGCGGTGATGCGCCGAAGCCCGGCTGGTAGGTCGTGCTGGGCACGCGGCGCGTCGTCCGGTTGAGCGTGTAGAGCGGGATGTTGTCGACGCCGGCTCCCCAGAACGCGAACGGCACCCGGAAGTTGCGGGGGTCGCTGGCGTTGCTGTGGTCCCGGGTGCCCGGGACCCCGCCGTGGTCCGAGGTGAGGATGATGACCGTGGAACTGCTGAGGGCGGGGTCGCGCCGGACCTGGACCATGATGGATCCGAGCAGCAGGTCGATGCGCTTGACGCCGTCGAGGTACTTCGGGCTCATCCAGCCGTAGGCATGGCCCATCTGGTCCGGCAGGCCCAGGTGCAGGAAGTAGAAGCTCCGGCGCACGGTGGCCAGGTCGTCGCGCAGCGCCCGGGTGACGGCGCCGTTCTGCTCGACCTTGATGTAGCTCCTGCCGACCGATGCCGGCCACGAGCGGTCGAAGAGCGCGAACTTGGCCTTCGTGGAGAAGACCGCGGTCCTGCCGCCGGCCGCATGCACCTTCTCGAACACCGACGACACGGGATGCCCGGCCGCCTGCTGGACGGTCCTGGTCGACGTCTCGGTGTTCCACGTGACGCCGTGTCCACCGGCGGAGGCCTTGATCCGTCGGCCCGTCACCATCGAGGTGTGGTTCGGCAGCGTCACCGTCATCTCGATCTGGGAGCGGGCGTTGGTGGTGCCGGCGCCCTGGGTGACGATCAGCTTGTGGAGGTTCGGCGTCTTCGAGGGGCCGAGCTTCGTCAGTGCGGCCGGGTTGAGCCCGTCCACCGAGATCGCGATGACGTGCTTGCCGCTCAGCGCGACCCGCTCGGGCGCGGGCGCCGGCTGTGCGGCCACCTGGACGGCGGCCGGACCAGTGGCGACGGGCGCTGCCGTCGTACTGCCGGCGTGGGCGAGGACCACCGAGCAGGCGACGGCGAGCGTCGCGGTGAGTGCACGGGTCCGGAGCCGCCCTCCGCGGCGCAAGGAAGTCACGGAAGGAGCGTACGTCCCCCCGAACGTGATCTCGATCCCGGAATGCCGACTGGGAGGGTGCCGACGCCGTAGTCTGACCGGGTGCGGCACCTGGACCACCTCGACGTCGATGTCGACGCCCCCATCGGAATCTTCGATTCCGGGTTCGGTGGGCTCACTGTCGCCCGGTCGGTCATCGACCAGCTTCCGCACGAGTCGATCACCTACGTCGGTGACACCGCGCGCCAGCCGTACGGCCCCAAGCCGATCGGGGAGGTGCGTGAGTACGCCCTCGAGTGCCTCGACCACCTCGTCGAACAGGGCGTGAAGGCCCTGGTCATCGCCTGCAACTCCGCGAGCGCCGCGATGCTGCGCGACGCGCGGGAGCGGTACGACGTCCCGGTCGTCGAGGTGATCTACCCCGCCACGCGGCGGGCGGTCGCCGCAAGTCGCAACGGCCGGATCGGCGTGATCTGCACCCGGTCCACCGCCGAGTCGATGGCGTACGACGACGCGTTCGCCGCCGCCCCCCAGATCTCCCTGACCACCCGCGCCTGTCCGCGGTTCGTCGACTTCGTCGAGGCCGGTGTGACCGGTGGCGACGAGTTGATCGCGGTCGCCCACGAATACCTCGACCCACTGTCCGAGCTCGGTATCGACACCCTCATCCTCGGCTGCACCCACTACCCGCTCCTGACGGGCGTGATCTCCTACGTGATGGGCGATGACGTCACGTTGGTGAGCAGCGCGGAGGAATGCGCCAAGGACGTCTACCGGATGCTGGCCGACACCGGCCTGATGCGCGCGACCGGCGAACCGTCGTACTCCTTCGTGACGACGGGTGCGCCGGCCGAGTTCGAGACGATCGGGCGCCGGTTCCTTGGCCCCGAACTGGTGGCGGCAGGCCAGTTCGCCGGTGGACTGGCCAACGCGAATGGGGGAGCTGCATGAGTGACGAAGTGGCACCGGAGACGACGCTGCTCCGGGTTCCCGGCAGCGGCGCCGACCGCTCGATCAAGGTCACGATCGTCGGCTGTTCGGGTTCGTACCCCGGGCCGGACTCGCCGGCCAGCTGCTACCTCGTCCAGGCCACCGACGGGCTGCGCACCTGGAGCATCGTGCTCGACATGGGCAACGGCGCGCTCGGCGTGCTGCAGCGCTACGTCGACCCGCTCAAGGTCGACGCGGTGTTCATCAGCCACCTGCACGCCGACCACTGCGTCGACATGACCAGCTACTACGTGCTGCGCAAGTACCACCCCAAGGGCAGCCAGCCGAAGATCCCGGTGTGGGGGCCCAAGGGCACGGGCAAGCGGCTCGCGAAGGCCTACGACCTGCCGCGCAAGCCGGGCATGAAGGAAGAGTTCGAGTTCCACGTGTACGGCGACCCCGTCACCGTCGGACCGTTCCGCATCGAGTCGTGGGAGGTGCCGCACCCCGTGCCGGCCTACGGCCTGCGGTTGACGGCCTTCGGGAAGACCCTCGCCTACAGCGGCGACACCGGCCCGACGGACGTGCTCGACGAGATCGCCGTCGACGCGGACCTGTTCCTGTGCGAGGCGTCGTTCCGCTCGTGCGACGACAACCCGCCGGAGCTGCACCTCACCGGCCGCGAAGCCGGCGAGGCGGCGACCCGGGCGAACGCGAAGCGCCTGGTCATCACGCACGTGCCGCCGTGGCACGACGCGCAGGAGATGCTCGCCGAGGCGACCAAGACGTACGACGGCCCGCTGGAGCTCGCTGCGCAGGGCGTCGTCTACACGCTCTGAGACCCGTGGGTCGAGGAGGTCGCGCTGCGACCGTCCCGCGACCGGAGGGTCACGCTTCGGCGTCGCGGATGCAGAGCGCGATCTGGACGCGGTTGGTGGTCTCGAGCTTCTCGAACAGCTTCGAGACGTGGCCCTTGACGGTCGGCACCGACAGGAACAGCTCGGCGGCGATCTCGGCGTTCGAGAGTCCCCGGCCGATGGCCCGGGCCACGTCGAGCTCGCGCTCGGTGAGCCGGTCGAGGCGTCGTTGTGCGTCGGTGGCGCGGCCGTCGGGTGACGCGGTGCGGACCCGCTCGATGAGGGTGCGGGTCACCGACGGCGACAGCATCGGATCACCGTCCGCCACCTTGCGCAGGGCCGCCACGATCTCGGCGGGTGGTGTGTCCTTGAGCAGGAAGCCGTCGGCACCGGCTGCGAGCGCACTGACGACGTAGTCGTCCGCATCGAAGGTGGTCAGCACGATCACGCGCGGCGGCGACGGATCGGCGTGGAGGACCCGCGTGGCCGCCAGTCCGTCGAGCACCGGCATCCGGATGTCCATCAGCACCACGTCGGGGGAGAGCTCCCTGGCCAGCGCGACGCCCGCGCGCCCGTCAGCGGCCTCGCCGACCACGGCGAGGTCGGCCTGCCCGCCCAGCATGAGTGAGAGTGCGGAGCGGACCAACGGGTCGTCGTCGACGATGATCACGCGGATCTGGTCGGTCATCGGCTGCTGCTCCCGCCCTCGTCGCGGCCGCCCGTGGTGGGGTCGGCGGGGTCCCACGGTAGCCACGTGCGCAGCACGAACATCTGCGGGTCCGGGGACCCGGCGACGGGTGCTTCGATGCCATGCGCCAGCCAGCCGCCGCGCAGGGTCGCGCGCTCGGTGAGGCCGACCAGCCCCAGGCCGGCACCGGGCGTGCGAGTCGGGCCGAACCCGACGGCATTGCGCAGCACGAGGTCCACGCCGGCGTCCGGGGAGCCCGCGATGCTGATCCGCAGGGTGGCCGCCGGTGCGTGCTTGGACGCGTTGGTGATGCCCTCCTGCACGATCCTGTACACGGTGCGGCCCGTGGCATCGGGCAAGGGCGGGTACGGCGCCAGCTGGTCGTCGTACTCGATCGTGGCGCCGGCGTCGCGTGCGTCCTGGAGCAGCGCCGCAAGGTCGGTGTACGTCGGCTGCGGGCCGGTCAGGGGCGCCCCGCTCTCCTCGTCGCGGAGCACACCGAGCACCTCGCGCAGGTCCGTCAGCGCTTCGTGTGCCTTGGCCTGGATCACCGCGACGCTGCTGCGCATCTCCTCGGCGGAGAGGTCCTCGCGGAAGGTCAGCGCGCCCGCGTGCAGGGAGATCTGGGAGATCCGGTGGGCGAGGACGTCGTGCATCTCCCGGGCGATCCGGGCCCGCTCGTTCGACCGGGCCTGGTAGGCGCGCAGGTCGCGTTCGGCCTCGGCGGTCTCGGCGCGTTGGCGCAGGGTCCACAGGAGCTCGCGCCGGGAACCGATGAACATGCCCCACGCCAGGGCCGCCGCGATGAAGGCGACGCTGAACGTGGTGATCAGCCAGGCCGGATCCTCGTCGGAGGTGGGCTGCACCTGGTAGTAGACCCAGGTCATCGCGAGGTTGAGGGCACCGATGGTGATCACCTGCCACCAGCGGCGCCGGGTGGCCAGCGAGACCGTGGCGAGCAGGATCGCGCCCGCACCGGACGCGGTGACCGGGGTCATCAGCGCCGTGATGACGGCGATCGTCATCGGCCAGCGACGCCGCCACCACACGAGGACGAACGCGGCGATGCCGAAGGCGATGTCGAGGACGAACAGCCACTCACGGTCGCTGTCAGCCTGCGCCTCGAGGACCGGCACCCAGGCCAGGCCGCTGACGGTGAGGGCCAGGAGATAGCGCCACAGGTGGCTGTACCAGCGCAGAGGTGGCTGGTAGTCGTGTCCCCCGTCCATGGTCCGAGGTTAGGGCTTCGGAGGCCCCGGCCGGCAGCGCCTGCGGGCGGCGGCGCCCCCTACTTTGGTCAGGGCGATCCGGGCCGCGGGTCCGATGCGTACGCCGACGCGGATGGGGCAGGCTGGGGCCCATGATCACTGTTGATCGACTCACCGTTTCCTACGGCAAGTTCACTGCCGTCGACGACATCAGCTTCACCGCCCAGCCCGGCCGGGTCACCGGCTTCCTCGGGCCCAATGGTGCGGGGAAGTCCACCACGATGCGCGTGATGGTCGGGCTCACCCCGGCCACCAGCGGACAGGTCACCATCGGTGGCCTCCGCTATCACGACATCCCCAACCCCGGTGTGCACGTCGGCTCCCTGCTCGACGCCTCGGCGCAGCACGCCGGCCGCACGGGACGCGAGATCCTCACCATCGGCGCCCAGACGATGGGCCTGCCGAAGAAGCGGGTCGACGAGATGATCGAGCTGGTCGGCCTGACCGACTCGGAGTCCGCGCGGCGCCTTCGCAACTACTCCCTCGGCATGCGCCAGCGTCTCGGCTTGGCACACGCGTTGCTCGGCGACCCGTCGGTGCTGATCCTCGACGAGCCGGCCAACGGCCTGGACCCGGCCGGCATCCGCTGGATGCGTGGCCTGCTCAAGGGGTACGCCGACCGCGGCGGCACCGTGCTGCTGTCCAGCCACCTGCTGCACGAGGTCGAGCAGATCGCCGACGAGATGATCCTCATCGGTCACGGCAAGATCGTCGCGCGCGGCGACAAGGCCACCCTGCTCGCCGGCGCGAACTCGACGGCGGTCGCGATGGTGACCTCGCTCGACAACCTCACGCTCGGCAATGCCCTGACGGCGGCCGGCCACGGCGTCGAGCCGGCAGGAACCGGCCTGAAGGTGCTGGCCACCCCCGAGCAGGTCGGTCGCATCGCGCTGGCCAGCGGTGTGGTCCTGACCGACCTCCGTGCCGGCGGTGCCGGCCTGGAGGACCTGTTCCTCGAACTGACCTCGGCAACGGCCCGTGAGGCCGTGCCCGGCATGGCGCCGCCCGCCCCGATCCCCGGAGGTATCCCGGCATGAGCACCGCACCCCTGACGCTCGACCTGTCCAAGAGCGGCCCGGTTCCCTTCGGCCGGATCGTCACGGTCGAATGGCGCAAGATGGTCGACACCAAGAGCGGCATCTGGTTGATGGCGATCACCGGCGGCCTGTTGGCGCTGGTGATGGCGCTGGTCGTCCTGGTTGTCGGCCTGAACAACGGGCAGGTCAGCGCCCGTGACCTCGTCCAGATCTTCACCTTCCCCGTCTCGATCCTCATCCCCGTGTTCGGCATCCTGGTCGTCACCAGCGAGTGGAGCCAGCGCAACAACCTCACGACCTTCACCCTCGAGCCCCACCGCCTGCGGGTGATGGGCGCCAAGCTGGTGGCGGTGAGCGCCCTGGCGGTCGGCACCATCGCACTTGCGTTCGTGCTCGGTGCACTGACGAACCTGTTGTGTGGTGCCGTGACGGGCAATCCGCTGGTGTGGGATCTCGACGCCTCGCAGCTCGCCTGGACCGTGGTCACCCAGATGGCCTTCTTCGCGATGGGCTACGCCCTGGCCTGCCTGTTGTTGAACACCCCCGGGGCGATCGCCCTGTTCTATGTCGTTGCGCTGGTCCTGCCGCTCGTCGTGTGGGGTCCGCTGTACTTCATCTTCGACTGGGCCAAGGACGTCCTGCCCTGGATCGACATCAACACGGCGCTCTCTCCCTTGACCAGCGGGGCCAACTTCGCGGGGGAGCCGGTGGACGTCGAGCTGATCAATTACGTCCAGGGTGCATGGACCTTGATCTTGTGGGTAGGTATCCCCGTGAGCCTCGGCCTGTGGCGCATCCTGCGGGCTGAAGTGAAGTAGACGTGGTCTCCTGCCGTTCCCGGGTCGGCACGAGATCGAACTGAAACGGTCACCGGGCGTTGTCGGACACGACACCGCCCGGTGACCGTTTGCTTTCCCCGTGCCGCGACCTTGGTCGCGTGGGCAACGGATACCTGCGTTTCGCCGCTCTCGGCGACAGCACGACCGTCGGACTCGGTGACCCCGTTCCGGGCGGGGAGTGGCGGGGCTGGGCCCGGCTGCTGACCGAGTCACTCAAGGCGTCGTACGACGTCTCCTTCTGCAACCTCGCCATCTCCGGGGCCACCGCAGCGATCGTGCGGGAGCAACAGCTCGAACAGGCCCTCGCGCACCGACCGGACCTCGCGTCCCTCCTGGTCGGCGTCAACGACACCCTCCGCTCGTCGTGGAATGCGGACCGGCTGCGGTCGGACCTGCTGGAGGTCTCCGGCGCGCTCGTCGACGGCGGCGCGACGCTGATGACGGCCCGCTGGCACGACCACGGCGCCGTGCTCGGCCTGCCGCGGGTGGTGGTCCGGCCCATCAAAGAACGCATCGAGGTCCTCAACGAGGTGTACGACGAGGTCCACGCGACCCACGGCGGCATCCGCCTGGACCTGGCGTTGCTGCCGGAGGTGCTGCAGCGGGAGTGCTGGTCCATCGACCGCTTCCACCCCTCCGAGGTCGGCCACCGGGCGCTGGCGCGGGCGTGGGCCGAGCGGCTCCGGGCGGCCGGCTTCGAGCTGCCGCTGCCCGACCTGGAGCCGTCGGGCGGATGCCCGCCGAGCTGGCGGCGTGACGTCGCGTGGATGGTGACCGAGGGTGCGCCGTGGGTCGGGCGCCGTGCGCGCGACCTCGGGCCGTGGGCGGTGCGTCGGGCGATCGGGGCGGGCCGGTAGCAGTCGATGACCGGGCGATAAGTTGGCGCCATGAGTACCCGTGAGGATGGCCGCGCCGACGACGAGCTCCGCCCCGTCAAGATCACCCGCAACTGGCTCGACCACCCCGCCGGGTCGGTCCTGATCGAGTTCGGCAAGACCCGCGTGCTGTGTGCGGCGTCCGCCTCACCGGGCGTGCCCCGCTGGCGCAAGGGCTCCGGCCTGGGCTGGGTGACGGCCGAGTACGCGATGCTCCCCGCCTCCACCAACACCCGCTCGGACCGCGAGTCGGTCAAGGGCCGGATCGGTGGGCGCACCCACGAGATCAGCCGTCTGATCGGCCGCTCGCTGCGCGCCGTCATCGACGACAAGGCGCTGGGCGAGAACACGATCCAGATCGACTGCGACGTGCTCCAGGCCGACGGTGGCACCCGTACCGCCGCCATCACCGGCGCCTACATCGCGCTGGCGGACGCCTGCGCGAAGCTCGGTGTGTCCGGCGCCCTGACCGACTCCGTCGCCGCGATCAGCGTCGGCATCATCGACGGCGTCCCGCGCCTGGACCTGCCGTACGTCGAGGACGTCCGCGCCGAGACCGACATGAACATCGTGATGACCGGCGCCGGCAAGTTCGTCGAGGTGCAGGGCACCGCCGAGGGCGCAGCCTTCGACCGCGCCGAGCTCGACGCGCTGCTCAGCCTCGGCGAGAAGGGCTGTGTCGACCTGACGCGCCTCCAGCTCGCTGCGCTCGCGGAGTAGCGGTGCCGACTGTCCTGGTCGCCTCCCGCAACCTCAAGAAGGTCGAGGAGATGCGGCGGATCCTGGCTGAGCACCTCGCGGGCGGCGTGGAGGTCGTCGGCCTCGATGACGTCGCCACGTTCGACGAGCCCGTTGAGGACGAACCCACCTTCGAGGGCAATGCGCTGCTCAAGGCCCGGGCGGGCGTCGCAGCCACCGGCCTGCCGACGATCGCCGACGACTCCGGTCTCTGCGTCGACGCACTCAACGGCATGCCCGGCGTCCTGTCGGCCCGCTGGAGCGGCCCGCCCAAGTCGGACGAGCGCAACAACGAGCTGCTGCTGGCCCAGCTGAGCGACGTGCCCGACGACCGTCGTACGGCGCACTTCGCCTGTGCCGTCGCTCTGGTCCACCCCGACGGGCGCGAGCTCGTCGTCGAGGGCCGGATGGACGGACGGGTGATCCGCGAGGTCCGGGGGAGTGGCGGGTTCGGCTACGACGTGCTGTTCGTGGCCGACGACTTCCCCGACGTCACCACGGCCGAGCTGTCCCGCGAGGACAAGGACGCCGTGTCCCACCGGGGCAAGGCGTTGCGCGAGATCGCGCCGTTGGTCGCCGGCCTGCTGGCCTGACGACGAACTGAGTGTGCCGAAGGCGGGGCTCGAACCCGCACGCCCTGGGGCACGGCATCCTAAGTGCCGCGTGTCTGCCAATTCCACCACTCCGGCCTGGAGCGGCACGAGTCTAGGCTGGCGTGGTGGTGGCGACGTCACCGCGGTTGGTGGTGAAACGGCCACGGCTGCGACCCGCGAAGTTCGCTGTCTGGCGGTGGCAGTTCGGGCAAAGAAACCGCAGGTTGTCGGATTCGTTGTTCAGAAAATCACCGTCGATGTGATCGATCTCGAGCGTGAGCGGGAGATCGAGCCAGAGTCCTTCATTCCCGCATGCTTCGCAGCGATGTGGGCGCCCGCTCTCGAGTAGAGCTCGCCGCAGGACCGTCGGCTTCTCTCGATTGCTGATCGGCGGAAGACGACGAAGGATCTGTTCCGGCCGTCGTTTGTTGGGGACGCGTTTGGGCACGTACGGACGGAAGTGAGAGGTGTCGATTCCGAACTTCTTGATGACCCGGCTGATATGAGTGTGGGTTCCACCGTTTTGTCGGAGTCCGAGCAATCGCAGGACCCCGGAAACAGAGGTCGAGTCGGCCACGAGCGGCTCGAGAAGTTCCTTCGTGTACTTGCGTGCCAACGCCATGTGACGACGCTAGGTCGCACCTCAGACAGAACAGCGAGCGTGGGCCGGGGCCCACGCTCGCTGCTGCGGTGCTTCAGGAGTTCTTGCTCAGGACGTCCAGCGCCAGGTGCTGAGGATCTCCTCGAACTTGTCGAACACGTCGTCGTCGCCGTCCTTGAGCGAGACGGTGATCGAGTAGCCCTTGTCGCCACTGATGACGAGGTAGGCGCGCTGGCGGACGGTCACGTCGTTCTCGTTGGTGCGCAGGATCTCCACGCCCAGGGCGGTCTGGCCGTCGATGGCCATGTTCGAGATGTCGTTGATGTCCGCGGAAGCGTCGCTCGAGATGAGCGCGCCCTTCCACGCCTCCTTGAGGTCGTTCGGGTCCGTGGAGCCGTACGACGACTGGGTCTCGACGATCACGTTGCCGCGTGCGGTGTTGAACGTGCTGCCCCACAGCAGGACCTTGTCGAGCGTGGTGAGACCGGGGTTGTTCGCCTTGAACTCGTCGGTGCCGTCGGTCCAGCCACTCGGGGCCTGGACCGTGTAGCCGAGGCCCTCGATGCGCGGCCCGCCGATGTCGGGGACGTCGTCGCTCCCGCTGCTGGCCGAGTCCGAGCTGCCCTCGCTGGCGCTGTTGTCGCTGCCGCTCTGCGAGCTGTCGCCGCCCGCCTTCTTGTCGTCGTCGCCACCGCTGGCGAGGACCAGGCCGACGATGCCGCCGACGATCACGATCAGGGCCACGGCGATGGCGGCGATGATCAGGCCGGCGTTGCTCTTCTTCCTGGGTGGCGTGGGCTGCGACCAGCCTCCACCGGGGTACGGCGGCGTCGGGGTGCTGTAGCCCGCGCCACCCGACTGCTGGTAGACGGCGTGGGTCGGCGTGCTCACGGGCTGGTGGGGCGGCGACATGATCGGCTGCTGGGAAGGTGCCACCGGCGACTGCAGGGGCGGCTGCATGGGCGACTGGATGGGCGACTGCATCGGCGGGGTGGGCGCCGTACCGCCGGGGCCGTGGTTCGGGGGAGCGGTGGTGCCGGCCTCCGGGTCCAGGCCGGTGACCAGGCCCTCGGGGACCTTGCCCAGGGCGAAGCCGAGGACGGCGACGGCCCACTGGCAGCCGCGCACGTCGGCGCTGCCGCGGTCGCGGGCCAGGCGCTGGCCCGCGGACTCCACGGCGTCGGCGGGGTTCGCGCCGCTGTCGAGCATCGTCAGCATGCCGTCGAGGGCGCCGAGGCGCACCGCGTCGGTCAACAGGTTGATCGTGCCGCTGGAGGCCTGGCCCTCGTCGAGGTAGTCGTCCAGCGAGCCGCGGAACGCCGCTGCGTCACGGAACAGGTCGTGGCCGTGGTCGCGGGCGAGGTCGGCGAGCGACTCGTGCAGCTTCATCAGTTGTCCTCTGTGGTCGGTGCGGGCAAGCCCAGGTCCCGGCGGAGCTTGGCCACGTGCCCGGTCGCTTTGACGTTGTACTGGGCGATCTCGATCCGACCGTCGGCGCCGACGACGAAGGTGGACCGGATGACGCCCTGCACAATCTTGCCGTACAGCTTCTTCTCGCCATAGGCGCCGTAGGCCTGGTGCACCGCGAGATCGGTGTCGGAGGCCAGGGTGATGGTGTGGCCGTCACGCTCACGGAACTTCGCGAGCTTCGCGGGGGCGTCCTTCGAGACGCCGACGACCGTGAAGCCCGCTGCCTGCAGGGCGTCGAGGGAGTCGGTGAAGTCGCAGGCCTGCTTCGTGCACCCGGGCGTCATCGCAGCCGGGTAGAAGTAGACGATCACCTTGCGGCCCTCGGCCACGAGCGCGGCGAGCGACACGTCGTCCCCGGAGTCCGAGGCGAGGGTGAAGTCGGGGGCGATGTCGCCGACGGCGAGACGGGCCTGGTCGCTCATGGCGTGGATACTCTCCTGATGGTCAGGTGTTGTTGCAAACAGCATGCAATAAGGTGGGATCTGCTCGTCACCATCTAACTACCCCGCGACCATCGACCCGAACACAGGAGCACCGGCATGCATGTACCCGACGGCTTCTTCGACGCACCGACCTCGGTCGCCACGGGCGTCGTCGCTGCGGCCGGCGTGGGTGTGGCCCTGCGCAAGGCCCGTGCCGAGCTCGATGACCGCACGGCGCCAATGGCCGGCCTGGTCGCCGCCTTCGTCTTCGCCGGCCAGATGATCAACTTCCCCGTCGGTGCCGGCACCAGTGGCCACCTGCTCGGGGGCGCGCTCGCCGCCGTGCTCGTCGGGCCGTGGACCGGTGCGCTCTGCATCAGCGTCGTCCTCCTCGTCCAGGCCCTCTTCATGGCCGACGGGGGACTGACGGCGCTCGGCACCAACATCACCCTGATGGCCCTGGTCGGCGCGTTCGTCGGGTACGGCGTCTTCCGCCTCGTGCTCGCCGTGCTCCCCAAGAAGGTCGGGTCGGTGCCCGTCGCCGCCGGCATCGGCGCCTTCGTGTCCGTTCCCACCGCTGCGGCGGTCTTCACGTTGCTCTTCGCGGTCGGCGGCACCGCCGATGTAGCGACCGGCAAGGTGTTGGCCGCGATGGTCGGCTGGCACGTGGTGATCGGCATCGGTGAGGCGATCGTGACCGGCCTCGTGGTGAGTGCCGTGATCACATCCCGGCCCGACCTCGTCCACGGCGCCCGTGGCCTCGCGGCCACACGACGCCCGCTCCTCGCCGAGGAGGTGACGGCATGAAGACCCGTTCCTTCCTGCTCGCAGGACTCCTGGTCGCGCTGCTGATCGCCGGTGTCGGCAGCTACTACGCCAGCAGCCACCCCGACGGGCTCGAGTACGTCGCCGGCAAGACCGGGTTCCTCGACTCGGCCGACGAGCCGGTGGACACCGGCAGCCCGTTCGCCGACTACGGCACCAAGGGGGTCGACGACTCCCGCCTCAGCGGCGGCATCGCCGGCGTCGCCGGGGTCCTGCTCACGCTGGTCATCGGTGGCGGCCTGTTCCGTGTCCTGCGGCGCCGTGAGGCGCCGGCTACCTCCGACGTGGGCTGACCCGATGGGCGCAGGGCACGGTCACCGACTCCACTTCCACGGGCACTCCGTGGTCCACCGCGCGCCCGCGCACCTCAAGATCCTCCTGCTGCTGGGCTTCGTGCTCACCGTGGTCGCCACGCCGCGCGAGTGGTACCCCGTGTTCGGCGGCTACCTCGCGCTGCTGGTCGCGGTGATCGTCGTCTCCCACGTCCCGTTCCGCTACCTGCTGCCACGGATGGTGCTCGAGGTGCCGTTCCTCGTCTTCGCCGCGCTCATCCCGTTCGTCGCAGAGGGCCCGCGGGTCGTCGTACCCCTGCTCGGTGGGCTGGACCTGTCGCTGTCGGAGTCCGGGCTGGTGGCCGCCTGGGGACTGGCGGTCAAGGGCACCCTCGGCGTCCTCGCCTCGCTGACCCTGGCCGCCACGACGGAGCCGACCGAGGTGCTGCGCGGGTTGCAGCGACTGCGGATGCCCGACCTCCTGGTCCAGATCATGGCGTTCATGGTGCGCTACCTCGATGTGGTGGCCGGCGACCTCGGGCGGATGATCACTGCCATGAAGTCCCGCGGCGTCGACCCCCGGTCCCCGCGCCACTGGCCGGCGCTCGCCCGCACCCTGGGCGCACTCTTCGTGCGTTCCTACGAGCGCGGCGAGCGCGTGCACCTCGCCATGCTGTCCCGCGGGTATGACGGCCGCCTCCCTGAAGGCAGCGCCCGATGACGCCCGTGCTGGACGTCCGCGGCCTCGCCTTCGCCTACCCCGACGGCCACCAGGCCCTCTTCGGCGTCGACCTCCACGTCCACCAGGGCGAGCGGGTGGCGTTGCTCGGGCCGAACGGCGCGGGCAAGACGACGCTCGTCCTGCACCTGAACGGGATCCTGTCCGGCGAGAGCGGACACGGCGAAGGCAGTGTCGCGGTCAGCGGGCTCCCCGTCACGAAGAAGAACCTGCTCGAGATCCGCCGCCGCGTCGGCATCGTGTTCCAGGATCCCGACGACCAGCTGTTCATGGGCTCGGTGCGCGCCGACGTCGCGTTCGGACCCGCCAACCTGGGCCTCAAGGGAGCGGCGCTCGACAAGCGGGTGATGGATGCACTGGAGCAGGTCGGGATGGCGCCGTACGCCGACCGGCCACCGCACCACCTGTCCTTCGGGCAGCGCCGCCGGGTCGCGGTCGCCACCGTGCTGGCCATGGAGCCGGAGATCCTGGTGCTCGACGAGCCGAGCTCGAACCTGGACCCTGCGTCGCGGCGCGAGCTGGCCGACATCCTGCGCGGCCTGGACGTGACGCTGCTGATGGTCACCCACGACCTGCCGTACGCGCTCGAGCTGTGTCCCCGAGCCGTCGTGCTCAGTGCCGGCAAGGTCGTGGCCGACGGGACGACGTACGACGTGCTGACCGACGACGCCCTCATGGGTGCCCACCGGTTGGAACTCCCTTGGGGCTTCGACCCACGGACGATCTCGATTGATAGCCTGCCCGGGTGAGCAACCAGCCTTCTGACATCGAGCGTGAAATCGAAGAGGCGCGCGAGCGCCTCGCGGGCACGATCGACCTGCTCCTCCACCGCACGCACCCGAAGACCATCGTGAGTCGCGAGGTCGCCCAGGCGAAGGCCTTCTTCGTCGACGTGCAGACGGGTGAACCGCGGACGGACAACATCTTGAAGACCGTGGGTGGCGTGGTCGGCGTGATCGCCGTCTTCGCCGTCCTGCGCAAGATCACCCGCTAGGACCTGCCGTCCTCGTGTCCGACAAGACGCCCATCAAGATGCTGCACGACCGCATCCTGTGCGAGCTCGACACCGAGGCGGGCGAACGCCGGTCCTCCGGGGGGATCGTCATCCCGGCCACCGCTGCGATGGGTGCCCGTCGACTGGCCTGGTCACGCGTCGTCGCCGTCGGCCCGCACTGCCGCACCGTCGTGTCCGGCGACAAGGTCCTGTACGACCCGGAGGACAAGGCCGAGGTCGAGGTCTCCGGCGACGTCTACGTCGTCATGCGCGAGCGCGACATCCACGCCGTCGCTGCCGAGCGCCTCGGGGACGAAGCCGCGGGCCTTTACCTCTAGAACTGGGCCGAGCGCGTCTTCGGCGCAGATCCGGGGCAGCAAGCTGCCCATCGGCGCCTCTCGCCGCGCTGCCGGCCTGTTTGTGACGTAACTCACTCCTCCGGGAACCCGTTACTCCTACGTGCGTTCCCCCCGGTTGTTCAGCGTCCTTGCCGCCTGCCTCGTCGTACCTGCCCTGGCGGCCGGTACCGCTGATGCCGGTCGAGCCGCACCGGACGTGGTGGCTGCGCCGTCGTACGACGCGACGGTGAAGATCACCGAGCACGGGATCCCGCACATCTCAGCGAGCGACTGGGGGTCGCTGGGATACGGGAGCGGGTACGCCACGGCACGGTCCTCGATCTGCAACCTGGCGGACACCGTGCTGACCGGCCGGGGCCAGCGGTCGAAGTACCTCGGCGGCAGCGCCCGGTACCTCGACGGCGTCTCGCTCGACGCCTCGAACCTGCAGGTCGACGCGTTCGTCACCGACCTGCACAACCGCAAGGTCGTGGAGACGCTGCTGGCCTCGCCGGCGGGCCCGAGTGCGCGGGCCCGGGCGATGGTGACCGGCTACACGGCGGGCATCAACCGCTGGTTGCGCGACAACGAGATCACCGATCCTGCCTGCAGGGACGCGGCCTGGATCCAGCCGAACGCCACCGAGATCGACCTCTGGTACGGCGTCTACATGGCGAACCTGATCGCGTCGTCCGGGGTGTTCCTCAAGGAGATCGTCGAGGCGGACCCGCCGACCCTGCAGGAACCCGGCCTGCCGGACCTCGGCATCGACCTGCCGCTGCCGACGACCAAGGACGAGGTCGCCGCCTACGCCGCGAAGGTCGACAAGCAGGCACTGCTCGAATCCCTCGGCCAGGACAGCGACTTCGGCTCCAACGCGACCGCGATCGGCGGGGACGCGAGCTCGACGGGGCGCGGCATGCTGCTCGGCAACCCGCACTTCCCGTGGGTCGGGCGCTACAAGTTCACCCAGCAGCACCTGACCATCCCGGGGCAGTACGACGTCGCGGGTGGCTCGTTGATCGGCTCGCCCGTGATCAACATCGGCTGGAACAAGGACGTCGCCTGGAGCCACACCGTCTCGACGGCCTTCCGGTTCACGCCCTACGAGTTCTTCACGGTCGGCCCCGGCCCGCTCTACCTCAGCGCGCAGGGCCTGTTGAAGAAGGCCGAGCGCCGGTACGTCGACGTCGAGGTCCGCCAGCCCAACGGCTCGGTGACCACGGTCCGCGAGGACCTGTGGCGGGTGCCCCAGGGCTACGTCATCGACAGCCCGTCGCAGTTCATGGGCTGGTCACCGCTCAGCTTCTGGGCCATCCGCGACGCCAACGCCGAGCACCTGCGGACCATCGACTCGTTCCTCTCGATGGGCGAGGCCACCAGCAGCCGCGACCTGCTCGCGCGCCAGGACGCCGGCGGCGGCATCCCGTGGGTCAACACCACGGCCGCTGATCGCGGGGGAGAGGTCCTCTACGCCGACCACAGCGTGGTCCCGCACGTCACGAACGCCATGGCCACGACCTGCATGACACCGGTCGGCCTGCTGCTCAGGACCGTCGCGGGACTTCCCGGCCTGAACGGACTGCTCGCCGACGGCGCCTGCAAGTGGGGCACGGACACCGACGCCCAGCGTCCCGGGATCCTCGGGCCCGCGAAGCTGCCCGCCGTCGTACGACGGGACTGGGTGATGAACGCGAACGACTCGTACTGGACGCCCAACGACAAGGTGCGGCTCGAGGGCTACGCCTCGATCATCGGGTGCGAGAAGTGTGAGCGGACGATGCGGACACGAATGGTGTCGCAGTACGTCATCGACCGGCTCGCGGTGGGCAAGGAGACGCCCGAGACCCTGCGGGGCCACGAGTACGAGAACCGGGTGCGTGCCGCCGAGGTGATGCGTGAAGGCGGCAAGCTCGACGACGTCTGCGCCGGGACTGGAGAGACGCAGGCGTGTGCCGTGCTGCACGCGTGGGACGGCCGCTCCGACATCGGTTCGGTCGGCACGCACCTCTTCGAAGCGTTCGTGGAACGCGCCCCGACGGGCACGACCCTGTGGTCGGTGCCGTTCGATGCGAAGGATCCGCTGAACACCCCGCGGGGGCTGCGCACCGGCCCGGAGGTCGTGAAGGCGATGCAGGCCGCGATCGATGCGGTGCGCGCCGCCGGGGTGTCCTTCGACGCGACGTGGGGCTCGCTCCAGGTGGCCGGGGACCGCGGCGCGCCCGCCTATCCGCTCGGCGGCGGCAACGGCGACCTCGCCGGCAACGCGAACGCCGTGGCGTCGCGGAACCCGGCGGCGAACACCGACCGCTACAAGCCGGTCAGCTACGGGTCCTCGCACATCCAGGCCGTCGCCTACCTGGCCGACGGCTCGGTCGACGCGCGCACGATCCTGACCTACAGCCAGGACGAGGACCCGGCGTCGCCGTGGTCGGCCGACCAGACGCTGCTCTACTCCCAGGAGAAGTGGGTCCGGTTCGCGTGGACGCCGGCGCAGATCGACGCCGACCTCGTGGGGACGATCAACCTGTCGGAATAGGCTCCGTCCATGGCGGTCGCCGCGCCTGCCGGGGAACCGGACGGCGCGGCAGCTTCGACGAAGAGCGAGCTTTCGGGAGGAACGACGTGGTCAAGGGTCCGGGACGAGACCAGCGGGCGCCGATGGAGCGGCTCGTCAGGATTGCGGCGATGCTCCAGGCGCACCCCGAACAGGGGGTGCCGGGCGACACGTTGAGCAGGGTCGCCGGGTTCGACGGTGGAGCCGACGCCGGCACGCAGCTCAAGCGGGAGATCCGCCACCTGGAGCGGCAGGGCTGGCAGATCGAGAACATCGCGCCGGCCGGCGCGACGGCCGTCTACCGGCTGACCACGGTCGACAACCGGCTCCGGGTGCGGCTCACCCCGGGGCAGCAGGCGGCGCTGCGCCGTGCGGTGCTCCTCGCGGACCGGGTGGACCTGGTCAAGCGGCTGGGCCTTCCGGACGAGTCGCTGTCCTCCGACGTCAAGGGCGCACCGGCCGCACTCACGGCCGCTGCTCCCGACGCGCTCAGCCTCGTCGTCGACGCGGTGCGCGACCACCAGGTGCTGCGCTTCGGCTACAAGGGCACGCCCCGCGTCGTGCACCCCGAGTCCGTCCGCAACCAGGGCAGCACCTGGTACGTCCGCGGTGTCGAGGAGGGTGACCTCGGCGATCCCGTCCTGAAGGTCTTCGTCGTCTCGCGGATGGTCGACCCTGCTGCGGATGCTCCGGGAACGGCGCAAGCGGTGCCGACGGTGCGGCATCCCGGACTGCACCCGATGTCGTGGGAGCTGGACCCGCCCGTCGACGTGGTCCTGGAGACGCCCGCCCACTACGAACCCGACGTCCGTCGCTGGCTGGGGGAACCGCTGTCGGTCGAACCGGGTGACGAGACGGTCCGCATGGTCTACCGCGTGACCCACCGGGCCGCGCTCCGCACGCGGTTGTTCGAGCTCGGTGAGCGCGTCCGTGTGGTCGGTCCGGACGAGGTGCGCGCCGAGGTGGTCGCCGCGCTGGCCGCGGCTCGCGGAGAGGCGGTATCGGCATGAGCACCGCACCGAAGTACGTCACCCGCATCGCCCGCCTGCCGGAGGTGTTCGAGCGGCTCACGCGTCACCCCGAGGGCATCGCGCTCGAGACCCTGGCCGCCGACTTCGGTGTCCCGGTGGCTGAGCTCCGTGAGGACCTGCTGGCGTTCTACACCGCGGACCTCGGGGGCGAGTGGCTCTTGTCGCGCCCGGACGTGCTCGAGTTCATCGGTCCCGACGGCAGCTCCGAGGACCCCGGCACCGCGGGCATCGTGCGGATGGTCGCCGAGGGTCCTGCCGACCTCGGTGTGGAGTACGTCGACGCCGGCGAGCTCGGTCTCGTCTACACCGCCGCCCTGGCCCTGCTCGACATCGAGCCCGACAACACCGAGCTCGGCGAGGCGATCGACGTGCTCGCCGAGACGATGTTCGGCGAGGCCTCGGGCGTGCCGGACGTGCGGGCGTGGAACCGTCTCCTGCCGGCCCTGCAGAAGGCGCAGCGCGCCCAGAAGGCCGTGCGCATCGTCTACTCCCGCGCCTGGGACCACGGGGTCACCGACCGCGAGATCGAGCCCTACCGGCTGGTGCAGACCCGACGCGGCTGGGAGGTCGACGCCGGTCCGGCCGACGAGAACGGTCAGCTGCGGACCTTCCTGATCTCCAACATCCGCTCCGTCGAGCCGCTGGAGCGTGGCTTCGAGCTGCCCGAGGACCTCGGCGCCCGCCTCGAGGAGAAGCGCGCGACCACGACGGTCCAGATGGTGCTCCCGCAGAGCGCGCGCTGGGCGGCGGACTTCTACGCGGAGAAGGTCACCAACGTGTCGGACGACGAGGAGTCCGTCGTCGTCGACCTCGAGCTGCTCCCGCCGCTCGACCGCCGCGTCGGCATGCTCCTCCTGGCTGCCGGGCCGGACGCGTTCGTGATGAGTCCTCGCGAGCTCGAGAGCGCGGGCGTCGTACTGGCTGAGGAACTGCTGTTCCACCACTCGTCGTAGACGACCGACGGCACCCCGAGGACTCAGGTCTGGTACCCCTGTGGCCGATGGGGCTGACGCATCGACGGGTCTGACGTAGCATCAACTGTCACACAGACCACGTCATCCTCACCCGCACCATCAATCGTCCTCGGGTGCGCGGAGAAAAGGAAGCGTCATGGAACTGCGCCGCCGGGCCGCCCTCGGACTTGTTGCCGTGGCGGTGACCACTGCCCTGGGAGCTGCGGCTCTCACGGCCGTGCAGTCCTCGACGCCCGATCGCGACGCCGAAGTGGTCGGCGCACCGGAGAGTTCTGCCGCCCTGCCTGCCGCCACCACCTCGGCTCGTTTCCAGGTCGCGTCATTCAACATCCTCGGTGCAGGTCACACTGACGGCGCGAACCCGCGCAAGGGATATGCCAAGTCCCCGGTCCGGCTCCAGCGCGCACTGCAGGTCCTGACGAACAACGGCATCGACGTCGTCGGCTTCCAGGAGATGCACGGCTCCCAGCAGGACCTGTGGGAGAAGATCGCGTCGCCCACCTGGCTCACCTATCCGCTCAACACCATGACGGACTCGGCGGGCCACAACTCGATCAGCTGGCGCAACAACACCTTCATCGCCGTCGAGAAGCACACCTTCGGCGTGCCGTACTTCTACGGCAAGCTCATCCAGATGCCGTACGTGCTGCTCCAGCACCGGTCGAGCGGTGAGCGCGCGTGGTTCATCAACGTCCACAACCCGGCCGACACCTTCGGCAACGCCGAGGCCTACCGCAATGCCGCGACCCGGGCCGAGATCGCGCTGGTCAACAAGCTGCGCGCCGCCAACCCGACGATCCCGGTCTTCCTCACCGGCGACATGAACGAACGCTCCGACTTCATCTGCCCGGTCATGAAGGGCACCGAGCTCGAGTCGGCCCAGCCCGGCGGCTACATCTCCGGGTCGACCTGCACGGCGCCGCCCCGCTCCCAGATCGACTGGGTCACGGCGACTCCCGACGTGACGTTCTGGGGCTACCAGGCGCTCCGGGACTCGCTGGTGAAGGCGACCACCGACCACCCCATCATCATCGCCAACGTCGACATCCCGCCGCGGTGGGCGCGTTCGCGTGGCATCAAGCGCGTGGTGGTGATCTCGATCGAGGGCCTGCGCTCCGGCTTGATCGGAGCCGACGCGGCGGCGCCGCTGGTGCCGAACCTGCGCAGCATCCGGGCCAAGGGCGCCAGCACCCTGAACGCTCGAACCGCCATCGAACGTGTGACGCCGTTGCCGAACGCCTTCAGCCTCCTCACGGCGCGGCCGATCTACGTCCCGGCGGGCGGACACGGGATGTCGACCGCCACTGATCCGGGCACGACGCCGCACGCTGTCACGGGGCAGTACATGTCGAGCGTCTTCGACATGGTCCACAACCGCGGCCGCAGCACGGCGCTCTACTCGTCGGACCCTGCTGCGACGGCGCTCGACCGCTCCTGGAACGCGACCAACGGTGGCGGTGACAACTTCGGGCAGGACAACGGGCGCGACAAGATCACCCGCACCGTCCGGACGACCGGCGACGGTGCGCTGGTGTCGCAGGTCCGTACCGACCTCAACGTCCGTCCGGCGGCGTTCTCCTACGTGCAGCTCGCCGATCTCGGTCGGATCGGCGCCAGGTACGGCTACTCCAGCGCGCAGTACCAGCGAGCGGTGAAGATCGCCGACACCTACGTCGGGCGGATCATCAACACGGTCAAGGGCAACGCTGCGCTGGTCAGGAGCACGCTCATCGTCGTGACCTCCGGCTCCGGCGCCGGTTCGGGCAACGAGGCGTCGCTCCTGCGCTACCAGGTCCCGGTCCTCGTCTGGGGTAACGGCGTGGAGGCGGGCGGCGACCTCTATGCCATGAACCCGTTGCTGACCAACCCCGGGGTCGCCCGGGGTTCCTACACGGGTCCGCAGCCGATCTTCACCGGCGCGATCGCGAACCTTGCGCTCGCGGTGCTGGGCATCGGGCAGCTGCCCCGGGGCCTCCTCAACCGCGCCCAGAACTTCACCGTCTTCCCGCGGGGCTGACCGCGTCGTCCCGGGTACCGTGCCGGGTGTGAGCCTTGCGCAGACCACCGCCCGGATCGTCCTCGGTACGACGATGGCGGTGGCAGGTGTCACCCATCTGACGACCGCGCGCCAGGAGTTCCGCGCCCAGGTGCCGGACTGGTTCCCGATCGACAAGGACCTCGTCGTCCTGGCGTCGGGGGCGGTCGAGATCGGCCTCGGTGCGGCGTTCGTCGCCCTGCCGAAGCGCCGTCGGCTCATCGGGGGACTGCTGGCGGCGTTCTTCGTCGCGATCTTCCCCGGCAACATCGCGCAGTACGTCGAAGGCAACGACGCGTTCGGCCTCGACACGGACGGGAAACGGCTCGCGCGGCTGTTCTTCCAGCCCGTCCTGGTGCTCTGGGCCCTGTGGGGTGGGGGACTGCTCGGCAAGCGTCGTGAAACGCACGAAGGCCCGGTCTGATGACCGGGCCTTCGTGGTTGGTACACCTCCCCGGACTCGAACCGGGAACCCGCTGATTAAGAGTCAGCTGCTCTGCCAATTGAGCTAGAGGTGCATCTGGTGAAGCAGGGCGAAACGCTACCAGCGAACCACGGGTGGGGTGAAATCGGGCCGGGTTCGAGGCGTCAGCCGCCGAGGGTCTCCAGGACCGCCTGCGCGGCATTGTGGCCACCGAGGCCGCTGACTGCGCCGCCACGGCGAGCGCCGGCGCCACACAACAGCACGCCGTCGTACGACGTCTGGACGCCCCAGCGCTCACCCGGGGTCTCGAGCCGGGCCCGGTGCGGCGCCCACGGCCACTCGAGGTCGCCGTGGAAGATGTGGCCGCCGGGCATCGCGAGGTCGGCCTCGATGTCCTGCGGGATCTTCGCCTCGATGCAGGGCTGGCCGTCCGGGGTGCGCAGCACGACGGAGTCGATCGACTCCTCGAGCACGGCGTCCAGGGACGCCAGTGCCCGGCGGACGGCCTCGTCCCGGGTGCCGACGGGGTCCGTGTCGAAGAGCGACGCCGGCGTGTGCAGGCCGAAGTAGGTCAGCGTGTGGGTGCCGGCCGGGACGTCGCCGAGGATCGACGGGTCGGTGAGGGAGTGGCAGTAGACCTCGCCGGGCAACGGGTCGGGCAGCGCGCCGCTGGCGGCCGCGGACCAGGCGGCCTCGAGCTCGCCGTAGCCCTCGGCAAGGTGCAGCGTCCCGGAGAACGCGACCGCCGGGTCCAGGCCGGACCGCAGCCGCGGCAATCGCGACAGCAGGAAGTTGATCTTGAGCTGCGCGCCCTCGGGCCTGGTCGCGGGATCGCTGTCCTCGCCGAGGAGGGTGCCGAGCACCCAGGGTGCGACGTTGGCAAGGACCTGGCCGGCCTCGACGACGTGCTCGGTGTTGCCGTCGTACCAGCGCACCTCGCCCGACCTGATGGCGCGCACCTCGGCGCCCGTCACGATCGTGGCGCCGGCCGCGACCGCGGCCCGGGCGAGGGCATCGGTCACCGCGCCCATCCCGCCGACGGGCACCCGCCACTCACCGGTGCCGTTGCCGATCAGGTGGTAGAGGAAGCAGCGGTTCTGCACGAGGCTCGGGTCGTGGACGGAGGCGAACGTCCCGATCAGCGCATCGGTCGCGACGACGCCGCGCACGAGGTCGTCGGTGAACCGGCGTTCGATGGCCCGCCCGATCGGCTCCTCGACGAGGTCGCGCCAGATGTCGGGATCGACGGCGCTGCGCAGGCCGGCGTCGGTCTGGAGGGGTTGCGTCAGGGTGGGGGCCACGACCCCCGCCAGCCCCGCCACGCCCTCGTAGAAGGCCCGCCAGGCGTCGTACTCGCCATCGCTGCCGGTGAGGGCCCGGAACGACTCGCGAGTCGCTGCGCCCTCGTTGCGTTCGACGAGGAGGCCGGTGGCCCGGCCCTGCCGTTCGATCGGTGAGTACGACGCCGTCTGCCGGCTGACGAGCTGCAGGTCGAGCCCGAGGTCGGTGGCGAACTGCTCGGGCAGCAGGGAGACGAGGTAGGAGTAGCGGGACAGCCGGGTCGGGTAGCCCGGGAACGCCTGTGCGGAGATCGCCGCGCCCCCGACGTGGCCGAGGCGTTCGAGCACCAGGACCGAGAGTCCGGCACGGGCGAGGTAGGCGGCCGAGGTGAGGCCGTTGTGGCCGGCACCGACGACGACGACGTCGTAGCGGGACATGGGCTGAGCCTAGGCGGAATATCTCGTCCGGGGTTATGGTTGACATGGCAACTAACAACCACCACACCACTGGGAGGTGGGCCCGATGCCCGCAATCACCGTCGACGACCTGACTGTCCTGCCGCGCCTCAAGACGCCCGGACTGGGCGACCAGCCGCGACCCGTGTGGGAGGTGACCACCGCTCCCCAGGGCTACGAGGGGGAGGGCTTCCCGGTGCGGCGTGCGTTCGCCGGCATCGACATGCAGCGCCTCGACCCGTTCATCATGATGGACCAGATGGGCGAGGTGGAGTACGCGCCCGGAGAGCCCAAGGGCACGCCCTGGCACCCGCACCGCGGCTTCGAGACCGTCACCTACATCATCGACGGCGTCTTCGACCACCGCGACAGCCACGGCGGGGGCGGCACGATCACCAACGGCGACACGCAGTGGATGACCGCTGGCAGCGGCCTCCTGCACATCGAGACACCGCCGGAGTGGCTGGTGCAGTCCGGCGGGCTGTTCCACGGCGTCCAGCTGTGGGTGAACCTGCCGCGCGACTCCAAGATGACCGAGCCGCGCTACCAGGACATCCGGTCCGGCGAGGTCGCGCTGCTCACCAGCGACGACGCGGGTGCGCTCGTGCGGGTGATCGCAGGTTCCGTCGACGGCCACGACGGCCCCGGGTCGACGTACACGCCCATGGCGCTGGTGCACGCCACCATCGAGCCCGGCGCCCGGCTCGACCTGCCCTGGAACGTCGACCACAACGCGCTGGTCTACGTCCTCAACGGCTCGGGCACGGTCGGCACCGCCGACGCCCGCCCGATCCGGATGGGACAGTCCGCCGTGCTCGGCGCGGGTGACTTCCTCACCATCACGGCCGACGAGCGGCAGGAGAGCCGGTCGCCGAAGCTCGACGTGATCATCGTCGGCGGCCAGCCGCTCCGCGAGCCGATCGCATGGGCGGGACCGTTCGTGATGAACACCAAGCAGGAAGTGCTCAGCGCCTACGAGGACTTCCAGAAGGGCCGCTTCGGCCTGCCGATCGGCGGCTGATCACGCGCGGATCGCCTGCGGGGAGCCGGGTCGTAGCCTTCGGGCATGGCCCGGCTCTTTCGTGATGCGTACGGCGTCCCGCACGTCCGGGCGTCGTCCGTCCTCGACCTCGCGCACGGCCAGGGCGTGGCCACCGCGCGCGACCGGACCTGGCAGGTCGAGTGGTTGCGCCTGCGTGCCTCCGCGACGACCGCGCCGGTCGTGGGCGGCGAGCTCGCCGAGGCCTGGGACGACTACGCCAGCCGGATGCGGATCGTCGACACCGCGCAGCGGGCCTTCGCGTCCTGCACCGACGAGACCCGGTCCTTCCTGACGTCGTACGTCGACGGCGTGAATGCCGGAATGAAGGCGACCGACCATGCAGCGATTCCCGAGCTCGCCCACCTCGGCCACGTGCCGGGGGAGTGGGAACCGTGGACGCCGCTGGCGACCTTCCTCGCCCAGCACGTGCTGTTCGGCAATGTCGGCTCCCGCCTCTGGGACCGCCTCGCGGCCGAGGTGCTCGGCGAGGACGCCCGCCTGCTGTCCCACGAAGGGCCGCACACCTCGGGCAGCAACGCCTGGGTGGTCGGTGGTGCGCGCACCACATCGGGCCACCCGCTCATCGGCGGCGACCCGCACCGCAACCTCGAACAGCCCGGTGTCTACCAGCAGGTGCGGCTGGCGTGTGAGGACCCGGACGACGCGTTCGACGTGGTCGGCTTCTCCTTCGTCGGGGTCCCCGGCGTGCAGCACTTCGCCCACGCGGGTGAGGTCGCCTGGGCGATCACGAACGCCTCGGCCGACTACCAGGACGTCATCGAGGTCGAGCCGGACGAACCCTTGCCCGCCGGCATGCTGCGCCTCGCGCCGGGCCTGGCCGTGCGCACCACCTCTGCAGTGCTCGGTGACCTCGGCTTCGATGCCCTCCTGCCGCTGCTGCGCGCCCGTTCGGTCGAGGACGTCGATCGCGCGTTCGACCGCTGGGTGGAGCCGGTCAACAACCTCGTCATCGCTGATCGCACCGGAGCGGCCCGCTACCGGATCGCGGGGCGGGTGCCGCTGCGGGACGCCGACGGCACCTGGACCGGCTGGCTCGACGACCCGAACCGCGTCGAGGTGTCTCCCGACGATGCCCTCGTCACTGCCAACGAACGCCGCGGTCCCGAGAGCGACCTGGTCGGGTCGTCCTTCTCCCCGCCCTTTCGTGCGGACCGGATCCGGGAGCTCCTCGCTGGCCGCGCCGGCTTCACCACGGCCGACTTCGCGGACATCCACAACGACGCGTTGCTGCCCTCGGCGGCGATCCTCAAGCAGCTGGTGCCGGGAGCGTTCGACGACTTCGACGGGGTGATGGCGGCCGACTCCGCACCCGCAGCGCGCTACGCCGCCTGGCGCTCGGCCGTCGTACGACGACTGGCGGCCGAGCCCGTGTTCGCCCCGATCGCCGAGCCCGGACCCGGGCACGACCACGGGCCACTCCTCGCACCGTCCCTCGACCTCGTGGCCCGGCTCGGGCTCGCGCTGCCCACCCTGGCGCTGGAGGCGCTCGCCGGACGGCCTCCGTTCGGCATCGACCTCGCCGGCCATGCACGGGCAGCCCTCGACGACCTCGACACCGTCGACGTGCCGGCGACCTGGGGGGAGACCCACCGCGCCCAGCCCGCGCACGCCCTCGCCGCAGACGACGGGTTCGACCCCGGCATCGCGTTCCTCCCCGTCGCAGGCGACCAGGACGCCGTACGCACGATGGGGTCGTGGCCCGCGATCAGCGATGCCGCGACCCGCGGAGCGGTCGCCCGCTACGTGTGGGACCTCGCGGACCGGACGGCTGGTGGCTGGATCGTCCCGACCGGAGCATCCGGCCTGCCCGGTGCGCACTACGACGACCAGCTGCCGTCCTGGATCGACGGTGAACTGGCTCCGATCGTCACCGACTGGGACCTGCTGGTCGAGGACACGTCCTTCTCGAACGAGGCCCCGGCCTCAGACTCCGATCTTCGACCAGGGACCCCAGATGGCGAACGTCAGGCCACGTGAGGCCTGGATGTTGACGAACAGCGTCGAACCGTCCGGGCTGAAGGTCGATCCTGCGAACTCGTCCCCGGTGCGCCCGGCCATCCGGTTCAGGGCGATGTCCGAGATGCGACCTTGTGGCGTGAGTCCCCGGATGTAATTGTCCTGGTCGTGGTCCTCGCAGACCACGAGCGTCCCGCCCGCGGAGACGGTGATGTTGTCGGGGAAGTCCAGGGTGACGCGGTCGGGGGACTGGTACACCAGGCGGAGCTCCTGCTCCGCGATGTTCAGTGCCCACACCTGTCCGAACCCGGTGCCGTACCCGTCGACGGAGGGGTTCGTCCCCACCTGCCCGCCGCCCTGCGTGGAGCAGAAGTACACCCTCCCGTTGTCGTACACCTGGCCCTCCAGCCGGGAGAACTGCGCTGCGCCGAGGGCGATCCCCTGGGATGCCACGTGGTTGATCGCCGTGTTGTTCGACGTCGGCGCGACCACGCCCGGGGTGTACGGGAAGCTCGGGTCAGGGTCGTCGATGTCGACCCACTCGACGGGGAACACCGCGTTCTTGGGCTGCGCCTCGACGAGGAGCGCGTTGTCGACGCCCACCACCTTCAGCATCTGCAGCTGCCCGCCGTCCTCGAGGTGTCCGACCTCCAGGGGGTGGTGGGGCGGGAGGTAGCGGTAGAAACCGGACGGGAACCCGAAGTTGTCCTCGGTCAGGTACAGGTGGCCGTGGACGGGGTCGAACGACACGGCCTCGTGGGCGAAGCGGCCCGCGGAGCGGATCGGCTCGGCGCTGGCCGCGCCCTCCACCGGCACCTCGAAGACGTAGCCGTGCGGCTTCGTCAACGTGATGTTCGAGGCGCCGGTGAAGTCCGGACCGACGTCCGGTCCGTTCACCGTCTCCTCGCAGGTCAGCCAGGCGCCCCACGGCATGATCCCGCCCGAGCAGTTCATCTGGGTGCCGGCGAGGCTGGCGTACGACGCGACGACGTTGCCCTGGTGGTCGACGTCGATCGTGGTGGTTCCGCCGCCCGTCATCGGGTCGTACACGGGTGCAGCGGAGCTGAATGCGGGAACGGGGCCGTTGATCTCGTGGTTCCGGATCAGCGTCACCCGCCCGCCCGTGCCCGGAAAGGCGCCCATGCCGTCGTGGCGTCCCGGGAGCACGGTGCCGTCGGTCAGGACCACCTGTGTGGTCGTGTCGTGGAAGGACCGGTAGCTGAAGCCCGGCGGGAGATGGAGGCGCACGACTCCATCGCGCTGGTCGGTCACCGGCAGCAGCGGGTACTTGGGCTTGGTCGGCTTGGCGGCCCCGGCCGGGCCGGCCACGAGGCCGGCGAACGGCCCTGCGATCGAGACAGCGGCAGCGGACCTGAGCAGGCTTCGGCGTTCCATCGGCATGGCGAACTCCTCGGGAGGCGACCTTGCGACTGTAAGCACGGGGAAACCGGGAATGCCATAGCATTTTCTGCCCCTTGTGCCGGTCGGCGCACGGTGCGGGAAGCCTTGCTCGAACACGTTTCAGGCCGGCATCGGGAGGTACCGTCCCGACATGGCAATTCGCGACAAGATCGCCTCGAAGGCGCAGCAGCACCTCCAGCCCGGTGAGCAGATCCAGGGGGTGCTGTTCGCTCAGACAGCCAGTCAGTACCTGATTCTGATCGGCTGGATCCCGTTCCTGATCATGAACAAGTACCGCACGATCATCGCGACCGATCGTCGGATCCTCGTCTTCCACTCCGGTGTGATGACCACGACCAACTCCAAGGAACTGGTGGCCGAGCTGCCCCGCACCTTCCGGCTGGGGCCGTGGACGGGCAACGTCTGGCACCGGCACCAGATCGGCAACGAGAACCTGCGCATCCACCGCCGCTTCAAGAAGGACATCGAGGAGATCGACGGCGTCTCCGGCCAGGCGCAGGCGCCGGGTTTCCCGCCGCCACCTCCCGCGCCCCGGGCGTAGAGCGCTGACGAGGTCGTTCCCCGACAGGGCGACGATCGCGGCGTACGCTGGCGGTCCACTCGGAACAAGGGGCACCCATGAACTGGTTCACCTACCTGCTGATCGCGTTGGCCGTCGTCACCGTCGTTGTTGTCGGACTCGAGGTGGTCCGCCCGCGGCGCGCCAAGAAGAACCTCAGCACCAACCAGCGGGAGATCGAGCAGGGCGACGCGTTTCTTCGTGGCGGCAACGAGTTGAACAACCGCATGGGCCACGACGGCGGCGGTCCGTTGTGAGCCGGCCATGAACTGGTTCACCTACGCCCTCATCGCCCTGGGCGTGCTCACGGTCGGCTACCTGGTCGTCGAGGCGCGGCGACCGAACCGCAAGCGGCTGGACTTCAGCGTGCGGCGGAGTCACGAGGCCGACGTGGCGCACTTCCGTGGCCCCGACGCCGGCGGCCCGGGGAACGACGCCACGGGCGGCGGTCCGTCGCACTGACGCAGAGCCTGAAAAGCAGCTCAGCCGGACTCCGAGGAGTCCGGCTGAGCTGTTTGGGGTGAGTAACGGGACTTGAACCCGCGACATCCGCCACCACAAGGCGGCGCTCTACCAGCTGAGCTATACCCACCATGCTGACTCGACCTTGCGGTCAGTCAGGCGGGGATGAGTTTAGACGCATCCCGTCCGGAACTAGGAATTGGTGCCCTTTTCGGACGTCCCGAGCCCGGTCAGCGAGCCGCCGTACCGGGCTGCGACCTCCTTGGCAGCGGCCGCGTCGGGGCCGGGCAGCGGCACGAAGACCGTGTCGCGGTAGTACCGCAGCTCCTCGATGCTCTCCTGGATGTCGGCGAGCGCACGGTGGTTGCCGCGCTTCGTGGGCGCGTTGAAGTACGCCTTCGGGAACCACCGCTTCGAGAGCTCCTTGATCGAGGAGACGTCGACGATCCGGTAGTGCAGGAACGCGTCGAGCTCGGCCATGTCGCGGACCACGAAGCCACGGTCGGTGGCGACCGAGTTGCCAGCGAGGGCCGGGCGGCTGTCGGGCGTGCAGTGCTCGCGCAGGTACGCCATCACCTGCTCCTCGGCCTCGCGCAGCGTCACGCCGTTCTCGAGCTCGTTCAGCAGGCCGGACGTCTCGTGCATGTTGCGCACGAACTCGATCATCTGGTCCAGCGCCTCGGCCGGAGGCTTGATGATGACGTCGACGCCCTCCCCGAGCACGTTGAGGTCGAAGTCGGTCACCAGGGCTGCTATCTCGATCATCGCGTCGTTGACGAGGTCGAGCCCCGTCATTTCACAGTCGATCCAGACCAGTCGTTCGTTCACGAGGGTGCACCCTACGCCGTACCTCTTTCTCAGGACTCGCTCAGCGGGTGCCACTAACCTCGGGGCCGTGAACCGAACACTGCCCTGGGTGGGTCTGCTCGCCCGGCTGGTGACCGGTGGCGTGTGGATCGTGGCGGGTGGTCTGAAGATCACCGAGCCGGAGGCGAGCATCGCGGCGGTGCGCGCCTACCAGCTGCTGCCGTCGTCGGTCGCCGAGGTCGTCGGCATCGCCCTGCCCGCGGTGGAGCTGGTCATCGGCCTCGCGCTGGTGGCCGGTGTCCTGACCAGGGGCGCCGCGATCCTCTCGGCGTTGCTGTTCGTCGCGTTCATCATCGGCATCGCGTCCGTCTGGGCGCGGGGGATCGAGATCGACTGCGGCTGCTTCGGCGGCGGCGGTTCGAAGGCGGGCGCCACCTCGGACTATCCGTGGGAGATCGCCCGCGACGGTGCCCTGCTGATCGCTTCACTCTTCATCGCGTCGGTACGACGAACCCGACTGGCGCTGGATTCCGTACTGTTCGAAAGGCGCTCGGCCTCGATGGCCGACGTCCCTGAAGGAGCTGAGAACTGATGTCCAACGACAACTCGAAGGCCACGGCCCGGGCCAAGGCTGCCGAGCTGCGCGCCGAACAGGCCAGGCGAGAGGCCCGTCGCCGCATCCTCACGATCGCAGCCGTCGTCGCTGCGATGGTGCTGATCGTCGGCGGCGCGATCGGGATCAGCTTGCTCAACAAGAAGGACGTCAAGGCGGTCGCGGCCGGGTCGAGCGACTACGGCGTGACCATCGGCGACAAGGATGCGCCGCACTCGGTGATCATCTACGAGGACTTCCTGTGCCCGTACTGCGGCGCGCTCGAATCGGAGACCCGCGGCGACCTCGAGGACCTTGCCGCCGAGGGCAAGGTGCTGGTCGAGTACCGGCCGTTCAACCTGCTCGGCGCCGAAGGCCGGACCTACCCGATCCGGGCCGCGAACGCGTTCGCCCTCGTGCTGGAGAAGTCCGGCCCGGACGTGGCGAAGAAGTTCCACGACCTGCTCTTCGAGAACCAGCCCTCCGAGGCCAACGCCGACGCGGAGGCGAGCAACGACGACATCATCGAGCTGGCCGTCGAAGCCGGTGCCTCGGAGTCGGACGTACGCGACGGCATCGAGAACCTGTCGCACGCGTCCTGGGTCACCGAGGCCACGGACGAGGCCCACAAGGCCAACGTCCAGGGCACGCCCACGATCATCCTCGACGGCGAGGTGTTCGACGACGGCCGCACGGTCCAGGACCTTGCGACGAACCTGATCGCAGCGGTGGACTGACCACGTGCTGCACAGCCCCCTGAGCGGATTCATCGCCGGCCTGCCCAAGGCCGAGCTCCACGTCCACCACGTCGGCTCGGCGTCCGAGCGGATCGTGTCCGAGCTGGCCGAGCGCCACCCGGGCACGGTGCCCTCGGATCCAGCCCTGCTGCGGGAGTTCTTCGCGTTCACCGACTTCGCGCACTTCATCAAGGTCTACCTCGCGGTGGTGGACCTGGTGAAGACGCCCGAGGACGTCCGCTACCTCACCTACGAGATCGGTCGCGAGCTCGCCGAGGGGCAGTCGGTCCGCTACGCCGAGCTCACCTGCACGCCGTACACGTCGGTGCTGCCGGACGAGCCCGGCAAGGGCATGGCGATCGAGGCCTACACCGAGGCGATCGAGGACGCGCGGGTCGCGGCCGAGCGGGACTTCGGGCTCGTCCTGCGATGGATCTACGACATCCCGGGGGAGTCCGGCCTGCCGGCCGCTGACGCGACGCTCCGCTTCGCGCTGGACCACCCGCCGGAGGGGCTGGTCGGCTTCGGGCTGGGCGGTCCGGAGATCGGGGTTCCGCGCGAGCAGTTCGCGCCGCACTTCGCTGCTGCGCGTGCCGCCGGACTCCACTCGGTGCCGCACGCCGGCGAGACGACCGGGCCCGGGACGATCTGGACCTCGATCCGCGAGCTGGGCGCCGAACGCATCGGCCACGGCACGTCAGCCGCTGGCGATCCCGCACTGCTGGCGTACCTCGCCGAGCACCGGATCCCGCTCGAGGTCTGTCCGTCGTCCAACGTCGCCACCCGCGCCGTCGCGACCCTCGCCGAACACCCGTTGCCGGTGTTCGTCGACGCCGGTGTCCTGGTCACGATCAACTCCGACGACCCGCCGATGTTCGGCACCACCCTCAACCGGGAGTACGAGATCGCCGCCGACCTGCTGGCGCTCGACGCCTCAGGTGTCGCCGACCTGTCGGCTGCTGCGGTCGGTGCGTCGTTCGCCCCGGACGAGGTGAAGGCCCGCCTGCTCGATGAGATCGAGTCCTACGCGAAGGCCGTCGAGTAGAACGAGTCGGCCAGGTTCGTCGAGTAGCCGCGAGGAACGAGTCGGCCAGGTTCGTCGAGTAGCCGCGAGGAACGAGCGGCGTATCGAGACGCAGAAGCATTCAGCCCCGCGGAGCTCATACTCCCGCGGGGCTGTCGCTCTTTTGTACGACGTCCGCCGGGTGTGCCGGGGGAGGCGCGCCGCGAGGGGGAGTCGTGCGGGTGAGAGTGACCCCTGGGTCACTCTCACCCGCACAACTCGGCGGGGTGCCCCCGGCAGGAGTCGAACCCGCAGCCTGAGAGGTAGAAGCTCCCTGCTCTATCCAGTTGAGCTACGGAGGCAGTGCTTCGAGGATATCGGTGTCCGTGGGCGTGATGAATCTCCCTGTGGCGAGCTATACCCCCTAGGGGTATAGTTCCCCGGGTAGTCAACGGAAGGACTGCCCATGAACCCCCGCAACGCCCTGGCCGCCAGCGCAACGCTCCACTGCCTCACCGGCTGCGCCATCGGCGAGATCGCCGGCCTGATGATCGGGACCGCGATCGGACTGTCGACGGGCCAGACCATCGTGCTCGCGGTCAGCCTCGCCTTCGTGTTCGGCTACCTGCTGTCGTCGCTGCCGCTGATGGGTGCCGGCATGCGGTTCGGCCAGGCGCTCCGGTTGGTGCTGGCGGCCGACACCATCTCGATCATCGTCATGGAGGTCGTCGACAACGCGGTGATGGCGGCGATCCCCGGGGCGATGGACTCCGGCCTGGTCGACCCCGTCTTCTGGCTGGCCATGATCCTGGCCCTGTCGGCGGCGTTCGTCGCGGCCTTCCCGGTCAACCGCTACCTCATCGACCGCGGCAAGGGCCACGCCCTGCACCACGCCCACCACGCCCACCACGACCACCACGACCACTACGAGCACGACGAGCACGACGAGCACTCCGGAATGGAGCACCACTGATGAACGTCAACACCCTTGCCGCCGGCGTGATCGGCTTCCTGCTCGGAGGCCTCGTCGTCTCGACCGCCGCCTCGCTCGAGGACGACGGCGAGAAGTCGCCGAGCCACGGCTCCGGTCACGCGGTGGTCAGCACCCGCTGAGGTTCACTCCGTCTTGAGGGCGATGGCCGTCGCCACGGCGGTGTGCACCTCGGGGTGGAAGACCGACGGCATGATGAAGCTCGCGTTGAGCTCGTCGTCGTGTACGACGTGCGCGATCGCGTCGGCGGCGCGCAGCATCATGTCGGTGGTGACCTCGGTGGCGCGGGCGTCGAGCAGGCCCCGGAAGACGCCGGGGAAGGCGAGCACGTTGTTGATCTGGTTCGGGAAGTCGGAGCGTCCCGAGGCCACCACGGCGGCGTACTTCGCGGCCAGTGCCGGGTCGACCTCCGGGTCCGGGTTCGCCAGCGCGAAGACCACGGGGTCGGGCGCCATGGTCGGGATCCACTCCGCCTGGAGCACGCCCGGGGCGCTGACGCCGATGAAGACGTCGGCACCGACGAGGACGTCCTGCAGGCCGCCGCGGCGTTCGTCGCGGTTGGTCAGGCTCGCCAGCTCCACGTGGGCGGGGGAGAGGCCCTCGTCGCCGGCGACCAGCGCGCCGGCGCGGTCCACGACGACGACGTCCCGCACACCGGCCGCGATCAGCAGCTTCACGATCGCGGTGCCGGCGGCCCCGGCGCCGGAGACGACGACGCGTGCGACGCCGATCTCCTTGCCGACCACGCGCAGCGCGTTCGTCAACGCGGCGACCACGACGATCGCCGTACCGTGCTGGTCGTCGTGGAAGACCGGGATGTCGAGCCGTTCACGCAACCGGGCCTCGATCTCGAAGCAGCGCGGCGCGGCGATGTCCTCGAGGTTGATGCCGCCGAAGCCGGGGGCGATCAGCTCGACGGCGCGCACGATCTCGTCGGTGTCCTGGGTGTCCAGGCAGATCGGCCACGCGTCGATGCCGCCGAACCGCTTGAACAGGGCGGCCTTGCCCTCCATCACGGGAAGGGCGGCGCCCGGGCCGATGTTGCCCAGGCCGAGCACGGCGCTGCCGTCGGTGACGACGGCGACGGTGTTGCCCTTGATGGTGAGGCGGCGCAGGTCGGCGGGGTTCTCGGCGATCGCCATGCAGACCCGGCCCACGCCGGGGGTGTAGGCGAGGGAGAGGTCGTCGCGGGTCTTCAGCGGGACCTTGGAGCCGACCTCGATCTTGCCGCCGAGGTGGATCAGGAACGTGCGGTCGGAGACCTTGTGCACCTCGACGCCCGGAACGCCCTTGACCGCCTCGGTGAGCTCGCCGGCGTGCTCGGCGTCGGCCGCAGAGCACGTGACGTCGACGGTGAGGCGCTGGTTGCTCGACTCGGCGACGTCGATCGCGGTGACGACACCGCCTGCTTCGGCGATCGCCGTCGCCACCCCGCCGACCACGCCGTGGTCGACCGTGGTGTGCAGGCGCATGGTGATGGAGTACGAGGACGCGGTGGCAGTTCGCTTGGGCACGGGTCGAGTCTGGTCCCGCGTAGTGGTTACTCGGAAGTCAGTGCGGAAACTGTTCATACTGGTCACGACGCTGGACAAGTGTCCAGTCGGCAGTCAAACTTCCCGGATGATGCCCGAGATCGGCTGCTACGGACTGGCCGGCCACACCGCGTCCCCGCGTGACCTGCTCACCGAGGTGCGCCTCGCCGAAGACCTCGGCATCGGGTCGGTGTTCCTCTCCGAGCGGTTCAACGTCAAGGACGCGGGCGTGCTGGCGGGTGCCGTCGCGGCGGCGACCGAACGGATCGGCATCGCCACTGCGGCCACCAACCACAACACCCGACACCCCTTGGTCACCGCCACCCTCGCGACATCGGTCCACCGGATGAGCGGAGGCCGCTACGCCTTCGGTCTGGGCCGCGGCTTCGACCTGCTCTTCGACGTCATGGGACTCCCGCGCGTCACCAGCGCGCAGATGGCCGACGCGATCTCGATCTACCGCCGGCTGTGGCACGGGGAGGCGTTCGGGCACACGGGACCCGCCGGCGACTACCCGTACCTGTCGCAGGACCCCGCCTTCGACGAGGACATCCCCGTGCTGATGATGGCGATCGGTGACCAGTCGCTCCGGCTGGCTGGCCGCGTCGCCGACGGTGTCGTGCTGCACACCTTCTTCACCGACGAGACCCTCGCCCGTGCGGTGGCCACGATCCGCGGTGCGGCAGCAGAGGCCGGTCGCGATCCGGCATCGGTGCGGATCTGGTCGGTGCTCGCCACCGTGGAGGAGTCGATCTCCGAGCAGGACCGGCTCCGCAAGCTCGTCGGTCGGCTGGCCACCTACCTGCAGGGGTACGGCGAGGTGCTGGTCCGGGCCAACGGCTGGTCGCTCGACGACCTCCAGCGGTTCCGGGACCACCCCCTGGTGCACGGTTATCCCGGTGCGTTCGACGCGATCGGGACGGTCGAGGAGCTCCGACGGCTGCAGGACGAGGTCCTTCCCGCCGAGTGGCTGGCTGCTGCTGCCAGCGGCTCCGGCGAGGACTGCGCGCGACGGATCCAGGACCAGCTCGACGCCGGCGCCGATTCCGTCGTACTGCACGGGGCAACGCCCGGGGAGCTCGTCCCCGTGGTGAAGGCCTGGGCTGCGGTGCGTGACCCCGCTCTCGATGCGCTGCCCCTCAACCCGGGCTGGTCGCTGGTGAGCGCAGGAGCCCGATGAGCGCCTTCGTCCCGCTGGTGGCGGATGTCGACGGCCTGACGCCGGAGTGGCTGACCCTCGCTCTCGGCACCCAGGTCGACGCAGTCGACGTGCAACCGGTCGGAACCGGCCAGATCGGCACCTGCTACCGCCTGACGTTGCGGGGCGACCCGGCACTGCCGGCGACCGTGCTGGCGAAGCTGCCCGCCGTCGACCCGGCGGCGCGAACGATGCTCGCCAATCCCTATCGCACCGAGGTGCGGTTCTACGACGAGATCGCCCACATGGTCGCGGTCCGGGTGCCAGCGACCCACCACGCCGCGATGGCGCCCGACAGCGGCGACTTCGTCCTGCTCCTGGAGGACCTCGCCCCGGCCGTGCAGGGTGACCAGGTCGCTGGGTGCCCGGCGACGCAGGTCGAGGACGCGGTCGTGAACCTCGCCGGGCTCCACGGACCGCGCTGGTGCGACCCCGCGTTGCTCGAGATCGAGGGCCTGTCCGTCAACGGCCCCGAGGACGCCGCGCTGATGGCCGAGCTGTTCGGCCCGGCCGTCGAGCTGTTCGTGGAGAACCTCGCCGACCAGCTCTCCGCGGATGACATCAGGACCGTGCGGGCGATCGTGCCCGTGATCGAGCAGTGGGCCCTCGCCCGGCCCGAGCGGTTCGGGCTGGTGCACGGCGACTACCGCCTCGACAACCTGCTGTTCCCGCCCGACGGCGGGCCTGGCGTGGTGGCGGTCGACTGGCAGACCCTGAGCCTGGCCCTGCCGGCCCGCGACCTCGCGTACGTCGTCGCAACCAGCCTCGATCCCGAACCTCGTCGCGTCGCGGAAGAGGCGCTCGTCGCTGCCTACCACCGGGCACTCGTCGGGCACGGTGTCACGTCGTACTCGCGGGAACAGTGCTGGGACGACTACCGGTTCGCGATGCTGCAGGGACCACTGGTCTGCGTGTTCGGCCAGGCCTACGGGACCCGTACCGAGCGCGGGGACCGGATGTTCGCCGTCATGACGGCACGGTGCTGTGCGGCGATCCGTGACCTGGGGACCATTGCGTCGGTCTGAAGGACCTGTCGACACTCTGGCGCGCAGAGGCGGCAGGACTCCTCTGCGTCCTGCCGCCTGACTTCGGTACTCGCTGGCCGGCCCCGAGGCGGTGGGTCGTGCGGATCAGCCGGTGATGTGGACCGGCGGCAGGCCGTCACCTGAGAGCGTCAGGTCGAAGTCGGTCGCCAGGATCACGACGTGCTGCTTTCCCGTGCACTCGAGGGTGGAGATCGGCGCGATCGTGAGCGAGCCGGTGGTCTGGCCGTTCCGGACGGGGAACGTGCCGGTCGCGTTGACTCCGACCGTCTCCGACTTCGGGACACCGTTGACCGGATTGCCGCTCTTGGTGAAGCACTGGGACGTGGTGGTGACGGTGCCGGTGAGGCTGAACTCGACACTGGTCGCCGTGTTGCCCAGTCCGACCGCCTTCCACGACACGACCAGGCTGTTGCCGTCGACGGTTGCCGTGGGGCCCTTGATGTAGTGCGGGCTGTCGGCGTATGCCGGAGAGGGCATCACGCCTCCTGCCACGACGAAGCAGGCCAACAGGGTGGCCAGTAGTGCAATGAGCTTCCTGTACATGAGCTTCTCCAAAGGAGAGTGCGTTCTCTGTTGTGCGTTCGCGAGCCGTCGTCGGGTTGCAGTTCGGTGACAGAAGGGCTCGCTGGCGCGACCGGTCGAACCGGTCTCGGGGATGCTCGACGAAGCGGATCCCCGACTGGGGTCGTGATGGCCGCGCAATGACTGGCTAGGTCTCGTCGTCACAGCTCCGGGGCCGGGGGGCCGCGCCCGGACGTGGGAGGGCAGGCGGCAGGGAACCACGAGAAGCAGCAACTCGTTGCCCTGTACACGCGTGTTTCCCCGGAGACTCCTCGATGCCTTGCGCACGAAATGCGCCTCGTCCCCGGTGCGTTTCAGCGTCCAATTGTTCAGGCTGCTCCTCCGCCCGAGGCCTGTCAAGAACCTCCCCGGACGGTCGCGACCAGGCGGTCTCAGCCGCGGAGCGAGCCCATCCACTCCTCGATCGCGTCGGGGGTGCGGGGCAGGGCCGAGGACAGGTTGCGGACGCCGTCGGCAGTCATGACGACGTCGTCCTCGATGCGGATGCCGATGCCGCGCAGCTCCTCGGGAACGAGCAGGTCGTCGGCCTGGAAGTAGAGGCCGGGCTCGACGGTGAGCACCATTCCCTCGACCAGGTCAGCGTCGCGGTAGGCCTCGGGCGCCGCGTGGCCGCAGTCGTGCACGTCCATGCCGAGCATGTGGCTGGTGCCGTGGAGCGTCCAGCGGGAGTAGACCTTCGAGTCGGGGGACAGGGCTTCGTCGACCGACACGGGCAGCAGGCCGAGGTCGCCGAGGCCGTGCGCGAGGACGTTCATCGCGGCGTCGTGGCCGGCGAGGAACTTCTCGCCGGGCTTCAGCGCTGCGATGGCGGCATCCTGTGCCTGGAGCACGAGCGTGTAGAGGTCGCGCTGCAGCGGCGTGAAGGTGCCGGAGACAGGAATCGTCCGGGTCACGTCGGCGGTGTAGAGGTTCGCGCCCTCGACGCCCATGTCGAGCAGCACCAGCTGGCCGGGGACCATCCTCCCGGAGTTCTCGATCCAGTGCAGCGTGGTCGCGTGCGGTCCGCAGGCCACGATCGAGTCGTAGCCGAGGTCGTTGCCCATGGTGCGCGCGCGACGGAAGAACGTGCCTTCGAGCCAGCGTTCGCCGTGCTCGAGGACCTGGTCCCACTCGCGGACGCAGTCCTCGAAGCCGAGGGTGGTCGCGTCGACGGCAGCCTGGAGCTCGGTGACCTCCCAGTCGTCCTTGACCAGGCGCATCTCCGAGACGACGCGGGCGAGCTCGGTGTCACGCCCCTCGTCGCCGGAGACCAGGGCGTCGACGTCGGCCGCCACGTTGCGGTGCACGCGGGTCTTGGCGCCGCCCGCAGCGAGATCGGCGGCCAGGTCGTCGACGTGGCGAACCGACAGCCCGAGGGCGGCCTCCAGCTCCTCGGCCGACGGGCGCTTGCCGGCCCACAGGGCGCCGTACTGGCGGTCCCGGAAGAACTCGTCGCTGTCGCGGCCCGAGCGCGGTCGGGCGTACAGCACCGAGGATCCGTCGGGCTCGATGACGAGCGTGGCGTCCGAGGTCTGGTTGCCCGAGAAGTACGCATGGGCCGTGTCGGCGCGGAAGCGGTAGTCGGTGTCGTAGGCCCGCACCTTGTAGCCGCCGCCGGGAAGGACCAGCCGCTCGCCGGGGAACGCTTCGGCCAGCCGGGTACGTCGCGCGGCTGCCGGATCTGCGACGGCCTGACGCTCCACGGCGGCGCCGCGATCGTCCCAACCGGTCCGCATGAAGGCGAGGTAGGCCTCCGGGACGGCGGGGTCGTGCTGTTCAGTCTTGAGCTGGGGGGTGTTGTCACTCACCCCTCCCACTGTACGCCGCGATCAGGGCCGCACGTCAGGCTCCCGATAGGCTGCAGCCCATGTCCACAGCACCCCGCAACAGTGTTGCCTTCACGGTCGTCGTGACCGTGGCGGTCGCTGTCGGGGCACTGCTGACGCTCCTCGTGCTCGCCCTGTCGGGTGCTCCGGGGACCACGCTGGTCGCCACCGGCCTCGCTGCGGTCCCCGTCGGACCGGTGCTGGCGGCGTACCTCTGGCTCGACCGTTACGAGCCCGAACCCAAGGCATTGCTGGCCTTCGGCCTGGCCTGGGGCGCCTTCGTGGCGACCATGGCGGCCGTGGTCGTGCAGGGCCTCGGGGGACTCCTCGTCGGCTTCACCGACGACTTCTCGCTCGCCGTCGCTGCACCCATCGTCGAAGAGGCCAGCAAGGGCCTGTTCCTGGTGCTGCTCCTGTGGTGGCGTCGTGCAGAGATCGACGGCATCCTCGACGGCATCGTCTATGCCGGCATGGTCGGCGTCGGGTTCGCCTTCACCGAGAACATCCTCTACCTCGCCGCGGCCTACAACGGCTCCGACGGCATGGGCCCCGGCGGCGTCGAGGCGGTGACCGGAACCTTCGTCCTGCGCTGCATCTTCAGCCCCTTCGCGCACCCGCTCTTCACGGCCTTCACCGGCATCGGCATCGGCCTCGCGGTGACCTCGCGCACCACGTCGGTGCGCTGGCTGGCACCGCTCGGTGGGTACGCGCTCGCCGTACTCGCCCACGGGCTGTGGAACGGCTCGACCGTCTTCGGCTTCGGCAGCTTCCTCGTGGTCTACCTCGTGATCATGGCGCCCGCCTTCATCGGCCTGGTGGCGCTGGCCTGGTGGGCACGGGAGACCGAGGCCACGATCCTGCGGGCCGCGCTCACCGATGCCGCCCACCGCGGGCTGCTGCCGGCCACCGACATCGGCTGGGTCGTGAACCTGCGGGCACGCCGTCAGGCCCGCCAGCACGCCCGCAGCAACGGCGGCCCCGACGCCGAGCGCGCGATGCGCGACTACCAGCAGGCAGCGATCGAATTGGGCTTCCTGCATCACCGACTTCTCCGAGGCACCGCGCCTGCCGACTGGCAGCTGCGCGGACAGGACTTCCTCGGTCGGATCCAGGCCGCTCGGCCGCGGATCGCATTTCCCGGACAGGTGGTACCCCAGCGATGACCCCCGGACACCAGGCCCTGACCGGTGCCGACTTCCACGACGACGGACTCAGCTCCCGCATGCTCACCGAAGTGGTGCGGCTGCACGGGGCGCTGAAGGCTGCGCCGTTGCCCCTCGACCTGCCCGGCGTGAGCGCCCTGCGGGTCGGGCGCGAGCAGGTCATCGACCAGCTCGAGGACTACGTCATCCCGCGCCTCGCCGAGGTCGAGGCGCCCCTTCTCGTCGTCGTCGGCGGTTCCACCGGCGCCGGCAAGTCGACCCTCGTCAACACCATCGTCGGCCACAAGGTGACCACGCCCGGCCTGCTGCGGCCCACGACCCGTTCGCCCGTCCTGGTGCACCACCCCGACGACCACCGCTGGTTCGGCGTCGACCGGCTGCTGCCCGACCTGGCCCGTGTCTACGACCCGACCCTCGACCAGAACGCGATCCAGCTGGTCCCCAGCACCCAGGTGCCGCGCGGGTTGGCGATCCTCGATGCCCCGGACGTCGACTCGGTCGACGAACGCAACCGTGAGCTCGCGGCCCAGCTGCTCGCCGCCGCCGACCTGTGGCTCTTCGTGACCTCCGCTGCGCGGTACTCCGACCAGGTCCCGTGGGAGCACCTCAAGGTCGCCGTCGAACGCAACACCGCTGTCGCGCTGGTCCTCAGCCGCACGCCCGCCGACGACGTCGCGACGGTCTCGGTGCACCTCGCCCGGATGATGGCTGCCCGCGGCCTCAAGGACAGCCCGCTGTTCACGGTCGCCCACGGCACCGTCAGCGACGACGGCCTGCTCCCGACGTCGTACGCCGCGGAGATCCGCGGTTGGCTCGAAGCCCTCGCCGCCGACGCGTCCGGACGACGTGAGCTCGTCAGCCAGACCGTGGCCGGTGCCGTCCGCACCGTCACGCGCAAGGCCTTCCCGATCGCCGACGCCGCGGCCCTCCAGGTGGACGCGATCGCCGAGCTCCTGGTCGTCGCCGACAAGGTCTACGACGACGCGCAGACCGAGCTCACCACGGCCGCTGCCGACGGCACGCTCCTGCGGGGTGACCTGCTGGCGCGCTGGCAGGAGTTCGTAGGAAGCGGCGAGCTGGTGCGCAGTCTCGAGGCGAAGGTCGGCTTCGTCCGCGAGCGCCTCGTGAACGCGATCAAGGGCAAGCCGCAGCAGGCCGAGCGGGTCGCCGTCGCGATCGAGATGGCGCTGGAAGCAGCCGTCGCCGATCACGCCGAACGTGCCGCCGGCATCGCGTCCGACGGCTGGCGCGAGAAGGAGTACGGCGAAGGCCTGCTCGCCTCCACGACCGACGATCTCACTCGTGCGGGTCGTGCGCTGCGCGCCCGCACCGAGCAAGAGGTCCGTGGCTGGCACGAGGAGCTCCAGGAGTTCGTGCGGCACGAGGCCGGCGACGCCCGGCACAGTGCCCGGTTCCTGGCCCTGGGCGTGCACGGCCTGGCCGTGACCCTCGGTGTGGTGGCCCTTGCCGGCCCGGCGCCGCGCGGTCAGTCGGCCGAAGCGGTCCGTCTCGGGCAGACGCTGCTGGAGACGGTCCTCGGTCGCGACGCGACCGAGCGGATCATCAACCAGGCACGCGGCACCCTCGCCCGCCGGCTGTCGACCTTGATGAGCGCCGAGCGTGCCCGCTACCTTGCGCCCGCGGCGCAGTGGGAGCTCAAGCCCGATGCACCTCACCAGCTGCGCCAGGCGGCGCGACGCGTGGACGACCTGCGGTTCGCCGCGGCCAAGAAGGGAACCGGTGAACACCTGTGACGGATGCGCTCGAGGAGGCAACGCCGCAGCTCGGTGACCTGGCCACCCGCGGGACCGCGATCGGCACCCGGGTCGCCGGACTCGGTGACGCTGTCGTGGCTGCCCGTGGTCACGTCCCCGACGGGATCCTCGATGACGTCGCTGCTGCTGCCGACAAGGCGACCGGACGACTGAAGCTGTCCGCGCGCCACACGGTGGTCGCCATCGCGGGCGCCACCGGCTCCGGCAAGTCCTCGACCTACAACGCGCTCACGGGACTGGAACTGTCCTCGGTCGGCATCCGTCGTCCCACGACCTCCTGGGCCACGGCCGTGGTGTGGGGGAGCGAAGGCGCCGAGGAGCTGCTCGCGTACCTCGGCATCCCGCCGCGTCACCAGACGATGCGCGACTCGATGCTCGACAGCCGGCACGACCACGCCCTCGATGGCGTCGTCCTGCTCGACCTGCCCGACCACGACTCGACCGAGGTCTCCCACCACCTCGAGGTCGACCGGCTGCTCGCCGTCGCCGACCTGATGGTCTGGATCCTCGACCCCCAGAAGTACGCCGACGCCGCGGTGCACGACCGGTACTTCAAGCCGATGGCCACGCACCAGGGCGTGATGCTGGTGGTCCTGAACCACATCGACACCGTCCCCGAGGACCGTCGTCAGGCGATGGTCGACGACGTCCGCCGGCTGCTGGTCGCCGACGGCCTGCCGAACGTCCAGGTGCTCGCGATCTCGGCCAAGGCCGGTATCGGCATGGACGAGTTGCGCGCCGAGATCCAGCGTCGCGTGGCCGACAAGCGCAGCACGACCGCGCGCGTCGAGGCCGACGTCGTGGCCGCTGCTGGCCGGCTCGAGTCCGCAGGCGGTAGGACGCCTGCGGTCGCGCTGCCTGTAGCGCGGGTGCGCGACCTCGAGGAGGTCGTGGCCGACGCCGCCGGTGTCTCCTCCGTGGTCGACAGCATCGAGCGCACCCTGGGCTCCTCGGCGAAGCGCGCGGTCATGTGGCCGCCGCTGGCGCTCCTGAACCGCCGCGACCCCGACGTGGAGGCCCTCGACGGCGCCCCGCGGATCGCGCCCCTGGACCGCGCGACCGTCGACACCGGCGTTCGCGGACTGGCTGACGAGCTCAGCGACGGCGTGGGTCCCGCGTGGTCGCGTCAGGTGCGCACCGCCGCCACCAGTCGGCTCGCCGAGCTCGGTGACCGCCTGAACCACGAACTGGGCAGGGTCCCCCTCGGGGGGCGTCTTCCGTTCTGGGTCGGCGCCGTCCGTCTCCTGCACTGGTTGTTGCTGCTCGCTGCGGTTGCCGGCCTGGCCTGGTGGGGCGTTGGCGCCGTGCAGGGCAAGGTCGAGGACCTGCCCGAGGTCGCCGGGCTGCCGCTGCCGCCCCTGGTCGGTGGAGGAGCCCTGGTGCTCGGGCTGCTGCTGGCCATCGTCGGGCGCATCCTGGTCAAGGGCCTGGCCCGGACCCGCGCCGAGGCGGCCGACGACCGGCTGCGTGCCGTCGTGCACGGACTGGTCGACACCGAGGTCGTCCAGCCGGTCAGTGCCGAGCTGGCGTCGTACGCAGCCTTCCGCCGGGGCGTGGACGCCGCCAAGGCCTGACGCCGCAGCGGTTTCACGAGTGCCGTCTCGTGCCGTTTGTCGTCCCCAGCCCCGGCCGGTGTGGCTGGTTGTGCACAGGGTCGACCGCTGACGCGGCCATGCGTCGGCGATTCGCAGTGAACTCTCCCTCGACCGGTCACGCAGGTGCCCGGCATCGACTGAGAGGGCAGGCAGATGGCGAACGAAACGATGGTCACGATCCAGGGCTGGATCGGGAACACCCCGGTGGTGCGCGATGTCGGCGGGGTTCCGGTGCTGAACTTCCGTGTGGGCTGCACCCCGCGCCACTTCAACAAGGCCACCGGCACGTGGGTCGACAGCGAGACCCAGTGGTACGGCGTGAGTGCGTGGCGACGTCTTGCCGCGAACGGCGCGAAGTCGCTGGGCCACGGTGACCCGGTCATCATCCAGGGTCGCCTCAACCACCGGACCTACGTGAACAAGAACGGCCTCGAAGCCGTGGCCGTGGAGATCGAGGCATTCACCATCGGCCACGACCTGACCCGCGGGATCGCGTCGTTCGTTAAGGCACCAGCCCAGGCGCCGGCCCAGGCGCCGGCCCAGGCTCCTGCACAGTCACCGGGCCAGGCAGCGGCGGAGCCGTGGGTGGCGCCGGTGGCACCCCACGCCGCGGCCTGACGGGCCCCGACCCCGGCCTCGGCCGGCGGTCGGGCGCTGCGTAGCCTTGAGGCATGGCGGAATATGTGCTCGCACTGCGCAATGTGCGCAAGGCCCACGGCGACAAGGTCGTCCTCGACAACGTGACGTTGTCCTTCCTGCACGGCGCGAAGATCGGTGTCGTCGGACCCAACGGCATGGGCAAGTCGTCCCTGCTCAAGCTGATGGCGGGGCTCGATGTCCCCAACAACGGCGACATCGTGCGCGACCCCGACGCCACGGTCGGCATGCTCCAGCAGGAGCCGCCGCTGACCGAGGGCAAGACGGTGCTGGAGAACGTCGAGGAGGCGGTCGCCGACATCAAGGCGAAGATGAAGCGCCTCGAGGACGCCTACATGGAGATGGGCGACCCCGACGCCGACCAGGACGCCCTGATGGCCGAGACCGGGGACCTGCAGACCGAGCTCGACAACGCCAACGCCTGGGACCTCGACAGCCGCCTCGAGCAGGCCATGGACGCGCTGCGCTGCCCGCCCTCCGACAGCCTCGTAGACACGCTCTCCGGTGGTGAGCGCCGCCGCGTCGCGTTGTGCAAGCTGCTCCTGCAGCAGCCCGACCTGCTGCTCCTCGACGAGCCCACCAACCACCTCGACGCCGAGTCGGTGCAGTGGCTCGAGGGCCACCTGAAGGCCTACCCGGGCGCCGTCCTCGCGGTCACCCACGACCGGTACTTCCTCGACAACGTCGCCCAGTGGATCGCCGAGGTCGACCGCGGCCAGATCCACGGCTACGAGGGCAACTACTCGACGTACCTCGAGACCAAGAAGGAGCGACTCAAGGTCGAGGGCGCCAAGGACGCGAAGCGCGCCAAGATGCTGGAGAAGGAGCTGGAGTGGGTTCGCTCCAACGCCAAGGCCCGCCAGACGAAGTCGAAGTCGCGTCTCGCGCGCTACGAAGAGCTCGCCAACGAGGCTGACAAGGCCCGCAAGATCGACGCGGCCGACATCAACATCCCGCCCGGCCCGCGCCTCGGCGACGTCGTCCTGGAGGCCAAGAACCTCACCAAGGGCTTCGAGGACCGCGTCCTGTGGGACAACATCTCCTTCACCCTCCCGCGCGCCGGCATCGTCGGCGTCGTCGGTCCCAACGGCGTCGGCAAGACCACGTTGTTCCGGATGATCACCGGCGGCGAGCAGCCCGACTCCGGTGTCCTCACCGTCGGCCAGACCGTGAAGATCTCCTACGTCGACCAGAGCCGTGGCGGCATCGACCCGAAGAAGAACGTCTGGGAGGTCGTGTCCGACGGCCTGGACTTCATCAAGGTCGCCAACTTCGAGATGAACAGCCGCGCGTACGTCGCGTCGTTCGGCTTCAAGGGCCCGGACCAGCAGAAGAAGGCCGGGGTGCTCTCCGGTGGTGAGCGCAACCGCCTCAACCTCGCGCTGACCCTCAAGCAGGGCGGCAACATGCTGCTCCTCGACGAGCCCACCAACGACCTGGACGTCGAGACCCTGTCGGCCCTCGAGGACGCCCTGCTCGACTTCCCGGGCTGCGCGGTCGTCACCTCCCACGACCGGTGGTTCCTCGACCGCGTCGCCACGCACATCCTCGCCTGGGAAGGCACCGAGGACAGCGAGGGCGAGTGGTTCTGGTTCGAGGGCAACTTCCAGTCCTACGAGGACAACAAGATCGAGCGCCTCGGCGTGGAGGCGGCCCGTCCGCACCGCGTCACGCACCGTCGCCTGACCCGCGACTGACCCGGCAGGTGGGGGTCCGGTGGCGCCTTCGGCGCCTCCCGAGGCCACCCCTGCGGGCCTAAAGCGGGGACCCCGCCGCCGGCGCAACTGTGGTGCGCACATGGACATGTTGCTGGACGCCGGCGGCACCCCGATGGGCCCGCAGGGGTACCTCGTCCGGCGCCGAAGGCGCCACCGGACAATCTGGCTCCGACTCAGTGGCGGAACTCGCGCTCCGGGTGCCCGGCGATCAACTGGTCACAGACGGCGTCCATGACGCGGCCGAGCGCGGCCAGGTCGGCTGCCGGCACGAGGTCGACGAGTGACTGGCGCACGGTCTCGACGTGGCTCGGTGCCGCGGTCTCCAGCATCTTCGCGCCCGTGGGCGTCAACTGGCAGACCACGCCGCGGCCGTCCTCGGTGGAGTCGCATCGGGCGACCAGCCCGGCGCCCTCCATCCGCTTCACCGTGTGGGTGACCCGGCTGCGGCTGTGCGCCAGCGCCGCGGCCAGCTTCGCCATCCGCAGCTGGCCGCCCGCTTCGGAGAGGCGGACGAGGATCTCGTACTCGACGGCCGCCAGGCCGTGGTCACGGCGCAGGTCCTCGTCGAGCCGGTCGAGCAACAGGGTGGTGCCGAGCAGGAACGAACGCCAGGCCTGCTGCTGCTCGTCATCGAGCCAGCGCGGCTCGGCAGGAGAGCCCGCGGTGCTGTCGTCGTCCGCTGTCACGCGCGTCAGTGTAGGTCGTGGCGCATCAGTACCCGGGGATGTCCGTTGAGTACGGACGAGGTGGTGGCGACCTCGCGGAAGCCAGCTGCTTCGAAGTTCGCGCGGAGTCCGGCGTACGCCATCGTCTGGTCGACCTTCGCCTGGCCGTTGTCGAGCGGATAGGCCTCGAGGGCCGGGGCGCCGCCGTCACGGGCGTAGTCGATGGCGCCGGCGATCAGGGCGTGGGAGATGCCGCGGCCGCGGTGGCCGGGTCGGACGCGGATGCACCACAGAGACCACACCGGCAGGTCGTCGACGTGGGGAATCCGCCGGTTGGTGGCGAAGGTCGTGTCAGCGCGTGGCGCGACGGCGGCCCAGCCGACCGGCTCGTCGCCGTCGTACGCCATGACTCCGAGGGGGCCGTCGGCCAGCAGCCCGGCGACGAACTCACCGCGCTCGGGCCCCTTCAGCTCGTTGTTGACCTTCGAGGGGATGCGGTAGCTCAGGCACCAGCAGACGTTGGCGTCGGGCCGCTTCGGCCCCACCAGCGTGCGTACGTCCTCGAAAACGGTGGCGGGCCGCACCTCGACGTCCATGACGTCGAGGCTACGGCCCACCAGGTCTTGCCGCCGAGCGAACTCGACCTCTGCTCAAGCCAACTGCGCGCGCGGCAGCGCGGCGGGAGGCGTCGACGGGCAGCTTGCTGCACCGGATCAACGCCGAAGACGCGCTCGCGCCATCAGTCAGATGCGTTCCAGGATCATGGCCATGCCCTGGCCGCCGCCGACGCACATGGTGATCAGGCCGGTGGTCTTGTCGTGCCACTCCAGGGAGTTCAGCATCGTGTTCTGGAGGCGGGCGCCGGTCATGCCGAAGGGGTGGCCGACGGCGATGGCGCCGCCGTTGATGTTCAGCTTCTCCATCGGGATGCCGAGGTCCTCGGCGGACGGCAGCACCTGCGCGGCGAAGGCCTCGTTGATCTCGGCGAGGTCGATGTCGTCGATCGTCATGCCGGCGTGCTTGAGGGCGTTGCGGGTCGCCTCGACCGGGCCGAGGCCCATGATCTCGGGGGACAGGCCGGAGACGCCGGTCGACACGATGCGGGCGAGCGGCGTGAGGCCGAGCTCGGCCGCCTTGGTGTCGGACATGATGACGACCGCTGCCGCGCCGTCGTTGAGCGCGCAGCAGTTGCCGGCGGTGACCACGCCGTCGGGGCGGAACACCGGCTGCAGGCCGGACAGTGCTTCGTAGGTGACACCGGCGCGAGGGCCGTCGTCCGCCGAGACGACGGTGCCGTCAGCGAGGGTGACCGGGGTGATCTCGCGGGCCCAGAAGCCGTCCGCGATCGCCTTCTCGGCGAGGTTCTGCGAGCGCACACCGAAGGCGTCGAGGTCTTCCCGCTTGAGGCCGCGCAGGCGCGCGACGTTCTCGGCGGTCTGGCCCATGGCGATGTACACGTCGGGGACGAGGCCGTCCTCGCGCGGGTCGTGCCAGTCCTTGCCGCCCTGGGCGTACTCCTCGGTGCGCACCTGCGCGTCCGCGAAGATCGGGTTCTTCGTGTTCGGGATGTGGTCCGACGTGCCGAACTGGAAGCGCGACACGGTCTCGACACCGGCGGAGATGAACACGTCGCCCTCGCCGGCCTTGATCGCGTGGAAGGCCATCCGCGAGGTCTGCACCGAGGACGAGCAGTAGCGGGTGATCGTCGCGCCGGGGATCTCGTAGCCCATCAGCGAGGTGACGATGCGGGCCATGTTGTTGCCGGCCTCGCCGCCGGGCAGGCCGCACCCGAGGTAGAAGTCGTCGACGTCGTTCGGGTTGAGCGCGGGGATCTTGTCGAGCGCGGCCTGGGCGATCAGCGCGGTCAGGTCGTCGGGACGGAAGTCCTTGAGGGAGCCCTTGTTGGCCCGTCCGATCGGGGTACGAGCAGCAGAAACAATGACGGCCTCGGGCATGAACACTCCTGGGTACGGTGAAGACGGATCGAGCACAGCGTAGTGCGCCCAGAATGGAACTCGTTCTACTAGTGGTGAATGCCACGTCCCGGTCCCGTGCGATGGGGACCCTGCCCCGGGTCGACGGTCGTCGTGGAACCATGCTCGGGTGCGCCATCGCTATGAGTGCCCCCTGCGCTGGGCCGACCTCGACCTCCTCGGGCACATCAACAACGTGCGCTACGTCGACTACCTCCAGGAGGCCCGGGGTGCGCTGCTCCGCGCGTGCCTGCACGCGGCGGGCGTCGAACGCCATGAGGGCGACGGCTTCATCGTGGTCCGCCACGAGGTGTCGTTCCAGGCTCCGCTGAAGCTCGGCAACTCGTCGGTCTCCATCGAGTCCTGGGTGACCGGCATCCACGGCGGCAGCTTCACCCTCGACCACGAGATCTTCCGGGACACCGCCGAGGGCGAGCGGGTCGTCTTCCTCCGCGCCCGGACGGTGGTGGCGCCCTTCGTGCTGGCGACCGGTGCGCCGCGCCGGATGACGGCACAGGAGCGGGCCGCACTGGCGCCGTACGCCGAGAGCGGTGAGCGCTCCCGTCCTGTCCAGGTGGCGGTGCCGCGCGAGCACGCCGTGCACTATCCCGTCCAGGTTCGCTTCTCGGACCTCGACATCTATCGCCACGTCAACAACGTCGTCTACTTCGAGTACTTCCAGGAGGCGCGGATCGCGCTGTTCCGGAAGCTCAAGGAGACCCTCGCCGACTTCCCGCGGATCAATGTGGTCGTCGCGCAGACCAACCTGGAGTACGTCGCCCCGATCACGCTGCGGGCCGAGCCGTACGACTGCTGGTCCATCGTGACCGCGATGGGCGGCAAGTCCATGACCATCGAGGCCGAGATCGTCGATGGGTCCGGCGCCGGCGCCCGTGGCGGTGTGCTGGCCCGTTCCCGGTGCGTCCTGGTGTTCTTCGACGCGATGACGCAGCGCTCCGTCGTGCCGCCTCCGGGCTACCGCGAGGCGATCGTCGAGGCCCTGGGTGGTCCGCTGAAGGACAGCTTCACCAGCCGGCCGGCAGCTGGGTGAAGTCGGGCTGACGTCCCTCGGCGAAGGCCGCCAACGCTTCCAGGTTGGCGGGTCCGCCCATCAGTTCAGCGAACGCCGCGTTCTCGCGGTCGCGCGCCGCGCGGATCGCTTCGCGATGCGGTTCGGTCATCGTGCGCTTGACGGCGATGAGTGAGGAGATCGGCCGGGCTGCGAGCACCTCGGCGTGCTGACGCGTGACGGGCAGCAGGTCGTCGGGTTCGCACACCCGCAGGACCAGGCCCATCGCCTGTGCCTCCTCGGCACTGATCCATTCCGCCGAGAGCAGGGTCCAGGCGGCGTTCTGCCGACCCACCAGTGCCGGGAAGAGGTACGACGACGCGGCTTCGGGTGCGACCCCGAGTGAGGTGAAGGGGCACTTCAGGCGTGCCTGGGTCGACATGAACGCCAGGTCGGCGAAGCCGAGGATCGTGGCCCCGATGCCGAGGCCCAGTCCATTGACGGCCACGACGAGCGGCTTGGGAAAGTCGACGAGTGCATCGAGCAGTCCGACGAAGCCGTGCTTGCCGCGCGGGAAGTCCGGGTCGGTCGCGATCCGGTGCATCTCGAGCAGGTCGGTGCCCGCGCTGAAGGCCCGGCCGCTGCCGGAGATGAGCACCACCGCGACCGACGGATCCCGGGCCGCGTCGAGCAGCGCGTCGGCCGTGGCGTCGTACAGCTCCTCATTGAAGGCGTTGAGGGCCTCGGGACGGTTGAGGAGAAGGGTGCGGACCCGGTTCGTGTCGGAGACGAGGAGCGTCATGGGCCAAGAATAGAACGCGTTCTACTCGGCGACGGCCGATCGCAGGCGTTTGAGTCCGCGGTGCCGTGCGACGCGCACGGCGACGGCCGTCATCCCGAGGGCGGTCGCGGTGGCAGCGACGTCCATGTCGAGGACTTCGAGACAAGCGACGACGTCGCGCTCGCGCGGCGGGAGCCCGGCCAGCGCCTGGCGCACCCACTCGTCGCCGATCAGGGACTTCTCGGGACCTGGGGATTCCTGGTCGGCGGACACGGCCAGCGCCCCGAGACCACGGCTGCGGGTGCCGGTCCGGCGCCACGCGTTGGCGGCGTGGTTGCGGGCGATCCCGAACAGCCAGCCACCGAAGTCGGACGTGGACCCGTTGAAGTCGGCGATCCGTTCGGCTGCAACGAGCCAGGTGGCGGCCGCGAGGTCCTCGGGTGCCTCGCCACCGGGGGAGGTGCGCGCCTCGAGCCAGAGCAGCAGTCGACCGGCGTGGGCACGGTAGAGATCGCGCCACGCTGCCGAGTCACCGCTCTTGGCAGCGGCGACGAGTTCGTCGTCGGCGCGCACGGACGTGTCCCACCCCTGTCGGCCAGCTCTTCAGCCCGAGGGAATCTCCCGAACCTACTTCACCATTGTCGCGTCTTCCGCACCGCAGCGGAGGGGAATCGGCCCGTCAGTTTTACTTTCGTGACGAGCGGGTCGACGTGGACTGCTTGGTCCGGCTGGACTTGTGCTTCGCCTTGCCCTTGGCCTTGGCAGCCTTGGCGTCGGCCTTGCCGAGCGCCTTGCTGTTCGACGCGTTGCGCCGGGCAGTGTTCGGGGCCGGGTCGTCGCCGTGCGCCTGGTCGGCCACGGAAGAGGGTGTGCCCGGAAGCCCCGGGGACACGGGGCTTCCGGGCGAGATGGATACGTCGCGTTGTGGGGTGGCGACGTCTCCGTGACTCGGCGGGCCGGAGGGCTCCTGCTGGGACGGGGCGTCGGCGGGGGAGAGTGGGGTCTCCATGCCGTTGCCGCCCGCCCAGGTTGCTGCCGCGACGACAGCCACCGAGGCTGTCGCGACGATCATCCGGAGTCCAGCCGACCGAGCCGTTCGGGGGGCGGCCGCGCGTGAGCTCGCGCTCAGGTCGGCCAGCATTCCGAGGAACACCACGTCCGGCTCCAGCGTCGGTGCGTCGACGCGGAGCTGGTGTGTGCGGTGCTGACTCGTCATGTCCTGTTTCTGGTTTGCGGGGGTGTTGCCGGGTTGCTGCTCCGTCAACCCCCGCCCGGGAAGAGGGCTGCCTTCACACTGAACATGTAGGCAGGTCGGCGAAGTGTTACGCCGGTTCAGCAGTTTCTTCGTCGACCGCCCGGTTGCGGAGCCGCCGGAGCCCGCGATGGTGGGCCACCCGTACGGCGACGGCGCTGATGTCGAGCGCTGTCGCGGTCGTCGCGACGTCCATGTCGAGCACCTCGCGACAGGTCACGACGTCGCGCTCCCGTTCCGGGAGGGTGGACAGGAGCCGACGCGCCCAGTCGGCGTCGCTCGAGGTGGCCTCTGGCCCCGGATCGCTGGCGGAGGGGCCGTCGGTGAGGGCGATGTGGTCGCGCCGTGCGGCGCGGCGCCGCGCATTGGCCGCCAGGTTGCGAGCGATGCCGAACAGCCACCCTGCGAAGTCGTCGCTGGTGCCGTGGAAACCGGCGATCTTCTCGGCGGCGACCAGCCAGGTGCTCGAGGCGATGTCCTCGGGACTCTCCTCCCCGGACTGGCGGGTCCGGAGCCACAGCAACAGGCGAGAGGCGTGGGCTCGATAGAGCTCACGCCACGCATCAGAGTCGCCCTTCTTGGCTGCGGCGACGACCTCGTCGTCTGTCGTCACCGCCCCCGGTCCACCAGAACTTCCTGCGGCCGGGGGGTGGGGGCGGAACCGCGGGGAACGGGCGGGGTCGGAACACGACTGAGTCCCGGCGGAAGGGATGTCGCCGGGACGTCAGGGAGTTTCGGGAGGCTGGGCACCGTGGGCAGATCGGGTACCTGCGTCGGCAGGTCCGGGCGCCGACCCGGTGGGACCCCCTCGGGGACGCCGGGTGCACCGGAGCCGGCTGGCACGCTCACGGGGGGACGCCCGGACGGCGGGCTCCCGACCTGGGCGCCACCTGCTGGCGAGGACTGCCCGCCAGCAGGTGACGTCGGGGTGTCCGAAAGTGGGGTTCGGACGCCTCCAGGTGTTGGGTCGGTCGGCTGTTGCGTCACCTGCTCCTCAGGGCGAAACGGAGATTCCGTTCCGGGCAGGGCACCCGCTGCCCACGAGGTTGCACCAACCGCGATCGCACCCCCCAGCACAATCGCGAATCGGGCGCCAGCCGACCGACCCGGTCGCACAGCAGGAGCCGTCGAGCTTGCGCTCAACTGCGCCAATTGCGCGAGCAGTACCGGATCAGGGTCGACGGGGCGCAGCTCTGCGCCCAGGGTGTCGATCCAGTCCGGCCGGGTCATGGTTCTCTTTCGAGTGTCGTCGCCGTGGCCGCAGATGCGGTCACGGACGAGGAACCGGGGAGTCCCTCGTGCTGTACCTGTCGCGGAGCAGAGCCGCCGTTACATGGTGGCAGGAATTTCTTTCAGCCGGTCGTGTTGACCATGAAGTTCGCGGCGTGGGTGACGTAGGCCCAGAACCGAGCGTCCTGCTCGGGCGTGAGCGCGGCGCTGTCGAGCGCGGCCCGGAAGTGGCCGAGCCAACGGTCGCGCGCGTCGAGGTCCACGGCAAAGGGCGCGTGCCGCATCCGCAGCCGCGGGTGGCCACGCTGTTCGGAGTACGTCGTGGGACCGCCCCAGTACTGCACCAGGAAGTACAGGAAGCGCTCCTCGGCCGGGGCGAGGTCGGCCTCCGGATACATCGGCCGGAGTACGACGTCCTGGGCGACACCTTCGTAGAACTTCGCCACGATCCCGCGGATCGTCTCGAAGCCACCGATCTCGTCGTAGAAGCTCGGGGCGTCACTCATCGTCGATCACGCTGTTCATCATCCCTCGTCGCCCACGGCTGCCGGGCCGGTGTGCGCTGCATCGGCCTCACGCCGGTCCTGCCGGTGCCAGACCACGCGCTGGGCGAACGGGATCTCGATGCCCTCGTGGTCGAACCGGGCCTTGATCCGCTGGCGCAGCTCCCGCGCCACGGCCCACTGCTCCAGCGGCGCCGTCTTCACCATCACCCGGATCGTCACCGAGTCGGCGGCGAGCATCTCGACCCCGGTCACCTCGGGCTCCTCGATGATGACGTGGTTGAACTCGTCGTCCTGCCAGAGGTCGTGGGCCACGTCGCGCAGCACCCGCTGCACGCTGGCCAGGTCCTCGCCGTACCCGACGGACACGTCGACGACGGCGCGCGACCAGTTCTGGCTCTTGTTGCCGACGCGCTGGATCGCGCCGTTCGGGACGTACCAGACGGTTCCGTTGATGTCGCGGAGCCGGGTCATCCGCAGGGTGACGGCCTCGACGGTCCCGTTGGCCTCGCCGACGTCCACCACGTCGCCGACGCCGTACTGGTCTTCGATGAAGATGAAGATGCCGGCCAGGAAGTCGCGCACCAGGGACTGGGCGCCGAAGCCCAGCGCGATCCCGAGGATGCCTGCGCTGGCGATGATCGGCGCGATGGCGACACCGAGCTCGCTCAGCACCATCGTCCCCACGATGGCGACCACGACGAACGTGACGATGCTCTTCAGGACGCCGGACATCGTGGCTGCGCGCTGCTTGCGCCGCGCGTGGACGGCGCCCTCGACCCGCTCGGTCAGGACACCGCGTTCGGCGCGGCGGGCCACACGATCGACCATCCGGTGCAGCAGCCACCGGACGACAAGGCCGAACACGATCAGGCCCAGGATGGCGAGCGGCTTGCCGATCAGGATGTCGGACCAGTCGGCGAGCCGACTGTTCCCCGTCCAGTCGTAGGCCAGGTCGCAGACCTGTTCACCGTCGGCGCAGGGACTGGCCGCAAGAGGAGCGGACAGGGACAGCGGGAGGGCGGTGGGGAGGGACAGAACGGACAGCGTGGACGCCGACATGGAGCCAGTCTCCCAAAGCCTCCTGAGGCACTTGTCGACACCACCCCCGCCACCGAGGTCGTTCTCCCGATATCCTCCTCCCGTGACCAGCACTGTTCTTCGACGTCTCCTCGCTGTGTGCGCCCTCGTCGGCGCGAGCGCGCTCCTCGTTGTCGTGTCGGCAGGCACCGCCTCCGCCGACACCCCGGAGCCTCGCCCCGGCAGCTGGGAGCCGAAGCCCGACATCGACGTGCTGCACGCGTTCCTCGTCCTCGGCGGCATCCCGTTGCTGGCCTTCGTGGTCATCACGCTGCTGTTCGTGGCCCCGGCCCTCGCCCGTGGCGAGGACCTGAGCATCGACGCGCTCGTGCCGGAGAACCAGTGGCTCGGTGGCCCGCGCAAGGCGGCCGGTGAGCTGGCAGCGCCGGACTCCGACAACTCGAAGGCCGGCGGCGCCGGCGGGACCTGGTAGCCCGACATGAACAGCAACGGATCCCTGAGCGAGGCAGAGCGCGCCAAGCTCGACGTCACCATCCGGCACGCCGAGCAGGCGTGCCGTGCCGAGATCTCGGTGTTCGTCGGATCCGCCACCGGTGACCCGCGCGACTTCGCCACGAGCCTGCACAACACGCTCGTGCTGCCCGCCCGCAGCGTCCTGATCATGGTCGACACCGCCCGCAAGGCCGTCGAGATCGTGACCGGCGGTCACGTCCGCGAGCGGCTCACCGACGACGAGTCGTCGCAGGCGGTCGCCGCGATGACGGAGCTCTTCGCCGCGGGCGACCTCGCCGGTGGTCTCAACCGGGGGATCGAGTTGCTCGGCGAGTTCGCCCGCGACTAGTTCCGGCACCACCTCGCCGGGTCTCGAGACGGTTGCTGGGCAACCTCCTCGACCACCGCGGCCAGCTTCGCGGCCTACGCGTCGAACGCCTGCGCCGCGAGGGCCCGGGCCACGTCGGCGCGTCCTTCGCGGACGTAGCGCACCGCACCGGCGTTGACGGTGTCAGCGTTGTCGGCGAGCCATGCGTCGACCGCATCCAGGGTGGCCTGCGTGGCCAGGATGCGCGGGAAGATGAACTCCAGCGCGACGGACGCCTTGTGCGCACCGAGTCGCTCCCACGTGCCGGCGACCTCGGCGAGGTACGTGGCGACGTACGACGCCAGCACCTCCTCCTGGCCCGGCTGCATGAATGCGAGGACGACGCTGCGCTGGGTCTCGTTCGGGACCGACGGGTCGAGCAGTGCCTGGGTCCAGGCCCGCTCCTTCGCCGCAGCGGTCGGCATCGCGGCGCGGGCCGCGGCCGACTTCTCCTGGCCGGAGATGGTGTTGTCGTTGGCCAGCTCGCCGTCGATGCGGGCATCGTCGGCGCGCCCGACCCGAGCCAGGGCCGTGAGCAGCGACCAGCGAAGGTCCTGGTCGACGGCCAGGCCCTCAAGGACGAGGGACCCGTCGAGGATGGCCTCCAGGTCGGCGATCGCGGCGTCGCTGGTCGCAGCGCTGGCGTAGGTGCGCGCGAACGTCAGCTGGTGGTCCGTGCCGGACTCGGCCTGCTCGAGCAGGGCACGAAGGCCCTCCTGCCAGCGGGCCGACAGGGCTGCCCGGCCGGCCGGGTCGCTGTAGAGGTTGACCGCCTGTGCGGCGTACACCGGGATCCGGCTGAGGCCCCAGGCGTCGGTCTCGCTGCCGATGTTGCCCAGGACGAGCGTCACGAAGTCGCTCGCGGAGAGCTCGGCGTCGCGGGTCATGTCCCACGCAGCGCTCCAGATCAGCGCCCGGGTCAGCGAGTCGTCGATGTCGGAGAGGCGCGCGATGGCCGTGGCAAGGGATCGCTCGTCGAGGCGGATCTTGGCGAACGCCAGGTCCTCGTCATTGAGCAGCAGCAGCTCGGGCTGGGTCTTGCCGACCAGTTCGGCGAGCTCGGTGCGCTCGCCCTCGACGTCGACCTCGACGTAGTCGGTTCGGACCAGGCGGCCCTCGTGGTTGCTGTTGTAGAAGCCGACGCCGACCCGGTGGCGCCGCAGTGTCGGGTGGTCGACGGGCGCGGTCTGGCGCACGGCGAAGGCCGCGTAGGTGCCGTCGGCCGCCACCTCGAGCTCGGGCGTGAAGGTGTTGGTGCCGGCAGTCTGGAGCCACTCCTGCGCCCAGCTCGACAGCTCGCGGCCCGACGCCTTCTCGAGTGCCGTGAGCAGGTCGGAGAACTCGGTGTTGCCGTACTCGTGGTCCTGGAAGTACTGGCGCAGGCCGGCGAGGAACGGGTCGAGGCCGACCCACGCGACGAGCTGCTTGAGCACCGCCGCGCCCTTGGCGTAGGTGATCATGTCGAAGTTCACCTCGACCGCGTGCAGGTCGACGTTGTCGGCCGCGATCGGGTGCGTCGAGGGCAACGAGTCCGCGCGGTAGCCGGTCTGCTTGCGGGCGTTCGTGAACCCGGTCCAGGCGTCGTCGTACGACGTCGCGAGGGCCTCGGCGTGGTAGCAGGCCCACTCGGCGAACGACTCGTTGAGCCAGAGGTCGTCCCACCACTTCATGGTCACCAGGTCGCCGAACCACATGTGGGCCATCTCGTGCAGGATCACCGACGCGCGGAACTCGTAGAACGAGCGCGGCTGGCGCGAGCGGGGGAGGTACTCGTCGCGAAGCGTCACGCAGCCGGCGTTCTCCATCGCGCCCATGTTGTACTCGGGAACGTAGAGTTGGTCGTACTTGCCGAACGGGTACGGGTAGCCGAAGGCGTCCTCGAAGAACTCGAAGCCCTGCTTGGTGAGGGTGACGATCTCCTCGCGGTCGCGCTCGAGGAACTCCTTGAGCGACTGCCGGCTGTAGTGGCCGAGCGGGATGGTGCCGTGCTTGCCCTCGTAGACGTCCTGGACCTCGTAGTAGTCACCGGCGACGACGGCCGTGATGTACGTCGACATCGGCTTGGTCGGCGGGAAGTTCCAGACCGCGGCCTCGACCCCGTTGATCGAACCGGCCGGGACCGGCGCCGGCGTGGCCGCGTTCGAGACGACCTTCCAGTGCGCCGGCGCGGTGACGTTGAACGTGAACGGCGCCTTGAGGTCGGGCTGCTCAAAGGTGGTGTAGACGCGGCGAGCGTCCGGCACCTCGAACTGTGAGTAGAGGTAGATGTTGCCGTCCGCCGGGTCGACGAAGTGGTGCAGGCCCTCGCCGGTGTGGGAGTAGGTGCAGTCGGCCCGCACGACCAGGACGTTCTCGGCCTGCAGGTCGGTGAGCGTGATCCGGCTGTCGGCGTACGCCGTCGCCGGGTCCAGGGGAGTGCCGTTGAGCGTGATCTCGTGGATCGTCGCATCGACCAGGTCGGCGAACGTGCTGCCGCCCGGGGCGCGGCACGTGAAGCTCAGCGTGGTCGTCGACCCGAAGGTCTCGACGCCCTCCGCGGTGGCGTTCGTGAGGTCGAGGTCGATGACGTAGGACGTCACGCTGACGAGGGCCGCGCGGGTGGCCGCTTCGTCGCGGGTGAGGTTGGTGCCGGGCATGCCGTCATCCTTACATCCACCCCACATTGTCAGACAATCGGGTGGGCTCGGCGGGAGGTCGGGCAAACCCGAAAGCGCGGAACTACAACCGTGTAACTATGAAAAGTCAACGCGACACGCCAGTGAAGCACGAGATTTCTGGGGATTTTGTTGCGTTTTGGGGCACATGTGTCCGATGGTGTTCGACATGCGCAACCGGGGACTGGCTGCGCGCTGGGGGACCTCCGTCGTCACCAGTGCGCTCATCGCGACCTTGCTGCTGGTGGGATCACCAGTGCGGGTCGGTGCGCCCATCTCCCCATCGGCAGCAACCACGTATCTCTGCAGTGGTTACTCCAGCTGCCGCAGCGCCGGCTACTCCGACGCCGGGTACGGCGCCGTGAGCAGCACGATGTACTGGCGGATGTACTCCGGTCACAACTGCACCAACTACGCCGCGTACCGGGTGATCAAGTCCGGCGGACCCGCCACGCGTCCGTGGACCGGCGGAGGCAACGCGAGCGAGTGGGGCTTGCGGATGGCCAGCATCACCGACGACGTCCCGAACGTCGGCGCCATCGCCTGGTGGGGCCGCTACTCCAACGGCAGCGGCTCGGCCGGACACGTCGCGTACGTCGAGCGCGTGGTGTCGCCGACCGAGATCGTGATCTCCGAGGACAGCTGGGGTGGCACGTTCCACTGGCGCAGGATCCTGAAGTCGAGCGGGCGCTGGCCGACCGGATTCATCCACTTCACCGACAAGCGCATCGTCGGCAAGACCCCTCCGGTCATCAGCGGCACCAGCGCCGTCGGCTCCACCCTCAGCACCACGACCGGCCTCTGGTCGGTCAGCCCGAGCAGCGTCACGTACAACTGGCTGGTCGGGGGCGTCAGCACCGGCGTCGTCACGCGCACCTTCACGCCGCGCCCGGCCGACGTGGGCAAGCCGATCACGGTCACCGTGCGCACCAAGCGGTCCGGCTACACCGACGGGGTCCAGACCTCGGTCGCCACACCCGCCGTCGTGCCCGGCAAGTTCGTCCTCGACGAGCAGCCCGTCGTCCAGGGGAGTCCGTACGTCGACGAGGTGCTCACCGCCACGACGGGGACCTGGCTTCCGGCACCCGGCCGCACGTGGTGGCGCTGGTACGCCGACGGCGTCCTGCTCAAGGGCAACGACACCGCCCAGCTGCCCCTCGTGCCGGAACTGGTCGGCAAGGTGATCAGCGTGCGCGCAGTGGCCCGCCAGGACGGCTACGTCGACACGGCGGCACCGACGATCAGGGTGGGCGCCGTCCTGAGCGGCAACATCGAGGTGGCGAGCCCGTCGGCGATCACCGGGAAGGCGAGCCTGGGCAACACGTTGCGGGCCGTCACCGGCGCCGTCACCCCGGCCGACGCGACGGTGACGCTCCAGTGGCTGCGCAACGGGGTGCCGGTGCCCGGCGCGACCACGGCGTCGTACCGCCTGACCGCACCGGACGCCGGGAAGACGATCTCGCTCAAGATCAACCGCACCCGCAAGAACTACGCACCGCTCCCGGAGACGCTGGTCAGGCCCGGTGTGGTCATCAGCCCGGGGACGGTCAGGCTCACGACCACCACGCGCGGCCGCACGGTGACGGCGGCGATCCAGATCACCGCTCCCGGTGTCGCCCCGGTCACCGGCAGCGTCCGGGTCCGGATCGGCGGGTCGGTCAAGGAGCTGCGCCTGGTCGACGGTCGGGCACGGTTCTCCGCGAAGGTCGCCTCGGCGGGACGCAAGGACGTCATCGTGACCTACCTCGGCTCGGCGGCTGTTCCGCGGGTTCGTCGGGAGTCCTCGGTCGTCGTCCGCTGAGCGGTCGGGGAATGCTGCGGCGGGTGCCGTGGTTCGGCCACCATGTCCTCCGTCTCCGAGCGCAACCGCGCCGACCTCTGGTTCGACCCGCTCTGTCCCTTCGCCTGGATCACCTCGCGCTGGATCCTCGAGGTCGAGAAGGTCCGTGACGTCGAGGTCGTCTGGCACGTGATGAGCCTGGGTTACCTGAACAAGGACCGGGACCTGCCCGAGGAGTACCGCGCCCGGCTCGCCCCTGCCTGGGGCCCCGTCCGGGTGCTGATCGCCGCGCAGGAGCGCCACGGCGACAAGGTCCTGCTCCCGATGTACGACGCCTTCGGTGCGCGCATCCACGTCGGTGGTCGTCCGTTGCACGAGGAGCCCGACGGCGGTCTCGGCCTCATCGCCGAGGTGCTCGACGAAGTCGGACTCGACCCCGACCTGATCGATGCGGCCACCGACCCGTCGTACGACGCCGCGGTCGCGAAGTCGCACCACGAGGGCATGGACGCGGTCGGCAACGAGGTCGGCACGCCCACGATCCACGTCAACGGCACCGCCTTCTTCGGTCCCGTCCTGTCGAAGATCCCGCGCGGCGAGGACGCCGGCCGGCTCTGGGACGGCACCGTCGCGGTCGCGTCGTTCCCGTACTTCTACGAGCTCAAGCGCTCGCGGACGGGTGACCTCGACTTCTCCTGAGGGCGTGGCGCGGGCCGGGCGCCGGAGTCCCTAAGGTTGACCCCATGACGCATGTCCTCTCCGCTGTCGCCTGGCCGTACGCCAACGGCCCACGCCACATCGGCCACGTGGCCGGTTTCGGTGTTCCCTCCGACGTGTTCAGTCGGTACCAGCGGATGGCGGGCAACGAGGTGCTCATGGTGTCGGGCTCCGACGAGCACGGCACGCCGATCCTGATCGCTGCCGACGAGGCGGGGGTGACCCCGCAGGAGCTCGCCGACAAGAACCACCGGCTGATCATCGAGGACCTGGTCGGACTGGGGGTCAGCTACGACCTCTACACCCGTACGACGACCGGCAACCACCACGCCGTGGTCCAGGAGCTCTTCCTCGGGGTCTACGAGAACGGCTACTTCGTCGAGCAGACGACGTACGGCGCCATCTCGCCCTCGACCGGCCGCACCCTGCCGGACCGCTACATCGAGGGCACCTGCCCGATCTGCGGGTACGACGGCGCCCGGGGCGACCAGTGCGACAACTGCGGCAACCAGCTCGACCCGCACGACCTGGTCAACCCGCGCTCCAAGATCAACGGCGAGACGCCGGAGTTCATCGAGACGCAGCACTTCTTCCTCGACCTCCCGGCGCTGGCCGAGGCGCTCACCGAGTGGCTCGACGGCCGCGAGGCCACGGGCCTGTGGCGGCCCAACGTCATCCGGTTCAGCCAGAACATCCTCAAGGAGATCCGCCCGCGGGCGATGACCCGCGACATCGACTGGGGCATCGCCGTTCCGCTGGACGGGTGGCGCGAGAACCCCACCAAGAAGCTCTACGTCTGGTTCGACGCCGTCATCGGTTACCTGTCGGCCTCGATCGAGTGGGCCCGCCGCACCGGCGACCCGGACGCCTGGCGCGACTGGTGGAACGACCCCGAGGCCCTGACGTACTACTTCATGGGCAAGGACAACATCACCTTCCACTCCCAGATCTGGCCGGCCGAGCTGCTCGCCTACGCGGGCAAGGGCGACAAGGGCGGGTCGCCGCGTGAGCTCGGTGTCCTGAACCTGCCGACCGAGGTGGTGTCGTCGGAGTTCCTCACGATGGAGGGCAAGAAGTTCTCCTCGTCGAAGAAGGTCGTCATCTACGTCCACGACCTGCTCGAGCGCTACCAGCCGGACGCCTTCCGGTACTTCGTGGCGGCGGCGGGTCCCGAGAACCAGGACTCCGACTTCACCTGGGCCGAGTTCGTCCGTCGTACCAATGACGAGCTGGTCGCTGGCTGGGGCAACCTGGTCAACCGGACCGCCAACCTGATCGCCAAGAACTTCGGCGAGATCCCGGCGGCCGGTCCGCTCACGGACGAGGACACTGCCGTCCTTGCCGCGACCGAGGCCGCCTTCGACACCGTCGGTGACCTGATCGGCAAGCACCGACAGAAGCAGGCGATCGGTGAGGCGATGCGTGCCGTCGCCGAGGTCAACAAATACGTCTCCGACTCCGAGCCGTGGAAGATCAAGGACGACCCGGAGCGGCTCGCCACGATCCTGCACGTGATGGCGCAGTGCGTCGCCGACCTGAACATCGTGCTCAGCCCGTTCCTGCCGTTCTCCGCCAACGAGGTCGACAAGGCCTTCGGTGGCGAGGGTGCGATCGCTCCGATGCCGCGGATCGAGGAGGTGGCCGACCTCGACGTCGAGGGTCGGTCCTACCCGATCATCACCGGCGACTACACCGGGTTCCCGGGCTGGCGGCGCCACCCGATCGAGGTGGGCCGCGCCGTGGCGAAGCCGACGCCGGTCTTCACCAAGCTGGACCCCGTCGTCATCGACGAGGAACTCGCCCGTCTCGGCGTCTGAGTCGTGACGCCACTGGTCGACCTCGGCACCCGGAAGTTCTGGCGTTCGCTGGGGCGGCCGGTGGACCTTGCGGGCGCGCACGCCTGGTTGCGTGCGCCGACGAGTACGTCGGCGGTCGTCCGCGACGGGTGGCTGGCCGCGGAGGCGGCGCTGCACGGCGGTCGGGTCGAGGAGGACTCGCCGGACGCGGGCCTGCTGGCGTCGATGGCCGAGCTCGACGGACCGGGGTTCAGCGCGGCTGACCTGCTCCCGCAGGTGCGGGACTTCTACGAGCACACCGCGCAGTGGCACGTCGAGGTCTGGAGCGCGTGGGCTCCGTGGGCCTGGCCGGGAGGCGAACTGATCTCGCGGTTCTTCGGCAAGCGCGTCGAACAGCTCGCCCTCCCGACCCGCCCCCTGGACGTCGCGCAGGGCATGGACAGCCGGATCTCGGTGATCCGCGACGCCTCCGGCGACCAGGTGGCGGCCGGCTGGCTGCGGACCCTGCGCGCCACGGGGGAGTACGTCTTCAGTGGCTGCTACTCCCATCGGACCCTGCCGGGCGCGGGCCGCCCCTCGGTGCACGTCGCCTTCCCGCTGGAGTCGGGCAATGTGCAGGTCTTCCTGAAGCCGTCGGTCCTGCCCGACGGGTCCTTGTGGCTCGAGTCGCCGGGCGGACGCTTCGGCCAGGACGGTGCGTACGTCGTCGTCGAGGACGGTGGCCGCACCTTCGCCTCCCGTGCGCCGGTCCACGAGACCTTCCATGTGTACGTCGACGACCGCGGCGTGCTGCGGACCGACCACGTGTTGCGCATGGGCCGGGCCACCGCGATGCGCCTGCACTACAAGCTCGAGCGGACCTGACCCGGTCTCCACTGATCGTGTGCGAATTCCGCGAGGTCGCCTAGTCTCCACGGGTATGAGCACCGCCTTCCTGCTGACCTCGCTGGTGATCTGCGTGACGCCGGGGACGGGCGCGCTCTACGCCATCGCAGCGGGTCTCACCCGTGGCACCCGCGCCGGACTGCTGGCCGCCTTCGCCGGAACCCTCGGCACGATCCCGCACATGCTCGCGGCGATCACCGGGCTGGCCGCGGTGCTGCACGCGAGCGGTGTGGCCTTCGCCGTCCTGAAGTACGCCGGCGTGGCGTACCTGCTCTACATGGCGTGGTCGACCTGGCGCGACCGCGGTGTGCTCACCGTCGACGAGGACGCCGCCGGTGCGGGGTCGACACGTTCCGTGCTGATCTCCGGGATCACGCTCAACCTGCTCAACCCGAAGCTCACCATCTTCTTCTTCGCCTTCCTGCCGCAGTTCGTGCCGGCCGGAACGGGCGCGGTGCCCGCGATGCTGGCGCTGAGCGGGGTCTTCATGCTGATGACCTTCGCCGTCTTCGCCGTGTACGCCGCCTTCGCTGCCGCCGTCCGCGACCAGGTCCTGTCGCGCCCGAAGGTCGTCGACCGGATGCGCAAGGCCTTCGCCGCGAGCTTCGCCGTACTGGCCGGACGGTTGGCCTTCGAGTCCCGCTGACGGTGCCCCGAAATCCGGTTGAACCCGACGGCCCGTGAACGGGACGATCAACCATGAGCAGTGAGTACGACGTCTGGTTCACCGACGACGCGAGGGCGTTCCTCGCGCGGGCGGGTGAACACCTCGCCCAGGACCCGGTGACGGGCACCGTCGTGAGCACGACCGCCCAGCGCTACGCCGACCACGGAGCGCCGGAAGACCTCCCCTACGCCTGGTTCGCGGTCGTCAGCGGCCCGACGGGCGAGATCGACGGAGTCGCGATGCGGACGGCCCCGTTCCCGCCGTACCCGCCTTACCTGCTGGCGATGTCCGACGGCGCGGCCGAGGCGCTCGGCCACGCACTGGTGGCGCGCCGTGAGGAGAGCGGCGAGGAGGTCGGCGGCATCAACGGCCTGCGGCCGGCGTCCGACATCGTCGCGAGGATCCTCGCCTCCGACGCAGGCACCGAGGTCTGCGTCTCGATGCACCAGCGTCTGCACGAGCTGGGCACGCTGACCCCCGCCCGCCCGGTGGCGGGCAGCCTGCGTCCGGTCCGCGACGACGAGGCAGACCTCGCGCTGACCTGGATCCGGGAGTTCTTCCTCGACGCCAACGAGCAGGCCGGCCGCGCGCGCAACGACGGCCACCACGCCGATCACTTCAGCCGAGCGGACATCGAACGCAAGCTGGAGGACGACGTCCTCCGGTTCTGGGTGGATGAGGAGGACCGGCCGCTGCACCTCACCGGCTGGAACCCGCCGGCCTACGGCGTGGCCCGGGTCGGGCCGGTCTTCACGCCGAAGGAGCAGCGCGGGAAGGGCCTGGCCAGTGCCGCGGTCGCCCAGGTGTCCGCCGAGCTGCAGGACGCGGGCAACCGGGTCATCCTGTTCACCGACCAGGCGAACCCCACGTCCAACGCCATCTACCAGGCGCTGGGCTACGAGGCCGTCGCCGACACCATCGAGCTCCGCTTCGCCTGACGCGCCTAGGGTGCCGGCATGGCATTGCACCCCCAGGCACGCCGGGCGGTCGAGCGGGACGCCGCCGCGCTCCCGGTGACCGACCCCCGCTTCGACATCGACTCCGCGCGGGAGCAGCAACGGCTGATCGCGCGGGCCGATGCCCGCGAATCGCTCGCCGAGGTCCGTGACGTGGACGCGGGTGGAGTCCCGGCCCGCCTCTATCTCCCGGCCGGGTACGACGCCGTGGTGCTCCACGCACACGGCGGCGGGTTCGTGTTCAACGATGTCGAGGTCCACGACGCGGCCGTGCGTCGCTTCGCCCGGATTGCCGGGGCCGCCGTGTTGAGCGTCGACTACCGCCAACCCCCGGAACACCGCTTCCCGGCGGCCGTCGATGACGTCCGATCCGCACTGGACTGGCTGGACACCCAGCCCGACCTTTCCGGCCTGCCGACGTTCAGCCACGGAGACAGCGCGGGCGGCAACCTCGCCCTCGTCACGGCGCTGCGTCGTCCGGACCGGTTCGCGGGCGTGGCGCTCCTCTATCCGTTCCTGGACCCGACGGCGTCGTACGACTCCTACCGCACGGCGGCCGACGGGTTCAGTCCTGACGAGGCCGCCTGGTACTGGCAGCAGTACGCCGCCACGGCTGCCGACCTCACCGACCCCGATCTCGCACCGCTCCTGTCGGACCGGCTCGGCACGCTCCCGCCGACCCTGGTGACGACGGCCGAGCACGACCCGCTGCGCGACGAGGGCGAGCACCTCGCGCTGCTGCTGGCCGAAGCCGGGGTGGAGGTGGTGGCCACGCGCTACGCCGGACAGATCCACGGCTTCTGGCGCCACGCGGCGGTGTTCGACGCCGCCGAGCCGATGATGCGCCAGGTGGCCGGCTGGATGCGGATGCTCGTCGAACGCAGCTGAGCCAGCCCGGCTCAGCCCGGAACCAGCCCGGCATCAGCCCGGGTCGACGACTTCGAGCGTCCCGTCCTCGCGCTGCCAGAAGCTCGCGATGTGCATCCGCCGGAGCCGCCCGACGCGGTCCCACGCGTGGTAGATCATCCGCAGGGAGTTCCCGTCGACGAAGGCGCTGCCGCCTCCCGGTCCGAGATTGCCGGTCGACTGCGTGGAGAGCAGGGGAGCGCCCCGGTTCTGCCGGACGCACGGCCCCTCCGGGCCGGCGCAGATCGCGTAGCCCGTGGCGTAGTTGGCGTTCTCGTAGTTGTTGCCCGAGAAGAAGAGGTAGGTCACGCCCCGGAACTGGACCATGTTCGGGTTCTCGATCGTGTCGCCCTCCCACGGTTGCGACAGCGTCAGCAGCTCGCGGGTCTGTGACCTGGGGGCGAAGCCGGTGCCCTCGGCGTTGAGCCGGCGGACGAAGAGGCCCGCGGGACGGCGATTCACCACGCCGGAGAACTTCCACAGCAACCAGGGCACGTGCTTGTCGTCCACGAAGATGTCCGGGTCGATGACACCGAGCTGCGCCTCGCCGTAACAGATCTGCTCGCCCACGGGCCGGAACGGACCGCCGGGCGACGAACCCCGGGTCAGTCCGATGCAGTTGTGCCGCTGCCCGCCGCTCCTTCCGGCCGGAGCGGCGTACGCGGCGGTCCAGCCGTTGCCGATCCGCTCCACGCCCGGGGCCCAGAGGTCCTGGCCGCCACTCCGGCTGTGCACCCAGCCCGCCGCCTGCAACGGGTCGACCTTCCGGCCGCCGCGCGTCGCCAGCGGAGTCCAGGTACGCAGGTCCCGGGAGGTCAGGGTCGGGAGCCGCAGGCCGGAGGTGTTGGTGGCGTAGGCGTACCAGTTGTCGCCGTGGCGCAGGATGTCCGGGTCGGCGAAGTAGCCGCGGTAGGCGGCGCCGACGCGCCACCGTTCGCTGCCGGGTGCGATGTCGATCGGCTTGGGTCGCCGTTGCTTCGGGAGCTTCTGGGCCAGGCGCTCGGCCAGCTTGGCGAGGTCCTGCATCTCCCCGGCCAGCACATCGCTCGGCAGCGTGGTCGGGAGCTCGGTCTCCTCGGGGATCAGTGGCGCCTCCGAGCTCGCTGCCGCCTTCGGCTTGGCGGCCTGGCCGTCACCGGCACAGGCGGACGCCGCCATCGTCACTGCGACGAGCGCAGCGACCAGCGCGCGCACCCGTCGTCCCCCAGTCATGTTCACCCGTGATCACTCCCTCTGGCCCGACACCCTAGTTACAGCGGTTCGCCACTAGACTCCGAATCCCATGACTGAGCCCGTAGCGCGCCCTGCCGAGACCTTCGCCGAGGCCGAGGACGCCCTCCTGTCCCGCTGGCCCGAGACCCGCCTCGAGCCGTCGCTCGACCGGATCCGTGCCTTCACCGAGCTGCTCGGTGACCCGAACGCGGCGTTCCGGTCGATCCACCTCACCGGCACGAACGGCAAGACGTCGACGGCGCGGATGATCGACGCGCTGCTGCGCGCCCTGGACCTGCGCACCGGCCGCTTCACCAGCCCGCACGTCGAGAAGATGAGCGAGCGGATCAGCATCGACGGCGAGCCGCTGGACGATGACGCCTTCGTGCGGGCGTTCAACGACGTGGCGCCGTACATGGGCCTGGTCGACGCCGCCGAGGACCACCCGCTCAGCTTCTTCGAGGCCGTCGTCGGCATGGCGTACGGCGCCTTCGCCGACGCACCGGTCGACGTCGCCGTGGTCGAGGTCGGCATGGGTGGATCGTGGGACGCGACCAACGTCATCGACGCCGACGTCGCCGTCATCACGCCCATCGCGATGGACCACGCCAACTTCCTCGGCGGCACCGTTGCGGCGATCGCCCGTGAGAAGGCCGGCATCATCAAGCCCGGCGCGGTCGTGGTCGTCGCCCAGCAGTCGGGCGAAGCGGCGGCGGTGATCCTCGAGCGGGCCACCGAGGTCGGTGCCACGCTGGTCCGGGAGGGCCTCGAGTTCGGTGTCGTCACCCGCTCGCCGGCGGTGGGTGGCCAGATGATCGACCTCCAGGGCCTGCGTGGCCGGTACGACGAGATCTTCCTGCCGCTCTACGGCGTCCACCAGGCGCAGAACGCGGCAGCGGCCCTGGCCGCGGTCGAGGCGTTCTTCGGCGGGGACGAGCCGCTCAGCGACGAGCTGGTGCGCGCCGCCTTCGCCGAGATGACCTCGCCCGGACGCCTGGAGATCGTGCGCCGCAGCCCCACGATCGTGCTGGACGCCGCGCACAACCCGCACGGCGCGGAGGCCACGGCCGCCGCGCTGGACGACTCCTTCCAGTTCGCCCCGCTCATCGGCGTGATCGGCGTGATGGGGGACAAGGACGCCGAAGGCCTGCTCGCCGCGTTCGAGCCGCACCTCGAGCACGTCGTCATCACCCAGAATTCCACGGCCCGCGCGATGCCGGCCGAGCAGCTCGCCGTGACGGCCCGGGAGGTCTTCGGCGAGGACCGGGTCTCCGTCGTCCCGGTCCTGGCCGACGCGATCGACGAGGCCGCCGGCCGCGCCGAGTCGGGTGGCGACGACGCCCTGAGCTCCGGAGCGGTCCTGGTGACCGGTTCCGTGGTCACCGTCGGCGAGGCGCGGGTGCTCCTCGGAGGCAACAAGTGAGCGACCCGACGAACGAGGCGGACACCTCGGAGCAGGCCGGTCCGCCCGACCCCGAGCGGCAGAAGTCCCCGCGCCGCGCGATGTGCGCCGCCGTACTCTCGCTGGAGGCGATCACGCTCGGCCTCACCATCCCGGTGATGATCTCGCTCTCCGACGTCCGCCCGGCGGTGGCGCTCTCCGTCGGCCTCGGCCTGGCGGTCGCGTGCGTGCTGGCGGCCGGCATGTTGCGCCGGGATTCGGCCTACTACCTGGGCCACGCGATCCAGGTCGCCGCGATCGGACTGGGGTTCGTGGTGGGGATCATGTGGGCGCTCGGGCCGCTCTTCGCCCTGCTGTGGGGGGCCGCCTACTGGCTCGGACGCAAGATCGAGCAGGAGCGGGCCGATGCCTTCGCCGCATACGACCGTGGCCGCGAATCCCAGGTCTAGTTCTGCCTAGGTAGAGTTGGCGCCGTGCCAGTGATCATTGACAAGCTCCTCCGTATCGGAGAAGGCAAGATCCTCCGACAGCTCGAAGCGATCGCGAAGGCCGTCAACGCCATCGAGGACGACTTCACGGCGATGTCCGACGACGAGCTGCGGGGCATGACGGACGAGTTCCGCAAGCGCCTCACCGAGGGCGAGGACCTCGACGACCTCCTCCCCGAGGCGTTCGCCACGGTGCGTGAGGCGGCCCGCCGCGTCATCGGCCAGCGCCACTTCGACGTCCAGATCATGGGCGGCGCGGCCCTGCACATGGGCAACATCGCCGAGATGAAGACCGGTGAGGGCAAGACCCTGGTCTCGACCCTCCCGGCGTACCTCAACGCCCTCGAGGGCAAGGGCGTCCACGTCGTCACCGTCAACGACTACCTGGCGAAGTTCCAGTCCGAGATGATGGGCCGGATCCACCACTTCCTCGGCCTGTCCGTCGGCGTGATCCTGCCGAGCATGCGGCCCGCCGAGCGGCGCGAGGCCTACGCCTGCGACATCACGTACGGCACGAACAACGAGCTGGGCTTCGACTACCTCCGCGACAACATGGCCTCGGTGCTCGCCGACTGCGTCCAGCGGACCCACAACTTCGCCATCGTCGACGAGGTCGACTCGATCCTCATCGACGAGGCCCGGACCCCGCTGATCATCAGCGGTCCGACCCAGGACGAGGTCAAGTGGTACGGCGAGTTCGCCAAGATCGCCCAGAAGCTGACCAAGGACGTCGACTACGAGGTCGACGAGAAGAAGCGCACGATCTCGGTCCTCGAGGACGGCATCACGCGCGTCGAGGACCACCTCGGCATCGAGAACCTCTACGAGTCGGCCAACACCCCGCTGATCTCGTTCCTGCACAACTCGATCAAGGCCAAGGAGCTCTTCCGCAACGACAAGGAGTACGTCGTCATGGAGGGCGAGGTGCTCATCGTCGACGAGCACACCGGCCGCATGCTCGCCGGACGTCGCTACAACGACGGCCTGCACCAGGCGATCGAGGCCAAGGAGGGCGTCAAGGTCCGCGAGGAGTACCAGACGCTCGCGACCGTCACGCTGCAGAACTACTTCCGCCTCTACCCGAAGCTCTCCGGCATGACCGGTACGGCGCTCACCGAGGCGTCCGAGTTCGACAAGATCTACAAGCTCGGCGTGGTCCCGATCCCGACGAACAAGCCGATGCTCCGCAAGGACCAGGCCGACCTCGTCTACCGCACCGAAGAGGCCAAGTACGACGCCGTCGTCGCCGACATCGTCGAGCGGCACGAGAAGGGCCAGCCGGTCCTCGTCGGCACCGTCTCGGTCGAGAAGTCGGAGTACCTCTCCAAGGCGCTGACCAAGAAGGGCGTCGCCCACTCGGTCCTGAACGCGAAGGTCCACGCCGAAGAGGCCAAGATCGTCGCCATGGCCGGCCACAAGGGCGCCGTCACGGTTGCCACCAACATGGCCGGTCGAGGCACCGACATCATGCTCGGTGGCTCGGTGGAGTTCCTCGCCGACGCCGAGCTGCGCAAGCAGGGCCTCGAGCCCGTCGGCGAGACGGCCGAGGAGTACGAAGCCGCCTGGCCCGCGATGGTCGAGCGCTTCAAGCACGAGGTGGAGAAGGAGCACGACGAGGTCCGTGACCTCGGCGGTCTCTACGTCATCGGCACCGAGCGTCACGAGTCGCGTCGCATCGACAACCAGCTGCGTGGTCGTTCCGGTCGTCAGGGTGACCCGGGCGAGAGCCGGTTCTACCTCTCGCTCCAGGACGAGCTGATGCGGCTGTTCAAGTCGGACTGGGTCGACCGGGTCCTGCTGCTGCTCAAGATCGCCGACGACATCCCGATCGAGAACAAGCGGGTCACGAACGCGATCGCCAACGCCCAGGGTCAGGTCGAGTCGCAGAACTTCGAGTCCCGCAAGAACGTCCTCAAGTACGACGACGTGATGGACCGCCAGCGCAAGGTCATCTACGGCGAGCGCCGCGAGGTGCTCGAAGGGGTCGACCTCGAGAGCCAGATCCGCACGTTCATCGATGACGTCGTCACCGGCACGGTGAGCGGCTCGATCGACGAGTTCGTCGAGGAGGGCGACCTCGACCAGCTGTGGACCGACCTCAAGCAGTTCTGGCCGGTGTCCGTGACGCCGAAGGAGCTGGTCGAGGAAGCCGGGTCCGCGGCTGCGCTGGACCGCGCGACGCTGATCGAGAAGCTCCAGGCCGACGCCCACGCGGCGTACGACCGTCGCGAGGAGGAGGTCGGCGAGGAGGTTGCTCGCGAGCTCGAGCGCCGCGTCGTGCTCTCGGTCCTGGACCGCAAGTGGCGTGAACACCTCTACGAGATGGACTACCTCCGCGAGGGCATCTACCTGCGGGCCTACTCGCAGCGCGACCCGCTGGTCGAGTACCAGCGCGAGGGCTTCGACATGTTCGCCGCGATGCTGGACGGCATCAAGGAGGAGACCGTCGGCTTCCTGTTCAACCTGGAGGTCCAGGTCGACGAGGAAGAGGAAGAGGTCCACTACCACGCGGACGGCACCCGTCACGTGGGTCCGATGCACGAGGGCGCGCTCGCCGAGCCGCCCGTGGGCGTCGGCGCCGGTGGCGACGTCGACCTCGCGTCGATCTCCGCGGAGCTCAAGACCCCCAAGGTCAAGGCCAAGGGCCTGGACGCCCCGAAGCAGCCGCAGAACCTGTCCTACTCGGCTCCGGACGAGACCGGCCACGAAGAGGTCCGGGGTCCGGGCACCGTGTCCAACGCGGACGACGAGTTCGCCGGGACCAGCCGCAACGCCCTGTGCCCCTGTGGCTCGGGCCAGAAGTACAAGCGGTGCCACGGCGCCCCGGGTGGCCCCAGCGGCCTCACCGCCCGCGTCAACGGCTAGCGCGAGTTGGGGTTTGTCACCCCCGAGTTGTACGAAAACACCACACCCCACGACCTACGGGCCGCGGGGTGTGGTGTTTTTCGTACAACTCGGGGGTGACAAACCCCAACTCGCGGTTACTGCAGGGCCATCCTCGGCTCGCCGTTCAGCAGGCCGGTGCTGCTGCGCACGCAGGACCCGCCCTTCGGCGTACCGCCGTTCCAGGCCTGGCGCACGCAGTTGCGGACGGCGAGCTGGCCCCAGTAGTTCGGGTGCAGCGACTCCTGGATGTAGTACGGGCTGTCGCCGGCCGTGGTCACGGTGCGGATCTGGTTGACCCACTCCGTCTTGTCGACGGCGCCGGTGCTCAGCCAGTTGGCGATCCCCACCTCTTCGTAGAGGCCGACGCCGCTCTCGCACAGACGGCGACCGTTGAAGGCGCTGGACAGGCTGAGGACCTTGGAGTTGGTGATGCCGGCCTGGCTGATGGCACCGGTGACGGTGTTGTTGATCGTGGGCAGGGCCGAGTTGTTCGCCCAGGTGGCGTCGTTGTCCCAGAAGCCGCAGCCGCCGGTGTTCTGGCGGGTGTAGCCGCTCTGGCTGTAGCGGATGCTGCCGCCGTTCGGGATCGGCGAGGGGTAGGTCTGGACGAGCATCGTCCACTGGGTGTCGGCGTAGCCGGCGTTGCGCATGGCCGTACGGACGTTGGTGAGGGCGCCGGCGATCCGGTTCTTCACGGTGGTGACGTTGGCCGAGGTGAAGTTGCTGGTCACGCTGCTGTCGTCGTTGCAGTAGTCCTTCCACCACGACGGCGAGGTGAGGAAGTCGGTGACGCACTGCTGGATGATCCCGGCGAAGTTGAAGTCGTTGCCGCCGATCGAGACGACGACCATCCGGACGTTGTTGGTCGTGGCGAAGGTCTGCAGCGCGCGGGCCTGGCCGACGCCCTCGCTGCCGCTGTAGAAGTCGAGTCCGGGCTTGAACTCGCTGCCCGTCGCGGTCGCGGTCTTGGCGCCCGAGCAGGCGAGGTTGAGGCTGTTGACGCCTCCGCCGATGTGGATCTCGGCGCTCTTCGAGCGGTGGCAGCGGTTGATCGCCTCGCCAGTCCCGGTTGCGTTGTCGTAGTACGCGGTGGAGCCCAGCGCATCGGCCCGGGCGCTGCTGCTGTTGGACGAGCCGGCCCAGCGGCCGGCCTCGCCCGAGATGTAGGAGTCACCGACGGACACCACCCAGGGGGTGCCGACCCCGGCTCCGTCCGCGTGGGCCGGGGAGGTGGTGAGGGGTGCGACGAGTGTCGCGCCGACGACGGCAAGGGCCGCCGCGAGTGCACGCAGCATGCGGATCTCCTGTGGGGACGGGGGCTGGATTACCCAGAGGTAACGTAGTGACGCACGTCACACTTGGGAAGTCCCCGGTCTCGACGTCAGGAGAAGTCGAGGGCCGTGCAGATCCAGCGCTGCCCGGTCCGCTCGAACCGGACCGCGATCGCGCGCGACCGTTCGCCGTGGCGCACGTGGACCCCGCACTCGACGATGTCGTCGGTGACGAAGCAGGAGTGCACGCTCTGGACGACCGGTCGGACCGTCTGCACCCGGGCGAGGCCGGGTTGGTGGCCGCCGGCCCGGGCGACCAGCTGGGCCCGTCGACGCAGGTCGGCGTAGACCTCCGGCGACGTCCAGCGCAGCAGCTGCGAGGACGGACGGTCGCCCCCGACGATCTCGAGCGCGGCCTGGGTGAACCGGTGGGTCCACTCCGCGATGGTGTGCCGCAGGCGCCGGTCGATGGGTACGACGGTGGCGCCGGGTCGGGCACCGGGTGCCGCCAGCTCGGGCGGCGCGTGCCGGGGGAGCAGGGCGAGGGCGAGCGTGCCCTGCGTGGCGGTGACCGGCACCGGGAGCCGTACGCCGACGAGTTCGGGCGGGGAGACGGACATGGTTCCTCCTGGGTGGGTGGGGCGGGTCGGTCAGTGGGGTGGCAGGCGGAGCTGCTGGTCGGGGAGGAGCAGGTCGGGGTCGCTCCCGATCACGGCGGCATTGGCGGCATGGATCCGGTGCCAGTACGACGTCACCTGGGCCGCGGAGGCGCCCGGACCGAGCGCCCGGGCGGCGATGGCCCACAACGAGTCGCCCGGCCGGACCCGGACCACACGCGCATCGAGGGGAGTCCCGGCCGGACCGCCACCCGTCGCGCGGTCGGGGAGCGGCAGGCCGTCCAGTGCCTCGGCGTCGAGCGGCGCGTCCGCTCCCTCGTGGGCGTGGGCGACCCCCGCGGTCGTGGAGAACACCGCGATGCCGCACGCGGCGAGCAGCAGTCCCCGGACCGCACCCACCCGACCCGGCAGCGTCCGGGTCGAACCCGGTCGGACGGCCTGGCGCACGACGTCGGTGGTCAGCCACCAGAGCGCCGCCACGGACACGAGCGCCGCCGCGGAACAGAGCTGGACCAGGAGTGAGACGAAGTCCGGGCCCGGTGCTGTCACCAGGGTGGTTGCCCCGGAAAGGGCCGTCCGGCCCAGCACCACGGAACCGGCGGTGACGCCCATCCAGAGCAGCACGCCACGCATCCGGACGCGTGCGTCGCTCGCTGTTTCGATCATCCCGAGAATCCTTGCGTTTGCTTCCGTTTGCCTCAGGATGCATTCGTTCGATACCGGAGTCAACCGTTTCTCCACAGGCGGAGGCGGCATCGGACCGGACCTGCTCGCAGCGACGGCCCGCGGGCGTGGGAGTCTGGGTGCCATGGGCTGGGAGGACGATCTGTTCGCGCTGTTCGACGATCTCGAGGATCAGGCGAGCGCGCTCCACGCGGCCGAACGCACGGCGCACGTCGCCGACCGCAGCCGGTCGGAGTACCAGCAGGTCTCGCTCGCGAGCCGGCTCATGGCAACGGTCGGTACGACGGTGACGCTCGGCGTGAGCGGCGTCGGTCCCGTCACCGGGATCATCGAGCGGGTCGCCGAGACCTGGCTGCTCGTCGCGTCCGGCGACCGCGACTGGGTCATCGACCTGCGTGCGGTCGGCACCGTCGAGGGGGCCTCGGTGCGCTCGGTCCCCGACGTCGCCTGGTCGCCGCTCACCCGCCTGGGACTCGGCTCAGCCCTGCGCCGGATCGCCGAGGCGGGGGAGGCCTGTGTGCTGCACCTGCGTGACGGCAGTCGCCACGAGGGCGTCCTGCGTCGCGTCGGCGGCGACTTCTGCGAGCTCGTCGAGGGTGAGGACCGCCGTACCCTGCTGGTGGCGTTCGAGGCCCTGGCGGCGGCTCAGTCCCGCGCCTGACCTGATCCGTCCTGATCCGTCCAGGTCGTCCAGGTCGACCAGGTCGACCAGGTCAGGTGGCGTCGACGTCGTACGGCGGTCGTTCGCCGAGATCGAGGGGTACCTGCTTCGGCGTCTCGTCGTCGCTGCGGATGGCGTCCTCGAGGTCATCGAGCTCGGCCATCGCCTCGGCGATGTGCTTGCGCACGATCGCCCGCGGGTCCAGGTCGGTGAGCTCGAGGTCGGCGAACTCGGGGCCGAGCTCGGTGCGCAGCTCGTCGCGCGCGTTGTTCGCGAACTTGCGGATCTGACGGATGAACCGGCCCGCCTGCTGGGCGAGCTCGGGCAGCCGGTCGGGGCCGAAGACAAGGACGGCGAGGACAGCGATCACGACGAGCTCGCCGAATCCGATGCCGAACATTCAGCCGCCCCCTTCAGTCCGTGCTCAGGTAGCCGTGGTCGGGATCAGAACTTGTTGCTCGGCGTGAGGCCCAGCTGCATGCCGGCCAGCCCGCGGCCACGGCCGTCGAGGCGGTCGGCGATGTCGTTGAGGGCCTGCGCGGCCGGGGCCGTCGGGTTCGACTCGACGATCGGCTTGCCGGCGTCACCGCCCTCGCGCAGCGTGATGTCGAGGGGGATCCGGCCCAGCACCGGGACGTCGTACCCGAAGCGCTTCGAGAGCGTGTCGGCCACGCGGTCGCCGCCACCTGATCCGAAGATCTCGAGGCGGTGCTCCTTGCCCTCGGGCGTGCAGTGGGGGCAGGGGAGGTAGCTCATGTTCTCGACGACGCCGACGACGCGCTGGTGCATCATCGAGGCCATCGTTCCGGCGCGCTCGGCCACCTCGGCGGCGGCCTCCTGCGGCGTGGTCACGACGACGACCTCGGCACCGGGCAGGTGCTGGCCCAGCGAGATCGCCACGTCGCCGGTGCCCGGAGGCAGGTCGAGCAGCAGGACGTCGAGGTCGCCCCAGTAGACGTCGGCGAGCATCTGGACCAGGGCCCGGTCGAGCATCGGTCCCCGCCAGGCCACGACCTGGTCACGCTTCGGCTTGAGCATGCCGATCGAGATCACCGAGACCCCCGAGGGAGTCGGCACCGGCATGATCAGGTCGTCCACCTGGGTCGGGCGCGAGTCCGCGACACCGAGCATCGCCGGGATCGAGTGGCCGTAGATGTCGGCGTCGACGACGCCGACCTTGCGGCCGGCCTTCGCGAGCGCCAGGGCGAGATTGACGGTCACCGAGGACTTGCCGACGCCGCCCTTGCCGGACGCGATGGCGAACACCTTGGTGAGCGAGCCCGGCTGCGCGAAGGTGATCTCGCGTGCGGCGGCGCCGCCGCGCAGGGTCGCGTGCAGGCCCGTCCGCTGCTCGGACGACATCACGCCGAGGTTGACCTGGACGCCGGTGACACCGGCCAGTGCAGTGACCGCGGCCGTCACGTCGCGCGTGATGGTGTCCTTGAGCGGGCACCCGGCGACGGTCAACAGGGCGTTGACCGTCACGACGGATCCGCCGTCGCCAGGGGCGATGTCGACGCTCTCGACCATGCCGAGCTCGGTGATCGGCTTCTTGATCTCCGGGTCGTTGACCGTGCCCAGCGCGGTCATGACCTGCTCGACGGACGGGGACTGCTGCGTGGTACTCACAACATCCGAGTCTAGTGAGGGGCGGGTTGCGCTCCGTCGCCGCCGTCCTCGTGAGACTCGGCACGTTCGTCGGCGCGCTCGTCGAGGTCGGCGAGCAGGGTCCGCAACTCCGAACGCAGGAAGTCACGAGTCGCCACCTCACCCACCGACATCCGCAGCGACGCGACCTCGCGGGCGAGGAACTCCATGTCGGCGTGGGCGCGGGCATCGGCCTGCCGGTCCTGCTCGGCGATCACCCGGTCGCGCGCCTCCTGGCGGTTCTGTGCGAGCAGGATCAGCGGGGCGGCGTACGACGCCTGCAGGCTCAGCATCAGGGTCAGGAAGATGAACGGGTAGGTGTCCCAGCGCCAGTCGTCCGGGGCGAGCAGGTTCCAGCCGACCCACACGACGACGAACAGCGTCATGTAGATCAGGAAGGTCGCGGTCCCCATGAACCGGGCGAACTGCTCGGCGAAGACGCCGAAGGCGTCCCTGTTGAAGCTGGGCTTCTTGACGAGCTGCCGGCGCTCCTCGCGGGGGGTGTCCAGCCGGTCCCGAGTGCGGCGCGCGTCGCTCATCGACCCGTGCCTCCGGGTCGGGGCGCGCGGTCACGCCAGTTCGTGGGAAGCATGTGGTCGAGCAGGTCGTCCACCGTGACCGCGCCGATCAGTCGCCCGTTCTCGTCGGTCACCGGCGCCGCCACGAGGTTGTACGTCGCCAGGTGGGCCGCGACCTCGTCGATGGTCGCCTCGGGGCTCAGCCACTGCATGGAGTCGTCCAGGGCGCCGGCGACGAGGGTGGACGGCGGTTCGCGCAGCAGGCGCTGGATGTGCGCGACCCCCAGCAGCTTGCCGGTCGGCGCCTCCAGCGGCGGGCGGCAGACGTAGACCAGCGCCGCGAGGGCCGGCGTGAGCTCGGGGTTGCGCACGTGCGCGAGGGCGTCGGCGATGGTGGCGTCCGGGCCGAGGATGACCGGCTCCGGCGTCATCATGGCGCCGGCGGTGTTCTCGACGTACTTCATCAGCCGCCGGACGTCCTCGGCCTCCTCCGGTTCCATCAGCTGGAGCAGGATCTCGGCGGTCTCGGGCGGCAGGTCGCGCACCAGGTCGGCGGCGTCGTCGGGCGACATCTCCTCGAGGATGTCGGCGGCCCGCTCGGCCTCGAGGCCCTTGAGGATCTCGACCTGGTCGGTGTCGGGCATCTCCTCGAGGATGTCGGCGAGGCGCTCGTCATCGAGCGCCAGCGCCACGGCCGTACGACGATCGGCGGGCAGGTCGTGAAGGATGCTCGCCGCGTCGGCGGGCCGCATCTCGTTCAGCGCGGCGACCAGGTGGGTCGCGCCCTGGCGGTCGTCGGACCGGGTGAGCCCGACGACGTCACGCCACTCGACGACATGGGTCTGCCCGCGGCGCCGGAATCCCTTCGACGGTTCGCGGACGGCGACCCGGCTGAGCACCCAGTCGCGGGTGCGCGCGGGCTCCATCGCGACGTCGTACACGGTGCCGGCGACGCCGGTGCTGGTGATGGTGACGGTGCGGTCGAGCATCTGGCCCATGACGAGGGTCTCGGTGGAGCGCTGCTCGAAGCGCCGCATGTTGAGCAGTCCGGTCGTGTAGACGTGCTCGCTGTCGATGTTGGTGACCCGCGTCATCGGCACGAAGATCCGTCGCCGGCCGAAGACCTCGGCAACGATGCCGAGGACGCGGGGCTGGGTGCCTTCGGTGCGCATCGTGACGACCAGGTCGCGGACCTTGCCGACCTGGTCACCCTGGGGGTCAAAGATCGGGAGTCCGACCAGCCTGGCCGCGAACACGCGGGACGGGGTGGTGCTCACGGACCGAACGCTACCGTCCGGGGCCGTCCGTTATCGTTTGCGCACGCCCGACAGGGCCGCCGAGAAGGGCCATCAACGGGGAGGGAGCGCCACGTGCGTCGCAAGGTCGCGCAGGGTGCCGCCGGAATCCGTGGCCTCGTCGCCTCCGCCCGTGGCACCCGCGTCACCGCTGTCGACGACGCCGGCCTGGTGCTCGCCGCGCGAGGCGAGGACCGCGTGGTCGACGTCCTCTTCGACGACCGCCGGATCTGGTCCTTCTGGCTGGTGCGCGACACGGTGCAGCTGCCCAACGGGCTGCGGCAGGCCGCGTGGCCCGACCGGATGCGCCGTTTCCTCAAGGGCCGCAGCCGGATCACCGTGCGTGAGCACGTCAGCGACGAGGTCCTGTTCGACGACGAGCGCGCGTTCGGCGACTCCGAGGCCAGGATCGCCTTCGTCAACGCCGCCGGGCTGGAGATCAGCCTCGACAAGTCCGGCCGGTTCAGCCCGACGTTCTCGGTGCGCAGCCCCGAGCAGCTGCTGCCGCTGCTCGACGCGATCGAGCAGGTCACCGAGATGCTGAAGGACATCGGGATCAACGCGTTCCCGGCCTACGGGACCCTGCTGGGAGCGGTCCGCGAGGGCACCTTCCTGGGACACGACTCGGACGCCGACCTGGGGTACGTGTCGTCGTACTCCACCCCGGTGGACGTGATCCGGGAGTCGTTCGCCCTGCAGCGCGCCGTGGTCGAGCGCGGGTTCGCCACCCACCGCTACAGCGGCGGGGCGTTCCGGATCGACGTCCGCGAGTCCGACGGTTCGGTGCGTGGCCTCGACCTGTTCGGCGGCTTCCTCGACCACGGGACGCTCTACCTCCTCGGCGAGGTGGGCACGCCGTTCGAGGAGGAGTGGCTGTACCCGTTCGGGACCTGCTCCCTGATGGGTCGGGAGTTCAGCTGTCCCGCCCGTCCCGAGAAGCTCCTCGAGGCGATGTACGGCCCGAGCTGGAAGGTGCCGGACCCGGCGTACAAGTTCGAGACCCCGCAGCCCGTGGTCGACCGCTTCAACAGCTGGTTCCGCGGTACGTCGGCGCTGCGTCGCCCGTGGCAACGCGAGCTGAACGCCAAGGGTGGTCGCCCGCCCGGCGCGACACCGTCCGACCTCGCCGAACGGGTGGCCGCCGACGTCGCCCCGGGCACGCGGGTCCTCGATGTCGGCGCGGGTGAGGCAGGCGACGCGCTGTGGCTCGCGCGGCAGGGCTTCCCCACCACCGCCTATGACTTCGTGCCGCAGGGTGCGCGGGGGGCCATGAAGGTCGCCAGGACCGAGGGCCTGCCGCTGGAGGTCCGCACCCTCAACCTGACGGAGTGGCGCTCGTCCCTCGCGGAGGTCGCCCGGATCTCGCGGGTCGCCGAGCCCCGCGTCATCCTGGCCCGGCACATCTTCGACGCCACCAACAGCGTCGGACGCGAGGCGCTCGCAAGGTTCGCGGCGGGCGCCCTGCGTGGCGGCGGCCGACTCTATGCTGACGTCTGGACCGGGGGAGGCGAGCCCGACTTCGGGATCCGCCCGTTCGCGCTGGACCGTCTCGTCGCGCTGGTCGAGGCGCAGGGTGGGACCGTGGTGTCGACCACGGAGTACGACGCGGGTGCCGGCCGGCCCCGTGCAATCGGACGACTGGTGGCGGAGTGGGCATGAGCAAGCGGGACGAGATCGAGCAGCTGCAAGCGCGCGTGGCCGGCCTGGAGGGCGAGATCGCAGAGCTGCGGCGCCACCACCTGCGCCTGGCCGAGCTCGCCGATGTCGTCCAGGAACTGCTGATCCCGATGGCGAGTCGCGACGAGACCCGCATCGCCGAGGCCATCGAGAAGTTCCAGCGCGCTCAGTGACGGGTGCCTGATGGCCGAACGCGTCTACGTCCACCCGGGACTGCCGAAGACGGCGACCACGTACCTCCAGAACGTCCTCTGGAGGTCGCGGGACCAGCTGGCTGACGACGGCGTCCTGCTTCCCGGTTCCGAGCGTCGCGACCACCTGTGGTCGACGCGGGTCGTGTGCGAGGACCCCCACCTCGGGAGGCACCCCCGTCGCGCCGACGACGAACGCAGCTCGTGGGACCGGTTGCGTGCGGAGATCGCGGCGTGGCCGGGCACCGCGCTGATCAGCCACGAGTTCTTCGCCGCCGCGAGCGCCGGGCAGGCCCGGCGCATGGTCGAGCAGCTCGCGCCCGCGCAGGTGGACCTCGTGGTGACTGCCCGCGAACCCCTCGGCCTGTTCGCCGCGTCCTGGCAGGAGAGCCTCAAGAACAAGGCGGTCGCTTCGATCGAGGACTACTCCCGCACCGAGTCCTCGCGGTCGACCGACATCTGGAACTGGCGCACGCTGGACCTGCGGCTCGTCCTCGAGCGCTGGTCCGGGGCCGTGCCGTTCGCGAACATCCACGTGCTCCCGCTCGACACGTCCGCCCCCCGTGACGACATCTGGCACCGGTTCGCCGGCCTGCTCCAGCTGGCACCGGACGCCTATGACCTCAACGACTCGTTCCCCAACGAGTCCATGGGCGTCGTCGAGGCGGAGACGCTGCGCCGGGTGAACGCCCACCTGGACTCGTTCAGCAATGCCTTCGACCGGGGCGTGTACCTGCGCACCTTCCTCGCCGACGAGCTGCTCGTGCCGCGCGGGGGAGAGCGGTTCTGGCCCTCCGCCGAACGCATCGCGGAGTGCCGGGTGCGCGGCGATGCCGCGATCGCCTGGCTCCGCGAGCACGCGATCGACGTCGTCGGTGACATCGAGGCGCTGCGCGTGCCCGAGGACCTACCAGCCCGACGCACGCCCGACTCGGTCACCGACGCCGAGGTGGCCGCGACGGCGACCGAGCTGGCCGCGGCGCTGCTCGACGAGGTCCGCACCCTGCGCAGTGCGCTGGGCCAGGCGCTCGACCGGTCAGTTCTTGGCGCCGACGAGCGTCGCGCTGGCGACGACGATGGGGTGGTCGCTGATGCGGCGGTGCTCGGCGGAGAAGTCGTCGACGTACCCGCTGAAGGTGACGCCGCCGTAGGCAGTGATCCAGTCCACGGGCCGCATCCGGGGCGCTGAGCCGCAGGTCCCGCCGCCGCCCTGCGCAGCGACCAGCCCGGTCCTCGGGATCACCTGGCAGTAGAAGTTGCCGCGGTCGTTCATGTCGCCGATCAGGAAGATCGGCACCTTCTCGGACTTCAACGAGTTCACGTAGTCGGCCGCGATCCGCAGGCCGGCGTTGCGGCTGGCGGTGCGGGATCCGCTGCGGCCCGACGTGGTGTGCATGTTGAGGACGTAGAACTCGCGCCGGCTGTCCTTGTGGCGCAACCGCACGATGCTCTGGGCCCGGTGACCCCCGTTGTAGGGGATCTGGAAGTTGTCGGCAGCGACGAGCTCGAAGACGGCCGGGTTCCACATGATGCCGTTGTCGGTGTCGCCGGGCTTGGAGTAGGCGTCCCAGCCGAGCCCGCCCCGGACGGCGGCGTACTGCGGTGCCCTCGCCTCCTGTACGCCGACGATGTCCGCGCCGTGGGCGCGGATCAGGCCGACCGACATGGACGCGCGGGGACCGGCGTCGGGCCAGCTGGCGCGCGAGCCGCCGGGGGCGGTGTAGTTGTTGCCCAGCAGGTTGAAGGTCGCGATCTTGAAGGTCGCCGACTCCATGCGGACCTTCTTGACCTGTGCCTCGGCGGCCTTGACGTCCTCGAGGAGGGCGGAGTCCTCCACGCCCTCGATGATGCTGCCGTCGGTGGCGCGTTCCTCGCGGTCGTTGCGGGGCCGGGTCCCGTCGGTCACTTCCGGGTCGATCGCCGCGGCCGCCGCCGGGTCCTTGGCGGAGTCGTCACTCGCTGCGTCGGGCAGCCCGCCGTCCCAGAGCGTCGCGATGCCGAGCATCAGGGCTCCCAGGAGCACGACGGCAAGGACGGGCAGGAGATCTGCCCGTCGTGAGTGCCGGTGCTTCCCGGAGTCGTCGGGCATAGCGGGTATCGTACCTGAGGCTTCGCTCCGAACTGGCCTCCTCGCAGGCGTCGGTGGCCGCTTGCCCACGACCCGACCGAGTCAATCCGATGCCATCCGAGGAGGACCGCTGTGACCGAGGCGCGGTCCTTCCGCTCCGACATCCAGGGCCTCCGTGCCCTGGCCGTCGGCCTGGTGATCCTGGCCCACGCCGGATTCCGTACGGCGGCGGGCGGCTTCGTGGGTGTCGACGTCTTCTTCGTGATCTCCGGCTTCCTGATCGTGGGCCTGCTCGTGCGCGAGGCGGGCGAGAGCCGGCGGATCTCGATCGTCGACTTCTACGCGCGCCGGGCTCGCCGGGTGATCCCGGCTGCCACCGTGGTGCTGGCCGTCACGGCGTTCGCCGCGGCGTACTTCCTGCCCCTCGTGCGCAGCATCGAGGTCATCAAGGACACGGTCTGGGCGGCGTTCTTCGGCGCCAACATCCGCTTCTCCCTGGTCGAGACCGACTACTTCGCCGAGGGCGAGCCGCCCTCGCCGGTGCAGCACTACTGGTCCCTCGCGGTCGAGGAACAGTTCTACGTCGTCATCCCGGTCCTGCTGCTCCTGATCGCTGTCGCCCTGCGTCGGTGGGGCCACGTCCTGCCTGAGCACGCGAACCGGTCGTTGCGCCGCGCGGTCGTGGCGGTGCTCGGTGCGGTGACCCTCGGGTCCCTCGCGTACTCCGTGTGGGTGACCGAGGCCAACCCCACGGCCGCCTACTTCTCCACGCCGGCCCGCGCGTGGGAGCTCGGCATCGGCGGGCTCCTGGCCACCCTGCTCTGGGGACGCCGGCCGGCCGCGCCGCGCTGGCTGACCGAGCTGGCGGGCGTCGCCGGACTGGCCCTGATCGCGTACGCCACGCTGACCTTCAGCTCCGCGACGCCGATGCCCGGCATCGCCGCGCTGGTCCCCGTGGGCGGCAGCGGCCTGCTGCTCGCGGCGGGCGCGAGCACGAGTGCGCCGTCGACGTACTGGTTCCGGCTGTTCTCGCTCCAGCCGATCCGGGTGCTGGGCGACTGGTCCTACTCGCTCTACCTGTGGCACTTCCCGGTGCTGTTGATCGCCCAGGCGCACTGGGAGGAGCCGCGGCTGAGTCGTCCACACCTCGCGCTGGCGCTGGTGCTGATCCTCGCGCTGAGCGCAGCGTCGTACCACCTGGTCGAGGAGCCGTTCCGGCGTGGCGTGCGCTGGAAGCCGCGGATGCGCGCCGTTGGTCTCTACCCGATCAGCCTCGCGCTCGTCATCGGGTCCGCATTCGGTGCGCGGGCGTGGGTGGACCACCAGATCGCCGGGCTCTCCGACAACCCCGAGATCTCCACGACCGACTACCAGCGCGAGGGCCTCAGCGACGACCCGACCGTCGCGCTCGTCCAGGCATCCGTCCTGGCCGCGAAGGACGGGAGGCCGGTCCCCGGCGGCCTGAAGCCCGACCTGGGCCGCCTCCGCGAATCGGTGGCGCCCCTGGGCGACTGCGACTACACCCTCGAGGTCACCAAGCTGTGCCCGTTCGGTGACGTGGACGCGAAGCGCTCGATCGTGGTCGTCGGTGACTCGCACGGCCGGATGTGGGGCCCCGCCCTGAACGTGATCGGCAAGAAGTACGGGTACGCCGTCTACCAGCTGGTCTTCAGCGGGTGCCCGGCCAACACGGTCACCCGCGACCAGAAGGGCGATCGCCCCTGGCCCGAGTGCGCCGCGTTCAAGGAATGGGCCGAGCAGCAGGTGGCCGACCTCCAGCCCGACCTGACCGTCGTCGCCAACAACTTCTACCGGGTCCCGACGATGGCCGGTGGCCGGCAGGAGCGCGGGCTCGCCGAGGAGTTCAGCATTCTCGAGAAGTCCTCGGACCGCGTGGTGATGCTCGGCAACGTGCCCAAGGTCCAGCGCTCGCCGGGCGTCTGCCTGTCACGGCGCGACGTGGACCTCGGCGACTGCATGTTCCCGCCGAGCCCGGTGACGGTGCGCGGCCAGCACGTCTTCCGCGACGTCGCGAAGGCGTCCGGCGTCGAGTTCATCGACGTGCAGAAGTGGTTCTGTGCGGACGGCCAGTGCCCGCCGGTGATCGGCGACGTCGTACCCCTGCGCGATCGCGAACACATCACCTTCGAGTACTCCGAGCAGCTGGCCGTGCCGCTGGCCCGGGAGTTCGGCTTCCGGTGATCAGGTGCGCTGCGTCAGGCCCTTGCCGGCCGCGACGCCGCGCTTGACCGCGGCACTCGCCACCTGGCCGGCGAGCTGGCTGGCGACCTTGATCTGGTCACCGACCTGCTGGGTCGCGGCGAGCGGAGCCAGCGCGACCTCCGCGCGCGCCACGAGGGCGTCGGCGCGCTCGATGACGGTGTTGAAGTCGATGACCGCGTGGTGGAAGCCCTCGATCGTCTTCGAGAGCTGCAGCAGGGCCGCGGTGAGCTCCGTCAGCTGGGCGCTGGTCGCGTCGGGCGTGGGCGAGGCGTCGTACGGGGTGGTCATGGCGCGCATGCTAGATGACCCCGATGTCCGGGAGTGCATGCCCGGCGACGCCTGCGTGACCTTGTTCACGTGGGGATCTCAGCGGGCGGCTGGGGCCCCTACCGACGGGTACAGTGCCGTCGGTCGTACCAGCGAAAGGGAACTTTGATGCCGAAGCTTTGCCAGACCGAGGGACTCAACGAGGACCAGGTCGAGATCCTGAAGGCCGTCCGTGTCTTCGTGGACGAGCAGATCATCCCCGTCGCGCAGGAGCTCGAGCACGCCGACGAGTACCCGACCGAGATCATCGAGGGCCTCAAGGAGCTCGGCGTCTTCGGCCTCACCATCCCCGAGGAGTTCGGTGGGCTCGGTGAGTCGCTGCTGACCTACGCCCTCGTGGTCGAGGAGATCGCCCGCGGCTGGATGAGCGTCTCCGGTGTCATCAACACCCACTTCATCGTCGCGTACCTGCTGATGCAGCACGGCACGGACGAGCAGAAGGCCAAGTACCTCCCGAAGATGGCGACCGGCGAGGTCCGCGGCGCGTTCTCGATGTCCGAGCCCGGCCTGGGGTCCGACGTCGCCGCCGTGTCGACGAAGGCCACCAAGCAGGAGGACGGCTCCTACTCCATCACCGGCCAGAAGATGTGGCTGACCAACGGTGGCACCTCCACCCTGGTCGCCCTGCTGGTCAAGACCGATGAGGGCGCCGACAGCGTCTACAAGAACATGACCACCTTCCTCGTCGAGAAGGAGCCGGGCTTCGGCGAGACCGCCCAGGGCGTCACCGTCCCCGGCAAGATCGACAAGATGGGCTACAAGGGCGTCGAGACGACCGAGCTCATCCTCGAGGGCCACCAGATCAGCGCCGACCAGATCCTCGGCGGTGAGCCGGGCAAGGGCTTCTTCCAGATGATGGACGGCGTCGAGGTCGGCCGCGTCAACGTCGCCGCCCGCGCGTGCGGCCTGGCCTGGCGCGGCTTCGAGCTCGGCATCGCCTACGCCCAGCAGCGCAAGACCTTCGGCAAGTTCATCGCCGAGCACCAGGCCGTGCTGTTCCGGATCGCCGACATGGCGACCAAGGTCGAGACCGCGCACACGATGATGGTCCGCGCCGCGCGCCTCAAGGACACCGGCCAGCGGATGGACGTCGAGGCCGGCATGGCCAAGATGGTCGCCGCCGAGCTGGCCAACGAGGTCGTCGAGGACTCCTTCCGGATCCACGGTGGCTACGGCTACTCCAAGGAGTACGAGATCGAGCGCCTGATGCGCGAGGTCAAGTTCATGCTCATCGGTGAGGGCACCTCCGACATCCAGAAGATGATCATCGGCCGCTCGCTGCTGAAGGACTACAAGCTCAAGTGACCGCGACCAGCAAGACGAACCCGGGCAACTTCTTCGAGGACTTCACCGTCGGGCAGGTGCTCCAGCACGCCACGCCGCGCACCGTCACCGAAGGTGACCGCGCCGTCTACGGCTCGCTCTACCCGACCCGGTTCGCCGTACCGTCCTCTGCTGCCTTCGCGGCATCGGTCGGCCTCGACCCGCACCCGGTCGAGGAGCTGATCGCCTTCCACATCGCGTTCGGCAAGACCGTCCCGGACATCTCGCTCAACGCGGTCGCGAACCTCGGCTACGCCGAGTGCCGTTTCCACCAGCCGGTGGTCCCGGGCGACACCTTGAGCACCACGTCCGAGGTCATCGGCCTCAAGCAGAACTCCAACGGCAAGAGCGGCGTGGTCTACGTCCGCTCGACCGCCACCAACCAGCGCGGCGAGGTCGCCCTCGACTGGGCCCGGTGGGTCATGGTGCACAAGCGTGACGTCGACGCGCCGGCCCCCGAGGCCGTCGTACCCGACCTGGCGCCGGCGGTCGCTGCGGCGGACCTCGTGCTCCCGGCCGGGCTGGACTTCTCGTCGTACGACTTCGCCGCCGCAGGCGAACCGCACCGGTTCGACGACTACGAGGTCGGCGAGAAGATCGACCACGTCGACGGCGTGACGCTCACCGACTCCGAGCACCAGCAGGCGACCCGCCTGTGGCAGAACACCGCCAAGGTGCACTTCAACGTCCAGGCGCGCCCCGACGGCAACCGCCTCGTCTACGGCGGCCACGTGATCTCGCTGGCCCGTGCCCTGTCGTTCAACGGGCTCGCCAATGCGCAGCTGGTCGCCGCGATCAATGCCGGCGCCCACACGGCTCCCGCGTTCGGTGGCGACACCATCTACGCGTGGTCCGAGGTGCTCGAGAAGGCCGAGACGTCGGTGCCGAGCGTCGGCGCGCTGCGCCTGCGCCTGGTGGCCACCAAGGACCGCGACGAGTCGATGACCCTGCGCGACGCCGAGACCGGGAAGTACGCAGCGGGCGTGCTGCTCGACCTCGACTACTGGGCACTCATTCCCCGCTGACCGCGACATCCTTGATCGTGTAGGTGACCTCGTCGTCGGTGGCCATCCTGAGCTGGTCGAGCGCCACCACCGAGGGGTGGTCCTGGCCGGTCGGCCAGGTCACCTCCGCCTCGTCGACCTGCGGGTCGTTGGCCCGCGCGATGATGTCGTTGATCGACAGGCGGGCGAACTCCGGGGCCGCCTGGCCCTTGGCCTCCCCGAAGGTGGAGATCGCCTCGGTGACCTTGCCGTCCTTGACGGTGACCCGGACGGCGCCGACCTGCGGGCAGTAGCAGAGCACCTCGAGGCGGTAGGTGTAGTCCTGCGGTGCGAAGTCGGGGTAGTCACGGACCGCTGAGGGCGGGTCCTGCGTGGCCGACGGTTCGCTCTCCACCTTCGCGTCGTCGGTCGCCGCGTCGTTCTCGTGCTTGCAGCCTGCTGCAGTGAGGGCGAGCCCGGTGGTCAGGGCGATGGCGCCGAGGCGTACGACGGTCCGCTGGTGGCCGTGGGTGATGTGCATGAGCCTCATGATGCATGCGACGTCCGGGGCGACTCCACGGTTCCCCCGAACGGCCGACGATTGCCATCAAATGAAACTTGTTCTAGTTTTGCCTGCCAAACGCATGACCTACGTCACATCGTGTCGTTGCTCCCGGTGAAGGTCTCGCTGGGACCGGTCATCCCTGGAGGAGCCGTCGTTGTCTGCCTTACGTGTCGTACGCCTGGTTGGCGCTGCATTCCTGGTCCTGCTGCTCGCGGCCTGCGGCTCCCGTCTCGACCCGGGGACGGTGGCCGACGTCAACGGCACCGGTGCGCAGGCCGAGGCCGGGGCTCCCAACGCTGACGGCGGCGCTGCTGGTCCCGTCGACGGCGCGGCCACGGATCCCGCGGCCGCCGATCCGGGCGCCGCGGCGAGCGGAGGCAGTGACCCCGGAGCCGGCACCGGGAGTGCGGCCGGACCCGGAGGGTCGAGCGGCTCCGGCGGGGGTGGCGGCAAGGGATCGGCGACCGGCGGGGTCAAGGCAGGGTCCTGCGCCGGCTTCAAGAACCAGAAGGGCATCACGGACAAGACGATCACGCTGGCCAACATCTCCGACATCTCCGGACCTGTCCCCGGCATCTTCGAGTCCGCCCAGCAGGCCACGCGCGCCTACATCGAGTACTTCAACTCCCAGAGCACGCTGTGCGGGCGCAAGCTCGAGCTGGTCAACCTCGACAGCCGGGCCGACGCCGGTGCCGACCAGCAGGGCTACGTGAAGGCCTGCGACCAGGCGTTCGCCGCGGTCGGCTCGATGTCCGCCTTCGACAGTGGCGGCGCCGCCACGGCCACGAGCTGCGGCATTCCCGACATCCGCGCGGTCTCGGTCAACCCGGAGCGAGCGGCGTGCAAGTCGTGCTTCGCCGCCTACGCGATCCGGGCGAACCTGATCCCGGACTCCGCGTCGAAGTGGTTCGCCCAGAAGTTCCCCAGCTCGGTGAAGAACGCCGCAGTCCTGTACATCAACGCCGGTGCCGCGCCGGTCAACTCCAAGAGCATGGCCGCCGGCTACGAGAAGGGTGCCGGCTGGAAGGTCACCTACCTCCAGGGAATCGACGTCGCGGAGTTCAACTTCGCGCCGTACGTCCAGCAGATGAAGTCCAAGGGCGTGAAGGCGGTCGCCTACCAGGGTCCCTACCAGAACAGCGTGAAGCTCCAGCAGGCCATGCAGCAGCAGGGATTCAAGCCGGACTTCTTCCTCCAGGACCCGACGATCTACGACAAGCGCTACATCGAGCAGGCAGGCAGCCTCGCCGAGGGCGCGTACATCTACTCGGCCAACGACCTGTTCGAGAACAGGAACAACGCCGAGATCCAGCTCTACCTGTCCTACCTCCAGCAGGTGAAGCCCGGTGCGATCCCGAACTACTACGGCCTCTACGCCTGGTCTGCCGCCCGCCTCTTCGTCGAGAAGTCGCTCGCGCTCGGTGGCAAGCTGACCCGGGCATCCCTCGTCCAGGCCCTGGACAACACCTCGAGCTGGACCGGCAACGGTGCCCACACGCCGATGAACATCGGCACGTCGGCGACTCCGCCGTGCCTGAAGGTCGCCCAGTTCAAGGGTGGTCGCTGGCAACAGGTGTCGCCGGGCAAGTACATGTGCGGCCGAGTGGTCAACTCCGGCATCGGAGGCTGACCCGATGAGCTCACTGTTCGCCTTCACGCTGCTCGGGCTGTTCACCGGGGCCGCCTACGCGATCATGGCGAGCGGACTGGTGCTCACCTACACGACGACCCGGGTGTTCAACATCGCCCACGGTGCCTTCGGCATGGTGCTGGCGTTCACCTTCTGGGACTTCAGCCAGCGCCAGGGCCTGCCTCCGTTGCTGTCGTTGTTCCTCGTGCTCGGTGTCGTCGCGCCGGCGATCGGCTGGTTCATCCAGCGCTTCGTCACGCGCGGCCTGGGGGAGGGGCCGGTCTCGGTCGCCCTGGTCGTCACCGTGGGACTGCTGGTGGGGCTGATCGGCCTGGCCCAGCAGATCTGGCCACCGGAGCCACGGGTGCTGCTCCCGTTCTACTCGGAGACCGGATGGCAGGTGGGGGACACCTACATCACGGCGCACCAGCTCATCACGATCGTCTGCTCGATCGCCGTGGCGACCGGCCTGTACCTGCTGCTGAACAGGACCCGCATCGGTACGGCCATGCGGGCGTCCGTCGACAATCCGGAGCTCCTCAAGTTCTTCGGTGGCAAGCCGGACACCGTCGCAGCGCTGGCGTGGGCGATCGGCATGTCCCTGGCGGCGCTGGCCGGGATCCTGCTGACGCCGGTCGTGGGGCTGGACTACTACGCGCTGACGCTGTTGGTCATCAACGCGTACGCCGCCGCGATGCTCGGTCGGCTCAAGAGCCTTCCCCTCACCTTCGCTGGTGCGATGGGCCTCGGCATCCTGGAGTCCTGGGCCGTGGCGTACCTGCCCACGGACGGCTTCTGGTCGACCATCCGCCCGGTCATCCCGGCGATCTTCCTGTTCGTGGTGGTCGTCGCGATGCCCCAGACCCAGCTGCGGATCGGCCAGGTCAAGGGCATCGTGGCCGCACCCGTGCCCACCTTGCGCAAGAGCCTCGGCGCAGGCGGTGCGCTGCTCGTCGTCGCCTTCGTGCTGATCGGGGTCGTGTCGCGCTCGGACGTGCTCCTGATCGGTGTCGCGGCGACGTACGCGATGGTGATGCTCTCGCTGGTCCTGCTCACCGGGTACGGCGGCCACGTCTCCCTTGCCCAGTTCACCTTCGCCGGTGTGGGTGCGCTCGCCTACGCCAAGCTCGACCAGCCCAACCTCCTCGGGCTGCTGCTCGCGGCGGCGATCGCGGCGGGGGTGGGCGCGCTGGTCGCGCTGCCCGTGCTGCGGCTGACCGGTCTCTACCTGGCGCTGTCGACGATGGCCTTCGCCGTGCTGATGGACAAGATGATCTTCCAGGCCGAGTACGCCTTCAAGTTCAACGGCACGCTGGCGACCGAGCGCCTGTCCGTGTTCGGCGTGAAGATCGCGAGCGACACCGCCTACGTGTGGTTCATGGTCCTGGCCTTCGTCGTGATGGGCCTGTTCCTGTTGTGGCTGCGGCGTGGGGCGATCGGGCGGATCCTGATCGCGACCCGCGACAGCCCGTCGGGATGCGGCACGCTCGGCCTGGACCTGCGCTGGTTCCGCGTCGGACTGTTCTCGCTGTCGGCGGGCATCGCGGGCGTTGCCGGTGCCCTGTTCGCCGGCCTGCGGGGAACCGTCGGGGCTGCCGACTTCCTCTACTTCCAGTCGTTGCTGGTGCTGCTCCTCGCCGTGGTCTTCGGTGTCACGTCGGTGAGTGGTGCGTTGCTCGGTGGTACGGCGCTGATGCTGTTGCCGGTGTGGCAGTCCTCGGCTCCCGAGCTGGCCGGCCTGCTGTTCGCCATCCTGGGCTTCGGTGCGGTCCTGCTCGGCCGCGACCCGAACGGCATCGCCAACCATCTCTTCAAGCTCGGTCGCCTGGGCTCGAACAAGCTGCTTCCACGCTGGGAGGAACAGTTGCGCGAACGACTGGACGGCCTGCTCAAGCCGGGCCGGCCCGAGCCTGCCCGCTCCGTCGACGCACCGCTCGACGCGACCCTCGACGAGCCGCAGGGGGTGGCCTGAGATGGCACTGCTCGAGGTGGACGACGTGATCGTCCGGTTCGGTGGCGTGACGGCTGTCAACCACGCGTCCTTCACGGCCGATGGTGGGCGGATCACCGGGTTGATCGGCCCCAACGGTGCTGGCAAGACGACCTGCTTCAACGTGATCACCGGACTGCAGAAGCCGACCAGCGGCCGGGTCCGGTACCGCGACCGTGACGTCACCGGTTGGCCGGTCCATCGCCGGGCCCACCAGGGCATCGGCCGCACCTTCCAGCGACTCGAGGCCTTCGGCTCGCTCTCGGTGAAGGACAACGTCCGGGTCGCTCGCGAGATCCACGGCGGGCCGAAGGCGTGGTTCCGTTCGGAGGGCAGGTCCGCGCTGGAGGTCGAGGTCCTGCTCGACCGGGTGGGGATCGGCGACTACGCCGACGAGCGTGCCGACTCCATCCCGACCGGTGCCGCCCGGTTGCTGGAGCTGGCGCGGGCGCTGGCCTGCGACCCGATGCTCCTCCTGCTGGACGAGCCGTCCTCGGGGCTCGACGAGACGGAGACCGACTCCTTCGGTGCACTCCTGACCGAGCTCGCCGGCGAAGGCGTCGCCATCTTGATGGTGGAGCACGACATGGACCTGGTGATGACCGTGTGCGACGAGATCCACGTGCTCGACTTCGGCGAGATCATCGCCTCGGGTGCACCCTCCGACATCCGGTCCGACGGCAAGGTGCAGCGCGCCTACCTCGGCTACTCCGACGAGGACCACGGGGCCGCGGACCACACGAGCGAGCTGGAGGCGGTCACCCCATGAGCGTTCCGATTCTCGAGGTCATCGACCTGCACGCGGCGTACGGCCGGATCGAGGTCCTGCGCGGTGTCGACCTCGCCGTACCGAAGGGCGCGGTGATGGCGCTGCTCGGCCCCAACGGTGCCGGGAAGTCGACGCTGGTGAAGGTGATCAGCGGCCAGAAGGAGGCCACGTCGGGCGACATCCACCTGGCGGGCATCCACGTGAAGGACGCGAAGGCCGAGGACCTGGCCCGGGTCGGGTTGTGCACCGTGCCCGAGGGCCGGTCCGTCTTCCCCAACCTGACGGTGGAGGAGAACCTCGTCCTGATGTCGTATGCGGGGGTGGCGAAGGGCGCGATCCTGGAGACCGCCTACAACTACTTCCCCCGGTTGCACGAGCGGCGCAACCAGCTGGCCGGGACGATGTCCGGTGGCGAGCAGCAGATGCTCGCCATGTCCCGCGCGCTCACCTCCGACCCGGCACTGTTGCTGCTCGACGAGCTGTCCATGGGACTCGCCCCACTGATCGTCGACGAGCTCTACGACACCGTCGCCCGGATCGCGGAGTCCGGCGTCTCGATCCTGTGCATCGAACAGTTCGCCCGGACCGCGCTGAGGGTCTCCGACTACGCCGCGGTGATGAGCGGCGGCCGGATCGTGGCCACCGGCGAACCGGGCGAGATCCTCGACACCATGGCCGACGTCATCCTTGGAGGTGCCGCATGAAGCGCAACCCCACCTGTGCAGCGGGACACCCCGCCCGGCGAGATGCCGGTCGTGGTGACCGTGCCCGCCTGCTCGTCGCGGGCGGCCTGCTCGCCTCGATGATGCCGCTGACGACCGGTGCCGCCTCCCCGGCCGCCGGCGCCGCGACCGCGGTGGAGTACGGCGGCTTCACCGCCACCTCGTGGTCCAGCCCGGTCCGGATCGAGGTCTTCGAGCCGAGCCTCCCGATCCCGGTCGACGCGGGCAAGGCCCAGCTCGAGTTCTTCCTGGGCTACAGCAAGGTGCTGGCCGACTCCAGCACGTCGTCGGGGCGCTCGAGCCTCTTCTGGCCCGGTGACCCCGTCGGTGAGGGGCTCAAGACCTTCGCCGAGCAGCTCGGGCTGCCGTCGACCCCGCTGACCGAGAACGGCTACCCGGTCCAGGTGAACTCGCAGTTCCCCGGCGAACCGAACACCCAGGCGGACAACAAGATCCCCGGGTCGATCCAGCAGACCACCTCGGGCGACAAGACCGCGATCGCCGAGGTCGGCTTCTCCCCGGACGGCGCGGTGGGCGGCCCGGACGCAGGCGAAGGTGGCAGCGCCTCGAACCCGCTGTCCGGCCTGACCGACCAGCTCAAGAACCTCCTCGGCGGCGGCTTGCCCGGCACGGCCAAGGCGGCCGGCCCAGCCGGTCCGTCGGCCAATCCGCTGGCGATGATCGTCGACGTGGACGGCTACGTCTCGGTGAGCCGGATGACCGCCGTCGACGGCCCCGTCACCACGGCGTCGCGGTCCACCCTGGGGGAGGTCAAGCTCCTCGGGGGACTGATCACCATGGGGGGCATCGAGACGGTCGCCCGAGCCTCGACGGACGGGGCGAAGGGCGTCAGCTCGGGCAAGGCGACCTACGGCAAGATGACGATTGCGGGCCAACAGTTCTCGATCGGGCCGGACGGCATCGAAGCCGCGGGCACCACCTCGCCCATTCCCGGGCTGGACGACGTCCCGGCCGATGCCCTCGAGCAGCTCGGCATCTCGATCACGGTCCCCGAGCAGGTGCGCACGGTGAACGGCGACGAGGCCCGCACCTTCTCGGCGGGACTGCAGGTGGTCATCGACACCAAGATCCTGTCGCCGCTCCTCAAGGCCCTGCCCGTCGGTGTCCTGGCCGAGCTGATCCCGGCCGAGGCCGGCCCGCTCAAGGGCGTGGTCGCCGGGTTGTCGAGCCTGGCGCCGAAGATCGTGCTCACCCTCGGTGTCGCCTCGGCGACCGTCGACACGGTGCCGCCGATCGCCGCGGTCGCTCCGATCGTTCCACCCAGCACCGGGGTGGCCGCACCGCCCAAGGCCGGAACTGTCGGCGTACCGCCGGTGGCTGCCGGGGGAGCCGCTCCGGTGAACGCAACGCCGCCCGCCGGCGCTGCTCCGGTCGCGGACCTCGTCGACGCAGCGCCCACCAGTGCTGGCCTCCCCGACCTCTTCTCGATCCCCGGGATGCTCCTGATCGCCGCATTCGTGGCCGCGGCGGTCGCAGGCAGCTGGTTCCGACGGCTCGGTGCTGCTGCCCTCGGCATCGGCGCCCCGTGCTCCCACGGCCTCGAAAGCGGCCTTCCCGATCTCCGAAAGGCGTGACCCGATGACCACCGTTCCCCGTTCCGCGACCGCACTTCCCCGAGCGGGAGAGTCCTCGCGCTCCGGCATCGCCCCGCTCAAGGGCGACCATGCCGCCCTGCTCCAGGTCGTCCTCTTCTGGGCAGGCGCGATCATGTTGCCGCTCGGGCTGGTGGTGATCGTGCTCGGTTGGTACGGCGCCGCGAACACGCCGTACCAGTACGACCAGCTGTCCTACCTCGTCTCCGGCGGCCTGCTCGGCCTCGGACTGACCTTCGTCGGGGGCTTCCTCTACTTCGGCGCCTGGCTGGCCCGCATCGCAGCCGACGGCCGTGAGTCGACGAAGCGCCTCGCGGACACGCTGCTGCTCCTCGCCGAGGTCACCGCCAGCTCCGCCAACTCAGCCAACGCCACCGGCGACGGCCGGCGAGCCGATGTCGGCGCCATTCCCGTCATCGCCGGCAGTGGTACGACGATGCATCGCCGGGACTGCTCGCTCATCGCCCACCGTGACGACCTCGCCCCGGTGGGTGAGGACAACGGGCACCTGGTCATGTGTCGCGTGTGCCAGCCGGCATCCCGCTCCTGACCACACCCCCGTCGACAGGGGCGAACCAGCGGGCGAGCGGGATCAGCGCGAGCACCAGCAGCATGGGTACGACGAAGCCGAACCGCAGCTGGTCCTGTCCGACCACGCCCGTGAGGACGGCGCCGAGCAGGCCCCCGACGTAGTTGAACTGGTTGAACCGGGCGATCACGGCGTCGACGCGCTCGGTCGAGCCGCCGGCCAGCCGTGCGGCAGCAGAGAAGCTCAGCGGGGCGACCACCGAGATGCCGGCGCCGACGATCGTGAAGCCGAGGACGGCGACCGGCCAGGTCGGGGCGAAGGTGACCACGGCGAGTCCGGCGCACGCGACGACCGCGCCGACGCGCAGCACCGGCGGGGCGCCGTATTGCTGGACCAGGCGGTCGCCCGCCAGTCGCACCACGAGGCTCGCGAGCAGGTAGGGGAGGGTCGCCAGCGCGACCCAGCGCGACGGTGCGTCGAGCACCTCGTCGACGTACACCGCGCCCCAGGTCTGGGCGGCGGTGTCGACCATGTAGAAGACGACCATGCCGAGCCCGACCATGAGGATCGGCCGCCAGGCGATGTCGAGGAGGGCCGGCGCGTCGCCGGCCGCCTCGTCCTCGGCGGCGGTCTCCTCACGAGGCAGGAAGGCGCCCGCGGCCATCAGGAGCGGTACGACGGCGACGACCGCCGCCCAGCTGAGGTCGAGGTGGGCGGTGGCGAGGGTGGCCGCGGCACCGAGCAGGCCGCCGAAGGTCCAGCCGCCGTGGAAGCTCGGCAGGATCGGACGTCCGTAGCGGTGCTCGAGGGCGACCGCCTGCATGTTGGTGGAGGCATCGACGATGCCCAGCCCGACGCCGTACACGGCGACACCGGCGAGGTAGCCGAGCCAGGCCGGTGACGCCAGCATCAGGGCGGCCCCGATGGCGATCAGGACCAGGCCGGCCCGGAGCAGCGTGGCGCTCGAGCGCCGCGCCGACAGCTTCTCGGCCAGGACCGATCCGGCGCCGGCGAGCAGCACGATTCCCAGCAGCACGCCGGAGACGCCGAGCTCGGTGAGGTCCCAGCGGTCCTTGATGTCGGGCAGGCGCGTGGTCAGCCCGATGAAGACGAAGCCCTGGGTCGCGAAAGCCCCTGCGACGGCGAGCCGGTGGCGGGCCAGACGACGCTGGTCGGGGGGAACCATGGTCGGATCCTGCCACCACGAGCCGCCCGCTGGCAGGATGTCGCCATGGCCGACTCCGCGTACCTCGTCCGCCACGGAGCAACCGAGTGGAGCGAGTCCGGAAAGCACACGTCGTCGACCGACCTGCCGCTGCTGCCCGCGGGCGAGGAAGGCGCGCGCATCCTGGCGCCGCGGCTCGCGGCCATCGACTTCGCGGAGGTGCTCACCAGTCCGCTCCAGCGCGCGCGTCGTACGGCCGAGATCGCCGGGTACGGCGACGCCGAGGTGTGTCCCGACCTCGTCGAGTGGGGGTACGGCGACTACGAGGGCCGGACGACGCCGGAGATCCGTGAAGAGGTACCGGGCTGGACCGTGTGGACCCATGGATGCCCCGGCGGCGAGAGCGCTGCCGACGTCGCGGCGCGTTGCGACCGGGTGATCGCGCGGATCCGGGCGGCCTCGGGTCCCGTCCTGCTGTTCGCCCACGGCCAGTCGCTGCGGGCACTGGCTGCCCGGTGGATCGGGCTGACCGCCAGCGAGGGCCGACTGTTCCGCCTGGACACCGCCACCGTGTCGGAGCTCGGGCACGAGCGCGAAACGCCGGTCCTGAGGCGCTGGAATGCTTGACTCCCGCGCCGCGGCGCAGCACGGTGGCAGCCATGTCGAGCGTTGATCCCGACTCTGGTGCGGGCGCAGAGGTCCGGGTGGAGTGTCCGCGCTGCCCGGCTCCCGTCGCGGAGGTCGGTGACGGCTCCTGGTCGTGCCCCGAGCACGGCATCGTCGAGCCGTTGTGGCGACCGCAGGCGCCGTCGTACGAAGCCTTCGCGGGGCACCTGCGCCGCGTCGGTGCCTTCCCGACCTACCTGCCCTGGCCGCTCGGGCCGGGCTGGACGGTCAGCGACTTTGCCGCGGTGGGGCCGAACGGCGGGCCGGCCTCGGCAACCCTGACCTGCGTGTCGGGTGCGAGCCAGCTCGACGGCCCCGTCGACGTGATGGTCATCAGCGAGGAGCCCGGCACCGGGTTCGGTGCGCGGGTCGCCGGCCTGACCGGCAACGGCGAGGTGGAGCGGCTCGATCCCGGCCTAGAGATCGGCGACGGCCCGCCGCCGGTGCGGGTCCGGGTCGACCAGCACCCCGTCGGGCTGTGGTCGGTGTCGATCAGTTCGGCGCCGGGGGAGTGGGACCGTTCGGTCGTCGCCGGTGAGGCCGGCGGCCGCTGGTTGTGGCTGGTGCTGCGTCCCGCGTCCGCGATCCTGCTGCTGCGCGACGACTGGATCCTGCGGGACGTGTCGGCCACGGGGCCGCAGCTGGTGGCGTTGCCGTTCGGCGGCGCGCCGCCCGCGTGGTGACCGAACCGACACCGTCGCTGGGTCGTTGTCCGACAATCCGCGGGACTAGCCTTCTCCAGTGACGATTGACCTGCACACCCACTCGCGCGTGAGCGATGGCACCGAGTCGCCCGGCGACCTGGTGCGGGCCGCTGCGGCCGCCGGGCTGCACGTCGTCGCACTGACCGACCACGACACGATGGCGGGCTGGGACGAAGCCGCCGCCGCTGCCGCGGAGGCCGGCATCGCGCTGGTCCGCGGCATCGAGGTCAGCACCTGCTTCCGGGGCGTCGGCGTGCACCTGCTCGCCTACCTCCCCGACCCCGCCGACGTGGCCCTCCAGGCCGAGCTCGACCGGATCGTCGTCGGCCGCGAGCAGCGCGTCCCGGCGATGCTGGCCCGCCTGCGCGACCTCGGGATCCCGGCCACCGAGGAAGCACTCGCCGAGGTGTCCGGTGGCAACGAGGTCACCGGCCGCCCGCACATCGCCGACCTGCTCGTGCGGCTCGGTGTCGTGGCCGACCGGGACGAGGCCTTCGCGGGCTACCTCACCGAGGGTGGCCCTGCGTACGTCGACCGGTACGCGCCCGACCTGCAGGACATGATCGCGCTGGTGCACGGTGCCCGTGGCGTCGCGGTGATCGCCCACCCCTGGGGACGCGGCTCGGCCGGTGTGCTCGATGAAGCGGCCTTCGTCGTACTCAAGGAGGCGGGGCTGGCCGGGATCGAGGTCAACCACCTCGACCACGACGCGCACGCGCGCGACGGGCTGCGCCGCATCGCCGACCGCCTCGACCTCATCGTCACCGGGTCCAGCGACCACCACGGCGAGGGCAAGGTCGGCCACGACCTCGGCTGCGAGACCACCGCGCCCGACCAGTTGCAGCGGATCGTCGACCGGGCTGCGATGCTCGGTTCGCCGACCACTGTCGTCGGCGTCGGCGGCGTCATCGGCGGCGTCATCGGAGAGGTGCACTGATGCTCGAGTACGTCCTCCTCGTCGAGGTGTTCGTGACCCTGTTCGTGATCATGGACCCCGTCGGTACGGTGCCGATCTTCCTGTCCCTGACCGCCGGTCGCAGCCCGTCGAGCGCCAAGCGCCTCGCCTGGCAGGCGGTCGCGGTGTCGTTCTTCGTGATCACGCTGTTCGCCTTCTTCGGCCAGCAGATCCTCAACTACCTGCACATCTCGCTGCCGGCGCTGCAGTGTGCCGGTGGACTCCTGCTCCTGCTGGTCGCTCTCGAGCTGCTGACCGGCAACGAGAAGGAGCAGACCGCCAGCGGCGACACCAACGTCGCACTCGTACCGCTCGGCACCCCGCTGCTCGCCGGCCCGGGCGCCATCGTCGCGACGATGCTGTTCGTCCAGGACATCGACAGCTGGACGAGCGGACTGTCGGTCGCCCTCGGCGTCGTCGCCGTCCACATCGCACTGTGGGCCGCGATGCGCTACTCCCTGCCGATCCTGCGCCTGATCCGCGAGGGCGGCGTCCTCCTCGTCACCCGCATCGCCGGCCTGCTGCTCTCCGCGATCGCCGTCCAGCTCGTCGCCGACGCCGTCCGCGCCTTCATCGCCGGCGAAGGCTGAGCCACGAAGTGTGCCTCGTGGGGGCACGAAGTGTGAGAGATGGGGCATCGAAGTGTCGATGATGTGCTGCGGCCGCCGTACGAGTGACACCTCGAACCCCCATTAGCCACACTTCGTGCTACTTGCGACCCAGGCCCTGTAGGCGTTGAAGGGCGCCACGCGGGACGACGCGGCTCGTCGTGACGATCGCCTTGTAGCGCTTCGACGGGATCGACATCGCGCGGCCCTTGTCGAAGTCGGCCAGGGCGTCGCGGACCAGGCGGTCCGGCTCGAGCCAGAGCACCCTGGGTGCCGAGGAGTCGCGGTCGACCCCGAGGCGCTCGTGGAACTCGGTCTTCACGAAGCCCGGGCAGAGGGCCATCACGGTGACCCCCTGGTCGGCGTACTCCGCATGCGCCCAGGCGCTGAACGAGTTCACCCATGCCTTGGCGGCGCTGTACGTGCCACGGGGCAGGAAGGCCGCGACGCTGGAGACGTTGATGACGCCGCCGTTCCCGCGCTCGACCATGCCGCCGAGCGCCGCGTGGGTCAGGCGCAGGACCGCGCGCACGAGCACGTCCTGCTGGGCCTGCTCCACGTCGATCGGGTTGTCGAGGAACCCGTTCTTGAGGCCGAAGCCGGCGTTGTTGACCACCAGGTCGACCGGACGGTCGCGGTCGGCCAACCGCTGTTCGACCAGACCGAGCTGGTCGAGGTCGGTGAGGTCGGCGGACAGCACCTCCACCTCGACGGAGTACGACGACCGCAACTCGGCGGCGACCGTCTCGAGTCGGGATGAGTCGCGGGCAACCAGGACCAGGTCGTCGCCGCGACCGGCGAGCTGTCGCGCGAACTCGTGGCCGATTCCGGCCGTCGCGCCGGTGATGAGTGCGGTGGGCATGGGCGCCAGTCAACCAGCCGCCGCGAAGTTCGTCCCCGGCCCATCCACCCGTTGCGTGGCCCGTTCCGGCATGATGGTGCCGATGAAGATCGACAAGGGTGCCCGCACGACGATTCTTGCCGTCGCGAACCAGAAGGGCGGCGTCGCGAAGACGACCAGTGTGGCGTCCGTGGGTGCCGCGCTGGCCGAGCTCGGGCAGTCCGTCCTGCTCGTCGATCTCGACCCGCAGGCGTGCCTGACCTTCTCCCTCGGCATCGACCCCGAGGACCTCGACCTGTCGATCCACCACGTGCTCACCAAGGGCACGCCCATCGCCGAGGTCATCATCGCGACCGAGGACGGTGTCGACCTGCTGCCGGCGACGATCGAGCTCGCCCGCGCCGAGGCGGACCTGTTGACCCGGACCGGACGCGAGCACGTCCTGCGGGGCGTCCTCGAGGACCTTGCCGCGTCCGGCACCCACTACGACTGGGTGCTCCTCGACTGCCCGCCCTCCCTGGGCGTGCTGACCGTGGCCGCGCTGACCGCCGCCACCGGGGTCCTGATCCCGTTGCAGTGCGAGACGCTGTCGCACCGTGGTGTGGGCCAGCTGCTCGACACCGTGCACGACGTACGCCGCTTCACCAACCGTGACCTCGAGGTCTGGGGTGTGCTCCCGACGCTGTACGACGGCCGCACCAACCACGCCCGCGCCGTGCTCGACACCATCTCGGAGACCTACGACCTCGAGGTCGTCGAGCCGCCGATCCCGAAGACGATCAAGTTCGCCGAGGCCCCCGCTGCGGGCCGCTCCATCCTCGCGACCAGCCGCACCAGCAAGGGCGCCCAGGCGTATCGCGACGTGGCTGCTTCGCTGCTCAAGCGGGCGGCGCGCTGACCCGTGAAGCACGTACGTGAGACCGGTGGTCGGCATCGCGCCCCCGCGAGCCGGCATCGCGCCCAAGCGAGTCCTCGCTATGGCCGGATCTCCGTGCTCGGTGCTTCGCTCGCAGTCCTGGCGATCGCGGTTGCGGGCGGGTTCGGGCTGCTCCCGTCCGGTCCTGATCGCTCCGACGCCGCGACCTCGCTGACCTCGTCCCAGACCCGCACGGACGCCAAGGCCGAGGTCGACGAGACGGCACCGACCGAGGCAGCGGTCGAGCCTGCCGCGGACCAGGCCGTCGAGGCCTCCGCGATGACCGGCCTCGCCGATGCCGACGGCAGCAGCAGGATTGCGGCCTCGACCGAGACGACCGGCCTGCCGCCCCGTTCGGGCAAGGGCCGACGGATCGTGTTCAGCGAGAGTCGTCAGCGGGTGTGGCTCGTCGACAGTGACGGCGGCGTCCAGCAGACCTACCTCGTCTCGGGCAGCATCGAGGACAACCTCGAGCCCGGTACGTACGCCGTCTACTCCCGCAGCCGCAACGCCGTGGGGATCGATGACTCCGGCACGATGGAGTACTTCGTCCGGTTCACCCAGGGCACCCAGGGCGCGGCCATCGGCTTCCACACGATCCCGGTCGACGACGGCGCGCCCGTGCAGACCCTGAAGCAGCTCGGCACCCCGCTCTCGCACGGCTGCATCCGCCAGAAGCGGGCTGACGCGATCGACCTGTGGGACTTCGCCCCGATCGGTACGACGGTCGTCGTCACTGCCTGATGGGCCCGCTCCCGTGACTCCCGAGAGCGCGTGGCGGGAACCGGAGCACCCGTCGGGCCGCGGCGTCCTCGTGGTCGCCGGTTCGAGCGGTCGCCTCGACGAGCAGCGCGCGCAGGTGTTCGCGGGACTGGGGGCCGTCGCCCTGACGGTCCGCTGGTTCGGCGGGCCGGGCCAGCAGCCGGGACCGTTCGAGGTGCCGTTGGAGACGTTCTCCGGTGCGCTGGACCTGCTCGCGGAACGCTGCGACCGCCTCGCGATCGTCGGCACGTCCTTCGGTGCCGAGGCTGCGCTCCTCACGGCGTCGTACGACGACCGCGTGTCCGCGTGCGTGGCCTTCGCGCCGTCGTCGCTGGTCTGGGCCGGCTTCGACGGTCCGCGGGAGACCTCGCACTGGACGCGTGGCGGGGCCCCGCTCCCGTTCGTCCCGTTCGCGGACGACTGGTCGCCCGACGAGGACCCGCCGGCCTACCGCTCCCTCTACGAGCGCAGCCTGGCCGTCCACGGCGACAAGGTGCCGGGAGCCGCGATCGAGGTCGAACGGATCGGGGGCGACCTGGTCCTGGTCGCCGGTGGCGACGACCGGGTGTGGCCGAGCGCCTGGTTCGCCGACCAGGTCGCGGACCGGCGTCGCGAGCACGGGCTCGGGACCACTGTCGTGACCCATCCCGACGCCGGCCATCGCACGGTGTTGCCGGGGGAGCGGGCGGTGGAGGCCGGCCAGGTCATGCAGCGCGGCGGCAGCGCCGAGGCCGACAGGGCACTCGGTGACCTCTGCTGGGCCCACGTGGTCCGGGCGCTGGCGTAACGGCATCGGGGTGAACCGCTGTCACCAGGTGACAGTGATCCACCCCGATCAGCCGTGGGTGTCCGTGAAGGGTGAGCCTCAGGCGGTCTGTGCGGTGTCGGTACCAGCTGCGCCACCAGCGCCACCGGTACGGCGACGACGGCGACGGTTGCGGCTCGCGCCGGCGGGGCGCTCGGCACCCTCGGTCGTCGTACCCTCGGCCGCCGGAGCGGCAGCAGGTGCGGAGCCCTCGGTGGTCACGCCGCTGCGGGTGCGCGTGCGGGTGCGCTCGCCGCCCTCGCGGGGCTTGCGCTCGCCACCGTCGCGGCCACCGCGCTCGCCACTGCGGCCACCGCGCTCGCCGCCCCGGCCACCGCGGTCGCCACCACGTCCGCCGCGCTCGCCGCCACCCTCGGCGCGCTCACGGTCGGCCCTGGACACGTGCGGCGGGGCCGGGATGAGCCGACCCTTGGTGCCGGGAGCGATGCCCTGGTCGTGGTAGAGGTGCTCGGAGGTGGAGTACGTCTCGAGCGGCTCGTCGAACGGCAGGTCGAGCGCCTTGTTGATCATCTTCCAGCGGTGCACGTCGGTCGCGTCGACCAGCGTGATCGCGATGCCCGAGGCACCGGCGCGACCGGTGCGACCGATCCGGTGCACGTAGGTCTTGTCGTCCTCGGGGCAGGTGTAGTTCACGACGTGGCTGACGCCGGAGACGTCGATGCCACGGGCGGCGACGTCGGTCGCGACGAGGACCTGGATCTTGTCCTCGCGGAACTTGTTGAGCGCCTTCTCGCGCGCCACCTGCGCCATGTCGCCGTGCAGCGGGCTGGCCTTGAAGCCGCGCTCGACGAGCTCGTCGGCGATCCGCTGCGCCTGGCGCTTGGTGCGGGTGAAGACGATCATCTTGTCGGCGTCCTCGGCCTGCAGCAGGCGGCCGATGATCTCCGGCTTGTCGAGGTCGTGGGCCAGGTAGATGAACTGGGCGGTGGCCGGCACCGTGGAGTTCTCGTACGACGACTCGGCACGGATGTTCATCGGGTGCCGCATGTGCGTGCGGGCCAGCGCCACGATCGCCGCGGGCATGGTGGCCGAGAACAGCATGGTCTGGCGGGTCTCGGGGGTGAGGCGCAGCAGCTTCTCGACGTCGGGCAGGAAGCCGAGGTCCAGCATCTCGTCGGCCTCGTCCAGGACCAGTGCGTGCACGTGCGAGAGGTCGAGCACCTTGCGGTTCGCGAGGTCGATGAGGCGACCCGGCGTACCGACGACGATGTCGACGCCGGCTTCGAGGGCGTCGATCTGGCCGTCGTAGCCGACGCCGCCGTAGATGGTCAGCACGCGCAGGCCGCGGTCGCGGCTGGCGAGCTCGAGGTCGCTGGACACCTGGATGGCGAGCTCGCGGGTCGGCGCGACGATCAGCGCCTGCGGCTTGCCCTGGGCGATCTCGACGTAGTCGGGGTCCTTGGTCGCGATGCTGCGCTGCAGCACCGGGATGCCGAAGGCGAGCGTCTTGCCGGTGCCCGTGCGGGCCTGGCCGATCAGGTCGGTGCCGACCAGGGCGACGGAGAGGGTCATCTCCTGGATCGCGAAGGGGTGGACGATGCCGCCGCGCTCGAGCGCGTCGCAGATCTCGCCATGGACGCCGAGGTCGCGGAAGGTGATCCCGGGGACCACCTCGACCTGCTCCTCGGTGAGGGTTTCGATGCCAGCCGCCAGGACCTCTTCGGTCGTGACTTCGCTGGTGGGTTCGTTCGTGGAAGTGCTCAGGGCCGTGTCGCTTTCGTGAGTGTCGTCAGCCGGTGTGGCAGGCGCCAGAAATCAATGCGGCTGTTTCACACTCAGCCGCGCACATACGTGGGCAGGTTGCCCGGCGGGCCGTCTCGTTCGGCCTCCACGGGGACGTGGGGCGGTTCGGGCAGGCGCTCGCGCTTCCTACTCTACCGGCCGGCAGCGCGGCGAGGGCCATCGACGGCAGCTTGCTGCCTGCCTCAGTGGCGGAGACGCGCCCGGCCAGGTCGGCTTGTAGCCTGCACCCATGGCTGAATCCGTCGACGCGCCCGCCCCCGTGGCCAACCCGGTGCCCGACACCGATCCCGCTTACCGCGAGGCGGTGGTCGACCTGCTGGGAGCGATCGCGTACGGCGAGATCTCCGCCTTCGAGCGGCTCGCCGAGGACGCCAAGCTCGCGCCGACGCTGCCCGACAAGGTCGACCTCGCGACGATGGCGAGCGTCGAGCTCGCGAAGGTGCATCGCCTGCACGACCGGATCCGGTCCTTCGGTGCCGACCCGTTCGACGCGATGGCGCCGTTCAGCACGCCGATCGACGAGTTCCACGGTCACACTGCCCCGGCCGACTGGTACGAGGGCCTGGTCAAGGCGTACGTCGGCGACGGGCTCGCCAACGACTTCTACCGCGAGATCGCGGCCTACCTCGACCCCGTGACCCGCGACCTCGTCGTGTCCTCCATGGAGGAGGGCACCCATGCGGCGTTCGTCGTCGACCGCGTGCGCGCCGGCATCGTCGAGGACCCGCGGCTCGGTGGGCGGCTGGCCCTGTGGGGCCGGCGCCTGATGGGGGAGGCGCTCACGCAGGCGCAGCGCGTGGCGGCTGATCGGGACGCCCTCTCGGCGCTGCTCGCGGGCGGCGTGGACCGCCCCGGACTGGACCTGGCCTCCCTCGGCCGGATGTTCACGCGGCTCACCGAGCGGCACATGGCACGGATGGCCGAGCTCGGCCTCGAAGCCTGAGCGCGGCTACACCGACGCCTTCCGGGCGGCCGACGGCTCCCATCCGGGCGGGCCGAACAGGTAGCCCGCCTTGTCGCGCCAGTTGTCGGCGGCCCGGACGTTGCGGGTGATCTGTGCGTAGTCGCCGTACTGGAGCTTGAGCAGGTTGTAGGTCTCGACCTTCTTGGTCAGGCCGTACGTCGGGCGGTGCAGCTCGGGCTGGAAGGTGCCGAACATGCGGTCCCAGATGATCAGCATTCCGGCGTAGTTCTTGTCGAGGTACTCCGGGTCGGACCCGTGGTGCACCCGGTGGTGCGAGGGCGTGTTGAACACCAGCTCGATCGGCCGCGGCAGCTTGCCGATGGTCTCGGTGTGCACGAAGAACTGGAAGATCAGGTTGAAGCCGAAGGCGACGTAGATCGTCCACGGCGAGAAGCCGAGGAAGGGCAGCGGCAGCCAGAAGAAGAACTCGAACCAGGGGTTCCACTTCTGGCGCAGCGCCGTCCCGAAGTTCATGTACTCGCTCGAGTGGTGGGCCTGGTGGGCCGCCCAGCCGACGTTGACGCGGTGCACGAAGCGGTGTGAGAGGTAGAAGCCGAGGTCGACGCCGAGCAGCACCAGGGGCCAGTACCACCACGCGTCGGTGGGCAGGTGGAACGGCGCCAGGTGCACGAAGGCCAGGGAGTAGACGAGGAACGAGCCGACCTTGAACAACAACGTGAAGACCAGGGAGATCAGTCCCATGGACAGGCTGGTGCGGGTGTCCTTGCCGAGGTAGCCGGTCGGGGGCTGGCCGGTGACGGGATCGTCGTGGTCGAGCCACTTGAGAGCGGCGAGCTCGATGAGAAGGGTGAGCAGGAAGAACGGGATCGCGTAGGTGACCGGGTTCTTCATCGGATCGAGCAGGTTCTCCATGACGTCTCCTTGATGTGACTCGGGAGTAAGTTACCACGAAGTCAATTCATCGGCTAGGGTCGGGACATGAGCTCCGCCACGTCGGCCAACGCGTCGGCACGCCGCTCCGGCACCAAGGGCGTTGCCCGCGCGGATCGCGAACAGCAGATCCTCGACGTGGCGGGCCGGGTCTTCGCCGAGCACGGCTTCACCGCCACGTCGGTCGCCGACATCGCGGATCAGGCCGGGATCTCCAAGCCACTGATCTACAACTACTTCGGTTCCAAGGACGGTCTCTTCGAGCGCTGCCTGCAGGTCGCCTCGGAGCTGCTGGTCGCCGAGATCGAGCGGACCGCGCAGCTGGACGTCGTCGGCATCGACCGTGCGCTGGCCACGCTGGATGGCGTGTTCAAGGTGCTGGCGGGCCGTCCGTGGATGTGGCGCATCGCCAACGACCCGACCGCCCCGGAGATCGGCCTCGCCCTCCTCGGCTCCTACCGGCGCCGGCTGGAGGACATCGCGATCGTCGGGGTCGGCCAGTTGCTCACGCTCGCCGGGGACCACGACCCGCTCGACCTCGAGGCGTTGACGGCGGTGTGGAGCAGCGTGTTCAGCGCACTCGTCACCTGGTGGATCGAGCATCCCGACGTGACGCCCGAGGAGATGACCTCCCGGTGCGGTCGCCTGTTCGGCGTCGTCTTCGGTGTCGTGCCGGAGTCGCCCGGCGCCTGATCAACGGCCGAGCACGCCCGCCACCAGGGCAGCGGCCAGCAGGACGCCGAGCGACAGCAGGAACACCAGCCCGCCGGTGAAGCCCGGTCGCGGTCCGCCGGTGCGAAGCGCGATCTCCATCCGGCTCCACCGGTGCCAGCCGACGCCGAGCGCCGCGGCGCTGACCGTGAGCAGGCCCAGGGACAGCAGTACCCGGGACGTGGTCGAGAACTCCAGTGCCGGTGAGGCGACCGCGACAGCGCCCGCCACCAGGGCGAGCGAGGTACGCACCCACGCCAGGAAGGTGCGCTCGTTCGCAAGCGAGTCGCGGGCCTCGGCGTCCACGCCGACGTCGTACACGCGGTGGGGGCGACGCGGCGTCGGGGGCGGCTGTGCTGGGGTGTCGGACGAGGGCACAGGGCCAGCATGGCGGCTCCGGGCGTCGTACGTCCGGGGAACGCCCGGTGGGTGCTGCCCGGTCTGGTGCCCGGTGCGGTCTAGGCTGACGTGGACGACACCGTCCCCCGTCAGCACCGTCCCAGCACCTCAGGAGCAGTACACGTGGCAGCGATCGAAGCCGTCGGAGCCCGCGAGATCCTTGATTCGCGCGGCAACCCCACCGTCGAGGTCGAGGTCCTTCTCGACGACGGATCCTTTGCGCGTGCGGCGGTGCCGAGCGGCGCCTCCACCGGCGCCTTCGAGGCGGTCGAGCTCCGCGACGGCGGCGAGCGGTACGCCGGCAAGGGCGTCGAGCAGGCGGTCCTGGCCGTCATCCAGAAGCTCGGCCCGGCCATCGAGGGACTCGACGCGGCCGACCAGCGCCTGATCGACCAGACCATGCTCGAGATCGACGGCACGCCCAACAAGGCGACCGTCGGCGCGAACGCGATCCTCGGTGTCTCGCTGGCCGTGGCCCGCGCTGCCGCGGACTCCGCGCAGCTGCCGCTCTACCGCTACGTCGGCGGACCCAACGCGCACCTGCTGCCCGTGCCGATGATGAACATCCTCAACGGTGGTGCGCACGCCGACACCAACGTGGACATCCAGGAGTTCATGATCGCGCCGATCGGTGCGCCGACCTTCCGTGAGGCCCTGCGGATGGGCACCGAGGTCTACCACGAGCTCAAGGCGGTGCTGAAGAGTCGTGGACTGGCCACCGCCGTCGGCGACGAGGGTGGCTTCGCGCCCGACCTCGAGTCCAACCGGGCGGCGCTCGACCTGATCGCCGAGGCGATCGGCAAGGCCGGCTACGTCCTGGGCAAGGACATCGCGCTCGCGCTCGACGTCGCCGCGTCCGAGTTCTGCGAGAACGGCTCCTACACGTTCGAAGGCGCGCAGAAGACGGCAGCCGAGATGACGGCCTACTACGCCGAGCTCGTCGCGGCGTACCCGATCGTCAGCATCGAGGACCCGCTGGACGAGGACGACTGGGACGGCTGGAAGGCCATCACCGACGAGCTCGGCACCAAGACCCAGCTCGTCGGCGACGACCTGTTCGTCACCAACGTCGAGCGGCTGCAGCGCGGCATCACGGGCGGCCAGGCCAACTCGCTGCTGGTGAAGGTCAACCAGATCGGCTCGCTCACCGAGACCCTGGACTCCGTCGAGCTCGCCCAGCGCAACGGCTACCGCTGCATGATGAGCCACCGTTCGGGCGAGACCGAGGACACCACGATCGCCGACCTCGCGGTCGCGACGAACTGCGGCCAGATCAAGACCGGCGCCCCGGCCCGGTCCGAGCGGGTCGCCAAGTACAACCAGCTGCTGCGCATCGAGGACGAGCTCGGTGACGCTGCCCGCTACGCCGGCGCTGCCGCCTTCCCCCGCTACCAGGGCTGAAGCCGGACCGACCCATGGCAGAGGAGCGCCGAACGTCCCGCAAGCCGGGCCGCCCCACCTCGGGTCGGTCCGGACCGCGGTACGCCGAGCGCCTCAAGGTCGAGCGCAAGCTTGCTGCGCGTGACCGGCAGGCCGCGCTCGACCGCGCCCGCGCGGAGCACCAGAAGAAGTCGCGGCTGACCGGCCGGGCGGCGATCCTGGTGCTCGTGCTGGCGGTGCTGGCCGTCTCCTACGCGTCGTCCCTGCGGGCCTACCTCCAGCAGCGCACCCACATCGAGGCGCTCGAGAGCCAGATCCTCGAGCGGGAGTCGAACATCGACGACCTCGAGAAGGAGAAGGAGCGCTGGCAGGACCCGTCGTACGTCGCCCAGCAGGCGCGCGCCCGCTTCGGGTACGTCGACCGGGGAGAGACCCCGTTCGTGGTCGTGGACGAGAACGGCGAGCCGCTGGATGCCTCGGCCGAGCTCGGCGACACCTCGACGGTCGAGGACCCGGATGCCCAGGTCTGGTACGAGGACGCGTGGGACTCGATGAAGATCGCCGGCAACCCGCCGACGAAGGTGCGTGCGCCCAAGGACAAGATCGAGGCGCCCAAGGAGGATCTGGACGAGTGACTGCCGCCAGCGACACCGATGTGGCCGTGATCGCGGCACAGCTCGGTCGGGTGCCGCGCGGGATCCACGCCATCGGGCATCGCTGCCCGTGCGGGAACCCCGACGTGGTCAGCACCGAACCGCGGCTGCCGAACGGGACCCCGTTCCCGACGACGTACTACCTCACCTGCCCGCGGGTGAACTCCCGGATCGGGACGCTCGAGGCGTCCGGGTTGATGAAGGAGATGCAGGACCGCCTCGGCACCGACCCCGAGCTCGCTGCGGCCTATCGGGCCGCGCACGAGGCGTACCTCGCCGACCGTGAAGCGATCCGTGTCTCCTGCGACCTGGAGGTGCCGGAGATCGAGGGCATCTCCGCGGGCGGCATGCCGGACCGGGTCAAGTGCCTCCACGTACTGGCTGGTCACTCGCTCGCCGCCGGGCCCGGCGTCAACCCGCTCGGCGACGAGGTGCTCGAGATCCTCGGCGACTGGTGGGCCAAGGGGCCGTGCGTCTCCGTCTCGGATGACTGACGTCATTGCCGCGATCGACTGCGGCACCAACACGATCAAGCTGCTGGTCGGCGACCCGGTCGGCGATCCCGCCGGAGTACGCCGCGAGAGCCGGATGATCCGGCTCGGCCAGGGCGTCGACGCGACCGGCCGGCTGGCTCCCGAAGCGCTGGAGCGGGCGTTCACCGCCATCGACGAGTTCGCCGGGATCATCCGCGAGGCGGGTGTCGAGCGGATCCGGTTCTGCGCGACCTCGGCGTCGCGTGATGCCGAGAACGCAGCCGAGTTCACCACGGGCGTCGTGGCCCGGCTCGGGGTCGAGCCCGAGGTGCTGACCGGGCTGGAGGAGGCGCGGCTGGCCTTCGGCGGCGCGGTACGCGGCCTTGCGGGGTCCGACCTCGCCTCGCCGGCGCTGGTCGTCGACGTAGGTGGCGGTTCGACCGAGCTCATCCTGGGGGACCTGGCGACCGGCCCCACGGCTGCACACTCCATGGACATCGGCTCCGTCCGCCTCCACGAACGACACGTCCGGCACGACCCGGTCACGGCCGACGAGATCGCCGCGATCGTCGCCGACATCGACGCTGCGCTGGACGCGTCGCCCGTCGACCCCGCGGTCGCGGCCGTCGTGATCGGCGTCGCGGGCACGAACACGACCATCGCGGCCGGAACCCTCGGCCTGGCCGCCTACGACCGGAACCTGATCCACGGCCAGGTCCTGCCCGTCAGCGACGTGCAGGCGCTCGTCGACCGACTGCTGGCCATGACGGTCGCGCAACGCCGCGACCTGGGCTGGATGCACCCGGGCCGGGCCGACGTGATCGACGCCGGAGCCCTCATCGTCTCGCGCGTCCTTGCCCGCGTCTCCGTCGGCTCGATGACGGTGGCGGAGACGGACATCCTCGACGGCATCGCCTGGTCGCTGGTCTGAGTTGCTGGTCTGAATCGACCCAATCTGGGTGTTCGTCTGACGCCGGGGCAGAGTCGTCCTAGCGTGCGAACCATGGCGCAGTCGATCGACGGCATCGTGCTCGAACGCATCCTCGCGACGGGTGCCCGGTTCACCGAGCCGCAGGTGTTCGGTGTGGCGGACGGCATGTTGACCGGCCTGACCCAGATGCACGGCACTGGAGCGGTCCACGGCCGGCTCGGACCCCACAGTGTCCTGCTGACCGCCGAGGGTGGCGTGTGGATCTTCGGTGCAGCGGAACCGAGCCAGGCCTACGCGGCACCGGAGCTGCTCGTCGGCCAGCAAGCAGGCCCGGCCAGCGATGTCTTCGCGGCGGCGGCCGTCATTGCGCACCTGGTCCGCGGGGCGGTGGTCCTGCCGCCGACGGCGGCCGACCTGGATCCTGCCTTCGCCTGGTTGCTCGGCCCCGCACTCTCCGTCGACCCCGCCGCCCGGCCCCCGGCCGGTGCCGCGCTCGAGGCGCTCCGGGCCCTCGCCGAGTCCCGGCACGGCCCGGACTGGCGACGACTGGCCGTTCTCGGAGGCCTCGGGACCGGCCTCGCGGCGACATCGGTCGTGGTGCTGGCGGGTTCCAGCTCGGCCGCCACGGGCGCCGCAGCGGCAGGCGGGATCGCCGCGACCGGGGTCGCCACCGGCATCGGGGGTACGACGGCGGGCGGTGCGGCCGCGGGTGGCATGGCCGGCGGCGGAGTGGCTGCCGGTGGTGCTGCGGGTGGTGTGGTGGGCGGCGGCACGGTCGGCGGTGGCGCCGGCCTGTCCACGGGGCTGATCGCCACGGTGGGTGGCGCGATCGCCGTCGGCGTCGTCGGCGCGACAGCAGCGGTCGTCGTACTAACGGGGGGAGGGTCGACCGAGCAGCACGAACTGCCGGCCACCGCAGACATCTACCTGGCCGGTGCCGACGACGGCGCCGAGGCGGCCATCAGCGACGCCGGTACGCGACCGTTGAAGATCGACCTCGACGGGGCAGGCACGGTGCGCTTCCCGTCGGTGTCCGGAGAGCTCGGCGCCTGCGACGGCTGTGCACCGGAGTCGGTGGACGGCGGCAACGAGACCTTCGCCAACACCAACCTGTCCGCGCTCAACGGGATCAGCGGCGTCCTCCACGAGGACCGCACCCTGTTCCTGGTGGGTGTGTTCCTCGGGGACGGGGATCCCGACCAGGACGACCAGGTCGACCTCAGTGACGCGGACTCCGAAGCGACCCAGGAGCCGGCCGTCGGCGAGGTGTTCTTCATCGGTGACGGCGAGACGGACGACGGGGACGAGCAGGAGATCGTCGTACCGGACGGAGCGGAGACGCTCTACCTCGGCTTCGCCGACGGCTTTGCGTTCCAGGGTGTCCCGGGCGCGTACGGCGACAACTCGGGCAGCGTCGACGTCGAGGTCACCCTCGACTGAGGCCCGGCTACTGGAATGATGACGGCGTGAGCACCGACCTCTTCGCCGTCACCGTCCTCGGCCACGACCGTCCCGGCATCATCGCGGCCACCACGGCCGGCCTTGCCGAGCTCGGGCTCAACATCGAGGACACGACGATGACCCTGCTGCGGGGCCACTTCTCGATGATGCTGCTGTGCCGCGGCGCGGCCGGCGGGGCGGAGATCGAGGCGGCCCTCGCGCCCCTGGCCGAAGGTGGCGACCTCGATGTCGCCGTGCGGCCGGTGACCGACGAGCCGTCGCACGCCAGCGGTGGCAGCCAGTGGGTGCTGACCGTCCACGGCGGCGATCGTTCGGGCATCGTCTCGGCCATCGTGGGCGAGGTGGCAGCCGTCGGCGGCAACATCACCGACCTGACCACGCGCCTTGCAGGCGACCTGTACCTGCTCGTGGCCGAGCTCGACCTGCCGTCCGACGTCGACGAGCCTGCGCTCGGCGCCACGATCCGTGCGGCCGCTGCCGAGCTTGGCGTGACCGCGACGCTGCGTCCTGTCGAGGCCGACGAGCTGTGAGCACGGAGGAAGGGACCGCGCGACTGACTGCGTGGTCCGAAGCCGAGCTCGGCATCGAGGGCGACGTCCGCGACGTCGTCCGCGCGCCCGCGGGAGTGCTGTCTGCGCGCGGCGCCGACGTCGACCCGACGGCACCCGACATGGTGCAGCTGGCCGCCGACCTGGTCGCCACGATGCGGGTCAGCCCCGGCTGCGTGGGCCTGGCCGCCAACCAGGTGGGTGTCGGCGTGCGGATGTTCTGCGTCGACGTCACCGACCACCCCAAGGCGCGCACCCTGCACGGCACGTTCGTGCTCTGCAACGCCGAGGTGGTCGAGGCGAGCCGCAACGAGAAGGCCCGCGAGGGCTGCATGAGCGTGCCCGACTTCACCGGCGACGTGAAGCGCGGCTCGCGCCTCACCGTGCGCGGCCAGCTACCCCTCACCGGTGAGGAGGTCGAGTTCGCGACCGACGCCTTCGAGGCGCGCGCCCTCCAGCACGAGATCGACCACACCGACGGGCTGCTGTTCCTCGACCGGGTCGCCGGTGCCCACGCGATCTATCCTCGCCAGACGTACCTGTGACCAGCGCTGACCGCGCTGATTGCCCGCCCCCGTATCCCAACTGGCAGAGGAAGCCGACTTAAACTCGGCACAGTCTGGGTTCGAATCCCAGCGGGGGCACCAGCCGTACGCCGCACTCAGAAGGTCCGGGACTCGGCGAGAGTCAGGATCCGTGGCTCGGAATGCGTCACCAGTTGCTGCTGGGACTGCGGTGTCTGCCAGACCTTCAGCAACAGCTGGCTGAAGGCTTCGGCAGCGCCCTTCGAGTCGAAGTCGAGGTCGACGACCACCTCGTGCGGGTCGTCGGTGGACTGGGTGACGCGGTAGGACCGGACGCCGTTGTCGGCACGGAACCTGTCGAACTTGTCGAACGCCTGCTTCCACGCAGCGAAGTCGCGGACGGTGTTCTCGATGTGGAGTGTGGTGGTCATGCGGCAAGCCTGCGTGCCGGCAGCGCCCCGCAACATCCCCGAACCTGGGGATCCTGAGGGCCTTCGAACGGCCCTACGCTGCAGACGTGGACCTGATCGCGCGTGCCGAGCAGCACTGTCGGGCCGGGCTGTCCGATCGCGTGTTGCGCGAGCGCCTGCTCGAGACCGTGCGGTCGGTCGTGCCGTTCGACGCCCATGTCTTCGCCCTCACCGACCCGGTGACCGGCGTGGGGAGCTCGCCCCATGCCACGGTCCCGCCAGAAGCGATGGCCCAGCTGCGGGAGGTGATCCGGCGGCGTTACCTGGATCCGGACCTCGACGAGTGGCGCGGATGGCTCGGCAGGTTCGACGTCACCGATCTCGTCCGCGTGACCTTCGCGGACCGGTACGGCGCCTGGGGCTGGCTCGAGCTCTGGCGCACCGGCGGTGCACCGTTCGGGCCCGGGGAACGGGCCGCGCTCGAGGCCCTTCATCCCGTGGTGACGACCGGGCTGCGTGCCGCCGCGGCACGAACCTTCGTCGATCCCCGCGAGGACCTGGTGCCGCTGGAGCCGGGCATCGTGCTGCTCGACGACGACCTCCAGGTCCGGTCGCAGACCGATGCCGCCGCCGAGGCGCTGCTCCGCCTGCTGCCGCCGGAGGAACCGGTCCCGCCCGTACCCGCGGCGGCGTACAACGTCGGCGCGGCACTGCTCGCTCGCGAAGGGGCAGCCCGACCGTGGGAGCCCTCGGCCCGGGTGCACCTCGGAGCGAACCGCTGGGTCAGCGTGCGCGCGGCCCGGTTGGGTGCGGACATCGCGGTGTCGATCGGCCCGGCCACGGGCGCGGAGCGGACCGACCTCTTGGCGCGGGTGCACGGACTGTCCCCGCGGGAGACCGAGGTGCTCGGGCTGGCCGTGCACGGACTGGACTCGCGGGCCATCGCCGAGCGCCTGACCATCGCCCCGACGACCGCCGAGGACCACCTCCGCGCGCTCCTCGCGAAGACCGGCGCCGGGTCGCGCCAGGTCCTCCTGTCGCGCGCGCTCGGAATCTGACCGTGGCCCCTTGACTTCAGGTTGACCTGAAACGGGACAGTGTTCCCATGCGCCATCGCGAACACAGGCACGATCACCCGCACGACCACGAGCACTCGCACGACGAGGACCTCGAGACCCTCCGGCAGGCACTGAGCGCCGAGGCCTGGAACGAGCGGTACTCCGGCAGCGACCGCGTCTGGAGCGGCAAGCCCAACCAGCGCCTGGTCGAGCAGGCCATCGACCTCGATCCCGGGACCGCGCTCGACGTGGCCTGCGGCGAGGGCGGCGATGCCATCTGGCTGGCCCGGCAGGGTTGGGAGGTCACGGCTGTCGACGTCTCGGAGGTCGCCCTGGAGAAGGTCGCCACCCACGCGGAGGACGCCGGCGTCTCCAGTCACATCAAGATCGGCCTGTACGACGCCCTGCGCGACCCGCGCCCTGCGGGCCACCGCACCTTCGACCTCGTGACCGTGAGCTTCCTGCACGTCCCGATCCCCGACTTCACCGACATCTACCGCGGCATCGCCGAGGCGGTCGCTCCCGGCGGCCGGTTGCTGGTCACCGCACACCACCCTCACGACGTCGACTCGGGCGCCCGCCACTCGCACGGCGACGGGTTGCTGTTCGAGCCCGAGCGGGTGCTCGAGGCGCTCGGCGTGGATGCCAGCGACTCGCCGTGGACGGTGGAGGTCGCCGAGACGCAGGACCGTGAGCAGGCGATGCCCGAGGGCCCGATGAACGTGCGTGACACCGTGGTGCGACTGCGCCGCGCGGGTTGAGGACCGGCCCGAGGGTCACCTTCCTGCGGCCGCGTCGTTGAACGAGCGTGCGAACTGGAACACGTTCTATCGTCCTGGCGGCTGCGGTCGCCCTGCTCGCCGGCGCACTGACGGGCCTCAGCCCGGCGCGCGCCCAGGAGTCGGCACCGCTCGCGCAGCCAGCGGTCGTCGTACCGGCTCAGGCGGAAGCGGAGCCGGACCCCGTTCCCCAGCTGCGTCGCCAGGGGCGCTGGCTGGTGGACGAGCACGGACGGGTCGTCATCGTGCACGGCTTCAACCTGGTCTGGAAGCTCGATCCTTACGTGCCGCCGGACACCGCGGAGGGCTTCACCGAGGCCGACGCTAGGTGGCTCGCGCAGTACGGGTTCAACGGCGTACGGCTCGGCACCCTGTGGGCAGGACTGACACCGGACGCTCCCGGCGTCGGCGACCCGGCGTACCGCGACGGATGGCAGCGGGTGATGGACCTGCTCGCCGACCGCGGCATCTGGATGCAGCTCGACATGCACCAGGACCAGTGGCACGAGACCTACGGCGGCGAGGGCGTGCCGGACTGGGCGCTGCACCGGCCGAAGCTGTTGAGCCTGCTGCCGCCGGTCAACCTGCCGTTCCCGATGGGCTACTGGACGCCGGAGAACTCACTGGTCTTCGACGAGTTCTGGGCCAACAAGCACCACGGTGTGGACGACTGGGCAGCGGCGTGGCAGGTCGCGGCGGGTTGGTGGAAGGACCAGCCGCACCTGATGGGCTACGACCTGATGAACGAGCCGTGGATGGGCCTGGAGTGGCTCGCGTGCTTCACCGGCGGCTGCGAGAACGCCTACGTCAAGGAGCTCCAGCCGGCCTTCGAGAAGGTCACCCGGGCCATCCGCCAGGTCGACCCCGAGAACGTCGTCTGGTGGGAACCCCAGCAGCTCGCAGCCGGCCGGCAGGTACCGACCTACCTCCAGCCGATGGCGGGGGAGGACCAGCTCGGCTACTCGTGGCACAACTACTGCCAGGACGTGTTCCTGGAGTCGCAGGGCCTGCCCTTCGGCAACGTGGAGAACTGCTGGAAGTTCAGCCAGGAACGGACGACGACCGCGCTCGCCCAGGCCCGGAAGATCAACGCCGCCCCGATGATGAGCGAGTGGGGAGCCACCGACAACCTGCGCGCGATCGAGATCGACGCCGCGGTGGCCGACCGGAACCTGATGGGCTGGTCGCACTGGGCCTACAAGCAGTGGCAGGACCCGACGACCGCTGACGATGCCCAGGGGATGTTCCACGACGACACCGACTTCTCCTCGGTCAAGCAGGAGAAGCTGCGGCTGCTGGTGCGGACCTACGCGCAGGCGACCGCGGGGGAGCCGCTGGCGATGAGCTTCGACGCCACGACGGGGGCCTTCTCCTACCGGTACCGCGCCAGCGGGATCGCGGCGCCCACCGAGATCTTCGTCAGCCCCCTCCACTACCCCGACGGCTACCGCGTCGAGATCACCAACGGCACCTGGGAGACGGGCGAGGGCGGCCGGGTCCTGGTGCACCCTGTCGTGGTCGGCTCCGACGTCGTCGTCCAGATCACGGCACGCTGAAGGGCCCCGCGGGAACGTTCCTGCCCGGTTGGGCGTTTTCCCATCATCGAGCCGCCTAGACTGGCGGTACAGACGACAGCGTGACCAGACAGCCACCGTGGCAGTCCGGCAGACGCGCAAGCCTGCGGAGGAGATCATGCGCAGCAACAACCCGGTGTTCAACCGCTCGGAGGAGTTCAACCGCTCCGGCGCCGCCGCCTACCAGGGATTCGGCCAGCAGCAGTACGACGGCTACTCCCAGCCCGGTCACGTCACCACGGAGTCGCCGCAGGGCGGGCGCCGGATGACGATCGACTCGGTCGTCCAGTCCACCGCGATCACGCTGGCCGTCACGGTCGTCGTCGCCGCTGCCACGTGGTTCCTCACGCCTGACATCAACAGCGACGAAGCGATCGGCACGCTCAGCGCGGCGCTGATCATCGGTTCGGGTGCTGCGTTCATCCTGTCGCTGGTCAACTCGTTCAAGCGCGTCATCAGCCCGCCGCTGGTCATCGCCTTCGCCGTGGCCGAGGGTGTTGCCCTCGGTGCGCTGAGCAAGTTCTACGACGCGATGTTCCCCAGCGACCAGTTCGGCGGCGTCGTCGTCCAGGCCGTGGTCGGCACCTTCGCTGCGTTCGCGGGCACGCTCGCGGCGTACAAGTTCTTCGACATCAAGGTCGGCGACAAGTTCCGCACGTTCGTCATCGCAGCGATGTTCGGCATGGTGGCGCTCAGCCTCATGGAGGTCGTGCTCGGCCTGTTCGGCAACGGACTCGGCCTGTTCGGCTTCAGCACGATGGGCCTGATCTTCGCCATCGGTGGCCTCGTCCTCGGTGTTTTCATGCTGATCCTCGACTTCGACTTCGTCGAGCGGGGTGTGGCCGCTGGCCTCCCCGAGCGCGAGTCGTGGCGTGCGTCCTTCGGACTGCTCGTCAGCCTGGTCTGGATCTACACCAACCTGCTCCGGATCCTCGCGATCCTCCAGCAGGACTGATTCGCCCGGCGACTACGCGTCGCCGTCGACGGCCTCCGGCCCACCACTGGTGGGTGCGGAGGCCTTCGTCGTCTCGTGGGCCATTTCGTGGGCCTCGGGTGCCTCGCCGGGCACGTGCTGGCGGCTGCGGCGGTGCCGCAGCTCGACCCACAGGCCACGGACGCCGGCCCGGAGCCCGCCGATCTCGGTGCCGTCCAGCTCCGTGCCGGGCTCGTTGACGGCCTGGATCGCGGCCCGGCTGACCGGGAGCACGCCTTCGCCTCGGAACGCCTCGAGCTCGGTCTCGGCTGCGGGCACCTGTTCCAGTGCGGCCAGGACGGACGGGATGAGGACCCCCGCCAGCGCCTTGTAGCCCTCCACGGACGGGTGGAACTGGTCGGGACCGAACAGCAGAGCAGGGGCGGCCGCGAACTCCGGGCCGAGCACGTCGCCGAGCGAGACCGTGCGAGCACCGGCCTGGATCACGGCGATCGTCTGCGCCGCGGCGAGACGGCGTGACCACGCCCGGGCCACCTGGCGAAGCGGGGGAGCGATCGGCTGGACGGTGCCCATGTCGGGGCAGGTGCCGACGACGACCTTCGCCCCGGCATCCATCAGGCGTCGTACGCCCTCGGAGAGGTAGCGCACCGACTGGGAGGGCCGCATCGTGTGGGTGACGTCGTTGCCACCGATCAGGATCACGGTGACCTCGGGCTCGATCGGAAGTGCCCGGTCGACCTGGCGGGCGAGGTCGGAGGACTTGGCGCCGACGACGCAGAACTCCTTGAGGTAGACCCGCCGGTTGGCGTGCTCGGCGACGGCCGTGGCGATCAGTGCACCGGGCGTCTCCTCGACCCGGTCGACGCCGTAGCCCGCTGCGCTCGAGTCACCCAGCAGGGCGATCTTGATCGCCGGTCCGGGGCGGCCGCGGCCGTACCAACCGGTCGCGTCCGGCGGCGGTTCCTCGCGGGCCGGGCCGATCGTGCGGCGGGCGAGCTTGGCCTCGGCACTGAGGACGCCATAGAGACCGGCGCCGAGTGCGGACAGGCCACCTCCGCCGTAAAGGGCGGCGGCGGCCAGCTTGCGGGCGGCGGCGGCTTTGCTCACGCGCCAACCTTACGGAGCGGCGGCTACGGTGAGGCCATGGAGTACGTCGAGTCATTGCTGCAGCTCATCGGGAACACCCCGCTCGTCCGGTTGAACAAGTGCCTGGACCTGCCCGGTGACGGGCCGCTGGTCCTCGCGAAGGTCGAGTACCTCAACCCCGGCGGGTCCGTGAAGGACCGGATCGCGAGCCGGATGATCGAGGCGGCCGAGGAGTCCGGTGCCCTCAAGCCGGGCGGCACGATCGTGGAGCCGACGTCGGGCAACACGGGTGTCGGCCTGGCGATGGTCGCGCAGCAGAAGGGCTACAAGTGCATCTTCGTGTGCCCGGACAAGGTCAGTGAGGACAAGCGCAACGTGCTCAAGGCGTACGGCGCCGAGGTCGTCGTGTGCCCGACGGCCGTCGCACCCGAGCACCCCGACTCCTACTACAACGCGAGCGACCGACTGGCCTCGCAGCCGGGCGCCTGGAAGCCCGACCAGTACTCCAACCCGCACAACCCGCGCTCCCACTACGAGGAGACCGGCCCGGAGATCTGGCGCCAGACCGAGGGACGGATCACGCACTTCGTCACCGGCATGGGCACCGGCGGCACGATCAGCGGCGTCGGGCGCTACCTCAAGGAGCAGAACTCCGCGGTCGAGGTGGTCGGCTCCGACCCGGCCGGTTCCGTCTACTCCGGTGGCACCGGTCGCCCGTACCTGGTCGAAGGCGTCGGCGAGGACTTCTGGCCCGAGACCTACGACCGGGACGTCGCCGACCGGGTCATCGAGGTCTCCGACGCCGACTCGTTCGCCTTCACCCGGCGACTGGCCCGCGAGGAGCAGATGCTCGTCGGAGGCTCCTCCGGCATGGCGGCCTTCGCCGCACGTCAGCTGGCGCACGAGCTGGCCGCCGAGGGCAGGACCGACGCGATCATCGTGGTGCTGCTGCCCGACTCGGGCCGCGGCTACCTCAGCAAGGTCTTCAACGACGACTGGCTGGCGCAGTACGGCTTCAGCACCGGCCAGCCCGCCCCGGCCCGGACGGTCGGCGAGATCCTGCACGGCAAGACCGGGGGACTCCCTGCCCTGGTGCACACGCACCCGAACGAGACCATCGCCGAGGCCGTGGCCATCCTGCAGGAGTACGCCGTCTCGCAGATGCCGGTCGTGCGCGCCGAACCGCCGATCGTGGCCGCCGAGGTGGCCGGCTCGGTCTCCGAGCGGGCGCTGCTCGACGCCCTCTTCACCGGCAAGGCGAAGCTGACCGACCCGGTCGAGGCGCACATGTCGCCCGCGCTGCCGACGATCGGTTCGACCGAGGACGCAACCGACGCGGTGCCGCTGCTCGAGTCCGCCGACGCGGTCCTCGTGCACGAGGACGGCAAGCCGATCGGTGTGCTCACCCGGCACGACCTGCTGATGTTCCTCGCCCGCGGCTGACGCGGCCGTATTTCCGGAGACGCTCGACCACGAATGACGTAGCGTCACGCCGCGTGAGGGAGAGTTCGAACTTCCAGGTCGACCTGCGCGGCATCGTCGACCTGCTGAGCCACCACCTGTACACGAGCGAGCGTGTGTACATCCGGGAACTGCTGCAGAACGCCGTCGATGCCATCAGCGCGCGCCAGGCGATCGATCCGGACGTCGTCGGCCGGATCGAGATCGACACGGACGGCACGTCGCTGACCATCAGCGACAACGGGATCGGCCTCGCGCTCGACCAGGTCGGCGAGTTCCTGGCCACGATCGGCCGGAGTTCGAAGCGGGACGAATGGGGTTTCCAGCGAGAAGGATTCCTCGGACAGTTCGGTATCGGCCTGCTGTCCGCCTTCATGGTTGCCGACGAGGTGCGGGTGATGACCCAGCCCTCGGGCGAGGTGGCGACGCTCTGGATCGGATCGGCTGACGGCACCTGCGCGCAAGAGCCCACGAGTGACCGCGCCGGCACCGGGACCTCGGTCACCCTCGTCCCGATGCGAGGCGCCGACCACTGGTTCGCGCCGGCAACCGTGCGCGACCTCGTCGAGCTGTTCGGCGCGATGCTGCCCTTCGAGATCACCGTCAACGGCGAGGTCGTGGCCGGCAAGCAACTGCCCTGGGACCGCTCCCTGGGCGCCGGCGCACGGGCAGCGTCGATCGCCGGCTTCGCGCAGGACGTGCTCGGCTACACGCCCTTCGACGTGATCGACATCCAGGTGCCGGCAGCGGGTCTGGAGGGGGTGGCCGTCGTACTCCCGTTCGCGGCGAATCCGACCGAGCGAGGTACGCATCGCGTCTACCTCAAGTGGATGCTCCTCGCCGAGCATGCCGAGGGCCTCGTGCCCGACTGGGCGTTCTTCGTTCGCTGCGTCGTCAACACCACCCAACTGCGGCCCACCGCCAACCGGGAGGCGCTGTTCGACGACGGCCTCCTCGAGGACACGCGCCAGGCCATCGCCGAACAGTTGCGGGCATGGATGATCCGGCTCAGCACCACCCAGCCGGACAAGCTCCGGCGCTTCCTCGGCATCCACTACCTCGGTGTGCTGGCCCTGGCCCTGCACGATGACGACATGCTGCGGCTGGTCGATCGCTGGGTCGGGTTCGAGACGAACCAGGGTCGGATGACCCTCGCCGCCCTACGAGAGCGATTCGGAGCGATCCGGTACGTCCGGAGCACCGAGGAGTTCCGCGCCCTTGCCGCCGTGGCTGCGGCGCAGGACGTGACGGTGTTGAACGGTGGCTACACCTACGCCACCGACATCGTGGAGCGACTGCCGCAGGTGATCGAGGACGCGGAGGTCTCCGCGTTCGAACCGTCCGAACTCGCCACCAGGTTCGAGGCGCTCGATCCCGCGACCGAGCGCGGCATCCGCCAGTTCGTGGTGCTCGCGCAGGAAGCCATGGAGCCGGTGGGGTGCGAAGTGGTGGTGCGGTCCTTCGAGCCGGCCAGCCTTCCTGCACTCTTCCTCGTCGACAGTGACGCGGCTTTCGGCGCGGAGTTGCGCCGTACTCGCGATCAGGCGGACGGCCTGTGGGCCGGAGTGCTCGACGCCCTCGACGAGGGTCCTGAGCAGGAGACCCTGCCTCAGCTGGTCCTGAACCATCGCAGCCCGCTCGTGCGTCGGCTCACGACGATCGAAGACCCGACAGTGACCCGACTGACGGTCGAGGGGCTGTACGGACAGGCCCTCATGCAGGGCAACCACCCGATCCGGCCGGCCGATTCCGCGTTGATGAACCGCTCCTTCCTTGGCTTGCTGGAGCAGGCAGTTCCCCGAGAGAAGGGCACGGACTCATGACCGAGGACCTCCAGGACGCGTTGGCGCGCGCCGAGACCCTGCCTTACGGCAAGGGGCGGAACCGGGCGCTCGAAGCCGTCGCGCAACGAGCCGACGGCGTGGACCTCGATGTCGCCTTCGAGGCACGCGTCCTGTTGGCCCACGCCTACACGATGGGTGGCGAGCGGCGGAAGATGCCGATCCCCTTCGCCTGGTGCCTCGCCGAGTGGGACAAGGATCCGGCGCGTTTCGGACACCACCGCTTGATGTTGCTGTGGGCCTTCAAGTTCGTCCCGTCGACCCTGATCCGCTTCCCGGAGCTGTCGTTGGAGATGGCCCGCTCGACCCTCGATGACATGGAGCGTCGGTACCGGCAGGCCGGGCAGTCCATGCACGCGGTCCACATGTCCCGGCACCTGGTCGCCCGGCACGTGGGGGACGAGGAGGAAGCTGCCGAGCAGTTGCGGTTGTGGCTGGCTGCGCCGCGAGACGACCTGTCGGACTGCCTCGGCTGTTGCCCGAGCCATCAGGTCGAATACCTCACCCAACGCGGTCGGTACGCCGAAGCGGTGGCGCTCGCGCGGCCGGTACTCGCCGGCACGGTCACATGCTCCGAGCAACCGCAGGAGATGCAGGCCACCGCGCTCGAGGCGATGGTGGCCGAGGGGCTCCTCGAGGACGCCGCGCAGGCGCACCGGGCCAGCTACCGGCGCCACCGCGGCCGTGCTGCCGAGCTCGAGATGATCTCCCAGCACGTGCGGTTCTGCGCGTGCACCGGCAACGAGGTCCGGGCCCTGGAGATCGTCGATGCGCACCTGCCGCTGATCGACGATGCCGACTCTCCGCATGCCCGGATGGAGTTTGCGGCTGCCGCGGCTCACGCGCTGACCCGGATCGAAGCGATCGACAGCGGGCTGACGGTGCGCACCCGCGAGGGGAGGGTTCCCGTCGGTCATGCGGCAGCCGAGCTGGCTGCCCTTGCCACAGAACTGGGTGCTCGCTTCGACGAGCGCAATGGCACGACCAGTCGAGGCGCCCGCGTGCAACGTGTGCTGACACGCGAGCCGTGGATCGACTACCTCCCGCTGTCCCAGACCGCCGCCCGTGCCCACAGCGCTCGGGAGCGCATCCGGGAGCAGCAGGAAGCCCGCGGTACCGAGGCGCCCGCTGACGGTCCAGCGCCAGTGGATCTCTCGGAACTGCCGATCGACGAACTCCTGGATGCGGCCGATGCGGCGTGGTGGGACCGCGCGTTCGAGCGGGCCGGCGCGGCCTGGGACGCCTGGGATGCAGGGGTGTCGGCGGGGCGCCGTACTCCTGTGGAGAGCGCCCGGCTCGCGGAGGGACGTGCCTTGCAGTCGTGGGTGGCGGACGACTTCGACGCCGCCCTCGAGCAGTTCCGTGCAGTCCTCGTGCAGTACGACGAGGTGGGTGATGATCATCGCTCCGCGCGAACGCGGGCACGGATCTCGAGCGTCCTGGCGGAACGGGGCGAGATCGAGGAAGCACTCATCACCGGCGAGGCGCCGCTGCGAAACCTCATCGAGAACGACGTGGCACATCGGGCGGTCTGGGGGACGCGACTCGCGCGCCTGTTCCTCCTGTCGGATCGTGCCGAGGACGCCGACGCCGTGCTGAGGGGCGTGGTCGACGAAGAGCTGAGCGGTGATTCCCGGCTCGCGCACCTGTTCCTTTCGGGGGACATCGCTGTCGAGCTCGAGAAGTACGAAGAGGCGGTCGACCGTTACTCAGCCGTGGTGGACGCAGTCGACGACGGCCCGGCGCGGATCATGCCGTTGTGGCAGCGTGGGCGGGCACATCTGGCGATGGGGGCGGCGGCCAGCGCGGTCGACGACCTCATCGAGGCCGTCGCGCTGTTGTCGACGGTGGACCAGATGAACCCCGGTCTCCAGGCAGACCTGGCGGAGGCGTACCTCCGGGTGGGTGATGCCGAGTCGGCCGCCCACGCAGCCGAGGAGGCCATCGGTGTCCTGGATGACGCCGATCGCAGCCACCCCCGGGCGCGCTTGCTCGACGTACTCGTGCGCGCGAACGAAGTCCTCGGCGACTGGGACAACGCGCTGGACAGGGTGCGACTGTTGTTGCCGTTTGCCGTCGACCACGGAGAACCGGGATGGCACCTGCATCTCCTCGACCAGGAGGCGAACTTCCTGGAGAACCTGGAGCGCTGGACCGAGGCCGTGAGCAGTTGGAGCGCCGGTGCCGGCTTGGCCAGCGATGCCGGGTGGCCGCTCGACGCGGTGCGCTTCTGGAGGTGTGCTGCGGGTGCGGCCATCGTCGGTGAGGACCCTGAGAGGGCCGCCGCACTGCTCGACGCTGCCACCTCGGGCATCAACGACCTGGACCCGGCGGACCCCGGAGCGCGCTTCCATCGCGCGGGGATCTCGGTCCAGCGAGCCGAGATCGCCTTGGGCGCCGGGCGGCACGGGGACGCCCTGCAGTTGGCGGCGGAAGCGCAGGCGGGCTTCCTGGCCGTGGGCGAACCGGGTGCGGCGGCAGGTGCAGTGCTGCTGCGCCTCGACGCCGGTGCGGACGTGCCCGCCGAGGACCTCCGCGGCTTGTGGGATCAGCTGGAGCCGGACTCCAACCGGTGGTACCAGCTCGGCTACCGGCTGGCCGACGCGCTTCGCGACGAGGGAGCGGACTCGGATGCCGACGCGGTCGAAGGCCGTCTCGAACAGGAATGACGCACCGTACGATCGTGGGGATGCACCTCCCCGACGGCATCCGTGAAGCCAGGCCCGCAGACGTCCCCGACATCCTGCGCCTGATCCGCGAGCTCGCGGCCTACGAGCGCGAGCCCGACGCGGTCGCGACGACCGAGGAGTACCTGCACACCTGGCTGTTCGGCCCGGACCCGGTGGCGTCGGTGCTGGTGGCCGAGGCGGACGGTCGGGTCGTCGGGATCGCGCTGTGGTTCCGCACCTACTCGACGTGGACCGGTGTCCCGGGCATCTACCTCGAGGACCTGTACGTCGAGCCCGGGCAGCGTGGCGGCGGGCTGGGCAAGGCGTTGCTGGCTGCCCTCGCGCGGATCGCTGTCGACCGCGGCTACCAGCGCGTCGAGTGGGCCGTGCTCGACTGGAACACCCCGTCGATCGAGTTCTACGAGGCCCTCGGTGCGAGGCCGATGCAGGAGTGGACGACCTACCGGCTGACGGGCGACGCCCTGGGAGCCCTGGCCGAGCAGTAGGGCCGACCAGTAGACGGTGCGGATTCAAGCTGCGTCAGTGCAGGTGGTCGACCAGCGTGCCCCCAGGTCCGAACAGCTCGGCCGTCCAGCGCTCCAGAAGTGCTGTGTTGTCGTGGTCGTCAGGGTGGAATCCCGTGCGGAGGTAGTCGCGGAGCTGGCTGCGGACGTCGGCGGCCAGGAACGGCGAGGTCCGCAGCCGGAGCAGGCTGCGGAGGAGCCGGACCGGGTGGTAGGTCGCGCGGTCGCGAAGCATCGACAGCGCGGTGGCGATCACGACGAGCCCACCGAGCCCGAAGGTCTGGATCACGAAGCTGAGCTTGCGCACTCGTTCTGACCCACCCGTGGCGCGGTAGACGTCGAAAGCGACGGCCTTGTGCTCGGTCTCCTCCAGTGCGTGCCACAGCAGGATGTTGCGCACCTCGGTGTCGCCCAGCAGCCGCTGGGCCTCGGGTTTCGTGAGCAGGCACTCAGCCAGCGTCGCCGTGTAGTGCTCCAGTGCCGCCGTGTACGAGAGGCAGAGCCGGGCCGGAGCACGCCGGGTGGCATCGGCGAGCACTGCCTTCACGAACCGGGACACGCGGTGGGTGGGATAGCCCATCTCCTGGAGCCTCTGGTTGAGCTCGCGGTGCTCCCGGCCGTGCGTGACCTCCTGCCCGATGAATCCGCGCACCTGCTGCTTCAGCTCGCTGTCGCTGATGGCGTCGCCGTAGTGCCGCACCGATCGGACGAAGAAGTCCTCGCCCGGTGGAAAGGTCGCGGAGAGCACCGCGACGACGTGGCTCATCACGAGGTCGTCGTCCACGTAGTGCTGGCGCAGCGACCCCTGGGGGTAGCCGAAACGGATCCTGCGCACGGGGAGGTCGCGACCAGGGATGCCCATCTGGTGAGCCTACGACGACGAGGGCGGCCTGAGGTACCGGCAAGCGTGGTGCGGGGCCAGGCCCAGTGCCGCCCACAGTTCCTGTGCGCCGGGGTTGTCGGTCTCGACGTGCAGCCACGCCGTCATCGCCCCCTGTTCGGCACCCCACTCGAGGAGCTCGGAGACCACGGCGGTGGCCAGGCCCCGGCGGCGGTGGGTGGGGTCGACGGTCACGCCGTGCAGGCCGATCCAGTCGCCGTCGATCGCTGCGTGCCCTTCCGCGAGCGGGTCGCAGCCGGAGCCCACGCTCGCCACGGCCCGCGGACCATTGACCACGAGCTCCACCGGGCGGACGGGCGGCGGCAGCGATCGTCGTACACGGGAGACGGAGGCGAGCCAGAGCTCCGACTCCCCGTGGTCGAGGGGCTGCCATCCGGCGTCGCGGAAGGCGTCCTCCTCGGGTGACCCGACCTCGACCTGGGCCAGCGGGTCGCGGCCGCGCTCGGCGTAGAACTCCTCGATCGCGGCCAGGGCCCGCGGGAGAGCGAGGCCGGGGTCGCCCATGGCCAGGCACGAGTTGGCGCGCTTGAGGACGCGGCCGACGGGGGCGGGGTCGAAGCGCAGCTCCCAGCCGCCGAGGGCGACGCGTTCGACCGCGGGCCAGAGCGCTCCGGTGTGCGACTCCGCATCCCGCGCGCTGACGCGTTGCCGGATCGAGGGGCGCGGTGGCACCGGCTTGCCCGAGACGATGTCGGCGAGCGTGATGGTGACGGCGCCCCCGGTCTCGGGCTGGACGACGCAGACACCGTCGCCCCAGGCGACGCAGACGCCCAGGAGATCGGTCATGGCGGGACCCCCGGTCGGCCCGGTCTCGCCTCGGACGATCCGTCGTACGACGACCCGCTGGCCGACCACGTGCGGCCCGAGGGCGTGGCCGGTCGGAGGGTCTGCGGACGGATCTTGTCCAGAAGAGGAGGGTCTGCGCACGGAAGGCACGGTGGGGATACTAGGCTGACCCCCTGACACGAAAGTCTTTCGTGTCGCCCCGCAGTCTCCGAAGTTGAAGGCCCTGGTCCAGGAGGAACACCGATGACCTACATCATCTCGCAGCCGTGCGTTGACCTGAAGGACCGTGCGTGCGTCGATGAATGTCCGGTCGACTGCATCTACGAAGGCAAGCGGATGCTCTACATCCACCCCGACGAGTGCGTCGACTGTGGTGCGTGTGAGCCCGTGTGCCCCGTGGAAGCCATCTTCTACGAGGACGACGTCCCGGAGGAGTGGAAGGACTACTACGACGCCAACGTCAAGTTCTTCGACGACCTCGGCTCGCCCGGCGGTGCCGCCAAGATGGGTGAGATCGACAAGGACGCCGAGCTCGTCGCTGCGCTCGAGCCGCAGATCCACGACGAACACTGAGCACCTCAGTGGCTGAGCCGGTCTCGCGGCGGCTTCCCGACTTTCCCTGGGACCAGTTGACGCAGTACGCCGAACAGGCGCGCGCCCACACGGGCGGGATCGTCGACCTGTCGATCGGTACGCCGGTCGACCCGACGCCCGAGGTGGCCCGCGCCGCGTTGGCGGCTGCCGCGGACTCTCCCGGCTACCCGCTCACCATCGGGATCCCCGAGGTCCGCCAGGCGGTCGTGGACTGGCTGGCCGGCACCCACGGTGTCACCGGCCTGGGCCTCGACCAGGTGCTGCCGCTGATCGGGTCCAAGGAGTTCATCTCCACCCTGGCGGCCAACCTGGGCCTGGGCCCGGGCGACATCATCGGGTACCCGGCACTGGCCTATCCGACCTACGAGGTCGGTGCGGCGTACGTCGGCGCGACGTCGGTGGCGACCGATTCCCTGACCAGCTTCGGGCCCGAGACGCCGAAGCTGCTCTGGATCAACTCGCCGTCCAACCCGTCCGGCCGGGTGCTCCCGAAGGAGCACCTGAAGAAGGTCGTCGACTGGTGCCGCGAGCGGGGCGTGCTCCTCGTGTCCGACGAGTGCTACCTCGACTGCGTCTGGGAGGGCGAGGCAACCTCGGTCCTGCACCCCGACGTCTGCGGCGGATCGGCCGACGGCATCCTGATCGTCCACTCGCTGTCGAAGCGGTCCAACCTCGCCGGCTACCGCTGCGGGTTCGTCGCCGGTGACCGCGCAGTGATCGCCGAGCTGCTCGCCGTCCGCAAGAACCTCGGACTGCTGATGCCCGGCCCCACCCAGCGGGCCATGGCCGCCGTGCTCGGTGACGAGGCCCATGTCGCCGAGCAGCACGAGCGCTACCGCGCCCGTCGTACGAAGCTGCGCGCAGCGCTGGAGTCGGCCGGCTACACGATCGAGCACTCCGAGGCGTCGCTGTACCTCTGGACCACCAAGGGTCCCGACGGACCGGACTGCTGGGCGATGGTCGCCGACCTGGCCGCGCAGGGGATCCTCGTCGCGCCGGGTGCGTTCTACGGAACGGCCGGCGCGAAGCACGTGCGGGTGGCGCTCACGGCCACCGACGAGCGGATCGACGCTGCGGTGGCCCGCCTGACTCAGAGCCCGGATTCCCAGTAGAGGAAACCGGCAGCTCCACCTGCGTTGTAGCTGACCTTCTCGAGGGTGGCACCTTCGGGCACCAGGATGATCGAGCAGCCCGTGGCCGACTGTCCGGCCGCCACCTTCCGGGGCACCTTCGGGCAGGGGGCGAAGCCCTCACCGCTGAGATCGAGCAGGATCAGCGGAAGGATCAGGGTGTTGTCCTGGTCGCGCCCCGACATTCCCTGGATGTCGACCTCGACGTCCGCGTTGTTCTGGAACGTCACGTCGACGTAGAACGGCGTGGTCGCCGCCTCCTCGGGATCCAGCTCGAAGCCGGCGTCGGTCAGGTCCTTGATCGCCCCTTCCCGCACCGCGGTGACGGTGACCGTACCCGTGCCCTGCACGGTGTCCGCGCCGGAGGCCCGGAACTCGATGTCGACCGGCGTGCCGAGGGCCGCGGTCTTGACCTCGGGTACTCCGCCGCCGCCTCCGCCCCCGCCCCCGGACCCGTCGGTGCCGTCGTCACCGCCGCAGCCGACGAGCACGGGTGCCAGGAGGGCCAGCGCAGCAAGGGCGACTCGGGCCGTGGAGGTGTCCATGGTGGTGTCCTTCCGGGATGCCCGAGATCCATTCCCGATGGTGGCACCAACGACGCCGACGCGCATCAGTCCGGTGCCGACTTTTCCTCAGGCGGGGATGGTCGCGAGCTTCTCGAGCATGTGGTTCATCGCCTGCAGGTGCTCGTCCTGCGCGCTGAACAGGACCATGTCGGCGTCCTCCTCCACGCGCACCGAGTGGCCCGCGGGCCAGTAGAAGACGTCGCCGCCGCTGCAGAACTCCTGGGAGTCGTCGGAGTAGGTCACCACGACCTTGCCGTTCAGCAGGTAGCCCCAGTGCTCGGCCTGGCAGGCGTCGTCGGGCAGGCCCTGCAGCAGCGGTGCGATGTCGACACCGGCGGCGAGGGTGAAGTACTCGACCGCCAGCGGGCCGGACCCGATGCCGAAGTTGGGGAGGTGGCGGGCGGTCGCGCCGAGGGCATTCATCTTGATCGGGAGGTCGGTCTTCGGGAGGTGCATGACGGGCTCCTGTGGTCGGGGAACTGATTCACCCCTGAGGCGTGACAACCGGTGTCACAATGCGACAGTGACGACCCCCGACACGCCTGCCGCGCTGGAGGCGCGGGCGGTCGAGGCGTACGGCGCGGGTGAGTTCGAGGCCTCGGTCTCCGCCTGGGAGCGCTTGTACGACGTCCAGACAGCCGCCGGCGAACCGGTCGATGCCGCGCGGGCGGCCGCCATGGTCGCCATCAACCTGCTCTGCGAGACCGGCCTGATGGCGCCGGTCCGGGGCTGGACGGCTCGTGCGAAGCGGTCGCTCGGTGACGCACCGGCCGGCCCGGTGCACGCGTTGCTGGCGATCGTCGCTGCGTATGAACGCTTCCTGTCGGGCGACCCGGAGTCGGCGCTGGAGCCCGCGCTGGAGGCGGTCGAGCTCGGCCAGCGGTTCGGCGTCGCTCCGGCGCAGGGCCTGGGCCGGACGGCACTGGCCCGGCTGGCGATCCACGCTGGCGACGTCGACCGCGGGATCGCGATGCTCGACGAGCTGGCGGCCGACCTGGAAGCGGGCGCGTTCGATCCGCTGACCACGGGCAACGTCTACTGCGAGCTGATCTGCGCGGCGCAGTGGGTCGGTCGTCACGACCGCGCGCGGGAGTGGACCGAGACCATGGACCGTTGGCGCCAGGGCCGGGCCTTCGGGGGGACGAACGGCCGCTGCCGGATCCATCGCGCCGAGCTGCTGCGCGTCTCGGGTCCGGCCGCAGCGGCGGAGGAGGAGGCGCTGGCTGCCTGCGTCGAGCTCCGCCCGTGGATGCGTCGAGAGTTCGGGTGGCCGTTGGTCGAGCTGGGCAACATCCGGCTGCTCCGGGGCGATCTCGTCGGCGCCGAGGAGGCCTATCTCGAGGCGCACGAGCGGGCGTGGTCACCGCAGCCGGGGCTCGCCCTGGTGCGGCTGGCGCAGGGACGCGCCGACGTCGCCGAGGAGATGGTGCGCGGCGAGATCGAGTACCCGATGGAGGTGCCGTGGAAGGAACGCCCGCCGTTCGGTGACCTCCGCCTCGCGCCGCTGCTCGCGGCACGATCCGAGATCGCCGAGGTCCGTGGCGACCGGGCCGGAGCCGATGCCGCGGCCGAGGAGCTCACCGCCATCCAGGCCCGTTACCCGAGCCCGGGGATGCGCGCCACGGCCGCGCTGGCCCGCGCTCGCGCGGCACTCGTCGCGGGAACGCCGCATGCTGCGGTGGAACCGGCGCAGACGGCCGTGGCGTGCTGGGCCGACCTCGGGGCGCCGTACGACGTCGCGACCGCGCGAGTCGTCCTCGGGCACGCCCTTCGTGGCACGGGCGCCGAGGACCTTGCGTCGATGGAATGGCGATCGGCGGTGGCCGGGTTCCGGGAGTTCGGGGCCGGGCATCGCGCGGCGGCGGTCGAGGTGCTGCTCGGGGCGGGCGAACAGGCACCCGCCCCGTCCGCCAGCCAGGCAGCCGCCCCGTCCGTCAGCCCAGCCGAGGCGTTCCTCGTGCGTTCCGGTGACCGGTGGGAGATCGGGTGCCGTGATCGTCGGGCATGGGTGCCCGACCTCAAGGGCGTGCACCTGCTGGCCACCCTGGTCGCCGAGCCCGGGCGGGAGTTCCACGTGCTCGACCTGGCGGGGGCCGGGATCGTCGAAGCGGGCCTGCCGGTCCTGGACGACGAGGCCCGGGCGGCGTACCGCCGTCGGCTCGCCGACGTCGAGGACGACCTGGCGGAAGCCGAGCGTGACAACGACGAGGCGCGGCGGATCCTGGCGGAGCGCGACCGCGACTACCTGATGGCAGAGCTGTCGAGCGCGGTCGGGCTCGGCGGTCGGTCGCGGCGATCGGCGGGCACCGTGGAACGCGCCCGCACCAGCGTGACCCGCTCGTTGCGGTACGCCCTGGCCCGGATCAGCGAGCAATTGCCCGACCTGGGTGGCCATCTCGACGCGGCCGTGCGCACCGGCACCTGCTGCAGCTACCGCCCCGACCCGGTGACCCCGCTCGACTGGCGGGTCACGAACTAGTCGAAGACGTCGACGTGGACGTGGTCGCGGTGCTCCAGGATCTTGATGTCACCGGGCGAGTCGGGCGGATCGTAGTCGCGCCAGCCGTCCCGGCCGGCGGTCCAGATCCGGTCGTCGAAGATGACCGTGCGCACGTCGAGGCGTGCGGCGTTGGCCACCAGGTAGTGGGCCATCGCCCAGCCGCGGATGTTGTTCGCGTTGTTGATCGGTCGCACGAACACGTCGATCGCGCGACCTTCGTAGTGCGCGGATCCGTCGATGTGGCCGCTGTCGACGCCGTTGGGCGCGTAGCCGCCGAGCTTGAGGTTGCCGAACCGCTTCAGCAGTTCCTTGCGGGTGGTGTCGGCACGCTCGGTCAGGCCGTTCGGCATCAGCTCGTCGCTGACGGAAGGAGCGCCGCCGTCGAGGTCGCAGGTGAAGGTGGCGGGGGAGTAGCCGGCGAGGGCGGAGGCCAGGGCCCGGCCGTCGGCCTCGTGGTCGGCGTACGCGTCGGGGAAGGCGGACCGTTGGACCTTCTGCGCGGCGACCGTGATCTCCATGTCCTCGTAGCCGTCGATCTTGACCAGTGCGTCGTAGAACGCGTTGGTGGAGTAGATCGGGTCGAGGATCTGTTCGCGGGTGCCCCAGCCCTGCGACGGGCGCTGCTGGAACAGGCCGATCGAGTCGCGGTCGCCGTAGTCGATGTTGTCGAGCTTCGACTCCTGGTAGGCGGTGGCCAGCGCGATGGACGCTGCTCGCGCAGGCAGGCCCCGTCGTACGGCGATCGAGGCGATCAGGGACGCGTACTCGGCCTGCTCGGCGTCGATCTTGACGCTGTGCTGGTCGACCGTGACCTTGCAGTCACCGTCCGGTCCGCCGACCAGGTCGTCGGTCACCTTGAGGATGGCAATGCTCACGCCGGCGACGCTCGCCAGCACGGCGATGCCGACCACGACCGACGTTGCTCTGCGCTTCACGGCTCCCAGTCTGCGTGAGTGCTGGTGACGGACAGGCGTTGTCAGTTGGCGTGCAGGGCGGCGTTGAGGGCGATGCCCTCGCCCTGCCACGGCACGGCTTCGATGGCTCCTGTGACCGAGTTGCGGCGGAACAGCACGTTGCTGGCGCCGGAGAGCTCCCGTGCCTTGATGACCCGCGCCTCCTTGCCGGGCTCGAGCACGGTGACCTTGGTGCCGGCGGTGACGTAGCAGCCCGCCTCGACGACACAGTCGTCGCCGAGCGAGATGCCGATGCCGGCGTTGGCGCCCAGCAGGCAGCGCTGGCCGATCGAGACGACTTCCTTGCCGCCGCCCGACAGGGTGCCCATGATCGAGGCGCCGCCGCCCACGTCGGAGCCGTCACCGACGACGACGCCGGCGGAGATCCGGCCCTCGACCATCGACGTGCCGAGCGTGCCGGCGTTGAAGTTCACGAAGCCCTCGTGCATGACCGTGGTGCCCTCGGCCAGGTGAGCACCGAGCCGGACCCGGTCGGCGTCGGCGATCCGCACGCCACCGGGGATGACGTAGTCGACCAGGCGCGGGAACTTGTCGATGCCGAAGACGGTGACGTGCTTGCCGGCGGCCTGCAGGCGGGCGCGGGTGAGCTCGAAGCCCTCGATCGAGCAGGGGCCGGCGGAGGTCCACACGACGTTGGTCAGCAGGCCGAAGACGCCGTCGAGGTTCTGCCCGTGGGGCGCGACGAGGCGGTGCGAGAGCAGGTGCAGCCGCAGCCACACGTCGGCGGTGCTCGCGGGAGCCGTCGCCAGGTCGGCGATCTCGACGAGCTCGACCCTGCGGGTCACCCCGCGTGCCTCGTCGGAGCCCTCGAGGGCCGCCAGGTCGGCCGGCGACACGGCGTCAGCCGGCTTCTCGCCCAGTGCGGGACTCGGGAACCAGACGTCGAGAACGGTCTGGTCGGCGGCGTACGTCGTCAGGCCGAAGCCCCATGCGGCAGTCACGTGAGGAGATTCTATGGGGTGGCGGAACCGACGACGTGTCGGCACCGTCGCAGCGGGCATGACTCTCGGCGTGAAAGCCAGCATGACGCTCCTGCCGTTCCTCCTGATCCCGTTGCTCACCGCGTGCGGCGACGACGAACCAGCCGCGCCGGTCGAACTCGAGTTCACCGTCCAGGCCTGGACCGGCGCGCAGCGTGAACAACCCGCACCGAGCACGTCGTCGGTCATCCTCGGCGAGTTCGAATCCTTCTCGGTGCCTGTTGCCGGCGAGGAACTGCTGATCACCGTCGTCAAGATCGACGACGACAAGATCCGCCTGGAGACCAGCAGGAAGATGGCGCCACGGGGAGACGGCGGCGGGATCAACCTCAACGACACCACCGACGAGTTCAGCCTCGACCGCGCCGATCAGGTCGAGTTCAGTACGCCGACCACCGACGCGGGTACGACGGTGACCGTTGCTGAGGTCAGCTGAATCATCCGTTGCTGAGGATCGCCAATTGCCGCGACTGCGCGATCAACCGCCCCTGGTCGTCCCAGAGCTCGACGTCCTCGTCGTGGTAGCCGGCGAGGACGTGGCGGGTGACGACGTGGCCCAGGGCCCAGACGGTCTCGGGGCGGCGGCGGAAGTGCACGGTGAGCTGGATGGTGGCCGAGGCGAGGTGGCCGATCTCGGCGGTGACGGGCGGGAACGCGTCGGTCATCGCGCCCGCGAGCAGGGCGTCGACCGGACGTTCGTCGGTGGCGCGGATCCAGCAGAGCGACTCCGTGGTGCCCGAGGGCTTGCCGGTGAGCCACCCGGGGATCACTGGCGCGCGGTAGGTGTAGCGGTCGAGGATCGGCACCATGCCCGGTGACATCAGCGCGCTGACGTCCTGGCAGTCCTCCGGCCGCGGTACGACGGGTGCCTGGTGCGGTGCGTGGTCGAACGTGCCGGCGGCGTCCCAGTCATGGGTGCTCACCACCGCGTGCGCGATCTCCTTGCCGGCCTGGACCAGCACGGCGTCGTACGTGGAGACGCGACGTCCGGCGCGCACCTCGCGAACCGTGATGTCACCGGGGCCCGGGAGCCCCGGGCGGAAGAAGGTGATGGCGATGCTGAGTGCGTCGGGGTGGGCCGATTCCTGCAGCGCGGCGTGGAGCAGCAGCGCGAGGATGTAGCCGCCGTTGGGCGTCTGGTTGGCCGTGTTCCAGTCCGCCGTCAGCTGGACCCGGTGGACGCCGTCGGCAGTGCGCTCGGACGCGACCGCGTCGTCGAGGAGATGACTCACCCGGTCATTCTCCCGTGCGGCCGTCGATGCACTCGCGGAGGAGGTCGGCATGGCCGGTGTGGCGGGCGTACTCCTCGATCATGTGCACGAGGATGTCGCGCGCACTCGCCGTCTCGGTCCCGTCGCGGAACGTCACGACCGTGGCGAGATCGGCGTCGGTCTGCCGGTCCGCCCATTCGTCGGCGAGCGCGACCTGCTCGCGCCAGGCAACGAACGCCTCGTCGACGTCGGCCTGGGTGGCGTCCCGCTCGGTGATGGCAGCGAAGCCGGCGTCACCGTCGTCGTCGTGCAGGCGGGGGCCGGGTGCACCCTGCAACGCCATCTGGAACCAGAAGTGCTCCACCCGCGCCAGGTGGCGGAGCAGGCCGAGCAGGCTGAGGTTGCTCGGGGGCACGGAGCGGCGAGCGAGCTCACCGGGGGCGAGGTCCTCGAGCTTTCGGCTGAACATCTTGCGGTACTCGCCGAGGTAGTCGCGGTAGTTGGCCAGTTCGCCGGCGGCAGCATCAGACATGCGCCCACCGTAGGAGGTCCGCGCAATCCCATTTTCCCAAGGACCCCCGGCCGCCGTACGCTGGGGGCACCAGCGTTTGAGCCGTCATCAGCGGCGAGCTCCGGGAAGAAAGCCGCAAGGCAAGTAGAACCCGGCGGGTAGGCCCGTCACAGCATTGAATGAGAGGTCCCGCAAGGGGCAAGCAGGGTGGTACCGCGGTCCTGACGGATCGTCCCTGGGTTTCGACAAGCTCTACCAACGAAATCCGCAGACGACGCAGGAGACCGAAGCCAGATGACCTATCCGAAGGTCACCACCGACCCGACCGCCGACCCGAACAACGGGCAGGGTGCCGTTCCCGGCTCCCCGAAGTTCCCCGCCATCGAGGAGGGGGTCCTGGCCTACTGGGCCGAGGACGACACGTTCCGGGCGTCGGTCGAGCAGCGCGACCCGGGCGCCTCCGGCGAGAACGAGTTCGTCTTCTACGACGGCCCGCCGTTCGCCAACGGTCTCCCGCACTACGGCCACCTGCTCACCGGCTACGTCAAGGACATCGTGCCGCGCTACCAGACGATGCGCGGCAAGAGGGTCGAGCGCCGCTTCGGCTGGGACACCCACGGCCTGCCCGCCGAGCTCGAGGCGATGCGCCTCAACGGCATCAAGACCACCGACGAGATCGTCGAGATGGGCATCGACAAGTTCAACGACGCCTGTCGCGCCTCGGTGCTCAAGTACTCCGGCGAGTGGCGCGAGTACGTCACCCGCCAGGCGCGCTGGGTCGACTTCGACAACGACTACAAGACGATGAACCCCGAGTTCATGGAGTCGGTCCTGTGGGCCTTCAAGGGCCTGTTCGACAAGGGCCTCGTCTACGAGGGCTTCCGGATCCTGCCGTACTGCTGGAACGACGAGACCCCGCTCTCCAACCACGAGCTGCGGATGGACGACGACGTCTACCAGGACCGTCAGGACCCCGCCCTCACCGTCGGGTTCCGCCTCGACTCCGGCGAGCTCGCGCTGGTCTGGACCACGACGCCGTGGACCCTGCCGTCCAACATGGGTATCGCCGTCGGCCCGTCGATCGAGTACGTCGTCGTCGAGTCCGACCTGCCCACCGGCTCCGCGGAGCGGTACCTCCTGGCCAAGGCCCGGCTGGCGTCGTACGCGAAGGAGCTGGGGGAGGAACCGAACGTCGTCGAGACGCTGACCGGCGCCGACCTCGCGGGTCGCAGCTACACGCCGCCGTTCACCTACTACGCCGGCGCCGACAACGCACACCGCGTGCTGGTTGCCGACTTCGTGACCGTCGAGGACGGCACCGGGCTGGTGCACCTCGCGCCCGGCTTCGGTGAGGACGACAAGGCGATCCTCGACGCGGCAGGTGTCGAGACCGTCGTACCCGTCGGCAAGGACGGGCGCTTCACGTTCCCGGTGACCGACTACGAAGGCATGCAGGTCTTCGACGCGAACCCGCACATCATCGGTGACCTCAAGGCCGCGACCGCCTCGGTCAGCCCGGGCACGGTGCTGCTGCGCCGCGAGTCCTACAACCACTCCTACCCGCACTGCTGGCGCTGCCGCGAACCCCTGATCTACATGGCCGTCTCGTCGTGGTTCGTCGAGGTCACCAAGATCAAGGACCGGATGGGGGAGCTCAACCAGGACATCCGCTGGACCCCCGAGCACATCAAGGACGGCCAGTTCGGTCGCTGGCTCGAGAACGCCCGCGACTGGTCGATCACCCGCAACCGCTTCTGGGGCAGCCCGGTCCCGGTGTGGAAGAGCGACGACCCCACGTACCCGCGGATCGACGTCTACGGCTCCTTCGACGAGATCGAGCGCGACTTCGGCCGCCTGCCGGTCAACGCCCAGGGCCTGCGCGACCTCCACCGCCCGTGGATCGACGACCTGACCCGACCCAACCCCGACGACCCGACCGGCAGGTCGACGATGCGTCGCGTCTCCGACGTGCTCGACGTGTGGTTCGACTCGGGCTCGATGAGCTTCGCCCAGGTGCACTACCCGTTCGAGAACACCGACTGGTTCGAGCAGCACTTCCCGGCGGACTTCATCGTCGAGTACATCGGCCAGACCCGCGGCTGGTTCTACACGCTGCACATCCTGGCGACGGCGCTCTTCGACAAGCCGGCGTTCTCGTCGTGCATCAGCCACGGCATCGTGCTGGGCTCCGACGGCAACAAGATGTCGAAGTCGCTGCGCAACTACCCCGACGTGTCCGAGGTCTTCGACCGCGACGGCGCCGACGCGATGCGCTGGTTCCTCATGGCCAGCCCGATCCTGCGCGGTGGCAACCTCGTGGTGACCGAGCAGGGCATCCGCGAGGCCGTGCGCCAGGTGATGATCCCGCTGTGGAACACGTGGTACTTCTTCGCGCTCTACGCCAACGCCGAGCACTACGACGCCCAGGGCTCGACGGACTCGAGCGACCCGCTCGACCGCTACCTGCTCGCCAAGACCAGGCAGTACGTCGACAAGCTGACCGCCGAGCTCGACGAGTACGCGATCGCGGATGCCTGCGAGACCACGCGTGCGTTCTTCGACGTGCTGACCAACTGGTACGTCCGCCGCTCCCGCGAGCGGTTCTGGGAGGGCAAGCCGGAAGCGTTCGAGACGCTGGCCGCGGTGCTCGACGTCGTGTGCCGGGCCATCGCCCCGCTGCTGCCGTTGACCACCGAGGAGATCTGGCGCGGCCTGACCGGCGAGCGCTCGGTGCACCTGGCCGACTGGCCCGACGTGTCGGCCCTGCCGGCAGATGACGCGCTCGTCGCTGCGATGGACCAGGTCCGCGAGGTCTGCTCGGCGACGTCCGCACTGCGCAAGGCCGCCCGGCTGCGCAACCGGCTGCCGCTCGCGCAGCTCACCGTCGTGGTGGCCGACCCGACCGCACTCGAGCCGTTCAGCGAGATCATCGCCGACGAGCTCAACGTGAAGTCGGTGCGCCTGGTGGCCGCCGACTCCGACGAGGCCGAGGGCTACGGCGTGGAGCAGAAGCTCACCGTCAACGCTCGTGCGGCCGGTCCGCGCCTCGGCAAGGACGTCCAGCTCGCCATCAAGGGCTCGAAGACGGGCGACTGGTCCGTGGCCGAGGACGGCACCGTCACCTCGGGCGGCCTCGCGCTCGTCGAAGGGGAGTACTCCTTGGAGACGGCGGTCGGTGATGCCGCCGAGGGCGCCGCGACGGGCATGCTGCCGACCGGCGGCTTCGTCGTCCTCGACACCGTCGTGACGCCCGAGCTCGCCGAGGAGGGCCTCGCCCGTGACCTCGTCCGTGCGGTCCAGCAGGCCCGCAAGGACGGCGGCCTCGACGTGACCGACCGGATCGAGCTCGTCGTGTCCGGTTCGGCGGCGGTCCTGGCGGCAGCCACCACGCACGAGGCGCTGATCGCGGGGGAGACCCTCGCGACGTCGTACACCGTCAGCGCCGGGGCGGACGCCGAGGGCGCCACCGCGGTCGTCGTGGGTGACGGTGAACAGGCCGCCATCCGTCTGGCGCTGGCCTGACCCGCGTCAGAACGGCTGCGGGCCGCCGTGTCGACGCGGCGGCGGGGGCGGCGGCACGTACGGGTCCTGCCAGCCGAGCTCGGCGCCTTCCAGCTCCTTGTAGTTGGCGCCGAGCTTGTCCTTCGCCCAGCCGTCGCTGTCGCGGAAGTACCCCGCTGCCTCGGCCAGTGACTCGCCGGCCCGGACGACCTCGGCGCCGGTGTCGTTGAGCAGGGGCGTGATCTGGTAGGCGAGGTCGCGCCACGCGAAGTAGCAGCCGTAGCTGCCGAGCCCGACGATGCCGGTGCGGATCCAGGCGTTGATCTGGTTGCTGCTCTCGACCTGGTCGGCAGCCTGGAGGAACGCCCGTGCCACGGTCGGCATGGACTCGTAGCCGATGTGCTCCAGCGTGGAGTACTGCACGTTGATCGTGTCGCCGAGCGGCGCTTCCCCCTGGCCGGGGTGGACGTGGAAGTTCAGGCGGTTCACCGGGTCGTTGACGGCGGCAAGCATGCTCTCGAGCACCATCTGCAGGCCCCGGTCCTGCGCCTCGGCCTTCTCGGTGAGGGTGGTGAAGCCCTTCTTGAAGTCGTTGTAGACGTCGTTGGGCGAGGAACCGCTGTAGGGCAGCTTCGACTCCGTCGGCTTCGGGAGCAGGCCCAGCGCCGTGCTGAGGAAGGAGGTGCCGGCACTCAGCCCCCCGATCGCCGCTGTACCGACACCGGGTCCGATGAAGACCCCCAGCACGCCCGCCGTGGCGTTGGCGACCGTCAGCACGGTCTGGATGGTCTGGAGGTTCGAATAGTCCTTGCGGGTCTGCCGGAACGCCTCCTTCGCGTTGCCGACGAGGTTCGCGACGTCTTCACGGGAGGTCTCGAACAGCTTCTGCGTGCCCGTGATCGCCACCCCCAGCGCGGCCACCGCCTCGCACTGGCCGTCGAGAACCGTCTCCAGGCGCTCGGGTCCGTAGTTGGTGTAGAACGCGCTGATGGTCTGGCCGCCCTGGTCCGGGCTCGGGATGAACTTGCGGATGTAGCCGATCGCCTCCAGGTCCGGGTTCCCGAACTGCGATCCGCCGTTGCCGGTGCCGCCCGCCAGCTTCTGCACGCCCAGCAGGCACTGCGCCTTGGCGTCGTCGAGGACCGAGGGCTTCGGTACGCCGTCCCAGCCGGACACGGCCTGGTCGAGCTTGCTGCGCCAGCCCGACACCATGCCGGCGTACTCGGCAGCGAGCGAGGGGAACGGCTCGGTCGGGCTGGTCGCTCCGATGTTGTAGCCACCGAGCGTGGCGCGACCGTCGAAGTAGACGGTCTGCACGCTCGAGCTCTCGCCGTAGTTCTCGGTCTTGACGACGTAGTCCTTGCCGTTGTCGTAGTCCCAGCCGTCCCGCCGGGTGAGGTCGGCGAAGGCGGCCTCGCGGGCCGCGTCGTCGAGAAGTGAATCGAGTTGTTCGTAGTCGAAGGCCATCCTGCTTCTCCCGAGATCGACAAACCTGTTCTGGTGACCCTTCCGGGATACCCCGCGCAGATTTTCGCGAAACCATCGGTGAAGCCGGGCCCGGATGGGTGGGTGCCGTGGGCCGGCCTGCTTGACTGGTCAGGTGAGTCCGCCGCACCCCCTCGACCTGTCCGCCGATGTCGTCTCCCTGACCCGGGCGCTGGTCGACATCGAGTCGGTCAGCCGCAACGAGCAGGCGATCGCCGACACCGTTGAGGCGGCGCTCGTGGCACTGCCGCACCTCGCAGTCAGCCGGCACGGCAACACCCTCGTCGCGCGCACCGAGCTGGGCAGGGCGTCGCGGGTCGTCATCGCGGGCCACCTCGACACGGTGCCCCTCAACGACAACCTGCCGAGCCGCCTCGAGGACGGCCTCCTGCACGGCCTGGGCACCTGCGACATGAAGGGTGGCGACGCGGTCATCCTGCGTCTCGCCGCGACGGTGCCCGAGCCGGTGCACGACGTGACCTTCGTGCTCTACGACTGCGAGGAGATCGACTCCGCACTCAACGGACTGCGCCTGCTCAGCGAGTCGGACCCGGCGTTGCTGGAAGCGGACTTCGCGATCCTGATGGAGCCGTCGAACGCCGTGGTCGAGGCCGGGTGCCAGGGCACCCTGCGCGTCGATGTCCGCACGCGCGGCGAGCGGGCCCATTCCGCCCGCAGCTGGAAGGGCGTCAACGCGATCCACGCAGCGGCCGCCGTACTCACCCGCTTGAACGAGTACGACGCCCGGCGGCCCGTGATCGACGGGCTGGAGTACCACGAGGGGCTCAACGCGGTGGGGATCAGCGGTGGCGTCGCCGGCAACGTCATTCCCGACGAATGCGTCGTCACCGTGAACTTCCGGTTCGCGCCCGACCGTTCGGAGGCCGAGGCCCTTGCGTTCGTGCGGGAGTTCTTCGACGGCTTCGACATCACCTTGACCGACTCCGCGCCCGGGGCGCTGCCGGGGCTCGAACAGCCTGCGGCGCGGGCCTTCGTGGACGCAGTCGGTGGCGTGGTCAACCCGAAGTTCGGGTGGACCGACGTGGCCCGGTTCACCGCGCTGGGGGTGCCGGCCGTCAACTACGGACCGGGCGACCCCCTCCTCGCGCACAAGCAGGAGGAGTTCGTCGAGGTGGCGCAGATCGAGCAGTGCGAACAGCAGTTGCGGCAGTGGCTACTCGGACACCCGACGCGGGAGGATCAACCATGACGAGGCGAAACGGACCAGGACCGCGGCCGAGCAAGGGTCGTCCTGAGGGCTCCACGACCGACCAGCGACTGCTGGACAGCCGTGGCGACGGCGGCTGGGTGCACACCGACACGTGGCGGGTGCTGAAGATCCAGGCGGAGTTCGTCGAGGGCTTCAACGACCTCGCCGAGCTCGGTCCGGCGATCTCGGTCTTCGGTTCGGCGCGCATCACCCCGACGCACCCCGCCTATGACATCGGCGTGCGGGTCGGCGCGGGGCTGGCCAAGGCCGGCTTCGCTGTCATCACCGGCGGTGGCCCCGGCGCGATGGAGGCCGCCAACAAGGGTGCGATGGAGGCCGGCGGCGAGAGCGTGGGCCTCGGCATCGAGCTCCCGTGGGAGGCCAAGCTCAACGACTACGTGGCCTTCGGGCTGAACTTCCGGTACTTCTTCGTCCGCAAGATGATGTTCGTGAAGTACTCGCAGGGCTACGTCGTCCTGCCGGGCGGCATCGGCACCCTGGACGAGCTCTTCGAGGCGATGACGCTGTCGCAGACCCTCAAGATCACCCAGTTCCCGATCGTCCTGATGGGTGTGGAGTACTGGCAGGGCCTGATCGACTGGATGCAGGGCTCCATGCTGGCGGACGCCCGCATCAAGCAGACCGACATCGACATGCTGACCCTGACCGATGACGTCGACGAGGCCGTCGCACTGATGGTCGCCGCCCGCGAGCGGCACGCGTGAGGAGGCGCCGCACATGTCCCATCCGATGATGTGGGTCTTCGCCGTCCTCATCGTGCTCGCCATGGGCGGAGTGGCGATGCTGGCCGCCGGACACGGCGAGCCGATGGCCCCGGCATACGACGACCGCCCCGATGCGCTGGTCCCTGCCGATCGCAGGATCGAGGCCGGCGATCTCCGCAAGATCCGTTTCTCGCTGGCGTTCCGCGGTTATCGAATGTCGGAGGTCGACGCGCTGCTCACCCGGATGGCGGCGGAGATGGAGCCGCGCGCAAAGGTCAGGACCCCCGATTATTGGGGGCATTCGACCGCCGAGAAGTCCGACGACGCCACCGGCGACCCTTCGGACTGAACGCCCGCCCCTGAGGCGACACCGACCCGTGGCTGCGCGGTTTGTGTGGCATGGGCGATAATGGTGCAGCGCACAAGTCGGGTGCACAGGGCGCACGACAAACTCGCAGAAGTTAGTGGAAGAGGGGTGCCGCATGGCGGCAATGAAGCCTCGGACCGGCGACGGTCCGCTCGAGGTCACCAAGGAGGGGCGCGGCATCGTGATGCGCGTTCCGCTCGAGGGCGGTGGCCGACTCGTGGTCGAGCTCAACGCCGAGGAGGCCTCTGCGCTCGGCGACGCGCTCAAGACTGTGGTCGGGTGACCCCACCCGCTGCTTCCAGCACCCGGGAACCGGCCCTTCCGGGTCAGGTCTCACCTCCGGAGTTCGCGCTCAGCGAGCTCCTGCCCGGCGCCATCATCGGCGTCGATGTCGTCGCGCTCCCGGTGCTGCCGGGTGACGCCGAGGTGCCCTTCCTGCTGGGGCCGGGGGCAGCGGAACTCGCCGACGAGCTCGATCTCGACCTCGTCGGCATCGGCGAGGTCCACGGACTGACCGGAGCGACCGCCGAGGTCGCCACCGTCCCGGTCCCCGGCGGTACGACGACCAATCCCGACCTGCGCCTGGTGGTCCTGGTCGGCGTCGGTGCCGGCCGGCCGATCGACCTGCGCCGGGCGGGCGCCGCGCTGGCGCGTGCGACCTTCGACCGCGACGCCGTCGCCACCTCGATCCCGGTCGTTGCCGACGCCGAGCTGTCCGACGTCCATGCGTCGGTCGAGGCCTTCGTTGTCGGCACCATGCTGGGGAGCTTCGTCTTCCACTGGCGTTCCCAGGGACCTGAGCGGCTGCCGGTGCGCCGCGTCGTCGTCGCGGGCCCGGAGATCGCCGGTGACCGGGCGGTGCTGGAGCGCGCGGTCGCGCTCGGCGGTGCCGGATGGCGCTCGCGGCTGCTGGCGACCGTGCCGGCCAACCTGAAGAACCCCGCCTGGCTGGCCACGCAGGCCGAGCAGATCGCGGCCGCCGCCGGGCTCGACCTGCAGGTCTGGGACGAGCAGGACCTCGCCAGCGAGGGATTCGGCGGCATCCTTGCCGTCGGCGCCGCGTCGGCATCCCCGCCGCGACTGATCCGGCTGGACTACACGCCCCGCGGTGTCAGCGCCCGCGCAGCGAAGAAGCTTCCCCTCGTGGTGCTCGTCGGCAAGGGCATCACGTTCGACACCGGCGGCCTCTCGATCAAGCCGGCCGCCTCCATGGCGTCGATGAAGCGCGACATGACGGGCGGCGGCGTCGTCCTGGCCACCATGGCCGCGCTGGCCGACGTCGACTGCCCGGTGCGCGTCATCGGCCTGGTCGCGGCCGCCGAGAACGCCATCTCCGGCAGCGCGCTGCGTCCGGGTGACGTCATCCGGCACTGGGGTGGGCGCACCACCGAGGTCGGCAACACCGACGCCGAGGGCCGGTTGGTCCTGGCCGACACCCTCGCGTACGCCGTCACCGAGCTGGCCCCTGATCTCATCCTCGACATCGCGACCCTCACTGGAGCCGTGAAAGTCGCGCTCGGCCAGCAGGTGGCCGGCCTGTTCGCGACCGACGACGCGCTCGCCGCTGCATTGACCGCCGCCGGTGAACAGTCGGGCGAGCCGCTGTGGCGCTTCCCCCTCTACGACGGCTACGAGGACAAGCTGGCGTCGAAGATCGCCGACGCGAGCAATGACCCCGGGGGAGCCGGCGCGATCACCGCAGCCCTCTTCCTGCGCCACTTCGTGGGCGACGTCCCGTGGGCACACCTCGACATCGCCTCGGTGGGCGACGTGGAGAAGGAGTGGCACGAGTGGACGGTCGGGCCCTCAGGCTTCGGAGCGCGCTTGCTGCTGACCTGGCTCGGCTCGACGGAGCCGCTGGACGGAATCGTCGCCGACTCCTAGACGGGCTCGGCCCCAGTGGTCAGTCCGTTTCCGGGATCCATTCCTTCTTGGCCAGCAACAGGCCGTCGCCGACCGGCAGCAACACGGGCACGAGGCCCTCGGTCGCTGCGACCTGCTGGACGAGGTCCCGGATCGCGACGGTCTCGTCGTCGCGTACGGCCGGGTCCGCGACCTTGCCGTGCCACAGGGCGTTGTCGAACGCGACCACGCCGCCGGGACGGAGCAGGCGCAGCGCCTCGGTGAGGTAGGCGCCGTACTCACGCTTGTCGCCGTCGGCGAAGACCAGGTCGTAGTGGCCGTCGGTGAGGCGGGGGAGGACGTCGAGCGCGGAGCCGGCGATGGTGCGGGCCCGGTTGGGGGCCACGCCGGCGTCCTTGAAGGACTCGCGCGCGAGGCGCTGGTGCTCGGCCTCGACGTCGACGGTGGTCAGGACGCCGTCCGAGCGCATCCCGCGCAGCAGCCAGACGCCGGAGACGCCGGTGCCGGTGCCGATCTCGACCACGGCGCGCGCTTCGAGCACGGAGGCGAGGAAGCACAGGGCCGCGCCGCCGCCGGAGCCGATCGGGGTCACGCCGACCTCTTCGGACCGTGCGCGGGCAGCGGCCAGGACGTCGTCCTCGACGACGTAGGTGTCGGCGTACGTCCAGCTGGATGCGTTGATCGGTGTCGGAGCCACGGTTCTCACCCTAAGGCTCACGGCGGCGCAGGCGGCGGACCCGCCGCCGGGAACACAGGATCCTCTCCGATCGTTGTGGCCAATGTTGGGGGAGTTCACAGGGAACGCTCAGGACCCGGCTCTACGGTGAGAGGACCAGACCACGTTGGTACTGACGCAGCGGAAGAAGGCCACGATGAAGGAGCCCGTCGATCCCCAGGTCCCCGAACAGGACCTGAACTGGGAATCGATCGTGGAGCAGCACTCCGATCGCGTCTATCGCCTTGCGCTCCGTCTGACCGGCAACCGCCACGATGCCGAGGACCTCACGCAGGAAGTGTTCGTGCGGGTGTTCCGTTCGCTGCACACCTACACGCCCGGCACGTTCGAGGGCTGGCTGCACCGGATCACCACCAACCTCTTTCTCGACACAGCCCGCCGCAAGCAGCGGATCCGGTTCGACACGCTGTCCGACGAGCGTGCCTCCCGGCTCGCGAGCGCTTCCCCCGCGCCCGAGATCGCGTACGCCGACCTGAACTTCGAGGACGACGTCGAGGCTGCCCTGGCGTCCCTGCCGCCGGACTTCCGTGCCGCGGTCGTGCTCTGCGACATCGAGGGCCTCAGCTACGAGGAGATCGCCGACATCCTCGGTGCCAAGCTCGGCACCGTCCGTTCGCGCATCCACCGCGGTCGTGCACTGCTCCGCAGTGCCCTCGCGCACCGGGCTCCGCAGGGCGACCGCACCCGCTACCTCGGCCCCGCCACCGTTTCCCTCGCCGGTGGAGCGGCCGGATGATCGGTCACCTCGGCAACCGCGTCAGTGCCCTGCTCGACGGACAGCTCTCCGCGAAGGACACCGAGGAGGCGTGGGCACACGTCTACTCCTGTCACGCGTGCCGCGACCTCGTCGAGCGGGAGGGCTGGGTGAAGACGCGCCTGGCCGGCCTGTGCGGCGGCGAGCGGATGGCGCCGTCGGACCTCAAGGGTTCGCTGCTCAGCATGCCGCCGGGTGACGCCCTGCTCGCCGGCGGTGGTCACGGCCAGCGCCGCGGCGCGGGCGTCGCGATGATCGGGGGCGGCGCACTGGGCGCAGCGATGCTGGGTGTCCTGGCGTTCGGGCTCAACCCGGGTGGCGTGCCGCCGACGGATCGTCGGCCCCCGACCACCCAGATCGACTCCGTCCTGCCGTCGACTCCCACCCCGACGCCCGCCACGACGCCGGTCGCCGGCAACGGCGCGTCCACGGTCTCGACCACCCTGACGACCGTGCTGCGCATGCCCGTGCGCGGGATGCTGCCGTAACCCGCATCCGGTCCCGGCTGGGTGGATCAGACATGATGACGACGTGAACGACGCGCACGACGAGTACGACGCCGACCGGGAACCCACCGAGCCGATCGAGGGGACCGAAGTGGTCCCCCCTGGCCCCGTGGGCGAGGAGGCCCCTGTCGAGACCGCTCCGCAGTGGGCGCCGCCGGCGCCGGGTGCCCAGCCCGTTCCCCCGGCCGTCCGCCCTGAATCGGCCCCGGAGCCGACGCTCCCGATGCCGACGCTCGCTCCGTCGCTGATGCCTCCCGCTCCGGCCGCCCCGCCGACGCCCGCCGACCTGTCGGTCCGGCGCCCGGTCCTGCCGACCCCTCACGTCGAGCGTGGCTCCGGCCCCTCGCGCCGCATCTGGCCCGCCGTGGCCCTGCTGTCCCTCGTGGTCGGTCTCGGCGGTGGGTTCCTCGGTGCCCTCGCGTACGACAAGGTCTCCGATGACGACGCGGGCACCGGTTTCGCCGACGGCGGGCTGTCCGACGTCGACCTCGAGGAGCTGCCGCCGCTCGAGGCGCCCGGATCGATCGCCGCCGTGGCGCAGGCCGTGCTCCCCAGCACCGTCCAGATCCTCGCGGAGTACGACGGCCAGGCGGCCGGTGCGACCGGCTCCGGCTGGGTGATGGACGGCAACGGTCACATCATCACCAACAACCACGTCGTGGCATCCGCCGCGAAGAGCAAGGGCCCGATCGTGGTCGTCGACCACGACCGCAACCGCTACGAAGCCACCGTGGTCGGGCTCAGCCCGGTCTACGACCTGGCGGTCCTGTCGGTGAAGGACTTCAAGGACCTGGTCCCCGCGAAGCTCGGCTACTCGAAGAAGCTGCGGGTCGGTGAGCCGGTGGTGGCCATCGGATCGCCCCTCAGCCTCCCGGACACGGTCACCTCCGGCATCGTGAGCTACCTGCAGCGCCCGGTGACGACCGGTTCGTCGGCCGACGACTCGTCGTACATCAACGCGGTGCAGACGGACGCAGCGATCAACCCGGGCAACTCGGGTGGCCCACTGGTCAACATGCAGGGCGAGGTGATCGGCGTGAACTCGGCGATCGCCACGGCAGGCGGCGGCTCGATCGACTCCGACGCCGGCAACATCGGGGTCGGCTTCGCGATCCCCGTCGAGCAGGTGCGCGTCACCGCCGACCAGATCCTCAAGACCGGCAAGGCGCAGTACCCCGTGATCGGCGCCAAGGTGAAGACGGGCGGCATCCCTACCGGCGACGGCGCCGTGCTCGACGAGATCCTGGCCAAGAGCCCGGCCAAGGACGCCGGCCTGCGCAAGGGTGACCTGATCACCCACATCAACGGCGCCCGGGTCAGCGACGGCATCGCGCTGATCGTCGCTATCCGCAGCTACCAGCCCGGACAGACCATCGAGTTCACCGTCAAGCGCGGCAACAACGACCGGAAGGTGAAGGTCGTCCTCGACGGCGAGGACGGCTGAGCGCCGCCCGAGGTCAGTCGGCGTCGGAGTCCACGAAGGGGTGCTCGGCGACGTACTTCTCGGCTGACCTGTACTGCTCCGCGATGTACTCCTCGAGGCGCGAGCCCTCGACACGCCACTGGCCGCGGCCGCCGATCTTGATCGCAGGCAGGTCGCCGCGACGCACGAGGGCGTAGACCTGCGCGCTGGAGGTGTTGAGCACCTCAGCGACGTCGGCGAGCGTGAGGAATCGTGGGGTACCGCTCATGGCTCCATCGTTGCACTCCGCCCGGTCGGCTGCACCGGCGGCGCGGCGGGCTGTGGACGACCAGGTGACGTTCGGCGCCCCGCACTGCATGATGTTCGCGTGTCCAGAGATCTCGGGATTTCTCCGGGCGCGCCCGTACCGCCGCAGGCCACCCGCGTGGCACGGCCGGGCTGGCGTGACCCCAGGTTGTGGATCGGCGTTGCGCTGGTCACCGGTTCGGTCGTCCTCGGAGCGCGGCTGCTCGCCGCTGCCGACGACACGGTGCAGGTCTGGGCGCTGGCCCAGGACCGTGGCAGCGGGTCGCCGGTCGTGAGCGAGGACCTGCAGGTGGAGCGGATCCGCTTCACGGACGACTCCGCGTTGGGGCGCTACTTCCCGGCCGACGAACCCGTGCCCGCTGACCTGGTCCTGACCCGCGCGGTGGGCGCCGGGGAGCTGCTGGCCCGATCCGCGGTCGGGGAGTCCGACGCCGAGGAGGTGCTGCGGGTGCCGCTCGAGGTCGACCCGAACCGGGTGCCGCCCGATGTCGACACCGGGTCGGTCGTCGACGTGTGGGTGAGCGACGGAGCCGGGCTCGCCAAGGGAGCCCGCTCCGAGGACCTCGAGGCCGACGGGCCCGCCCTCAGCGAGGTGACCGTCGTGGCGGCGCCGGAGTACGACGACACGTTCGCGGTCACGGGTGCGCGCCAGCTGGTCGTGGCGGTCGACGATCCGCGAGCCGCGGAGTTCGAACGCCTGCTCAGCTCCCTCCAGGACCCGGTCATCCGGATCCTGCAACGGTCCTGAGGCCGCGATGATCGTCGTACTGCTGGTGTCGAGCGGCGCCGCGTGGGAGTCGCGTGGCCTCGCCGCCCTCCAGGACCATCCGGGGACCGTCGTGCTCAAGCGCTGCGTGGACGTGGACGACCTGCTCGCCGCGGCCAGCACCGGCCAGGCCGAGGTCGCCGTCCTCGGCGTCGACCTGCCCGGGCTGGACCAGGGTGTCGTCGACGACCTGACCCGGTACGGCGTCCGCGTGGTCGGGATCGCGACCGGACCGGACGTCACCCAGCCCCGGGCCGCCCGGATCGGGATCACGACGCTGCTCGATGCGGCCCGGATCGACGAGCTCGGTGCGCTCGTGACGGCGCTGCCTGCCGACGCGACGTTGCCGGCAGCGTCGGTGCCGTTGCCGGGTGAGGACCCCGCGCCCACGCTCGACGGCGCCCTCGCCGGCCGCGTGATCGCTGTCTGGGGACCCGGCGGCGCCCCGGGCCGAACCATGCTGGCGTCGGGTGTCGCCGCAGAGCTGGCCCGTCGCGGGCTCTCCACGCTGCTCGTCGACGCCGACCCCTACGGCGGAGCCGTGGCCCAACAGCTCGGGATCCTGGACGAGGTGTCGGGGCTGCTCGCTGCCGCCCGGCTCGTCGCGTCCGGAACGCTGGAGCAGCGCTTCGTCTCCGTGCAGCGCCGCCTGTCCGACCAGCTGCGCGTCATCACCGGGCTCCCGCGTGCCGACCGCTGGGTGGAGGTCCGGCCGGGATCGCTGACGGAGATCGTGGAGGCGGCGCGTCGCGGCGGCCAGGTGGTCATCGACACCGGCTTCAGCATCGAGCACGACACGGCCAGCGACCTGGGCCGGCCCGGGCGCAACGACCTGACCCGCGAAGCGCTCGAGATCGCCGACGAGGTCCTGCTGGTCGGCTCGGCCGACCCGGTGGGCCTGGCCCGGCTGGCGCGGGCGATGACCGAGCTCAACGAGCTCCTCGTCAACCCGCCGGTGCGGATCGTCGTCAACCGGATGCGACCGACGCTGGGCTGGCGCGAGCCGGACGTCGTGGCGATGCTGAACGGGTTCGGAACCAGCCTCGGGGTTCACTTCCTGCCCGACGACCAGCCGGCCGTCGACAAGGCCCTGGTGGCCGGGCGGCTCCTGGTCGAGTCCGGCGACTCGGCGCTGACCCGCGCGATCGGCGCGCTGCTGGATGCGATGGCCAGCACGCGAACGCGTGGCCTTGCGGGTCGTCCGGCAAGATAGGGGCCGTGTTGACCGTCCGCCGTACCCCGCGCACCCGCGTGGCCGTACCGGCGACGATCGGCAGCCTCGAGAGCGTCGCGGCGCTCGCCCTGGCGCACATGGCGGCCGGGGGAGAGGTGCCGGGGGCACTCTGGCTGACCGCCTTCGGCGGTCTCGTGTACGCCGCCAGCGTGGTCGTGCTGCGCCGCAAGGCCGGGATCCGGGTGGTCCTCCCGGTGCTCGTCGGCGCGCAGGTGCTCGGCCATGCGTGGCTGGTCGCCCTGAGCCCGGGCGCGCATGCGACCCACGGCCACGACGCCGGGTTCCTGGGCCTGACGCCCGGCATGCTCGCGGCGCACGCCCTCGCAGCCGCGGTCACGGGGCTCATGTGGGCCGTGCGGCGCCGCGCGGTCGTCGTACTCCTGGCGTGGTCGGACCTCGGGCGCCTGCCCGCGCCGGTCCGCACTGCCGTGCCGGGCAGGCAGGCCGTCACCACCCTGGTCTCCCGCCGCTTCCTGGCGATCGCACCGACGCGCGGCCCTCCGGCCGGCGCCGCCGCGATCGCCTGATCCCTCCCGTCCGGGAGGTGCTCGGGCAGTCGCTGCTGCCCCGACCCACCTCACCGAAGACAGAGAGAGAACTCATGAACGTCCGACGCTTCACCCTGCCCGCCCTCAGTGGCACCGCCGCCCTCGCGATCGTCGCCCTGTCGGCCGGCGCCGCCAGCGCGCACGTCACGGTCACGCCCAACGTCACCTCGGCCGGTTCGTACGCCGTGCTGACCTTCAGCGTGGGCCACGGCTGCGAGGGCTCGCCGACCACGAAGCTGGCCATCGCGATGCCGGAGGAGATCCCCTCGGTGACCCCGACGGTCAACCCGAGCTGGACGATCGAGAAGGTCGCCGAGAAGCTGGACGAACCGATCAAGGACGCGCACGGCAACGAGCTCACCGAGCGGATCGCCAAGGTCGTCTACACGGCGAAGACGCCGCTGGTCGACGGCTACCGCGACACCGTCGAGCTGTCCGTGCAGCTGCCGGACGCGGCGGGGGAGACGCTGGCCTTCCCCGTGGTGCAGAGCTGCGCCAAGGGCGAGACCGGCTGGATCGAGACCACGGCTGAGGGCCAGGACGCCGAGGAGCTCGAGCACCCGGCCCCGACGGTGACCATCACCGAGGCGTCGGGCGAGGGCCACCACGGCGGCGCCGCAGGCGACGAGAAGGCCGACGCCGAGGACGGCGACCACGAGGCCGGGGACGCCGACGGCGAGGACGGCAACGGCCTCGCCATCGGCGGACTGGTCGCCGGTCTCGGCGGCCTCGCCCTCGGCGGCGTGGCCCTGGCCCGCTCCGGCAAGAAGGCCTGATCCGTGCGGCGTGTGCCGGGGCTGGTCCTCGCCCTCCTGATCGCCGCGGTCGCGGTGGTCGGGTGGGCGGCTCCGGCGTCGGCACACGCCACGCTCGTCTCCACCGACCCCGCCGAGGGGGCGGTGCTGGCCGAGGCTCCGGCCGAGGTCACCTTCACCTTCGACGAGTCGGTGCAGCTGGTCCCGAAGGGGCTGTTGGCGTTCGACGCCTCCGGCGACCCGGTCGACATCGAGCCCTCGGCGAGCGGCGTCGAGGTGCAGGGTGATCTCCCCGACGACCTCGCTGACGGCACCTACGTCGTCACCTGGCGCGTCGTGTCCGCCGACGGGCACCCGATCGCCGGCTCGCTGACCTTCCACGTCGGGGCCCCGAGCGCGAAGGTCGAGGCGCCGAAGGTCGGCCCGGCGGACCCGGGAGCGCTGCCGACGATCCAGGCGATCGTCCACGGCCTCGACTACGTCGCCCTGCTGCTCGCCGGTGGCCTCGCGTTCTTCCTCGCCTGGACGGCGCGGGGGGTTCGCCTCACCGATGTCGTACGACGACGCCTGGTCCGCCTCCTGCGCGGCTCGGCGGTCGTGGCGGTCGTGGCCGCCGCGGTCGCCGTACCGCTGTCGGGGGCGTACCAGCTGGGCTCCGGCCCGGGCGGTGTGTTCGACCCGGCCTCGCTCGATCCCGACCTGGTGCGCGAGGACCTGGTCGTCCTGGCCCTGCAGGCGCTCGGGCTCGCTGCGGCCGCCTGGTCCGCGCCACGGCCGAAGTCGGCCCTGACCACGGACCTTGTCACGGCGCTCGCGGTCTGGTCGCCCGCCCTCGTGGGCCACACCCGCGCCTACGAACCCGGCACGCTGCTGGTCGTCACCGACGCCCTCCACCTCACGGCGGGCGCGGTCTGGCTCGGTGGCCTCGTCGGCCTGGCCGTCACCCTGCCCGCGATCGCCGGGCGCCCGCGGGACGCCGTACAGCTCCTGAGCCGGTTCTCGACGGTGGCCGCGGGCCTGCTCGCCGTGCTGTCGGCGTCCGGGGTCCTGCTCGGCTGGCGGATCGTCGGTTCGTGGTCGCGGCTCTTCGGCGAGACCTACGGCCGGCTGCTGCTGGTCAAGGTCGCCCTCGTGCTGGTCGTGGTCGCGATGGCCGCGTGGAACCGGTACCGCCTCGTGCCGCAGGTGACCGGCGGTGTGGGCCACGACGTCCAGCGCAAGGCCACCGGGCTGGTCCGCCGGGTCGTCGTCGGGGAGGCCGCGGTCCTCGTCGCCGTCCTGGGGGTCACCGGCTTCCTCACCCAGAAGCCGCCGGGCGGCGAACCGCCGGCCCAGCCGACGACCGCCGACACCGGCGTCGTCACCGGCATCGCGAACGACGACCTCAAGGTCCTCGCCGTGCTCGACGCCGGCTCCGGCCTCCAGCGTCGGCTGATCGTCCAGGTGCAGGACACCGCCGGCGAGCCCCTCGACCTGTACGACGTCCCGGCGGTCGCCCTGCGATCGGGCGACGGGGAGGTCGACCTCGGCGAGGTGCCGGTGGTGCCGACCGCGACGGGCACCTACGTCGCCGACGTCGTGTTCCCGACGCCCGGGACGTGGGTGCTCCAGGTCAGTGTCCGGGTGGACGAGTTCACCAGCCCGGTCACCACGGTGGACCTGCTGGTCGAGTGACCAGCAGGCCTGCCCCGGGTCAGCCCTTGCCGAGCTCGGAGTACTTGACGGTGTCGGCGTCCTTCGGTGCGGTGATGTCGACGTCCACGCCGTAGTCGGAGTACGTCTGCACGCTCTTCGACGTGTTGCCCTGGATGTCGAACTCGATGCTGAACTTCACCGGACGGTCGTCTCCGTCGACCCACATGTCGAACGGGAGCTTCGGCGGCAGGATGCCGGCCACCTCGGCGGGGAGACCGAGCTCCTTGACGTAGTTCGAGGTGACCATGACGGCCTTGTAGTGGCGGGCCTTCACGCCGCTGACCGTCTCGGTGCCGACGAGCTCGAGCGCGTCCAGCTTGCCCATGGCCCGGAGTGCGACCTCGGGGTCCGCCGCGGCGGCGATGCCCGCGAGCGGGTTGTCGGCGTTCTCCGGGTCCTTCGGGTCGAACTTGAGCCACTTGCCGGCGGGAATGCCCAGGCCCTCGCCCTTGAGATAGATGACGCCGTTGGCGATGACGGTCTCGATCTGCTGCGGGCTGGACGCGGTGCTCTTCGCGTGGCCCCGGAACCCGCCGTCCTCGTAGATCGCCTCGGAGTTGAGCTCCGTGGTGATGCCGGCCGTCGACGTGGTCGACTTCGACCGGAAGCTGCCCGCGTCCTGCTGGGCACGGATCACGGTCGTGAAGAACGTGTCCTTGTCGAGGTCCGACGAGCCGGCGCCACCGTCCGACGACGCACTGTCCCCGGTCGTGGCTCCGGACGTCGCTTCGCTCGCGCCGGTGTCGCTGGAGGAACCGCCGATCGGCTTGCTGCCCGACTTGTCGCCGTCCCCGTCGTCGCTGCAGCCGGCGAGGAGCAGGGTGGAGGTCAGAAGGACGGCGATCGCGGTACGTGCGGGCCTGAGGTTCATGGGTCTCCTGCGGTCGGGCATGGAAGTTGGCGTGGAGGGAAATCTACGGGGCGGCGTCGACGGTGGCCGTCACAGGGACCTGGTGCAGCAGCCCGTCCACCCGCACCTGCACGAACATCCGGTAGTCGCCCGGCTGGGTGAAGGTCGTGTGGAACGTCAGGACCGTGCCGTCGTCGGTCACTTCGGGGGCGCCGTACGGGTGCACGTGCACGAAGCCCTTCGAGTCGAGGGCGAATCCGGTGAGGTGGGCAGCAGCGCCGAGGAAGGACCCGAGTGTCAGGGGCTGGTCGTCGAGGTTCGTGATCGCGAGGCGCAGCCGGCCGTTCTCGCTGACGGTGCCGGCACCCAGCAGGCGCACCCGGACCACGCCGTCGTCGCTGGTGGTCGCCGCGTCGCCGCGGGGCACCGCGACCGGTTCCCAGTCACCGGGGACCTCGACCGTCGTCCCGAGCACGAGCGGCTGGCCAGCGCCCTCCGGCGTGAACTCGGCGACCACGCGCCACGGACCTGCGGCACCGAGGTCGGCGCGGGCGCGCCAGGTGCTGTCCTCGCCCAGTTCCGGGTGCAGGTGCCGGAAACCGCTCAAGTCCGACCGGACGACGTACAGGTGGAGGAGCTTGGTCTGCTCCGGGACGTACTTCGTGACGGCCGCACCGGTCCTGTCGAGGATCCGGAAGGTGACGTCGCCGGGCTTGCCGACCGCCGGCACCGTCACCGCGGTCATCCGGTAGCCGCCTGCGGTCGCGGTGGTGCCGTCCCCGATCGGTGCGGCTGCCGCGTGTTCCTGGCCGGGCGCGTGGGTGTGGTCGGCGCCCTCCGAGGGGGGCGTCAGCACGATCCGGTCGGAGTCGGCGGGTGCCTCGTCGGAGCAGCCGGCGACGGAGAGTGCGACGGTCACGGCGGCCAGCGCCGCCAGGGCTCGTCGGGTCATGGCGCCACGGTCAGCAGCAGGAAGGCCGCGAGCAGGACGAGGTGGACGACGCCGTTCATCGGCTTCGCCCGCCCCGGTACGACGGTCAGGACGCTCACGACCGCCGACAGGATCAGCAGCACCAGCTGGATCGGCTCGAGGCCCAGGGCCAGCTCGCCTTCCAGCCAGATCGACGCAACGGCGATGGCCGGGATGGTGAGGCCGATCGACGCCATCGCCGATCCGTAGGCGAGGTTGAGGCTGATCTGCACGCGGTCGCGCTGCGCAGCGCGTACGGCGGCGATCGTCTCCGGCGCCAGCACGAGCAGAGCGATCACGACGCCGACGACGGCATGCGGGAAGCCGAACCAGTCGACGGCGTCCTCGATCGAGTAGGACTCGACCTTGGCCAGGCCGACGACGGTGAGCAGCGACAGCACCAGCAGTCCGAGGCTGATCCAGGCCTCGCGGGTCGTCGGCGGGTCCGCGTGCCCGTCGCCGTCGGCGTCGTTGTCGGCCGTCCAGCCTGCCGGGGTGGAGACCGTGTTCGGGAGGAAGAAGTCCCGGTGGCGCACGGTCTGGGTGAACACGAACGACCCGTAGAGCACGAGCGAGGCGAGCGCGGCGAAGGTCAGCTGGGATCCCGTGAGGAACGGGCCGGCCTCGCTGGTGGTGAAGGCCGGGACGACGAGCGTCAGGCCGGCGAGGGTGATCACGGTGGCCAGCGCCGAGCCGGTGCCCTCGGGGTTGAAGGTCGCCAGGTGGTGGCGCAGGGCGGCGACGACCAGGGCGATGCCGACGATGCCGTTGAGCGTGATCATCAGGGCCGCGAACACGGTGTCGCGTGCCAGCGTCGCTGTCTCGCCGTTCCCCGACACCATCAGCATGACGATCAGGCCGACCTCGATCACCGTGACGGCCACGGCGAGGAGCAGGGAGCCGAACGGCTCGCCCACCTTGTGGGCGACGACCTCCGCGTGGTGCACGCCCGCCAGGACGGCACCGATGAGGGCGACCCCGATGAGGGCGGCCACGGCGGGCGGGGGATGGGTGCCCCAGGAGAAGGCGAGCACGATCGCGGCCACGGGCGGCGTGAAGACCGTCCACCCGAGTCGTCCCGTGGTGGAGGCACTCATGGAGCGGATCCTACGGGCGGGGCCCAGCGCTCCCTCCCCGACGATGCCTGCAGCACCCGGGTCGGACCGTAGAATCGGTCTCATGTCCGTTGAGTCCGTCTTCCCCCAGCTGGAGCCCCACCTGCTGTCGGTGTCCAAGCCGATCCAGTACGTCGGCGGCGAGCTCAACATGGTGACGAAGGAGTGGGACGAGACAGAGGTGCGCTGGGTGCTGATGTACCCCGACGCCTACGAGCTCGGCCTGCCCAACCAGGGCGTGCAGATCCTCTACGAAGTGCTCAACGAGCGCGACTGGATCCTGGCCGAGCGCACCTACTCGGTGTGGCCGGACATGGAGAAGCTGCTGCGTGAGAAGCAGATCCCGCAGTTCACGGTCGACAGCCACCGTCCCGTGGGTGCCTTCGACCTCTTCGGCATCAGCTTCTCGACCGAGCTGGGCTACACGAACATGCTCACCGCGCTCGACCTGGCCGGCATCCCGTTGCACGCCGTCGACCGCACCGACGACCACCCGGTCGTCATCGCCGGCGGCCACGCCGCGTTCAACCCCGAGCCGGTCTCGGCCTTCATCGACGCCGCCGTGCTCGGCGACGGCGAGGAGGTCGTGCTCAAGATCTCCGAGGTCGTGCGCGAGTGGAAGGGCGAGGGGCGTCCGGGCGGGCGCACCGAGCTGCTGCGGCGGCTGGCCGTCTCGGGCTCGGTCTACGTGCCGCAGTTCTACGACGTCGAGTACGACGACGCCGGGGCCATCGCGGCCGTCGTACCCAACCACCCGGAGGCGCCGGAGCGGGTGCGCAAGCACACGCTGATGGACCTCGACCAGTGGCCGTACCCGCGCAACCCGCTGGTCCCGCTCGCCGAGACCGTCCACGAGCGGTTCAGCGTCGAGATCTTCCGTGGCTGCACCCGTGGCTGCCGGTTCTGCCAGGCCGGGATGATCACCCGCCCGGTGCGCGAGCGCTCGATCGAGACGATCGCGGCGATGGTCGACAACGGCGTGAAGAAGACCGGCTTCGAGGAGGTCGGGCTGCTCTCGTTGTCGAGCGCCGACCACACCGAGATCGGTGAGGTCGCCAAGGGCCTGGCCGACCGGTACGAAGGGACCAACGTCTCGCTGTCCCTGCCGTCGACGCGGGTCGACGCCTTCAACATCACGCTCGCCAACGAGTTCTCCCGCAACGGCCGCCGCTCCGGCCTGACCTTCGCGCCTGAGGGCGGGAGCGAGCGGATGCGCAAGGTGATCAACAAGATGGTCACCGAGGACGACCTGATCCGTACCGTCGCAGCGGCGTACAGCCACGGCTGGCGCCAGGTGAAGCTCTACTTCATGGTCGGCCTGCCGACCGAGCAGGACGAGGACGTCCTGCAGATCGCCGAGCTCGCGAAGCGCGTGATCGCGACCGGCCGCGAGGTCTCGGGCCGCAACGACATCCGCTGCACCGTCTCCATCGGCGGGTTCGTGCCGAAGCCGCACACCCCGTTCCAGTGGGCCGCCCAGCTCGACGTCGAGACCACCGACCGTCGCCTGCGCGAGCTGCGCGACACGGTGCGTGCCGACAAGCGCTACGGCCGCGCCATCGGCTTCCGCTACCACGACGGCCAGCCCGGTGTGATCGAAGGACTCCTGTCCCGCGGCGACCGCCGTGTCGGCGCGATCATCGAGGAGGTGTGGCGCGACGGCGGCCGTTTCGACGGCTGGAGCGAGCACTTCTCCTACGAGCGCTGGGTCGCTGCTGCCGAGCGCGGCCTTGAAGGCACCGGTGTCGACCTCGACTGGTTCACCACCCGCGAGCGCGAGTACGACGAGATCCTGCCCTGGGACCACCTCGACTCCGGCCTCGACAAGGACTGGCTCTGGGCCGACTGGGAGGACGCCCTCGCCGTCGGCGACGGATCCTCCGACGTCGAGGTCGAGGACTGCCGCTGGACGCCGTGCTACGACTGTGGCGTGTGCCCGGAGATGGGGACCGAGATCCAGATCGGCCCGACCGGCAAGACCTTGCTGCCGCTGTCTGTGGTCTGAGCGACCAAGAGCGCAGGCTATGCACGTTGGGTGTGGGTGAGCCTTGTCGGGCCATGCCACCATCGCCTTCGTGCGCAATGAGCAACGCTTGCCGACCAGGAACGGCGAGTGACGGCGCGTGATCTCGACAGAAGAGAGTCTCCGCCGGATGTTCGGCCAGGACGGTCACAAGATCGATGACCTTGTCCTTGCGTGGACGGGCGAGCGTCCCACCGGTCTGCAGTGGGGGCACGGTCTGTTCACACTGCACCGCTGTGTCGTGCTTCGAGGCCGTGAGGTCGAGGTATGGACGATTCAGTGGGGACGACCGACGAAGGTCCTCACGAGCGCCGACATCGACGAGGTCGAATACCGACACCGCGACGTCATGGGCAAGTTCGAGCGACTCGTTGTTGGTGAGAAATCCTTCTGGATTCGTGCCGCTGACCGCGAACAGATCGAGGGCTGGCGCCGAGGCCAACCGATCGCGTCAGGAGACGGATGATCGTTCGCCCAGTCGGAATCAGCGCCTGGTGTTCTTGACGCTGCGCTTCATCGGCTTGAGCTTGGGGTGCGCGAGGACGCAGGTGATCGTCCGGTCGGCGAAGACCCAGGTGTCCGCACTGGGGTAGTAACTGTAGCCGTCGTACATCGACTTCCGGTACGGCACGCCGACGTACTTCCTGAAGAGGGGAAGGCAGCGGTCGGTCTTCTTGATGATGGCCTTCTCGCCCGGGAAGGGGCCGTCGCCCTTGAGCTCGAAGGCTCCATAGACCTCGAAGTCGTGGGGTTGCGAGCAGTCCAGCACCTCGAGCTCGCCGAGGGCCTTGCCCGGTTCGTCGGGCTTGAGGCCGCGCAGGACGGGGTCGTTGAAGCAGTCGCCGACCTTGAGGTCGTCGGCCATGACGGGCTCGTCCGGCTCGTCATCGGACCCGGTCGCGGTCTTGTCGTTCGCCTCATTCACCGCAAGGGCGACCAACGAGACCTGGGCGGCGGTGAAGACCAGGCCCAGGGCCAGGGCGAGGGCGGCCACCCAACGCGGACGGAACCGACGCCGGACCAGCGCAACGACGGAGACGACCGCGCCGAACAACGGGAACAGCGGCATGAAGAATGCCAGGGACAGGCCGAGCCCGGTCCACCCCAGCGGGGTGTCGCCGGTGGGCTGGTCGTTGCTCATGCGCCGGTCGACGATCCGGCCGCGGGGAGTGCCCCGTCGAACTGCTCCTCGTCGACGCGCTCGACGTAGCAGAAGTACGCGTCGTCCTCTTCTGGCTCGTCGTCGTCGAAGGCGTCGGTCTCGATGCCGAACCTGAACTCGCCGGTGTCCACGGCGTCCAGGTACCGCTGGTCCGGCGCGAGGCTCGCGCAGAAGCTACCGACGGACTGCTCGTCGAAACGGTCGGCCTGCTCGGCGCTGAACCGGCCGACCGACGAGATCTGGCCGTAGTGCGGTTCGGAGCAGTTGGCCTTCTCGGGGTCGTCGAAGAGGTCCCAGCCGATGCACTGTCCGACCGAGGCCTCGTCCGGGAACACGGTCTTGGAGCCCATGATCGCCGCGAACACGAAGAAGGTCAGGCCGCCGGCCATGATCAGTGACCCGACCACCAGTCCGGTGATGGCGGCCCAGCGGCCGGAGCGCTTGCCCCCGCTGGTGCGGACCAGGCCCGCGATGCCGAGGCCGACGCCGACCGGTGCCGCGCAGCAGGTCAGCGAGCAGACCAGTGCGGCGATCGACACGCCGTCCGTGGCGGTCGGTGCCGGATTCCCCGCGTAGGGGTTGCCGGTGCCGTACGCGTCGTACTCACCCTGCGGTCCACCGACAGGCGGTTCGTACGGCGGTGGGTTGAATCCGCTCATCGTGCGGCTCCCTTCAATGACTTCGTCAGGTCTTCGCCGTCCGGGTCAGCGACCATGCAGAAGATGGTCCGGTCGCCGTGGTCCCACGACTCCTCGGTCGGCGAGTAGTAGGTGGACTCGTAGCGGGAGTCGTCGTACGGGATGTCCAGGTAGGCCGCGAAGCGACTGAGGCACTCCTCGGCGCGCTCCTCGATGACGGCGTCGCCGGGATAGCCAGGCTCCGGGGCAGGGACGAGAACGACGGAGGTGAGCTCGAGCTCGTGGCCCTGGTTGCACGGAACCACGCGGACGAAGCCGATCAGATCGTCCTCGCCGAGCCCGTCCGGCTCGTTGAAGCAGTCACCCACCTGCAGGTCGTAGAGCGCAGTCTCCGTCCCGGTCTGCACAGGGCTCGCGTCGCGGGGGAGCGGAGCGTCCAGCTTCTCGCCGTCGAGCGGCTCCGCGACACAGATCAGGCTGTCCCCGGGTTCCGGCTGCTCGACGTCCCATGAGTCCACCCACGTGGAGAGCTCGTAGCTGCCCCGTCGGACGTCGTCGGTGTAGCCGGAGGTCTCGGTCAGCCGCGCGCAGAGCTCGGAGACGTCCATGTCGACGTACTGGTCCACCAGGGTGTCGTCGAACTGCTGGGCGTGGATCACCTCGGCGTCGTGCGGTTCGTCGCACTCGGCCTTCCAGATGTCGATGTCGCTGACGTCGATGCAGTCGCCCGCCCGTGCGTCCGCGATGACGACGGTGTTGGTGCCGTACCAGGCCAGCCCGATGCCGGCGGCGACGCCGGCCACCATCATGAAGATGCCGAGGACGAGCCCGGTGACCGCCGCCCAGCGTCCCGATCGCTGCCCGTCCTTGGTGCGCACGATGCCGGCGATCCCCAGCCCGATGCCGACCGGGGCGGCACAGCAGGTCAGCGAGCAGATCAGGGCCGCGATCGAGATGCCGTCAGACGGCGTCGAAGCACGATAGGGACTGCCGTACGGGTTGCCGTGCGGGCTGCTGTACGGGTTTCCGTACGGGTTGCCGTACGGATTGCCGTCGGGGTTGCTGGGGGTCGGCGCCGAACCACCCGCCGGCGGCTCGTACTGGGGGAAGCCGCCGTACGGGTCGGTCACCTGATCAGAGCAGCGGCTTGTCGAGCTTGTCGTCCGGGTGGACGTAGCAGACCAGGGTGTCGCCGACGGAGACGTCGTTCGGGTCCTCGATCACCGCGTCGATGTCGGCGAGGTGCGGGGTGAGCTTCGCCAGGTCCTCCGGGTCGATCGCCTCGACGCAGTACGTCGTCATGCCGGTCTCGATCGCTTCCAGGTTGTCGTCGTCGACCTTCGCGACTCCGACGATCTCGGCGTCGTGCGACTCGGTGCACTCCTTCTTGTAGAGGAAGATCGAGCCGTCCTCCTCCTTGATGTTCACGCACTGCCCGACCTCGGCGTTCGCGGGCGTGACGACCTTGTCGGCGAAGATCGCGATGGCGGCGATGCCGACACCGGTGGCGATGCTCATCAGGATGCCGATGATGATCGCGGCGATCGCGATGCCACGGCCCTTGCGCTTGCCGCCCTTGGTGCGGGACAGGCCCACGAAGCCGAGGATCACGCCGACGGGCGCGAAGCAGCACAGGAAGCTGACGACGAGGGCCGCGATCGACAGGCCGTCGGTCTTCGGCGGCAGCCCTTCGGAGCCGCCGGGGAAGCCACCCTGCGGCGGGCCGTAGCCGCCACCGTAGCCGCCGCCCTGCGGGGCGCCGTAGGGCGGCGGCTGTCCGCCGGGGGTCTGGCCGCCAGGGTTCTGGCCGTACGGGTTGTTGCCGTAGGGATCGCTCACCCGCACACCCTAATGGGGAACGATGGTGGGGTGCTTCACATTGCCGACTCCGACCGACGCCGTCGTCTCGCGGTCCGCCACGGCCTCGCGGCGGGCCTTGCTTCGGTGGCGGCGGCCACCGACGCGATGACGGTGCTGCACGCGACGGAGGCGGCCACCGTCCACCTCGCCCTGTGGGCGCGGGTCGAGGACGTCACCGTGGCTGACGTCGATGCCGCGTTGTACGACGACCGGACGCTGGTCAAGCAGCTGGCGATGCGGCGCACCCTGTTCGTCTTCCCGCGGGACCTGTTGCCGGCCACGTGGGGGAGCGCGTCGGCCAGGGTCGCCGGGCAGCAGCGTGCCCAGCTCGCGAAGAACGTCGCCGCGGCGGGACTCGCCGAGGGGCCCGACCAGGTGGCGGGCTGGATCGACGACGCGGCGGCCGCCGTACTCGCGGTCCTTGCCGACGGGCGGCCGCGCACGACGCGGGAGGTGCGCGACCTGGTGCCGGTCCTCGACGGCCGGATCAAGATCGGGGCGCCGGAGAAGAAGTGGGGTGGCGACTTCCCCGTCGGTGCGTGGGTGATGACGATGCTCGGCGCGGAAGGACGCGTCGTGCGGGCGACGAACGCCGGGCACTGGCGGCTGAACAAGCCGACCTGGACGATGACCCGGACCTGGCTGGGCGCCGATGCCGAGGCGCTGCCGGAGCGTGAGGGGTATGCGGTGCTGGTCCGGCGCTGGCTGGCCACCTTCGGACCCGGCACGGAGAACGACGTCGTGTGGTGGCTGGGTGCGACCAAGACGATCGTGCGTCGCGCCCTCGCCGATGTCGGTGCCGTCCAGGTCGGGCTCGACGGGGGAGCGACCGGGTGGGTGCTGCCCGACGACACCGACCCGGCCGAGCCGGTCGAACCGTGGGCCGCGTTGCTCCCGACACTCGATCCGACCGTGATGGGGTGGAAGGAGCGGGCCTTCTACCTGGATCCCGCGGACACGCCGTACCTCTTCGACAGCAACGGCAACGCCGGCAACACCGCGTGGTGGGACGGCCGGATCGTGGGGTGCTGGGTGCAGGACGACGACGCGCGCGTGCACCTGGTGCTGCGCGAGGACGTCGGCGCGAAGGCGCGCACGGCACTCGAGGTGGAAGCCGAACGGCTCACCAGCTGGCTGGACGGCGTCCGGATCACCAACGTGTATGCCTCGCCGCAGATGCGCGGCGCGGTCCTGCCCTGACCTACGATCAATCCCCGTGAGTCGTCAGCAACCCGAGCAGCAGGCACCCCCGGTCCAGAAGGTGCGGATCAGGTACGCCAAGCGCGGCCGGTTGCGCTTCACCAGCCACCGCGACGTCAGCCGCGCGATCGAGCGCGCCGTGGTCCGTGCAGCGATCCCGATGGCCTACTCGTCCGGGTTCCACCCGCACCCCCGCATCTCGTACGCGGGCGCCGCGCCGACCGGTTCGGCCAGTGAGTCGGAGTACGTCGAGCTCGGCCTCTCCATGGCCCGCGACCCCCAGGACATCGGTCGGGAGCTCGACGCGGTCCTGCCGGAGGGACTGGACGTCGTCACGGCTGTCGACGGTGCGCACACCCTCCCGGGATCGTTGTCGGACCTGCTCACCGCCAGCCACTGGCAGATCGACCTGCCGGAGGCGCCCGAGGACCTCGCCGGCGCCGTCGCGGCCTTCCTCGCCACCGAGTCGGTGCTCGTCGAGCGGATGACCAAGAAGGGCCTGCGCAGCTTCGACTGCCGCGCGGCCGTGGTCCGCCTGGAGGTCACCGCCGAGGGCGGTCTCGACCTGGTGCTCGAGCACTCCGTACCCGCCGTACGACCGGACGACCTGCTCACCGGACTGGCCCAGGTGGCCGGCTTCGACACCCCTCCGACGGTCCTGCTCACGCGGGTCGCCCAGGGACTGCTCGACCGGGAGACCGGCACGATCAGCGACCCGCTCGCACCTCGTTGATACCTCCCGGGTGAACCCTGTGTGCGATACTCGCCACAGGATCCACCCCGTGCGCGTCCTACAGGAGAGCGCAGGGAGATCTGACGACGTTCTCGCCGCCCGGTAGGTGTGACTGCCGGACGGCACGGTGGAGATCAGACCCCGCCCGACGCGACGCACAAGGCGACCGCGGCAGGTGAAGGTCCGAATTCCAGTGACGCTGTGCGGAGGGTGTCGTCCCACGAAGGCTTACGACACGACCCCCGGGTGCGTGTCGATGACACCCCGGGACGCGGAAGCGGGCCCGGGTGAGGAGTACCGCAATGACGGACGCGCCCACCAACACCCCGATCGACACGCCGAGCGACACGCCGGCTGAGGCCCCCGCCGAGGCGGCTGCCACGGTCGAGGCCCCGGCGGAGAAGCCCGCCGCGAAGACGGCAGCGAAGAAGACCGCCCCGCGCAAGACGGCGGCGAAGAAGGCCCCGGCCAAGAAGGCAGCCGCGAAGCCCGAGGGCGACGCCGAGGGGAGCGCGGGCGAGAAGCCCGCGAAGAAGACCGCGGCCAAGAAGACGGCCGCGAAGAAGGCTCCGGCCAAGAAGGCGTCCGCCAAGAAGACCACGGCGAAGAAGGCCGCCGCTCCCACGTCGGAGCAGCTGCTCCTGACCGATGAGCCCCCCGTCGCCGATACCGCTGTCGAGACCGTTGTCGAGACGGCTGTCGAGGCCGTTGCCGAGGCGCCCGCTGCCGAGGCGCGCACCACCACCGTGACGACCCGGACCCGCTCCTCGCGGCCGGCCCGCAACACCGCCGTCCTCTTCCAGGCTCCCGACACGACCGCTGCCCCGGCAGCGTCGGACGAGGAGCTCGAGGAGGACGAGGAGACCACCGACGCCCCGATCGCTCCCGCGGACGCCGAGGCGCCTGCCGCCGAGCAGGACCAGGAGTCCGACGACGACGAGGGCGACGAGGACGACGACGAGGGCACCGAGGGTGGCTCGACGTCGGCCAACGCCGCTCGCCGCCGCCGCCGTCGCGGTGGCCGCCGTCGCCGCAAGCCCGCCGGTGCGGGCAACACCGGTGGCGAGGGCGACGACGACGCTGACGACGCCGACTCCGAGGGCGAGTCCGACGAGACTGCCGAGGACGTCGAGAACGCCGAAGGTGGCGAGGAGAAGGCGCCCGCCCGCGCCGCGAACGGTGGCAACAACGGCCAGCGCCAGCGTCAGCGCCAGGGCGGCGGCAACGCCCAGGCCCGCGCGAAGGCCGACGCCGACGCTGCTGCGGCCGCTGAGGGCGACGACGTCTCCGACGACAGCGACGAGAACGACGAGAACGGTGAAGGCGGGGGACAGGGCGGTTCGTCCTCCTCGCGTCGTCGCCGTCGGCGTCGTCGTACCGGCGAAGGTGGAGGCGGCCAGGGTGGCGACGGCGGGGACGACCCCGAGAACACCGTCACCCGCGTCCGCAAGCCGCGCTCGCCCGAGGACGAGATCACGAGCATCGCCGGGTCCACGCGCCTGGAGGCCAAGAAGCAGCGCCGCCGCGAGGGTCGCGAAGCCGGCCGTCGCCGCGCACCGATCGTGAGCGAGGCCGAGTTCCTGGCCCGCCGCGAGTCGGTCGAGCGGGTCATGGTCGTGCGCCAGCGCAAGGACCTCACCCAGATCGCCGTCCTCGAGGACAAGGTGCTCGTCGAGCACTACGTCGCCCGCGAGTCGCAGACCTCGCTCATCGGCAACGTCTACCTCGGCCGCGTGCAGAACGTCCTGCCCTCCATGGAGGCGGCGTTCATCGACATCGGCAAGGGTCGCAACGCGGTCCTGTACGCCGGCGAGGTCAACTGGTCCGCGCTCGGCCACAAGGACGGCCAGCCCCGCAAGATCGAGTCGGTCCTGCAGTCCGGGCAGACCATCCTGGTGCAGGTCAGCAAGGACCCGATCGGCCACAAGGGCGCCCGGCTCACCAGCCAGGTCAGCCTCGCCGGCCGCTTCCTGGTCTACGTGCCCGACGGCACCACCTCCGGCATCTCGCGCAAGCTGCCGGACACCGAGCGGTCGCGCCTGAAGGCCCTGCTCAAGGAGGCCGTCCCCGCGTCGGCCGGTGTCATCGTGCGCACCGCCGCAGAGGGTGCGTCCGAGGACGAGCTGACCCGCGACGTCGAGCGCCTCAAGGCCAAGTGGGACGACATCGAGGCCAAGGTCGCCAAGGGCAACGCCCCGCAGCTCCTGCACGGCGAGCCCGACCTGACCCTCAAGGTCGTCCGTGACCTGTTCACCGAGGACTTCTCCAAGCTCGTCATCCAGGGCGAGGACGCCTGGCGCTCCGTCAAGGAGTACGTCGACCAGATCGCTCCCGACCTCGCCGAGCGGGTGGAGCGCCACGACCCGTCGGGTCCCGACCTGTTCACGCTGCACCGCATCGACGAGCAGATCGCCAAGGGCCTGGACCGCAAGGTCTGGCTGCCCTCGGGTGGCTCGCTGGTCATCGACCGCACCGAGGCGATGACCGTCGTCGACGTCAACACCGGGAAGTTCACCGGCTCCGGGGGCAACCTCGAGGAGACGGTCACCAAGAACAACCTCGAAGCGGCCGAGGAGATCGTTCGCCAGCTCCGGCTGCGCGACATCGGCGGCATCATCGTGGTCGACTTCATCGACATGGTCCTCGAGGCCAACCGCGACCTGGTGCTGCGCCGCATGGTCGAGTGCCTCGGCCGCGACCGCACCCGCCACCAGGTCGCCGAGGTCACCTCGCTCGGCCTCGTGCAGATGACGCGCAAGCGGATCGGCACCGGCCTCGTCGAGGCGTTCAGCGAGACCTGCTCGCACTGCCAGGGCCGTGGCCTGCTGGTCCACGACCTCCCCGTCGCCCCCAAGGGTGGCGGCGGTGGCGCCGAGCCCGAGGAGGGTCGTCGCGGCAACAACCGCCGCAAGGCCAAGCCGAAGGCCCAGGGCGACGCCCCGGCCGACAACGGTGCGGCCGCCAAGCCGGTCCCGTCCCCGAAGGACGTCGCCGCGATGGCCAAGCACGCCGACGAGGCCCACGACGAGGTGACCGACGAGACCGCCGTGGTGGTCGAGGAGGCTCCCGTGGTGGTTGAAGAGGCTCCCGTGGTGGTTGAAGAGGCTCCCGTGGTGGTCGAGGAGGCTCCCGTGGTGGTCGAGGAGGCTCCCGTGGTGGTCGAGGAGGCTCCCGTGGTGGTCGAGGAGGCTCCCGTGGTGGTCGAGGAGGCCCCCGTGGTGGTCGAGGAGGCCCCCGTGGTGGTCGAGGAGGCCCCCGTGGTGGTCGAGGAGGCCCCCGTGGTGGTCGAGGAGCCGGCCCCCGCGCCGGTGGCCACGACCAAGGTGGTCACCCGGACCCGCCGTAGCTCGGCCAGCCGTCCGGCAGGACCGCCTGCGGCCGCCGTACCGGCTGCCGAGGCGCCTGCTGCAGACGCCGAGGAGCCGCACGTGGCCCACGTCCCGATCAAGAAGAAGGGCGCTGGCAAGCGCTAGCAGGTCGGGGCGGGTCCATCGTTTTGGTGGATACCGGCCCGAACCGTAGTATTGACCGTCGGTGCGCCGCAGGTGCGCCGTTCTGCTGGCGCCCGGCGAAGTCGCTGTGCGTGCCGCAGACCCGAACGTTGACGTGAGAAGGAGCCCGCGGTGGTGTACGCGATCGTGCGCGCAGGCGCGAAGCAGGAAAAGGTCGAGGTCGGCGACGTCTTCGAGATCGACAAGTGCGCTACGCCGGTCGGCGACACCCTCACGCTGCCGGTGGTCCTCACCGTCGACGGTGAGACCGTGACCAGCACTGGCCTCGAGAAGGCGTCGGTGACGGTTGAGGTCCTCGGTGCCACCAAGGGCCCGAAGATCGTCATCCAGAAGTACAAGAACAAGACCGGCTACAAGAAGCGCCAGGGTCACCGCCAGAAGTACACCCAGGTCAAGGTCACCGACATCTCTCTCTGAGCTGGATCCCCGGGCGGGTTCACCTCTTCACCTCCAAAGGACTGAAACATGGCACACAAGAAGGGCGCAGCGTCCACCAAGAACGGGCGCGACTCGAACGCTCAGCGCCTCGGCGTGAAGCGCTTCGGCGGCCAGGTCGTCAGCGCCGGCGAGATCATCGTCCGCCAGCGTGGCACCCACTTCCACCCGGGCTCCGGCGTGGGTCGCGGTGGCGACGACACGCTGTTCGCGCTGATCCCCGGTGCCGTCGAGTTCGGCAAGAAGCGTGGCCGCAAGGTCATCAACATCGTCCCGGGTGAATGAGCTGACGCTCATCTGACCTGGTTTCGAAGGGCGTCCCGTCACGCGGGGCGCCTTTCGCCATTTTCTACTGAAAGACTGATCCCATGGCTGTTCCCACCTTCGTCGACCGCGTGACGCTCACTGTCGCTGCCGGCCGGGGCGGTCACGGGGTCGCGTCCGTCCACCGTGAGAAGTTCAAGCCGCTCGGCGGCCCCGACGGCGGCAACGGCGGGCCGGGTGGCTCGATCATCCTGCGCGTCGACCCCGACGTCACCACGCTGCTGGAGTACCACCACAGCTCCAAGCGCCAGGCCGAGCACGGTGGCCACGGCGCTGGTGACCACAAGAACGGTTCCCACGGAGCCGACATGATCCTCAAGGTGCCGGACGGCACCGTCGTCAAGCACCGCAACGGCGAGGTCATCGCCGACCTGATCGGCGCGGGCACCGAGCTCGTCGTGGCCGAAGGTGGCCGCGGTGGCCTCGGGAACGCCTCGCTCGCGTCCAAGTCGCGCAAGGCGCCCGGCTTCGCGCTGCTCGGTGAGCCCGGTGACGAGCTCGAGGTCGTCCTCGAGCTCAAGGTCGTCGCGGACGTCGGCCTGGTCGGCTTCCCCAGCGCCGGCAAGTCCAGCGTGATCGCCTCGATCTCGCGGGCCCGGCCCAAGATCGCGGACTACCCGTTCACCACCCTCGTCCCCAACCTCGGCGTCGTCACGGCGGGTGACTTCACCTTCACCGTGGCCGACGTTCCCGGACTGATCGAGGGCGCCGCCGAGGGTCGCGGTCTCGGCCACGACTTCCTGCGCCACATCGAGCGTTGCGCCGCGCTGGTGCACGTCCTCGACACGGCGACCATGGAGCCCGGTCGCAACCCCGTCGACGACCTCGAGATCATCGAGGGCGAGCTGAGCCGGTACGGCGGCCTCGAGGACCGTCCGCGCCTGATCGCCCTCAACAAGGTCGACGTGCCCGACGGCCGCGGCATCGCCGAACTGGTCGTCGAGGATCTCCGCGCCCGCGGTCACCGGGTCTTCGAGATCTCCGCGATGTCCGGCGAGGGCACCCGCGAGCTCATCTTCGCCATGGCCGAGATCGTCCAGGAGGCCCGCAAGGCCAAGCAGGCCGAGATCCCGGCCCGGATCGTCGTACGCCCCAAGGCGGTCGACGACGACGGCTTCACGATCACCTCGACGAAGGCCGGATGGCGGGTCGTCGGCAAAAAGCCCGAGCGCTGGGTGCGCCAGACCAACTTCAGCAACGACGAGGCCGTCGGGTACCTCGCCGACCGCCTCAACCGGCTCGGCGTCGAGACGCGCCTGCTGCAGATGGGCGCCGAAGCCGGCGACTCCGTCCTGATCGGCCCGACCGACGACTCCGTGGTCTTCGAGTTCAGGCCCGGCGTCGACGCCGGCGCCGAGAACCTGTCGCGCCGCGGCGAGGACGACCGGTTCCAGGACGACCGCCAAGCGGCCATCCGTCGGCGCGAGATCCAGGCCAAGCTCGGCGAGCGGGCCGAGGGCGAGACCCGCGCCGACGTGGCCCGTCGCATCGACAAGCCCGAGGTCTACGGGCCGACCTCCTACGAGATCGGCTCTGAGGAGGACCCGGACGTCGCTCCGGCCGTGCCCGAAGACGAGGCATGGCTCGAGGAAGACCCCGGTGAGTGAGGCCTCGACCCGTGAGGTGGTGACCGGCGCCCGCCGGATCGTCGTCAAGATCGGGTCCTCGTCGCTGACCACCGCTGCCGGTGGGATCGACCCCGACCGGGTGAGCTCGCTGGTCGACGTCCTGGCCGCCGCGCGCGCCCGGGGCGCCGAGGTCGTGCTCGTCTCCTCGGGAGCCATCGCGGCCGGCCTGGCGCCCCTGGGCCTGAAGAAGCGTCCGCGCGGCCTGGCTGCCCAGCAGGCCGCCGCCTCGGTGGGCCAGGGCATCCTCGTCCACCGCTACACCGAGGAACTGGCACGCCACGGCCTGACCGCCGGGCAGGTGCTGCTGACCCTCGACGACGTCACCCGTCGCGCGCACTACCGCAACGCCCATCAGACCTTCGCGAAGCTGCTCGAGCTCGGCGTGATCCCGATCGTCAACGAGAACGACACGGTGGCGACCAGCGAGATCCGGTTCGGCGACAACGACCGCCTCGCGGCGCTCGTCGCCCACCTGGTGCACGCCGACCTGCTGGTGCTGCTCTCCGACGTCGACGGCCTGTACGACGGCCCGCCCACCCGCCCCGGCGCGAAGCTGGTCACCGACGTGCGGAGCGACGACGACCTCGCCGGCATCACCGTCGGCTCCGTCGGCGCGGCCGGTGTCGGTACCGGTGGCATGGTCACCAAGGTCGACGCCGCAGCCATCGCGACCGGCTCGGGCATCCCCGTCGTACTCACGTCCGCCGACGGCGCCGCCTCGGCCCTGGCCGGCGAGCCCGTCGGGACCCTGTTCCACGCGACCGGCAAGCGCCGACCGATCCGCCTGCTCTGGCTGCGCCACGCGACCGAGGCGAAGGGCTCACTGGTGCTCGATGCCGGTGCCGTCCGCGCCGTCGTCGAACGACGCGCCTCGCTCCTCGCCGCGGGGATCACCGCCGTGCAGGGCGACTTCGTCGCAGGCGACCCGGTCGACCTGCGCGACCCCGACGGTGCGGTCGTCGGCCGTGGCCTGGTCAACTTCGACGCCGCCGAGCTGCCGCCCCTGCTGGGCCGGTCCTCGAAGGATCTCAAGCAGGAGCTCGGTGCTGCTTACGAGCGCGAGGTCATCCACCGCGACGACCTGGTCGTCCTGGCCTGACCGCATCGATCCCGCGCTGGAGATCTGCGGGTCGATGTACGGGCGGAGGTCCTGCAACATGCGGGCGACCGTAGGGGGCCGCGATGAACGGTGGGTGACCGTCAGGTGCCCGGAACTGGCTGCCCCGTACGGGGCGCCGTACCCTTGGGACGACATGAAGGACGCCCCCACGGTCTACCTCGACCACGCAGCGACGACGCCGATGACCGACGTCGCGATCGAGGCGTTGACGGCGCGGCTGCGCGAGGTCGGCAACGCGAGTTCGTTGCACGCCTCCGGGCGTCGTGCACGACGCATCGTCGAGGAGTCCCGCGAGACGGTGGCGCAGGCCCTGAACTGTCGTCCGGGTGAAGTGGTGTTCACCTCGGGAGGCACCGAAGCGGACAACCTGGCGGTCAAGGGCCTGTACTGGTCGCGTCGCGCGACCGACCCGCGCCGCCTGCGCTTCCTCGCCTCGGCCGTCGAGCACCACGCCGTGCTCGACCCGCTCGAGTGGCTCGAGGAGCACGAGGGTGCCGCGGTCAACCTTCTTCCGGTCGACAGCCTGGGCCGCCTCTCGGTCGATGCGCTCCGCGCCGCTGTCGAGCTCGAGCCCGCCTCCGTGGCGGCGATCACCGTCATGTGGGCCAACAACGAGGTCGGGACGGTCCAGCCGATCGACGAGGTCGTCGCCCTCGCGGCCGAGCACGGCATTCCGGTCCACACCGACGCGGTCCAGGCCATCGGCGCCGTCCCGGTCGACTTCGCCGCCTCGGGCGTCGACGCGCTCTCGGTCTCCGGCCACAAGGTCGGTGGTCCGCAGGGCGTGGGTGCCCTCGTCGTACGACGAGAGGTGGACCTGACGGCGCTCCTGCACGGTGGTGGTCAGGAACGTGACGTCCGCAGCGGCACGCTCGACGTCCCGGCGATCGCGGGCTTCGCGGCTGCGGTCGAACTGGCCGTGAAGCAGCAGGCCGACCACGCGGCACGGCTGGCCGTCCTGCGCGACCGTCTCGTGGCCGCCGTACGACGCCAGGTGCCCGACGTGGTCCTCAACGGTGACCCGGAGGACCGTCTGCCCGGCAACGTGCACCTGGGCTTCCCCGGCTGTGAGGGCGACTCGTTGCTCATGCTGCTCGATGCCCGTGGCATCGAGTGCTCCACGGGCTCGGCCTGCTCGGCCGGTGTCCCTCAGCCGTCGCACGTGCTGCTGGCGATGGGCCGCAATGCCGAGGACGCCCGCAGCTCGCTGCGCTTCAGCCTCGGCCACACCACCACTGACGCCGACATCGAGGCCGTCGCGGCCGCCATCGCCCCCTGTGTCGAGCGGGCCCGCGCGGCCCGTGCGTGAACAGGGCCGTGAGCTGCAGGTGATCGTGCGATGAAGGTCGTTGCCGCCATGTCCGGCGGGGTGGACTCCGCCGTCGCGGCCGCGCGCGCGGTCGAGGCCGGCCACGACGTCACCGGCATCCACCTGGCGCTGTCGCGGAACCCGAAGTCGTACCGCTCCGGTGCACGGGGTTGCTGCACCATCGAGGACTCGAACGACGCCCGCAGGGCCGCTGACGTGATCGGCATCCCGTTCTATGTCTGGGATCTCTCCGACCGGTTCCACACCGACGTCGTCGAGAACTTCATGGACACCTACGCAGCGGGGGAGACGCCCAACCCCTGCCTGCGCTGCAACGAGAAGATCAAGTTCGCCGCCGTCCTCGACCGGGCGTTGGCGCTCGGCTTCGACGCCGTCGCGACCGGCCACTACGCCACCGTCGTCACGTCCGACGCGGGTGTCGAGCTGCACCGCGCCGTCGACAACGCGAAGGACCAGTCCTACGTCCTGGGTGTGCTCGACGAGCAGCAGCTGCGGCACTCGATCTTCCCGCTCGGCGACACGACGAAGGACGTCGTGCGTGTCGAAGCCGCCCGCCGTGGACTGCTCGTGGCCGACAAGCCGGACAGCCACGACATCTGCTTCGTCGCCGATGGCGACAACGCCGGCTGGTTGCGCGAGAAGCTCGGCGACCGCGCCCCGAACCACGGCGGTGAGATCCGCGACGAGGCCACCGGCGAGGTGCTGGGCCACCACGAGGGCACCTTCGGCTTCACCATCGGCCAGCGCAAGGGCTTGCGCATCGGCACGCCCGCTGCCGACGGTCGTCCCCGCTTCGTGCTCGACATCGAGCCGGTCTCCGGCACCGTCACCGTCGGACCGCGCGAACGTCTCGCGGTCGACCGCGTGGAGGGCGATCGCCTGCGCTGGTGCGGCACTCCGCTGCCCTCCGGCACGGTCCTCGACGGCGACCGGGTGACCGTGCAGATGCGGGCGCACGGCGCCGAGCACCGCGCGGTCGTGCGGGTGAGCGACGACCGCTTCGAGATCGACCTCATCGACGTCGCCGAGGGCATCGCCCCCGGCCAGGCCGCGGTTGTGTACGACGGCACGCGGGTCGTCGGTTCGGCGACGATCACCGCGACCCGACGAGTGCCCGCGTGACAGCGCGCGCAACGGGCATCGGGTCCTTCCCCGGCGACACCCAGCGCGACTTCGACGAAGCGGTCGCGCTCGTCCTCGGGGAACTGGCCGCTGACGAGCACGGACTGCCGTTCCTGCCCGAGGTCCCCGGCCGGGGCGCGCCGGCGGGCATGATCGGACGCACCCTCGGCCTGGTCGGCGGCCTCGACGCCGACCTCCAGCCGAGCGGCTGGCGGCTGACCGGCACCAGTGGTGCGCCGGCCCGGGACCAGCGCCGGGCCCGCAGCCAGGCCTCCCAGGACCTGGACGGACTCGAGGAGCGGGCCTCGGGCCACACCGGTCCGTTCAAGGTCCAGGTCACCGGACCGTGGACGCTCGCGGCCAGCGTCGAGCGCCCGCGCGGCGACAAGATCCTCGCCGACCACGGTGGCCGCCGTGAGCTGGCGCAGGCGCTCGCCGAGGCCGTGACCGACCACCTTGCCGACGTACGACGCCGGCTGCCTGCCGTGACGGAGCTGATCCTGCAGATCGACGAACCGGCCCTGCCCGCCGTGCTCGCCGCCGCGATCCCGACGGCGTCCGGTTTCAGCCGGCACCGTGCCATTCATCCGCCCGAGGCCAGCCAGGCGCTGGAGTGGGTCCTTGCTGCCGCGACCGACGCCGGGGCGACGCCCTGGGTGCACTGTTGTGCGCCCGACGTCCCGATCGGCCTGTTGCGTGGCGCCGGTGCCCGCGGGGTCATGGTCGATCTCGGTCTGCTCGATGCAACCGGTCACGACGCGGCGGGGGAGGCCCTCGAGGCCGGTGACACGATCGCGCTCGGCATCGTGCCGACGGCCGACGACCCCACCGGAGATGCCCCGCTCGTGGAGCGGGTGCGGCGCTGGCTCGACATGCTCGGCCTCGACCCCGAGCAGGTGGCCGGTTCGCTGGTCGTCTCGCCGGCCTGCGGGCTGGCCGGCGCGACGCCCGGTTGGCCGCGCCGTGCGCTCGAATTGTCACGCCTCGTGGCGCGTTCGCTCGACGGCTGACCCCGGAACGCAACGAAGCCCGCCGGAGCATGCTCCGACGGGCTTCGTGCTGGGGGGATCAATCAGCCGACGTGGACACCCTCGGGGGCGTCGGTCGCCAGTTCGTCGTGCTTGACGTCCAGGAAGATCCAGATCACGGCCGAGGCCGCGAGCATCAGGATCGAGGCGGCCAGGAAGGCATGGGTGGCGCCCTCCGGGAAGCTCGAGCCGAAGATGGCGGCCTGGAGGAAGCCCGGGTCGACCTGTCCGCCGTTGGCGCCGAGCGCATCAGCCATCGGGCCGGCCACATCGGAGGACTGCTTGTTGGTGAAGTGGAGCGCCACGGTGCTCAGCGTCGCGAGACCGATCGCGCCACCGACCTGCTGCATGGTGTTGAGCACGCCGGACCCGATGCCGGAGTCCTCGGCCCGCACGTGGTGCACCGCGGTGAGGGTCAGCGGCACGAAGACCAGGCCCATGCCGACGGCCATCATGATGATGTACGGGAAGATGTGCGTCCAGTAGTTGATGTCCGCGCCACCTTCGGCGAGCGCGGCGAGCACTGCCTTCGGGGACTCGTCGATCGGGATGCGGGAGAACATGAACAGGGCGACCGCCGCCAGCAGGGTTCCGGTGCCGGCGAGGACGCGCGCATCGACCCGGGAGATCAGGTTCGACGAGAGCGCGGCGCCGATCACGATGCCGAAGGAGAACGGCAGGAAGGCGAAGCCGGCCTCGAGCGAGCTGAAGCCCATGATCTGCTGGATGAACAGGCTCAGGAAGAAGAACATCGAGAACATCGCGGCCGGAGCGATCATCATGGCCGCGAAGCTGGTGGCCCGGGTGCGGTTGGCGAAGATCCGGACCGGCAGCAGCGGGTGCTCGACCCGCGACTCGATGAACGCGAACCCGGCCAGCAGGGCGACACCGGCGACGAGCGGAATGATCGTCTGGGGGTCGTCCCATCCGTAGGCCTCCTCGCCCGCACGAGACAGGCCGAAGACGATGCCGAGCAGGCCGAGCGTTCCGGTGATGGCACCGGGGATGTCCATCTCACCGGGGTGCGACTCGGACTCGGTGAGCACGCGAGGCACGAGGAACGCGGCGACCAGGCCGATCGGGACGTTGATCAGGAACGTCATCCGCCAGCCCTCGACGTCGAGCCCGACGAAGGAGTCGAGTCCGGTGAGCCAGCCGCCGAGGATCAGGCCGATCGCCGCGCCGACGCCCGACATGGTGGCGTAGGCCGCCATCGCACGGTTGCGCGCCGGTCCGGCCGGGAAGGTGGTGGTGATCAGCGCCAGGGCCGCGGGGGCAGCCATCGCGGCGCCCACGCCCTGCAGCGCACGGGAGGCGAGCAGCATGGCCTCGTTGGTGGCCAGGCCACCGAGGGCCGAGGCCACGGCGAACGTCGCGAGACCGATCATGAACAGCTTGCGTCGTCCGTAGAGGTCGCCGAGGCGGCCGCCGAGGAGCAGCAGGCCACCGAAGGCGAGCGCGTAGCCGGTGACGATCCAGGTCAGGTTGGCCTGGGAGATGTCCAGGTCCGCGCCGATGAACGGCAGGGCGATGTTGGCGATGGTGGAGTCGAGAACCACCATCAGCTGGGCGGTGAGGATGAGCACGAGCGCGAGGCCGGCGTGCTTGCTGGGTGTGGAGACCTCGGCGTCTGCGGACGAGGTCGTCTCCGCAGGGTCGAGTGATTCGACGTCGGTCATGGGTGATTCCTTCGTGAGGTGGTGATGATGCGTCAGGGTCAGCCGCGGGTGGCGGCGGGAAGAATGATCTGGTCGATCACGCGGGCGATCAGGTCCGGAGTGGGCGGATCGCCGAGCAGGAACATGCGGTGCAGGATGATGCCGGGCAGAGCGGTCGAGAGCAGGTCGATGTCCACGTCGTCGCGCAGCTCGCCCCGATCCCGGGCCCGCTCGTAGATCTGTCGGCCGACCGCGGCCTTCGGTGCGATGAAGCGGTTGCGGAACTCGGCAGCGAACTCGGCATCGCGGCCGATCGCCGTGATCACGCTGCCGAGCAGGTCGGTCTGGTGCTTGTCGGTGAGGCCGCCGCTGCCGCAGAACACGGACAGGAGGTCACCGCGCAGGCTGCCGGTGTCGTCCTTGACGACCAGCGGAGCCTTCTGTGCCATCAGCGCATCGATGACGAGGGAGGCCTTGCCGTCCCACTTGCGGTAGAGCGTCGCCTTCGACGCCTTGGCGCGGGACGCAACAGCGTCCATGGTGAGGCGGTCGTAGCCGACCTCCGCCAGGACCTCGAGCGTGGCCTCGAGCAGTTCCTGCTCGCGGTCGCCCTCGACGCGGGGGCGGGTGCCCGCCTCCGGTGAGGTGGGGCTCGTTCGAGGTGACATGGTGCTCGGTGCTCCTGACGGGTGGGCCTGAATGGAACGGTACGGTTCCGTTTCACTAAGATAGTACGGAACGGTTCCGTTTCGCAACCTCTTTCGTACGACGACGTCCGGAGATGCTCGTCGAGCCTGACAGGCGCCGCCGACATCGGTCCCCGCAGCGGTTCCCACATCGGTCCCCACACCGGTCCCGGGTCGCGGAGCAGTTGTCGGCGGCGCGCGGCAAGATGGTCCCCATGAGCGACGCCACCTCTCCCGTCGTACCGGCCGAGGCCCGCGAGGAGCACGCCACCGTCTCCGAAGAGCTGGAGGATGCGCGCTGGCGCTACTACGTGCTCGACGACCCGACCCTGTCCGATGCGGACTTCGACAAGCGGATGCGGCGGCTGGAGGCGCTCGAGGAGGAGTTCCCCGAGCTGCGCACGCCGGACTCCCCGACGCAGAAGGTCGGGGGAGCGGTGTCGACCGACTTCACCGCGGTCGACCACCTCCAGCGGATGGAGAGCCTCGACAACGCGTTCTCGTTCGAGGAGCTGGGTGCCTGGCATGCGCGCCTGGGTCGCGACGGGATCGACAGCCCCGCGTTGCTGTGCGAGCTCAAGGTCGACGGCCTGGCCATCAACCTGCTCTACGAGCAGGGCCGCCTGGTGCGTGCCCTGACCCGGGGCGACGGACGGACGGGGGAGGACGTCACCCCCAACGTCAAGACGATCGCATCCGTGCCGCATCGACTGACTGCCACCAAGGACTTCCCGGTGCCCGACCTCGTCGAGGTCCGGGGCGAGGTCTACCTGCCGGCCCTCGCGTTCGAGCGGCTGAACGTCTCGATGACCGAGGCGGGCAAGCCTGCGTTCGCCAACCCGCGCAACGCGGCGGCCGGTTCGCTGCGCCAGAAGGACCCGCGCGTCACCGCGACCCGCGACCTGGGCATGGTCTGCCACGGCATCGGCGCGCGTCAGGGGTTCGAGCCGACCGCGCAGTCGGAGGCCTATCGGGCGCTCGCCGCCTGGGGCCTGCCGGTGTCGGAAGCGGTCAAGGTGCTGCCGACGCTGGCCGACGTCGAGGGCTACATCGAGAACGCCGGCGAGCACCGGCACACGATCGTGCCCTACGACATCGACGGTGTCGTGATCAAGGTCGACGACGTCAGCCTGCAGCGCCGCCTGGGCTCGACCAGCCGGGCGCCGCGCTGGGCGATCGCGTACAAGTACCCGCCCGAGGAGGTGAACACCAAGCTCCTGCGGATCGACGTCAACACCGGTCGCACCGGCCGGGTGACGCCGTTCGGCGTCATGGAGCCCGTGAAGGTGGCGGGCTCGACCGTCGAGATGGCCACCCTCCACAACGGCTACGAGGTCAGGCGCAAGGACGTCCGCCCCGGCGACACCGTGATCCTCCGCAAGGCCGGCGACGTCATCCCCGAGATCGTCGGCCCGGTGCTCGCGCTGCGGCCCGAGGGCCTGCCCGAGTGGGTGATGCCGACGGCCTGTCCGTCCTGTGCCACCGACCTCGTCGAGCAGAAGGAGGGCGACAAGGACCGGCGGTGCCCCAACCACGAGCACTGCCCGGCGCAGGTCCGCGAGCGCGTGCACCACGTCGCCGGACGCGGGGCCTTCGACATCGAGGGCCTCGGCTACGAAGCAGCGGTCGCGCTGCTCGACTCCGGCGCCCTTCGCAACGAGGGCGACGTCTTCGACCTCTCCGTCGAGAAGCTGCTGGTCACGCCGCTCTTCACGCGCGCGCCGAAGAAGGACGAGACGGGGCCGCAGCTGAGCGCCAATGGACAGAAGCTGCTCGACAACCTCGGCGAGCGCAAGGCCACCGTGCCGCTGTGGCGCGTGCTGGTCGCGCTCTCCATCCGCCACGTCGGCCCGACGGCTGCCCGTGCCCTGGCCACCGAGTTCGGCTCGATGGAAGCGATCCGGACGGCGACCGAGGCCGACCTGGCTGCCGCCGAGGGCGTCGGACCGACCATCGCCGCCGCCGTCATCGAATGGTTCGCCGTCGACTGGCACGTCGCGATCGTCGAGAAGTGGGCGGCGTCCGGCGTGGCGATGGCGGACCAGCGTGACGAGTCCGTCGCGCGCACACTCGAGGGCCTCACCATCGTGGTGACCGGCTCCTTGCAGGACTTCTCCCGCGATTCAGCGAAGGAGGCGATCCTGTCGCGTGGCGGGAAGGCGGCCGGTTCGGTGTCGAAGAAGACCGACTTCGTCGTCATCGGCGAGAACGCCGGCTCCAAGGCCGAGAAGGCCGAACAGCTGGGGGTTCCGATCCTCGACGAGGACGGCTTCAAGCGACTCCTGGCCGACGGGCCGCCGGAGGGCACACTGGAGCCATGAGGCGGTGGATCCCGGCGGTGCTGCTCGGACTCCTGGCCGCGTCCTGCTCGGGCGCCGACGAGTCCGGTGACGCCGACCCGGGCGCTCCCACCTCCACGCCGACCGCCGCCAGCACCGCCGCACCCTCGACGCCGGCGTCGGACGGGACCACCCGGGCCGCCGTACCGCACCAGGTGTCGTTGCCCGCGCTGCGTGAGAAGACGTACGACGGCGACGGGCTGACGCTCGGCGCCGAGGTCCTGCGGACGGCGAACCACACGCAGTACGACGTGACGTACCGCAGCGGCACCCTCACGATCTCGGGTCGGCTCGCCGTACCCCACGGCGACGGGCCGTTCCCCGCCGTCGTCCTGGCGCACGGCTACATCGAGCCCTCGATCTACAAGGTCGGGCAGGGGATGACCCGTGAGCGTGCGTGGTTCGGCGACCACGGGTACGTCGCGCTGCACGTCGACTACCGCGGCCACGGCGGGTCCGACCCCGACCGCAGCAGGGGACTGGACCTGCGGATGGGCTACACCGAGGACGTCATCAACGCCGTCCACGCGCTGCGTGCGTGGGACGGGCCGGTCGACGACGAACGCATCGGCCTCGCGGGCCGCTCGATGGGCGGGGGAGTCGTGCAGAACGCACTCGTCGTCGCGCCCGGCCTCGTGGATGCGGGCGTCGTGTTCGCGTCGGTGAGCTCGATCGCATCCGAGAACTTCGACCACTTCATCCGCTCCGACGGGGGACGCAACGCCATCACCGGCGCGATCCTGAAGGCGTACGGCGAACCGAGGGACAACCCGGACTTCTGGGGTGGCATCAGTGCGCGCACCTACTTCGACGACATCACCGAACCGGTCCTGGTCCACCACGGCACTGCCGACGACACGTGCCCGATCCGCTGGAGTCGCCAGACCACACGAGCCATGCGGCGGGCGGGGGTCGACGTGACCCTGCTGACCTACGCCGGGGAGCAGCACGCGTTCGGACCGCAGTTCGAGCGGGCCATGGAGAAGACCGGCGAATTCCTCGATCGCCACCTTTCCTGAGACGACCGCTCTCCGCCACTACGCTGGTGCCTCCGAACCACGCTCGAAAGGCGCGACGTTGGCACGCATTCCCGGTGTGGGCGACCTGCTCGGTCCCTACCGGATCACCCGCGAACTCGGTGCGGGCGGCATGGGGATCGTGTTCGAGGCGATCGAGGAAGGGCTCGGCCGTCGGGTCGCGCTGAAGGTGCTCTCGCTGCAGCTGGCCTCCGAGCCGGAGTTCCGCACCCGGTTCACCCGGGAGGCGTCGGTGCTGGCGCGCAGCGACAGCCCCCACATCATCCAGGTCTACAGCCACGGCGAGCAGGACGGCTGCCTCTACCTCGCGACCCAGTTCGTGTCCGGGGGCGACCTGGCGGCCCGCGTCGCAGGCGAAGGACTCCCCACGCCCGACGTGGCGCTCGACATCGCCGCCCAGGTCGCGTCGGCGCTCGCCGACGCCCACGCCGTCGGGGTGATCCACCGCGACGTGAAGCCGCACAACGTGCTGCTCCGCTCCGGCCAGGACCAGGTGCACGCCTACCTCTGCGACTTCGGCATCGCCCGGGACGGCGAGTCCTCGCTGACCAGCAGCGGCGTCGTCGCGGGCACCTACGCCTACCTCGCGCCGGAGCGGTTCCGTGGCGAGGTCGCCACCCCGGCCAGCGACACCTACGCCCTCGGGTGCCTGCTGTGGTTCCTGCTCGCCGGCCGTCCTCCGTACGACGGTGGGCTGGTCCAGCTCGCCCACCAGCACGAGTTCTCCGCGATCCCGCAGCTGCCCGGGGCTTCGGACCAGATCAACGGGTTCCTGCGGCGCGCGATGGCCAAGGACCCGGCAGCACGTCACCCCAGTGCAGCGGCAGCCGCCGCCGAGCTGCGCGCCATCCGGGCCAGCGGGCGCCTGCCCGACCAGCGCTTCGTCGTACCTCCTCCGGAGGCGCCGTCGTACCCCTCAGGCCCCTCGGGTCCGTCGTACCCGTCGGGTCCGTCCTACGGGTCGGGCCCGTCGTACCCCTCGGGCCCGTCGGCTCCGTCGTACGTCTTCGCGGCGCCGGTTCCCCCGCCGCCGCTGGCGCAGCCGCCGGTGTCCAGCCCGCCACCCTCCTACGCGACTCCCAGCCTGAACACTCCGGTTCCGCGGTCGCGCCGCGGTCCGCTCGTCGCGGTCATCGCGGTGCTGGCCGCCCTGGTGATCGGTGTCGGCGGCGGTGCCGCGTGGCACTTCCTGCGCGACGACGGCACCGGACCCCGCACCGACGACCGGACCCCCGGCCCGACGCTGAGCCCCGAACCGCGGGAGACGCCTACCGGCGACGAGACCCTGGACGCGCCCGGGGTACAGGAGGGGCCGGTCACGCGCGCCGACGTCAACGGTGACGGCAGCGACGACACGATCCTCATCGACAACAGCGCCGACCAGACCCTCGTGCTGACGTCCAGCGAAGGGACCGACACGGGCTTCGGCGACCTCCAGATCTGGTCAGGGACGGCGTACGGCACCGCGAAGGTGGTGCGGGGAGACTTCTCCGGTGACGGCCGTGCCGACCTGGCCCTCGTGGAGACGGACCGGATCCGGGTGGCGCGCTCGAACGGCGTCGACTTCGACGCGCCGGAGGAATGGGGTGACGTCCAGCTGCCCGACAAGTTCAGGGTGACCGCAGGCGACTTCGACGGGGACGGCGTGACCGACCTGGCCTACCTGACCGGCGCAGGCGAGAGCTTCATCGCGATCGACGTCGCGCTGTCCGACGGCTCGACGTTCGGCACCTCCAGCAACTGGGCGGTCGTCGACGGCTGGAAGTTCGAGGACATGAAGATCGGAGCGGGCGACTTCGATGCCGATGGTGACGCGGACCTGATCGAGCTCGGCAAGCCCACCGAGGGCGGCATCGACCTGCGGCTGTTCCGCTCCGATCGCAGCACCTTCGAGGACAACGAGCTCTGGCTCTACTCCGCCACCTGGGAGTGGGACCGGACCCATCCGGTCATCGGTGACTTCGACGGCGACGGCGATGCCGACGTGGTCGCGATGCTGGACGAGGGCAACGCCCGTTTCGTCCGCATCCTCTCGGAGGGCACCACCCCCGAGATCGAGACCCAGCACGTCGACATCGACGACGTGGCCTTCGCCCAGGCGCGACCGGTCGCGACCGACACCGACGGTGACGGGACGACCGACCTCGTGCTGCTGGACCGGGCCACGGCCACGGTGCGGCAGTTGCGCTACGAGAGCGACGGACTCCACGAGACCGGTCGGGTCTCGGCCTCGATCGACGCCGACAGCACCGTCGTCGTCGGCATCACGCGCTGAGCGCAGCCAGCCACGCCTCGGACGCGGTGGGCCCGGCGAGGAGGGTGAACCCGACCTCGGGATGGGTCTCGCCGAGCGTCGCGAGCCACGTCAGGTCCGGCTCGGAGCCGTCGGCACGCATCCGGCGCACGGTCCGGCGCACCAGGCCCCGCAGCGTGCCCGGTTCCTCGTGGGTCACGTGCACCACGAGCTCGGCCCGGTCGAGCAACAAGGCCCGCGTGGCGTCGTACTCGCTGGTGGTGACCCAGCCGTCGAAGGACGCCAGCTCACCGGCCTCGGACGGATCGGTGAGCTCGGCCAGCGGCACGAGGGGGACGTCGAGGACGGCAGCGAGCCGCTCGAGGAAGCTCGTCATGGCTGGTCCAGCGGTCCCCGCGGTGATCACCCGCTGCGGGATCCGCGGCGGAGTGGGAGTGGGCGGGTACACCCGGCGGATTCTAGGCACCCCCTCGGGACCTAGAATCACCGCCATGTCTCAACTCTCCCGCGACGAGGTGGCCCACCTGGCCGATCTCGCCCGGATCGACCTCGATGCCGCCGAGCTGGACCACCTGGCCCCCCAGCTCAACGTGATCCTCGAGGCGGTCGCGTCCATCAGCGGAGTGGCCGGTGACGACGTCCCGCCGACGTCCCACCCCATCCCGCTCACGAACGTCTTCCGCGAGGACGTCGTGGTGCCCGGCCTGACCGCCGAGCAGGCGCTGTCCGGCGCGCCGGAGGCCGAGGAGCAGCGCTTCCGCGTGCCGCGGATCCTGGGGGACGAGCAGTGAGCACCCCCATGAACAGCTGGATCACGAAGACTGCCGCCGAGCTGGTCGACGCCCTCGCCGCGGGCGAGACCACCTCGGTCGAGCTGACGCAGGCCCACCTGGACCGGATCCAGGCAGTCGACGGCGATGCCACCTCCGGCATCCACGCCTTCCTCCACGTCGACGCCGAGGGCGCGCTCGCGCAGGCTGCCGAGTCCGACGCCCGCCGCGCCGCGGGGCAGACCCGCCACCTGCTCGACGGTGTCCCGATCGCCGTCAAGGACGTGCTGGCCACCCAGGGACTCCCCACGACGTGTGGGTCGAAGATCCTCGAGGGCTGGATCCCGCCGTACGACGCCACGGTGGTCCGCAAGGTCAAGGCCGCAGGTCTGCCGATCCTCGGCAAGACCAACATGGACGAGTTCGCGATGGGCTCCTCGACGGAGCACTCCGCCTACGGCCCCACCCGCAACCCCTGGGACCAGACCCGGATCCCCGGTGGTTCCGGTGGCGGCTCGGCGGCAGCCGTCGCCGCCTTCGAGGCGCCGCTGGCCCTCGGCACCGACACCGGTGGCTCGATCCGCCAGCCCGGTGCCGTGACCGGCACGGTCGGCGTGAAGCCGACGTACGGCGCGGTCTCGCGCTACGGCCTCGTCGCGCTCGCCAACAGCCTCGACCAGGTCGGCCCGGTCACCCGGACCGTCCTCGACTCGGCGCTGCTCCACGAGCTGATCGGCGGGCACGACCCGCTCGACTCGACCTCGGTCAACCAGCCGGTCGGTGCGTTCGTCGAGGCGGCCCGTCAGGGTGCCGCAGGCGACCTGGCCGGGCTCAAGGTCGGCGTCATCAAGGAACTGGCCGGCGACGGCTGGCAGCCCGGCGTGATGTCGCGCTTCGCCGAGACGGTGGAGCTGCTCACCGAACTGGGCGCCGAGGTCACCGAGATCGCCTGCCCGTCGTTCGTGCACGCCATGGCGACGTACTACCTGATCCTCCCGGCCGAGTGTTCCTCGAACCTCGCCAAGTTCGACGCCATGCGCTACGGCCTGCGCGTCGTCCCGGACGGCGACCCGTCCGCGGAGACGGTCATGCGTGCCACCCGCGACGCCGGCTTCGGTGACGAGGTGAAGCGCCGGATCATGATCGGCACCTACGCCCTGTCCAGCGGCTACTACGACGCCTACTACGGCCAGGCGCAGAAGGTCCGCACGCTCATCTCGCGCGACTTCGCGGCTGCCTTCGAGCAGGTCGACGTCCTCGTGTCGCCGACGTCCCCGACGACGGCGTTCCCGCTGGGCGACAAGCTCGACGACCCGCTGGAGATGTACCTCCAGGACCTCGCCACCATCCCGGCCAACCTCGCCGGTGTCCCCGGCATCTCGGTGCCCGCGGGCCTCGCCGAGGAGGACGGCCTCCCGGTCGGCTTCCAGGTGCTGGCGCCGGCGCTGGCCGACGACCGGCTCTACCGGGTGGGTGCGGCCGTCGAGGCGGCACTGACCACGCGGTGGGGCGGGCCCATCCTTGCGAAGGCACCGACCCTTGGGGGAGCCCGATGACTGAAACGCTGATTCCCTTCGACGAGGTGATCGAGAAGTTCGATCCCGCCCTCGGCCTCGAGATCCACGTCGAGCTCAACACCAACACGAAGATGTTCTGCGGTTGTCCCGCGGTCTTCGGCGGCGAGCCCAACACGCAGGTCTGCCCGACGTGCCTGGGCCTGCCCGGCGCCATGCCCGTCGTGAACGGCAAGGCCGTCGAGTCGGCCATCCGGATCGGCCTCGCGCTCAACTGCGAGATCGCGGAGTGGTGCCGGTTCGCCCGGAAGAACTACTTCTACCCGGACATGCCGAAGAACTTCCAGACCTCCCAGTACGACGAGCCGATCGCCTTCGAGGGCTTCCTCGACGTCGACGTGGAGGGCGAGACCTTCCGCATCGAGATCGAGCGCGCCCACATGGAGGAGGACACGGGCAAGTCGCTGCACGTCGGTGGCTCCGACGGCCGCATCCACGGCGCCGACTACTCGCTGGTCGACTACAACCGTGCCGGCATCCCCCTGATCGAGATCGTCACCAAGCCGATCCTGAACACGGGCGACAAGGCACCGCTGGTTGCCAAGGCCTACGTCTCCGCGATCCGGGACCTGATCGTCGCCCTCGGTGTCTCTGATGCGCGGATGGACCAGGGCTCGATCCGCGCCGACGTGAACCTGTCGCTCGCGCCCAAGGGCGCCGGCGGTCTCGGCACCCGTTCGGAGACCAAGAACGTCAACTCGCTGCGCTCGGTCGAGCGCGCGGTGCGCTACGAGATGGCGCGCCACGCCGGCATCCTGCTCGACGGTGGATCGGTGCTCCAGGAGACCCGTCACTTCCACGAGAACGACGGCTCCACGTCGTCGGGTCGCGAGAAGTCCGACGCCGAGGACTACCGCTACTTCCCCGAGCCCGACCTGGTGCCGGTCGCGCCGAGCCGCGAGTGGGTCGAGGAGCTGCGCGGGACCCTGCCCGAGAACCCCGCCGAGCGGCGCGTGCGCCTGCAGGGCGACTGGGGCTTCACCGACCTCGAGATGCGCGACGCAGTCGCCGCCGGCGCGATCGAACTGATCGAGGAGACCGTTGCGCAGGGCACGGCGCCGCAGTCGGCCCGCAAGTGGTGGGTCGCCGACCTGCTGCGCCGTGCGAACGATGCCGGCGTCGAACTGGCGGCGGTCGGAGTGACACCGACGCAGGTGGCGGCGGTCCAGGCACTCGTCGACGCCAAGACGATCAACGACAAGCTGGCCCGTCAGGTTTTCGACGGGCTCATCGCAGGTGAGGGCACGCCCGCGGAGATCATCGAGAAGCGTGGCCTGGCCATGGTCTCCGACGACGGTCCGTTGCTGGCTGCCATCGACGAGGCCCTCGCCGCTCAGCCGGACATCGCCGAGAAGATCCGCGGAGGCAACCTCGCTGCTGCTGGGGCGATCATCGGTGCAGTCATGAAGGCCACCCGTGGTCAGGCCGACGCCGGCCGGGTCCGCGAGCTCATCCTGGAGAAGCTGGCCTGACGATCACCCCACCGGCGTCTCGGGCGCCGCTGGGGTGCACGGACCGGTCTCCCCGCGCAGGATCGGCCGGACATCGACGTCCACGGACGTCGTACCGGAGGACCAGGCGCGGTCGTCGAGGTCCTCGTCGCGCAGTGCTTCGAGGGTGACGACGTCGCTGCCCGTCACCACGATGCACGGGTCGCCGAGCTCGGTCGATCCCTGGTCGTACTCCGCGAGGGGACGCGACAGCGGCCAGTCGATGGACGCGTCCTCGACCTCGCCGTTGTCGGTCAGGACCAACCCCACCCGTTCGGGCCGGTACGACGCCCGCCCGGTCGCGATGTCGCCGTCGGTCCTGACGGCAGCGGTCTCGGCGAGGTCGTCCAGCTCGGCGATCGCGTCGAGCAGCCGGTCCCATTCGTGGTCGTCGACGTCCTCGTCATGGCCCAGGCCGTAGACGGAGACGGCTTCGGGCCGACCGCCGAGGGTCGTGAACACCGACGTCACTGGCTGGTCGGTCCACTCGCTCCTCTCGTAGTCGTGCTTCCCGAACGCGACCGTCCTGAAGGCCTCGCGCACCCGGGTCAACCCGTCCGGGGTCAGCGTGAACGTGTCGACGCCGAGGCCCTCCTCCCCGTTGAGGAAGACCGTTCCATCGGTCCGCACCTCCGCGTCGGGGACCCGGGTTCCCGGCTCTCCGCTCCCGCCCGTGGAGTAGACCGACACGAGCACGTCGGCGGCGTGGGCGCTGACCACGTCGGGGCTGGCGAGGGTGCCGTGCCCGGGGCCGTTGAGGGTGACGTCGATGGGCGGGTCGGAGGAGTCGCCACAGGCGGTGAGGCCGAAGACGAGCAGGGTCCCGAGAGCCGCGGCGTGGTGTCGTCGCATGCCAGGTAGGACGCGCGGGCGACCGCCGTGGTTCCCGGGGTCGCCTGGGTCGCCGGGGCTCAGTCGACGATGTGCAGGTTGGTGATGGAGATCCAGCCCCGGTTGCCGTTGAGGGTCTCGACCGCGACCCACTCGGGGTGGCCGTCGACCCGCTCGCCACGCTCGGTGATCCAGCGGGTGTTGAACTCCTTGCCGCGGATGAAGGTCGCGATCGTGCGGTCCCTCGTGCTCGGCCCCTGGCGGACGTTCGTGGTGGTGCTGACCCGGAAGGTCCAGTCACCGGCGGTGCCGGCGTGCGGGGCCCTGCCGATGGTCGAGACGTACCGGGCGGACGACCGGCGGGCCTTGCCGTAGATGGTGTGCCAGCGCGTCAACTGGGTCATGGGGGAGACCTTTCCGGTGGGCTCGGCGGAAGACGTTCTGCAGGACAGACGTTGCGGAACGCCAGAAGGTTGCGTCCGCAAGCCGAAAGCACAGAAACTGCGCTCCGGAACCAGTCATTTCGGGGCATGTCAAGGCAGGTAAATCGGTCTAGCGTCGATCGGTGACGGACCATCATGGGGGTGGTTCGCACCCATGACTGGGGGAGTCCCCGATGCAACCGTTCAACAACGCACGGAGGGCGCTCGCCGTCCTCGTCACCGGGATCGTGGCCGCTCTGGCTGGGGCCCTGCTGATCGTCCCGCCAGCCAGCGCAGCGAGCCATGCCGGTGAAGTGCTCCTGCGTGGCCCCGGCGGATCTGCCTACACCCGCGCCTACGCGGTCAGCCTGGTCGGCAAGGAGGGCGCCACCATGACGTACACCTTCCAGGTCCGCAACACGGGCACCACGCTGGCGCAGTACCGGATCAACATCCAGGACTGGAGCGGCGCCCAGGCACAGCTGTACGACGGCACGCTGCTCCTCAAGTCGCTGGCCAGCAGCCCGGACGGCTACTACACCAAGCCCATCGCGCCGGGCGGCAACCAGGCACTGACCCTCAAGATCCCGATCCCCGTCGGCACGGCGCCCGTCGAGCACTACTCGTCGGTCAACCTCTACGCGACCGATGGCGCGTACATCGACAGCAAGAACCTCATCGCCGAGGAACCGGCTGTGCTGACCGGATCCACCGCGCAGGACCTCTTCGTCAAGAACGGCGGTCAGCTGGCCGTGGGTGGACCGGGCCGGCCGGCACAGGCGATGACGGCGCCGACCATCTCCGGAACCCAGGCCGCGGCGTTCACCGCCACGTTGCAGAACTCGACTGCTGCGTCGGCAGTGATCGGGTTCCAGCTCTATGACGACGGCTGCGCCCAGGTGGTCGTCAAGGACGGCACTCTGGACGTCACCGCGGCAGCCCGCAACGGCACGTACCAGACACCGCCGTTGGCGAGGCTCGGCAAGCGGAACCTCACGATCTCCGTCAAGAACGTTCTTGCCGGCTGCCCGCGTGCGACCGTCTACGTGTACTCGAAGATAGGTGCAGCGCCCCCGCAGCAACTGTCGATCCTGCTCGCCAACAAGGCGGCCTGAGTCGTCCGTCCGACGGCGACCGGAACCCGCTCTCCACGAGCCGGATCCGGTCGTCGTCGACCTTGTGCGGACTGGTCATTCCGAGGCATGTGGATGCGGGTAAAGCGGTCTAGCGTCGATCGGTGACGGACCATCATGGGGGTGGTTCGCGCTACCCACGGGGAGTCCCCGATGCAACGCTTGAAGAGAACTCGCAGGGCGCTCGCTGCGCTCGTTGTCGGGACCGGGGCCGTGCTGGCCGCGTCCCTCGTCGTCGTACCGGCCGCCAACGCGGCCAGCCACTCCGGCCTGCTCGTCGTGAAGGGGCCCAACGGGTCCGCCTACACCGCCGGGCACGCGGTCAGCCTCGCCGGCAAGGAGGGGGCGCTGATGACGTACACGTTCCAGGTCCGCAACACCGGGACGACGCTGGCGCAGTACCGCATCAACATCAGTGACTGGACCGGTGCCCAGGCCCAGCTGTACGACGGCACGCTGCTCCTCAAGCCCCTCGCGAGCAGCCCCGACGGCTACTACACCAAGGCGCTCCCGCCCGGTGGCAACCAGACCCTGACGGTCAAGATCCCGATCCCGGTCGGCACCGCTCCCTATGAGCACTACTCCACCGTCAACCTGTACGGGACCGACGGGTACTTCATCGACACCGTGTACCTCGTGGCCGAGGAACCGGCGGTCCTCGCGGGAGCGACCCCCGCCGACCTCTTCCTCAAGAACGGCAGCCAGCTGGCCGTCGGTGGACCGGGACGGTTCAACCAGATCGTGACCGCGCCGACCATCGCGGGCACCCAGGTCGCGACGTTCACCGCGACGCTCCAGAACTCGACCGCCCCCTCGGCGAGCATCGGATTCTGGGTCGAGTACGGGGGTCCCTGTGGTCCGGTCATCACCGTCAAGGATGGTGCTGTCGACGTCACTGCTGCCGCCCTCGCCGGGACCTACCTGAGTCCGCCGTTGGCCAAGCTCGGCAAGCGGAACCTGACGGTCACGGTCAAGAACATCGGCGCCAGTTGCACCTACGTCCAGATCTTCGTCCGCGCGAAGGTGCCCGGCGGGTCGTTCCAGCAGCCCTCGGTCATGGAGGTGAACAAGGCCGCCTGAGCACATGGCTCCGGAGCGACCGGACCTACGGCTCGACGAGCAGGATCCGGTCGTCCTCGGGGGCGGGCGTGCCGCGGCCGTCCTCGTTGCTGGTGGTCAGCCACAGCCGACCGTCGGGAGCCCGGGCGATCGTGCGCAGCCGGCCGTAGTCGCCGGCCGTCGCACCGTCGAAGTACGACGTCGGGTCACTGACCTGGCCACCGGCGACCTTGATCCGCCACAGGCGTTCGCCCTGCAGGGCAGCCATCCAGAGGTACCCGCCGGCGTACGCAAGACCGGAGGGAGACGCCACGCCCGTCTTCCAGGTCAGGTCGGGCTGGGTGAAGCGCTTGGGGCCACCCGTGCCCTCGACCTTCGGCCAGCCGTAGTTCGCCCCGGGCAGGATCCGGTTGAGCTCGTCGGCCTTGTCCTTGCCGAACTCCGAGGCCCACAGCGAGCCATCGGCGTCGAAGGCGAGGCCCTGCACATTGCGGTGGCCCCACGACCACACGGCCGAATTGAACGGGTTGCCGGGCGCGGGCTGGCCGTCAGTGGTGATCCGCAGGATCTTCCCGGCCAGCGACTTCCTGTTCTGCGAGAGCTGTTCCCGGCCGCCTTCGCCGGTCGACACGTAGAGGTAGCCGTCCGCTCCGAAGGCGAGCCGACCGCCGTCATGGATGTCGCCGGTCGGGATGCCGGTCAGGATCGGCTCGGGTTCGCCGAGCTCGCCCTCGTCGAGGCGGGCGCGCACGATCCGGTTGTCCTCGGCGGTGCAGACGTAGAAGTAGAGCAGCTTGTCCGTCGCGAAGGCGGGGGAGACCGCAACGCCGAGCAGTCCGGCTTCGCCGCGCGGGTCGACCTCGGGGATCCGGCCGACCTCGACCACCTTGCCCTGCTCCTTCGTCGGCTCCTTGCCGATCTTCGGCGACGTGACGACCAGGACCCGGGCGCTGTCGCGCTCGGTGACCACGGCCCGACCGTCGGGCAGGAAGTCGACGCCCCACGGCGTCGCCAGTCCGGTCGCGATCGTCGCCACCACGTCGGGGATGCCGTCGACGGCGAAGGTGATCTCGCCACCACGAACGGTTCCCGTGGGTGCCGCCGTCGCCGTGCCGGACACGTCGATGTCCGTCGTGTTGCCGCCCTGCCCGCAGCCGGTGACGAGCAGGCCGATCACGAGGAGGGACGCTGCCGCGCGACGGCTCACCAGGTGTGTCACGCGGCGCGCGCCAGGAAGTCGAGCAGCAGCTGGTGCACGCGGTCGGGCTGTTCGAGCTGCACGAAGTGCGAGCCACGCAGCTCGACGTACTGGCTGTCCTCGCCGCGGTCGGTGAGCCGGCGCGAGGCCGACGCCATGTCCCGGGCGCCAGCCAGGAGGTCGTACGTCGCCGAGACGAACATCGTCGGGACATGGATCTGGCTCAGCCGCACCCGCGGGTGGCGCGAGGTGCCGATGGCCAGCCGTGCGTACCAGTCGGTCGGCGTCGTCATGAACTCCTTGAGGCCGATCGCGGTCGTCGCGGGGTCCGGCACGGGGAAGATGAAACGGGTGCTGGTGATCAGCTTGACGGTGCGCGGACCCATGGGGATGCGGCGCACGATCGGGTTCGCGATGAAGCCGGTGTGCTGGGCGACCCGGCAGGCGTTGATGGTGATCGCGCGGGCCACGACGCGCGGCAGGTGGAAGGGCGCGAGCATCGTGGAGAACGTGTCTCCCGGGACCCCGCACATCGCGAAGATGCCGCGCACCCGCTCGGGGTGGCGGTAGGCGAGCTCGAAGGCGGTGTTGACGCCCATCGACCAGCCCATGAGGACCGCGTTGTCGATGCCGAAGTGGTCCATGACGGACAAGCCGTCCTGCACGAAGTGCTCGATCTCGACGTGCTTGCGGTTCCGCGGGCGCTCCGAGCCACCCACGCCGCGGTGGTTCCACGACACGATCCGGACGCCGCACTCCGGGTCCAGCAGCCACGGCCACAGGTAGGGGTTGGTGCCCAGCCCGTTGCACAGCACCACGGTGGGCCCGTCGATCACGCCGTCGGGGTCGTTCGTCCACGCCCGGACGGTCGTGCCGTCGTCGGACAGGATGTCGCGGAAGGCGATGGACGACGGCCGGACGCGCTGCTCAGGCCGGGGTGCGGGGGTCGACATGCGGTCGATTCTGCCTGAACCGACGCGGCGCGGGGCTCGTCTCAGCCGTGGCGCGAGTCAAGGATCCCGGCGGACGCGACCTCGGGCTCGGGGTAGCGGGCCGCGAAGAACCGGTCGACGTCCTCGCGTTCCGCCCGGCGCCGGGTGCACTCGGTGAGCGCGATCATCGCGTTGCGGCGCGCGTGCTGCTGGGCAGTCACGGGCCAGGTGCGGACGGCATCGAGGGTGCGAAGCAAGGGGAAGAGGGGAGACACGGTGTTGCCTTCGAGAGGTGGGGAGATGTCCCGACACTATCGAGGCCAAGGTGTTCGCCGGGTCACCCTGAGGTGACATCTGGGTGAATCGGGTGGCGCGTCGCGCGGGTCGCGCCGACGCTCGCCACGACGACGCAACCGATCGCTGCCCACTGCACCGGTGCGAGCTCCTCGCCCACCACGAGCAGGCCGGCCAGCGCAGCGGCTGCGGGCTCCAGGCTCATCAGGACACCGAAGGTCGCGGCCGGCAGGGTGCGGAGGGCGGCGAGCTCGGCGCTGTAGGGGACCACCGAGCTCAGCAGGCCCACGGCCGCACCGATCAGCAGCACACGCGAGTCGAGCAGGTCGCCACCGTCGACGGTGAACAGGAGCAGGGGGCTCAACAGCACCACGGCGACCAGGCTCGCGACGGCGAGGCCGTCGATGCCCTCCCAGCGCCGGCCGGTCGCGGCGCTGGACAGGATGTAACCCGCCCAGGCAGCACCCGCCAGCAGTGCGTACGCCACGCCGACCGGGTCGAGGTGACCGCGTTCGAAGCCGAGGAGCAGGACACCGACGGCGGCCAGCCCGACCCACACCAGGTGCCGCGGTCGGCGGAACCCGACCGCGGCGAGGACGAGCGGTCCGATGAACTCGATGGTGACCGCGACACCGATCGGGATCCGCGAGAACGACTGGTAGATGCCCCAGTTCATGGCGCCGAGGCAGGCGCCGTAGCGAGCCGCGACGAGCCAGTCCTCGCGACTGCGCCCGCTCAGCCTCGGCCGCGCCCACAGCAGGAGCACGACGGCACTGGTCGCCAGCCGGAGCCAGACCACACCGTTCGGTTCGAGGTCGTCGAACAGCTTCTTGGCGAAGCCCGCCCCCAATTGCACCGAGCCGATGCCGAGCAGGACCAGGGCGACCGCCACCCCGAGGGGCGGGCGGTGGCCGTGGCCCCTCTCGGCATCGGGGGGTGAGGCGGGCACGGGCAGACGGTACCGGCGGCACCGATGACTTTTGCCGGCCCCGTCGGTCAGAGTGAGGAGAGGCAGTTGTCGAGCGCTACATGCACGGAGGAACGATGACGACGATCCTGATGGTCGGAACCCGCAAGGGCCTGTGGGTCGGCACCTCCGAGGATCGGAAGGACTGGTCCTTCACCGGCCCCCACCACGACATGGAAGAGGTCTACTCGGGCCTCGTCGACACCCGCGGCGCGACGCCGCGGCTGTTCTCCGGGGCGTCGTCGAGCTGGCTCGGCCCGCAGCTGCGCTGGTCCGACGACCTCGGCGCGACCTGGCAGGAGACCCCGAACGGCGCGATCCGGTTCCCCGAGGGATCCGGAGCCACCCTCGAGCGGATCTGGCAGATCGTCCCGGGCGCGGAGGAGGGCGTGCTGCACGCCGGCACCGAGCCGGGAGCCGTCTTCACCTCCACCGACGGGGGTGCCAGCTTCGCGCTGGAGGAGGGGCTCTGGAACCACCCACAGCGGCCCGAGTGGGGTGAGGGCTTCGGCGGCCAGGCCTTCCACACCGTGCTCCCGCACCCGAGCGACCCGGCCTCCATCACCGCCGCGATCTCCACCGGCGGCGTCTATCGCACCACCGACGGCGGTGCATCCTGGAGCCCACGCAACCAGGGCATCCGGGCGGACTTCCTGCCCGAGGACCAGCGCTATCCCGAGTTCGGCCAGTGCGTCCACAAGGTCACCCGGCATCCGGGCCGCCCCGAGCGCCTGTACCTGCAGAACCACGGCGGGGTCTACCGGTCCGACGACGAGGGCGGGTCGTGGACGTCGATCGGCGACGCGCTGCCCAGCGACTTCGGGTTCCCGATCGTGGTCCATCCGCACCGTCCCGACACGATCTGGGTGTTCCCGCTCGGCGGGGGCGAGCGTCGCTACCCGCCCGACGCCCACGCCCGCGTGTGGCGTTCCGACGACGCGGGTGAGTCCTGGTCGTCGTACGACGAAGGTTTGCCGGACGACTTCTACGTCGGCGTGATGCGCGACGCGATGTGCGTGGACAGCCACGATCCGGCGGGCCTGTACTTCGGTGCCCGCAACGGCTCGGTCTGGGCGTCCTCGGACGACGGTGAGTCGTGGACCGAGATCGCCGCAAACCTGCCGGACGTGATGACCGTCAAGGTCGGCGTGGCCTAGGTTCGCCCCATGCCTGCCTTCTCCCAGACGCACGAGACCACGATCGCTGCGCCGCCGGCCACCGTGCACGCGCTCATCGCCGACTTCCACGAGTGGATCAAGTGGTCCCCGTGGGAGGGCCTCGACCCGGACCTCAAGCGCACCTACGAGGGCGAGGGCGTCGGCGCCCGCTACACCTGGGCCGGGAACAAGAAGGCCGGCGAGGGCGCGATGACCTTCGCCGGGATCACCCCGGGGGAGATCAAGGTCGACCTGCAGTTCCTCAAGCCCTTCAAGGCCGAGAACGACATCACCTTCGCGCTCACGCCCGCAGGTGAGGGCACCCACGTGGCCTGGACGATGAGCGGCAACCGCAACATCGTGTTCGCCGTGCTGGGCAAGTTGTTCTTCGACAAGGCGATCGGCAAGGACTTCGAGAAGGGCCTCGCCTCGCTGAAGGCCGCCGCCGAGAAGGGCTGAGCGGAAGGTCACCTGAGATACCCCGCGGGTACGGCGGGCGCGCCGACTAATCTGTGCACATGACCGATGCCCCCGACATCAAGCCCCGCTCGCGCGACGTCACCGACGGCCTAGAGAAGGCCGCCGCCCGTGGCATGCTCCGCGCGGTAGGCATGGGGGACGAGGACTTCGCCAAGCCGCAGATCGGTGTCGCGTCCAGCTGGAACGAGATCACCCCCTGCAACCTGTCGCTCGACCGGCTCGCGAAGGCGGTCAAGAACGGCGTGCACGCAGGCGGTGGCTACCCGCTCGAGTTCGGCACCATCTCGGTGTCCGACGGCATCTCGATGGGCCACGAGGGCATGCACTTCTCCCTCGTGAGCCGCGAGGTCATCGCGGACTCGGTCGAGGTCGTGATGAGCGCCGAGCGGCTCGACGGTTCGGTCCTGCTCGCCGGCTGCGACAAGTCGCTGCCCGGCATGCTGATGGCTGCCGCCCGCCTGGACCTCGCCAGCGTCTTCCTCTACGCCGGCTCGACGATGCCCGGCAGCGTCGACGGCAAGGACGTCACGATCATCGACGCCTTCGAGGCCATCGGTGCGTGCCTGGCCGGCAAGATCACCCGCGACGAGGTCGACCGGATTGAGCGCGCGATCTGTCCGGGCGAGGGTGCCTGTGGAGGCATGTACACCGCCAACACGATGGCCGCCGTCGGCGAGGCCCTGGGCATGTCCCTGCCCGGCTCGGCCGCTCCGCCGGCCGTGGACCGTCGCCGCGACGGCTACGCCCACAAGTCGGGTGAGGCCGTCGTCAACCTGCTCCGCAAGGGCATCACCGCGCGCCAGATCATGACCAAGGAGGCGTTCGAGAACGCCATCACGGTGGTCATGGCGCTCGGCGGTTCGACCAACGCCGTCCTGCACCTGTTGGCCATCGCGCGCGAGGCCGAGGTCGACCTGCAGCTCGACGACTTCAACCGGATCGGCGACAAGGTCCCGCACCTCGCCGACCTCAAGCCCTTCGGCAAGTACGTCATGAACGACGTCGACAAGATCGGCGGCATCCCCGTCGTGATGAAGGCGCTGCTCGACGCCGGCCTGATGCACGGCGACTGCCTGACCGTGACCGGCAAGACGATGGCCGAGAACCTCGCCGAGATCGACCCGCCCGACCTCGACGACGACGTGATCCACAAGCTGGACCGGCCGATCCACGCCACTGGTGGCCTGACGATCCTCAAGGGTTCGCTGGCGCCCGAGGGTGCTGTCGTGAAGACGGCCGGCTTCGACGCCTCGGTGTTCCGCGGCACCGCCCGCGTGTTCGACGGCGAGCGCAAGGCGCTCGACGCACTGGCCGAGGGCAAGATCGTCGCCAACGACGTCGTGGTCATCCGCTACGAAGGCCCCAAGGGTGGCCCGGGCATGCGCGAGATGCTTGCGATCACCGGTGCCATCAAGGGCGCCGGCCTCGGCAAGGACGTCCTGCTGATCACCGACGGTCGTTTCTCCGGCGGCACCACCGGTCTCTGCGTGGGCCACATCGCCCCCGAGGCCGTGGACGCGGGACCGATCGCGTTCGTGCGCGATGGCGACCCGATCACGCTCGACGTCCTCAACCGGACGCTCGAGGTCGAGATCGACGACATCGAGTCCCGCAAGGTCGGCTGGGAGCCGCTTCCGCCGAAGTACACCCGGGGTGTGCTCGGCAAGTACGCCAAGGTCGTGCAGTCGGCCGCCCACGGCGCCGTCACCAGCTGAGGCGCCCGATGGGCAAGGTCCACGACCAGGTCGACGGACGGCTGCGTGCCTTCGTCGAGAAGCAACAGGTGTTCTTCGTCGCGACGGCACCGCTGTCCGGCGACGGCCACGTCAACCTGTCGCCGCGCGGCATCCCGGGCACGTTCGGCATGGTCGACGGCCACACCTTCGCCTGGCTCGACACCACGGGCAGTGGCAGCGAGACGATCGCGCACCTGCGCGAGAACGGCCGGATCACGGTGATGTTCTGCGCCTTCGAGGGACCGCCGAACATCGTCCGCTTCCACGGCCGCGGCCGCGTCGTGTCGCTCTACGACGACGAGTACGCCGACCTGGTGGCCCGTTTCGAGGACCAGCCCGGCGCCCGGGCGGTGATCGTCGTCGACATCGAGCGGATCTCCGACTCGTGCGGCTACGGCGTCCCGCTGATGGAGTACGCCGGCCAGCGCGACCTGCTGGGGCCGTACTTCGAGCGCAAGGGCGTCGAGGGTTCGGCCGAGTACCGCCGCCAGAAGAACCGGACCAGCCTCGACGGCCTGCCGGCCTTCGACTTCGACCCGCCCGCGGAGCAGTAGTAGCGGACAGGATCGCGCACGTGCGCGATGTTGGTCGGTTCAGGAGCGCGCGTGGCGACCAGGATCGCGCATGTGCGCGATCACGTTCATCCGTGCACCGGGAAGTGCACCCGCCACGCCTCGGACATCCGGGGCGGTGCGTCGGGGTGGCCGCGCTCGACGAGCAGTCGGTGGATCTTCGACAGGGCCTGGTCCGGCCGGGCGTACACCCCGCGCGCGATGACGACGACGATCCGCCAGCCGTCATCGTCGATCGCCTCCCTGCGCCGGAGATCTGACTCCCACTGGTCGATCCGGTCGACGTGCTGGCGGCCGTCGTACTCGACGATGAGACGGATCTCCGGCCCACTGAGGTCGTACTTGCGCCGCTCCATCGTCAGGGGATCGCCCACGGTGAGGTTGACCTGAGGCTCGGGCAGGCCGGCCAGGACGATGAGCATGCGCAGCCTCGTCTCCATCGGGGAGTCCACGCGCGAACGCACGAACGCGAGGGCAGCGCGAGCCTGGGCAGTTCCGGGACCGCAAGCCTCGGCGCAGTGCCGTTGAAGTTCGTCGAGTCCGATCATTCGGCGGACCATGGCGTCGCCGACGACAACCAGGTCGACGAGCGCGAGCTTCTGGGCGAGTTCGACGAACGTCTCGGGCAGGGCAGACACTCGGATCCCGTCGACGATGACCGATCGGCCGTCGGGGTCGACGTGGCATCGGACGCCCGCGCGAGACCGGCGCTCCGCGGCGGTGGGAACGGTGACGTGCTCTTCCGGGTCGATCGGCACCGGCAGCCGCCATGCGCGCGCGGCGGTGCTGTGGCTGGCACGCGCCCGGTCGCCGAAGGGAAGGAGCGCTGCCCGGGCCAGCAGGACCGGCCTCACTTCGACGTCCGCCGCGACGTAGATGCCGGTCAGCAGCCGCCGGTAGCGCTGGGACCGGAGTTGGCGCGGCGTGATCCCTGCGGCGAGGGCCTGCTCCCGGGTGAAGGGCTGGCGGACGTCGAGCTCCGTCGTGCGGGCGGTCCTGGTCATGGGATGAGGATGATCCAGATCGTCGGTCGGCGTGGGTGCTCATCCACAGGCCACTAGGGTCGGCGGCGTGCCTGATGTCAACGAGTTCGGCCAGCAGGTCGGCGCCGTCGTACCCGACTGGGAACCGCGGCCCTTCCCGGAGCCTGTCGCCCTGCCGGGGCGCTACGTCAGGGTCGAACCGCTGACCTCAGCGCGCTACGCCGACCTGTTCGCCTCGACCTGTGGCCCCGATGACGGCGGCCTGTGGACCTACCGGCCGGTGCCGCGACCGACGTCGCTGGCGACCTTGTGGATGCACCTGGCCGCGCTGCTGGAGACTCCCGACTGGGTGACGTACGCACTGATCCCGCTCGAGGGTCCGGGCGCAGGCAAGGCGGCCGGCATCGCGTCGTACATGCGCATCGAACCGGGCCACGGACAGGTCGAGGTGGCGGGCGTGCTGTTCGGGCAGGCCCTGCAGCGGACCCGCGGCGCGACGGAGGCGATCCACCTGTTGATGCGGCACGCCTTCGACGACCTGGGGTACCGCCGGTTCGAGTGGAAGTGCGACAGCCTGAACGAGCCGTCGCGGCGGGCAGCGCGACGTCTCGGCTTCGTCGAGGAGGGCCGCTTCCGCAACCACATGGTCACCCAGGGCCGCAACCGCGACACCGACTGGTTCTCGGTCATCGACAGCGAGTGGCCCGCTGTCCGGACCGCGCACGAGCAGTGGCTCGCAGCGGACAATTTCGACGCCGAAGGGCGGCAGCAGCGCTCGCTGGGAGATTTCTTCGACATCTGATGTCGAAACCTGTCGAACCCGGGTCCCGCGTTCGTGGAGAGGGTGAGAGGCGGTCACCGGATCGCCACCATCCGAAGGGAAACGGCAATGTCTGCCATCACCACCAGCACGACCAGCACGACCCCCACCACCTCCGTCCGCACCCGACGCGTCCCGGTCGGCGTGCATGCCTTCGGCGTCGCCGTTGTCGCGGCCGTCGTCACCGGCGGGTTCGAGGCCATCACCCGCGCCGTGGGCGTGCCCTACGAGTTCGCGTTCCCGGGCGCCGAGCCGGCCACGATGCCCGTCAGTGGACTGTTCTTCGCCGTCCTCGAGTTCGGCGTGATCGGCGCGATCATCGCGGCGTGCCTCGCCCGTTGGGCCCGGCGGCCGCGGTCGACGTGGCAGCGCACCACCGTCACGCTGACCGTGATCTCGGTGGTGCCGTCCCTGGTCGCGGCATCGACGTCGCACGCCACCAACGTCGCGCTCGCGGTCAGCCACGTGGTCGCTGCCGCCGTGATCATCCCGCTCGTCGCCCGGCGCCTGTCCGAGACGAACCCCCGCCGCGCGTGACCGGTGTCGGTGCGGGGTGGTGGAGTGGATCCATGGACCAGCGGATCAGCTTCATCACCCTCGCCGTCACCGACCTGGACGCGACCCGGCGCTTCTATCGCGACGGACTCGGCTGGACCCCGGAGATCGACGTACCGGGCGAGGTGCTCATGTTCCGCACTGGCGAACGGCTCATCCTGTCGCTGTGGGACCGCGCCGCATGCGAGGCCGAGGTCGGCACACTGATGAGCGGTCCCGGCATCGCGCCCCTGACGATCTCGCACAACATGCCCTCGCCCGGAGGTGTCGACGAGGTGCTGGCGACCGCGAAGGCCGCCGGAGCCCCGCACGTCCAGGAGGCGACGCAGCGCGACTGGGGCGGCTACTCCGGCTACTTCTCGGACCCCGACGGCTTCCGGTGGGAGGTCGCCTTCAACCCCAGCCCGGTCGGAGACATCGTGCTGCCGTGAGCCTCAGCGCTCGATCTGCTGCAGCACCGACCGCGCCTGGGCACGTGCGCCGGCCGCGTTCGGGTGCGCGGGTACGGCGACCGCGAGATCGTTGAGCGAGATGACTCCGAGGCCTTCGACGTACCGGGTCAGCGGGCCCGTGCACACGTGGTGGCCGGTGCTCAGCGGGTGGGTGTCGACCAGTTCGGCACCGCCGCGCCGCGCGGCCTCGGCCAGCATCGCGTTGAGCTTGACGAACACCGAGCTCAGGTACGCCATGTCGGTGTTGGTGATGGGCACGATCGGCCAGCAACCCCGCGTGGGGATGGCGTCCAGGTAGTTCACCAGCAGCACCCGGGCGCGGGGCGAGCGTCGCTTGATCTCCTTCAGGGCGGCGACCACCTTGTCCTCGGTCGCGGCGACGTTGTCGGCCAGCTGGTCGAAGCCGCCCGCGGTGAACCGCTCCTTGCAGCCGCCCAGCGGGAGCGACGTCTCGTCGATCAGCGGGATGACGTCCGGGAACGGGAGCACCGGAGTCGGGATGCTGATGGGCGACGCGGAGATGCAGGAGACCGCGCCGGAGGCCACCTCCGCGTCGTTGCCGCCGATTCCGACGGTCACCAGGTCGGTCGTGGGCGTCAGCCGGTCGAACTGGGGCGGGTTGGTGCCACCGAGCGGCAGCCCGCTCTGCGGCTGGGTGAAGTGCTCGGTGGTCGCCGATCCGCAGGTCGCGTCCCGGAACACCGGGATCGCCAGGGCGGCCGCCACGATCTTCGGGTAGTTGGTGTGCGACTGGAAGCAGTCCGTCGGTGCGTGACGTGCATCGGGGAACCCGTTGCGGTCGAAGAGCACCACGTCGGCCGACCACGAGTCGCCCAGCGCGACGTACTCCTGGTAGCGCGGGGTGACGGCGGCGTGCGCTGCCGGTGCGGATCCGGACGAGAGCAACGGGAGGGTGGCCAGGCCGAGCAGGGCGGCGAGCACGACAGGCACGGCGGGAGGACGGCGCATGCCGGTCCAACGACCGAAGGTGGCGGCCGTCACACTGCCGGAGTTCCCGGTGGGTCAGCCGACGAGCGCACTCATCTGCCGGACCACCTCCAGCAGCGGGCCCAGCGCCGGCGAGGAGTCGCCCGCGCGGTGCACCGTCGTGAGCGGGCGGTGGAGGGGCGGGTCGAAGCTGCGGATCACGACGCCCGGCACCGGCACCCGGGCGGCCTCGACGCTGTGCCAGATGCACGAGGCCAGCCCGGCGGTGACGGCCGCCAGCCAGACGTTGCGTTCGTCGGTCTCCACGGCGACCTCGGGCACCACTCCGGCACGCTCGAAGAATCCGTCCAGCGCGGCCCGTCGCTTGCTGCCCGCGGTCGGCAGGACGAGGGGTAGGCCGGCGAGGTCGGCCATCCGCACCCGGTCCGGCAGCGGGAGCGACTCGGGGGAGTAGAGCCGGATCTCGGCGCGACCGATGGTCACCTGCACGAGGTCGGAGGTCACGACGCTGTCGCAGATCCCGAGGTCGGCCGTCCCTGCCGTGACGAGGTCGACGACCTCGGCCGAGCTGCTGCAGCCCACCAGGCGCGACGGCATCGCGACACCGTGGTCCCGCAGGGCCGCGAGGATCGGTACGGCGAGCGCGGCCTGCAGCGTCGGCGACGCGGCGATGACCAGCGGTGCGGTGTGATCGGTGGTGCTGGCCGCCGACTGCAGGGCGTCGATGCTGACCAGGACGCCGCGTGCCCGACGCACCAGCTCGGCGCCTTCGGGGCTGAGCGTCACGCCGCGCCCGGACCGTTCGAAGATCGTGATCCCGAGCTCGCGTTCGAGGTTGCGCACGGCCCGGCTCAGGGCCGGCTGGGCGACGAACACGGCCGCGGCCGCGGCGGTCATGCTCCCGTGGTCGACCGTCGCGACGACGTACCTCAGCTGCTGGATGTTCATCGCGTGCCCTTCTGGCTCATTCCGTCTGGCTCATTCCTTCTGGCTCATTCCGTCTGGCTGATTCGTGGGCTCATGCCGAACGGGTCTTGGACGCCCGACCGTGTCACCTCCGAATGTAGAACCTGTTCCACTCGGGCACATCCCCATCGAGGAGTAGCAATGCGTTCCGTTCCCTCCCACCCCGTCGCCCTGCGTCTCGCGGCCGTCGGCCTCGCCCTCGCCGCGGCGCTCGCCGGCTCGGTCGCGTCGGCTCCGCTGACCGTTGCCGCGCCCGCCGAAGCAGCGGCCGCGGTCCCGCCCGCCCTGGCCGGCCTGAAGGTCGTCCTGACCAACGACGACAGCGCCCGCGGTCTCGATGCCGGCTTCGGCACCGACGGCAAGGGCCTCTACGAGCTGCGCCGCGCGCTGTGCAACGCCGGTGCCGATGTCCTCGTCGTCGCGCCGTGGGCCCAGCAGAGTGGCGCCGGTGCGCGGATGACCTCGCCCGGCTTCTCGCCGATCAACATCACCGTGCAGGCCGTCACCCCGCCGGCGGCGTACGCCGGTGACTGCGGGGCCGCCTCGACCGGCGGCGCCGTGTTCGGCGTGTGTGTCGCGGCCGCGCCGTGCACGTCGACCTCGCCCTCGGCCTCGCCGGCCGATGCCGTGAACGTCGCGCTCAGCCGCTTCGCTGCCACCTACTGGTCCGAGGGCCCTGATGTGGTGCTCTCCGGCACGAACTTCGGGCAGAACGTCGGTTCGACCCTCAACCACTCCGGCACGGTCGGCGCGATCGTCACCGCCCACGAGTACGGCGTCCCGGCGCTCGCCTTCAGCGCCGAGGTCCCGCGCGACCTGGCCCAGATCCCGAACGTGCCCTTCGCCGCCACCGCGAACTTCGCGGTCCGCCTGCTCGGCGCCCTGGTCAAGCGGGACGCCCTCAAGGGCGACCTGGTCCTCAACGTCAACCACCCGTTCGTCGGAGCCGGCGAGACCATCGGGCGTGCGGTCCGGGCCGACGTCGGCCACAGCAATGACATCGGTCTGAGCTTCATCGACGACGTTCCGGCCACGGGCGGCACCTATCGCCTGACCGTCGGCGCCCCGGCCCCGGAGACCCGTCGCAACGCCGACACCACTGCGCTGGCCCGCAACGACATCCCGATCACCGCGCTCGACGGTGACTGGGGCACGTCGATGCCGATCCAGATCGCGCTGCTGGTCGCGTCACTCCGCTGACGTGCCGCCCGTCCGGTGACACGATGGGTCCGTGACCCACGCGTTGCCGGACGGGCAACCGGACATCTCGGGCGGCGACATGCTCGCGGCCGTCGTTGCCGACCTGGGCCGGATGATCACCGAACGCCGCGGACCGGCCCTGTCCGACGAGCCGGACGCGGTGCACCAGCTGCGGACCTCGGTGCGCCGGATGCGCAACGTGCTCGCGGCCTTCGACAGCTGCTTCGAGCAGGAGCCGGCCGGGAAGTTCGCCGTCGTGCTGGCCGCGTACGGCGGGCTGCTGGGGGAGTGCCGCGACCTCGAGGTACGGGCCGCCGACGCGACCGTCGTCCTGCGGGACCTGGCACAGGGCGAGCTGTACGACGCCGTGGTCGAACCGCTGCTGACCGCCCACGACCGCGCCCACGCCGCGCTCGTCGCCTGGCACCTCGCCGGTGGCGCGGAGAGCCTCGACGCCCTGCTGGTCCACTGGTCCGCCGACCCGCCGCTGACCGACCGGGCCGCCCGGCCCGCCACGACCATCGCTGCCCGGGCGGTACGACGGCAGGTCCGCCGTGTGCTCGACCGGGCCGACCGGCTCGGTGGCGACGACGTGGCCGAGGCCGAGGAGGCGGTGCACGCCCTGCGTCGCGCGGCCCGGCGACTGCGGCACACGGCCGACGCCGTCGAGGGAGTCGACGGCCTCGACGGGGCCGCTGCCGTCGGCGGCCTCGGGCAGCGCATCCAGGGCCTGCTCGGCGACCATCGCGACGCGGTGTTGCTGGCCGACCACGTGCGGAGCTGCGCGGCGGACGTGGCCGACCGGACGTCGTACGACCGGGTGGTGGGGCGGGCCGAGACGCTGGCGGATGAGGCGATGGCCGGGCTCGACGGCGCCCTGGCGGACCTCCGCAGGGTGGTCGTCCCGTGAGACGGACGTCTTGTATCCTGAGACGAGGGGGCACCCTCATTCGACGGTCGATGGGCGACGGCGTACGGTGGGCGCATGCATGAACAGCTTCTCGTACGCACCGGACGCGCCGCCTGACATCGTCAGTGTGACGCGTCCCGCCCCTCGTTGCCCGGCAACCGAGGGGTTTTTGCTTGTACGACGATCACGGGCACAGGGGATGGGCAGATGAGCCCGGACGTCGAGGCCCAGACAAATGAGCACAGACAGGAAGAAACCGGATGACTGAGCAGCAGGGCTCGGGCGAGACCATCACCGGCGCGCAGAGCCTGATCCGTTCGCTGGAGGCGGCCGGTGTCACTGACATCTTCGGCATCCCCGGCGGCGCGATCCTTCCCGCGTACGACCCCCTGATGGACAGCAGCATCCGGCACATCCTCGTACGCCACGAGCAGGGCGCCGGTCACGCTGCGCAGGGCTACGCCTCGGCGTCAGGACGCGTCGGCGTCTGCATGGCGACCTCCGGCCCGGGCGCGACCAACCTGGTCACCCCGATCGCCGACGCCCACATGGACTCCGTGCCCATGGTGGCGATCACCGGCCAGGTGGGCGCCGCGATGATCGGCACCGACGCGTTCCAGGAAGCCGACATCCGCGGCATCACGATGCCGATCACCAAGCACAACTTCCTGGTGACCGACCCGGCCGAGATCCCGATGAAGATCGCCGAGGCGTTCCACATCGCCTCGACCGGTCGACCCGGCCCGGTCCTCGTCGACGTCACCAAGTCGGCACTGCAGGCCACCACCAGCTACCAGTGGCCGACCGAGCTCAACCTGCCCGGCTACCGTCCGGTGACCCGCCCGCACGCCAAGCAGATCCGCGAGGCCGCGCGCCTCATGCTCGAGTCGCGCAAGCCCGTCCTGTACGTCGGCGGCGGCACCATCCGCTCCGGCGCCTCGAAGGAGCTGCTGGCCCTCGCCGAGCTCACCGGCATCCCGGTCGTCACGACCCTGATGGCCCGCGGCGCGTTCCCCGACAGCCACCCGCAGCACCTCGGCATGCCCGGCATGCACGGCACCGTGGCGGCCGTCGGTGCCCTGCAGAAGAGCGACCTGATCATCAGCCTGGGCGCTCGCTTCGACGACCGGGTGACCGGCAACCTGGACTCCTTCGCGCCGCACGCGCGGATCATCCACGCCGACATCGACCCGGCCGAGATCGGCAAGAACCGCTTCACCGACGTCCCGATCGTGGGCGACGTCCGCGAGGTCCTGGTCGACCTGCTCACCACGCTGCGCACCGAGCAGGACGCCGGCAACACGGGCGACTACGAGGGCTGGGTGGCGTTCTGTGCGGGCATGAAGCAGCAGTACCCCGTCGGGTACGACACCCCCGAGACCGGACTGTCGCCGCAGTACGTCATCGAGCGCCTCGGCGTGCTCTCGGGCCCCGACACGATCTACACCGCCGGCGTCGGCCAGCACCAGATGTGGGCGGCGCACTACGTCAAGTACGAGCGCCCCAACACGTGGATCAACTCCGGCGGCCTCGGCACGATGGGCTTCGCGGTTCCCGGCGCCATGGGTGCCAAGGTGGCGATGCCCGACCAGACCGTGTGGGCGATCGACGGTGACGGCTGTTTCCAGATGACCAACCAGGAACTGGCGACCTGCGCGATCAACGACATCCCGATCAAGGTCGCGATCATCAACAATGAGTCGCTCGGCATGGTGCGGCAGTGGCAGACGCTGTTCTACAACTCGCGCTACTCCAACACCGACCTGCACTCGAAGCGGATCCCCGACTTCGTGAAGCTCGCCGATGCCTACGGCTGCGTGGGCCTGTCGTGCGACTCGCCGGCCGACGTCGACGCGACGATCCAGAAGGCGATGGAGATCAACGACGTCCCGGTCGTCGTCGACTTCCGCGTGCACCGTGACGCCATGGTGTGGCCGATGGTCGCCGCCGGCACCAGCAACGACGAGATCAAGTACGCGCGCGACCTGGCGCCCGAGTTCGACAAGGACGACGTCTGATGGCGCAACACACACTGTCGGTCCTGGTCGAGAACAAGCCGGGCGTCCTGGCCCGGATCTCGGCACTGTTCAGCCGCCGCGGCTTCAACATCGAGTCGCTCGCGGTCGGCCCGACCGAGCACGCCGAGATCTCGCGGATGACCATCGTCGTCAACGTCGACGAGTCGCCGCTCGAGCAGGTCACCAAGCAGCTCAACAAGCTGGTCGAGGTGATCAAGATCGTCGAGCTCGATGCGGCGTCCTCGGTCACGCGTGAGCTCGTGATGGTCAAGGTCGGCGCCACGGCGGACAACCGCGGCGAGGTCCTCGACATCACCCAGCTGTTCAAGGCCAAGGTGATCGACGTCGCTTCGGACGCGATCACCATGCAGGTCGTCGGCAACTCCGACAAGATCGCAGACCTGCTGCGCGTGCTCGAGCCCTTCGGGATTCGCGAGCTCGTGCAGTCCGGCATGGTGGCCATCAGCCGCGGCTCGCGGTCGATCTCCGAGCGTGGCAAGCCGGTCGCCGTACCGGTTCCGCCCGCTGCCAACGCCTGACAACCCACCCACCCGAGAAACAAGGAGAGCCCCCAGTGGCTGAGATTTTCTACGACGACGACGCCGACCTGTCCCTGATCCAGGGCAAGCACGTCGCGGTCATCGGTTACGGCAGCCAGGGCCACGCCCACGCGCTCAACCTCCGCGACTCGGGCGTCGACGTCCGCGTCGGCCTGAAGGAGGGCTCGAAGAGCCGCGCCAAGGCCGAGGAGCAGGGCCTGCGCGTCCTCTCGGTCGCCGACGCGGTCGAGGAAGCCGACGTCATCGTCGTCCTCGCGCCCGACCAGTTCCAGCGCCACATCTACGCCGAGTCGATCGAGCCGCACATCGCCGAGGGCGACACCCTCGTCTTCGGTCACGGCTTCAACATCCGCTTCGGCTACATCAAGCCCCCGGCCGGCGTCGACGTCATCCTCGTCGCCCCGAAGGCCCCGGGCCACACCGTGCGTCGCGAGTACGTCGCCGGCCGCGGCATCCCGGACATCATCGCCGTCGAGCAGGACGCCTCGGGCACTGCCTGGGAGCTGGCCAAGTCCTATGCCAAGGGCATCGGCGGCACCCGCGCCGGCGTCATCAAGACCACCTTCACCGAGGAGACCGAGACCGACCTGTTCGGTGAGCAGGCCGTCCTCTGCGGTGGCGTCTCGCACCTGGTCCAGGCCGGTTTCGAGACCCTGACCGAGGCGGGCTACCAGCCCGAGATCGCCTACTTCGAGGTGCTCCACGAGCTCAAGCTCATCGTCGACCTCATGTGGGAGGGCGGCATCGCCAAGCAGCGCTGGTCGGTCTCCGACACCGCGGAGTACGGCGACTACGTCTCCGGCCCGCGCGTCGTGACCCCCGAGGTCAAGGCGTCGATGAAGGCGATCCTCGGCGACATCCAGTCGGGTGCCTTCGCCGAGCGCTTCATCGGCGACCAGGACAACGGCGGCGTCGAGTTCCTCAAGCTCCGCGAGGAGGAGGCCGCTCACTCCATCGAGGCGACCGGCAAGGCCCTGCGTTCGCACTTCGCGTGGAAGCAGACCGACGACGACTACACCGAGGGTTCCGCAGCTCGCTGACCCCGACGTCGTACGACGAACGAGGCTCCGGACCGTCTGGTCCGGAGCCTCGTGCGTTCACAGCCGAGCCAGCTGCTGCTCCAGCTGCTGGTGCAGCGCCACGGCGGCCTCCTCGGTGAGGACCAGGCGCGGATGACGGGTCTCGAGGGACTCGATCACCACCCACGAGCGGGCCTCGCCGACGTGGCGGCCGAGGTGGATGCCCAGGGTCAGGGACGCCAGCGAGGCGGTCATCGGGACCTGGTCGCCGGAGCCGGCGATGGCGGCGAACAGCGACGGCTCGCTCTGGTGGTAACGATCCTCGGGGTGGTCGTCCTCCTCGTGGGCGCGCACGCACCACGGCGGGCACGGCTCGTCGAGCCAGGTCGGTGAGCTGCTGCCCGTCACGTGCCACCCCCAAGTCGTCGTCGAGTCCTGGAACGTACGGGAGACCGTCGACATCGGCGCCGTCGGAGCGTTCGTTGTCCACAGATCCGCCAGTTCTCGAATCAAAACCATATGCGTATGGTCGCAAACAGGTGGGTGGGTGCGAATGATGATGGGCGTGGCAACCAGGCGAACAGACTTCACGTGGGAGACCTACGCGCGCGAGCTGGGGCACAACCTGCACCGGGCCCGGGTGGCCAAGGACCTGAGCCAGGAACGCGTGGCGCACCTGGCCGGGCTGGCGGGTTACACGTACCAGAAGTTCGAGAAGGGCGAGTCCCGCCCCGGTACGCCGATGAACCCGCGACTGAACACGCTGCTCTCGCTCAGCCAGGTGCTCGAGGTCCCGCTGGTCGACCTCCTGCCGGACTTCGATCCCGAGGTCCTCGAAGGCCAGCGCTGATGGCGCGCAGCGTCTACGTCACCTCCCCGGAGGGCCACACCGGCAAGTCGTCCGTCGCTCTCGGACTCGTCGAGCTCTTCGCGGCCCAGGTCCGGGTCGGCGTCTTCCGGCCGATCGCCCGTGCCGACGAGCACAGCGACTCCGTGCTCACCCTGTTGCTCGGGCACGACGGGGTCGACCTGGACTACGACCAGTGCATCGGGGTCACCTACGACGACGTCCACGCCGACCCGGAGGCCGCCCTGGCGCAGATCATCGAGCGCTATCGCCGCATCGAGGACCTCTGCGACGTGGTCGTGATCGTCGGGTCGGACTACACCGACATCGCCGGGCCGGCCGAGCTGGCCTACAACGCGCGGATCGCGGCCAACCTCGGATCCGCTGTCGTGCTGGTCGTCTCCGCCGTGCAGCGCCACGCCGGCGACGTACGCCAGATGGTCGACATCGCGACCGCGGAGCTCCGCGCCGGGCACGCCGAGGTCGTGGCCGTGGTTGCCAACCGGGCCGACCCGGCGGAGCTGGACGCGGTGAAGGCGGCGCTCGAAGGCGTCACGGTCCCGACCTGGGTGATGCCGAACGTCCCGCTGCTGTCGGCGCCCACCCTCGGTGACCTGGTCGAGGCCGTGGACGGCGCGTTGCTCGCCGGTGACCCCGAGCTGCTCGAGCGCGAGGCCGAGCACATCATCGTCGGCGGCATGACGATGGAGCACGTCCTCGATCGTCTCGTGGACGGCGCGGTCGTGGTCGTCCCGGGTGACCGCTCGGACGTCGTCCTCGCGATGGTCGCTGCCCACGCGGCCGAGGGCTTCGCATCGCTGGCCGGCCTGATCCTCAACGGCGGCTACCTCCCCTCCGATTCGGTACGACGCCTGATCGGCGGGCGGGGCCAGCGACTGCCGATCGTCACCACCTCGCTCGGCACCTTCGACGCGACGCGTCGGGTGGCCGAGACGAAGGGGCTGCTGTCGACCGGCTCGCAGCGCAAACTCGACACGGCCCGCTCGACCTTCACCCAGCACGTGGACGGTGCGGCCCTGCTGGCGGCGGTGAACGTGCCACGGGCGGAGGTCGTCACGCCGCTGATGTTCGAGTACGACCTCATCGAACGTGCCCGTGCCGACCGACGACACGTCGTACTGCCGGAGGGTGACGACGACCGGATCCTGCGGGCCGCGAGCACCCTGCTCGCCCGCGAGGTAGCGGACCTGACCATCCTCGGCGACGAGGCGGCAGTCCGCGCCCGCGGCAGCGAGCTCGGCCTCGACCTGGCGGCCGCGAAGGTGCTGTCACCGACGGATCCCGAGCTGCGTGACCGCTTCGCCGGCGTCTACGCGGAGCTGCGGGCAGCCAAGGGGATGACGGTCGACCGGGCCCGCGAGATCGTCTCCGACGTCTCCTACTTCGGCACCCTGATGGTGCACCTCGGCCTGGCCGACGGCATGGTCTCGGGTGCCCGGCACACCACCGCGCACACCATCAAGCCGTCGTTCGAGATCGTGAAGACCGTCGAGGGTGTCTCGATAGTGTCCTCGGTGTTCTTCATGTGTCTGGAGGACCGGGTCCTGGTCTACGGCGACTGCGCCGTCAACCCGGACCCGACCGCCGAGCAGCTGGCCGACATCGCGATCTCCTCGGCGGCGACGGCCGCGCAGTTCGGTGTGACGCCGCGGATCGCGATGCTGTCCTACTCGACGGGCGAGTCCGGATCCGGAGCCGACGTCGACAAGGTGCGCAGGGCGACCGAACTGGTGCACGCGAGGGCGCCGCACCTCGTCGTCGACGGCCCGATCCAGTACGACGCGGCCGTCGACCTGTCGGTCGCGAAGACGAAGCTCCCGGACTCCGAGGTCGCGGGCAAGGCGACGGTCTTCATCTTCCCGGACCTCAACACGGGCAACAACACCTACAAGGCCGTGCAGCGCTCCGCCGGTGCCGTGGCCGTCGGTCCGGTGCTGCAGGGCCTGCGCAAGCCGGTCAACGACCTGTCACGAGGTGCGCTCGTGCAGGACATCGTCAACACCGTCGCGATCACCGCGATCCAGGCGCAGGGCCCGTCATGACGACCCGGGTGCTGGTGGTCAACTCCGGCTCCTCGTCGTTGAAGTACCAGGTCGTCGATGCCGTGGACGGCGACGTGCTCGCGACCGGCCTCGTCGAGCGGATCGGTGCGGCGGGCGGGGTGATCACGCACGAGGTGCAGGGGGAGAAGTTCGTCCTCGACCGCGTCGTACCCGATCACGAGGCCGCGATGGCACTGATGACGGAGGCGTTCGGCGCCCACGGACCCCAGCTGCACGAGGTCGGCCTGATCGCCGTCGGGCATCGCGTGGTGCAGGGCGGAGAGGAGTACGGCCGCCCGGTCGTCATCGACGACGACGTGGTGCGGGTCGTGACCGAGCTGGTCGACCTGGCGCCGCTGCACAACCCGGCGAACCTGGCGGGGATCCGGGTGGCCCGCGCTGAGTTCCCGGACCTGCCGCACGTCGCGGTCTTCGACACCTCCTTCCACAGCACGATGCCGGCCCGTGCGTACACCTACGCGATCGACGCCGAGGTGGCACGCGAGCACCGGGTCCGTCGCTACGGGTTCCACGGGACCTCGCACGCCTACGTCTCGCGGGAGGCCGCGCGCCTGCTGGGCCGCGCACCGGCCGATGCCAACGTGATCGTGCTGCACCTCGGCAACGGGGCGTCCGCGACCGCCGTCCGCGGCGGCGAGTCCGTCGACACGTCGATGGGCCTGACCCCGCTCGAGGGCCTCGTGATGGGCACGCGCAGCGGTGACGTCGACCCGGCCATCGTCTTCCACCTGGCCCGGACCGCAGGCATGGACATCGATGACATCGACGACCTGCTCAACAAGCGGTCGGGGGTCCTGGGGCTGTCGGGTCGACAGGACATGCGTGACCTCGTCGCTGCCGCCGAGGGCGGTGACGCTGCGGCCGAGCAGGCGCTCGACGTCTACTGCTACCGCCTGCGCAAGTACGTCGGCGCCTACACCGCCGCACTCGGTCGGGTCGACGCCGTGGTCTTCACCGCCGGGGTGGGGGAGAACTCCGCACCGGTGCGCGCCCGGGCGCTCGCCGGGCTGGAGGTGCTGGGGATCGAGCTCGACCTCGACGCCAATGCGGCGCCCGGCCGGACCGCGCGTGACGTCGCGACCCCGGGCTCGCGGGTGCGGGTGCTCGTCGTACCGACGAATGAAGAGCTGGAGATCGCCCGCCAGGCGGCCGAGGTCGTCAGCCGCTGATCACGAGCAGCACGGCGCCGCCGCCGACGAGCGCGACGCCGAGCCACTGCAGGCCCGAGAGGGACTCGCCGAGCAGGGCCACGCCGAAGATCGCGACGAGCACGACGCTGAGCTTGTCGACCGGCGCGACCAAGGAGGCGTCGCCGAGCTTGAGCGCGCGGAAGTAGCAGATCCACGAGGCTCCGGTGGCGAGGCCGGAGAGCACGAGGAAGATCCACGTCCTGCTGCTCAGGTCGCCGGGGGAGTGGAACTTGCCGAGTGCGACCAGGATCAGGCCGAGGGTCAGCAGGATGACGATCGTGCGGATGAAGGTGGCGACATCGGAGTCGACCTCCTTGACGCCCACCTTCGCGAAGATCGCGGTCAGCGCCGCGAACACGGCGGACAGGAGCGCCCAGAACCACCAGGTCGAGGTCAGCTCCACCGGACACCTCCGCAACGTCATACGTCCCGAGGGCGAGCACCCTCGGGACGTATGACGTTATCGGCTCCGGATCACTTCACCTCGGAGCGGCGCAGGAACCACACGCCGATGACCAGCGGCACCACGATCCAGATGGCCGCCGTGGAGCCGAGCATCGCCCATTCCTTGGCGGTGTCGGTGGCACCCTCGAAGAGGTTGACCTGACTGGTGTTCCAGTCGATCCACGGCTGCAGGTCCGAGAACCAGTCGCGCACCTCGGCCAGCAGGACGAGGATGCCCGGCATCACCAGGGACACCACGAAGTAGCCGACGATCGCGGCCGGGGAGTTGCGCAGGACGACGCCGAGGGTGAAGCCGATCGCCATGCCCACCAGGTTGCCCAGCACGATCTGCGGAACGGTCGCGAAGGGGATGTTCCAGACCGTGTCGAGACCGACGACGGCGGATCCGACGAGGTTGCCGAGGGCGCCGACCGCGAAGGCGACGGCCATCGAGACGACACCGACCAGGAAGGTGGCGGTGGCCTTCGCCGCGATCACCCGGCCCCGGCTGGGCACGAGGGTGAACGTGGTGAGGCCGCTGCGCTGGCTCCACTCGCTCGTGACGCCGAGGATCGCGATCATCGGCAGGATGATCGACATGGGGAAGCCGATCGCCGTCGCGAAGCTCTCGTAGGTGATCTGGTCGTCGGGGGCGAACACGATCACCGCAGCGGTCGCGATGACCGAGAGCGCCGCGACGCTCACCATCAACCAGGTGCCCGAGCGGGTGTCGAACATCTTGCGCAGCTCCACGTTGAGCACGCGGCGGAACGGCGTGGCTGCGGGGACGGCACGGGCGGGAACGACGGCGGCTGGCGCCGCGCCCACGCCCGTGCGGACGCCCACGGTGGTGTCGGTCATGGCTCACTTCACCTCGGAGCGCAGCACCAGGCGCAGGCCGATGGCGAGCGGCAGCACGATCCAGAGCAGCGACGTGAAGCCGAGCTGCGTCCACTCCTGGCCGGTGAGGTTGGTGTCGAACAGCAGGAAGCGGGTCTGGTTCAGGTCGAACCAGCCGGCGTTGTCGGCCCACCACTCCTGCGCCGCGCCGAGTGCGCCCGAGAGGCCGGGGAGCACCAGGTTGACGACGAAGTAGCCGACGATCGCGGCCGGCGAGTTGCGGAACAGCAGGCCCAGCGCGAAGCCGAGGAGCATGCCGAGCTCGTTGGCGAGCACGATCTGGGCGAAGGTCGAACCGGCGATGTCCCACACCGGGTCGGTGCCGTTGATCGCCGCGGTGACCAGGTTGCCGACCGCACCCACGCCGAGGGCCACCAGCATCGACACGGCGCCGATGACCAGGGTGTTGAGCAGCTTCGCGCCCAGGACGGTACGACGGTTCGGCACCAGCGTGAAGGTGGTCAGTGCCGTGCGCTGGCTCCACTCGCTGGTCACCGCGAGCACGCCGATGATCGGCAGCAGGATCGACATGGGGCTGCCCACCGCGGCGGCGAACGAGTCGAAGGTGAGGTCCTCGCGATCGCCGAGGACGATCGTGAGCACGGTCGCGATCACGGAGGCGATGACGATGCTCGCCATCAGCCAGAACCCCGAGCGAGTGTCGAACATCTTGCGGAGCTCGACGTTGAGCACCCGGGTGAACGGGATCCGTGGAGGGGCGGGACGGACGTCCGTGCGGCTCGGCGCCACGACGTCCCGGGGGGCGAGGGTGGTGGCGGTCATGCCGCTGCTCCTTCGTGGTCGGTGTGGCTCGCGACGTCGCGCTGGCTCTCGGCCGTGAGCGCGAGGAACATCTCCTCGAGGCCGGCGCCTTCGGCGGCGCGGAGCTCGGTGACGGGGATGCCGGCAGCGAACGCGGCCTGGCCGACGCGGGCGAGCTCGGCCTCGGCCAGCACGGCGCCGCCCGAGGTCGGGCGGGCAGTGATGCCGGCGGCCGTCAGGGCGGTGGCCAGGGCGACGCCGTCGGTCGCACGGACCAGGGTGCCGGCGCCGGCGAGCAGTTCGTCCTTGGTGCCCTGGGCGACGATCCGGCCGTTGCCGATCACGACGATGTCGTCGGCGATGACCTCGATCTCGTGCAGCAGGTGGGAGGACAGCAGCACGGTGCCGCCGTCGTCCGCGAAGCCACGGAGCAGGTCACGCATCCAGCGGATGCCGGCGGGGTCGAGGCCGTTGGCGGGCTCGTCGAGGATCAGCACCTGCGGGTTGCCCAGCAGGGCGGTACCGATGCCGAGGCGCTGGCGCATGCCGAGGGAGTAGTTGCGGACCCGGCGGCTGGCCTCGTCCGGCGTCAGGCTGACCCGCTCGAGCATCTCGTCGACGCGGGTGCGGGGCAGGCCCATGGTCAGGGCGGCGATGGTGAGGATCTCGCGGCCGGTGCGACCGGCGTGCTGCGCGGAGGCGTCCAGGAGGACGCCGACCTCGCGGCCCGGGTCGGGCAGGTCGCGGAACCGGCGGCCGAGCACGCGGACGTCGCCGCTGCCCGGTGCGGTCAGGCCGACCATGACGCGCATGGTGGTCGACTTGCCGGCACCGTTGGGGCCGAGGAACCCGGTGACCCGGCCCGGCTGCGCGGTGAACGACACGTCGTCGACGGCCTTGAAGCTGCCGTAGGACTTGGAGAGTGACTCGACTGTGATCATGTCGAGAAGACTCGCGGTCCGGGGGCGTCCACCGCGTCGGGCAGATCCCCTGAACCACCCCTGACCGGACCCTGAGGTCCCTCAGGGGTCCCGGGGTCCGCGGCGCCGGAACAACCCCGATGCGCTCGTTGTTCGACCCCACGTGCGTATCGAGATCTGGGCTGACGTCGTGTGTCCGTGGTGCTACATCGGCAAGCGCCGGCTGGAGAAGGCCGTCGGTGGCTTCGAGCACGGTGAGGACATCGAGCTGGTCTACCGCTCCTTCGAGCTCGACCCGTTCGCGCCCGAGGTCGGCACCGAGAGCATCGCGCAGGCGCTGGGCCGCAAGTACGGCAAGGACGAGGCCGGCACCCGGGCGATGATGGCGAACGTCGATGACCTCGCCGCCGCCGAGGGGCTGGAGTTCGACTACGCCGACGCCACGCACACCCGCACGCTCAACGCCCACCGGTTGCTGCACCTCGCGAAGGACCACGGGCTCCAGCACGCGCTGCTCGAGGAGCTGCTGGCGTCGTACTTCTCCCGCGGGGAGTCGCTCGGCGACCACGACGTGCTGCGGGCGGCGGCCGCGAAGGCCGGGCTGGACGCCGCTCGCGTGGACGAGGTGCTCGCCAGCAAGGAGTACCGCGACGAGGTGATGGCCGACATCGCGCAGGCGCGGGCGTACGGCGCCAGTGGCGTCCCGTTCTTCGTCATCGACGGGCGGTTCGGGATCTCCGGGGCGCAGCCGACCGAGGTCTTCGAGCAGGCGCTGGCCCAGGCATGGAGCTCTCGCGCCGCTGGTTGAGGTGCGAGCGGCAGCGAGCCTCGAAACCTAGGGAAGAAGCAGGACGACCGTCTCGGCGACGCAGGCCGGCTTGGTCTCGCCCTCGATCTCGACGGTGTGGCTCACGATGAGCTGCTTGCCCGCCGGGATGTCGACGACCTCGGCGATCTTGACGTGCAGGCGGATGCGCTTGCCGACGAGCAGCGGCGTGGGGAAGCGGACCTTGTTGACGCCGTAGTTGAGCTTCGCCCCCGGGGTGCGCAGCGTGAAGACCTGGCTGCCGAGCCACGGGACGAGCGACAGGGTCAGGTAGCCGTGGGCGATCGTGCCGCCGAACGGGCCGTCCTTGGCCCGCTCCATGTCGACGTGGATCCACTGGTGGTCACCGGTGGCGTCCGCGAACTGGTTCACGCGGCGCTGGTCGATCATCACCCAGTCGCTGGTGCCGAGGTCGGTGCCTGCTGCTTCGGCAACCTCTTCGAACGTCGTGAACACCCGCATGGCTGACTCCTTCTCGACTGGCGTACTCCTGCACTGCCGACACTAGTGTCCTGCCGCCGGGCGCTTCCAGCGACCCGCCAGCCAGGGCAGCGCTCCGGTCGCGAGAAGCGCGATCCCCAGCGCCACCGGTGGTACGTCGACCCGCCCCGTCGCGATGCCGGCGACCGCCGCGAGGACCACCGTCAGTGCCCCCACCTGGGCGATGCGGGCCACGACGCCGCGGAGCACGGCCCGGTCGTCGTCGCGTCCGGGAGGTCCCAGGGCGGCGTGCCCGACGGCGACGTGGAAGACGAGCAGCGCCAGTGCGACCACGACGGTCGGCCCCAGCCGGACGTCCTCGACCACCGCGATCCACCACCCGGCCGTGCCCAGGACGGTCGACAGCGCGAACATGCTGTCGGGGAGGTCGGCCGTCGCCACGGCGAGCACCACCAGGACGACCGCGGGCCACCACGGCGACGTCGGTGCGGCCGCGCGGATGACCTGGGCGGCAATGACGACCGGTGCCACGATCGCCAGCCAGGCCAGCACGTTCGCCACGCTCAGGGTGCCGATGCGATGGCCCTGCCGGTCGCGGAAGGTGAGTCCGCTGGTGGTGCTCATCGGCGCCCCAGCCGTGGGACGGCGGAGCGCCGGGTCAGGTCGCGCAGAACCTGGTCGAGGCTGTGCGGCCCGGTCCACGTCACCACCGGGATGCCGAGGGACGCCATCTGGTCACGTTCGAGCCGACGCTGCAGCATGCGCAGGCGCCACGCGAGGGCCTCCTGCCCGGTCGTGCCCGGGCCGACGCCCTCGGCGAGCTCCTGCGGGAGGGTGTCGATGACGACCACGTCGATGCCGGCGCTGGTCAGCATCGCGACCTGCCGCGTCGACGCCGGCTCGATGAGGGGCGACAGCATCAGCGCGAGGGTGCCGGCGCCGAGGGCCTGCCGCGCGGCAAGCGCATCCTCGCCGCGAGCCGTGCCCGGCTCGATCAGCGACATCGTGTCCAGCAGTCGGCGCAGCTGCAGCCGGCCCGACGCGGACGGAACGAAGCTCACGCCCCAGGCGCCGAACACCCGCATGCCGACCCGGTCGCCGCGACGCAGGAAGTGGTCGGCGAGCACGGCTGCCGCGCGCACGGTCACGTCCATGCTGCTGTGGGCACCGTCGATCCCCTCGCTGTCCCCGACGTCGTTGACCGCATCGACGAGCACGACGACATGGGCGTCCTGGTCGGCGTAGGTCGCGGTGACGTGCAGGCGCCCCGTGCGGGCCGAGGTCGGCCAGTGGATCCGCCGCAACCGGTCGCCCGGTTCGAACGCCCGCACCTTCGCGAACTCGGTGCCCTCGCCCGGTCGACCGGCCCGCTCCATCCCGACCAGGCCGTGGGGGTGGGGTGCCGGCGCTGTGGAGTCGACGGGCTCCGTCGCGGGCAACACCGTCACCTGGAGCCCCGGGAACGCATCCGGCGTCCAGCGCCAGGCCCCCCAGGCGTCGTACGCCGTGACGACGGGGCCGCCGAGACGACGCCGTCCCCAACGGGTGGCGCGCAGGGCGATGTCCGTGGTCGCGGTGCCGTCCGGTGCGGCGACGAGTCGACCGTCCTCCGGTTCGACGTCGAGCCAGCGCTGGCCGGGGTGGAAGGCCGCGAGGGTGCCGCCGGGCGGCATGCCCGTCACGACCGTTCGCCAGCCGAACTCCTCGCTCTCGTGGACGGTCAGCGCTCCTTCGGTCGCGCGCGCGACCGGGACCTCGTCCGGCCGCGCCGCCTGCCCAGCGATCGCGACCAGCACCAGCGGTGAGGCAAGGAGTACGACGTCGACGCGGCCGAGCACGAGTCCGGCCACCAGCAGGCCGAAGCCCGCGACCACGGCGCGCAGGTGGGCATGCGTTGCGCGCCAGGGGTTCACCGGATCCGCTCCCTCGATGCAGCGGCCGGGGCCGGCACGTGGCCGAGGACCGACGTCACCACGGAGCGGCCGGACACGTCGCTCATCCACAGCTCGGGGCGGATCGTGATCCGGTGGGCGAGGGCCGGAACGGCGACCGCCTTCACGTCCTCCGGCGTCACGTAGTCGCGCCCAGCGATCACCGCGAAGGCACGCGACACCAGCATCAGGGCGAGGCCGCCGCGGGGCGACGACCCGACGAGCGTGTGGTGGTGGCTCCGCGTGGCACCGGCGAGTGCGACGCAGTAGCGCCCGACGTCCGGATCGACGGTGACGGTCTCGACCGCCCGCTGGATCGCCATCAGTCCCTCGGCGTCGGTGACGGTCCGGACGGTCTGTTCCTCCTGGCCGCGGGCGAGGCGCCGACGCAGCACCTCCCACTCCTCGCCGGCCTCCGGGTAGCCGAACTCGACCCGCAGCAGGAACCGGTCGAGCTGGGCCTCGGGCAGGGGATAGGTGCCTTCGTACTCGATCGGGTTCGCCGTCGCGAGGACGTGGAAGGGTGCCGCCAGCGGGAAGGTCTCGCCCTCGACCGTCACCTGCCGCTCCTGCATCGCCTCCAGCAGGGCTGCCTGGGTCTTCGGTGGGGTCCGGTTGATCTCGTCGGCCAGGAGCAGGCCCGTGAACAACGGGCCGGCGCGGAACTCGAACTCCGACGTGCGCTGGTTGTAGATGAACGATCCGGTGAGGTCGGCCGGCAAAAGGTCGGGGGTGAACTGTGCGCGCTTGAAGTCCAGCCCGAGCGCCTGCGCGAACGACCGCGCGGCCAGGGTCTTGCCCAGTCCCGGGAAGTCCTCGAGCAGCACGTGACCACCCGCCACGACTCCCGCCAGCACGAGCGTGAGGGCCTCCCGCTTGCCCACGACAGCCGTCTCGACCTCGTCGAGCACCTGCTGTGCCAGACGCGAGGCCTCGGCCGGACTCACAGCGCCTCGAGTGCGTCGAGGGTGGTCGCGAGGTCACGCCGGTAGCGGTCGGCCGAGTCGAGCGGTGGCGCATCCAGGAACCGTCGTACGACGGCGGGCAGGGCCGCCCGTGGATCGACATCGGCCGGCCCCGCGAGCACGGACGTCGTACTCAACAAGCGGTCGACGATGCCGACCAGCTGGGCGTGCACGGTGGCGGGATCACGAGCGCCCAGCAGTCGCGCGAGGTGGGTGAGCTCGAGGTCGTGGGCCCGGTTGTCGCGGACGTGGAGCGGCTCGTCCTCGGGCCATGCGGGAGAGACGACGTCGTTCGCGACGGCGATGGCGTAGACCAGCAAGCCGCCCACGGCGACGGCGGCGCACACCCAGGCAACGATCATCGGTGGCCTCCCGGCGTTCGGCTGCGAAGTCCGTCGAGCAACGTGGCCAGGCAGGTCGCTGCCTCGTCGCGTTGCCGATCGGTGATCGGGTGGGACGAGAAGCGGGCCTCGCGGTAGAGGCCCGCGAGGCGGCCGATCACCTCCCCGTCGAGCGTGTACGACGACAGCACCCGCTCCACGAATTCGCTCGGGGTGTCGGCGGGGTTGCGCACGAACCACTCCGACTCGGACGCGTGCTCCAGGCGCAGCCAGGCCGCCACGATGCTGTTGCGCGCCGAACCGTGGGCGAGGTCGTCGAGCGCGCTGCCGAGCGCGTCGGCGAGGACCTCGTCGGTCTCGTCCTCGGGATCGGGTTGCGGGGACGGGAGCAGCGTGGGGCGCAGCTGGTCGCCGGACAGGCGTCGCCGCCGGAACGACATCCGCAGCCGGGCGACCAGGCCGATGACCAGGGCGACGAGGGCGGCCAGCAGGACCAGTGCGGCCAGTCGGCCCGACACCAGGGACGTGGGCTCGGCGCCGTCCCGGTCGTTCTCCTCGATCCGGTCCCGGTCGACGGCTTCCTCGTTGTCCCCGTCGGACTCGGGGATCGGGTCGTCCTCACGCTGTTCGACCCCGGTCCGGTCGTCCCGGGCGATCGACTGCAGGCCCTCGCCGGACGCGGTCACCAGCACGCAGAGAGCGAGGACCAGCGCGCCCGACGCCAGCAGCGCGCGCGACCCGTACCCCATGACGGGAGTCCCCATGGACGGAGGCTACGCCGCTCCGGGGTCCACGGACAGCGACCCCGGTTAGGTGAGGCTAAGCAAACGGGCGTACATTTCCGGATCGTGCTCGCCAACTTCCTGATCGGACTCCGCGAAGGCCTGGAGGCCGCGCTCGTGGTGAGCATCCTGGTGGCGTACCTCGTGAAGACCGGTCGGCGCGAGCTGCTGCCGCGGATCTGGCTCGGGGTCGGTGTCGCCGTCACGATCGCGCTGGCGTTCGGCGCGGCCCTCACCTTCGGCCCGCGCGGCCTGACCTTCGAGGCGCAGGAGGCCATCGGCGGGACCCTCTCGATCGTTGCCGTCGCCTTCGTGACCTGGATGATCTTCTGGATGGCCACGGCCGCCCGCGGACTGGGCGCGGAGCTGCGTGGCCAGATCGACCGGGCCGCCACCGGCAGCCGCTGGTCCCTGGCGCTGGTCGCCATGCTCGCCGTCGGACGTGAGGGCCTGGAGACGGCGTTGTTCCTCTGGGCGGCGACCGAGGCCGGCACCCGCGACGCCGCCGGCGTCGTGGCCCCGACCTGGGAGCCGCTGCTCGGCGCCACGCTCGGGATCCTCTGCGCCGTCGTCCTCGGCTACCTCATCTACCGGGGCGCGATCAGCCTCAACCTCTCGGTCTTCTTCACCTGGACCGGGGCGTTCCTGATCCTCGTGGCCGGAGGCGTCCTCGCCTACGGCATCCACGACCTGCAGGAGGCCGGGATCCTCCCGGGCCTGCACGACATCGCCTTCAACGTCTCGGCGACGATCCCACCGTCGTCCTGGTACGGAACCGTCCTCAAGGGCGTCTTCAACTTCTCACCGGTCACCACGAAATTCGAGGCCGCTGCCTGGCTCGCATACGTGCTCCCGGTCGGCGCCCTGTTCCTGATCCGCCCGCGACTCATCGCGTCCCGACCTGTTCGATCCCACCGCCCACTCCAGGAGAACTGACTCCATGCGCAAGACCCTGCTCGCCTCGCTGGCCACGCTGGCCGTCGTACCCGCCCTCGCCGCGTGCACCGAGAACGCGTCGACCGACGCGGAGGACGGCGACGCCCGGGCCCTCACGGTCGCCTCGAGCAAGGACGCCTGCGAGGTCTCGGCCTCGAGTGCTCCCGCCGGCACGATCAGCTTCGACGTCACCAACAGCGGCTCCGACGTCACCGAGTTCTACCTGCTGGCCGAGGACGGCCTCCGGATCATCGGCGAGGTCGAGAACATCGGGCCGAACCTGACCAAGACACTCACCGTGACCGTCCCCGCGGGTGGCTACGTCACGGCCTGCAAGCCCGGCATGGTCGGCGAGGGCATCCGTGCCGACTTCAAGGTCACCGGTTCCGACGAGAAGGTGACGGTCAGCGCCGACGAGGCCGAGCTCATCGAGCAGGCCACGAACAACTACCGCGCCTACGTCCAGGACCAGACCTCGCAGCTGCTGGTGAGGACGAAGGAATTCGTCGAGCTCTACAAGGCCGGCGACAAGGACGACGAGGCCCGGGCGCTCTACCCGGTCGCCCGCGAGCACTGGGAGCGGATCGAGACCGTCGCCGAGTCCTTCGGAGACCTCGACCCGAGGATGGATGCCCGCGAGGCCGACGTCGACTTCGCCGCCGGTGAGAAGTGGACCGGCTGGCACGCGATCGAGAAGGACCTGTGGCCGGCCCGTGCGGAGAAGTACGCCGCCTGGACGCCCCAGGAGCGCGCCACGTACGCCGACGACCTGCTGGCCAACACGGTCGAGCTCGACAAGCGGGTCCAGGCCACGGGTGCGGACGCGCTGGAGTACCCGCTCGACTCCATCGCCAACGGGTCGCGCGGCCTGCTCGAAGAGGTCGCGACCGGCAAGGTCACCGGCGAGGAGGAGTTCTGGTCGCGGACCGACCTGTGGGACTTCCAGGCCAACGTCGACGGCGCGCGGATCGCGTTCGAGGGCGTGCAGCCGGTGCTGGAGACCAAGGACCCCGAGCTCGCCCAGCAGCTGACCACCCGCTTCGCCGAGCTGGACGAACTGCTCGCCGGCCACCGCAAGGGTGAGGGCTTCGCCTTCTACGACGAGCTGAGCAAGGACGACGTCGACAAGCTCGCCGCCGCCGTCAACGCGCTCTCCGAGCCGCTGTCGCACCTCACCGCTGCGGTCGTCTCCTGACGATGGTGAGCCAGGTCAGCAGGCGTGGTCTCCTCGGCGGTGGCGTTGCCGCCGCCGGGGTTGCCGGGGCGTTCGTCGCGGGACGCGGCACCGCCGGTGAGGACGCGGGTACGGCAGCCGTGTCGTCGTACGCCTTCCGCGGGAAGCAGCAGGCGGGCATCGTCACGCCTGCCCAGGACCGGCTGCACTTCGTCGCGCTCGACGTCACCACCGAGGATCGCGACGAGCTGATCGGCCTGCTGAAGCAGTGGACCGAGGCAGCCGAGCGGATGACGCAGGGCGGTTCGGCCGGTCCGGTGGGACCCGTGTCCGGTGCGACCGACGTACCGCCGGACGACACCGGCGAGGCGATCGGCCTGCCGGCCAGCCGGCTCACGATCACGTTCGGCTTCGGGCCGACCCTGTTCCGGACCGCCGAGGGCAAGGACCGGTTCGGGATCGCCGACCAGCGCCCCGAGGCGCTGGAGCCGCTGCCGCACTTCCGCGGCGACGTCGACGACCCGGCCCGCAGTGGCGGGGACATCTGCATCCAGGCCTGCGCCGACGACCCGCAGGTCGCCGTCCACGCCATCCGCAACCTGGTCCGGATGGGCTTCGGGGTCACCGCGGTGCGCTGGTCCCAGCTGGGCTTCGGCCGTACGTCGACCACGTCGACCAGCCAGTCGACGCCGCGCAACCTGTTCGGGTTCAAGGACGGCACCGCCAACGTGAAGGCCGAGGAGGCCCAGGCGCTCGCCGAGCACGTGTGGGTCGGCGAGGCCGACGACGAGGCCGCTGCGTGGCTCACGGGTGGCTCGTACCTCGTCACCCGCCGCATCAACATGACCATCGAGGTGTGGGACCGGCAGCCGCTCGGCGACCAGGAGCTGTTCGTCGGCCGCACCAAGGACGCCGGTGCGCCGCTGTCGGGCGGCGACGAGTTCACCGACCCCGACTTCGACCTGCCGGGACGCAGCGGACCGATCATCCCTGCCGACGCGCACGTCCGGATCGTCCACCCGGACCAGAACGACGGTGTCCGGATGCTCCGGCGGGGTTACAACTTCGTCGACGGCAGCGACGACATCGGCGGTCTGAACGCCGGCCTGTTCTTCATCGCCTACGTCCGCGACCCGCGCACCCACTTCATCCCCGTGCAACGGCAGATGGCGTCCAGTGACGCGCTCATGGAGTACCTCCGGTTCACCGGTTCCGCGCTGTTCGCCGTACCTCCCGGCGTGGCCGCGGGGGAGTACGTCGGCCAGGGCCTGTTCGGGTGACCGACACCGCGTCCGGATCGCGTTCACCAGTTCGTAACAGTCTCCCGCGGCGGGTACTGTGGCCACTGGCACAGTGTCGTGCAAACCCTTTCACCCGCACGATCCTGTGAAGGACCTCGCTGTGACTTCTCGTCCCGTCGTACTCATCGCCGAAGAGCTGAGCCCCGCCACTGTCGAGGCGCTCGGCCCGGACTTCGAGATCCGCCACTGCAACGGTGCCGACCGCGCCGAGCTGCTGCCTGCCATCGCGGACGTCGACGCCATCCTGGTGCGGTCCGCGACGAAGGTGGACGCCGAGGCGCTCGCCGCGGCGAAGCGGCTCAAGGTCGTTGCTCGTGCCGGTGTGGGCCTCGACAACGTCGACGTGAAGGCAGCCACCCAGTCGGGCGTCATGGTCGTCAACGCGCCGACCTCCAACATCGTCTCCGCCGCCGAGCTCGCCGTCGCGCTGATGCTCGCCGCGGCCCGCCACGTGTCGCCGGCCCACGCCGCGCTCCGCAACGGCGAGTGGAAGCGCTCCAAGTACACCGGCATCGAGCTCTTCGAGAAGACCGTCGGCATCGTCGGCCTGGGCCGCATCGGCGTCCTCGTCGCCCAGCGCCTGTCCGCCTTCGGCATGTCCGTCATCGCCTACGACCCCTACGTGCAGGCCGGTCGCGCCGCGCAGATGGGTGTTCGCCTCGTCGACCTCGACACGCTGATGGCCGAGTCGGACTTCATGTCCGTGCACCTCCCCAAGACCCCCGAGACGGCTGGCCTGATCGGCGCCGAGCAGCTGGCCAAGGCCAAGTCGTCGCTCGTCCTGGTCAACGCCGCCCGCGGTGGCATCGTCGACGAGGCCGCGCTGTACGACGCCCTCAAGACCGGTCGCATCGCTGCCGCCGGCCTCGACGTGTTCGCCAAGGAGCCGTGCACCGACAGCCCGCTGTTCGAGCTGGAGAACGTCGTCGCGACGCCGCACCTCGGCGCCTCCACCGACGAGGCGCAGGAGAAGGCCGGCATCGCCGTCGCCAAGTCCGTCCGCCTCGCGCTCTCCGGTGAGCTCGTCCCCGATGCCGTCAACGTCCAGGGCGGCGTGATCGCCGAGGACGTGCGGCCCGGCATCTCCCTCACCGAGAAGCTCGGCCAGATCTTCACCGGTGTCGCCGGCGAGGTCGCCCAGCAGCTCGACGTCGAGGTCCGTGGCGAGATCGCCGAGCACGACGTCAAGGTGCTCGAGCTCGCTGCCCTCAAGGGTGTCTTCAGCAGCGTCGTCGAGGACCAGGTCTCCTACGTCAACGCGCCGCTCCTCGCTGCCGAGCGCGGCGTCGCCGTGCGCCTGGTCACCGAGAGCGAGAGCCCCGACCACCGCAACCTGATCACGCTCCGCGGCACCCTCGCCGACGGTGCGCAGGTGTCGGTCAGCGGCACGCTCGTCGGCATCCACCAGCGCGAGCGGCTCGTGGAGGTCAACGGCTACGACATCGACATCGAGCCCACCGACCACCTCGCCTTCTTCACCTACGTCGACCGCCCCGGCATGGTCGGCACCGTCGGCCAGGTCCTCGGCCAGGCGCAGGTCAACATCGCCGGCATGCAGGTCTCCCGCGAGACCAAGGGCGGCGAGGCGCTCGTCGCACTGTCCGTCGACTCCGCCATCCCGGCCGAGACCCTTGCCGAGATCGAGGCGGCCATCGAGGCCACCTCGATCCGAGCGGTGGATCTCGTTTAAGCGCGACTTGGGGTTTGTCACGCGCGAGTTGGGGTTTGTCACCTTCGAGTTGTGACTTGTCGACGTACGTCGCCGTGACAAACCCCAACTCGGCGGTGACAAACCCCAACTCGGCGGTGACAAACCCCAACTCGCGGTCAGGCGACCAGGACGCTGGCCTTGCCCGTGCGCTTCGTGGAGCGAGGGGCGGCGGTGCGCTCGACGACCGCCCAGGCCGCCGCGATCCGGGTGACGGCTTCGACCAGTTGGGACGCGTCGACGGCATAGGGGATCCGCAGGTACCGGTCCAGGCCGCCTTCGGGGGCGAACGACGGGCCGGGCGCCAGGAGTACGCCGTGCCGCTCGGCTTCGACGGAAAGGGCTGTCGCGCCCGCTGACGGGAGCTCGAGCCACAGCGCCATCCCGCCGGCCGGCATCCGGAAGGTCCACTCCGGCAGGGTCGACGCCAGGGCAGCGGCGAGGGCGTCGCGCTGTGTCCGGAGGCGGTCTCGCTGCAGGGCCACCATCGCGTCGTGGTCACCGTTGAGCAGCCGGGTCAGCACGAGCTGTTCCAGCACCGGTGCACCGAGGTCGAGGCCGACCCGGGCGCGGGTGAGCCGGTCGATGAGTGCATGTGGTGCGCGGATCCAGCCCAGGCGCAGGCCACCCCACACGCTCTTGCTCGCGCTGCCCACGGTGACGGCGTCCTTGCTGAAGCACGCGAACGGACGAAGGGCCGGCGCGTCATCCAGGCGGAGCAGGTGGTGCGCCTCGTCGACCACCGCCGTCGCGCCGCTCCGGGCCAGCGCCTTCGCGTACGTCGCCCGCTCCTTCTCGCTCATCACCAGCCCGGTCGGGTTGTGGAAGTCGGGCATCACGTGCACGAGGCGCGGACCAGCCTTGCCCAGCACGTGGGCCACGGCGTCGAGGTCCCAGCCGGACGGATCGAGCGGGATCGACGCGAGTCGGCCACCGCCGGTCCGCAACGCCTGCACGGCGTTCGGATAGGTGGGTGACTCGACCAGCACCCGGTCCCGGGGGCCGACCAGCGCGCTGCCGATCACCGCGGTCGCGGCCAGCGCGCCCGGTGTGACGATGATCTGTTCCGGTGCGGTCGGCAGTCCGCGGGCGTCGTACGACGCCGCGATGGCGGCCTGCAGGGCGGGCATGCCGGCGGGGTAGTAGCCGTGGCCACCGAGGTGCGCGGGCAGCTCGGCCGCGGCATCGGCGTAGGCGGCAGCGATCCCCGGCGGCGCCGTGGCGGCTGCGCACACGAGGTCGATCACGCCCGCGCTGACGTCGGTCGGCCACAGGGCGCGGTCGAGGGCACGGGTCGGACCGCCCGGCAGGCGGGTGAAGGTCCCGCTGCCCTGCTGGGCCTGTGCGTAGGAGGTGTCCCGCAGGACGGCGTAGGCGCGGGTGACGGTCGTGCGGGAGACGCCGAGCGCCTCGGTCAGGTCGCGCTCGCTGGGCAGGCGCGTGCCGTAGGCGATCCGGCCGTCACCGATCAGCTCGCGCAGGGCATCGGCCAGGCCGACGTACGCGGGGGAGCGGTCGAAGGCGCCGACCAGCAGTGCGAGCCGGGACGCGGAGAGGGAAGTGGACTGCTCCATGCAGGCCACTGTATCCGGATTGGCTATTTGGCAACAGTCCAATCGGGTGGACAGTGATTCCATGTCCACGGCCGTCCACTCCGTCCCCGCGCCCGCCCTCCTCGACCTCGGCCCGATCGCGCAGCTCCGCGCCGGTCGTCTTGTACGACGCCTCGCGCAGCTGTTCCTCGGACTGGCGCTCTACGGGGTGAGCCTGGCCATGATGGTGCTGGGTGACATCGGCCTGGCGCCGTGGGACGTGCTCCACTCGGGCTTCATCCGCCACGTGCCGATCACCCTCGGCCAGGCGGTCGTGCTGTTCAGCTTCGTCGTGCTGGTGTTCTGGATCCCGCTCCGGGAGAAGCCCGGTGTCGGCACCATCGCGAACGCGCTCGTCGTCGGCATGTCCGCCGACGCGACGCTCGCCGTCCTGGATGCGCCCGACAACCCGGCGGCCCGGATCGGCCTGATGGTCGGCGGCGTCCTGCTGTGCGGCCTGGCCACGGCGCTCTACATCGGCGCCCAGCTGGGTCGCGGTCCGCGCGACGGGCTGATGACCGGCCTGCACCGCCGTACCGGCCTCTCCATCCGGCTGGTCCGCACCGTGCTCGAGGTCGGCGTGGTCGTGATCGGCCTGCTGCTCGGGGGCACCCTGGGCCTCGGGACCGTGGTCTTCGCGCTGACGATCGGCCCGATCGCCCAGTGGCTGATGCCGCTGTTCCTCATCGACCTGCGAGCCGACCTGCGAGCCGGCCTCCCCGGGGATGCCCCCGAGACTGCCCCTGAAATCGTCGGCTGACCCTGCATGAAGCGGGGGGTGGCTGGATAGGCTCCCCCTCATGACCACCGACGGTTCCCAGGCCTCCTCGTCAGCAAGTGCCCCCGAGCCCAGTCCGCTCGCTCCTCCGGAGCCCGTCCTGACGCTGACCGCGCCCGAGGCGGCCGCGCCCGTCGTCGAGACGGCCGCGCCGAAGATGGCCCCGCAGGTCGCGGCCGAGATGGTGCCCGAGCTCGACGCCAAGGTCGACAACTTCCTGACCGCGCTGACCAGCACCAAGGCCGGCAGTCCCGAGTTCGCCGCGCAGGCCGAGAACGTCCGCACCATGGGCGATGCGGACATCCGCAAGGCTGCCGAGACGTCCAACCGGATGCTCGACAAGCCGGTGACCGCGCTCAAGGAGGGCGGCATCTCGCAGGGCTCCAAGGTGGGCAAGACGCTGCTCGAGCTGCGCCGCACGGTCGAGGACCTCGACCCCGGCCAGGCGACGGGAGTCAAGAAGTTCTGGGACAAGCTGCCCTTCAACGACAAGATCGAGGACTACTTCCGCAAGTACCAGTCCTCGCAGAGCCAGCTCAACGGCATCCTGCACTCGCTGCGCAGCGGGCAGGACGAGCTGACCCGGGACAACGTCGCGCTCAACCTCGAGAAGACGAACCTGTGGTCGGTCATGGGTCGGCTCAACCAGTACATCTACGTCGCCGAGAAGCTCGACACGAAGTTGTCGGCCCGGATCGCCGAGCTCGAGCTCAGCGACCCGGACACGGCCAAGACGCTGTCGCAGGACGTGCTCTTCTACGTCCGCCAGAAGCACCAGGACCTGCTGACCCAGCTGGCCGTGTCGATCCAGGCCTACCTGGCGATCGACATCATCATCAAGAACAACATCGAGCTCATCAAGGGCGTCGACCGGGCCTCGACCACGACGATGTCGGCGCTGCGGACCGCCGTCATCGTTGCCCAGGCGCTGGGCAACCAGAAGCTCGTGCTCGACCAGATCACCGCGCTCAACACGACGACGTCGAACATGATCCAGCGCACCTCGGAGATGCTCAAGGAGAACTCCGCGGCGATCCAGGAGCAGGCGGCGTCCTCGACGATCGGCATGGAGCAGCTGCAGGCGGCGTTCGCCAACATCTACGCCACCATGGACTCGATCGACGAGTTCAAGCTCAAGGCCCTCGACAACATGTCGACCACGATCGGTGTCCTCGAGACCGAGGTGCAGAAGTCCAAGGCCTACATCGAGCGGGTGCAGCAGCACGACTCCCGCAACGCCGCCGGCACGCTCAACATCTCCTGATTCGGGCGACGAGCAGGCAGGACGAGCGTCGCGTGGGGATGAAGTCGTGGTGGCAACGGGCCCGGGGTTCCGGGAAGTTGGTGGAGTCGGGGTACGTCGTCCCGCCGGCCCCGACCGAGCAGGACATCCTTGCTGCCCTGAACCAGGTCAACGCCATGCTCCGCGAGGGCAACGCGCCGCCGGTGGTGATCTCGCGGGTGGTCCGGATCGCGCAGACGATCCACCAGACGCTGCCGCGGCTGCGGCAGCTCGGGCTCGGCAGCATGGAGAGCTACTCGGTCGTCGCGACGGCGACCGACTACCTCCCCGAGGCGGTCGGCGGCTACCTCCGGTTGCCGCGTGACTGGGCCGACACCCGGCCGATCGACGGCCACAAGACCGCGCTGCTGATCCTGATCGAGCAGCTCGAGCTGCTCGGATCCACGATGGACAAGATCTTCGATGCGGCGAACCGCGCGGACGCCCAGGCGCTGGTCGCCCACGGGCAGTTCCTCGCCGCGAAGTTCGGCCATGCATCCGACGGTGGCCCCGACCTCACCCTGGGAGCACCGTGAAGAACGCCGGTACGACGACCCTGGCCGCCGCACTCGAGGCACTCGTTGCTGCGGCTCGCGCCGCGGGTGTCGACGAGACAGCTGCGCGCGCCGAGGGCGAGGCCGTTGCTGCGACGGTCTCCGAGCGCTCGCGTGGCGCGTTCGTGGTGTGGTCCGAGCAGACCGGACGCGCCGTGTCCGCCGAGGAGCACGCGCAGGCGGCCAAGCGCGGCAACCGGTTCCGCGCCGGCCCGACGCCGCTGATGGCGCAGCTGCTGCTGGCGAAGTCGACGCACTCGGCGGACTACGCCGGTGCGCTGGCCGACGTCGCGCTGGCCGGCAGCGCACTGGGGGAGCCCGGGCCGGACGCGATCGGTGCCGCCACGACCGTGACGACCGCGCAGCTCGGCGGTGGGTTCACCGCCCGCAATCTCGAAGGTCCCGCGTCGGGCAGGGGAGCGTTCGACCTCCCCGAGCGCCAGCCGGTTCCCGGCTTCGGTGACGACATGCTCGAGCAGGTCCGTCGCGTCGGTGAGCAGGTACGACGCCAGCTGGGTGCGCTCGACGGCGCCGTCCCGGGCGACCCGTCGCTGGTTGAGGTGCGAGGTGCGCCAGCACCGAGCCTCGAAACCACCGAAGGCACACAGACCCAGGCCGCCGAGCCGGAGACCCCGGTGGTCGAGGAGCCCGAGCCGGAGGAGCCGACCAAGTCGGTCGAGGAGCTCCTTGCCGAGCTGGACGGCCTCACCGGCCTGAAGAACGTGAAGGGCGAGATCCACCGACAGGCCGCCGTACTCCGGGTGGAGGGGCTGCGGAAGAAGGCGGGTCTCGACACCCCGACCATCACCCGGCACCTCGTCTTCAACGGCAACCCCGGCACGGGCAAGACCACGGTCGCTCGCCTGGTGGCCGGCATCTACCGGGCGCTCGGGCTGCTCTCGAAGGGCCAGCTCGTCGAGTGCGACCGGTCGGAACTGGTCGCCGGCTACCTCGGACAGACCGCCCAGAAGACGGCCGAGCTGGTGAAGTCCGCCGAGGGTGGCGTGCTGTTCATCGACGAGGCGTACTCGCTCTCCGGGGACCAGTACGGCAAGGAAGCCATCGACACCCTGGTGAAGGAGATGGAGGACAAGCGCGACGACCTCGTCGTCATCGTCGCCGGGTACCCCCTCCCGATGGCCATCTTCATCTCGGAGAACCCGGGCCTCGAGAGCCGGTTCCGCACCACCATCGACTTCGCCGACTACACCGACGACGAGCTCGCCGAGATCTTCGCCGGGATGGCCAAGGGTGCCGACTACGACGTCGCCGAGCCCGTGCTCGCGCGGCTGCGCGAGATCCTGGCCGAGGCGCACCGCGGCCCGTCGTTCGGCAACGCGCGCTTCGTCCGCAACCTGCTGGAGGCGGCCATCGGCCACCACGCCTGGCGACTGCGGGAGGTCGCCGAGCCGACCCTCGAGCAGCTGCGCACGCTGGAGCCGGACGACCTGGTGGTCGACCCGAACGATCCTGCGGTGGTCGAGCCTGGCGAGACCCGGACCGAGGAGGGCGTCGTCGTACCGCCCGAGGATGCTGCGCCGGCCGAACCGGTCGACCCGTTCGGTGATGACGCCACGGCCGCCCGCCCGGCCCCCGAACCGACCCCGTTGGTCGAGCCTGTCGAGACCCAGGAGGAATCGTGAGCCAGACCGCCACCCCCCAGGCGGCACCGCCGCCCCCGGCCGCTGTCGCGAAGGCGCCCGCGCCGGCACCTGCCGTGGCGGGCCAGCCCACGCCCGGACTCGTCGACACGCCTGCGCTGCTCAACCGCTGGCAGCTGATCGGCATGACCGTCGCCATTCTCTTCGGGGTGTTCAGCGCACTGATCCAGTTCGGCGCCTGGCAGTCCGACGGCCGTGCCGCCGACGACACCGAGCAGCTGGTCCGGGTCCAGGAGATCAAGTCGTCGCTGCTGCGAGCCGACGCCCTCGCCACCAACGCCTTCCTGGTCGGCGGTCTCGAGGACCCCGACCAGCGCAAGGAGTACGACGCCGCGCTGTCCTCCGTGCTCACGGAGATCGCGAATGCGGCGGAGTCCCAGCCGGCCGACCGCGAGGTGCTCGCGGCCCTGAATGTCGAGGTGGCCGACTACGCCACCGCTGTCGCCCAGGCGCGCAACAACAACCGCCTGGGCTACCCGATCGGTGCGGAGTACCTCAGAGGCGCGAGCAAGGAGTTGCGGTCCGACGCGATCCCGCTCATTGACAACATGGTGACCGCGAACACCGAGCGCACCGAGGACGCGATGGCTGGCCAGCACCCGATCTGGCTGGTGCTGCTCGGACTCGCCGTGCTCGTCGTGCTGGTCTGGCTGAACCGCGAGCTCGCGAAGCACTTCCACAGGCGGATTAACAAGGGCATCGCGGTGGCCGCGGTGATCGTCCTCGTGGTGACCGTGGTGACGGCCTTCGGCGCACTGGTCCGCGACAACTCCAACGACTCGCTGCTCGACGGGGAGCTCGCCACAGCGGTGTCGGAGTCCAATGCCCGTACAGCGGCCAATGACGCGAAAGCCAGCGAGAGCCTGCGCCTTATCGCGCGAGTTCCGGGCGACAGCGCTTCCGAGACCGCGTGGTTGGTGTCCCGCGAGATCGTCGACAAGTCGGCGTCACGCGAGACGGTCGGCGCCTGGAATGACTACGTCGCGCAGCACGACGAGATCGTGGAGCTCGACAACGCCGGCCAGTGGGACGAGGCCGTCAAGCGGGCGACCGAGGCAAAGGGTGGTTCGACCGAGCCGCTCGACAGCTTCGACGCCATCGCCAAGTCGGTTGTGACCGAGACCCGTGACGAGGTCGTCGATGACCTGCGCAGTGGCCGCACGCTTGCGCTGCTGCTCAGCGGACTGACTGTTCTGCTCGGTGTTGCTGCGGCTGTCGCAGTCTCCCGAGGTATCGGCGAACGACGGAGGGAATTCTCATGAGCTCGCTGCGCCGGTTCGCCACGCCACTGGTCGCGGTCCTGTTCCTTGCAGGCTGCGCTTACGACGCCACGCCCCTCCCGAAGCCCGAGGCGGTCGACTCCTCGGCGGCCCCGCCCTCGAAGCCGGTCCAGTGCGACAACCCCCGTGAGTCGTACGCCCCGAGCAATGACCGGGCCGCCGCTCTCCAGCAGCTGAAGAACCGTGGCCGGCTCGTCGTCGGTGTCTCGGCCGACACCTTCCAGCTGGGTTTCACCGACCCGCTGGACGGTGACCTCAAGGGCTTCGACATCGACTTCGCCAAGGCCGTAGCCGACGCGCTCGATGTGACGCTGCAGTTGCGCGTCGTCACGGCGCTTCAGCGGATCCCGTTGCTCGAGAGCGGCGACATCGACATGGTCGCGCGCAACATGACGGTCAACTGCACCCGGTGGACGCAGGTCGCCTTCTCGGCGGTCTACTACAACGCCACCCAGAAGGTGCTGGTCCGTTCCGACGACGTCGCTGCCTACGAGAAGAGCGGCGTCGCTTCCCTCAAGGGCAAGCGGGTGTGCGCGCCGAAGGGTTCGACCAGCATCGACAACATCACCGAGAAGGCCGACGTCGAGGTCGTGGGAGCCGACAATCACACCGGCTGCCTGACGTTGTTCCAGAACGGTCAGGTCGACGCCATCACGGGCGATGACACCGTGCTGGCCGGACTTGCCGCGCAGGACCCTTATGCCGTCGTCCCGAAGCAGACGAAGCTGACCGATGAGCCGTACGGCCTGGCGGTCAACAAGGCCGACGTCGCGCTCGCAAGGTTCATCAACTCGGTCCTGGATGACATGCGGAGCGACGGTCGCTGGCAGTCGGCGTACAACAACTGGCTCGAGCCGTACCTGAAGGTCGACGCCACGCCTCCCACCCCTGACTACGGCCGGTGATCGTAGAGCAGGTGACCGCGATGACCGCCACTGCGCCGACCGCGCCCGGCAAGCTCGGGGACGCGCTGGATCCTGCTGCGATCCAGCGTTACCTGGGCGAGCTCGACGCGTGGTTGCGGGCGCGGCGGTCCGAGCTCGACGAGCTCGACCGGGCCGCGCTCGGTGCGGGACGGGGAGCCGAGCTCACCGGCGACATGTCGCTGGCCCTGGCGCTGTGGAAGGCGACGTCGGACCGGTACCAGCTGGTCTTCGCGACGTGGGACGGCGGGCGCGTGCTCACCCAGGAGCGGGAGCGGATCTCGGCGCTGATCTGGGGACGCCTCGACGGGGCGACCGAGCTTCCCGGTGGGCTGGCCGTGTCGTTGCCCGAGGCCGGGCGGCTGTGTGACGCGCTCACCGGACAGTTGCGCAGCCGGCTGGCGCTCGTGCCCGGCGCCGACGAGTCGGCCGCGCGGGTGCGCGAGCTGCGCGCCCAGCTGGAACGGATCCGCGACCAGGTCGCCCTCGAGCCGGCGACCCGCCGCGACGATGCGGTCAACACCCTTGCCGGCCTGATGAGCCGGCTCCAGGAGATCGCTGCGCGTGCCGAGCGCGGCGCCGACGTCGGCGGCCTGCTCGGTCCGATCGAGGCCGAGGCCACCACCTTCGAGCGCGACCTCATCGTGGGCAACGCACGCCGACGAGACGCCCGCAGCCAGGTGCTGTCGGCCCGTGAGCTGCGCGCCGACCTCGAGGCCCGCGAAGCCGCGCTCGAGAAGCTCGCGGCCACCTGCGTCGCGACCGTCGACCCGGCGCCGCGGTACGCCGTCCCCGACGTCGAGCTGCTCGGCCCGGTCCCGGTGACACCCGAGGAGATCGGCACCTACCTTCAGCGCCTCGACCGGGTGTCCCAGGCGTTCGAGGTCGTCCAGCACGCCTACTCCGACGCTCTCGAGGAGCACACCCAGCTCGTCGCCCTGCTCGACGCCTACGTCGCCAAGGCCCGTGCTGCGGGCGTGGCCGACCACCCCGACCTCGTCGAGAGCGAGCGCTCGGCCCGGGCGCTCCTCGAGCGACGCCCGTCGCCGATGGCCGTCGCCCGGCAACTCGTCACGACCTACCAGACCTGGCTAGCGAAAGAGAGCACCCGATGAGCGCAGGAGCCTGCACCCAACCCGGTTGCACGGGCAGCATCGTCGACGGCTACTGCGACGTGTGCGGCATGGCCGGGTCCGGTGGTACGGCGTCGCCCACCCCCGCCGCAGCCCCGGCCGCCACAGCAGCTGTGAGCAGTGCCGCCAACACCTGCCAGCAGCCCGGCTGCACCGGCCGGATCCTCGACGGCTACTGCGATGTCTGCGGCTCGCCGGCCGTACCGGGCGCGAAGGTCGCCGAGGTCGCTGCGCTCCACGAGTCCCAGCCCTTGTCCGGCCGCGAGGGTACGGCGGCGACCGCCGCCAGTCGTGTCCAGTCGGCCGCGATCGGCTCGAAGCGTGCCGGCACAGGCAGCCTCGCCACCCGGCGCACCCGAACCGGGTCGCAGCGGATGCGGTCGGCCCGGCTCGGCGCCGGCCTCACCGTCGTACCGCCTGCGCCGCCGGTGGACGCTGCCAAGGCGATCATGGCCAACCCGCAGGTCCCCGAGGACAAGCGGAGCTGTTCCAAGTGCGGCAAGGCCGTCGGTCGCAGCATCGACGGCACGCCCGGCCGGAGCGAGGGCTTCTGCCCCAACTGCGGCCAGCCGTTCTCCTTCACCCCCAAGCTGGTGTCGGGTGACCTCGTCGCCGGCCAGTACGAGGTCGCGGGCGCGCTCGCCCACGGTGGTCTCGGCTGGATCTACCTCGCCCGTGACCGCAACGTCTCCAACCGGTGGGTGGTGCTCAAGGGCCTGCTGAACTCCGGTGACCCCGACGCGCTCGCGGCAGCGATCGCCGAGCAGCAGTTCCTCGCGCAGGTCGAGCACCCGTTGATCGTCGAGATCTACAACTTCGTGACCCACGAAGGCGCCGGCTACATCGTCATGGAGTACGTCGGCGGCAAGTCGCTCAAGCAGATCCTGAAGCAGCGGATGTCGGCCAACAACGGCGACTACGACCCGCTGCCGGTCGACCAGGCGCTGGCCTACATCCTCGAGCTGCTGCCGGCCTTCCAGTACCTCCACGACCTCGGTCTCGTGTACTGCGACTTCAAGCCCGACAACATGATCCAGGTCGGCGACGCGATGAAGCTGATCGACCTCGGTGGCGTGCGCCGGATCGACGACCAGGAGTCGGCGATCTACGGCACGGTCGGCTACCAGGCGCCCGAGGTGGCCGAGGTCGGGCCGACCGTGGCCTCCGACATCTACACGATCGGCCGCACGCTCGTCGTGCTGACGATGGAGTTCCGCGGCTACCAGGGCACCTACCTGCACAGCCTGCCGCCGGTGGACGCGACGCCGCTCTTCCAGCAGTACGACTCGCTCTACCACCTGCTGGCCAAGTGCTGTGCGCCCGATCCGGCGGACCGGTTCGCCTCCGTGGACGAGCTGCGCACGCAGGTGCTCGGTGTCCTGCGCGAGGTCGTCGCCCGCCGCCGCCAGGGCACGGCGAGCACGTCGGCCTCCTCGGTGCTCTTCGAGTCGCCCGCGACGGCGCGGCCGATCACCGAGTGGAGCCAGCTGCCGAAGCTGCGCGAGGACACCACCGACCCGCAGTACAGCTGGCTCTCGACGATCAGCTCCGACGACCCGAAGCAGCGGCTCGCCGACCTGCTGCAGGCCCCCGAGGACAGCGCCGAGGTGTGGCTGGCGCGGGCCCGTGCGTCGCTGGACCTGGCGGACCCCGTGGCCGCGAAGTCGCACGCGCAGGCGCTGCTCGCCGACGATCCGTGGGAGTGGCGCGCGCTGTGGATCGAGGGCCTCGCTGCCGTCCAGGCCGAGGACTGGGAGACCGCGAAGGCGTCGTTCAACGCCGTCTACCAGCAGGTGCCCGGAGAGCTCGCGCCCAAGCTCGCGCTCGCCTTCGCGTGTGAGCGCGGCGGGCTGCCCGAGGTCTCCGAGGGCCTCTACCAGGTGTGCGCGTCCACGGACGCCGCCTACGTCCCGCCCTCGGCGTTCGGCATGGCGCGGGTGCGGGCGGGCCGCAAGGACACCGCAGGTGCGGTCGCCGCGCTCGACCTCGTCCCGACCACCAGCCGCGGTTACACCGAGAGCCGTCAGCAGCGCGCAGAGGTGTTGCTGTCGGGCGGGGGCCAGGACATTGCGGTTCTGGACCAGGCGATGCGCACCATCGAGACCTCCAGCGTCGACGGCCAGACCCGCCAGCGCTTCACCGTGCGGATCCTCAGCGAGGCCCTGCCCGTCGTGTCCGGCGCCGCCAAGGTGCCGGCCGGCGCGAAGATCGGCTCGGTCGCGGCCACCGAGGGTGGAGTGCGCGACGGACTCGAGAACGCCCTGCGTTCGCTCGCCCGTGACAGCATCGACCTCAAGGAGCGGGTGGCCCTGGTCAACCAGGCCAACGCCGTCCGGAACTGGAGCCTCACGTGACCTGTCCCTCCTGCGGCGCCTCGGTCGCCGTCGGTGCCCGCTTCTGCGAGAGCTGCGGCGCGCAGATCGGCCAGCCGGACGTCGTACCGGCTGCGCCCGCGGCCGTCGACGACCATCCGCTGGGGGACGCTCCGATCAGCGCGCCGACGCGCAAGCCCGCGTCGGCGCTGCCGGACCCGCCGCCCGTGGGCCGCCGACCCTGCACGGAGTGTGGGGGAGAGGTCGGCCCCGACCTGTACTGCCTGGAGTGCGGCACCAAGGCGCCCAGCGAACGCGACCACTTCCGTGAGCAGCCGGCGTCCTGGGTCGCCGGGGTGTGCGACAAGGGTGTCGGCAAGGCGCGCAACGAGGACTCCATGGCCCTGCTCGCCGGCGCCGAACCGGGCTCCCGCGCGGTGCTCGTGGTGATGGACGGTGTCTCGAACTCCGTCGACTCCGACGTCGCCTCCCTCGCCGGCGCCCGCGCGGCGCGCGAGGTGCTGCGGATGCCCCTCCCCGCCGGCATGGGTACGACGGGAGGTCGTCAGGCAGCCGGCGCGAAGGTGCTGGCTGATGCCGCGGCAGCCGCGAACACCGCGATCATCGCCGTCACCGACCCCGACTCGACGAACCCCGCATCGGCGACGTTCAGCGCCGCCGTCCTCGAGGGACGCCAGGTCAGCTGGGCCAACATCGGCGACTCCCGCACGTACTGGCTGCCCGACGCCGGAACGCCGGTCCAGCTGAGCGTCGACGACTCGGTGGCCCAGGAGCAGATCGCCGGCGGCATCGCCCGCGAGGTGGCCGAGACGGGTCCGCAGGCGCACGCGATCACCAAGTGGCTGGGCCGGGACTCGGAGAACTTCGTCCCCACGAGCGGCACCCTCGAGCTCACCGAGTCCGGCTGGTTGCTCGCCTGCTCCGACGGGTTGTGGAACTACTGCTCCACGCCCGAGGCGATGGCCGAGCAGGTGCGCGCCGCAGCCACCAGCGATCCGGCCGCCCTCGCACTGGCCCTGGTCGCCTTCGCCAACAGCTGCGGCGGCCACGACAACATCACTGCAGCGCTTGCCCGAGTCGATGTCACCGTCGATCCATCAGCGCTCGGGCACAATGACCAGACCCCAACGCCCGCCGAGCCGGGCACCCCAGGAGGAGAGCCGACCGATGGCTGAGTTCACCGCTGCCGTCTACCAGAACGAGTTCCTCGCTGACGGCGGGACCGACGTCAACGCGATCGTGACGATCACGTGCAAGGGCGCCGGCACGGCCGGGCAGTCAGGGTCGGGTGCTGCCGGCGAGATCATCATCGTCGACACCTCCGGCTCGATGGGGCCGGCCACGATGGCCGCCGCCAAGGACGCCGCCCAGGCCGCACTTGCCGAGATCGTCGACGGCACCTGGTTCGCCGTCATCGCCGGTGCCGACCGCGCGATGCTGGCCTACCCGCAGGTCGCCAGCGGTCCCGGCATGATCCGGATGGACGAGCGGGCGCGAGCCGACGCCTCGGCCGCCATCGCCCGCTTCGTCGGCAGCGGTGGTACGGCGATCAGCACCTGGCTCGACCTCGCCGGGCAGCTCTTCAACTCGGTCCCCGAGGTCACCCAGCGCCACGTCCTGCTGCTCACCGACGGTGAGAACCGCGAGCGGCCGGGCCGCCTCGACGAGGCCATCAACCGCGCGACCGGCTACTTCCAGGCCGACTGCCGCGGCGCGGGCACCGACTGGCAGGTCGCGGAGATCCGGCGGATCTCGCAGGCCCTGCTCGGCACCGTCGACATCATTCCGCGGCCCGACCAGATGAAGGCCCAGTTCCAGGAGATCATGCGCGCCGCGATGTCGCGCGGTGTCGCGGACGCCTCGCTCCGGGTCTGGACGCCGCAGGGCTCGCAGGTGCTGTTCGTCCGCCAGGTCTCGCCGACCGTCGAGGACCTCACCAACCGCCGTACGCCGGTCAACCCGCTCACGGGCGACTACCCGACGGGCGCGTGGGCCGACGAGTCCCGCGACTACCACGTCGCGGTCCGGGTGCCGGCCAAGGCGATCGGCCAGGAGCAGCTGGCCGCGCGCGTTCAGCTCGCGCTCGGCGACGACGTCGTCACGCAGGCGCTGGTGAAGGCCACCTGGTCCAACAACTCCGAGCTCACCACCCGGATCGACCAGCAGGTCGCCCACTACACCGGGCAGGCCGAGCTGGCCGACATGATCCAGGAGGGCCTGGCCGCCAAGGCCGCCGGCGACGAGGCGACCGCGACGACCAAGCTCGGCCGCGCCGTCCAGCTCGCCGCCGAGACCGGCAACGACGAGGCGACCAGCAAGCTGAAGAAGGTCGTCGACGTCGACAACGAGAAGGAAGGCACGGTGCGCCTGAAGCGGTCGGTCGAGAAGGCCGACGAGATGGCGCTCGACACCGCGTCGACGAAGACGACACGGATCCGCAAGGAGACCCCATGAGCACCTGCCCGTCCGGGCACGACTCGGCCTCCGACGACTACTGCGACGTCTGCGGCCTGCCGATTCCTGCGGGCGGCAGCGCCAGTGCGCCGTCCGCGCCTGCCGACGTACCGGCAGACGACGCGCCCGCCGACGCCGCCGCGACGGCCTGCCCGAACTGCCAGGCCATCAATCCGCCGAACGCACTGTTCTGCGAGGCCTGCGGCTACGACTTCACGACCGGATCGATGCCGCGACCGTTCACGCCGCCCTCGATCCTCGACCTCGGCTCCCCGGATGCCGGTACGGCGGAGGCGAAGCCTGCTGCGGCCGCTGACCCCGCTCCCGTCGCTCCGGTCGCCACCCCGCTCGCACCGCCCCTGAAGGAGTCGTGGGTGGCCGAGATCTGGATCGACCCGGACTGGTACGCCGACCAGGAGTCCACGGACCCGCTGCCGTCCGCGGGGGTGCCGGTCGTCGTACAGCTGAAGACGACGTCGATCCTCGTGGGGCGCACGTCGCGCAGCCGCGGCATCCACCCGGACATCGACCTGGTCGCCGACAACGGCATCAGCCGCCGGCACTGCCAGCTGACCACCGACGGCACCCGCTGGTGGGTCGAGGACCTCGGCTCGTCCAACGGCACCTACCTCGGCACCATCGGGTCGCTGCCCAAGGACCCGATCCCGGCGGGGGAGAAGCGCGAGATCGGCCCCGACGGACGGGTCTTCCTCGGTGCCTGGACCCGCCTCGTCGTACGCAGGGCGACCCCGGGCGAATTCTGACCCGCTGGTCGAGGAGGTTGCCCTGCAACCGTCTCGAGGTCCGTCAGCGACGGGTGGCGATCAACGCTGACGCGTCGGCCGCGACCATCACCTCGACGGTCGTGAACCGGTCGTCGGTGAGCCACTGCTCGCGCAGCGTGTCGACCCGGCCGCCGGTGATCGGCGGCCACATCTCGCACGGGAAGAAGTCGTCCAGCACGACGATGCCGCCGGGCTCGACCAGGTCGGCGATCTTGTCGACCTGGACGGCGGACGGGTCGCCCGAGTCGAGGAAGAGCAGCGAGAACGGGCCCTTGTCCATCAGCGTCGACCAGTCGGCGGCCAGCACGTCGACCAGCGGGTCGTCGGTGAAGATCTCGGTCGCCGCGGCGGCGAGCTTGGGGTTGAGCTCGGCGGTGATGATCCGCGCCTTGTCGTTGCGGACGCCGGAGCGCAGCCACGCCGTACCGACGCCGCATCCTGTGCCGAACTCGGCCATCAGGCCCTCGCGGGTCGCCGCGAGGGTGGCCAGGAGCCGGCCGGTCTCGTTGCGACAGAACGCCACGTAGCCCGCCCGCCGGCACACGTCGAAGGCGCGGCTGACCACATCGGGCAAGTCGGGGGGCGCGCTCATGCATCGAGTCTTACATCCGGTGTCTCAGATGTTGTGACGGCGATCTCGTATGTCGAAACCTGCCCGGATGGCGGAATCGGCCTGACAGGCACCGGGACGTCCGGCTATGGTTCTCCCATCATGCGTGGCGCCCTTCTCGTAATCGGCTGCCGCGGCGAGGCCTGAAGAAGGCCACCTCGCCGCGGTGACTGCGGCGATCCCTTGATCCTCCGCCAACACGGCCTTCGATCCAGATTCGAAGCCTTGGCGCATCTCCGACGCACCGCGGCGGGACACACCGATCGGCAACAAACGCGATCCGTATCCCCGACGCAGTCGACTCCCGTGAGATCCACGAGCTGACGCCCACCCGCCGCGGTGGGGGACGCCAGGGCGACCACCACACGGAAGACGACCCGACATGTTCACGACCACGCACCGCACCTCGACCTCCGGCGACTTCTCCGGGACCGAGTGGGGCCCCGCCCGCCACGATCCGGAGCACCCGCTGCACACGGCCCTGCTCGACACCGACCCGTTCGGGGCGGTTGCCCTGCGAGACGGCGACGACGCTCGTCCCGACGACAACTAATCTCTACGCACATGACCGAATCCTCTGCTGCAGCCGGCTCCGTCACCTCCACGACCGGCCAGGTCAACCTCGCCGTCATCGCCGGTGACGGCATCGGGCCGGAGGTCACCGCCGAGGCGCTCAAGGTGCTCGAGGTGGCCGCGCCTGCCGAGGTGAAGTTCGCCCAGACGGCCTACGACCTGGGTGCCGAGAACTACCTCGCGACCGGCGAGGTGCTCCCGGACACGGTGCTGGAGGAGATCCGTCACCAGGACGCCATCCTGCTCGGCGCCGTCGGCGGCAAGCCGAACGACCCGAACCTGCCGCCCGGCATCCTCGAGCGTGGCCTGCTGCTGCGTCTGCGCTTCGAGCTCGACCACTACGTCAACTTGCGGCCCTCGCAGCTGTTCCCCGGCGCGACGTCGCCGCTGTCCGACGCCGTGCTCGGCAAGGGCGACATCGACTTCGTCGTGGTCCGTGAGGGCACCGAGGGCCCGTACACCGGCAACGGCGGCGCGCTGCGCGTCGGCACGCCGGCCGAGGTGGCCACCGAGGTCTCGGTCAACACCGCGTTCGGTGTGGAGCGGGTCATCCGTGACGCCTTCGCCCGGGCCCGGAAGCGCCCGCGCAAGAAGCTGACGCTGGTCCACAAGACCAACGTGCTGGTCAACGCCGGCTCCGTCTGGTGGCGCCTGTTCGAAGAGGTCGCCAAGGAGTTCCCCGACGTCACGACCGACTACAGCCACATCGACGCCGTGATGATCTACCTGACCACGGACCCGCAGCGCTTCGACGTGATCGTCACCGACAACCTGTTCGGCGACATCATCACCGACCTCGCCGCCGCCATCACCGGTGGCATCGGCCTGGCCGCCTCCGGCAACGTCAACCCCGACCGCACCGCGCCGTCGATGTTCGAGCCGGTCCACGGCTCGGCACCCGACATCGCCGGCCAGCAGATCGCGGACCCGACGGCCGCGATCCTGTCCGGTGCCCTGCTGCTCGACCACCTCGGACATCCCGAGGCCGCGGCACGCATCGAGACCGCCGTGCTCGCGGACCTCGCTGCGCGCACCCCGGGCCAGTCGCGTCGTACGCCCGAGGTGGGCGACGCGATCGCTGCCCGAGTAGCCGGCTGACCGCCGAGGCCTCAGCGCACTGAGCTTGCCTCGGCGGAATTCGCACTCCGGCGAGGGCAAGAGGGTCCTCGCCGTTTCGCGCCGAGTTAATGAGGACTAACCTGATGACCATGCAGATCACCACCACTCTTTCTGCGGAACAGACCGACGACGCGCGGCTGGCAGAGATCCTGTCCAATCCGGGCTTCGGCGTGCACTTCTCCGACCACATGTTCACCGTCGAATGGACCCCCGAGAAGGGTTGGTACGACGCCCGGATCACGCCCTACGGCCCGATCACCCTGGACCCGGCTGCGGCCGTCCTGCACTACGCGCAGGAGACGTTCGAGGGCATGAAGGCCTACCGGCACGCCGACGACTCGCTGTGGCTGTTCCGGCCCGAGGCGAACGCCGAGCGGATGAAGCGGTCCAGCCAGCGCCTTGCGCTGCCGGTCCTCGAGCCGGCCGACTTCGTGCAGGCCGTGGAGGAACTGGTCAAGGTCGACGCCCGCTGGGTCCCCGGCAACCCCGACGGTGGCGAGAAGAGCCTGTACCTGCGGCCGTTCATGTTCGCCTCCGAGAAGTTCCTCGGCGTGCGACCGGCCCAACACGTCACGTTCATGGTGATCTCCAGCCCCGCCGGCGCGTACTTCAAGGGTGGCATCAAGCCCGTCACGCTCTGGCTCACCGAGGAGTACACCCGCGCCGGGCGCGGTGGCATGGGCGCGGCCAAGACGGGCGGCAACTACGCCAGCTCGCTGGTCGCGCAGCAGGAGGCCTACGCCCAGGGCTGCGACCAGGTCGTGTTCCTCGACGCCCAGGAGGGCAAGTACGTCGAGGAGCTCGGCGGGATGAACATGTACTTCGTCTACGACGACGGCTCCATCGTCACGCCCGAGACCGGCACCATCCTCGAAGGCATCACCCGCGCCTCGATCATCGAGCTCGCCGGGAAGATGGGCCACCAGGTCACCGAGCGCAGGTTCGGCATCGACGAGTGGCGCGAGGGCGTCACCAGCGGCCGGATCACCGAGATCTTCGCCTGCGGCACCGCTGCGGTCGTCACGCCGGTCGGCTCGCTCAAGACCAAGGACGGCGAGGTCCCGGCACCCGCGAGCCAGGACCTCACCATGCGGATCCGCGAAGCACTCGTCGGCGTCCAGCTCGGACGCAACGACGACACCTTCGGGTGGATGCACCCGATCGTGTAGCTCGCTGGCGCGCCCTCCGGGGTGGTGAAACCGCGGTGATGCCGCGGTGAAACCGGCAGCCAGCACGCTCCTTCCATGAGCCGGGTCGATCCCCGGCCGAGAAGGAGCAACCATGACTGCCATCCCCGCAGTGCACGCCACCGGCCTGGTGAAGACCTTCGGCGCGTTCCATGCCGTCGACGGCATCGACCTCGAGGTCCGCCAGGGCGAGATCTACGGCGTGCTGGGCCCGAACGGCGCCGGCAAGACCACGACCCTGAAGATGCTCGCCACGCTGCTGTCGATCGACGGCGGCCACGCGGAGATCTTCGGGATCGACGTACGACGCGAGCCGCACCGGATTCGCCAGCTGGTCGGCGTCACCGGGCAGTACGCCTCGGTCGACGAGAACCTGACCGGGACCGAGAACCTGATGCTGTTCGCCCGCCTGCTCGGCCAGTCGACGACGCAGGCGCGTCGTACGGCTGCCGACCTGCTGGGCAGGTTCGACCTCGACGAGGCGGCCGACCGCCAGATCCAGAGCTTCTCCGGCGGCATGCGTCGCCGGCTCGACCTCGCCGCATCGCTCATCGCGCGCCCGCCCCTGATCTTCCTCGACGAGCCCACGACCGGGCTCGACCCGCGTACCCGCGGGCAGATGTGGGACACGATTCGCGAGCTCGTCACCCAGGGGTCGACGATCCTGCTGACCACGCAGTACCTCGACGAGGCCGACCAGCTCGCCGACCGGATCGCCGTCATCGACCGCGGCCGGAAGGTCGCCGAGGGCACGCCCGACCAGCTCAAGGAGAGCGTCGGCACCTCGACGCTGCACCTGCGTGTCGCGGACCGCGAGCAGACCGCCCAGGCAGCAGCGATCGTCGAGGCAGTCCTCGGCGAGGCGCCCGTCCTGACCCCGGAGGCCGGGGGACTGAACATCGCACTCACCGACGCCAACCGCACGGCCGATGTCCTCATCGCCCTGCGCCAGGGCGACGTCGACATCACGACCGCTGCCGTCCGCCAACCGACCCTCGACGAGGTCTTCCTGACCCTCACCGGTCACCACGCCGAGGACGACCACGAGGAGGTGGCCTGATGACCACGCTGCTGCCCGATCTTCCCGACACCGCGACGGCGACCGCGATCCCCACGGGTGGCGGCCACGACCTGGCCGCACGCCCGTCGCTGCGCGACACCGTCCACCAGACCCTGGCCATGGCCTGGCGTGCGACGAAGAAGATGCGCCGCAACCCGGAGCAGTTCTTCGACGTCACGCTGCAGCCGATCCTGTTCACCGCGATGTTCGCCTACATCTTCGGTGGCGCGATCTCCGGATCCGTGGCCGACTACCTGCCCCTGATCATTCCGGGCATCCTCGCGCAGACCGCCCTGACCGCCTGCATGGCGACCGGGATCCAGATGCGCGAGGACATGGACAAGGGTGTCTTCGACCGCTTCAAGTCGCTGCCGATCGCCCGGATCGCCCCGCTCGCGGGGCCGATGCTGGCCGACGTGCTCCGCTACGGCACGGCCGCGACCATCACCATCCTCGTCGGCCTCGCCATGGGCTACCGCCCCGGCGGCGGCGTCCTCGGGGTCGCTGCCGGCTGGGCGCTCACGATCTTCGCCGGATGGTCCCTGTCGTGGATCTTCTGCTGGCTCGGCACCATCGCCCGGTCAGCCCAGGCGGTCCAGGGCATCGGGATGATGATCATGTTCCCGCTGACGTTCCTGTCCAACGCGTTCGTCCCGATGGACACGCTCCCGGGCTGGCTCGAGGCCTTCGTCAAGATCAACCCGGTCTCCCACGTGGTGACGGCGGTGCGTGACCTGATGAACGACGGCAATGTCACCGGCCAGGTCGGCTGGGCGCTGCTCGGTTGTGCGGCGGTCGTCGCGATCTTCGCGCCCCTGGCGGTACGGACCTACTCCCGCAAGATGTAGCCGGCCCGGATCAGAGAACGCGCAGCACGGCGGCGCGGGCCTCGACCAGCAGGTCGGGTCCGCGCCGTTCGCCGTACTCGGCCTCGACGGCCGCCAGCACGCCGGGCGCGCGTTCCTCGCACAGGGCCCGCGCCCGGTTCCACTGCATCGTCGGCGCGAACCGGTAGTAGGAGAACCGGTCGGCCAGCACCAGCACCCGCACGGCGTCGTCGGCCGGCCGGTCCGTGCGGAGCAGGGCCCACAGGCCGAGTCCGAAGAGCACCAGTCCGGCCACGGGAAAGTCCATGAACGGCCGTTCCGGGTCCAGCGCGTCGAGCGCCTTGGCCGCCAGTGAGGACCGCAGGTCGGAACCGTCCCCGTCCTGCCCGTGGAGGGCGAACGCCGAGACGGCTGCGGCCTCGCCGGAGATCGCCCACGGGGTGACCTGCTCCTCCGAGCCCGGCAGGCGCATCGCCAGGCTCGCCTCGGCGGCCGCGCGGTGCAGCCGCAGGCCCTCGCCGACATCATCGAGCGCGAGCGCGAGCTCGGCGCGGGTGCGCATGATGGTGACATCACCGCCGGGCAGGCCCGTGGGCGCGATGGCGGCGAGCTCGGCGATCTGGGCGGAGGCCCCCGCCAGGTCGCCGCGGATCATGGTCGAGGTCGCCACGATCGCACGGTTCTGGACGGCGTCGTCCACGGCGCCGAGCCTCTCGAGCACCGGCAGCGCGAGCAGGGCGTGCTCGGAGGCACGCTCGGCGTCGCCGAGCTGGGCGTGCAGCTCCGCCAGCTGGGCGTTGATCATCGCGCGCCGCCAGGGGCCCTCCTCGTCGTGGACGAGTGGCAGTGCCTGACGCAGGGCGTCGAGGGCGCCGCGGGGGTCGCCGTTGTTCTCCCACTGGTGGGCGGCCCACTGCAGCGCGAGGCAGCGCACCCAGGTGTCGGGCTCGTCGATCAGGTGGGTGAGGTCGGTGGCGACACCCTCGGACTGGGCCAGGGTCACCCGAACGAGGGCTGCCAGGGCCGGGCTCGCCGTGTCGTGGCCGAGCGCCTCCAGCTGTCCGGTGAGCTGTTCGGCACCGTCGGAGCCGGTGAACCGCACGCTGAAGAGCGTGACGCACAACGCGGAGCGTGCGGTGTCGGTCAGGGCCGGCGACACCTCCCAACCGTCGAGCGCCCGGCCCACGGCCGGCGCGACGGCCATGGTGCGGAAGTGGTCACCGCTGATCGACCAGTAGCCACCCAGGGTCGCGAACAGCACGGCCACGGCGTCCTGGTCGCCTGCGGCGATGGCCTCCCGCAGGACGTCGGCGAGGTTCGTCTCCTCCTCGCGGACCCGGTCCATCGCCTCGACCTGGCCGGTGCTGAACAGCCGCCGCCCTTCACGACCTGCGAGCTCGACGGCCCACGCCTGCAGGGCATTCGCCACCTTGTCGGACTCGCCGGCCGCCTCCCGCTGCAGACGGCCGAACTCGCGGACCGTCTCGAGCATCCGGAAGCGGGTGCCGTGGTCGGTGTCGGTGACGACGATCAGCGACTGCTCGACGAGGTCCTCGACGGTCTCGAGGGCGTCGTCGCCCAGGAGGGCGCCGGCCGCCTCGAGCGTGAACCCGTCGTGGAAGGCAGCGAGGTAGCGCAACGCGCGGCGCTCGCGCTCCTCGAGCAGGTTCCACGACCAGTCGATCACGGCAAGGAGGGTCTGGTGACGATCCGGCGCGCTGCGGTCGCCGCCGCGCAGCAGTGCGAACCGGTCGTCGAGGCGCCGCGCGATCTCGCCGGGCTGCATCACGCGGACCTTGGCCGCGGCCAGTTCGATCGCCAGGGGCAGGCCGTCGAGGCGATCGACGACGGCGCGCACCTCGGTCTCGTCGAGCCGGACCCCCGAGCGGGCCGCAGCGGCACGGGTGCAGAACAGCTCGACCGCGTCGGCGGTGCCCAGGTGCGGGAGCAGGTGGACGTGCTCGGCAGCGATGGCCAGCGGCGCGCGGGTCGTCGTGAGGACGCGCAGTTCGCGCGTGGTGGCCACCAGGAACGCCACGAGGTCGGCGACGGCAGCGACGATGTGCTCGCAGTTGTCGAGAACGAGGAGGGTCGGCGCCTGGTCCAGGTGGTGGGCGATCCGGGCGCGCACGTCGGCACGCTGCTCCGCCGTGAGGGCACGACGGCCGCTGACCGAGTCGCGGACCCCGAGTGCCGAGCCGACCTCGCCCACGAGGTCCTCGGGTGTCGTGACACCGACCAGTTCGATGAAGTGCACGACCGGCTGCCCGGCGGCCTGTGCGACCGTGTGCGCAAGACGCGTCTTGCCCAGTCCGCCGGGGCCGACGATCGAGACGACGCGCGCGCTGGTGAGGAGGCCACTGATGGCGCGCAGGTCGTCATCGCGTCCGAGCAGGGGCCCGGCGCCGTACCGCACCCCCTCGCGCACCGGGCTGTCCAGCGCCAGCAGCTCACGGTGCACACGCTGGAGGTCCGGGCCGGGATCGGCACCGAGGCGATCCCGAACGGCCCGGCGGTGCTGCTCGAACCGGTGGAGTGCGGCTGCCGGGCCCCGCACAGCGGCTTCGGCGCGCAGCAGGTCGGCCAGCAGCGTCTCGTCGTCCGGTGAGCTGTCGAGGGCCGCCTCCAGCGCAGGGAGTGCTTCGGCGTGCCGCCCCGATCGTTCGAGGGCGCGGGCTCGCACCATGGCAGCTGCGTGCAGGTCGATCCGGGCGCGTCGTCGTACGTCGGCGAGGGGGCCGCGATCAGTCTCCGCGACACCGTCGGGTGCGAGGGCGAGCGCCTCCTCGGCGTGGCGGAGAGCGGCGGCCGGGTCCTCCGCCAGGGCTGCACGCGCGAGCTGTGAGCAGCGCCCCAGGTGCAGGGCATCGACCAGGGTCGGAGCGATCTGGAGCCGGTAGCCGTCGCCGTCGGTCACGAGCGTGTCCGCACCGATGGTGGACCGGACCCGCGACACCAGCACCTGCAGGGCCTTGGCCGGGTTCGCAGGAACGTTCTCGTCCCAGACCAGGTCGACCAGGCGATCGGTGTGCACGGTGCGACCAGCGTCGACCAGCGCTGCGAGCAGCGCCTGCGCGCGATCACCCGGAATCGTCCTGCCGTCCCACCGCACGCCGTCGAGGAGCGTCAGGCGGCCGGGCACATCGGCAGTCTAGGAGGGTCCGGCACACCAGAAGTCGATGAGCGCTGCGGAGACCTCGGCCGGGTGCGTCACGACCAGTCCGTGATCGGCCCCGGGTACGACGACGTCGGTGGCGCCCGGGAACCAGCCGAGCACCGTGGTCCGCACCTGCGCCCACCACGGGCCGCTGTCGCCTGCACCCACGTGCAGCACGGGCGAGCTGATCCGGCGGGCGTCCTCGGCCGTGAAGGTCCACCCCAGCAGCGCAGGAAGGTCCTGCTCGAAGAACGTGCGGGCGTCGCGACGCATCTGCGCGCGGGCGTCGGGCACGTGGGGTTCGAGCGCCGACCACCAGTCGGGCGTCGTGGTCCGGTCCCAGAAGGCCTCCAGGGCTGCGGAGGGACCTTGCTCGGCGCAGAGGGACATCAGGTCGACGCACACCCCGACGAACTCGTCGCGGTGGCTGGTGATCAGCGGTGGCGGTTCGATGAGCGTGGTGCTGCGGACCGCGGTGGGAGCCAGCAGTGCCAGTTCCAGGGCAACGGCGGCCGAGTAGGAGTAGCCGACGACGTCCACGGCCGGGAGGTGCAGGGAATCCAGCAGCGCGACGCAGTCGGCGGCATCCCGCGCGATCGTGCCCGGGAGGTCGGGGCCGTCGCCGGTGTAGCCGCGGCGCCGCGGGAGGACCCGGCGGCGTCCGGCCAGGGCAGGTTCGCTGGCCAGCGGCAGCAGCTCGTCGGCACCCAGCCCGGTCTGGATGAACAACACGGCGTCGCCGGCGCCCAGGTCCAGGAACGACATGGCCCATCGTCCCACGACCGGTGTCGGCGGAGGGTGCTTCACTGGCGGTCATGGCGCACCCGATCATGTTCAGCGACGACGACCCGGGTCTCCGCGAGCTCCGGTCGATCTGCCTGGCCCTGCCCGGAGCCGAGGAGAGGGTCAGCCACGGCCGGCCCACCTTCCGCGCCGGCAAGATCTTCGCGGCGTTCGGTGGCTCCGAGAAGCTCCGGCCGGGTGACCACCGGATGGTGCCGAGCGCCTTCATCTTCACGCCCGACAGCGTCGACCTGCCCGCCATCGACGAGGACGACCGCTTCTTCGTACCTGCCTACTACGGGCCGTACGGCGGCCGGGCCATCGACCTTGCCGCACCGGGCATCGACTGGGCGGAGATCGCCGAGCTGGCCGACGCGTCGTACCGGCGGGTCGCACCCCGGCGACTGGTGGCCGAGCTCGACGCGCGCGGCTGACGCCGCGAGGTGACGGTGAAGTCGCGCGCCGCTGGGTAATCTCGCTTCGTGACGATGCGACCCGAGAGTGGCCCGCCCACTCGGGTGGGCGACTACACCCTGCTGACCCAGCTGGGTGAGGGCGGCATGGGCATCGTCCATCTCGCGCAGGGCTCCGACGGTCGCCGCGTGGCGCTCAAGGTGCTGCGGCCGCAGATCGTCGGCGACAAGGAGGCCCGCGGTCGTCTCGCCCGCGAGGTCAGCTCGCTGACCCGGATCCGCAGTCCCTGGGTGGCCGAGATGCTCGCCGCCGACCCGTGGGCCGAGATCCCCTACGTCGTCACGCGGTACGTCCCGGGACACACCCTCCACGAGCACGTCGCGGCCGAGGGCTCGATCGAGGGCCGGGACCTGCACTGGCTGGCCGGCTGCCTGGCCGAGGGACTCGCAGCGGTCCACGCCGTCGGCGTGCTCCACCGCGACATCAAGCCCGGCAACGTGCTGATGGAGGGGCGTACGCCGATCCTGATCGACTTCGGCCTGGCGCGCGTGGCCGACGACATCCGCCTCACCCAGACCGGCTGGCTGCTCGGCACGCCCGGCTACCTCGCCCCCGAGATCCTGTACGGCGACGACGCCACCCCCGCGGCCGACGTGCACGCGTGGGCTGCCACCGTGGCCTATGCCGCGACCGGGCGGGCGCCGTACGGCCGCGGACCGGCGATGGCGATCATGGACCGCACGCGCCGCGGCCAGCACGACCTGTCCGGCATCGAGCAACCGCTGGCCGACGTGCTCGCACTGGCGCTCAACCCCGATCCGCTCGAGCGTCCGTTGCTCGAGGAGCTGCTGGCGTGGATCCGACCGTTGAGCACCCGGCCCGAGCTGCCGCCGGCACCACCGCCCGGTGGGGTGTTCGACGGGCCCGCCGCGGTCGACGACGACTTCACCCTGCCGCTCGCCCTGGCCGGGCAGGCGTCTCCGCCTGCTCCGCCGACGCCGAGGACGATCGCGGACGCCGTCCCCCCGCCGCCACCTCCTCCGCCGCCTGTGGTCGGCACCCGCGCCCTGCCGACCGAGATCGGGCCGCCTGCGGGTGCGGTGCTGCGGCCCACCGCTCCCGGACCTGCTGTCCACCTGCCACCCCCGCCGACCGCGATGGACCGGATCGAACGCGAGTGGGACCAGGCGCACGGCTTCGATCCGGACGCGCCGTTCGCGCCCCAGCCGAAGGCGCCGCTGGGGGAGCGGCTCCGGCGCTGGACGGCGATCGGTGTCGGTGCGATCGCGCTCGGTGCCGGGTTCGCCGCTGCGCCGTGGATCGCCACCCTCGTCGTGGTGGTGGCCGTGTGGTTGCTGCGCGCCGGCTCGCTGGCCGCGTCGGCGGTCGCGGATCGTCGTACCGTCCGGGGCATCAAGTGGTACGACGGCCTCCGCCTCATCACGACCAGCCCGTGGCACCTCGTGCGGGCGATCACCGGAACCGTCGTCCTGGTGGCGTGGAGTGCCGGCCTGGGACTCGCCGCCGGCCTGATCTGCTACGCACTGGCCCTCGACGTGCCGAGCACGCTGATGGCGTGCGGCGCGACCCTGGGGGTGGCGCTGTGGTCGGGGCCGGGCGCGAGCCGGTTCCGCTCGCCGATCGCGCGGGTGCTGTATCCCGTGTGCCGCCCGACGCTGCCGTGGCTGTTCTGCTGCGCGGGACTGCTGGCGGTCTCGGCAGTCCTCGGCGTGCTGGTGGCCGGCCAGGGCACCAACTGGGTCCCGTGGGCGAACGGGCCTTTCGGACTCTGACCCGGCGCTCCGACGTTTCGTGGCAAACTGGGTCCGTGACCAGCACCACGATCATTACGTAGCGCGTCCGCACGTCGGACGCGCCAGCCTCTCGTTCTCGGGAGGCTTTTGTTTTGCCCGGGTCATGACCAACAGAGGGATTCGATGAACCAGCTCGACCAGCCGCTCGACCTGCACGGCGCGTTCCACGTCTACGACACGACGCTGCGCGACGGCATGCAGCAGGAGGGTCTCAACCCGACCGTCGCGGACAAGCTCGCGATCGCCCGCCACCTGGACGGGCTCGGCGTCGGCTTCATCGAGGGCGGCTGGCCCGGAGCGAACCCGAAGGACACCGAGTTCTTCCGGCGCGCCGCCACCGAGCTGGACCTCAAGCACGCGCGGCTCACGGCGTTCGGGGCCACCCGCAAGGCCGGCATCCGCGCCGCCGACGACCCGCAGGTCGCCGGCCTGCGTGACAGCGGCGCCCGGGTGGTCACCCTCGTCGCTAAGTCCCACGTCGGCCACGTCGAGAAGGCGCTGCGGACCACGCCCGAGGAGAACCTCGCGATGGTGCGCGACACCGTCAGCCACCTGCGCGCCGAGGGCCAGCAGGTCTTCCTCGACGCCGAGCACTTCTTCGACGGGTACCGGCTCGACCGGTCCTACGCGCTCGAGGTCCTGCGGACGGCGTACGACGCCGGTGCGGAGGTGATCGCCCTGTGCGACACCAACGGCGGGATGCTCCCCGGCTGGGTCTCCGACGTCGTGCACGACGTGGTGCAGTCGGCCGGCGTGCGGGTCGGGATCCACTGCCACAACGACACCGGCCTGGCGGTCGCGAACACCCTGGCTGCCGTCGATGCCGGTGCCACGCACATCCAGGGCTGCATCAACGGGTACGGCGAGCGCACCGGCAACGCCGACCTCGTCAACGTGGTCGCGAACCTCGAGCTCAAGCTGGACCGACAGGTGCTGCCGCCCGGCCTGCTCCGCGAGGCCACCCGGATCGCGCACGCCGTCGCCGAGGTCACCAACGTGCCGCCGGCCGCGCGCCAGCCGTACGTCGGCACGTCGGCCTTCGCCCACAAGGCGGGCCTGCACGCCAGCGCGATCAAGGTCGACCCCGACCTCTACCAGCACATGGACCCCGCCGGTGTCGGCAACGACATGAGGCTGCTGGTGTCCGAGATGGCCGGTCGTGCGTCGATCGAGCTCAAGGGCAAGGAGCTCGGCTTCGACCTGTCGGACTCGCCCGACGTCGTCAACCGGGTGACCGCCCGGGTCAAGGAGATGGAGTCGCGCGGCTACACCTTCGAGGCCGCCGATGCCTCCTTCGAGCTGCTGCTCGTCGAGGAAGCCGAGGGCCGGCGGCCGTCGTACTTCCAGGTCGAGAGCTGGCGCGTCATCACCGAGACGCTGACCCACGCCCGGCCGGGCGAGGAAGCCGTCTCCGAGGCGACCGTGAAGCTCCAGGCCGCCGGCGAGCGCTTCGTCGTCACGGGCGAGGGCAACGGTCCCGTCAACGCGCTGGACCAGGCCATCCGGACGGCGATCGTGCAGGCGTTCCCGGAGATCGCGAAGTTCGAGCTGATCGACTTCAAGGTGCGGATCCTCGACCAGGGCCACGGCACCGACGCCATCACCCGGGTGCTGATCGAGACCACCGACGGCGAGAAGTCGTGGGTGACCGTGGGTGTCGGCGCGAACGTCATCGAGGCCTCCTGGGAGGCGCTGGTCGACGGCCTGACCTACGGACTGCTGCGCCACCACGTCGACTGACCGGCTGGGTCAGCCGACGACGCGTCGTACCAGCTCTTCCCAGCCGGCCATGACCTGATCCTCGGACATCTGCGCCTGGTCGAACTGCTGGCGCAGGACGGGCAGCGAGAGCGGCGCGACGAGCGCCGTGGCGAGGTAGGGCAGGTTGCCCTCGACGCCGAGCTCGGCGAGCAGGATCCGTACGTGCATGGTGACGAAGCCGGTCACGGCGTAGTTGTCGCCCCAGGTGCGGCCGGCGGCGTCGATGAGCGCACCCTGCTGGAGGTGCAGGTGCATCCGTGAGGCCCCGAAGGCCAGGAGGCGCTCCATCGGCGGTGCGCCGGGGCCCAGCGGCGCAGGTCCGCCGATGACGGCTGCCTGCCACGCCCTCTCGGCGTGGTCGAGGAGCGAGGCCATCAGGCCCTCACGGCTGCCGAAGCGCCGGAAGACGGTGCCCTTGCCGACGCCGGCCTTGGCGGCCACCGCCTCCATGGTCACGCCCTCGACGCTGCAGCCCTGGATCAGCTCGCTCGCGGCGCTCAGCAGGGCTTCGCGGTTGCGCGCGGCGTCGGCCCGCTCGGTGGGCGGCGTGGTGAGCAGGGGGAGGGGCTTGGACATGGCTCGCCCAGCCTAGGGCGACGTACCGACATCGGTCCTGCGGAAATAGTTGGCCAGCCGGGAATGAAAGCGGACCGCGGTCCGTTTCGACCCACATGACTGACTCCACTCGTATCGCCGTCCTGGTCGGCAGCCTGCGCGCCGACTCCATCAACCGCAAGCTCGCCGAGGTCCTCCGCGAGCAGGCGCCCGCTGGTGTGGTCCTCGACATCGTCGACGGGCTGGGCGAGCTGCCCTTCTACAACGAGGACGTCGACGGCGACTCCGTGCCGGCCGCCGTCACCGTGCTGCGTGAGGCCATCGCCGCCGCCGACCGTGTGCTCGTCGTGACCCCCGAGTACAACGGCACCATGCCGGCCGTGCTCAACAACGCCATCGACTGGGCCTCGCGCCCGTTCGGTGAGGGTGCCATCAAGGGCAAGCCGCTCGCCGTCGTCGGCACCTCCGTCGGCCAGTTCGGCGGCAAGTGGGCCCACGACGACACGCGTCGCTCCGCCGGTGTCGCGGGCGCCGTCGTCGTCGAGGACGTCGACCTTGCCCACGCCTACGCGTGGGGCACGGACCCGTCGGGCGACGAGGAGATCGTCGCCAAGTTCGTGTCCGCCCTCGGCGACCTCGCCGGCTTCACCCCCGAGGTCACCGCGGCCTGATCCGCACCGCCGCTAAGGTCGGGTCGTGGCCGAACTCCACGACCTGACCGCCCTCGAACAGGGGCAGTTGATCCGCTCCGGCGAGATCAGCCCCGTCGAGCTCACCGAGCACTACCTCGAACGCGCCGCGCGTCTCCCCCAGGAGTACGTCGACGGCGCGTTCGTCTTTCGTGACCCCGATGCCGCGCGGCTGCGTGCCCGTGAGGTCGCCGCGGTCGGGCCGGTGGGTGAGGGGGCGTCGCCACTGGCAGGCGTACCGACCGCGATCAAGGACCTCAACCTCACCAAGGGCGTGCCGACGGCCTTCGGGTCGCCGGCGTTCGCGGACTACGTGCCGGACGTGTCCGACGCGGTGACGCTGTCGATCGAGGCGGCCGGCATGGTCAGTCTCGGCAAGACGAGCACGCCGGAGTTCGGGTCACCCTGTTACACCGAGCCCGAGGGGCGTCCGCCCGCCGTCACGCCGTGGGACGTCACCCGGATGGCCGGGGGCTCCTCGGGTGGCGCGGCGTCGGCCGTGGCCGCCGGGCTGATCCCGGTCGCGCAGGGCTCCGACGGCGGCGGCTCGATCCGGATCCCGGCGTCGTGCTGCGGCCTGGTCGGGCTCAAGCCCACCCGTGGACGGATCAGCGGCTTCCCGATGTACGGCGACCCGGTCGGCCTCGCTGTCTCCGGCCCGATCGCGCGCACCGTGGGCGACGCGGCAGCCATGCTCGACGTGCTCGCCGGGCGCCGGGCCGGTGACCCGTCGTGGGCTCCCGAGCCGTCCGGGACCTTCCTGGCGGCTGCCGGTCGCGAGCCCGGTCGGCTGCGGATCGCCTGCTTCGACGAACCGATCGTCGCCGACATCGAGGTGCACCCCGACGTGCGGCGCGCCTACCAGTCCGCGATCGCGCTGCTGACCTCGCTCGGGCACTCGGTCGAGGGCGTGCACGTGCCGATGCCGCGGGAGGCGGTGCCGGTCTTCGAGACCTGCTGGGCGGTGCTCACCGCGCTGTCGACGGTGCCGCTGGACGCCGGGAAGCGGGGCACGCTGCGGCCGCTCACGCGCTGGCTCGGCGACCGCGGTGCCGCCATCAGCGCGCCGGAGTTCGGGCTGGCGCTCGGCCAGATGCGACGGTACGCGGCCGAAGCGCTGGTCGCCCTGGCGCCGTACGACATCGTGCTGACGCCGACCCTGGCCACGCCGCCGCTCGCCGTCGGCGCGTTGCGCAACGACGCCGACCCGGCCGCGGACTTCGAGGCGCAGAAGCGCTTCACCCCATGGACCTCGGCCTGGAACGTCACCGGCATGCCGGCGATCTCGCTCCCGCTCCACCACACGCCCGAAGGCCTGCCGGTCGGCATCATGCTCGCTGCCCGCCCCGCCGAGGAGGAGCTGCTGCTCTCGCTCGCCGCGCAGGTCGAGGCCGCCGCGCCCTGGAAGGACCGCCACCCGCCGCTCTGGTGAGGCACGAAGTGTGGCAATTGGGGGTCCGAAGTGTCAGTGGGTGGTGATGCATCGAGATCTCGATGGCCCAACACGCACACTTCGTGGGCCCAATTGCCACACTTCGTGACGTCAGGCGAACCAGCCCGGTACGGCGGCCAGGAAGTCGGGCTGGGGGAGGGAGCCGGAGTTCTCGGGGATGACGGCGACGAGCGGGACGCCGGTGATCCGGGTGAGGTCGGTGCGGTTGCACTCCTCGGCCAGCGCCGGGTGGTCGGGCCACGACCCGATGACCAGCCCGGCCGGCTCGACCTGGCAGGCGCGGAGCGCGGTCACGGTGAGCTCGGTGTGGTTGAGCGTGCCGAGGCCGGCCCGGCACACGACGAACACCTCGACGGGGGAGGAGACGGTGTCGCCGGTACGTCGCCGCAGGGCGAACGTCAGGTCCCGCGCGATGTCGAGCAGGGTGCCGCCCTCGGCATCCAGCCGGACCAGCAGTCCGCCGGCGCCCTCGACCAGCACGACGTCGTACGACGGCAGGAGGGTGCGGATGCGCGACACGTGCTCCCGCACGGTCGGGATCGCCACACCCTGGCGGCGTGCGGCGGTGTCGGGCGCGAGGGGCTCGTCGAGGGAGACGAGCTCGAGCACCTCGACGCCGCTCAACGCGGCCACGGTGGCGGTGTCGTGGGGATCCGGGTCCGTGCCGCCGACGCCGGTCTGGACCGGCTTCACCACGAGCACCCGGTTCCCCGCAGCGGCCTCGCGCGCGGCCAGGGCGGCCGTCGCGACGGTCTTGCCGACCCCGGTGTCGGTGCCGGTGACGACGACGACTCGGGTCACTGGTGTTCCTTGACGAGGGCGACGAGGGTCGCGACGGCGCGCGCCCAGTCGTCCTCGGGGATGCCGGCGCTGGCGGTGATCCGCAACCGCGAGATCCCGTCCGGCACCGACGGCGGACGGAAGCAGCCGACACGCAACCCGGCCTCCAGTGCAGCAGCCTGGGCGGCGACGGCGGCCTGCGGCGACGACATCGGGACCGACAGCACGGCGCCTGCCGGAGCGACCACGCCGAGGGCGTCGGCCAGGTCGGCGACGCGGGTCCGGACGGTCTGCGCCAGCTCGGGGCGCGCGACGATCTCCCGCAGCGCGGCCAGCGCGCCAGCAGTCGGTGCAGGTGCCAGGCCGGTGTCGAAGATGAACGGGCGCGCCCGGTTGACCAGGTGCTCGCGCACGGCGGCGGAGCCGAGGACCGCTCCACCCTGGCTGCCCAGCGACTTCGACAGGGTCGCCGTGACCAGGACGTGGGGGAGCCCGGCGAGCCCGAGCGTGGCGACGAGTCCCGGCCCGTGCACGCCCACGCCGTGGGCTTCGTCGACGATGAGGAGGGCGTCGTACTGCTCGCAGAGGGCGGCAAGCTCGCCCAGCGGAGCGGCATCGCCGAGGACGGAGTAGACCGACTCGACGAGCACCATCGCCCGTTCTCCGGCTGCCTCGGCCGCGACCAGGCCGGCGCGCACCGCATCGACGTCGCTGTGCGGCACCACGGTCAGCTGGGCGCGCGACAGGCGCACCGCGTCGACGAGCGACGCATGGATGTGGGCATCCGAGATGACCCGCGTGGTGCGGTCGGCCAGGGCGGTGACGACGGCCAGGTTGGCGTGGTAGCCGGTCGAGAACACCAGCGCAGCGGGCTGTTCGAGGTAGGCAGCCAGCTCTGCTTCGAGCTCCGCGTGCACGACCAGGGTGCCGGTCACGAGACGCGAGGCGCTCGCTCCCGAGCCCCAGGTCAGGGCCGCGTCGGCTGCGGCGCGGGAGACCGCGGGGTCGCGGGCGAGGCCGAGGTAGTCGTTGCCGGCGAGGTCGATCGTCGCGTCGTCGGCGGCACGCGCGCGGAGCCGTCGCGTCAGTCCTGCCAACTCGCGCCCCGCGGCTTCGGCGTCCAGCCACTCACTCCAGCGACTCATCCGGCACGCACCGCCGCTCCGATTCCGGCGACGAGCTGGTCGAGCTCGTCGTTGTTGATGACGTACGGCGGCATGGCGTAGACCAGATCGCGGAACGGTCGCAGCCACACGCCGGCCTCGATGGCCGCGTCGGTGGCGGCGACGACGTCGACGGGGTGGTCGAGCTGGACCACTCCGACTGCCCCGATCGTGCGCACGTCGCGGACCCCTGGCAGCTCGCGCAGGGGAGCCAGTCCGGCAGCCAGTCGTGAGCCGATCCGGTGCACTTCTGCCTGCCAGTCCTGGCCGAGCAGCAGGTCGATCGACGCGCTGGCCACGGCGCACGCCAGCGGATTGCCCATGAACGTGGGGCCGTGCATGACGACGCCGGACTCGCTCGCCGAGATGCCGCGTGCCACCGCGTCGGTTGTCACGACCGCGGCGAGGGAGACGTAGCCGCCCGTCAGCGCCTTGCCGACGCAGAGGATGTCGGGGGTGACCAGCTCGCTGACGAACAGGTGGCCGGTGCGGCCGAAGCCGGTCGCGATCTCGTCGAACACCAGCACGAGGCCGTGCTCGTCCGCGACGTCACGGAACACTTGCAGGCACTCGACGGCGTACGGCCACATCCCGCCGGCACCCTGCAGGAGCGGCTCGACGATGATTCCGGCCAACTCGTGGTGGTGCTGGTCGGCGATGTGTCGAAGCGTCGTGGCCCAGGCTGCGATCTCGGCCTCGCTGGCGTCGTACGCCGGCGGCTGGGGTGCGAACACCTGCTGGGGGAGCAGTCCGGCCCACATCGCGTGCATCCCGCCGACCGGGTCGGTGATGCTCATGCAGTCGAACGTGTCGCCGTGGTAGCCGCCGAGGACGGTCAGCATCCGCGTGCGGTCGGGGCGGCCGACACCGCGCTGGTACTGCAGCACCATCTTCATGGCGACCTCGACCGACACCGATCCGGAGTCGGCGAGGAACACCCGCTCCAGCGGCTCGGGCGTGATCTCGACGAGCCGACGGCCCAGGGCAACGGCAGGCTCGTGGGTGAGTCCGCCGAACATCACGTGGGAGAACGCACCGACCTGGTCGACGACAGCCGCGTCGAGCACCGGGTGCCGGTAGCCGTGGATCGCCGACCACCACGACGACATCCCGTCGACGACCTCGTGGTCCTCGCCCAGGGTCAGCCGAGCGCCCGAAGCCCCCGTCACCAGCCGCACTGACGTCGGCTCGGTCATCGACGTGTAGGGGTGCCACAGGTGCTCGCGGTCGAACGCGAGGGTCTTGGTGGCAGCCAGGGTCGTCATTCGGAGGGCTCAGGCGTTCGCAGGGACCTCGGTGCCCGCACCGCGCTGGCGGATCACCGGCTTGTGGTCATCGGCGACGTCGCCGGGAGCCTCGTCCGAGAGCCCCGCCGCGCAGCCACCGCAGCTCGTACCGCAACCGGTCGTGGCCGAACCGCACGGCGTGGTCGCCACCGCGTGGGCCGCAGCAGCGGAGGAAGGCGCGTTGAACACATCGTCGAAGGTGCCGTCGTTGAAGGCGTTCTCCTGGCCGAGGATGACGAAGCCGTTGTCGCGCATCATCTCCAGGTCCGACTTCGCGTCCTGGCCCTCGGAGGTCAGGTAGTCACCGAGGAAGATCGAGTTGGCGACGTGCAGCGCGGTCGCCTGCAGGGTGCGCAGGTGCATCTCGCGGCCGCCGGCGATGCGGATCTCCTTGTCGGGGCACACGAAGCGCGCCATCGCGAGGATCTTCACGCAGCGGGTGGGGGAGAGCTCCCACGTGTTCTCGTACGGGGTGCCGTCGAACGGCATCAGGAAGTTGACCGGGATCGAGTCCGAGCCGAGCTCCTTGAGCGCGAAGAGCGCCTCGACGAGCTGCTCGTCGGTCTCGCCCAGACCGGCGATCAGGCCGGAGCACGGCGACAGGCCGGCGGACTTCGCCTTGCCGATGGTGTCCACCCGGTCGTCGTACGTGTGGGTCTGGACGATGTTGTCGTGGTTGGACTCGGCAGTGTTGATGTTGTGGTTGTAGGCATCGACGCCGGCGGCCTTGAGGCGCTCGGCCTGGCCGTCCTTGAGGAGTCCCAGGCAGGCACAGACCTCGACGCCGTCGTACTCCTCCTTGAGGGCCTCGGTCATCTCGACGACCTTGTCGATGTCGCGGTTCGACGGACCGCGGCCCGACGAGACCATGCACACCCGCGAGGCGCCGCCCTTGAGGCCGGCGCCGGCCTGCTTGATCGCGTCGTCCTTGGAGAGCCAGGAGTACTTCAGGATCGGGGCTTCCGACCCGATGGCCTGCGAGCAGTAGTTGCAGTTCTCGGGACACAGGCCGGACTTGAGGTTGACCAGGTAGTTGACCTTGACCTTGTTGCCGAAGTGCTCGCGGCGCAGGCGGCCGGCGGCGGCGACGATCGACATCAGCTCGAAGTCGGGTGCCTGGAGCACGGCGAGCGCGTCGGCCTCGGTCGCGGTGCCACCCTCGAGGATGCGGGTGGCCAACTGGTCGAACTGCGCGCTCATGGGTCTCCTTGACACGGTAGGTTGAACAGAGAGTTGAACACTGTTCAGGTGGTCAGGATAAGCGACAACGGCAGGAGGCGCCACATGGGCTATCGACGCGGCGAGATCGTCGACCGGGCGATCGCCTTCCTCGACGACGTCGGACTCGACGCGCTGTCCATGCGCAAGCTGGCCGCCGACCTCGGGATCCAGGTGGGTGCGCTCTACCACCACTTCGAGAACAAGGCTGCCCTGTATGCCGCGGTCTCCGACGAGATCCTGCGCCGCGGCCGTCGACCGGCCGAGATCGTCGCGTGGGACGCGGAGCTGAGCCTGCTGTGTGCCGAGCTGCGCGACGCGATGCGCCGCCACCGCGATGGTGCCGCCCTCATCGCCCAGGTCCATCGGTACGACGCCGAGGTGCTCGAACGTCCGATGCGCTCGGCGCTCGAACGTGGCGGTGCGGACGACCACCTCGCCCGTGTCGGTGCGCGGACCCTCGTCCGGCTGACCCTCTCCCACGAGGCCGACGACGCCGACGACTTCAGCCTCGCGCTCGGCCTGGTGCTCGACGGGTTGCGCCACCGGCTCTCGTCACCCTCGTGATGGTTCGATGGCGTTAAGGTCCTCGAAACATCTGGGAGGCACTGTGGACGACATGGCGATGAATCCAGTGACGGTCGTGCTCTTCGGCGCGACGGGGGACCTGGCGCGACGCAAGCTCCTGCCCGGGCTCCTGCACCTCTTCGAGACCGGGCTCATCCCGGACCTGCAGATCGTCGGCACCTCCCTCGACGACCACACCACCGAGACGTTCGTCGCCTTCGCCCACGAGGCGTCGACGGAGTTCTCCGGCACCGACGGCGACATGGCCGCGTGGCCGGAGTTCTCGAAGCGCCTGCACTGGGCGCCCGGCGGGGAAGGTGCAGCCGGACTGCGCGCCGCGATCGACAAGGCCGAGGCCGGCGCCCAGGGCGATCGCACCCGGCTGCACTACCTCAGCGTGCCGCCGAAGGCCGCGCTGTCGGTGGTGAAGACCCTCGAGGACGCCGACCTGGTGCGCGGCAGCCGGATCATCATGGAGAAGCCGTTCGGCGTCGACCTGGCCAGTGCGAAGAAGCTCAACGGCGAGCTGCACAAGACGTTCGACGAGTCGCAGATCTACCGGATCGACCACTTCCTCGGGAAGGAAGCGGCCCAGAACATCCTCGCGTTCCGGTTCGCCAACGGGCTCTTCGAGCCGATCTGGCACCGCAACAACATCGACCACATCCAGATCGACATACCCGAGGAGCTCGGGCTCGACCAGCGCGCGAACTTCTACGAGTCGACCGGCGCCTACAAGGACATGGTCGTCACCCACCTGTTCCAGGTGCTGGCGTTCATCGCGCTCGAGCCGCCGACGGCGCTCACGCCGCACGCGATCAACGAGGAGAAGAACAAGGTCTTCCGGTCGATGCTGCCGATCGACCCGGCGGACGTCGTACGCGGTCAGTACCAGGGGTACCGCGACATCCCCGGCGTCGCGTCCGAGTCGGAGACCGAGACGTTCATCGCGCTCAAGTGCTACATCGACAACTGGCGCTGGGCGGGCGTGCCGTTCTACCTCCGCACCGGCAAGCGACTGGCCGAGGGGGCGCGGATCATCTCCATCGCCTTCAAGGAGCCCCCGAAGTCGATGTTCCCGAAGAACTCCGGCGTCGGCGAGCACGGCCCCGACCACCTGACCTTCGACCTCGCGGACAAGGCGAAGATGTCGCTGTCGTTCTACGGCAAGCGGCCCGGTCCCGGCATGAAGCTCGACAAGCTCTCGATGCAGTTCGCGATGGGCGACACCACCTGGGCCGGCTCCGTGCTGGAGGCCTACGAGCGGCTGATCTACGACGCCGCGCGCGGCGACCAGACGCTGTTCACGTCCGCCGAGGGCATCGAACGCCTGTGGGAGGTCTCCGAGCCGCTGCTCGAGAACCCGCCGGTCGTCCGGCCCTACCGCCAGGGCAGCTGGGGACCGAACCAGATCCACCAGCTCATCGCGCCGTACGCCTGGCGACTGCCGTTCGAGCGGCAGTGGCGCGACCCGAACACCCTCGGCAGCTGAGCTCAGCCGAGCATCGGCGACGGATCAGCGAGGCCGACCGAGGACCAACCCAGCCGCTCGGTGCCCGCGAACCACTCGACGATCACGCCGGTCTCGACCCTTTCGGTCGGGAATTCCTTCACCCGTGGCCGGAGTACGACGGATCCCGCTCCGGCCTCGAGCACGCCCTTCGTCGGCGGGCTGGTCTCGGTGACCGGCTTTCCGTCGACGAGGCGGATCACGACGAAGCGAACGCGCACGGACTGCTCGCCGGTGCTCGCGGGGGAACGGCTGACGTCGATCACCGGCTCCGCGGTCCACGGCGTCGGCGACGTGAAGCTGCCGGGTCTGCCGTCACGCGTGAGCGGCACCACCTTCTCCGGGGTGCTGAGGATGATGAGGACAGCAAACCCGACGGCGAGCGCCGCCGCGACAGCAAGCTGGATCCGTTCCCGGAGAGGTGGGGCATCAACGTCGTCCATGCGGACACTCTGTCGCTTTCAGGTGGTGCTGTACGCGTAATCCTCCAGCGGGAACCGGACCGCTTCGCGGTGGGCGGACACCGTCGACGTGGGGCGCAGCAGCACCGCCTCGCCGTGCGGGTTGAAGTAGTAGCTGCGTGAGGTCGAGCAGTCGCCGGCGTTGAACACCGAGTTGCCCATCAAGCCGGTCATCCGGTCGAGGAACTCCTCGTTCGCCTCCTCGGAGACCTCGAACACGTCGGCACCGCGCTTCTTCATCGCCTTCAGCAGGCGTGCCATGTGGGCCATCTGCGTCTCGATCGTCGTGAAGTACGACAGCCCGGAGTAGGAGTACGGGCTGTTGAGCGAGAAGAAGTTGGGGAACTTCGGCACCGTGATGCCCTCGTAGGCGCTGAACCGGTTGTCCCGCCACCACTTGCCGAGGTCGCGTCCGTCGCGCCCGATGATCTCGATCGCCGGGAAGTTCACGTCCCACAGGTTGAAGCCCGTCGCCAGGACGAGCACGTCGAGGTCCGCCCGGCTGCCGTCGATGGTGACGATCCCGGCGGCATCGACGTGGTCGATGGTCGTGGTCTCGAGGTCGACGTGCGGCTTGGTGAACGTCGGGAAGTAGGTGTTGCTGAACGTCGGGCGCTTGCACCCGAAGTCGTAGTCCGGAGTGAGCTTCGCGCGGAGCTCGCGGTCCTTGACCTGGCTCTTCAGGTGCCGCTCGCACACACGCTTGCCGATCCGGTTGGCCCACGGCAGGTCCTTGAAGTGCAGGACACCGGCGACCATCAGCAGCTCGAGGATGGTGGAGCTCACCAGCCGGGTCGCCTTCTGGGTCAGCGGGACGGTCGCGAACGCGCCGCGCACGATGCCGGGAACCGGGCCGTCCAGCTTCGGGCTGACATAGATCGGGGTGCGCTGGTAGACGGTGAGGTGGTCGGCGACCTTGGCCAGCTCGGGGATCAGCTGGACCGCGGTCGCGCCGGTCCCGATGATGCCGATCCGCTTGCCCTCGAGGTCGATGTCGTCGTCCCAGCGGGTGGTGTGGACGACGTCACCGGCGAAGTCCTCGATGCCCGCGATGTCCGGCATCTTCGGCTGCGAGAGGAAGCCGGTGGCCGTCAACAGGAAGCGCCCGCGGACCGTCTCGCCCCCCTCGAGGGACAGCGACCACGTCGAGCTGTCCTCGTCCCACAGGGCGCCTTCGACGACCGTGCCGAAGCGCATCATCTGGCGCAGTCGGTACTTGTCCGCGACCGTCTCGGCGTAGCGCTTGAGCTCGGCGCCCGGCGCGAACAGCCGCGTCCAGTGCGGGTTCGGCTCGAACGAGTAGGAGTACGTCGACGACGGGATGTCGACGGCCAGGCCGGGGTAGCGGTTGACGTGCCAGGTGCCGCCGAGGTCGTCCTCGCGCTCGAGGATCACCAGGTCGTCGTACCCCTGGCGGAGCAGCTCGATGGCCGCGCCGATGCCGCCGAAGCCGGCCCCCACGATCACCGCGTCGTGGACGTGGGCTGCTGCGTTCTGCTTGCTCATCGAGAGCTCCGTTCGGTGGTGTTTTCACTGGCTGCGTCGAGGCGCGCGGTGTAGGCGGCGCGCGTGGTGTCGTTGGCATGCAGGGCACGGTCGTCGCGGACGACCCGGCGGATCCGGTCCATCACGGGCACCGGGACGAGCTGGGTGCCGATCGACAGCGCCCCGACGTAGCGCGGGACGGCGATCTCGGCAGCGCGGTTGCTGACCGAGTCGAGGACCGCGTTGGCGATCCGGGCCGGGGTCACCTTCGGGATCGGCTTCATGTCGAGGCCGGAGGAGAGATCGGTGTCGACGGCCGAGGGCAGGACGGCGGTCAGCGTGACGCCGTAGGGCGCCATCTCCAGGCGCGTCGCGGCCGTCAGCCCGACGACGGCGTACTTGCTCGCGTTGTAGACCGCGAGCCCGGGCACAGGGAACTTCCCGGCGAGGGAGGCGACGTTGACGACGTGTCCGCGGCGCCGCTCGGTCATGCCGGGCAGCACCCGGCGCATGCCGTTCAGGACGCCGAAGACGTTCACCTCCATGGTCAGCCGGTCCACCGCGGTGCTCTGCTCGAGGAAGGCGCCGTTGGGCATCACACCGGCGTTGTTGACCAGCACGTCGACCGGGCCGTGCTCGGCCTCGGCAGCCGTGATGAAGGCGTCGTACGACGTCGCGTCGGCGACGTCGAGCAGGTGGGCCGAGGCGCCCGTCTCCTGCGCTGTTGCCTTCGCGACGTCGAGGTCGAGGTCGCCGAAGGACACCCGGGCGCCGCGGGCGACGAATGCCTCGACGGTCGCGCGGCCGATGCCGCGGGCACCGCCGGTGATGATGACGTGGGCGTCCTTCAGGTCGATGCGAGCGGGACGGGTCATCGGGCCACCTCCGGGGTGTTCAGGCTCTGGCTGACGAGGTCGGGCGCCTGGGCGCGGGCGACCTCGCGGACGTGCTCGCGGCGCGAGCGATCCATGAAATTGGCGCCCATGGCGGCGAGGTCCGCCGCCGTGGGCTCGATGCGGGTGACCCGCGCCCCGGCGTGGATCAGGGCCTCGACCTCGTCGTCGACGCGGCGGGTCATCGGCTTGCGCAGTGCGCGCTCGAGTCGCTGCAGTCCGCGTGCGGGAGCGCCGCCACGGCTCGACATCGGGGCGACGATGACGACCTCGTCGATCCGGCCGTCCTTGACGGCGGGAAGGAGCAGGTCGGCGGAGGTCGGGGAGACGGTGCCGCCGTCGAGGTGCGGTCGTCCTGCGATGTCCACGGGCGGGAACCAGCCCGGGATCGCCCACGAGGCTGCGATCGCCTGGCCGAGCCCGGCGCTGGGGGAGTCGGCACGGCCGAGCGGGACGCGGTGGCCGGTCCGGGCGTCGGCCGCGACCAGCCAGGTGTCGGGGTGGTCGACCCAGCAGCCGGGAGCGAGCGCTTCGCCGAGTCGGACCAACCAGTCGGCGTTGCCACTGCCGCGGGGCAGGAGGCCGGCGATCCCGGCGAGCCGGTCCACCTTCCCGGTCAACCCGGCGCGGGCGAGCCCGAGTCCGGGCAGCCCCGGTCGGGGGAGTCCGGGCAGCGAGCCGGGAGCGCCTGGCGAGTGCAGGTGCGAACGCACGCGCGGATCGGACTCGGAGGCGATCGCCTCAGCGGTGATCCCCGCACCCAGCATCGCGACGAGCTCGGCACCCGCCGACGTACCGACGAGGACGTCGGCGGTCCGTGGGTCCCAGCCCTGGCGCTCGAGCTCGGCCAGCACCTCGGCCGTCCAGGCGAACCCGAGCGTGCCTCCGCAACCAATGACCAGTGCGCGCCCCATCGAACCCCCTGAAAAGTAAAACGGAATGGAATGTCAGTTCCGGAATCTATCGTCAGATCTGGTTCGAGGCAATAGGGTGTCCGTCATGACAGCAGGCGCGGAGGCCAGGGGTTCGGCTGCTGTGCGCGCGCCCTCCCGCCTCGAGCTGCGCAAGGCGCAGACCCGCCGCGAGATCATCGACGCCGCCTTCACCTGCTTCGCCGAGCAGGGCTATCACGCCACGGGCATCGCCGACATCGCTGCGCGCATCGGCATCGGCCACGGCACCTTCTACCGCTACTTCGAGAACAAGCGCGACATCGTCGAGCACGTCATCAACGACCTGATCGAGCGGATCGTCGAGACCCTGGGAGCCGAGAACGCGCCCGACGCCGTCGACACGCTCGAGGACTACCGTGCCCAGTCGTCGCGGATCGGCGAGGGACTGGCGCGGATCTTCAGCCAGGACCCCCGCGTCCCGCAGCTGCTCCTGTCGGCAGCGGGCATCGACGACGCGATGCGCGAGAAGATGCTCGACCTCTTCGACCTGACCACCCCGCTGACGGCGGCGTACCTCGTCCACGGTGTCGAGGGCGGCTACCTGCGCAGCGACCTCGATGTCGAGTCCACGGCGCAAGCCATCAACGGCATGATCCTCGGCTCCATCCTCGCCGCACTGCGTGACCCCACGCCCGAGCGCCAGGCCCGGCTGAGCGCCGCCATCCGTGCCGTCATGTACGACGGCATCGCGGCCCACTGACGCTGGGCGCAGGTGGCGTCAGGCGGCGTCAGGCGGCCATGTCCCGCAGGGCGTACTCGCCGACGGCTGCCCTGCCCCGGCTGGTCCACCGGAACACGAACACGCCCCGGTCGACGTCGAGGTAGAGGTCGAGGGCCATCGTGGCGAAGCGCTCGAGGAAGAGCGGCGCGTACTTGTCCACGAAGTCGATCGGTTTCGCCTTGCCGGGCATGAGGTCCTCTCGGGTGTGGCTCGGTGTTCGCAGGCACTCGCTGCGACGGGCTCCTTGAGAGGCGTATCGGCAGTACCGAGCCTGAATTGAGTTCTGGCGCGACGAACCGGTCCACGGTGACAGGTCTCCCTGATCGGGGGATCGGTCGAGCCGACCCCGAAATGTGACCCACGACTCTCGCCCTCGCAGCAAAAGTCCATAAAGTCAGTCGAGTAACATCGGTAACTCGAGTGGGGGAAGCTCCGGATGATCGAAATCGCCGGACTGGCGAAGTCCTATGGCGCGACGACCGTGCTGGACGGCATCGACCTGACGGTCGGCGAAGCGCAGATCGCTGCGGTCGTCGGGCCGAGCGGTGCAGGCAAGAGCACGCTCGCCCGCTGCATCAATCTCCTCGAGCGGCCGACCAGCGGCACCATCGCCGTGAACGGCCAGGACCTGACCCGGTTGTCACGTCGGGACCTGCGCCAGGCGCGTCGCCAGATCGGCACGGTCTTCCAGTCCGCCAACCTGCTCCGCCGGCTGACCGCCGCCCAGAACGTGGCCTTGCCGATGCGCCATGCCGGTGTCTCCGATGCAGAGATCCGTGCGCGTGTGGCCGACCTGCTGGATCGCGTCGGCATGCTGCATCGCGCCAACCACTACCCGTCGCAGCTCTCCGGGGGACAGCGCCAACGCATCGGCATCGCCCGCGGGCTCGCCCTCCAGCCAGCGGTTTTGTTGTCCGACGAAGCCACCTCGGGCCTGGACCCCGACACCACGCGCTCGATCCTCGACCTGCTCACCGACCTCCGCGACGACCTCGGCGTCACGATCCTGGTGATCACCCACGAGATGGACGTGGTCCGCGCCATCGCCGACGTGGTCGCCCAGCTCGACCACGGCCGGATCATCGAGCAGGGTCCGGTCGCCGACGTCGTACGACGAAGCGACTCGCCGCTCTCGAGGGCACTCCTGCCGATGCCGCCCGTCCCCGCCGACGCCGGCCTTCGCCCGTGGAGCGTGCGGTACCAGCACGAGCAGGTCTCGCCGGTGTGGCTGGCGAAGGCCGGTCGCGAGCTCGACACCGACATCGCCGTCCTCGCGGCCCTGGTCGAGGCCGCGGGGGAGACCCGCGTCGGTCGGCTCACGCTCGGTCTCGATCCGCGCCTGGACGACCGTCGCGTCATCGAGGTGCTGGCCAAGCACGGTGTCGTCGCCGAGCCCGTCGATCGTGCGGTGCTCCGCCCGGTGCCGGCGGCCGCTCACGAGGAGGGCGTGGCATGACCGTCCTGCTCGGCACCCCGTGGCCCGACGTACCCGACCTGATGCTGCCGGCCCTCGGCGAGACCTTCCGCATGGTGCTCGTCGTGATGTCGGTCGTCGTCCTCCTCGGCGGCCCGCTCGGCCTCGTCATCTTCAACACCTCGCCGCTCGGGCTCACGCCCCACCGCGCCGTGCACGTGTCGATCAGCTGGATCGCGAACCTCGGTCGGTCCCTGCCGTTCCTCGTGCTGATGGCTGCGGTGATCCCGGTGACCAAGCTGGTGTTCGGCACGACGATCGGCTTCAAGGCGGCGCTGATCCCGATGTCGATCGCCGGCATCGCGTTCTTCGCCCGGCTCACCGAGGGCGCGGTGCGCGACGTACCGCGCGAGCTCCTCGACGTCGGCCTCGCCGCAGGCAGCAGCAAGCGCCAGATCATCACCTCGATCCAGCTGCGCGAGGCGCTGCCCGGCCTGGCCGGCGGCCTGACGCTCAACGTCGTCGCGATGATCGAGTACTCCGCCATCGCGGGCGCGATCGGCTCCGGCGGCATCGGCTATCTCGCCGTCAACTACGGCTACCGACGCTTCGACGACAACATCATGATCGCCTGCATCGTGCTGCTGATCGCGATCGTCCAGCTCATCCAGTTCTCCGGTGACCGGATCGTCCGGGCTCTCACCCACTGAAAGGAACCAGCATGTCCACCACCCAGCAGCCCGGTAGGAAGACCATCGAGGAGGCGAGCGACCTCATCGACCTCGGTGGCGCCCGCAGGAAGTGGCTGTGGCCCGCCGTCGGCGCGGTCGTCGTCCTTGCCCTGGCCCTCTTCCTGGTCTTCAAGTTCACCGGCGACGACGAGAAGACCGTTGCGGGCAGCCACTTCGGCAACGACTTCGAGATCGCCTACCAGGCGAGCAGCGCCAGCGAGAAGGCCTTCCTCGACTACCTCGACAAGGAGATCGCACCCGACTACGGCGTGACCATCAAGGGCGTCGGCATCGAGGACGGCAACCAGCTCGACCAGGCCACCGCAGACGGCAAGTACATCGCCAACATCTACCAGCACAAGCACTGGCTCAAGCAGGTCACCGACGCGACCGGCATGAAGCTGTCGGCGCTCGGCGAGGTCTTCCAGTGGTCGTACTCCGTCTACTCCAGCAAGTACGCCTCGCTCGATGAGCTGCCGAACGGCGCCGAGGTCGCGCTCCTCAACGACCCCGCGAACACCGCCCAGGCACTGTGGATCCTCGAGCGCGCCGGCAAGCTGACCTTCAAGGACGGCGTCGACCCGTGGGCCGCCACCGAGCAGGACATCGACGAGAACATCGGCGGCTACAAGTTCACCTACATCGAGTACGGCGCCGGCCCGCGCACGCTCGACTCCGTGGACGCGGTCATCGACTACAACATGTCGTTCGTCGACGCCGGCACGCCTGAGAAGTTCCGCATCTTCGAGCCGGACGCCCCCAAGGAGTTCGCCGGCCAGCTCGTCATCGGCAGCGAGTACGCCGACGATCCGCAGGTCGAGAAGCTGAAGAAGGTCTTCTTCGACGAGCGCGTGCAGCCCTACCTGGCCGAGAACACGGACCCGAACCTGTCGGGCCAGCTCGCCCCGGTCTCGGCCGACTGACCGCAACGACAACTCGTCCGCGCTGGGCACGCACCAGTTGAGTGCCCAGCGCGGGCTAAGCCGGTTCCAGCAACCGCTCGCACTCGGCGACCAACCGCTCCCGCAGCGGCGCACCCCGCTCCGCGAACCGGCGCTGCGCGTCGACGTACTCGGCCTTGCCCTCGGGGGTCTCGATGCGGACCGGGTCGAAGCCGAGGTCCGCGAGGTCGTACGGCGCCGCACGCATGTCGAGCGTCCGGATGTCCCACGCGAGCTCGAAGCAGTCGGCCACCAGGTCCGACGAGATCATCGGCGAGAGCCGGAACGCCTGCTTGTAGAGGTCCATGCCCGCGTGCAGGCACCCGGGCTGCTCGAACGACGGCCGGTCGGAAGGCCCGGGGGAGAGCGTGTTCAGTGGCCGCGCGGGCGGCGTGAAGAAGCGGAACGCGTCGAAGTGGGAGCACGCGATCCTGTGCTCTGCCACGACCTCGTCGGTGCCAGCGGGCCCGAGGCGCAACGGCCAGTCCGCGTGCCGGGTCTCGTCCTCGGCGAGGCGATAGACCATCGCCCACTCGTGCAGGCCGAAGCAGCCGAAGTGCGGGGCGCGTCCGGCGGTGGCCGACAGCAGGCGGTGGAGGGACTCGATCAACGTCCGCTGCGAGGCGACGTACGGTCCCGAGACGGTTGCTGCGCAACCTCCTCGACCAGCGGACGTCCCGTAGCCCTTGAGGCCCGCGTACTCCTCGCCATCGCTGAGTACGACGCCGTACCCCGGGTGCCAGCGCCGCAGCTGCGCAGGCCGGTGCGAGTAGTAGGTGAACAGGAAGTCGAACACCGGGTGCTTGACCCCGGTGTCGCGCCGGACGAGGTGCGGGGCGACGTACCCATCGATGCGCGCGGCGTGGGCCCGGGCCCGCTCCTGCCATTCCTCCGCATTCACGACGAGCAAGCCTAGGTCGATAGTCTCGGGGCGTGCGCATCGTCAGATTCACCACAGGCGAGGAGCCGTCCTACGGCGTCCTGACCGGAGACCTCGACGAGTACGGCCAGCCGGACGAGGACGCGGTTGTCGTCGCTCTCGTCGGCGACCCGCTCTACGTCGGCATCAAGCTGCTCGAGAAGGAGTACCGGCTCGCGGACGTCCGCCTGCTGGCGCCCGTCCTTCCGCGCAGCAAGGTCATCGGCATCGGCAAGAACTACGCGGCCCACGCCGCCGAGATGGGCGGGCCGGTTCCCGACGAGCCGCTGATGTTCCTCAAGCCGAACACCAGCGTGGTCGGCCCCGGCGACGCCATCCAGTACCCCCGCCAGTCGCAGCACGTCAGCTACGAGGGCGAGGTCGCCGTCGTCATCGGTCGCATCTGCCGCGACGTCCCGGCCGAGCAGGCCACCGACGTCATCCACGGCTACACGATCGCCAACGACGTCACCGCCCGCGACCTGCAGAAGACCGACGGCCAGTTCACCCGTGCCAAGGGCTTCGACTCGTTCTGCCCGCTCGGCCCGTGGATCGAGACCGACCTGGACCCGCAGGACTTCATCGACGGCCGCCGGATCCAGACCTTCCTCAACGGCGACGTCGTCCAGGACGGCACGACCGCGGACATGATCCACGACATCCCGGCCCTCATCGCGCACGTCTCCAGCGTGATGACCCTGCTGCCCGGCGACGTCATCCTCACCGGCACCCCCGAGGGTGTCGGCCCCATGGAGGTCGGCGACGAGATCGAGATCTCGATCGAAGGCCTCGGCACCCTCACGAACAAGGTGGAATCACGCGCATGACCAGCAACGTCCGGGTCCGGATGGCCCCTTCGCCCACGGGCAGTCCCCACGTCGGCCTGGTCCGAACGGCCCTCTTCAACTGGGCGTTCGCGCGGCACCACGGCGGCACCTTCGTGTTCCGCATCGAGGACACCGACAAGGAGCGCAACACCGAGGAGTCGTACACCGCGCTCATCGACCTGATGCGCTGGCTCGGCCTCGACTGGGACGAGGGCCCGGAGGTCGGTGGTCCGTTCGCGCCGTACAAGCAGAGCGAGCGGAGCGACCTGTACGCCGACGCGCTGGCGAAGCTGAAGGGCAGCAGCTTCACCTACGACTGCTACTGCACCACCGAGGAGGCCACCGCGCGCCGCAAGGCTGCCGGCTCCAAGGTCCAGGGGTACGACGGCTTCTGCCGTGAGCTCAGCCCGGCACAGACCGAGGCGTTCGTCGCCGAGGGCCGCCAGCCGATCGTGCGGTTCCGGATGCCCGACGGTTCGATCACGTGGAACGACCTGGTCCGCGGCGAGGTGACCTTCGAGACGGAGTTCGTCCCGGACTTCGCGCTGTGCCGCGCCAACGGGGACCCGCTCTACACGCTCGTGAACCCCGTCGACGACGCGCTGATGGAGATCACTCACGTGCTCCGGGGCGAGGACCTGCTGTCCTCCACGCCGCGCCAGATCGCCCTCTACGAGGCGCTCAAGGAGGTCGGCATCGCCAAGGCGACGCCGGAGTTCGGCCACCTCCCCTACGTCATGGGCGAGGGCAACAAGAAGCTCTCCAAGCGCGACCCCGAGGCGCACGCGCTGGCCTACCGCGACAAGGGCTACCTCCCCGAGGGCCTGCTCAACTACCTCGCGCTGCTCGGCTGGTCGATCGCCGCGGACCGCGACATCTTCAGCCTCGAGGAGATGGTCGAGGCGTTCGAGATCGGCGACGTCGTCCCGAACCCGGCCCGCTTCGACCTGAAGAAGGCCGACGCGATCAACGCGGCCCACATGCGGCTGCTCTCGGTCGAGGAGATCACGCACCGCGCGCTGCCCTTCCTCAAGGCCGAGGGCGTCGTGTCCGATCCCGTCTCCGACGCCGACGCGCAGCTCCTGGAGCTCGCGATGCCGCTCGTCGCCGAGCGAATCAACAAGCTGGCCGAGGCCCCCACGATGCTCGACTTCCTGTTCGTCGCCGAGGCCGACTTCGCGCTGGACCCCGAGGACGCCGAGAAGCTGCTCGGTGAGGCCGGGCGTCCCGTCATCCAGGCGTCGTACGACGCCGTGAAGGACCTGCCGACGTGGTCGACCGACGCGATCCAGACTGCCCTGCAGGCTGCGCTGGTCGACGGGCTGGGCCTCAAGCCGCGCAACGCCTTCGGGCCGGTGCGCGTCGCGATCACGGGTCGCCGGATCTCGCCGCCGCTGTTCGAGTCGATGGAGCTGCTGGGTCGTGACCGCAGCCTCGGGAGACTGCAGAGCGCCCTTGTCTGAGGATCTGAGGTACGACCAGCTCCAGCGGCTCGGCCCGCGTGGGCTGTGGCGGCCGTGGGTGGGGCTGGTGCTGCTCGTGCTGCTCGTGATGGCTGCGCAGCTCGTGATGTCCGTGGTCGTGATGGTGGTGCTCATCGCCACCGGCACGGCGTCCGGTGACGTCAGCGACAAGCTGAGCGGCGACCCCGTCACGCCGAGCTTCCTGGCGCTGGTCAACCTGGGCTGGGCGGTGGCGATCCCCGCGGTGTGGTTGATCGCCCGCGCCCTGCACGGCCAGGCGCCCGGCTGGGTCGCCTCGGTCGTGCGTGGCATCCGCTGGCGCTGGCTGCTGGTGTGCCTGGGCCTGTCGGTGCTCGCGCTCGCGGCCACCGTCGTGGTCGCGACCGTGCTGCCCGACCAGGGTGCGTCCGGTGTCGAGGTGAGCGGGGAACTGAACCCCTGGACCTCCGCGGCTCGTGACTTCCTGCTCGTCACGATCCTGCTCACCCCGCTGCAGGCCGCGGGGGAGGAGTACGTCTTCCGTGGCTACTTCGCGCAGGCGTTCGGCGGCGTCGCCTCCCGCTTCGGCCCGTCCGTGAGCGCGACGGTCGCGGTCGTCGTACCCGCCTTGCTGTTCGCCCTCGCGCACGGCCTCGGCCAGGACCTGCCGACCTTCTTCGACCGCTTCGCATTCGGGCTCGTGGCCGGGGTCCTCGTGTTGCTGACCGGCGGCCTCGAAGCCGGCATTGCGATGCACGTGCTCAACAACTTCCTGGCCTTCGGGCTCGCGCTGTCGTTCGGCGACATGACCGAGGCGTTGCACCCGTCCGGCGGCACCTGGTGGTCCATCCCCGTGACCCTGACGCAGTCCTTCGTCTACCTGGGACTGGCCCTGTGGGCAGCCCGCCGGATGGGCCTCGCCAGCCGCGCCGAAGGCCCGGGGGATGGGGCCATTTTGGAGGCCCGGCAGGGCCGCGTGTAATGTTCCCCCTCGGCTCGCTCCCTCGGGAAACGGGCTGAGAGCAAGCAGTTCTGCAGTGGCCTATGGTGTAATTGGCAACACGACTGGTTCTGGTCCAGTTATTCTAGGTTCGAGTCCTAGTAGGCCAGCGAGTTCTTTCGAGAGCCGCTGAAGCGGGGCCTGAATTTGGCCCAGCCGAAGCACGATCGCTAGAGTTCACGTCGTTGTCAGCGGCCCGCAAGGACCGCGAGCGACAAGTAAGCCCCCGTTGTGTAGCGGCCTAGCACGGCGCCCTCTCACGGCGTTAGCGCCGGTTCGAATCCGGTCGGGGGTACAACACAGAAGGGCCCGGTCCACTGGACCGGGCCCTTCTGCGTTTCCTACGACACGCGTTCGACCTCGAGCAGGGTGATGGCTCCCTCGGGACAGGAGCCGGCCGCGTTGGTTGCGTCCTCCACCTGGTCGGCGGGTACGTCGATGGTCTGGCCCCGTGCGGTCACGAAGCCGTCGTCGTCGTCCTCGAGCAGGTCCTCCGCCAGGTTGTAGCAGCGCCCGTGCCCGCGGCACAGGTTGGCGTCGATCGTGAGCTTCATGCCTCGACCTCCCACGTGAGCGGCAGTGTCAGCAAGGTCATCATGGCCCCGCCCCCGCGCTCCATCAGTGGCTCGCCGCCCGCCACCGAGAACTCCGGGATGACCCGCAGCCACTCCTCGACGGCGACCTGCATGATCATGCGGGCCAGGTGGGCGCCCAGGCAGCGGTGGGGTCCACCGGCGAAGCCGAGGTGGTTGTTGGACTTGCGCTCCACGATGAACTCGTCGGGCTGGTCGTAGACACGGGGGTCGCGGTTGGCTCCGGAGACGAGCCCGTAGACCATGTCGCCCTTGCGCAGCGGGCAGCCGTGGAACTCGGTGTCCTGGGCGACCTTGCGGCCGTCGCCGAAGACGATCGTGTAGAGGCGCAGGGACTCCTCGACGGCCGAGGGGATCAGTTCGGGCTGGGCGACCAGCTTGCGCCGGTCGTCGGGGTTCTCCGCGAGGTGGCGGAAGAGATAGCCCAGCTGGCCGCGGGTCGTGTCCAGGCCGGCCAGGACGAGCACCGTCAGGATGTCCAGGACCAGGTCGTCGCCGAGCGGCTCGTCGTCGATGGTGCTGTGCATCAGCAGCGACACGAAGTCGTTGTCCAGCAGCGGTTCGTTGCGCCGGGCCTCCAGCACGGCCACCCAGTACTGCCGGATTCCGCCGAGGGCAGCGCCCATCGCCTGCTGCTGCTCGAGGTCGCCGCCGAAGCCGGCGAAGAAGTCCTCCACCCACGGCACGAACAGGTCGGCGTCGGAGTTCGGGACGCCGATGATCGTCAGGAAGATCTCGGTCGGCAGCCGCATGGCGAAGTCGGTCACGAAGTCGCACTCACCGCGAGCCGCGAGCTCGGCGACCAGGCGCTGGCCGATCTCGTGCGCCTGCGGACTCACCCGGTTGACGGCGTTGGGGGCGAACCACTTGCTGATCAGCTGGCGGTACTTCGCGTGGTTGGGCGGGTCGATCTGGGTCGGGACGAACCGGTAGGCCGGCTCCGGCTCCCAGGGTGTGATCGATTCGCTGGAGAAGATCTCCGGGTGCTGGTACATCTCGCGCACCTCGTCGTACCGCGTGAAGACCCAGTAGCCCTGTGCGTGGGTGTTGAAGAACGCAGGGCTGGTCTCGCGCAGCTCGTTGGCGAGCTGCCAGTGGCTGCCCGCCTCCAGCGGGGGTGACGCATCGAGATGGATGACCGGGCATCCGGTCGGCACACCTGGGGGCTTGGTGGCTACGCGCTCGGCTGCCAGGTCGGTCATGGTTCCTCGCTCTCTCCACCGCTCGACACCGCGAACGGGCAAACTGAGTTTGGTTCAGTTACGCAGGCAAATGTAATCCCGCTCACACCGCTCCGCAATGACTCGATCTGATGGATTTTTCGGTCCGCGCCGCCCGGGGGCGAGGTCGGGGCTTCGCAAAATGTGATGCTTGACACGAGTTCAGTTCAGTTCTACGTTTCGGATCTACCCCCGACTCGGGCGTTCCGAAGGAGACAGCGTTGACACCGACACAGCAGGTCACCTCGGTCGAGGCGCCGGTCATCACCCCGGAGCCCGACGGATCGCCGCGCCGCGCGATCGGTCCGCGTCTGATCCTGGGCAAGCTGGCGCCGCGGCGGATCAGTGCGATCTACCTGCTGGGCGTCTTCATCGTGCTCTTCGGCGCCCTGCGCCCCGAGACCTTCCTGACCGAGGTCACCTTCACCCTCATCTTCCGCTCGGGCGTGGTGACCTGCATCCTGGCGCTCGCGTTCCTCGTGCCCCTGACAGCGGGTGTGTACGACCTGTCCATCGGGTCGGTGATGGCGTTGTCGCTGGGGACGATCGTGTTCCTGTCGCTCAACACGGATCTCTCGGCGCCGGTCACCGTCGTCATCGCCCTGCTCGCCTGCGCCCTGTCCGGCGCCGTGTCCGGCTTCATCGTGGTGAAGCTGCACGTCGACTCGTTCATCGCGACGCTCGGGGTGAGCCAGGTGCTCACCGGCGTGGTGTTGCTGATGTCGAAGAACACCCAGCTGATCGGCGACTTCCCGGAGTACTGGTCCGAGCTCGGCAACGGGGACCTGCTGGGTGTTCCCCGGGTGGTCTACATGCTCGTGCTGCTGGCCCTGGTGATGTGGTACGTCCTCGAGTTCACCTCGATCGGTCGCCACCTGCTCGCCACCGGCGGCAATCGCGAGGCCGCGCGCCTCGCCGGCGTACCGACCGAACGGGTGCTGTGGAGCGCCTTCATCGCCAGCGGCGTGATCGCCGGCATCGCCGGGGCGATCTTCTCGATGCAGAGCTCGGTGTTCTCCGCGAGCATCGGTCCGGGCTACCTCTTCCCGGCGGTCGCCGCGGTGTTCCTCGGCGCCTCCCAGCTCTCCCAGCGTCCCAACGTCTGGGGCACGTTGATCGCCTACTTCGCCCTGGCCTTCGGCATCCAGGGCCTCGCGCTGACGACGGCCTCGGGTTCGGTCTGGAGCCAGCCGGTCTTCCAGGGCGTCTCGCTGATCATCGCGGTCGCCGTCGCCAGCCGACCGGTGGTGCGCAAGCTGCGCACCTCGAAGGCGACCGGGTCGGTGGCCTGAGATGACCACCGCGCAGGTCGCGCCCGTCCTGACGATTCGGGGGCTCTCCAAGACCTTCGTGTCCACCAGGGCGCTGCGGGACGTCGACTTCGATCTTCGTGCCGGCGAGATCCATGCGCTGATCGGGCAGAACGGCTGCGGGAAGTCGACCCTGATCAAGATCCTCGCCGGTTTCCACCAGCCCGACCCGGGTGTGGAGATCAGGCTCGCCGGCCAGGAGCTCGACCTGGCCCGTACGGCGGACTCGCACGACGCCGGGTTCCGGTTCGTCCACCAGGACCTGGGACTGGTCGGCAGCCTCAACACGGTCGAGAACCTCATGCTCGGCCGCGAGGTGACCACAGCGCGTGGTGGTCGGATCCGCTGGGACGCCGAGCGCCGCGACGCGGAGCGCCGGATGGCCGACCTCGGCTACGGGTTCGACGTCCTTCGCCCGGTCGTCGAGCTCGGCGCTGCCGAACGCACCGGCGTCGCGATCGCGCGCGCTCTGTGGGACTGGGAGGCCGCCCGGGTGCTGGTGGTCGACGAGCCGACCGCGTCGCTGCCGCGTGAAGAGGTGGCGACCCTCTTCGCTGCGCTCGAGCGGGTACGTCGTGCCGGGCTCGGCGTCATCTACGTCTCGCACCGCCTCGACGAGATCTTCGCGATCGGGGACCGGGTCACCGTGCTCAAGGACGGAACGCTCGTCGGGACGTGGAACGTCGCCGACATCACCCAGGACGACCTGGTCAGCTCGATGATCGGCGGCGAGGAGCTGCGCAAGCGTGGCGAGGGTGAGGTCCGACCCGACGCCGAGGTGGTGCTGAGCACCTCCGGTCTCTGCGGCACGGTCGTCGACAACGTGGACCTCGAGGCGCGCCGGGGCGAGGTCGTCGGCATCGCCGGGCTGACCGGCTCGGGCCGCGAGGAGATCCTGCCGCTGCTCTTCGGCGCAGCGTCGCGCACCGGCGACGTCCTGGTGGGCGGTCGCTCCGTGCCGTCCCGTCCGCGCGGTGCCATGCGGGCCGGTCTCGCGCTCGTCCCTGCCGACCGACGCGGTCACGGCGCGGTGCTGGGGATGACGGTTCGCGAGAACACCAGCCTCACCCATCTGCGGCCGTTCTCGACGTGGCTCGGCTTCCTGAGTCGGGCGCGGGAGAACCGCGAGGCCGAGGAGTGGATCCAGCGGCTCGACGTACGTCCCGCCAGCGCGGAGGCCATCTTCGCCCTGCTCTCGGGCGGCAACCAGCAGAAGGTCGTGCTCGCCAAATGGTTGCGGCGCAAGCCGACAGTGCTGCTCCTCGACGAGCCCAGTCAGGGCGTGGACGTGGGGGCGAAAGCCGTCATTCACGCACTGGCCCGGCAGGTCGCACACGACGGCGCCTGTGTCGTCATCGCCTCCTCCGACGACGCCGAGCTGTGCGACACCTGCGACCGCGTCCTGGTGATGCGGGACGGCCACATCGTGGCCGAGGTCGAGGGCGCCGGCCTGACGGCCGAGGAACTCGGACGGCTCCAGCTGGGGCTCGCACGCACCTCCTGATCTCGGGTCTCGCTCGGGGACGGATCTCGGACAGTTGTCTGATTCAAAACCAAACCGAATTCAATTGATTCTAGGAGTCCCGATGAAGATCTGGCAGCGCACTGCGCGCATGTCACTCCCGATGCTGCTGGCCTTTGCGCTGGTTGCTTGCGGGACCGACGAGGAACCCGTCGACGCGAGTGAGGCCTCCGCTGCCGCCGCGTCCGCCCCGGACCCGGTGACCGCCGTTCCGACCACGATCAATGTCACCACGCCGCTGGACCAGGCGCCCACGCCGGGCAAGACCCTCTTCTGGCTGCAGTGCGAGCTCCCGATCTGCGCCAAGATCGGCGGCGGTGTCGAGGCGGCGGTGGAGGCCGCTGGCTGGGACTTCGAGACACAGGTGTTCAAGGCGACCGATCCGGCCGGCGGCCTGGAGTCGGCGATCCAGCGCAAGCCCGATGCAATCGCGATCACCGGCATCCCGTCGGCCGCGATCAAGCCGCAGCTCGAGGCAGCGGCCGCCGCCGGCATTCCGGTGGTCACCTGCGCGCCCGGTCCCGAGGAGCCGTCGGCCGAGACCTTCGGTGCGATCTGCAGCCAGACCACCGGACCCGACGGCGAGAACCTCGCCAAGTGGGCCATCAAGGACTCCGGCGGCGTTGCGCACATGGTGATGGTCACCATCTCTGCCTTCCCGTCGCTCCAGACCACCGTCGACGGCATGGAGAGCGTCCTCGGCGACTACTGCCCGGCCTGTTCCTCGGGCGTGCTCGACCTGACCGTCGAGGACCTCGCCGGCGGCCAGGTCGCAGCGAAGCTGATCGCCTACCTGCAGACGAACCCGAAGACGAACTACGTCGTCTTCAACTTCGGCGACCTGGAGATCGGTGTCCCCGAGGCGCTCAAGGCTTCGGGCTTCGAGGACAAGGTCAAGCTGATCGGCAACGGTGCCGGCCCGCAGCAGTTCCAGGCGCTGATCGACGGCGGCATGGACGCGGCGTGGGTCGCCTACCCGGCGGTCTACTCCGGCTGGGAGATGGTCGACGCGGCCCTGCGCCTCGCCGACGGCGGTGAGCTGCCGGCTGGCTACCAGGAGGAGATCGCGGCCCTGCCGTCGTACATCGTCGACAGCGGTGACGGCGCGAAGGCACTCGAGCCGTCCCTCGACTACCCCGGACCCGAGGGTTACGAGGACCAGTTCAAGGCGCTCTGGCAGGTCAACTGAGACCGGTGGCGCCGGACGCCCTGCGGTCCGGCGCCATCGGTTCCCTCTCGGGCAAGCGAGAAGTGAGGTCGTCATGTTGAGTACCGATGTCAGGCTGGACCTGCCGTCGTCTGCCACGCCGGAGGGCGTGGGGGAGCTGAGTCTGGCGGCGACCGTGTTCGCGCCGGCCGAGGGCAGCGGAGGGCGCGAACAGGTGCTGGTCTGTTGGCCCGGAGGCTCCTACGGACGGGACTACTGGGACATCCAGCTTCCGGGGCATGAGGGCTACAGCTTCGCCGAGCACATGACCACTCGTGGGTTCATCGTGATTGCAGTTGACCCACTCGGCGTAGGGGACAGCGGTCGTCCCGAGGACGGCACGCTGTGCACCTACGAAGCGCTCGCCGACGCGGCGAACGGGGCCGTGACGGTCATCCGGAGCCGGCTCGAGGACGGGACGCTGGTCGCGGAGCTGGCGCCTGTCGCGATGCCGAGGATCGTCGGCGTGGGCCACTCCATCGGCGGCGGACTGGTCACGATCCAGCAGGCGCGGTGGGGCAGCTACGACGCCATCGCCGTGCTGGGTTTCACCCACGGGGTCAAGGATCGTGCGGTCGACGCAGCGGACGACCCGACCGTCCGCGCGACGGCGGTCGACCAGGCACGAGTGTTCTGGGGTGACCAGTGGGACGCCCGCTACGGCGTCGTCGACAAGTCTCCCCACCAGGTCTGGTTGAACGGGCCGGATGTCCCGGCCGACATCGTGGCGGCAGACAACGCCAACTCGGTGATCTGGGCGGCCGAGACCTATGTCGACGCACTTCATGTCGGCTTCACGAGCGCGTACGCGGCCAGGGTGGCATCACCGGTGATGGTCGTGTTCGGCGAGAACGACATTGCTGAGCGACCGCGCGAAGAGCCCGCGTTCTACGTGGGTTCCGCCGACATCACCCTGTTCGTGCTGGCGGGCAGCTATCACTGCCACAACTTCCAGGACGGTCGAGCGACGCTCTGGGACCGTCTCGGCGTCTGGGTGACGGAGGTGATTCACCCACCCGCCCGACCTCTTGTGGCGGGCGTCACCATCCCGTAAATTGAATCGAACTGGGTTCATTCCTGCTGGAGTGCAGGCGAGCCCGGTTCTCACCCGGGCCCCAGGGCCCGTCACGAGTGGAAGGTCATCCCCATGGCAACCATTGATCACCAGGCATTCTTCATCGACGGCGCATGGCGTGCCGCGCAGACCGATGACCGGTTCGACATCATCTCGCCGAGGTCCGAAGAGATCATCGGCCACGTCCCGGCGGCTTCCCGTGCCGACATCGACGCTGCCGTCGGCGCCGCCCGCAAGGCGTTCGACGAGGGGGAGTGGCCTCGGCTGACGCCGGCCGAGCGCGCTGACTACCTCACCCGGATGGCGGACGCGATCGCCAAGCGGCAGGACGAGCTCGCCCGGCTGATCACCGAGGAGCTCGGCTGCACCCTGTTCCTCTCGCAGGTCTACCAGGTCATCTCCCCGGTGATGAGCCTCAACTACAACGCCGAGATCGGCCGCAGCCTCGACACCGCCCAGGTGCGGCTCAGCGACCTCGGCCCGCTGGCCGCCAGCTCCGAGGGCGGCAGCATCATCCCGATGGCGGGCGCCAGCCTCGTGACCCAGGAGCCGATCGGCGTGGTGGCGGCCTTCCCGGCGTACAACTTCGCCTTCCCGGCCGTGCCGCAGAAGGTCGCCCCGGCCCTGATCGCCGGGTGCACCGCTGTGGTCAAGGTGACCGAGCCCAACCCGCTCGCCACCTTCATCTACGGCGACATCTGTGCGGAGATCGGCCTGCCCCCGGGCGTCATCAACATCGTGGCTGCCCGCGGACCGGAGTCGGAGTACCTCGTCCGGCACCCGGGTGTGGACATGGTCAGCTTCACCGGCTCCGTGCAGACCGGCGCCCGGATCGCCGCCGCCTGCGGCGAGCTGATCCGCCCCTGCGTGCTCGAGCTCGGTGGGAAGTCGGCCGCGATCGTCCTCGACGACGCGAAGCTGGAGGACGCCCTCCCGGTCCTGATCGGCGCGAGCGTCGGCACGAACGCCGGACAGAGCTGCGTCGCACTCACCCGGCTGGTCGTCCCCGCTGCGCGCTACGACGAGTACGCCGAGGCGCTCGTCGAAGGTTTCCGGTCGCTGAAGATCGGCGACCCGATGGAGTCCGACACGGTGATCAGCCCCCTCGTCACCGAGCGCCAGCGCGACCGCGTGGAGGAGTACGTCGAGCTCGCCCGCAAGGAGGGCGCCACGATCGCCACCGGCGGTCGGCGTCCGGCCGGCCTCGACCGGGGCTGGTACTTCGAGCCCACGCTGGTCACGGACGCCGACAACTCGATGCGGGTCTCGCGTGAGGAGATCTTCGGCCCGATGGCCTGCCTGATCCCGCACCACGGCGAGGAGGACGCGATCCGGATCGCCAACGACAGCGAGCTCGGCCTGTCCGGCGCGGTCTTCACGGCCGACGACGCCCACGGGTTCGAGGTCGCCCGCAAGGTCCGGGCCGGCACGTTCTCGGTGAACACCTTCGCGGCCGACCTGGGCTCGCCCTTCGGTGGCTTCAAGAAGTCCGGCATCGGCCGCGAGCACGGGCCGACGGCGTACCAGGAGTTCCTGCACTACAAGACCATCTCGGTCGACCCCAGCCGCAGCCTGCCCGAGTCGGTCACCGACGGCGTTCGCCGCGGCACCGGTCCGGGCACGCACTGAGCCGGCTGAACACCGAAACAGGAGCCCCGATGGCCGACCAGTTCCCGCACGTCTTCTCGCCGTTCCGGATCGGCGGCTTCGACGTCCGGAACCGGCTGGTGGCCCTGCCTGCGGGGACCAGCCTGGTCGAGCACGGCGTGCCCACGCACGGGGACGTCGAGCACTTCGAGCGGCTCGCGGCCGGGGGAGTCGGGCTGGTCATTGCCGGGGCGATGGTCGTCCACCCGACGTCGGCACTGAGGTCGGGCAAGCTGGTCGAGGGTTACCTCGACGCGGTCGTGCCGGTCATGGCGGAGAAGGCGGACGTCGTGCATCGCCACGGCGCCCGCTTCATCGGCCAGCTGTGCCACCTCGGCCGCGAGTTCATCGGCGGTGAGTCCGACAACGCCCCGGTGGCGCCGTCGGCAATCAAGACCGTCCGGGACGCCTATCCGCCGCACGTGCTCACGCACCGCGAGATCGACGACATCGTCGAGGGCTGGCGGGTCTCGACCGAGAACCTGGTCAGGGCCGGTCTCGACGGCGTCGAGATCCACGCGGCGCACGGCTACCTGCCGGCGCAGTTCATGTCCGCGTCGACGAACCAGCGGACCGACGAGTTCGGCGGATCGTTCGAGAACCGGATGCGTTTCCTGCACCTCGTGATCGAGGCGATGCGGTCGGTGACGCCGGCCGGGTTCGCCCTCGGCGTACGGCTCAGTGGTGAGGAGGAGATCCCGGGCGGCATGGGGATCGAGGACTGCGTGCGGATCGCGGAGGACTTGGCCGCGCTCGGCGTCGTCGACTACTTCAGCATCACCCACGGGACCCGTGGCAAGTACGTCAAGGATTCCACCGGGCCGGACGCGGTGGCCGTCCCTTCGGCGTCGCGCGTGCGCGCCGCCACCGGCCTGCCCACCCTCGTCGGTCAGCGGATCCGCGACGTCGGCACCGCCGAGCACGTCATCAAGGCAGGTCACGCCGACCTGGTCGGCATGGCTCGTGCGCTGATCGCCGACCCGGACCTGCCGGTGAAGTCGCAGTCCGGGCGCCTCGACGAGGTCCGCGGCTGCCTGGGCATCAACCAGGACTGTCGCGCCTTCGACCCGCACCTGCACTGCGCGGTCAACGCCGAGGTGGGACGCGGCCGGCTGCCCGGCGTCGGCGTCCAGGTCGCGCGGTCCAGGGAGATCTATGTCATCGGTGGCGGTCCCGGTGGTCTCGAGGCAGCGCGCGTGGCCGCCGAGCGTGGTCATCGGGTGACGCTCTTCGAACGCGGGACGGCGCTCGGGGGAGCGGTGCGCGTCGCCGCTGCCTCGCCGCATCGCGCGACCCTGATCGACATCGTCGACCACCTCGACCGCGAGACCCGGCGACTCAAGGTCGACATCAACCTCGGCGCCGAGATCGGTGCGGACGACCTCGAGGAGATCGGCGGTCTCGCCGACCACGTCGTGATCGCCACCGGTTCGGTGCCGGCTCCGCTGACGACGGGCCTGCTCGGCCGCGGCGCCGTCACGGTCGACGACGTACTCCTCGGGAGGGTGCCGGAGACTCCGGGCGTCGCTGTCGTGTACGACGAGGACGACGGGTTCTGGCCCGCGTACAGCGCTGCCGAGGCCTTGGCCCAGCGTGGCTGGCAGGTGACCTTCGCGACGGCGATGACCTCGCTTGCACCGCGGGTGCCCGCCGAGAGCGTGGGTCCGTTGCTGCAACGCCTCGGCGCTGCGGGGGTGACCCTGCAGGTGGCCCACCGGCTGGTCGTTCCCGATGACGCCGGTGCGGTTGCGTTGCGTCCGGTGTTCGGTGGCCAGGAGGTCAACGTCGGCCAGGCACTGCTGGTCGCGCACCAGCCCCGGCACAGCGACGACGCCTTGCAGCGCACGTTGTCGGCCGACGGTCTCGGCGGCAAGGTCACCGCGATCGGTGACTGCGTGACGCCCCGCAGGATCAGCCACGCCATTGCCGAGGGCTATCGCGTCGGCGCCACCGTCTGATGAAGCACGAACCACGAGAAGAGGCAGAGCGATGACCAGTGTCGAGGACCGGATCCTCATCGAGGACCAGATCTACAAGTACGCGTCGAGCATCGACTCGGCGAACCCGGAGGCGCTGTACGACGTCCTGTACCCGGACCTGTGGGCGCAGTACGGCAACGCCGAGCCCGCGGAGAGCGCCGAGACCGTGATCGGCTGGATCCGCGACGCGACCAAGAACTGCGTGTGGCAGCACCACCTGCTGAGCGTCTATCACGTCGACGTCCAGGGGGACACCGCGACCGCGCTGGTCTACCACACGTCGTACCAGAAGTTCGAGGGCGACGACGACGTGTGCCTCCTCGTCGGTCGCTACCACGACGAGCTGGTGCGGCACGAGGGGAAGTGGATGATCTCCCGGCTGGTCTTCGAGATCATGTGGGGGGAGCGGCGTGCGGACACGGCCGGTTATCTCGAGGCCGTCGGTGGCCGTGGACCCCAGGTCCCGATGTGGCCGTAGCCATGATGCCGGCGTACCGACTCCTCGGCTGGGGTTGCGACGTCGAGCGGGTCGAGGTGCCGGTGCCGGTGCCCCTCGGGCGGGAGGTCCTCCTCGAGGTCCGGGCCGTCGGCCTGTGCCACTCGGACCTCTTCGTGATGGGCTGCCCGGAGGGCACGCTGCCGTACGACCTCCCACTGACCCTGGGCCACGAGGTCGCCGGCCGGGTCGTCGCGGTCGGCGATGAGGTCGACGCCTCGCTGATCGGCGAGGACGGCGTCGTGCACGGCGTCTGGTCGTGCGGCAAGTGCCACAACTGCCTGCGCGGCCAGGACAACCACTGCGTCGCTCTCGAGGGCAAGGTCGGGTGCGGGCTGGGTCGCGACGGCGGACTGGCCGAATACGTCCTGCTGCCGGACGAACGCCACTTCGTGACCGCCCGGGGTGTGCCTGCGGAGAAGCTCGCGCCGCTGGCCGACGCGGGTCTGACGGCCTATCACGCGATCCGGGCCCATCGCGACGCCCTCATGGGGGACTGCTCGGCGGTGGTGATCGGCGTCGGCGGCCTCGGCCACCTGGCCGTCCAGATCCTGCGTGCGATCACCACGGCGCAGGTGACGGCCGTCGATCCCCGGCCCGAGGCCTGTGCGCTGGCGGAGCGGCTCGGAGCTCACCTGACGACGACGTCCGTCGACGGACTGGCCGGAGCCGATGTCGTCCTCGACTTCGTCGGGTCGGACGAGACCATGCGCGCGGGCGCTGCGGCGCTGGTGCCCGGCGGTCGACTGGTCGTCGTCGGCGGAGCGCGCGGCACCATCGCGGTCGGCAAGGGCCTGGACCTGCCGCTGGGCTGGCAGGTCAGTGCGCCCTTCTGGGGTGCGCGGGAAGACCTCGTCGCGGTCGTCGAGCTCGCCGAGCAGGGGCTGCTCGCCCCGGTGATCGAGACGGTGCCGTTCAGCGACGTGCCGCAGGCCTACGCGCAGCTGCGCGAGGGCCGGGTGACGGGACGACTCGTCGTCGTTCCCTAGAAGTCAGGCTCAGACGACGACGCGGAGCACCGCGTCCGAGGTGAGTACGCCGATCTCGTCGAGCGTGTGCGGACCGCCGGGGCGGTACCACCGCCACACGCCGACGACGAGCGCGAGCGCCATGCGCGCGGACAGCTCGACGTCGCGGTCGGCGAAGGCGCCGCTGTCGACACCGCGCTGCATCAGGGCGGTCCACGCCTGCTCGATCTCGCGCACCAGTGCGCGGGACTGCAGGCGCTCCTGCTCCTCCTTCTCGGAGGGTCGGGGGGTGGCGAGCAGGTCGAGGTGGTTCTGCAGGATCCGGCGCTGCAGGGCGTCGCGCGCGCTGCCGACGTAGGCCGAGCTGACCGCGAGGCGCAACGCCTCGACCGGGTCGTCGACCGACGTGGTGACGTCCTGGAAGCGCTCCAGCGAGCGGGTGAGCTCGAGCCGCATGATGGTCAACAGGCAGTGCGCCTTCGACTCGAAGTAGTGGTAGAGCGCGGTCTGTCCGATGCCGACGTCGTCGGCGATCGAGGCCCACTTGGTGTGTTCGTAGCCGTCACTGCCGAAGCGGTCGATGGCTGCCGCGACGATGGCAGTGCGCTTCGAACGGGCGCTTTCGGCCCGCGGAGCTGTCGTTGTCTGCATGGCTCCCCTTCCCGAGACCGTGGTCGCTCAGGGTAGCGGCACGGGTTCCCGGCTTCGGCTCGATTCATGGCCTTCGTGCGGTTGCAGCCCGGCGCATGAACTGATATCACTTCAAGTATGACCGATCACCGACACTCTCCACAACCATGACCTGGGTCGGGCGGGAGGTCCGGGTCCGGCGGTACCCCGCCGGACCGGTCGCACCCGGTGACTTCGAGGTGGTCGAGATCGAGGTTCCCGATCCGGCGCCGGGCCAGGTGCTCGTCCGCAACACGTGGACGTCCGTCGATCCTGGACTGCGGCTGCGCCTGCGGCCCGATGCGCCGGCGGGCTACTTCGCAGCGTTCCCGCTGGGCCAGGCGATGGACGGCGTCATGGCGCTCGGCGAGGTGGTCGAGTCCCGCGCGCCGGGCTTTGCACCCGGCGACATCGTGTCCCACGCCCAGGGCTGGCGGGAGTACGCCGTCGTCGACCCGGCTGCGATCCAGCTCGGCGGCGTCGGCACCCTCACCCGGCTCGACGTCGGCGATGCGGAGGTGTCGTGGTTCCTCGGGCCGCTCGGCGGGATGGGGCTGACGGCGTACGCCGGCCTGCACGTCGTCGATGCCCTCAGGGGTGGTGAGACCGTCTGGGTCTCAGCGGCCGCGGGCGCGGTCGGCAGCCTCGTCGCACAGATCGCGAAGCTCTGCGGCCACCGGGTGATCGCGAGTGCGGGCAGCGACGAGAAGGTCGCCTGGCTCCGCGAGGACCTCGGCGTCGAGGCCTTCAACTACCGCGACGGCGACCTGGGCGCCCAGCTGCAGGATCTCGCTCCGGAGGGGATCGACGTCTACTTCGACTCCGTCGGAGGCGACCACCTCGAGGCCGCCCTGGACCACCTCAACCGCAGCGGCCGGGTCGCTATGTGCGGCTCGATCTCGGAGTACGAGTCGGAATCGAAGGGGCCGCGCAACCTGTTCCTCACCGTCTCCAAGGACCTCACGCTCCGTGGCTTCCGCGGCAGCAGCAACCTGCACCTGCGCGAGGAGATGCAGGACCGGCTGGCCGCGTGGCTCCGCAGTGGCGAGCTCGTGCATCGCGAGAGCGTCTTCGCCGGACTCGAGTCGGCGCCCCGGGCGCTCGCGGAGATGATCGCCGGCCGCACCATCGGAAAGACCCTCGTCAGCATCGGCTGACCGACAGACAGGAACTGCCATGACAACAGTGGAGCGACGCCTCAAGGACAAGGTCATCCTCCTCACCGGCGCGACCGGGGGACTCGGTCGGGCGACCGCCGAGCGGCTGGCGGAGGAGGGGGCCCACCTGGTCCTCACCGACCTCGACGAGCAGGCGTGCAAGGCGCTGGCGGACGAGCTCCCGGGCACGGGCCGGCACCTCGCCGCACGGCTCGACGTCGCCGACGAGGCGCAGTGGGTCGAGGCCGCCGCGATGGTCCAGCGGGAGTACGGGCGCCTCGACGGCCTGGTGAACAATGCGGCCATCGGCAGCCTTGCGACCGTCGAGGACGAGACGGTCGACAACTGGGAGCGAGTCATGTCGGTCGGCTCCACCGGCGTCTGGCTGGGCATGAAGCACCTCGGCCCGATCGTCGCCACCTCCGGCGGGGGCTCGATCGTCAACCTCTCCTCGATCCTCGGCACCGTCGGCGGCCTCGGCAACAGCGCGGCCTATCACGCAGCCAAGGGCGCGGTGCGCACGCTGACCAAGAACGCCGCCCTGCACTGGGCGACGGCGTCGGTGCGGGTGAACTCGGTGCACCCCGGATTCATCGGCACTGCCGAGCTGTTGAAGCGCTATGAAGGCACCCCGCGGCATGAGTCGATGCTGGCGAACACGCCCATGGGTCGACTGGGGCGCAGCGAGGAGATCGCCGCGGTCGTGGCCTTCCTCGTCAGTGACGACTCGACCTTCATGACCGGCTCCGAGGTGTACGCCGACGGCGGCTACACCGCCCGCTGAGCTCTCGGGCCCGGGCCAGGCCCGGGTCGGGCCTGGGTCAGGCCTGGGGGAACTCGACCTCGGGCGTGCGGCAGATGAGCAGCCGGCGGCACTTGTCGCTGGCGCTGTCGATCATGGCCGAGGCGTTGAACGACGCCTCGAAGTCGCCGTCGCGGGTGGTCTGGCCGAGCACCAGCTCGACGTCGCCGACGCGGGCGCCCTTGGCGACGTGGTGCACGAGCACGCTCTTCTCGCGCTGGTCGAGGTAGCGCTTGAGGCCGGCGCGATCGCCGACGAACTCGGCGGACTGGCCGCCGCCCTGGGAGAACTGCACCGACATCACGAAGTCGTCGGTGATCAGGCCGAGGACCCGCTCGGGCTCGTCGGAATCCATGATCTCGAACCAGCGCTCGAGGAAGGGCGTCGTCGTACTCATCAGTCCTCCATCAGGTCGTGCTCGGTGTCGAAGGTGACCTGGTAGCTCGCGATCAGGCCGTCGGGTCCGAGACGGACGCCGGAGAGGAACCGGCCGGTCGTGGTGTCGCCCTCGGTCACCTTGCCGTAGACGAACTCGACGTCGTCATCGCGTGTCTGGCGCAGCACCACGTGGGCCCTGTTCGAGACGCCGCGGCCGCCGAGATAGGAGCGCATCGCGTCGCGTCCCTGGTCGCGTTTGGCGCCGGCCGGCAGCACCATCACGAAGCGCACGGCGGGGTCGAGCAGGTCCAGGGCGTCGTCGATGCGGCCCTCGTCGATGGCCCGGTAGTAGCGGGCAAGCGTGGTCTCGGACATGAAACTGAAGTTAGTTCAAATTGCTGGAGTTTGTCGAGACCGAGGGGTTGCCAGCGTGGCGACCGTCACCTAAATTGAACTCAAGTCAGTTCAGTTTGAAGCTCGTCGACATCAAAGGAGAGTCATGGACCAGCTGCTCGTCACCGTGCTGAGCGGGGTCGCGAACGGAGCCGTCTACGGCCTGGTCGGGCTGGGTCTGGTGATCATCTTCCAGTCGACCGACGTCATGAACTTCGCGATGGCCGCCATGGCCACGACCGCCGGCTACGTCGCCCTGAGCATGGTCGACGCCGGGGTCGCCCTGGTCATCGCGCTCATCGCCGCCGTCGGCTTCGCGTCGATGTTCGGCCTCGCCGTGCGCGAGGTGTTGATCCGCCCACTGGGGGAGGGGCGGCTGTTCGCCGCCCTCGTGGTGACCATGGGCGTCGCCATCGGGACCGAACACTTCGTCGGACGCCACTGGGGTGAGCAGCCCAAGGCCTTCCCGCGGCTCCTCGACGGCTCGGTGGCGATCGGCGACTCGCGGATCCAGACCCAGGACCTGCTCGTGATCGTCGTGGCCGTGCTGGCCATGGCCGCCGTCGCGATGCTCTTCCAGCGGACCTCGCTCGGCTCGGCCATGCGCGCCGTCGCCGAGTCGTCGGAGACCGCCCGTGTGCTCGGCATCAACTCCCAGAAGGTCGCCCGGATCGCCTGGGCGCTCGGCGTCGGCCTCGCCACGCTGGGCGTCCTGCTCTATGCGCCCAACGTCGGGATGACTCCGGTCGTGCTCGCACCGGTGCTCTTCCGGGCCTTCGCCGGGATCCTCCTCGGCGGACTGACCAGCATGACCGGTGCCGTCGTCGGCGGCCTGGTGATCGGGGTTCTCGACAACCTCGCCGCGACCTACATCTCTGCAAGTTTCCGGGACACCTTCGTGTTCTCCGTCGCCGTCCTCGTGCTGCTCGTGCGGCCGCAGGGCATCTTCGGCCGCCAGGCCTTCGTGAGGGTGTGACCAGATGAGTCTCGACATCAAGACCGCCGACCGACCCACTCCTGTCCGGCAGGAGCCGGCACCGGCCTGGCACCACGCCTGGCCGTGGATCCGCCTCGCGTCCGGCCCGGTGGCCGCCGTGCTCGCGATCCTGGTGCTGATGTCCGGCGCCATCCCGCCGTACACCGTCTTCACCGTGGGGCTCGGCGCCGTCTACGCCCTCGTGGTGCTCTCGCTGAGCCTGCTCGCGTCGTGGACCGGCATCTGGTCGATCGGCCAACCGGCCCTGCTCGCGATCGGTGCGTACGCCGTCGCCTACGGCTCCTCGCACGACTGGTCGCTGCCGCTCACCATCGTGCTGGTGCTCGGCGGGTGTGCGCTGATCGGTGCCTTCCTCGGCTTCGTCGGCTCCCGCTTCTCCGTCTTGTACGTCGCCCTGTTGACGCTCGCGTTCACGCTGGTCTGCCTGGAGATCATCAACGTCTGGGCCGACGTCACCAACGGCGACCAGGGCGTCGCGGTGAACATCGTCTCGACGCCGTTCGGCGACATCTTCCCTTCCTCCAACGAGGCGATCTACGTCGTGATCGGCACCCTCGGCGTGTGCCTCGGCTGCGCGGAGGCGGTCCGGCGTACTTCCTTCCGGATGCGACTCGTCGCGGCCAAGACCCACCCCGTGGTGGCCCGGACCATCGGCATCGCGCCGGAGGCCCAGTCGGCGATCGGCTTCGCGGCCAGCGCCGCCGTCGCCGGCCTGGCCGGCGTGATGCTCGGCCTGGTGTCCGGCTTCGTCAGCCCGGAGACCTTCTCCCTCGTGCTCGCGGTCAACCTGATCGCCGCCACCGTCCTCGGTGGCACCGGCAGCCTCATCGGCGCGGTGCTGGGCGGCGTCTTCCTCGCCTTCGCGCCGAGCATGGCGTCGTCGCTGTCGGTGGACCAGCCCTACCTCCTCGGGGGGCTGCTGATCCTTTCCCTGATCTTCCTTCCGGAGGGTGTCGTGCCTGCGATCGTGAGTCGACTGGACCGCTGGACCGGATGGACCGAGCGCCTGCAGCGCAGCAAGGCCCGGGTCTACGCCGCCCGGCAGGATGCTCCGGCGATCGAACCCGCCACGCCGCGGCCCGGCTCGGTGCTGGTCGCGGTCAACGACCTGGGTGTCCGCTTCGGCGGGCTGCACGCCGTCCAGGACGTCAGCCTGACGATGGTCCCCGGCGAGGTGATCGCGATCATCGGCCCGAACGGCGCCGGCAAGACCACCTTCGTCAACGCACTCTCGGGAGTCGCCGGGGGAGCGGTCGTCGAGGGTTCCATCGAGTACGACGGCGACCCCAACTTCCGTGCGGTCCGCGCCACGCGACGTCGGTCTCGCGGCCTCGGCCGCACCTTCCAGCACGCCGAGCTCTTCCCCGAGCTGACCGTCGAGGAGAACGTGCTCGTGGTCAACCGGTGGGCCTCGGCCCTCGACCGTCGTCGGGCGCACCGGCTGCTGGCCTCGGTCGGTCTCGACGACGTCGGGCACCGTCACCCCGACGAGCTGTCGTTCGGCCCGCAGAAGCGGGTCGACCTGGCGCGGGCGATCGCCGAGTCGCCGCGCCTGCTGATCCTGGATGAGCCCTTCGGCGGGCTGGACGCCGACGAGCGCGAATACCTCGCCTCGCACATCCGGCGGCTGCGCGCCGACGGTGTCTGCGTGGTCGTCATCGACCACGTGCTCGACGACCTCTTCGCCGTCGCCGACCGGGTGATCGCCTTCGACTTCGGCCAGATGGTCGCCGAGGGACCGCCGTCCACGATCCTCCAGGAGCCCGTCGTACGCAGCTCGTACCTCGGTGAGCTGGACCTCGAGGTGCCGGCACTCGCTGTCGAGCACGGTGGCAGCACGGTGCTCGCCGCGACGGCCGTGTCGCACCAGTACGGCGGTGTCCACGCCCTGCGCGACATCGACCTGACGGTCACCAAGGGCGCGGTCGTCGGCGTCGTCGGCACCAACGGCGCAGGCAAGAGCACGCTCGGCCGGATCCTGCACGGCTCGTTGAAGCCGAGCTCCGGGTCGCGGGAGTCGAGCCTGCGGGTCAGCCTCGTGCCCGAGGGTCGCGCGCTCTTCAAGACCCTGTCGGTGCGCGAGAACCTCGAGGTGGCGGCGTACGCGAGCGGCGTCAGCCGCAGCCGGATGCGCACCCGCCTCGAGGAGCTGACGGCCTGGCTGCCCGAGCGGGTCGCGACCCGGATGGAGATCTCCGCGGGTGCGCTGTCCGGTGGCGAGCAGCAGCTGGTGGCGATCGCGCGTGCGCTGATGGCCGATCCGGAGGTGCTGATCCTCGACGAGCCGGCCCTCGGGTTGTCGCCGGTGATGGTCAAGGAAGTCTTCTCGCAGCTCAACGCGCTGGCCCGCGAGGGCATCACCACGGTGATCCTCGACCAGTCGTTGAACCGTGCCCTCAACACCTGCACGGAGGTGATCGTGCTGCGCCAGGGCGAGGTCGTCGCCCGCGGCAACGCCGGCATCGACGGCTTCGCCGCGCTCGCCGAGGAGGCCTACTTCGGTCAGCCGCAGGAGAGCGTGCTGGAGGAGAGCCGGTGAGCGCCCAGAGCTTCGTGCAGACCTTCGTGCAGCCCTGGCCCGAGGCCGACGCGTCGGTGCTGGCGCCGGTCGCCGAGCACGAGGACCTCCGCAAGGTGATGCGCGACATCCTCGGCGCCCACGCCGATCACGAGCAGGTGCGGCGTTCCGCCGACAGCCCGCTCGGCTACTCCGCCGACCTGTGGCGGCTGCTCAACGACGAGATGAGCGTCGGCGCGATGGCCGTGCCGGAGGACCGGGGCGGGCTCGGGGTCGGCATCGCCATGCTCGCGGTCGTCCTCGAAGAAGCTGGTCGTGCGCTGCTGCCTGAGCCGCTGCTGGCTTCGGCAGTCCTCGGTGTCCGGGCCGTCCTGGCAGCACCCGCCGGCAACATCCCCGACGAGATCGTCGACGACGTCATCGCAGGACGTCTGGTCGTCACGCTTGCCGCCGGACCCGGCACCGACGCGTCCCTCGAGATCGAGGAGTCCGGTGGCTCCCGCGCCATCTCCGGGCGGATCGGCCGGGTCATGCTCGGCGCGAGCGCGGACCTGCTGGTGGTCGCCGTCGGACCGGCCGGGGCAGAGTCGCTGCACCTGGTCGACCTGCGCGGCGTGCGGGGGCCGGATCGCCAGCCGCTCGAAGTGCTCGACCGCACGCGGCGGCATGCGACGGTCGAGCTCGTTGCTGCGCCGTCGTACGAGATCGCGGGGGTGGGGGATGCCGCCGCGGTGCTCGCCGACCTCGACGTCGTACGACGCATCGCGCTGGCCGCCGAGCACGTCGGGATGATCGAGGCGATGCTCGACGTCACCCGCACCTACCTGGGGCAGCGCGAGCAGTTCGGGCGACCGCTGGCGTCCTTCCAGGTGATCAAGCACCGGCTCGCCGACGTGCTCGTCGACCTGGAGCGGTCACGCTCGGCCGCCCGCTACGCCGCTGCCGTCTTCGACCAGGACCCGTCGTCGGCGGAGCTGGCATCGGCGGTCGCCGCCATAATCGCCACGGACGCGGTGGTTCGGGTCGCGCACGAGACCGTCCAGCTGCACGGCGGGATCGGCTTCACCTGGGAGCACCCGGCGCACTACTACCTCCGCCGCGCCCTCGGTGACGAGGCGGTCTTCGGCTCGGCGCGCACGCACCGCGCGCTCGTGGCCGAGCTTCTCGGGCTCCGATGAGCGATGTCACCGACCGGCCCGAAGTCGCGCCGGTGCGTCCGGGTGAGGACCTGGACTGGGCGTCGCTCGAAGCCCACCTGCGCGCGCACCTGCCGCAGGCACAGGGCGAGTTCTCGGTGCTCCAGTTCCCGAACGGTTCGGCGAACCTGACCTACCTGGTCAGCTTCGGCGACCAGTCCGTGGTGGTCAGGCGGCCTCCGTTCGGCGCGATTGCTGCCGGCGCGCACGACATGCGCCGCGAGCACTCGGTGCTGTCGCGGCTGCACGCGGCGTACCCGCGGGCGCCGCTGGGACTGCACTACTGCGACGACGAGTCGGTCATCGGCGCCCACTTCCTGGTGTCGGAATATCGCACCGGCGTCGTGGTCTGGGACCAGGTGCCCGAGCAGCTCGACGTCGGCGCCGAGCCCGGCCGCCGGATCGGGTTCGCCGTGGTCGACGCCCTCGCCGACCTGCACCTGGTCGACGCCGAAGCCTGTGGTCTCGGCGACCTGGGTCGACCGGACGGCTACCTCGAGCGACAGGTCCGTGGCTGGCAGCGGCGGTGGGAGGCGGTGGCGCTCGAAGGCCGCGGCACCCTCGACCGCGTCGGTGAGCTGCTGGCCCGGCACCTCCCGGAGTCCGGGCCGGCGGCGTTGGTCCACAACGACTTCAAGGTCGACAACTGCCAGTTCGCCGTGGGCGATCCCGATGTCGTCACGTCGGTCTTCGACTGGGACATGGCCACGCTGGGCGACCCGCTCACCGACCTCGGCACCCTCCTGAACTACTGGCCCGACGGGGCGACGCCGGCCGACGGCGTGCCTGGTGTGGAGCGGATCGGCCTGCCGGGGCGCGACGAGGTCGTCGCGCGATATGCAGCGAGGACGGGCCTGGACCTGACCCGCGGCGACGTTGCCTGGTACGAGGCGTTCGGCTGCTGGAAGACCGCCGTGATCCTGCAGCAGCTCTACGTCCGGCACCTGCGCGGCGAGAGCGCCGACGACCGGATGACCGCGCGCGGCGAACAGGTGGGCCGCATCGCGGACCGCGCGCTCGCCCTCGCCGAGACCCTCTGAAACGAGAAGGAACCACATGAGCATCGACCTGACCCCCGATCCGGCCCTCACCGAGCTGGCTGCCCGGACCGCCGCGTTCATCGACGACGTCGTCGCGCCGGAGGAGCAGCGGCTCGGCGGAGTCGTCGCCGATGGCGGTGAGGATCTGCGCCAGCACCTGCAGAAGGCGGCCCGCGAGGCCGGTGTCTTCGCACCCCACGTCTCCAAGGAGTACGGCGGCCAGGGGCTCGACATGCGTGGTCGGGCCGTGGTCTTCGAGGAAGCCGGCCGCTCGTTGTTCGGCCCGCTGGCGCTCAACATCGCGGCGCCCGACGAGGGCAACGTGCACATGCTCGAGGCGATCGCGTCCGACGCGCAGAAGGAGCGCTACCTCCGTCCGCTCGCCGAGGGGCTGATCCGGTCGAGCTTCTCGATGACCGAGCCCGCTCCCGGGGCGGGTTCGGACCCGGCGGCGCTGATGACCCGCGCGACGCCGACGTCGGGCGGGTGGCTGGTCAACGGCCGCAAGTGGTTCATCACCGGCGCCGACGGGGCGGCGTACACGATTTGCATGGTGCGGACGTCGGGTGAGCCGGGGGACCGGGGCGGCGCGACGATGTTCCTCATCGACGCGGACACCCCGGGCATGCAGATCGTCCGGCACATCGACACCCTCGACGAGGGTTTCTTCGGCGGCCACTGCGAGATCGAGTTCAACGACGTCTTCGTGGCTGACCACGCGGTGCTCGGTGCGGTGGATGAGGGCTTCCAGTACGCCCAGGTGCGGTTGGCACCGGCCCGCCTGACCCACTGCATGCGCTGGCTGGGGATCGCGCGCCGTTCGCAGGAGATCGCGGTGGCCCGGGCCAACGAGCGCGAGCTGTTCGGCTCGCGGCTGGGGGAGCTCGGGATGGCGCAGGCGATGATCGCGGACTCCGAGATCGACATCGCGGCGTCGCGACTGCTGATCTGGCAGGCGTGCGCCGAGCTCGACCTGGGCCGGAGCGCTGCCCAGTCGAGCTCGATCGCGAAGACGTTCGTCGCGGAGGCCGTCGGTCGCGTGGTTGACCGTTCGCTGCAGGTCTGCGGGTCGCTCGGCATCTCCGGCGACATCCTGCTCTCGCGCTACATCCGGGAGGTGCGCCCGTTCCGCATCTACGACGGCTCGTCGGAGACGCACCGCTGGGCCATCGCGAAGCGCCGGCTGCGCCATGTCTGAGGTCATCGCACCGGTACGCGTCATCGCGTACGCCGACCTGCCCGACTCGCTCGGCGCCCGGCTCGGCCCGACGCCGTGGTCGCCGGTCACCAAGCCGCAGGTCGCGGGCTTCGCTGACCTGACCCACGACCACCAGTGGATCCATGTCGACGAGGAGCGCGCGAGCGCTGGGCCCTTCGGGACGACCATCGCCCACGGCTACCTGACCCTGTCGTTGCTGCCGTACTTCCTGGGCCAGTTGCTGGAGGTGACCGGCACCTCGATGGCGGTGAACTACGGCCTCGAGAAGGTCCGCTTCCCTCACCACGTGCCCGTCGGTGCGAACCTGCAGGCGAGCGCCGAGGTCGTCAATGTCGACCCCCGCGACGGCTCCACGCAGCTCACGCTCCGGGTCTCGGTGGCCTGCGATGCGGCCAACCGGCCGGTCTGCGTTGCGGACGTGGTGATCCTGTTCGTCGGCTGAGTGAGCGGACGCACGAACGGTGGGAGGCCTGTTGGCCCTCGCACCGGTGAGACCTCGGCGGCGAAAGAAGACACCAGCTCAGTCCGTCGGCCCACCCGCGACGTACAACACCTGACCGGAGACAAAGCCTGCCGCTTCTCCCGCGAAGTACGAGACAGCGTTGGCAATGTCGGCGGGTTCGCCGACGCGGCCGACGGCGATGGCCTTGGCGTTGGCGGCCTTGAAGTCGTCGAAGGTCATGCCGAGGCGGTCGGCGGTGGCGGCGGTCATCTCGGTGGCGATGAAGCCCGGCGCGATGGCATTGACGGTGACGCCGAAGCGGCCGAGCTCGAGGGCGAGGGTCTTGGTGAAGCCCTGGAGGCCGGCCTTGGCGGCGGCGTAGTTCGCCTGACCGCGGTTGCCGAGCGCCGAGACGCTGGAGAGGTTCACGATCCGGCCCCAGCTGGCCTCGGTCATGTGCTGCTGCGCCGCGCGGCTCATCAGGAAGGCGCCGCGGAGGTGGACGTTCATCACCGAGTCCCAATCGACCGTCGACATCTTGAAGAGCAGGTTGTCGCGGGTGATGCCGGCGTTGTTGACCAGCACCGTCGGGGCGCCCAGGTCGGAGGCGACCCGGTCGACGGCTGCTTGTACGGCGGCCTCGTCGGACACGTCGGCCCCGACGGCGATCGCCTTGCCGCCCAGCTCCTCGACCGCAGCGACAGTCTCGGCGCATGCCGCTTCGTCGAGGTCGACCACCGCGACGTGACAACCGTCGGCGGCGAGGCGCTTGCAGATCTCGGCGCCGATGCCGCGGGCTCCTCCGGTGACGATGGCGGTGCGCTGGGGGAAGTTCATGAAGTGCTCCTTGTGGTGGCGTGGGTGGTGGGGGAGTCAAGGGCGGTCCGGGCTGCGGTCAGGCCGAAGACCAGGGCGTTGGCGATGCCGCCGGCGTACGCACGGACGAAGAGGCCGCCGGTGTCGGAGCCCGCTGCGAACAGGCCGGGGATCGGGGTGCCAGTGTCGTCCAGCACGCGGGCGCTGCTGTCGATGCGGATGCCGTAGAAGGGGAAGGTGATCGCCGGGATCGTCTCGATGACGTAGTACGGCGGCTCGTCGAGCGGCAGCCGGTCGAGCTTCCGGCTCGGCTGCGGTTCGCCCCCGGGGGCGGTCGAAGCATTGAACGCGTCGATGGCTGCGGCGATCGCTGCGCCGTCGTAGCCCCACTCCTCGGGGAGGTAGGCGAGCTCCTCCAGGCTCTCGGCCACACCGCACCGGCCGCCACGCTTGCTGGCGACCGCGAACTTGTCGGTGGCCTCGGCGCCGGCGACGTACGCCTGGACGATCCAGTCGCGGTGCACCCGGGAGTCGGCGACCAGCAGCCCGCGGGCCTCCGGCTGCTCGGTCAGCGCCATCGTCGTCAGGTGGTCGCCGAGGGTCTCGTCGGTGAACCGCTCGTTGTCGAGGTTGAAGAGCAGCGCGTGCTCGCTGTAGTAGAGCGAGAGGCCGACGAAGTCGCCGGAATCGGCGAAGGGGACGCCGCTGGGGATCAGGTGGCCGTAGAAACCGGCGCCTTCCTCACCGGTCGCGGCCCCGGCCTCGCGGGCGAGGCGCAGCCCGTCGCCGCGGCTGTGCGGGTTCGACCGCAGCGGGATCGACGCGGCGTTCGGGTGCACGTGGGCGGCGCGCAGCTCGGAGCTCGCCTGGAAGCCGCCCGTCGCGATCACGGTCGCCGCTGCCTGCACCTTCCGCACGGTTCCGTCGGCGAGCTGGAGCTGGGCGCCGACAATGCGGTCGCCGTCGCGCACCAGCTCGAGGGTGCGGGTGGAGGTCAGGATCGAGCCGCGCTCGAGGACGCGGCGGCGGCACTCGTCGACGTACTGATTCGTGTCGAAGGCGTGGCCGCGGCCGAAGGGGAGGATCGGCTGCGCCTCTCCGACGTGTACGCCGAGCGAGCGGATCCACTCGACGCCGTCGGCGAACCGGTCGACGAGTGCGTGCCGGAGCTCGGGATCGCCGAGAGGGAGGACCTCGTCGACGACCTCGCGTGAGGGAGCGGTCCAGGCGTAGCCGGCGAACCGGACGGACCCGCCGAGGTCTTCGGCGACCTCGACGACGAGCACGCGCGCGCCGTCGTGGGCCGCGCGGGCTGCGGCGGTCAGGCCCGCCATCCCGCCCCCGATCACGAGGAGGTCGACCGCTCCGTCGGGGGATTCGGCCACGGCCGTCGCGCCCGTCGAGCCGTGTGGTGAGTCAGGCATCTGCACTGGTTCCTCCCGTGATGGCCCCGCGAGGCCTAAACTAAAGTCACTTCAGTTTGCGCCTTGACATTAACACCGGTCTCACCCAAACTGAAGTGGATTCAGTTCAAATACTTCGTTGAAAGGACCGGTCCATGGTTGACACCGACCACATCGTGCTCGAGAAGGACGGCGAGATTGCCCGTGTGTGGCTGAACCGGCCGCACAAGCTCAACGCGGTCACGGTCGAGCTGCTGCACCGCCTCGACGAGATCATCGTCGAGGTCGACAGCGACCCGAACCTGAAGGTCCTGGTCCTGCGTGGCCGCAACAACACCTTCTGCTCCGGGTTCGACCTCGACGAACTGCTCGCCGACTACGTCGGCACCACCACCGCCATGGAGGTGGCGGTCCTCTCCGCCAAGGTGTGCGACCGGCTCTACTCGATGAACACCCCGTCCGTCGCGGTCCTCGAGGGCTACGTCACCGCGGGTGGCTTCGAGCTGATGATCTCGTGCGACTTCGCGGTCGCCTCCGACGACGCCAAGATCGGCGACTTCCACATCCGTCGCGCGCTCTTCGGTGGCGCCGGCCCGATCTACCGCCTCCCGCGCATGATCGGCATCCGCAAGACCAAGGAGCTCATGCTCACCGGCAAGCTGCTGTCGGGCCAGGAAGCGGTCGACTTCGACCTCATCAACGCCTCCGCTCCGGCCGAGCGGCTCGACCAGCTGGTCACCGACTTCATCGCGCCGATCATCGACAAGAGCCCCTTCGCCATGCGGCTCACCAAGATGACGATCGACCGCGGCCTCGACGCCGACATCCAGTCCCTGATGGTCATGGAGCACCTGGCCGTCGGCAACGCGCTCCAGTCGGAGGACGCACGCGAAGGCGTCAACGCCTTCCTCGAGAAGCGTGAACCCAAATGGGTCGGTCGCTGACCGGAAGCCGCTGCCAGCACTGCCGCACAGTCGCCTTCCCGGCGGCCCGCGGCTGCCAGAGCTGCGGGCGATCCTCCCAGGAGTCGCTCGAGCTCGGCAGTCGCGGGACGGTGTGGGGCTTCACCGTGCAGCGGTTCGCCCCCAAGTCGCCGCCGTACGTCGTCCCCGAGGGCGGGTTCGTGCCCTTCGCGGTCGGCTACGTCGAACTGCCCGAAGGAGTGAAGGTGGAAGCCGTCCTCGACTGCACCGACTTCGCTGAGCTCGACGGCGATGCGGAAGTCACCCTGGTGACTGCCGATCCGGTGCCGCGCTTCGCCACGGACCAGGCGCTCGCCCGGTCCGCTGGTGGGCCCGCTGATGGGCCCGCTGTTGGGGGAGTGCCCCGATGAGCACCGGCGTCTCGATCGTCGGCGCCGGACTCTCGAAGTTCGGCCGCCAACCCGACAAGTCCGGCCGCGACCTCGCGCTCGACGCGATCGCCGCAGCGCTGGGCGACGCCGGGCTCGCCTGGTCCGACGTCCAGGTCGCCTTCGGTGGCAGTGACGGGTCCGGGCTCGCGGACACGCTCGTCGCGGACCTCGGCCTGACCGGGATCGCGTTCACCAACGTGAAGAACGGCTGCGCCACCGGCGGCAGCGCGCTGATGTCGGCCGTGAACGCGATCCGTTCCGGCTCGGCAGAGGTCGCGCTCGCCGTCGGGTTCGACAAGCACCCGCGCGGTGCCTTCGACCCGCGGCCCGAGGACTGGGGCCTGCCCGCGGCGTACGGCGAAGCGGGGCTGATGGTCACCACCCAGTTCTTCGGCATCAAGATCGCGCGCTACCTCCGCGAGCACGGCATCAGCGAAGGGACCCTCGCCCTGATCGCCGAGAAGGCCTACCGCAACGGCGCGCTCAACCCGAACGCGTGGCGCCAGGAACCCATGGCCGCCGACCTGATCGCAGCCGCCGACATGGTCAACGACCCGCTCACCCGGTTCATGTTCTGCTCGCCGGGCGAAGGCGGCGCTGCCGTCGTCGTCACCAATGACGCCGTCGCCAAGGGAATCGGTCGCTCGGTCAAGCTGCTCGGTGCTGCGATGCGCAGTCGTCGGTTCGGCTCGTTCGAGGTGTTCAGCCCCGCCATCCAGGGGGCCGGACGTCCGTCGAGCGTGAGCGCCGACGCGGCAGCCGCGGCCTTCGCTGCGGCCGGGGTGACGCCCGACGAGATCGACGTCGCCCAGCTCCAGGACACCGAGAGCGGCGCCGAGCTCATGCACCTCGCCGAGTGCGGCTTCTGCAAGGACGGTGAGCAGGAGGCGATGATCGCCGCCGGCGAGACCGAGATCGGTGGCCGGCTGCCGGTCAACACCGACGGCGGCTGCATCGCCAACGGCGAACCGATCGGCGCCTCCGGCCTCCGCCAGGTGCACGAGATCGTCACCCAGCTCCGCGGCGAGGCCGGCGCACGCCAGGTCGCCGACCCGCGGATCGGCTTCACCCACGTCTACGGAGCTCCGGGCATCAGCGCATGCACGGTGCTCGCTGTCTGAGAGGACGACGATGACCCTCGACACCCCACCCTCCCTCGACGAGTTCGCGACCGCCGCCCGCGCCTGGCTGGCGACCGTGGCCGAGCCACGCTCGGCCGTCGAGTGGGGTGTCGGGTCGGACTCCGTCGCCGTCTTCGAGAACTGGACGGCCGAGGAAGAACGCGCCGAGACCGACCGGATCAGCGCCTACGAGCAGGCAAAGTACGACGCCGGCTGGGGTGCCCTCACCTGGTCCGAGGAGTACGGCGGCCGCAACCTGCCGATGTCCTACGCCCTCACCTTCCGTCAGGAGGAGGAGGCGTACGACGTCCCGCGCCGGACCGAGATGTTCTCGGTGACCCAGCAGCTGGTGGCACCGACGATCGCCCAGTGGGGGACACCCGCGCAGCGGGAGAAGTTCGTGCGCGCGATGCTGCGCACCGACCTGATCGCCTGTCAGCTGTTCTCCGAGACCGAGGCGGGCTCCGACCTCGCGGCGGTGCGCACTCGCGCGGTCCGCCGAGATGGCCACTGGGTCCTCGACGGCCACAAGGTGTGGACCTCCGGCGCCCTCGTCGCCGACTTCGGCGTCGCCGTCACGCGCACCGACCCGACGGTCGCCAAGCACGCCGGGCTCACCGTCTTCCTGGTGCCGATGGGCGCACCCGGCGTCACCGTGCGACCTATTCGCCAGATGACCGGCGGCAGCTCCTTCAACGAGGTCTACCTCGACGGGGTCGAGCTCTCCGACGACATGCGGCTCGGCCCGGAGGGTGAGGGCTGGCGGGTAGCGCTGACCGTGCTCGCCGCCGAACGGCTCGACTCGGGCAACCTCGGCCTCGCGAATGCCGACCGGGCCGTGGAGCTCGCCCGCCACCTCGACCGGACGCTCTCCGAGCTCGAGTGCGACCGCGTCGCCGACCTCGTCACCCGCAGTTACGTCCAGCGCCTGACCGGGATGCGGGTGGCCGCGGCCGTCGTGTCCGGCCAGGACCCCGGGCCCGAAGCGTCCCTGGGCAAGCTGCTCGCCACCGACACCATGGCGCGCACCTCCGAGGTCGTGCGGACCCTGCTCGGCCCCGCGGTCGCCACCGACGGCGGACGCTGGGGGACCTGGGCCTGGACCGAGCACCTGCTCGGCGCACCGGGCTACCGGATCGCCGGCGGCACCGACGAGATCCAGCACAACATCATCGCCGAGCGTGTGCTCGGCCTGCCCCGGGAGCCACGCGCATGAGCACCGAGAAGTTCGAGGGCGAGCTCGTCGCCCGCGTGACCACGGCCCTGCTCCAGCAGCGTCCCGGTCTCGACGTCGGTAGCCTCGCGCGCCTCCCCGGCGGTCACTCCGGCCTCACCTACCGCCTCGAGACCGGCGAAGGTCCGCTCGTGATCAAGTCGGTGCCGGAGGGCCAGAAGGCCATCGGTCGCCACGACATGCTCCGCCAGGCGCGGATGATCTCCGCCCTCGCGCCGACCGGGATGCCGGTGCCGGCGATCGTCGCGACCGACGAGACCGAGCCGGCCTGGTTCGCTATGGAGCTGGTCGCCGGCGAGTCCCTCGAGCCCGTGCTCGACAGCCCCGAGGTGCCGGCCGAGCTCGCCGCCGCACGGATGCTGCGCGCCGCCGAGATCCTGCCCGCCCTCCACGACGTGCCCCTCGACAAGGTGCCCGTCGACGCCGACCCGCTGACGCCGCGCGACGAGCTCGCCCGCTGGGCCCGCACCATGGCCGCCGTACCGCCCCAGCTGGTGCCGGACGCCGATCGGCTGCACGACCTGCTCGCGGGGTCCGTCCCGGCCGCGGTCACGCCGACCCTGGTGCACGGCGACTACCGGCTCGGCAACCTGCTCTGCAACGGCACCGAACCCGCAGCCCTCATCGACTGGGAGATCTGGAGCGTCGGCGACCCCCGCGTCGAGCTCGGCTGGTTCCTGGTCTTCGCCGACGGCACGAACTTCCCCGGCGTGGGCCGCGACGTACCCGGCCTGCCCACCGCGGACGAGCTCGTCTCGGCGTACGCCGCTGATGGTCGCGCCGTCGACGAGCTCGCGTGGTTCAACGCCCTCGGCCGCTACAAGATGGCCGCGATCATGGGCCACAACCTGCGCCGCCACCTCGAGGGACGTCATCACGACCCCGACCAGGAGAAGCTGCCGGACACCATTCGCCGGCTCATCGAGACCGGACTCTCGATCAGCTCCTGAACACCGCACATCGCATCGAGAGAGGACAGCCGTGGACTTCGAGCCAACCGCCCGGACACGTGACCTGTTGGACCGTCTGCAGGTCTTCATGGACGAACACGTCTACCCGGCCGAGGTGGTCTACGACGCGCAGATCGCCGCAGCCGCCAACGCACACGAGCAGCCGCAGGTGATGCGCGACCTGCAGGCCAGGGCCCGCGAGCTCGGGCTCTGGAACCTCTTCATGACCCACGACGGGCTGGGCGCCGGGTTGACCAACCTGGAGTACGCGCCGCTGATGGAGCTCGCCGGCCGATCGATCATCGGCCCCGAGGCCCTGAACTGCTCCGCGCCGGACACCGGCAACATGGAGATCCTGGCGATGTACGGCACCCCTGCGCAGAAGGAGCAGTGGCTGCGGCCGCTGCTCGACTGCCAGATCAGGTCGGCCTTCGCGATGACCGAGCCGGCCGTGGCCAGCTCCGATGCCCGCAACATCACCGCCACCATCACCCGCGACGGTGACAGCTACGTCCTCAACGGACGCAAGTGGTACACCTCCGGCATCCTCGACCCGGACTGCAAGCTCGTCATCTTCATGGGCAAGTCCGATCCCGACGGTCCGACGTACCGCCAGCAGAGCATGATCCTGGTGCCGGCCGATGCGCCGGGCGTCGAGGTGCTCCGCGACCTGACGATGTTCGGCTACGAGGACCGCCTCGGCCGCGGCGAGGTGCAGTTCACCAACGTCCGCGTGCCGGCCGAGAACATGCTCGGCGCCGAGGGCGACGGCTTCGCGATCGCCCAGGGCCGGCTCGGCCCCGGCCGGATGCACTACGCCATGCGGGCGATCGGCTTCGCCGAGCGTGCCCTGTCGATGATGTGCCGCCGGGCCGTCGAGCGGGAGGCCTTCGGAGGCCCGCTCGCCGACCAGGGCGTGGTCCGTGAGTGGATCGCGCGCAGCCGGGTGGAGATCGACCAGGCCCGCCTGCTGACCCTCAGGGCCTCGTGGCTGATGGACACCCAGGGCAACGCCGCCGCCCGCTCCGACGTCTCCGCGATCAAGGTCGTGGCGATGGAGGTCGCCCACGACGTGGTGAACCGCGCGGTGCAGACCTTCGGTGCCGCCGGCGTCAGCGACGACACCGTGCTCGCGCGGCTCTTCGCGATCACCCGCGCCCTCCAGATCGCCGACGGTCCGACCGAGGTGCACCTGCGCACGATCGGCACGATGGAGCTCGCCGGCTACCGCAAGCCGCGCGACGCAGCGACGTACACAGGAGCCCGGTCATGACCGGCGGGGCTGGCCTCGAAGGCAAGGTCGCGCTGGTCACCGGCGCGACGCGCGGGCTCGGCTTCGCGATCGCCCAGGGCCTGGCCGCCGCCGGCGCGACCGTCGTGGTCTCCAGCCGCAAGCTCGAGTCGTGCGAGATCGCCGCCGAGGCGATCACCAAGGCAACCGGGGTCGCGGCCGTGCCGCTGGCCCTTCACGTCGGGCAGTGGGACAGCATCGAGCCCGCGATCGAGAAGATCTACGCCGACCTTGGCCGCCTCGACGTACTCGTCAACAACGCCGGCATCGCGCCACTCTCTCCGACGCTGGAAGGCGTCTCGGAGTCGCTGTTCGACAAGACCATCGAGGTCAACCTGAAGGGCCCGTTCCGGCTGATGGCCGTGGCCGGCGCCCGGATGTCGGCCGCCGGCGGTGGCTCGATCGTGAACATCTCGAGCATCGGCGCCATCCGGCCCAGCCCGCCCGAGGCGATGTACGCCGCCTCGAAGAACGGGCTCAACGCACTCACCATGGCCTTCGCCCAGGAGTACGCCCCCAACGTGCGCGTCAACTGCGTCATGCCCGGCGGGTTCGCCACCGACATGGCCGAGGGCTGGGACGAGGAGTTCATCGGCAAGATCGTCGACCGGCTCCCCGCCGGCCGGCTCGGACGGCCCGACGAGATCGTCGGCATGGTCGTCCACCTCGCCGGCGACGGCTCCGGCTACACGACCGGAGCGGTGATCCCCATCGACGGCGGCCGCACCGCGATCTACTGATCGGATTCGTCATGACACAACCGAACCTCCCCGCCCTGTTCGACCTGACCGGCCGGGTCGCGATCGTGACCGGAGCGTCCTCGGGCCTCGGCGAGAGCTTCGCCCGCACCCTCGTCGCTGCCGGCGCCACCGTGGTCGCTGCCGCGCGCCGCCTCGACCGCCTCGAGGTGCTCGCCAAGGAACTCGACGGTACGACGCCCGGTCAGGGCCGGGTCGTCCCGGTCAGGTGCGACGTGACCTCCGACGAGGACCGTCGCGCGCTCGTCGACCTCGCGGTCGCGATCACGGGGCACATCGACGTCCTGGTCAACAACGCCGGAATGCCGGGCACGCCGCACGCCGAGGACGAGACCGTCGACGGCTTCGCCTCGCTGCTCGACCTCAACCTGGCCAGCGGGTTCCACCTGGCGGCCGGAGTCGCGGCGACCGTGCCGGAGGGTGGCGCGCTGTCGATCATCAACATCTCCTCGGTCATCGGCCTCGTCTCGACGGCCCCGATCGGAGGTGCGAGCTATGCCGCGTCGAAGTCCGGAATCATGGGGCTCACCCGTGAGCTCGCCGGCCAGTGGGGCCGGCGCGGGATCCGCGTCAACGCGATCGTGCCGGGCTGGTTCGACACCGAGATGACCGACGGTCTCTTCAGCAACGAGAAGTCCGCTGGCTGGGTCCGCCGCAACACGATGCTCGGCCGAGGCGGCCAGGAGGGCGAGGTCGACGGCGCACTGCTGTTCCTCGCTTCGGCGGCATCGAGCTACGTCACCGGACATGCGGTGGTCGTCGACGGCGGCTGGATCGCCCGATGACCGCGCTCGTCGTACTCGATCGTCGGGAGCCACTGTTCGTGGCGCCGGCCGATCGTCAACACTGAACCCAGGAGGACAGATGCAGCAGCTCGCGAAGGAGTTCGGCGAACGCGCCGGACGGGCGCCCGATGACGTGGCCGTCATCGATGCGCTCGGCGTGCACACCGTCGGTGAGGTCATGCACGCTGCCCACGACCTGGCGGCCGCGCTCCAGGACGCGCTGGGCGGGTCGCCGACCGTGCTGGTCCAGGCCGACAACACCTGGCGGACGCTCGCGACCGCACTCGCGGTGGGCCTGCGGGGCGGGATGGTGGCGGTGCTCAGCAGTCACGCCGTCGCATCGGAGTTCGCGCTGGCGATGGAGGACATCGAGCCGGACGCCGTGGTCGCCTCCGACGCCGTGCTCGAGCACTGGGCCGCCTCCAACGAGACGTTCCCCGACAAGCGCAGTGCGCTCGACGGCTGGGCGCTGGTGACCTCCGGTCGCCCGGCCAGCGACGTCGGCCGCTGGGACGGAGGCGCCGCGGTCGCGATGACGTCGGGATCGACCGGCCGCCCCAAGTGCGTGGTGCAGTCCGAGGAGTCGCTGCGGTACGCCGGACGGGCGACCATCGAGGCGATCGGGCTTCAGCCCGGCGACGCCATCGGCGCGTTCGTGCCCCTGTCGTCGGTCGCGGCGTACTGCTTCGGGATGTACCTGCCCGCCCTGCTCGAGGGATCGATGGTCTGCATCGAGTCGTGGCAGCCGGACGCAGCGCTCGACGCGATGGCCGAGCACGACGTGCGCTGGACGATGCTCGTGCCGACGATGGCGCTCCAGCTGTCGGTGCGGCAGGGCGCAGAGGGCCGACTGTCCGGGCTCAAGGCGATGACGGTCGGCGGCGGTCCGATGGACGCCGGGGCCCTCGGGCGCGCCGAGCAGACGCTCGGCACCACGTTCATCCGGGTGTTCGGGATGTCGGAGTGCCTGGGGCACACGACCACCAGCCCGCACGAGGACGCCACGACCAGGCTGGGTTGCGACGGCCGGCCGTTCCCCGGCACCGAGGTGCGCGCGGTCGACGACAACGGCGCGCCGATGCCGCCCGGTGAGGTCGGAGCCGCCCAGGTGCGCGGACCGAGCCTGTTCGCCGGCTACGCGCGGGGTGGTCGCACGCAGCGCCCCGAGCTCACCGCCGACGGCTTCCTGCCCACCGGCGACCTGGTCCGGCTCAATGCCGACAGCACCATCACCATCCTGGGTCGCCAGAAGCAGATCATCATCCGGGGCGGTCGCAACATCGACATCAACGAGGTGGAGGCGGCGATCGCCCGCATCCCCGGGATCGCCCAGGTGTGCGTGGTGCCCGTGCCCGACGAGATGCTCGGCGAACGCGTCGCCGCGCTGGTGGTCGCTGTCGGGCCGGCCCTGAGCCTTCCCGACATCACGTCCCGGCTCGACGAGGCGGGCTTCCCCAAGGCGAAATGGCCCGAGTTCGTCTTCGCCGTGCCGGACCTCCCGCAGAACCGGGTGGGCAAGCTGTCCCGTCCGGACGCGGTCCGGCTGGCCTCGGAACTCGCCGCGTCGGAGTGACCTGAGTTCACCTCACGTTGCTAGCATGGCGAGCCGAGCTCGACTTGTCTGATGCGAACGGGGTCCACGATGGTGCAGACGTTGCCCGAGACCGAGGGGCCGCGATCCAAGCGTGCGGTGATCCTCGCTGCTGCGATCGACAGCTTCGGCCAGGACGGCTACGAGCACACCAAGTGGGCGAAGATCGCCGACGAGGTCGGCATCGGCCAGACCGCGCTCTACCACTACTTCGAGTCCAAGGCCCACTGCCTGCTCACCATCATGAACATGGAGCTCGGTCGTTCGCTCGAGCGCTTCCGCGAGGTCACGGCCGACGTCACGCCGGCCGACAAGGCGCTCAAGGCGGCCGTCGCGGCGGCGTACGACGTCACGGAGCGCGAGGTGCTGCAGATGCGCATCCTGCAGAGCCACATGGACCTGCTCGCCACCCCGCGGCCCTCCGAGAAGGAGGAGGCGGAGCGGCAGCGTGCGCGCGGCCTCGTGCGTGACATCGAGAACGAGTGGACCGGGCTGCTCGAGCGCGGCATGAAGGCGAAGGACTTCCCCAAGCGCGACGCCCACGCGATGGCCACCGTGCTGCTCTCGATGGTGGTCAGCGTGTGGCGCTGGTACCGCCCCGGGGGACCGATGACCCTCGACCAGGTGCGCAAGCTGATCACCGGCGCCTGCCTGCGGGTCGTCGGCCCGGACCCCTCGTAATTGAACCTAGTTCATGTCAGTATGGCTGCATGTACAACCTGATCGTCCTTGCTGCCCGACCCACTGACTGGACCCACGACCAGTTCATCGAATGGTGGCGTGGTGAGCACGCCGACGTGACCTATCCGCTGCCGGGGCTCCGACGCTGGCTGCACACCGAGCTCGTCGACGGCATCGACCCGGCGTCCTCGGGATGGGACGGCATGTCAGTGCTGAGCTTCGACTCGCGCGAGGCGCTCGACGCCGCGCTCGCGAGCGAGGAGTGGAAGGCCGCGGTCGCCCATGTGGGCACCATGCGTGGGCGCCGGATGATCTTCACCGGCGACGAGATGACCATGGTGGCCGCAGCGCAGGTTGTCTGATGGACGACTGGGCCGAGCCCGGCGCCCATGAGGTCTCCGCCGGGGTCTTCCGGATCCCGTTGAGCATGCCGGGCGACGGCCTGCGCGCGGTCAACGTCTACGCGATGGAGACCGGCGACGGGCTGGTGCTCATCGATGCCGGCTGGCGGACCCCGACCAGTCTCGACGAGCTCGAGTCGGCGCTCCGCTCCGTCGGGTACGACGCCGCGTCGGTCCGCGACGTCTATGTCACCCACATCCACCGTGACCACTACACGCTGGCCGTGGAGCTGCGCCGCCGGTTCGGCACCAGGATCGGCCTGGGCCGCGACGAAGCGCCCGGACTGCACGAGCTCCTCGAGATCGCGAGCAACGTCCCGGTTGCCTCGCTCGCCCAGCTGCGCCGGTCGGGCGACCCGGACCTGGCGGACCTGATCGAGGAGCTGACGGCTGCGGAGTGCTTCGACGCCGAGTCCTGGGAGAAGCCGGACAGCTGGCTGGATCCGGGGGAGTACGCCATCGGTGCTCGCGTGGTCGAGGCGGTGGCCACGCCCGGTCACACCAAGGGCCACCTCGTGTTCCACGATCTCGAGGCCGGCCTGTTGTTCGCGGGTGACCACCTGCTGCCGACCATCTCCCCGTCCATCGGTTTCGAGCTGGGGGAGTGGGACCTCCCGCTCGGCAGCTATCTGACCTCGCTCGAGCAGGTGCTGGCGCGGCCGGACGCCGTCCTGCTGCCGGCCCACGGAGCGCCCGGGTCGAGCGTCCATGCCCGTGCCTCCGAGCTGCTCGAGCACCACGACGTACGCCTGGCCGAGACGGTCGAGGCGCTGGACCGCCTCGGCTCGACGGCCACGGCCTCGCAGGTGGCGCAGGCCCTGACCTGGACGCGCCACCGGCGTGCGTACGCCGAGCTCGACGACTTCAACCGGATGATCGCGACCTGCGAGACGATCGCGCACCTCGACGTCCTCGTTGCGCGCGCCCGGGCCGTTGTCGCGGACGGGCCCGACGGAGCACTCTTCTCGCTCGACTGAACTCAATTCAGTTTTTCGGTCCGAAGTGGTTGCCATCACACCGTTGGCCTGCTTCACTACTGAAGTGAACTCAACTCAGTTAGTCGGAGGTTCCTCATGAAGACGGTCCGGTTCGGTATCGCAGCGGTGGTGTCCTCGCTCCTGCTGGCGGCGTGTGGCTCTGGCGGCGGCAGCAGCGACGACGCCCTCAAGATCGGCGCCTGGTACCCGCTGTCGGGTCCCGTGGCGGCCAGTGGCGTGCCGTCGGAGGCAGGCGCGAGCGCCTACTTCGACATGCTCAACGCCGACGGTGGGATCGATGGTCGCAAGATCGATTTCATCACCGAGGACAACGCGTTCGACCCCCAGCAGACGCTCCAGATCGCGCGGAAGATGATCTCCCGCGACGGCGTCCAGGCCATCGTCACGGCCAACGGAACCGCGCCGACCGAGGCCACCTTCCCGTTCGTGCTCGACCAGTCGAAGGTCCCGATCTTCGGGACGTACGGCGGCTCGAACGCCTGGTACGACCCGGCCCGCAAGGGTCTCTTCGGCACCCAGGCGCTCTATGAGGACCAGGCGGCCGTGGCCGTCAAGTGGGCCATGGAGGAAGGCGCCGAGGACATCGTGATCGTCCGCGACGACCCCGACGCCTTCGCCACTGTCGACGACGCGGCGACCAAGGTGATCGAGGACGGCGGCGGCACCGCCGACCGGGTCGTGGTCAAGTTCGGCAGCACCGACTTCAGCCCGTACGTCGCGGCAGTCAAGAAGAAGCAGCCGGACGCAGTCTTGTTGATCCTCCCCGTGCCCGAAGCGGCGGCCTACCTCAACGAGGCCGCACTCCAGGGCCTCGACGCCCCGGCCTACGCCTACGCCCCGCCGGCCACCGGCGCGCTGATCGAGCTCGCCGGCGACAACGCCGAAGGCTTCCGGGCGGTCTCGCTCACCCTGCCGCCGAACTCCGACGACCCGGCTGCGGTCGAGTACCGCGAAGCGATGAAGAAGTACGCACCCGACCAGGAGCCCGACTTCTACTCGATCGCCAACTTCGCCTGGGCCAAGGCCTTCGGTGAGATCCTGAAGACGATCGACGGAGACATCGACAGCGCGAGCATCACGAAGGCGATCCAGTCGGCGTCGAACATCGAGACCGGTCTCGCCCCGCCCTTCTCCTTCAGCGAGGACGGCCACCTCGGAACCGACGCCGTGATGCGCGTCGAGGTCCAGGACGGCGAGTTCGTCGGCGTCGGCGACTTCGTATCCCCGTGACCGCGCGAGCGTCCTGAGAAACCCCATGCACCGGCCCTCGCTCCCTCGGCCCGTCGTCACCGGCGGGTCCGGGAGCGGGGGCCCGGTGCGTTCACCGGGGGCCTCCCCGCTGCTGGCGCTGCGCTTCGCCCGCTTCCGGGTGCTCGTGCTGCTCCAGCTGGTCAACGCGATCGCCGTCTGGATGCACGTCGTCGCCGGCCAGTGGACGATGACCGAGGCCGGCCGTTCGGCCACCGTGGTCGCCGCGGTGCCGGCGGCGATGAGCCTGCCGTTCTTCGTCCTCTGCCTGCCCGTCGGCGCCCTCGTCGGTCGGGTCTCGCCCGTCCGGATGATGGCGTCGGCGACCGCGCTCTCGGCGCTGGCCAGCGCCACCGCAGCGCGGCTGTCCGTGACGCGCCCCGACGCGGTCCTGCCGATGCTGTTGACCGTGGTCGCCATCGGCAGCGGTCTGGTCGGGCTCGCGATTGCGTGGCAGTCGCAGATCCCGCGGCTCGTCGACCGGCCGGCCCTGGCCTCCGCCGCCCTCGTCGACGGCGTGACCTTCAACCTGGCGCGTGCCGTCGGTCCGGTGGTCGGCGGTGTCGGGCTGTCGCTGGTGGGTGGGCCCACCACCTTCGTCGTGACGGCCGCGCTCTTTGCTGGCTGTGCCGTCGCGATGGCCGCGGCCGCACCGCGGACGCTGGCGGTGGCGTCGACCGGCGAGAGCCTCATGCGGTCGATCCGGGGCGGGCTCCGCTTCACCCGGCACTCGCCGTGGACGCGCCGGTTGCTGCTCCGGCTGTGCCTGTTCGGAGTGCCGTCGGCCGCGCTCTGGGCGCTGCTCCCGCTCGTGGTCCACGACCGCCTGGGACTGGACTCCAACGGCTTCGGGCTGCTCTTCGCAGCGGTCGGAGTCGGGGCCGTCGGCGGCACGGTGCTGCTCGCGCCCGTGCGCGCACGGCTTGCCGTCAACCACTTCGGGTTCGCCGGGTCGGTCGCCTTCGGCCTGATGCTCGCGGGCCTCGCGCTCAGCTCGGACCGGGTCGTGGTCGGTGCGCTCCTGGTGCTGGGCGGAGCCGCCTGGGTCGGTGTACAGACGACCTGGATGACGGCGGCGCACCAGGCACTTCCCGACTGGGTGCGACCGCGGATCATCGCCCTCATCCTGCTGGCTTTCCAGGGCTGCCAGGCGCTCGGCGCCCTCGCCTGGGGTGTGCTCGCCGACCTCATCGGGCTGAGCGGCGCGCTGGGTGTCGCGGCGGTGCTGATGGCCATCGCCGCGAGCGGTTTCCTCAGGCACGGCCTGCTCCCCAGTGACGGCATCGCGCCGGACCTGGCGGAGGTCGAGACGCCCAGCCTGGGCGAGGTGGAGCTGGACCGACCGGTACGGATCGAGGTGACCTACGTGCCGTCGTACGACAAGGTGCCGGCGTTCCTCGAAGCCGTCGAGGCACTCCGGCTCTCGCGGCAGCGCCTGGGCGCGAGCCGCTGGGAGCTCCTGGTCGACCTGGAGCATCCCGGCGTGTTCGTGGAGACCTTCCCGATGAACTCGTGGGCCGACCACGTCGCGTCGGAGACCGTGCGGTTGACCGTTCCCGAGCACCGACTCCGCGAGCACGTCTGGCGGCTGCTCGACGAGGAGCCGCGGACCCGCGTGCTGCTGGACGCACTGATGACCCACTGAAGAACCAGATCAATGAGAGGAACTGAGCGATGAGCACCGAAGCTCGCTTCGCAGGAAAGGTCGCGCTGGTGACGGGAGGTGCGTCCGGCATCGGCGCCGCCGTCGTCCGCCGGCTGGCGGCAGAGGGCTGTGCCGCGGTCGTGATCGCCGACCTCAACGAGGAGAGCGCAGAAGCCATGGCTGCTGAGCTGCCGACCGTCCGGCCGGCGCGCGTGGACGTCTCCCGGGCCGCCGATGTCGATGCCGTCGTCGATGCGACGGTGGCCGAGCACGGGCGCCTCGACGTGGTGATCCACGCCGCGGGCGTCGACGACCCGGCGTCGAAGGCGTTGCTGAACGCAGCCCGTGCCGCAGGGACGCCCATCGATGCCTTGCGCACGGTCACTGACGACACGTGGCGGCGACTGATGGCGGTCAATCTCGACGGCACCTTCCACGTGTTGCGGGCCGCGGCCCGCGTGATGGTGCCGCGAGGTGAGGGCGCCGTGGTCACGGTGAGCTCGTCAGCCGCCTTCGACACCCTCACCGGCTATGGGCCGTACGCCGCCTCGAAGGCCGGTGCGCAGGCGCTGACCCAGGCAGCCGCCAAGGAGCTGATCGCCTTCGGTGTCCGGGTGAATGCGGTCGCACCCGGGCCCGTGGACACCCCCATGGCATCGCGGACGCCCGACGGGCTCCGGAGCGCGATGAACGGATCCGGCGTCCCCGGCTATGCGGCGCCGGAGGAGATCGCGGACAGCATCTGCTACCTCGCCTCACCCGCCGCCGCCAACGTCGTCGGAGCCGTGCTGCTCAGCAACGGTGGCAGGTTCACCGTCTCGTGAGCGGCGCCAGCATGCGCGGGAAGGTCGCGCTCGTCACCGGCGCGACCGGCGGTCTCGGCAGCGCCGTCAGCGCGCTGCTGCATGAGGAAGGCGCGACGGTCTACCTGACGGACGTCGACCAGGAGCGAGGCGAAGCAGCGGCCGCGGACCTCGGTGACCATGCCCGATTCATCCGGCTCGACGTCACGGACGAGGACGCGTGGACGGCCGCGATCGCGCAGGTGGAGGGCGACGGCGTACGCCTGACGACGCTCGTCAACTGTGCCGGTGCAGCCCTGAAGAAGTCGCTCGTCGACACCACCCTCCCTGAGTTCCGCAGGATCCTCGACCTCAACCTGACCGGGACGTTCCTCGGCGTCCGTGCCGCCGGGCGACACCTGGTCGACGGCGGTGCGATCGTGAACCTCTCCTCGCTCAACGGCGTCCTCGCCACGGCCGAGCTCGGTGCCTACGTCGCCTCGAAGTTCGCCGTGTCGGCATTGACGCGGGTCGCTGCCCTCGAGCTCGCGGACCGCGGCATCAGGGTCAACGCCGTGTGTCCGGGCAGCATCGAGACGCCGATCACCGACGGCGCCGACTTCGCCGACACCGACTGGGACGCCTACGTGCGCACCATTCCGCTGGGTCGGCGCGGCGTTCCGGAGCAGGTCGCGCAGGCCGTGCGCTACCTCGCGTCCGACGAGAGCAGCTACGTGACGGGGACCGACCTGGTGGTCGACGGCGGAGTCGCCGCGGGACGCCGTACGCCGCGACGGGGAGCAGAAGCGGTCTGACCGCAAGGCGTGGCGCCTTGGCTCATGTTCTTGCATTGCTCTAACTCGCAGGTCCCGCCCCATTGACGGCGAAATCAGCCTGGCAACAGGTTGGGCTCTGGTCGGTCCAGCATTCATCCTCGCCGGGTCGGCCTCCAGCCGGCTCGCCCGACTCCCCAGAACCGGGGCGCGACGAGCCCAACTCTCAAGAGGAGTGTGGGTCAAGAAGTGAAACGCAACCTGATGGGTGGCCTCGTCGCCACCCTTGTCGCCGCCTCGGCACTTGCCGCGGCACCCCTCGCAGTTCAGTCCGCGCACGCGGACACCGTCGTCGCCGCCTCTCCCGGCAAGGACGATCCGAAGAAGCGTGCCCACCAGTCCGCGCAGGCGCTGGTCAACAGCCGTGCCCCGCAGCTCAAGGTGAGCGGCAGCGAGAAGTTCGTCGCCGAGCCCGTGGTCAGCGGCGGAGCCGGCCTGCAGTTCGCGCCGTACACGCGGACCTACGAGGGCCTCCCGGTGCGCGGCGGCGACTTCGTCGTCGTCACCAACCGTGACGGGCAGATCCTCGACACGACCGTGGCGCAGAAGCGCGCGATCGGGAACCTGGCGGTGACGCCGAAGGTGAGCGCGAAGTCGGCCACCACGTCGGCGAAGGCGACGCTCAGCAAGGCCGAGCTGCGCGGCACGCCGGAGCTCGTGGTCCACGCGCTCACGACGCCCCAGCTGGCGTGGAAGGTGACCGTCAGTGGTCTCACGACCGACGGCGACCGCTCGGTGCGCGACATCTACGTCGACGCCGTCCAGGGCGCCGTCCTCGAGGCGGACGAGCTGGTGCACTTCGCGACCGGCAGCGGCACCGGCCACCACAACGGTCCGAGCCCCTTGTCGATCGAGACCACGCAGGGCGCCTCGTCGTACTCGCTCGCCGACCCCAACACCCCGGGGCTCGACTGCCGCATCGACAACAACGCCACCACCACCGTCCCGGTGCTCTCGGGCCCGGACAACGTCTGGGGTGACGGCACCGGCCTGAGCAAGGAGACCGGCTGCGTCGACGCCCTGTACTCCCTGCAGACGCAGGAGAAGATGCTCAGCCAGTGGCTCGGCCGCGAAGGCTTCAAGGCCAATGGCGACGGCTGGCAGACCCGGGTCGGCAAGGACGAGATCAACGCGTTCTACTGCCCGCCGGGCCTGAGCGAGCCGGGCTACTGCAACGGCACCGAGTGGGTCCGCATCGGCCACAACCAGGCCAACACCGAGTGGCTGACGAACCTCGACGTGATGGCGCACGAGTACGGCCACGGCATCGACCAGAACACGCCGGGCGGCCACTCCGGCGGCCAGACCAGCGAGTTCGTCGGTGACGTCTTCGGGGCACTGACCGAGCACTACGCCAACCAGTCCAGCACCTACGACGAGCCGGACTACCTGATCGGCGAAGAGGTCGACCTGGTCGGCGACGGCGAGATCCGCAACATGTACAACCCCTCGGCCAAGGGCGACCCGAACTGCTACTCCAGCTCGATCCCGAACACCGAGGTGCACTCGGCCGCCGGGCCCGGCAACCACTGGTTCTACCTCCTCGCCGAGGGCACGAACCCGGTCGGCAAGCCCTCCAGCACGACCTGCAACAACGGAGGAACGCTGACCGGCATCGGCATCCAGAAGGCCGGCAAGATCTTCTACAACGCGATGCTGATGAAGACCACCAGCTCGAACTACCTGAAGTACCGCACCTGGACTCTCACCGCCGCGAAGAACCTCTACCCGGGTTCGTGCGTGGAGTTCAACGCGGTCAAGGCGGCATGGAACGCCGTCTCCGTCCCGGCGCAGACCGCTGACCCGACCTGCACCACGGCCGGCAACACGGTCACCGTCACCAACCCGGGCAACCGCACCGGCACCGTCGGCACGGCCACCTCGTTGCAGCTGACCGGATCGTCCTCGGGCGCCGGCCAGACCCTGACCTGGTCGGCCACCGGCCTGCCGGCGGGGCTCTCGATCAACGCCAGCACCGGCTTGATCTCGGGTACGCCGACGACGGCCAGCACGTCCAACGTCACCGCCACTGCGACGGACACCACCGGGGCAACGGGCTCGACGAGCTTCACGTGGACCATCAGTGGCGGCGGCACGCCGTCCGGCAACCTGTTGAAGAACCCCGGGTTCGAGTCGGGATTCGTTGACTGGACCGGCACCAGTGGGCCGATCACCAACAACACCGGTCGTCCCGCACGCACCGGCACCTGGAAGATGTGGCTCGGCGGCAACGGCTCCACGTCGACGGAGAACGAGAACCAGTCGGTCACGATCCCCGCGACGGCAACCTCGGCGACGCTGACCTTCTGGGTCAGGATCGACACGGCGGAGACGACGGGCACGACGGCCTACGACACCGCGAAGGTGCAGATCGTCAACGGTACGACGACCAGCACCCTGGCGACGTACTCCAACCTCAACAAGTCGACCAGCTACGTCCAGAAGACGTTCGACCTGTCGGCGTACAAGGGCAAGACCGTCACCTTGAAATTCCTGATGAACGAGGACTCGTCGCTCCAGACGAGCTTCGTCATCGACGACACGGCGATCAGCGTCGGCTAGTCGGACACATCACGAGGCGGGCGGTCACCGGGACACCGGTGGCCGCCCGCCTTGCGCGCAGTGCATGGTGAGGCCCGTCACAGCCTGCTAGTCTCCGCGCACCTCGGGCGCGCATCAGGGCCTGCCCCTGGACGAAAGGGAATGCCGATGCGAATGATCTTCAGGTCCTTGGCCGTAGGAGCAGCCTCAGTGGTTGTCCTGGCAGGGACGACGGTCACGGCCGACGCCACTGCGTGGAGCAACTCGATCAGCTGGGGTAGCCACCTGCGATCCGAGATCATCTTCGACAACTCGGGAAGCGAGACCCTGTACGTCCGGGACGCCTACGTCGACAGCTACGGCGCGTATGGCCAGTGGTGGGCACCGGCCAAGAGCGGCACGTGCAACGACACCAACGGCGGCGGTTCGACGTCAACGGTCTGCGGGTCGTTGAACATCGCGGAGGGCGCCGACTTCGACGCCAACCTGTGTTCCAAGGACTACGACGGCAGCACTCTCCGTGACTCCATCTGCACGGGACGCTTCGAGTTCGGCAACGGCTAGGGTCGGACAACGACGCAGTCCTGCTTCTCCACGGTGCTGCGGCGGGTTCCGACGGAACCACGCCGCAGCACCGTGTCAGTGTCCACACGATTTCATTGAAGGATGTGCATGCGCTCAAGCACGATCGCGGGGTGCTGCGCCGTTGCGGCGATGCTGGTGTCCGGTTGCGGGGGCTCCGACGGCGGTGGCAAGCCACCGTTCCGAACGCCGGACCTGGGCGATGTCGCGGTGGTCACCGCTGACGTCCAGCTCCCGTTCGACCGGTACGAACTCTCGTCGGCGGACAGGGTCCGCATCCAAGCCGGTCATGCACGCCTGATCGAGGACTGCCTCCACGATCGCGGCTTCGACGTCCGGATGTTCGGTGACTACCTGCGTCCACCGGGAATCGTGCCCTGGGGAGGCCCGGTCGGAACGATGACCAGGGACCACGCATCGCGTCTCGGCTACCAGGCCGGTCCCGAGGATCCCTTCAAGCTGGGCGCCGGCATCTACACGAGGACGCTGGACAACATCACCCTCGACCCCCAGATGGACCCGACCCTGCGGAGCGATCCTCAGTTCCAGAGCGCCCTCCACGGTGCGGTGGAGGACGAGGCCCCGCTGCCGGAGGGCGTCGAGCTGCCGACGCTTTCCCCCGGGGTCGAACCCTTCGAACAAGGCTGCTTCGAGGTCGTGGACAAGCAGCTGGACGCTCCGCTGCCCGACACCCTCGGCTTGTCGGGCGACGTCATCGATCTCGCCGTGGTGCATCCGGACGTGGCCGAACGCATGGAGGCGTGGACTGCCTGCATGGAGGTTCGGGGTCACCAGTACAAGACGGTGGTCGATCCCATCCGCCAGTACAACTTCGAGGAGGTGTCGGCCGCGCAGACGCGGACGGCCGTGGACGACGTGGAGTGCACCCAGGAGAGCGGATGGGCGAACTACTTCTACGCGGCCCTGGCCGACTACGAGGAGCAGGCCATCGTCCGCGAGCCTGAACTGCTCGAGGCGCAGCTCGCTGGCCAGCAGCAGCGGCTCGAGGCCGTCGAGCGGGAACTGGGCAAGCTGTGAACCGCGCGGGGAGTCGGCGGACCGCGCTCGCCGTCGTCGTGGCCGTCGCCGTGGTGGTCGGCGGGCTCGGGTTCGTGGTCGGTGGCCAGCTGCGTTCCCCGGCCGACGTCCTGGCCGACACCGCGCCCCCGCCGGACAGCGTGCTCACTGCTGCTGTCGTCCGTGGAACCGCTGCCCAGCCGCAGGTCGTCACGGGACTCGTCGACTGGAGACGAAGGATCCCGGTCTCCGTTCCCACTCCATCGGACGGCCTGCCGCCGGTGGTGACACGGGCGGTCAAGCGCATCGGGGACACCATCACCGCGGGTGAGGTTCTCCTCGAGGTGGCCTACCGACCCGTGATCGTCCTTCCGGGCCGCATCCCGATGCTGCGGGACCTGCGCCCGGGGGACACGGGCAGGGACGTGGCTGCCTTGCAGGCCTCGCTGCGGAAGTCAGGACGCGCCGTCGCCGACAGGAGTGGCGAGTTCGGGCCATCGACGCAGGCCGCGGTCGCCGACCTGTACTCGGATGCCGGGTACGACGCCCCGGTGCTCGACGGCGCTGCCCCGGCCACCGGAGGCGCGGGTGCGTCGGCCGCGGAGCTCGTGTTCGTGCCGCAGCTGCCGGCCCACGTCATCGACCTTCCCGGCAGGGTTGGCGACAACGTGGCCGACAAGGGGGGAGCCCTGGCGGCAGGCAAGCCCGTCGTCCAGGTCGCCGTGTCTGCGGACGTTGCTGCGACGCTCACGCCGGGCACCGAGGTGGGCGTCCGCGTCCTGAGCACGGGCAACGAGCTCGCCGGCAGGGTCGAACGGGTCGGTGCGGTCACCGAGTCCGACGAGTTGGGCGTGCACGCGCCGGTGACCGTCGTGACGGACCAGCCGATCTCGGCGCGATCGGTCGGCACCAAGGCCGAGGTGGAGCTCGGCGTTTCCTCCGATCGGCCGGAAGGGCTGCTGGTGCCTGCGTCGGCCCTGTTGACGTCCGCGAAGTACGGGACCTATGTGCGTCGGACGGTTGCTGGTCGCGAGCAGGTGGTGCGGGTCCGCGTCGAGGACGCGGAGGACGGGCTCGCGGTGGTCAGCCCCCTCGACGGGGACAAGCTGGTCGTCGGCGACGACGTGGTCATCGGGGCGAAGCGGTGAGCCCCTCGGCTCCGGTCATCGTTCTTCGCCAGCTCACGAAGCAGTTCGTCGGCCCGCCGCCCCTCGACGCGTTGCGAGCTGTCGACCTTGATGTCCAGCCCGGGGAGTTCCTCACCGTGCAGGGCCGGTCAGGATCGGGAAAGTCGACGTTGCTCAACCTTCTCGGGCTCCTGGATCGACCGACGAGCGGTACCTACGAGCTCGGTGGCGTGGAGACCTCCACCCTGGGTGAACGAGAGCGCACCTGGCTCCGGGGCACCGAGATCGGGTTCGTCTTCCAGTCCTTCCAGCTGCTCGCCGACCGGAGTGCGGTCGAGAACGTGATGATGGGGCTGCTCTACCGCGCGACACCAGCACGCAAGGCGCGCGAGGAATCCATGTCCGCCCTGGAACGGGTCGGACTCGCGGACCGTGCGATGCAGCTGCCGTCCAGGATGTCCGGTGGTGAACGCCAGCGAGTGGCGATCGCACGGGCGATCGTCGGCACGCCCAGTGTCCTTCTGTGCGACGAGCCGACGGGCAACCTGGACACGCAGAACAGCGACGTGGTGATGGAGATGTTCAGCGAGCTGAACGCGGCCGGATCCACGATCGTCCTCATCACCCACGACAGGGACATTGCTGCCGTGGGAGACCGTCGCATGTTCCTGCGCGACGGCGTGCTGAGCGAGATCTCGCCCTCGGATGTCCACGCGCGATGAAGCGCGAGATGCGATCGGCCGTCCGCCGCGGCGGGCTCATCGGTGAAGCTGTCGACGGGGTCACGCGGCGGCCCGTTCGGTCGGTGCTCACGGCCCTCGGCACGATCCTGGGGATCGGTGCCTTCGTTGCCGTCCTGGGGCTCGCGTCGACCACCAATGCCCAGGTGTCGGACACCTTCTCGTCCCGCGACGCGACGCGGGTGGGGCTCGAGTACGCCGACACCGTCGCCCGGGCCACGTTTCCGGACCGGGCCGAGACGGCCGTCACCGACCTGGTGGGCGCGAAGGCGGCGGGCATCACCCTGGACACGGGATTCACGCCTCGTCGTTCCAACGGTCCGGACACCTCGTCGGACGCCGCAGGCTTCCCTGTCTTCGGCGTGAGTCCCGGCTACTGGGGGGCCGTGCGGCCGGAGCTCCTCCAGGGCCGTGTCATTGACTCCTCCCTCGCCGAGTCCAGGGTCGCGGTCATCGGGGAGCGAGTGGCCACGTACTTCGGGATCCACGACCTCCAGGAACTGCCGTACCTGTTCGTCAACGGTGATGCCTTCCTCGTCGTCGGGATCGTCAGGACCGCCGAGTACGACGAAGTGACCGCCACGTCGGTCACCATTCCGCTGGACTACGCGCGGCGTCACGTCGTTGACGGAAGCGAGCAGATGATCATCACGACGGATCTCGGAGCCGTCGAAGCCATCGCCCGGCAGGCGCCCCTCGCCGTCGCCCCCGCGCATCCGTCCTCGCTGCAGGCGAAGTACACACCGCGGGCCAAGGCCCTCGATGTCGCGGTGTCACGTGACCTGGAGAAGCTGTTCCTGGCGCTCGCCGCCGTTTGCCTGCTGGTCGGTGCCATCGGCATCGGGAACGTGACCCTGATCTCGGTCATGGAACGGGTGTCGGAGATCGGCCTCCGGCGCTCCCTGGGGGCCCTCCCGCGCCACATCCTCACGCAGTTCCTGCTCGAGGCGGGCCTGCTGGGTCTCCTCGGCGGGCTGGTCGGTGGGGTGCTGGGCCAGCTGGTCGTGCTGTGCGTGTCCTACCTGCAGCAGTGGACGCCGACGATGGAGCCCTGGCTGCTGCTCGGATCCGCGCCAGCGGGCGTACTCATCGGAGTTCTCGCCGGTCTTCTTCCCGCTGCCCGCGCGGCGCGCATCGAGCCGGTGGACGCCTTCCGTCGCTAGCGTGGGGAGCGATGACCGCGGTGGCTCCCGACCCGGAGGTGCTCGACGACGCCAGCGTCGCCGAGGGCTCCGTGCTGCGGGTGCGCGTCGGCTCCGCCGTCCATGTGTACGACGACGCGCGGGCCACGCTCGGCAAGCTGGTCTTCGTGCGCCGCGGCGCCTTCTGGTCGCTCGTCGACGGTGGCGTCCGGGGCGGGATGTTCCTCGACGGGTGCCGTGTCCAGCAGCTGCCGCTGTTCCCCGACCGCCCGGTGACCGTGCACATCGGTGCGACGGACGGCCCGGGCGTGGAGCTGGCGGTCGACCGGCCGGTCGAGCCCGCGCCCGCACCGGTCCCCGCGCCCGCCCCTGTCCAGGGACGCCGTGCACTGGTCGCCGAGCACCTGGTGGTCAGGACCGCGGCGGGACGGGTCCTGCTCGACGACGTCGACCTCGTCCTCGGCCCGGGCACGCTCACGGCGCTGATCGGTCCCTCGGGTGCAGGGAAGTCCACGCTGCTGCGGGTGCTGACCGGACAGCAGCAGCCGTCGGGCGGCTCGGTCCGGTGGCGTGGTGTCGACGTCCATCGCGACTACGACGCGGTGCGCTCCCAGATCGGGCTGGTGCCCCAGGAGGAGATCCAGCACCCGCAGCTGGAGGTCCGCCAGTCCCTGGAGTTCTCCGCGCGGCTCCGGCTCCCTTCAGGTACCACCGAGGGCGAACGGGACCGCCGCGTCGAGGAGGTGATCAGCCAGGTCGGGCTCGACCGGCTGCGCGGCCACCGGATCGGCAGCCAGTTGTCGGGCGGACAACGCAAGCGGGTCTCGATCGCCACCGAGCTGCTGACCGCGCCGCCGTTGCTGTTCCTCGATGAGCCGACCTCCGGACTCGACCCGGGCATGGACCGCTCGGTGATGCAGGAGCTGCGCGGGCTCGCGGAGGCGGAGCGCGTGGTGGTCGTCTCCACCCATTCGGTGCTCGGGCTGGAGACCTGCGACAACGTCGTGGTGCTCGCTCGAGGTGGACGCGTGGTCCACGTCGGTCCGCCAGACGGCCTGCTCGACCACTTCGGGGTCCCGGACCACCCGGCCCTGTTCGACCTCCTGGACTCCTCCACGTCGCAGCTGCGGCACACCGAGGCGAAGGTGCGCACCCCGATCGTGGGCGCCGCCCCCGTCCGCCCGGTGTCGCGGTCGGCGCAGGTCGCCACCCTGATCCGCCGCAACGTGGCGCTGTTGCGGGCCGATCGCCTGCACCTCGGCATGCTCGTGCTGATGCCGCTCGTCCTGGCGGGTCTCAGTCGACTCGTCCAGGGCGCGGCCGGCCTGTCCCTGCACGTCGCCGAGCGAGTGCCCGGCGGTGCACCGGACGGCACCGAGCTCACCCAGCGCCTGACGCTGCTCGTGATCGCGGCGTCCCTGATGGGCGCGGCGATGACGGTGCGTGAGCTCGTGGGCGAGCGCGCGATCTTCCGGCGTGAGTACGCCGTCGGCCTCTCGCCCGGTGCGTACGTCGCCAGCAAGGCCGTCGTACTCGGCCTCGCCTGCTTCGGGCAGGGCGTCCTGGTCACGTGGCTGTCGCTGCTCGGCCTTCCCGAACAGGACCACGGCGGGGGAGTCCGTGGCTGGGGCTGGTGGGAGATCGCGCTACCGATCGGGCTGCTCGCCGCGGTGATGGCGCTCGCCGGACTCTGCGTCTCGGCTGCGGTGCGCACCGTCGAGCAGACGGCACCGGCCCTGGTCGGCCTGGTGATGAGCCAGATCGTGCTGGCCAGCGCGCTGGTCCAGTTCGCCGGCCGGCCCGTGCTCGAGCAGCTGTCGTGGCTGGCTCCCAGTCGCTGGGCCTATGCGGCGATGGCCTCGAGCACCGACCAGCAGCGCACCTTGCAGGGCGCCCCGGACGCTGCCCGCGACCCGTTGTGGTCCCACGGTGTCGCGGAGTGGGACCACGCGGTCCTGGCCCTGGCGGCGGCCGGCGTCATCCTGTGGCTGGTGCTGCTCCGGACCGTCCGCCGGTCGCGATCGGCCTAGGCCTTCGGAGCGGCCGGCTTGCGTGCCGCCTTCTTCTGCTCGGCCTTCTTCGCTGAGGGCTCGCGCGGTGCGGTGGCCGCACTCGGCTTCGCCCGGGATGCGCGGGTCTTCGGGGGCGTGGGATCGGTGCCGACGAGGGCGAACACCGGGGCGGTCACCTTCTCGAGTGCGCTGACGGCCTCGGCGTGGCGCTCCGCCAGTGCCCGGACGACGCCCGCGAGGTCCTCCTGCGCCTCCGCGAGGGTGGCGACGGTGTCGGCCAGCTCGCGCTGGCGGACGATGAAGTCCTGGAGCGGCTGGGCCGTGGATCCGGCCAGGCCGGTCACCGCGGTGGCCATGCCCGCGACGACGCCGGCGAGGTCGCCGACCTGGCGGGCGAGCTCGTCGGGCTGCGTCACGCCGGTGATCGCGGTGTCGCGGACCGTGCGCAGGGTGTCGGACGCGAGCTTGATGGCCAGCTGGTTCGACTTGATCAGCAGGTCCAGCGGGTTGAGCGGGGATTCAGCCATGGCGACAGGGTGGCAGACCGTCGGCTCGATGGGGAGGGATTGCGCTGCGCCGCGCCGGGAGCACCCGGTCCACCGCCGTGTCCGATTTCCGCGAGTCGTTGTCGGTGGCGGCAGGCAGGATGGGGGCATGGAGATCACGACAGGGACGGAGCGACTCGACTTCGAGCGGTGCTATGTCGTCGTCCAGTCGCGGGATCGGCGATTCGACGGCGTGTTCTACACCGCCGTCCGGACGACCGGCATCTACTGCCGCCCCTCGTGCCCGGCGCGCACGCCGGCATCCCGCAACGTCTCGTTCCACCGCACCGCCGCGGCCGCGCAGACCGCCGGCTACCGCGCGTGCAAGCGGTGCCTCCCGGACGCGACGCCCGGCAGCCCGGACTGGGACCTCGCAGCCACCGTGGCCGGCCGCGCGATGCGCCTGATCGCCGACGGCGTCGTCGACCGGGAAGGGGTCAGCGGACTCGCTGCGCGGCTGGGCTACACCTCCCGCCACCTGTCGCGCCTGCTCACCACCGAGCTCGGCGCCGGGCCGCTCGCGCTGGCCCGCACGCAGCGGGCGCAGACCGCACGTGCACTCGTCGAGAGCACGGCGCTGAGCCTGACCGACGTCGCCTTCGCGGCCGGCTTCTCCAGCGTGCGGCAGTTCAACGAGACGATGCAGGAGGTCTACGCCGCGACCCCGAGCGAGCTGCGTGGCCGCCGCGGGGGCCGGGGCGACACCACCGGAGCGATCGAGCTCCGGATCGCGGTCCGCACCCCGTTCTCCGGCCGGACGTTGTTGCGCTTCCTCGCCGACCGGGCAGTGCCCGGCATCGAGGTCGCGGAGGTCCGCCCCGACGGCTCCGGCTGGTACGCCCGCACCCTCGACCTGCCGCACGGTCCGGGCACCGCGCGCGTCGAGCTCGCCGACGTCGACGGAGTCGGGTCGTCGTACGTCCCGATGGTGCTGCGGCTCGACGACCTGCGCGACACCGCAGCGGCCGTCGCGCGGATGCGGGCGCTCCTCGACGCGGACGCCGACCCCGTCGCCATCGACGCCCATCTCGGGTCGGATCCCGTGCTGGCGCCCCTCGTCGTCCGGCGTCCCGGCTTGCGGGTGCCCGGTCACGTCGACGGCGTGGAGCTCGCCGTCCGTGCCGTCCTAGGCCAGCAGGTCACGGTGGTCGCTGCGCGTACTGCAGCGGCCCGGCTCGTGGCGGCCCACGGGCGACCGGTCACCACGCAGGTCGATGGCCTCACCCACCTCTTCCCGGATGCCGCGACCGTCGCGGCGATCGACCCGGAGGAGTTCCGGATGCCTCGCGCCCGCGCCCGCGCGCTGGTGGGGATGACGGCCGCGCTGGCCAACGGCGACCTCGCCCTCGACCGTGGGCCGGACCGCAACGACGTACGCCGCAACCTGGTCGCACTCCCCGGCATCGGACCGTGGACGGCCGACTACATCGCGCTGCGCGCGCTCGGCCACCCCGACGTGTGGCTGCCGACCGACGTCGGCGTGCGCAACGCCCTGGCCGGCCGTGCGCCGGTCGATCCCGATCGTTGGGCGCCCTGGCGCTCGTACGCGCTTCTCCATCTCTGGACGTCCCTCGCGGACGTCCCTGCCGACCAGTAGTGACATCCCGACGGGAAGAATGAGGAAAACCATGTGGACTGTCGTTGAATCGCCCATCGGGCCGCTGCGCATCGTGGAGCAGGCGGGCGCCATCACCGCGATCGAGTTCTCGCCGTTCCGAGACAACGACGGCCGGCCGCGAGGCCCGCAGGCCGATCAGGCGCCCGTGCTGCAGAGGGCCGTCAGCCAGCTGGCCGAGTACTTCGCCGGTGACCGCACCGAGTTCGACCTGCCGCTCGCCCCGTCCGGGACCACCTGGCAGCGTTCGGTGTGGGAGCAGCTCGAGAAGATCGCCTACGGCGAGACGGCGTCGTACGGCGAGATCGCGGCCCGGCTGGGCAAGAGCAATGCCGCTTCACGCGCTGTCGGCACCGCCAACGGGTCGAACCCGATCCCGATCGTCATTCCCTGCCATCGCGTCATCGGCGCCGACGGCACGCTGACCGGGTACGCCGGCGGCATCGAACGCAAGCAGGCACTGCTCGAGCTCGAGCAGGATGCCCTCTTCTGACGCTATTCGGCAGCAGCGCGGCGCAGCGACTCGGACAGCCGTTCGGCGGCCGCGAGGACGGCCGGTGCGTGCATCCGGCCGGGCTGGCGTGAGAGGCGCTCGAGGGGACCGGACACCGACACGGCGGCGATGACCTTGCCGCCGGGGGAGCGGACCGGCGCGGAGACCGAGGCCACGCCCTGTTCGCGCTCGCCCACCGACTGGGCCCAGCCGCGACGACGGATGGCCGAGAGCTCGGCAGCCGAGTAGGCGGCGTTCTGCAGGCCGCGGTGGATGCGCTCCGGGTCGTCCCAGGCGAGCAGCACCTGGGCGGCGGAACCGGCGCGCATGGTCAGCTGCGAGCCGACCGGGATCGTGTCGCGCAGCCCGGAGGGCCGCTCGGCGGCCGCGACGCAGACGCGGTGGTCGCCCTGGCGACGCCAGAGCTGGGCGGACTCGCCGGTGATGTCGCGCAGTCGCGCCAGCACGGGACCGGCGGTCGCGAGCAGGCGGTCCTCGCCGGCGGCTGCGGACAGCTCGGCCAGGCGCGGTCCGAGCACGAAGCGGCCCTGCATGTCGCGGGCCACCAGTCGGTGGTGCTCGAGGGCCACCGCCAGGCGGTGGGCCGTCGGCCGGGCCAGGCCGGTGCCGGCCACCAGGCCGGCCAGGGTCGCCGGGCCGGACTCCAGTGCCGTGAGCACCAGGGCCGCCTTGTCGAGTACGCCGACGCCGCTCGAGTTGTCCATATGGCAATACTGCCGTCTCGGATGATGGGATGCAAGTTGTACAGTGGGGTCATGGCAAAGACGCTCAGTGAAAAGGTCTGGGATGAGCATGTCGTCCGATCGACGGCAGGAGAGCCCGACCTCCTCTACATCGACCTCCACCTCATCCACGAGGTCACCAGCCCACAGGCCTTCGACGGCCTGCGGCTCGCGGGCCGTTCGGTCCGTCGCCCTGACCTGACGCTCGCGACCGAGGACCACAACGTCCCGACGCTCGACTGGGACAAGCCGATCGCCGACCCGGTCAGCAAGACCCAGGTCGACACGCTGCGCAAGAACGCCGCGGAGTTCGGTGTCCGGCTGCACCCGCTCGGTGACATCGAGCAGGGGATCGTGCACGTGGTCGGCCCGCAGCTCGGCCTGACCCAGCCCGGCATGACCATCGTCTGTGGCGACTCGCACACCAGCACCCACGGGGCGTTCGGCGCGATCGCGTTCGGTATCGGCACGTCCGAGGTCGAGCACGTCCTCGCGACCCAGACGCTGATGCAGGCCAAGCCCAAGACGATGGCCGTGACGATCAACGGCAGCCTGCCCGCCGGCGTCACCGCCAAGGACATGGTGCTCACCCTGATCACGCACACCGGCACCGGTGGCGGCCAGGGCTACATCGTCGAGTACCGCGGCCAGGCCATCGAGGAGCTCTCCATGGAGGGCCGGATGACCGTCTGCAACATGAGCATCGAGTGGGGCGCGAAGGCCGGCCTGATCGCACCCGACCAGACCACCTTCGACTACATCGAGGGCAAGCCCGAGGCGCCCAAGGGTGCCGACTGGGATGCTGCCGTCGCGCACTGGAAGACGCTCGTCACCGACGAGGACGCCGTGTTCGACAAGGAGATCGTCCTCGACGCCTCGACCATGACGCCGTTCGTGACCTGGGGCACCAACCCGGGCCAGGGCGTGGCGCTGGGTGGCGTCGTACCGACCCCGTCCGACTTCGAGGACGAGCAGGACCGCGTCGCCGCCGAGAACGCCTTGACCTACATGGGCCTGACCGCCGGTACGCCGATGCGCGAGGTCAAGGTCGACACCGTGTTCGTCGGGTCCTGCACCAACGGCCGGATCGAGGACCTGCGGCTCGCCGCCGACATCCTCAAGGGCCACAAGGTCGACCCGAACACCCGACTGCTGGTCGTCCCGGGCTCGGTCCGGGTGCGGATGCAGGCCGAGGCCGAGGGTCTCCACGAGATCTTCATCGCCGCAGGGGCCGAATGGCGCGGTGCGGGGTGCTCGATGTGCCTGGGCATGAACCCCGACCAGCTCACGCCGGGCGAGCGCAGTGCCTCGACGTCCAACCGCAACTTCGAAGGCCGTCAGGGCAAGGGTGGCCGTACCCACCTGGTGTCCATCCCCGTCGCTGCCGCCACTGCTGTGCGCGGCACCCTGTCGTCACCTGCTGACCTGGTCAGCGTGGAGGTCTGAGTCATGGAGAAGTTCACCAGCCACACCGGCATCGGCGTGCCGCTCAAGCGCAGCAACGTCGACACCGACCAGATCATCCCCGCGGTCTACCTCAAGCGCGTCACGCGCACCGGCTTCGAGGACGGGCTCTTCGCTGCCTGGCGCAACGACCCGGACTTCGTGCTCAACAACGAGACCTACGCCAGCGGTTCGGTGCTCGTCGCCGGCCCGGACTTCGGCACCGGCTCGTCGCGTGAGCACGCCGTGTGGGCGCTGCAGAACTACGGCTTCAAGGTCGTCCTGTCGGCCCGCTTCGCCGACATCTTCCGCGGCAACTCCGGCAAGGCCGGCCTCGTGGCCGCGCAGGTCGACGAGAAGGTCATCCAGCGCCTCTGGGACCACCTCGACGAGAACCCGGGTGCGCAGATCACCGTGGACCTCGAGAACAAGACCGTCAGCACGCCCGGTGGAGAGGTCGAGGACTCCTTCGACATCGACGACTACACGCGCTGGCGCCTGCTCAACGGGCTCGACGACATCGGCATCACCCTGGGCAACAAGGACGACATCGCGGCGTACGAAGCCGGACGCCCTGCCTGGAAGCCGGTCACGCAGCACGCCTGACCCGCGCAGCGGTCTCATCAGCAATACAAGAGGGCATGGAGTGAACGCGTAAAGTTCACTCCGTGCCCTCTGTCGTTCAGCCCGATCGAGCGATCGAGGAACCCGCGCCCGCTGACGCTCCTGTCGCGATCGAACCGGCGCCGCTCCGGACGGTGCTGCGCCGCGGCCTGATCGGCAGCCTGCAGGCGGCGTTGGCCACGGCCGTCGTGCTGGAGGCCTCGACCCTGGGCCTGTTCTACCCGCGCTGGTTCAAGGACCAGTTCTTCGACGGTGGCGCGTTCTACCTCGACACCCTGGTGATCTGGATCCTGATCGGCTTCCTGTGGGCCGTGCTCGGGCGGTTGTGGTGGTCGATCGGCCTGGTCATGGCGCTGGCCCTGACCGTCGGCATCGGCAACCTCGTCAAGATCCAGCTTCGCGAGGAGCCGGTCTACCCGAGCGACCTCGACTTCATCCGCGAGCCCGGCTTCCTGACCTCCATGGTCTCGCCGGTCTTCCTGGTCGTCGCCCTCGCCCTCATCGTCGGTGTCGTCGTCGCAGCAGTGCGGATCGGGCGCCGGATGAGTGTGCGCTATCCCCGCCCCCGCCTCCGTTCCCTGCCTCGCGAGCACGCCCTCCTCGTCGTCGGCCTGCGGCTGGGCGTCGGCGTCATGGCCGCGCTGCTGCTGATGCAGACCACCCAGTTCAACCAGCCCGGCAACGTGTGGCGCGGTCTCTACGAGCTGCGCGGCAACGACTGGCGCTACTGGAGCCAGAAGACCAACTACCGCTCGAACGGCTTCGTTGGCGGGTTCCTGTTCAACATGCCGGTCAGTGCCATGGCCAGGCCGAAGGGGTACGACGAGGCGGAGATGGCGCGGATCGCCGATCGCTACTCCGCGCTCGCCGAGGACCTGAACGCCGAACGGACGGGCAGTCTCGACGACGTCAACGTGGTCCTGGTGCTCAGCGAATCCTTCACCGACCCCACGGAGCTCAAGGGCTTCGACCTGGAGCGGGACCCGATTCCGCGGACCCGGGCGCTGATGCAGGACACGACGTCCGGCCACATGCTCGCCCAGATGTACGGCGGCGGCACGGCCAACATGGAGTTCGAGACTCTGACCGGGCAGTCCCTCGGGCTGTTCCGTCCGCAGATGCTGTCGCCGTATCAGATGCTCGTGCCGGACCAGACGGACTACCCGTCGGCCGTCGGCTGGTTCAAGAGCCAGGGGCACGAGGCGATCGCCGTCCATCCCTACCGGGTCGGGATGTACAAGCGCGAGCAGGTCTACGAACGCTTCGGCTTCCAGTCCTTCATCCACGACACGACCATCGGCGAGACCGACACGATCGACGACAACCCCTACATCTCGGACAAGTCGGCCTTCGACGAGGTGCTCACCCAGATCGACGAACACGACAAGCCGTTGCTGGTGAATCTCGTGACGATGCAGAACCACATTCCCGTCGATCACAATTACGACGACCCGATCAAGGTGACGGGCGCCGGCGACAACGGCAAGAAGATCGGCCAGTACGCCCGCGGCCTCGAACACACCGATGAAGCACTCGCGGCCTTCCTCGAGAAGCTGACGGATGGTCCCGAGAAGACGATCGTGCTCTTCTACGGCGACCATCTGCCGGGCATCTACGGTTCAAAGGTCAAGAACGACAACGCCGGCCTGTCGCTCTATCGAACGCCTTTCCTGATCTGGAGCAGCGAGCCCGGACACAACGTGGCGCGTCCCGTTCCGATGACGAGCCCGTCCTTCTTCCTGCCCCTGCTGTACGACGTCGCGAACGCGCCGATGCCGCCGTACCTCACCCTGCTCGACCAGGTCCACCAGCACGTGCCCGCGATCCAGCAGGGTCGTCTCCTCGACACCAACGGGGAGCTGGTCAAGGAGTCCGAACTGGACCCCGAAGCCGCGCAACTACTGACAGATCTGCGTCTCGTGCAGTTCGACTTCTCCATCGGCGGGCGTTTCGCACTGGACCGGATGTGGCCCGGTTCGGCCTCCTGAATGGCCAATTCGGCCGAAATACCGTGCTTTCCGGGAAAAAACAGCGCTAAACACGGCGTGGTGATTGTGAGTGTGGCCACTAGTGCCTAGCGTGCCCTGAAAGGACGGCCGGGCGAGGGCTCGGCCGCAACAGCCCAAGGGACGCCCGATGAGGCGCGTTTCGGAAGGACAAGTAGTGAACAAGTCTCAGTTGATCGACGCGCTGGCCGACCGATTCGAGGGCAGCCGCAAGGACGCGTCCCACGCGCTTGACGCGGTTCTCGACACGATCACCCGCCAGGTAGCCAAGGGTGAGAAGGTCGCCATCACCGGCTTCGGCTCCTTCGAGAAGGCCGTGCGCAACGCCCGTTGGGTGCGCAACCCGCAGACCGGCGAGCGGGTCAAGACCAAGAAGAAGGCCGTTCCGAAGTTCAGCGCTGGCGCTGACCTGAAGAACGTCGTCTCCGGTGCGAAGAAGCTCGCGCCGCTTCCGAAGAAGGCCGCGGTCGCGACGAAGGCTGCCGCGACCAAGCAGGCTGCTCCGGCGAAGAAGGCTGCTGCTCCGGCCAAGAAGGCCGCGACCTCCGCGGTCAAGAAGGCTGCTGCTCCCGCCAAGAAGGCTGCTGCTCCGGCGAAGAAGGCCGCTGCTCCCGCCAAGAAGGCCGCGACCTCCGCGGTCAAGAAGGCTGCTGCTCCGGCGAAGAAGGCCGCAGCTCCCGCCAAGAAGGCCGCGACCTCCGCGGTCAAGAAGGCTGCTGCTCCCGCCAAGAAGGCCGCTCCGGCCAAGAAGGCGGCTCCGGCCAAGAAGGCGCCGGCTGCCAAGAAGGCTCCGGCCAAGAAGGCTCCCGCGAAGAAGGCCGCTGCCAAGAAGGCCTGACCTCGCGCAGTTCCTTGATCGGGTCGTCCTCCTTCGGGAGGGCGGCCCGATTGCCTTTTCGTCAGTCCTGGGCCAGTTGTACGACGGCGAGCGCCTGCGCCGTCGCCACGCCGACGCCGAGCGACACGGCGTCGCGCAGGTCGCCGAGGTCGTCGACGTCACGTCGCAGGGTGGCCACCTCGCCCGGAACCTCCTGGGCATCGACGGCATGGCGTTGCGCCGAGTCCGGACCGAAGCGCGGGTCGAAGTCGTCGTACCCGGCGGAGTAGAAGGTGGTGCCCGTGCCGTCGGCATCGCGCACGAAGCAGGCCGTGGTCGTCGCTGCGAACTCCAGGGCTGCGGCGAGATCGATCGGTGCCAGGGCGGGCAGGTCGGCGCACAGGGCGACCGGGCGCAGGTCCGGCCTCTCGTCGTGCACCACGGCCGCTGCGTGGCGCAGGGCGGCGTTGAGTCCGCCGCCGGGATCGGCGCAGGTCACGGCGCCCCGTTCGGCCAGGGTGGCCGCGAAGTCGGCGTCGTCGCTGACGACCAGGACCCCAGCGACACCGGGTGTCCGCAAGCAGGCATCGACGGCGTCGGTGGCGAAGGCGCCGGCCAGCAGGCCACGGTCCGCATCGCTCAGCGTGGCCATCCTCGACTTCGCGGTGCCCGGGGACTTGACCGGCAGCACGATGACGAAACCACCCGGACGCGAGACCACGACGATCATCTTCGCAGGCACGGGAAGCGACGCGTGTCGCGCCCTGAAGTGGTCGGGGTCACTGACCGGTAGCCTGCGTCTCGTGACGGTGCGAAGACTGCAGGAGAAGCGGGGCTGGGCGTTCAACATCGCGGTGCCGGTGATCAAGTCGTTCCTGCTCAGCACCACACGCAGGGAGTGGATCGGCGGGGACAACCTGCCCGAGACGGGCGGCTTCATCGTCGCCCTCAACCACATCTCCCACCTCGACCCGCTGACCGCTGCGCACCTGGTCTATGACCACGGACGCAAGCCGCGCTACCTCGCGAAGTCGGGGCTGTTCGACAACAAGGCGCTCGGCTACTTCCTGCGCAGCGCCGGTCAGATCCCGGTCAAGCGCGAGACCAGGGACGCCGTCGGTGCCTACGCCGCGGCGGTCGATGCCATCCGGGCCGGCCAGTGCGTGGTGATCTACCCCGAGGCCACGATCACCCGCGACCCCGGGATGTGGCCGATGAAGGCGAAGTCGGGTGCCGCCCGGATCGCGCTCGAGACGGGCTGCCCGGTCATCCCGGTCGGGCAGTGGGGCGCCCAGGACATGCTTGCGCCGTACACGAAGAACCCTCATCTGTTCCCGCGCCACAAGGTGGTCATGCGGGTCGGGGAACCCGTTGACCTCGAGGACCTGCGTACCCAGCAGCGGACCCCGGCGATCGTCAACGAGGCGACCGACCGGATCATGGCCGCCATCACCCACCAGCTCGAGCTGGTCCGTGGTGAGACTGCTCCCGCGGAGCGCTACGACATGGCGGTGCAGGGCGACCGGTTCAAGAAGCAGAAAAAGGCGAAGGGCAAGTGAACGGACTCGTGGGGAATCTGTCGGGCAACAAGGTTGCCGTGCTGGGTGCTGGTTCGTGGGGCACGGCGTTCTCGATCGTGCTGGCCGATGCCGGCAACGACGTCAGCATCTGGGCCCGTCGCGAGGAGGTGTCCGTCGCGATCAACGAGGGACACGAGAACGTCGACTACCTCCCGGGCATCGAGCTCCCGCGCACGATCACCTCGACCCATGACCCCGAGGAAGCGCTTGCGGGTGCCGACATCGTCGTCCTCGCGGTCCCGTCGCAGTCGTTGCGGGAGAACCTCCCCGCCTTCCTGCCGTACGTCGACCACGAGGCCGTGTTCGTCTCCCTGATGAAGGGCGTCGAGCTCGGCACGCTGAAGCGGATGTCGGAGGTGATCGCCGAGGTCGGTGACATCGGTGCCCACCGGATCTCCGTCGTCAGCGGCCCCAACCTCGCCCGCGAGATCGCCCGTCGTGAGCCCGCAGCCTCCGTCGTCGCGTGCGCCGACGAGAACGTCGCGACCCTGCTGCAGAAGCGGATGCACTCGCCGGCGTTCCGTCCCTACACGAGCGTCGACGTCCTCGGCTGTGAGTTCGGTGGCGCCTACAAGAACGTCGTGGCGCTGTGCGTCGGCATGGCCGTGGGCCTCGGGTTCGGGGACAACACCACGGCGTCCCTGATCACGCGCGGCCTCGCGGAGACGGCCCGACTCGCCATGAACCTCGGCGCCAACCCGCTGACCCTGATGGGCCTGGCCGGCCTCGGCGACCTCGTCGCCACCTGCTCGTCGCCGCTGTCGCGCAACCGGACCTTCGGCGAGAAGATGGGCCAGGGGATGACGGTCGAGGACATCTACGCGTCGACCCGGCAGGTCGCCGAGGGTGCGAAGTCGTGCTCGTCGCTGCGGGCGCTGGCCGCCCAGCTGGGTGTCGACGCCCCGATCGTCGATGCCGTCGACGACGTGGTGGCCGGCAACCTCACGACGTCCGGCCTGATGGAGGCCTTCATCGCCCGCGACACGAAGTCAGAACTGAGCTGACGGCGCGAGCGAGCGGCAAGACAGTCCTAGGCGTTGATGCGGTCCAGCGCCTGCACCAGGTCGTCCCAGAGGTCCTCGACGTCCTCGATGCCGACCGAGAGCCGTACCAGGCCTTCCGGGATCGTCGTCGCCTCGAGCTTCCAGCGCCGACGCCGCTCGAACGTGGACTCCACGCCACCGAGCGAGGTCGCGTGCACCCACAGGGACGTCGCGCGGACCAGGAAGTCGGCCGCGTCCGCTCCGCCCGCGATGACGGGGGCGATGATCGCTCCGAAGCCGGGGTAACGGACCTCCTCGACCAGCGGGTGCCCGGCGAGACGCCGCGCGAGCTCGACCGCGTTGGCCTGGGCGCGCTCCAGCCGCACGTGCAGCGTGCGCAGGCCCCTCAGGGCCAACCAGGCCTCGAACGGCCCGGGAACGGCCCCCATGAGGTCACGGCGGCCCTTCAGGGCGGCGTACACGTCGTCGCTGGCCGTGACGACCGCGCCCATCAGGACGTCGCTGTGGCCGGCGATGTACTTCGTCGCGGAGTGCAGCACGATGTCGGCGCCCAGGGCGAGCGGTTGCTGGAGCAGGGGAGTGGCGAAGGTGTTGTCGACGACGACCTGGATGCCGAGCCCGTGTGCCGCCGCCACCAGGGCGGGGATGTCGGCGATCTCCAGTGCGGGGTTGGTCGGGGACTCGAGCCACAGCAGGGCGCAGTCCTCGTCGGCCTCCATGGCTGCGATCACGGCAGCGGTGTCGGTGATGTCGACGAGGTGGGCGTGCAGCCGCCCGCGTGACTCGAAGTCGGCCAGTGCAGCGATCGTCCCGCTGTAGGAGTGCCGCGGTGCGACCACGCCACCGTCCTGGCCGACCAGGTCGAGCAGGGTCGTGGCCGCGGCCATGCCGGAGGAGAAGGCCAGCGCGCGGCCGCCCTCGAGCGCACCGAGCGCGTCCTCGAACGCAGACCAGGTCGGGTTGCCGTACCGGCCGTACTCCAGGTCGCCCGTGGCGACGTACGTCGACGTCATCGTGATCGGGACGTTCAGTGGCTGGTCGGGGTCGTGCGGCGGACGGCCCGCGGTCACCGCGATGGTCGCCGGGTGGAGCCGTGACGTGGGAGACGACATGCCTCAAAGGTAGGGTCAGCCGCGATGAATGCTCCCACCGGCCGCCGTATCCGCGTCGCTGTCGTCTTCGGCGGCCGCTCGACCGAGCACGCCATCTCGTGCGTCACGGCCGGCAGTGTGCTGCAGGCGATCGATCGCGAGAAGTACGACGTCATCCCCATCGGGATCACCCAGGACGGCCAGTGGGTGCAGGAGGCGGACGACCCGTCCCGGCTCCGGATCGTCGACGGGAAGCTGCCGGCGGTCGATCCGACCCGGCCGGCGGCCATCCGCGAGTTCGCTGACGTCGACGTGGTGTTCCCGTTGCTGCACGGCCCGTGGGGCGAGGACGGCACCATCCAGGGCCTGTTCGAGATGTCCGACGTCCGGTACGTCGGCTCCGGTGTGCTCGCGTCCGCCGTCAGCATGGACAAGGCGTTCATGAAGATCGCCCTCGTCGCGTCCGGGCTGCCCGTCATGCCGAGCCACGTCGTCACCGCTCGTGAGTGGGCGGCCGACCCGGCTGCTGTCCGGGAGCGCGTCGCCGCCCTCGGCTACCCGCTCTTCGTGAAGCCCGCCCGTGGCGGGTCCAGCATCGGGATCGCGAAGGCGCACTCGTCCGGCGACCTGGACGCAGCGATCGAGACCGCCCTCGCGCACGACCCCAAGATCCTCGTCGAGGTGTCGGCGGAGGGCGCCCGCGAGGTCGAGTGCGGTGTCCTCGGCGCAGTGGATGGCGGCGTCGACACCAGCCTGCCCGCCGAGATCCGGATCACCGGCGACCACGAGTTCTACGACTTCGAGGCGAAGTACCTCCCCGAGGAGGCCACCGAGCTCGACGTCCCGGCGATCCTGCCCGAGGGCGTCGAGGACCGGATGCGGACGCTCGCCGCCGAGGCCTTCATCGCCGCAGGCTGCGAGGGCCTGGCCCGGGTCGACTTCTTCCTGATGCCCGACGGTTCGCTGGTCATCAACGAGCTCAACACGATGCCCGGCTTCACGCCGCTCTCGATGTTCCCGCAGATGTGGGCCGCCAGCGGCCTGGAGTACGGCGCCCTCGTGGACCGGCTGCTGACGCTGGCGCTCCAGCGCCCCACCGGCCTGCGGTAGCTGCTCGACAACTGTCGGCTTGCCGCCAGGTCAAGGCTTGGCCTGCGAGAGGCAACAGCGGCGCGGCAGCGCGGCGGGAGGCGTCGACGGGCAGCTTGCTGCCCCGGATCAACGCCGGAGACGCGTCTCGCGCAAGTGTCAGGCGCAGTCGTCGACCAGGGTGAGGTGCTCCTTGATCAGCGGCGCGAGCACGGACATCGCGGCCGGTGCGGCATTGGGCCGGTACTTCGCGGGGATGCTGACCTCCACGCGCGGCTCGTAACCGGCTGCCGTGAGCGTCAGGTCGAGCCCCTGGTCGTCGTACTGCTCATCGGGGATGTAGTAGCCGACGCCGTCGGCGGTCTCGCACGACGCGGTCAGGTCGAAGCCCTCGGGCGTGGGCACGCCGCAGCGCACCACGATGGCCGGATCGCCGTACGCGGCGGCGGGGGCATCGGCAGGCCTGATGTCGACGCGTTCCTGCTCGGCCAGCGAATCGGGCAGCTCGGCTGCGAACGCGTCGCACGCCTCGCGGTCGGCCCTCGAGGTGTCGGGCACGTCGATGTCGACCGGCCCGCCGCAGGCCGCCAGGACGACGCTGGCGGCGACCAGGACGGCCGCTCGCCCGCGTCGGCGGAACCGCATGCCGTCAGATGTGGACGACGGGGCAGGTCAGGGTGCGGGTGATCCCGTCGAGGTTCTGCACCTTGGAGACGACCAGCTTGCCGAGCTCGTCGACGTTGCGGGCCTCGGCGCGCACGATCACGTCGTAGGGACCGGTGACGTCCTCGGCGAGGGTGACGCCCTTGATGTTGCCGACCTCGCGGGCGACATCCGCCGCCTTGCCGACGTCGGTCTGGATGAGGATGTAGGCCTGAACCACCATGGGTCATAGCTCCCGTCGACTGGATGAAGAACGCTTCAACCTACATCGCGCAGCCGCCGCAGCAGAACCGGCGAGCACTCGGGCCGATCGGTCTGGTGGGATGGACCCATGACTTCGGGGACCGACCGCGACGCGACGCTTTCCGACCTCGGCGAATTCGGGCTGATCAACAAGATCACCGACATCGTCTCGAGCACGGCCCCGGGCGAGGACGTGCTGGTCGGTCCGGGCGACGACGCGGCCGTGCTGCGGGTCCGCAAGGGCCACGTCGTGGTGTCCACGGATGTGATGGTCGAGGGCCGCCACTTCCGCCGCGACTGGGCCGAAGCCGCCGACGTCGGCCACCGGGCCGCAGCGCAGAACCTGTCCGACATCAACGCCATGGGCGGCCGCGCCCAGTGGCTGACGGTCGGTCTCGCGGCCCCCGCCGACCTGCCCGCCGCGTGGGCCCTGGAGTTCACCCGCGGCTTCGCTGAGGAGTGCGCCCTCGTCGGCGCCGGCCTCGTGGGCGGCGATGTGAGTCGAGCCGACCAGGTCGTCATCTCCGTCACCGCCATCGGTGCCTGCACCATCTCGCCCGTGTTGCGCTCCGGTGCGCTGCCCGGGGACGTGGTCGCGATCTGTGGGCGCCAGGGCTGGGCCGCAGGCGGCCTCGCCGTGCTCGGCCGGGGCTTCCGTTCACCCCGTGTGCTCGTCGAGTCGTACCGGCGGCCCGCGCCGCCGTACGACGCCGGGCCGCAGGCCGCTGACGCCGGCGCCACCTCGATGATCGACATCTCCGACGGCCTGCTCTCCGAGGCCGCCCATCTGGCGGCCCGGTCCGGTGTCGGCCTCGACATCGAGACCTCCGCGTTCGAGATCCCCGAACCCCTCATCGCCGTCGGCGCCGCGCTCGGCGCCGACCCCCTCCAGTTCATCCTGGGCGGGGGAGACGACCACGCGCTGCTCGCGACCTTCCCGGCCGGTACCGCCCTCCCGGAGGGCTGGACCCGGATCGGGTCGGTGTGCTCACTCTCCGCCGGCGCCCAGCCCACCGTGACCGTCGACGGGGCGTCGTACGACGGCCCGACGGGCTGGTCGCACTTCTGACCTGTCTCGCCGCGGATTCATCAAGGTATGTGGGTGGACTGGCACTTCCCACTGTGAGCAACCACGGGGAAGTGCGAACTCGCCCACACACCTTGATGAAGCCGCGCCGCCACAAGAAATGACGAAGGCCGCCACCCAGTGGGTGACGGCCTTCGACGAAAACTGTGGATCAGGTCAGCGGGAGACCTTGCCGGCCTTGAGGCAGCCGGTGCACACGTTGAGGCGCTTGGGGGTGCCGTTGACCGTCGCGCGGACGCGCTGGATGTTCGGGTCGAAGCGGCGCTTGGTGATCTTGCGCGACCACGGCCGGTTGTTGCCGAAGGACGGCTTCTTGTCGCAGATGTCGCACACGGCGGCCATTGGTGAACTCCTGAGGATTGCGGCTAAAAGTCTTGTGTCGACCGGGCGCGCAACGCACTCCAGACAACCGGAAGAGAATAGCCGACGGGAGGCCGTGGGCAGAAATCGTCAGGTGGTCCGCGCCAGCCACTAGTGTGACCCCCGATGGACGAGGGGACGGGGCAGGAGACGGCCGGCAAGCCCGGACAGAGCATCTCGCTCGACACCGTGGTGCGCTTCATCGACATCGCGGTCGACGCCCTGGCCCAGGCTCGCGAGGAGATCGACGCCCTCAACGTCTTCCCCGTGCCGGACGGTGACACCGGCACGAACATGTACCTCACGGTCGTGGCTTCACGCGACGCGCTCAAGGCGGCGATCGCCGACACGTCCGACGACCCGCCCCCTCCGCTCGCGGCGTTCGCCCGTGGCGCCCTGCTGGGGGCACGCGGCAACTCCGGCGTGATCCTGAGCGAGATGCTCGGCGCGGCCGCCCGCCGGATCGGCGCTGCCGAGCCCGACGAGCCGAACGCCCGGGTGATCGCCGAGGCCCTGCAGCAGGCCTGTACGGCGAGCTACGCCGCCGTGGGGGAGCCGGTCGAGGGCACCATGCTCACCGTCCTCCGCGCCGCTTCCGAGGCGGCCGTGCAGTGCGCGAGCGACCCGGCGACACGCAGCAGCGACGTGCTCACGGCGGCCGCCGCGGCGGCGCGCGAGGCGCTCGGCCACACGCCCGAACAGCTCGAGGTGCTCGCCACGGCGGGTGTCGTCGACGCCGGTGGCCGCGGTGTCTCGGTGATCCTCGACGCCGCCGTGACCGTGCTGACGGGCCACCGGCCGATTCCGGTCACCGCGCCCCTCGGCAGCCACGTGATCCCGGTGCCGTTGCGGCCCGCCGCGGACCACGACCTCAGCGAGGACGGTCCGTCGTACGAGGTGATGTACCTCCTCGACGCGCCCGACCCGGCGGCCGGAGACCTGCGCGGTCGGCTCGGCGAGATCGGCGACTCGGTGGTGGTCGTCGGCGGAGACGGGCTGTGGAACGTGCACGTCCACACCGACGACGTCGGGGCTGCGATCGAGGTCGCCCTCGAGATCGGCCGGCCGTACCGGATCCGGGTGACCCACTTCGCCGAGCAGATCGCTGCCCAGAACGCCCAGCCGGGCCAGTCGGGGGAGCCCAGCATCCCGCTCGCCGGCCGCTGCATCGTGGCCGTCGCCGCCGGTCCCGGCCTCGGCGAGCTGTTCGCCGAAGCGGGCGCCGTGGTGGTGCTCGGCAGCCCGACACGTCGCCCCTCGACCGGTGAGCTGCTCGCCGCGATCACGGGCAGCGGGGCCCGGGAGGTCGTCGTACTCCCGAACGACGAGCCGACGGTCCGTGCCGCCCTCGCCGCCGCCAGCACCGCCGAGGCCGACCATCGGGCGCAGGGTCTGCGGGTCTCGGTCATCCCCACCCATGCCCAGGTCCAGGGCCTCGCGGCCGTCGCCGTCCACGAACCCGGCCGGGCCTTCGACCAGGACGTCACCGAGATGACGGCCACCGCCCGCCACGTGCGCCACGGCGCCGTCACGATCGCGGCGAAGCAGGCCATCACCACCGGCGGTCCGTGTGAACCGGGCGACGCGCTCGGCGTGGTCGCTGGTGACTTCGCGGTGGTCGGCCAGGAGCTCGGCGCCGTGGCGATCCAGGTCCTTGAACGGCTCCTTGCCGCCGGCGGCGAACTGGTGACGATCGTGAGCGGTGAGGACAGCGACGGTCTCGCCGAACGCACCGCCGCGTGGGTCGAGGAGGTCCACCCCGGTGTCGACGTCATGGTGTACGACGGTGGTCAGGAGCGATACCCGCTCCTGATGTCCGTCGAATGAGCTGAGGCGCAGGTGGCGATTACCTTCGATTCGTCCCTGACGACCGTGCTCGGCGCCGCAACGCCGGCCAAGCGCAAGAAGTTCAGCGACGGCCTGGGGCTGCACACGGTCGGTGACCTGATGCGGCACTTCCCGCGGCGTTACCTCGAGACCGGGTCGCTGACGAAGATCGACGACCTCCGGGTCGGCCAGATGCTCTGCGTGGTCGGCGAGATCACCGACTGCCGCACGGTCAGCTACAACGACCGCCGCACGGGCCGTCCGGCTGCCCGCGTCGAGGCCGTGCTCCGCACCGGCGGACCCAGCCTGAAGATGACCTTCTTCGCCCGCAACGCCGGCACCGCCGCCTGGCACGCGAAGCGTGTGGCCGTCGGCAACCGGGGTGTCTTCCTGGGCAAGGCCGACCAGTTCCGTGACCAGTGGCAGCTGGTCAACCCGCAGATGACGATCTTCGGCCAGGGCGATGGCGACGAGGGCGAGCTCTCCGACGATGTCCTCGACATCGGCGACTACTACCCGATCTACCCCCTCACCAAGGGCCTGGAGTCCTGGGACGTCGCTCGCGCCGTGAAGTTCGCGCGGTCCGTGGTCGACAGCCCCGCCGAGGTGATCCCCGCACCCATCCGTGAGCGGTACGACGTCGTCGGCATCGAGCGCGCCTACGAATGGGTGCACCAACCCGAGGACGAGGAGCAGGTCGAGCAGGCGCACCACCGCTTCCGGTTCGAGGAGGCGCTGGTCACCCAGCTGGTGCTCGGCCGGCGGCGCCGGGCGACGCGGTCGCTGGGGGCGACGTCCCGTGACGGAGGCGACGGCGCGCTCCTCGCGGCCTTCGACGAGCAGCTTCCCTTCACGCTCACGGCTGGCCAGGTCGAGGTGGGTGCGCAGATCGAGTCCGACCTCGCGGCGCCGCACCCGATGAACCGCCTGCTCCAGGGCGAGGTCGGCTCCGGCAAGACGCTCGTGGCGCTGCGGGCGATGCTCCGGGTGGTCGACTCCGGTGGCCAGGCGGCGCTGCTCGCGCCGACCGAGGTGCTGGCGCAGCAGCACTATCGCTCGATCGTCACGATGCTCGGCGACCTCGCCATGGGCGGCACCATCTTCGGCTCCGGCGCCGGGACCCACGTCGAGCTGCTCACCGGCTCGATGAACAAGACCCAGCGCACCGCGCCGCTGTCGCGGATCGCCAGCGGCGAGGCCGGCATCGTCATCGGTACCCACGCCCTGCTCCAGGACAACGTCTTCTTCGCCGACCTCGGTCTCGTCGTGGTCGACGAGCAGCACCGGTTCGGTGTCGAGCAGCGCGCGGCGCTGACCGACAAGGCCATCAATCCGCCGCACCTGCTGGTGATGACGGCGACGCCGATCCCGCGCACCGTCGCGATGACCGTGTTCGGTGACCTCGAGTCCTCCACGCTGACCGAGCTGCCCGCCGGACGCGCGCCGATCCAGACCAACGTGGTGCCCCTGGTCCAGCAGCCGACGTGGATCGACCGGGTCTGGGCGCGGGTGCGTGAGGAGGTCGAGAAGGGCCACCAGGTCTACGTCGTGTGCCCGCGGATCTCCGGCGACGAGGCGGAAGTCGGCCAGGTCGACGCCGTCGACGTGCAGTTCGACGAGGACGGTGAGCCCGTCGTCGTCACGGCCCCGCCCGCTGCATCGGCGGTCGAGGACGTCGTGGCGCAGCTTGCCGGGGGCCCGCTGTTGGGGTTGCGGATCGGGCGCCTGCACGGGCGCCTCGCCAGCGACGAGAAGGACGCCACCATGCGCGCCTTCGCCGCCGGCGACCTCGACGTGCTGGTGTCGACCACGGTGATCGAGGTCGGCGTCGACGTCGCCAACGCGACCGCCATGGTGATCCTCGACGCCGACCGGTTCGGCGTCTCCCAGCTGCACCAGTTGCGCGGCCGGGTCGGTCGTGGCGGCTTCCCCGGCCTCTGCCTCCTGGTCAGCCACACGGAGGTCGGCACCCCCGCGCGGGAACGCCTCGACGTCGTCGCGTCCACCACCGACGGCTTCCTGCTCAGCCGGTTCGACCTCGAACAACGCCGCGAGGGAGACGTGCTCGGCGCCTCGCAGGCCGGGCGTCGCTCCAGCCTGGAGAACCTCCGGGTCCTCCGCGACGAGGACACCATCGTGGCCGCTCGTGAAGCCGCAGAGGGGCTGCTCGACCAGGACGTCGATCTCGCGCACGCCGCGGAGCTGGCGGCCGCCGTACTCGATCTGGAGCGGTCGCAGCAGGCCGGCTTCGTGGACAAGTCATGAGGATCAAGTGACCCGCATCATCTCGGGGGTGGCCGGTGGCCGCCGCCTGCAGACGCCCAGGGGCGACCAGACCCGACCGACCAGCGACCGGGTCCGGGAGGCGCTGTTCTCCAGCTTCGAGGCGTGGGCCGGCTCGTTGCAGGGGCTGCGTGTCCTGGACCTCTACGCCGGGTCGGGGGCCATCGGGCTCGAAGCCTGGTCCCGCGGAGCCGCAGCGGTGACGCTGGTCGAGTCCGACCGGAGCACCGCTGAGCTGATACGCGGCAACGCCCGCGCCATCGGCTGCGAGGTGGCCGAGGTGGTGGCCCGCAGCGTCGCGGCCGTCCTTGCCGAGCCGGCTCGAGCGCCGTTCGACCTGGTCTTCTCCGATCCGCCCTACCCGCTCGACGACGCGACCGTGGCCGACGACCTCGCCCTGCTCGCGGCGCAGGGCTGGCTCGCCGAGGACGCCCTCGTCGTGGTGGAGCGCTCGCGGCGCAGTCCGCAGCCCGTGTGGCCCGTCGGCGTCGTGGCGCTGCCGGGCAAGCGAGGGCAGAAGAGGTACGGCGAAACGACCGTCTGGTTCGCGGAGCACCCGGCTACCACTAACCTCGCCCCATGACCCGTGCGGTGTGTCCCGGCTCCTTCGACCCCGTCACCAACGGGCACGTCGACATCTTCCGGCGGGCGGCTGCGCTGTTCGACGAGCTGATCGTCGCCACCGGCACCAACATCTCGAAGTCGCGGCTCTTCGAGCCCGACGAACGACTCGAGATGCTGCGCGATGCCTGCGCCGACCTCCCGAACGTCACCGTCATGGGGTTCACCGGCCTGATCGTCGACTTCTGCCGCGAGATGGACGCCCAGGCGATCGTCAAGGGCCTGCGCGGCGGCAACGACTACGAGTACGAGCTGCCGATGGCGCAGATGAACGCCCACCAGACCGGGGTCGAGACGGTGTTCATCCCGACCACGGCGTCCCTCGGCTACGTCTCCTCCAGCCTCGTCAAGGAGGTCGCCGCACTCGGCGGCAACGTGTCCGAACTGGTGCCCGCGTCCGTCCACCAGCGCCTCGTTGCGCGCCTCGCGGAACGGGCGGGCCAGGAGTGAGCCCAGCACTGAGCATCGACCGCGTTTTGCCCGGTCAGAGTGCTGACCCTAGGATTGATCCGATCTGTTGTGCCCGGACCTGGAAGTGATTCACCTGAACGACCTGGACCCGAGAGCGCCGCTCGTGCTCGATACACGCGAGCTCGGCCGCCGTCCGGGGTCCCAGCGTGAGGTGGTGCTGACAGTGCCGGCCCCGGCAGATCTGGGCATCGAAGTCCTCGCCGTACCCGAAGGCGCGCCGGTCGAACTCGACTTGCGCATGGAAGCGGTCATGGAAGGTGTGCTCATCACCGGTACGGCGCAAGCCGGGCTGGAGGGTGAGTGTGCGCGGTGCCTGGAACCGATCCGCGAAGACCTCGTGGTGAATTTCCAGGAACTGTTCGTCTACGACGACATCCGGGATTCCGCTGACGCGGAAGAGGACGACGAGGTCAGCATGCTGCGGGACGACCTGGTCGACCTGGAGCCGCTGCTGCGGGACGCGGTCGTGCTTGCACTGCCGTTCCAGCCGCTGTGTGAGGACGACTGTCCGGGGTTGTGCGTCGAATGTGGCGCACGGCTGGCGGATGACCCCGACCACACGCACGAGGCGGCGATCGACCCGCGTTGGACGGCGCTGACAGCGCTGACCGAAGAAGCCCACGAAGACCACAAGGACTAGCGCTCACCCGAGCGTCGACGTTCCCCGATTTCAAGGAGAAGACATGGCTGTTCCGAAGCGGAAGATGTCGCGCAGCAACACGCGGCACCGTCGTTCTGCGTGGAAGGCCGTCGCCCCGGTGCTGGTCACCTGTGCCAACCCGGCGTGCGGTGCCAAGCACCTCCCGCACCGCGCGTGCGGCACCTGCGGCCAGTACGGCGCGCGCGCCGCCCGTCGCCAGGTCCTCTGAGGCCTGCAGCATCACCGACTACGTCGAGCTGCGTCGAGCGCTCGGGGATCCCACACTGGACCCCGAGCTGCTCGACCGCGCCCTGACGCACCGCTCCTACGCCTACGAGAACGGTGGTCTTCCGACCAACGAGAGGCTGGAGTTCCTCGGTGACTCGGTGCTCGGCGTCGTCGTCACCGAGACGCTCTACCTGATCCACCCGGACCTCTCCGAGGGCCGGCTCGCCAAGCTCCGTGCCGCGGTCGTCAACGCCCGCGCCCTGGCCGGCGTCGCCCGCGACATGGGCCTCGGCAAGCACATCAAGCTCGGACGTGGCGAGGAAGCCACCGGCGGTCGCGACAAGGCCTCGATCCTGTCCGACACCGTCGAGGCCGTGATCGGCGCGATCCACCTCAGCGGAGGCGGCATCACCACCTCCTCGGAGGTCGTCCACCGGCTCTTCGACCCGCTCATCGAGGCCGCTTCGGCGCTCGGTGCGGGCCTCGACTGGAAGACCTCGCTGCAGGAGCTCGCCGCCGAGCAGTCCCTGGGCGTGCCCGAGTACGTCATCGAGGACGAAGGCCCGGACCACCTGAAGACCTTCACCGCGCAGGTTCGCGTCGGCGAGCGCCTCTACGGCAACGGCACCGGCCGCTCGAAGAAGGAAGCCGAGCAGGGCGCCGCCGAGACGGCGTACGGCGAGATTGCCGCCGACCTGGGCCTCGACGCCCACGGTCGTCCGATCGCCGCCGGCAGCTGACCCACCACCGCTTCCGCCGTGCCTGAGCTTCCCGAGGTCGAGGTCGTCCGCGCCGGGCTCGAGCGTCACGTCGTCGGCGCCACGATCACCGCGATCGACGTCCTCCACGACCGTCCCGTACGACGCCACCCCTCCGGCGCCGCGGGCTTCGCGGCCGCGCTGACCGGCCGCCGCATCGACGGGGCCCGCCGGCGGGGCAAGTACCTCTGGCTGCCTCTCGACGACGGCAACGCGATCCTCGGCCACCTCGGGATGAGCGGCCAGATGCTGGTGCAGCCGGTCGACGCCCCGCCCGAGCGCCACCTGCGCGTCCGGTTCCTGCTCAGCACCCCGCAGGTCGAGCAGGTTGCTCAGCAACCGTCTCGAGACCAGGAACTCCGGTTCGTCGACCAGCGGATGTTCGGCGGCCTCTCGGTCTCGGTGGGTGGCGCCGAGCTGCCACCCGAGATCGCCCACATCGCACGCGACCCGATGGATCCGGAGTTCGACGACGAGCTCTTCATCGCCCGCCTGCGCAAGCGGACGTCCGGTGTGAAGCGACTGCTCCTCGACCAGGGCCTGGTCTCCGGCGTCGGCAACATCTACGCCGACGAGGCGCTGTGGCGCGCCGGCCTGCACGGGGAACGGCCGGGGGACCGGCTCACCCGCAAGCAGGCTGTCGAGCTGCTGCGCCACGCCCGCGAGGTGATGGGCGCTGCGCTCGCCCAGGGCGGGACGTCCTTCGACGCGTTGTACGTCAACGTCAATGGCGAATCGGGCTATTTCGACCGCTCCCTGCACGCCTACGGGCGCGAGGACGAGCCCTGCGACCGCTGCGGAACGGCGATCCGCAGGGTCGCGTTCATGAACCGGTCGTCGTACTTCTGCCCGCGATGCCAACCCGTGCCACGGAGCGCTCCGAGATTGACCCGCGCACGCTGAAGTGGGACTCTTGTAGACGGCCCCCAACTCTCGGGGCGACCCTCGAACCGGAAGGCTCAACTTCATGGCCAAGGCGCTGATCGGTCACCTGAACAGCGACCTCCGCGACCCCCGTCTCGCACTCGAGAATTCTCGCCTGCGCACCCGGGTCGCCGAGTTGGAGTCCCTCGTCCTCCGTCTCTCCGAGGAGAACGACAAGTTGGTGTCGGCGCGTGCTGCCGAGATCCTGACCGGCGACATGCAGCCGGCGTGACTTGTAGCTGACTCCTGCCGGCAGGGCCTCCTGCCACCTCAGGTGCACCACCCCGGACCACCCTCGCCCCGCGACGGTGGTCCGATTCATCTCCCCGGAGCCAGGTCGCCCGTTATCCAGTGGCGGTCGTCACCCGACAGGCATAGCGTCCTGACCTTGTGAGCCGGGTCCTCGACGTCGTCGCACCGGCCCGTCTGGGGCCGGGCTTCCGGCGACTCATGGCGTCGACCTGGGTGAGCAACCTCGGCGACGGCATCGCGATGGCCGCCGGGCCGCTCCTCGTCGCCTCCCAGACCCGGTCGCCGGTGCTGGTCTCGATGGCGATGCTGCTGCAGAGCCTCCCGTGGTTGCTGTTCGGGCTCTTCGCCGGCGCGGTGGCCGACCGGCTCGACCGCAAGCGGATCGTCATCGTCGCCAACCTGCTCCGGGCGGCGGTGCTCGTCGTCCTGTGTGCCTCGATCGTCACTGGTGTCGTCAGCATCGCGGTCGTCCTGGTCGCGATGTTCGTGCTCGGAACCGCGGAGGTCTTCGCCGACACGGCGTACCGCACCTTCTTGCCGATGATGGTCGGCAAGGCCGACCTCGGGATCGCCAACGCCCGGCTGCAGGCCGGCTACATCACGCTCAACCAGTTCGTGGGCGCTCCCATCGGTGCGGCCCTGTTCGCGGTCGGGATGGTGGTGCCCTTCGGCGTCCAGGTGGCCTGCGGGCTGCTCGCCGTCCTCCTGGTCACGCGGATCGCGTTGCCGGCCGGGCCCGTGCGTGGCGACGTGGACACCCATGTCCTGAAGGACATCGGCGACGGCCTTCGCTGGCTGATGGGACACCCGCCGGTCCGGACCCTCGCGCTCGTGATCGTCACCTTCAACATCACCTGGGCGGCGGCCTGGTCGATCCTGGTCCTCTACTCGCTCGACGTGCTCGACATGGGACCGGTGGGCTACGGGCTGCTCACCTCGGCGGCCGCTGCCGGGGGACTGGTGGGCACGTTCCTCTACGGCTGGCTCGAGCGGCACGTCCCGCTCGCCACCCTGATGCGCGCCTGCCTGGCCATCGAGGTCGTCATGCACCTGGCGTTCGCTGTCACGACCGTGGCGTGGGTGGCGCTGGTCATCATGTTCGGCTTCGGGGTCTACGCCTTCGTGTGGGGCACGATGTCGCAGGCGATCCGGCAGCGGGCGGTGCCGACGGAGTTCCAGGGACGGGTCGGTTCGGTCTACAGCGTGGCGATCTTCGGAGGCGTCGTCATCGGCAGTGCGCTCGGTGGTGTGATCGGTGAGCATGGCGGCGTGACGGCGCCGTTCTGGTTCGCCTTCGTCGGGTCGGGGATCACGCTCGCCCTCGTGTGGCGACAGCTCGCCCACATCGCGCACGCCGACCGGGACACCGGGGACACCCGGATGCACGAAACCGACGGGGTCGCGCGGTAGCCTGAGTCCGCCGAGCTTCCCCCGCGACGGTCCTTTCCTGCACGAGGTGACAGGATCGACCGCCTGTGTCCGGCACACCGACACGTGTGCATTGGATCAAGCTAGGGAGATTGCGTGTATCTGAAGAGCCTGACCCTCAAGGGGTTCAAGTCCTTCGCGTCCGCGACGACCCTGCAGCTGGAGCCGGGCATCACCTGCATCGTGGGCCCCAACGGCTCCGGCAAGTCGAACGTCGTCGACGCCCTCGCCTGGGTGATGGGTGAGGCCAGCGCCAAGAGCCTGCGCGGCGGGAAGATGGACGACGTCATCTTTGCCGGTACGACGGGACGTCCGCCGCTCGGTCGCGCCGAGGTGATGCTGACCATCGACAACTCCGACGGCGCGCTCCCGATCGACTACTCCGAAGTCACGATCAGCCGCACGATGTTCCGCACGGGCGGCTCGGAGTACGCCATCAACGGCACGTCGTGCCGGCTGCTCGACGTCCAGGAGCTGCTCAGCGACTCCGGGATCGGCCGCGAGATGCACGTCATCGTCGGCCAGGGCCAGCTGGACCAGATCCTGCACGCGACGCCGGAGGACCGGCGCGGGTTCATCGAGGAAGCGGCCGGTGTGCTCAAGCACCGCAAGCGCAAGGAGAAGGCGCTCCGCAAGCTCGACTCCACCGAGGGCAACCTGACCCGCCTCAACGACCTGCTGAGCGAGATCCGCCGCCAGCTCAAGCCGCTGGGCCGCCAGGCCGAGGTCGCCCGTCGGGCCGCCACGGTCCAGGCCGACGTCCGCGACGCCAAGGCACGCCTGCTGGCCGACGACCTCGTCACCGCCCGCACCGCCCTCGAGCAGGAGCTCGCCGACGAGAGCGTGCTGGTCACCCGGCGCGCCGAGGTCGAGGCCGCCGTGGCCGCCGCCCGCGAGCAGGAGGCCGTCCTTGAGGCCGCCCTGCGCGAGGACCTTCCGGCCCTCTCTGCGGCCCAGGAGACCCTCTCGTCGCTTAACGCGCTGCGCGAACGCTTCCGCGGCACGCTCAGTCTCGCGACCGAGCGGGTGCGCAACGCCGCCGGTGCCGCGGACGCCGACGGCGCCCCGGACGGACGGGACCCCGACGAGCTCGAGGCCGAGGCCGCGCGCCTGGCCGAGCAGGAGGCCGGGATCGTCGCCCAGGTCGCCGAGCAGCAGGCTGCGCTCGAAGCGGCGGTCCAGGGCCGTCGTACCGCTGAGGAAGCGGCAGCCAACGAGGAGCGCCGGGTCGCCGGCCTGCTCCGGGCCGCCGCCGACCGACGCGAGGGCCTGGCCCGGCTGCACGGCCAGGTCAACACGCTCCGCTCGCGCGCCAGTGCCGCCGAGGAGGAGATCGGCCGACTCTCGACCGCTCGTGCCGACGCGACGACCCGTGCCGACAAGGCCCAGCGTGACTTCACCGCGCTGGAGACCCGGGTGGCCGGTCTCGACGCCGGCGAGGAGGGCCTCGACTCCGAGCACGAAGCGGCCGTCGCCCAGCTCGACGACCTGGCCGAGCGACTCGACAAGCTGCGCGAGGAGGCCCAGCAGGCCGATCGCGACAAGGCCGGACTGACCGCGCGCAAGGAAGCCCTCGAGCTCGGCCTCGCCCGCAAGGACGGCGCCGGCGCACTGCTCGCGGCCAGCGACACCGTCTCCGGACTGCTCGGCTCCGTGGCCGCCCTGATCAATGTCCGCTCCGGCTACGAAGCTGCCGTGGCGACCGCGCTGGGTGCCGCCGCGGACGCCGTCGCGGTCACCGACGCCGACACGGCGCTCGCCGCGATCGACCACCTCAAGGCCGACGACCTCGGTCGGGCCGGGCTGTTGCTCGGCGGGGGAGAGGCCGAGGACCTCGGCCAGTGGCCCGGGTTGCCGGCGGGGGCGTCGTACGCCGCCTCGGTGGTGGACTGTCCCGGGCAGGTCCGCCCGGCGCTCAACCGCCTGTTGCGCAAGATCGCGGTCGTCGACGACCTCGCCGCGGCGCGCTCGCTGGTCGCCGACCTGCCCGACGTCGTCGCGGTGACCCGCGACGGTGACCTGCTCGGCGCCCACTTCGCGTCCGGCGGCTCCAACGCCAGCCAGAGCCTGATCGAGATCCAGGCGGCGGTCGACGAGGCCACCTCGTCGCTGGCCGACGCCGTCGCGGCCTCCGAGCGGCTGTCGTTCGACCTCGCCCGCATCGAGAACGAGAAGTCCGCTGCCCAGCAGCGGGTCGACGTCGCGCTGGCGAAGCTGCACGAGTCCGACGCCACCCTCGCCGCGGTGGCCGAGGAGCTCGGCCAGCACGGTTCGCTGGCCCGCGCCGCCCGGGCCGAGGCCGAGCGGATGGCCGAGGCGATCACGCAGGCCGAGACGTCCCGCGAGCAGGCCCTCGTCGGTCTCGCCGAGCTCGAGCAGCGGCTTGCCAGCGCCGAGGAGGACGGCGAGGAGGAGCCCGACACCACGGAGCAGGAACGGCTGGTCGAGGCCACCCGGGCCGCCCGCCAGTCCGAGATGGAGGCGCGGCTCTCGCTGCGGACCTCCGAGGAGCGCGGCCGCGCCCTGCACGGTCGGGTCGACCAGATGCGCAAGGCCGCCCAGGCCGAGCGGCAGGCGCGGGCACGCGCTGCCGAGCGTCGCGCCCGGCTGATCGCCGAGGGCCGCGCCGGCCAGGCCGTGTCGACGGCAGTGACGTTCGTGCTCGCGCGGCTCGAAGGCTCGGTCGAGCAGGCGTCCCAGCGCCGCCAGGCCATCGAGGACTCGCGCCGCGGCCGCGAGCAGGAGCTGATGACCGTCCGGCAGTCGTTGCGCGACCTCGGGCGTGAGCACGAGGAGCTGGTCAGCTCCGTGCACCGCGACGAGATGGCCCGCACCCAGCAGCGGATGCGGATCGAGCAGATCGAGGTCAAGGCACTCGAGGAGCTCGGCCTGGAGGCCGACGGGCTCGTCGCCGAGTACGGCCCCGACCTGCCCGTGCCGGTGCTCTACGTGGCCGACGACGAGGCGGCTGACGCCGACGCGCAGGAGGGCGAGGACGCCGAACCCCGCACCATGCCCTACGTGCGCGAGGAGCAGGTCAAGCGGCTGCGTTCGGCCGAGCGCGCGCTGAACATGCTCGGTCGGGTGAACCCGCTCGCCCTCGAGGAGTTCACCGCGATGGAGGAGCGCCACCAGTTCCTCTCCGAGCAGCTGGAGGACCTGCGGGCGACCCGCAAGGACCTCCTCGACATCGTCAAGGACGTCGACGTCCGCGTCGAGCAGGTCTTCACCGAGGCGTTCGCCGACGTCACCAAGGCCTTCGACCAGACCTTCGCCCGCCTGTTCCCCGGCGGTGAGGGCAGGCTGGTCCTGACCGACCCGTCGAACATGCTGACCACCGGCATCGAGGTCGAGGCCCGCCCGCCGGGCAAGAAGGTCAAGCGGCTCTCGCTGCTCTCCGGTGGCGAGCGCTCGCTCGTCGCGGTCGCCTTCCTGGTCGCGCTGTTCAAGGCCCGTCCGTCGCCGTTCTACATCCTCGACGAGGTCGAGGCCGCGCTCGACGACACCAACCTCGGCCGCCTGCTGGAGATCTACGAGGAGCTGCGCGAGAACTCCCAGCTCCTCGTGATCACCCACCAGAAGCGGACCATGGAGGTCGGCGACGCGCTCTACGGCGTGACCATGCGGGGCGACGGCGTCTCGGCCGTGATCAGCCAGCGCCTGCGCGAGGCCGAGAGCGCGTGACCCCACCGCTGACCCCACCGCTGACCCCACCGCTGGCACTGCCCCTGCGGATCCGGTTCTCGTTGGGGCTCGCGATCGGGTTCCTTGCCCTGGGCCTGTTGCTCCTCGTCTTCGGCCTGCTCAACGACCGGGTCCCCAACGCGGTCCTCGGCGCGTTGTTCCTCGTGCTCGGCGGACTGCAGATCACCGGCGTCGCGATCGTCGTCAGCGCGACCGAGGTCCAGGTGAAGAGCGCCCTGCGCACCACCGCGCGGCGCGTGCCCATCGAGGGACTCGCCGACCTCAGGATCGACGGCCTCAAGCTGCTCCGGGCCAGTGACGGGCTGCGAATCACCAGCATCAGCGGGGTCGCCGCGCGCTCGACCGACGTCCAGCTGCTGCGCGACGCCATCACCGAGACGAAAGGCCCCGCATGAGCGAGCCCGACCGCAGCCGGCCCGACCGGGCGTCGTACAAGGCCTGGCGGACAGCGACCACGCGCTGGTCCGACGACGACGTCTACGGCCACCTCAACAACGCGCGGTACTTCGACCTGATCGACACCGCGGTCAACGCTCATCTGGCCGACGCGACCGGCACCGACATCCGGCACCTGCCGGCGATCGGTGTGGTGGCCGAGGTGTCGTGCCGGTACTTCGCCGAGATGGGCTATCCGAGGCCCATCGAAATGGGCCTGGCGGTGGAGCGGCTCGGCAACTCCTCGGTGATCTACCGGGTGGGCCTGTTCCAGGGCGACCCCGACGGTGAGGGCGCACTGGCGTGCGCCGAGGGCCGCTTCGTCCATGTGTACGTCGACAACACCGATCCCGCGCGTCCACCCACGCCGATCCCGGACATCGTCCGCGAGGCCGTTGCACCGCTGCTGGTCTGACGGGCGGTGTGACGCTCGCCTCCCGGGGCGTCGTTCCCGCGGTGTCGATGCTGGATTCCTTGGCTGTTCCGTGCACGATGGGGTGGAAGCGATCCCTACTCGGAGGAGTCGAACGTGCTGTTCGTTGTTCTGGCGGTCCTGCTCAGTCTCGCCATCTCGGGTGTCGTGGTCCTCTACGTCGCGTATCCCCACCGCGGCGAGGCCGTTCCGTACGCGCCCTGGCTCGGTGACGCCCTCGGCAAGGCCGTGGACGCCGCCCCCGTCATCGCCGACGACGAGCGGGACCTGCTGCGCATGCAGTAACGGCTGCGTCAGCGCAGCCTGATTGGATGGGGCCCATGCCTGAGCTGCTCTACCTCATCATCGGGATCGCCGTCATCGGCGTGCTGGCCATCGTCGGCTTCGTCGGCACCCGTGTCCGCCGTCCCGGGCGACTGCCCGACAAGCCGGCGACCGACGTCATCGCGCCGCCGCGCGACGTCGAGGTGTCCACGGCGCCACCGGCCGTCGACGTCGAGGAGCCGGGTGCGCCCACCCTCGAGCGTCCCGAGAAGCCGTCCTCGCGCCTGGTTCGCCTGCGCCAGCGCCTGGCCGGGTCCAACGCCCTGGGCCGCGGCCTGCTCGGCCTGCTGAGCCGCGAGAAGCTCGACGAGGACACCTGGGAGGCCATCGAGGACCTCCTGATCGGCGCCGACATCGGCGTCGCGCCCACGCAGGAGCTGGTGGAGAAGCTGCGCACCCGGCTCCGCGTCGAGGGCGGCGAGGTGCCCGACGCCCGCGCGGTTCTGCGTGAAGAACTGATCAACCTGGTCGACCCGACCATGGACCGCGCCCTGCAGGTCACCGGCGTGGACGGCGCGCCCGGCGTCGTACTCGTCGTGGGCGTGAACGGCACGGGCAAGACCACCACCGTCGGCAAGATCGCCCGGATCCTCGTCGCCGACGACCGGACCGCGCTCCTCGCGGCCGCCGACACCTTCCGTGCGGCGGCCACCGAGCAGCTGGCCACCTGGGGTGACCGGGTGGGTGTCGAGGTCGTGCGCGGCCCGGAGGGCGGCGACCCCGCCAGCGTCGCGTTCGAGGCGGTCAAGCAGGGCATGGAGCGCGGTGTCGACACCGTCGTCGTGGACACCGCCGGCCGCCTGCAGAACAAGCAGGGCCTGATGGACGAGCTCGGCAAGGTCAAGCGCGTCATCGAGAAGCAGGCGCCGGTCACCGAGGTGTTGCTCGTGCTGGACGCGACCACCGGCCAGAACGGCCTGATCCAGGCCAAGGTGTTCTCCGAGGTCGTCGACGTCACCGGCATCGTGCTCACCAAGCTCGACGGCTCCGCCAAGGGCGGCATCGTGATCGCTGTCCAGCGCCAGCTCGGCGTCCCGGTCAAGCTGGTCGGCCTGGGCGAGGGCCCCGACGACCTGGCGCCGTTCGACGCCGCCGCGTTCGTCGACGCCCTGTTGAGCTAGGAACTGCGGGTGACCGCGCGGCTGGTCATGAGCCGCGCGGCCACCACTGCTTCGTGCGGGTGTCAGCTGAGCCCCACGTCGTCGACGTAGAAGCTCGTGGCCAGCGACGAGTCGCTGCTGAACTCGAAGCTGATCACGACCTGCTGGCCCGCGTAGGCCGACAGACTGATGGAGTCCGAGACCCATGCGGCCCGGGTGGCCGTGTTCGAGCGGGTCCGCACCGTCGCCAGCAGGGTGCCGGCAGTGTTGCGGACACGGACGTACATGTAGTCGAACGCGGTGGTCGTGCCCTCGCTCGAGTTCATCCACCACCAGTAGGTCAGCGTGCCGGTGCCGCTGACCACGACCGGCTGCGAGATCCGCTCGGTGCCGCTGTTGTAGCCGAGCGCCCAGACGGAGTAGCTGCCCGTGCGCGGCTTCGAGGTGCCGATGAGGGGGTACCCGGCGGCGGAGTACTGGGTCCATCCGGTGGTGCCGGACTCGAAGCCCCCGTTGATCAGGCCGCTCGGCGGCGGGGGAGGCGGCGGAGGAGGCGGCGTCGCGCCACCGCCGATGAATCCCGTGTAGAGCAGGTGGTTCGGAGACCCGGTGCCCGCGGCGGTGATCTTGTTGAACGTGCTGTTGTTGACCAGCGCGGCCCGGACCGCGGAGGGTGTCGCGCCGGGGTTCGCGTTCAGGAAGAGCGCCGCGGCGCCGGCCACGTGGGGCGAGGCCATCGAGGTCCCGCTGATCGTGTTGACGGCCGTGTCGCCGGTGCTCCAGCCCGCCGTGATGTTCTGGCCCGGCGCGAAGATGTCGAGACAGGTGCCGAAGTTGGAGAACGACGCCCGCGCGTCCGTGTTCGTCGTGGCACCGACCGTGATGGCCGCGGGAACCCGTGCGGGCGAGTAGTTGCACGCGTTGGCGTTGGAGTTGCCGGCGGCCACGACGAACGTGATGCCCGCGGTGATCGCGTTGTTGAGCGCGGTGTCGAGCGAGGAGCTCACACCGCCGCCGAGGCTCATGTTGGCCACGGCGGGCTTGATGGCGTTGGCCCGGACCCAGTCGATCCCGGCTATCACGCCGGCGTTGCTGCCGCTGCCGTTGCAGTCGAGGACCCGCACCGGGTGGACGATCGCCTTGTCGGCGACGCCGTACGTCGCTCCGGCGACCGTGCTCGCAACGTGCGTGCCGTGGCCGTTGCAGTCATTGGCCGTGCCGCCCGCCGTCACGGCGTCGTAGCCGTTGCCGACCCGGCCGGTGAACTCCCCGTGAGTACGCCGAATGCCCGTGTCGATGATGTACGCGTGGATCCCGGCGCCCTCGTTGAAGTCGTTGTAGGAGTTGCTCAGCGGGAGGTCGCGCTGGTCGATGCGGTCCTGGCCCCAGGACGGAGCCGGAGTGACGATGTCCTCGGGGCCGACGTAGTAGTCCTGCTCCACCGAGGCGACGTTGGGATGGTTGCGGACGTTGTCGATGCGGTCCGGGTCGATGACGGCGGCAAACCCCGAGATCGCGTGACCGTAGCTGAACTTCAGCTTCGCGTTGTTCTTCGCGACGATGTCCTTGGTCGTGTCGCTCGCCGAGGCGAGTCCGGGCCTGAACACCACGATGTACTGGTTCGGCACCGGTTCACCGGCGTTCGGGTTGCCCACCCGGGCGGACTCCGACTCGTAGTCGGGGAGGTCGCCGGGGTGCTCGGCGCCCGGGACGCGCTTGCCACGCGGTCCGTCCGCGGGTCCCGGGCGCGAGGGATCGTCGGGCTTCGGTGCCGCGGACGCGGGGTCGGCGCCGAAGCCGGCGATGACGATGGCGAAGAACAGCAGCCCGATGGCTGAGGCTTGCCTACGTGATGGTGGTGACGCGGCTGCGCGCCGCGCAGCCCGAACTGAGACGTGCATCGGGAAACCGCCTGCCTTGGGGGTGAGGTTCCCTCCCCGTTCCTCCCTTCGTGACGCTAGGACTGTGCCCCACCACGGTCAATGGCACGTCCCGGCTACGTGCCAGCACGGTCCCGCCATCGTTCGTCACCGGTCCGGAGAACTCGTTACACGGCCGTAACGCGACCCCACCCGTATGGAAACCCAAGGCCGCCAGTGTTCGGGACATGGAAAACGGCTACTACACCTGGATGCTGGTGTCGGCCTCGCTCGTCCTCTTGATGACAGCGCCCGGACTGGCGCTCTTCTACGGCGGCATGAGCCGGACCAAGTCGGTCCTCAACATGATGATGATGTCGTTCAGCGCCCTCGGCGTCGTCGGCATCGTCTACGCGTTGTGGGGCTGGTCGATGTCGTACAGCACCACGTACCTCACCGCCGACGGCGAAGCCGGCAAGGAGATCGCCAAGCTCTTCTCCAACCCGTTCAAGCAGTTCGGCCTCGAGACGACGGACCCGTCCAACTACGTCTTCGTCGCTTTCCAGCTGACCTTCGCGGTGATCACCGCGGCCCTGATCAGCGGTGCGATCGCCGACCGGATGAAGTTCTCCGCCTGGCTGGTCTTCCTCCCGATCTGGGTGACCCTGTCCTACTTCCCGCTCGCCCACATGGTGTGGGGCGGTGGCTTCCTCAGCGGCGTCGAGGGCGGCCTGGCCGACTGGCTCTTCTCCGGTGACGGTGGCGCCGAGGTGGCGCCGATCGACTACGCCGGCGGCACGGTCGTGCACATCAACGCCGGTGTCGCGGGCCTGGTGCTCGCCCTGCTGATCGGCAAGCGCATCGGCTTCGGCAAGGAGCCGATGAAGCCGCACAACCTGACGCTCACGATGATCGGTGCCGGCCTGCTGTGGTTCGGCTGGTTCGGCTTCAACGTCGGCTCGATCGTCAACCTCGACGCCTACACGACCGAGACCGCACTGGTCTGGCTCAACACGACCCTCGCCACCTGTGCGGCGATGATGGGCTGGCTGCTGGTCGAGAAGATCCGCGACGGCAAGTCCACCTCCCTCGGCGCCGCGTCGGGCGTGGTGGCCGGCCTGGTCGCGATCACCCCGGCCTGCGGCAACCTGGTGCCGTGGAGCTCGATGGTCCTCGGTCTGTTCGCCGGTGGCCTCTGCGCCCTGGCGGTCGGCCTCAAGTACAAGCTCGGGTACGACGACTCGCTCGACGTCGTGGGTGTCCACCTCGTCGGCGGCCTGGTCGGCACGGTCGGCGTCGGGTTCCTCGCCTCCAACGAGGGCGGACTCCTCACCGGCGGCGGTGCCAAGCAGCTCGTCGTGCAGGTCGCGGTCGCGCTCTTCGCGATCGTCTGGTCCGCGCTCGCCACCCTGGTCGTGGGTCTCGCGATCAAGTACACCCTGGGTCTCCGTCTCGAGGACGAGGACGAGGTCGAGGGCATCGACTTCGTCGAGCACGGAGAGTCTGCCTACGATCTCGGTACTGGCGGCGGCGCCCGTCGTGCCTCGGTCCTCACGTCGTCCACCGCATCGGAGGGAAGCGCATGAAGCTGGTCACCGCGGTCATCAAGCCGCACAAGTGGGAGGACGTCCGCGAGGCCCTCGAGGCCTTCGGCGTCACCGGGATGACGGTGAGCGAGGTCAGCGGCTACGGCCGCCAGAAGGGCCACACCGAGGTCTACCGCGGCGCCGAGTACGACATCGCCCTGGTCCCCAAGATCCGGATCGAGATCGTCGTCGACGACCCCGACACCGAGGACGTCGTCGGGATCATCACCAAGACGGCCCACACCGGCCGGATCGGTGACGGCAAGGTCTGGGTCAGCCCGGTCGAGACCGTCGTCCGCGTCCGGACGGGGGACAAGGACTCCGAAGCGCTCTGAGTCTCGACGAGCCCGACCAACAGTCGCTGGCGCGATCCAACGGGCATTCACCTTCGCGTAACACGTGAAGGGGGTCCTGTTACGCCCGTGAAACATTTCGACCTCAGAGTTGGCGGATGCCTGATCTGCTCCTGGTGGCCCTGACCGGTGCCGCCGACGTGTCCACTGCGGACGGCGACACCGCCTGGCTGCTCGCCGCCGCTGCCCTCGTCCTGCTGATGGCCCCCGGCCTGGCGTTCTTCTACGGCGGCATGGTCCGTTCCAAGAGCGTCCTGAACATGATGATGATGGTCTTCGGCGCCCTCGCCGTCGTCATGGTCGTCTGGGTGCTGATCGGCTATTCGATCGCCTTCGGTGACGACCTCGGGGGCGGGCTGGTCGGTGACCCGTTCCAGTACGCCGGCTTCAAGGGCATGCTCGAGGAGGTCCCCGGGGCGCCGTACCCGATCACGTTGTTCGCGGCCTTTCAGGGCCTGTTCGCGGTGATCACGGTCGGCCTGATCGCCGGTGCGATCGCCGACCGGACCCGGTTCGGCACCTGGCTGGTCTTCGCCGGCCTGTGGACTGTGCTGGTCTACGCGCCCGTCGCGCACTGGATCTTCGACTTCAGCGCCGGCGACCACGTGGGTGGCTGGATGGCCAACGAGCTCGGCGCACTCGACTTCGCCGGGGGTACCGCCGTCGAGATCAACTCCGGTGCTGCCGGCCTCGCCGCTGCGCTGGTCCTCGGCCGCCGGGTCGGCTTCGGCCGTGACCCGATGAAGCCGCACAACCTGACGCTCGTCATGGTCGGTTGCGGCCTGCTGTGGTTCGGCTGGTTCGGCTTCAACGCCGGGTCTGCGCTCGGCGCCAACAACACCGCCGCGATCGTGTTCGTCAACACGCTGCTCGCCGGTTGCACGGGTCTGCTGGCCTGGCTCGGCATCGAGCGGATCCGCGACGACCACGCGACGTCCTTCGGGGCAGCCTCGGGTGTCGTCGCCGGCCTCGTGGCCATCACGCCGTCCTGCGGTTCGGTCACGCCGATCGGTGCGATGGTGGTCGGCCTGGTCGCCGGTGCGGTCTGCGCGCTCGCGGTCGGCCTCAAGTTCACGTTCAAGTACGACGACTCGCTCGACGTCGTGGGTGTCCACCTCGTCGGCGGCCTGGTCGGCACGATCCTGATCGGCTTCCTCGCCTCGTCCTCGGTCACCAGCGTCGACGGCCTCTTCTACGGCGGCGGCGCGGACCAGCTCGGCAAGCAGCTGGTCGCGGCCGGCGCGACCCTCGCGTTCTCGTTCACGATGACCGCGATCCTGGTCTACGTGCTCGACAAGACCATCGGCTTCCGCATCGACCCCGAGCACGAAATGGCGGGCGTCGACCTGATCATCCACGGTGAAACCGCGTACGACCTGAACATCACCGGCGGTGCTCGCCCCCACTTCGGTCACGGGACTGGCACCCTGCAGTCATGAAGCTCATCAGCGCGGTCGTCAAGCCGCACAAGTGGGAAGACGTCCGACAGGCGCTCGAGGCCGTCGGCGTGAACGGGATGACCGTCAGTGAGGTCAGCGGCTACGGCCGCCAGAAGGGCCACACGGAGGTGTATCGCGGTGCGGAGTACGACATCGCGATGGTTCCGAAGGTCCGGATCGAGATCGTCGCCGATGACGCCGACGTGGAGCAGATCGTCGAGACGATCACCAAGGCTGCGCAGACCGGCAAGGTCGGCGACGGCAAGATCTGGGTGACGCCCGTCGAGTCCGTGGTGCGCGTGCGCACCGGGGACACCGGATCTGCCGCGGTCTGAGACGGAGCTGAACCAACCGGATGACCGCTGCCGACCGCGTAGTACGCACCGAGGCCGCCGACGCGCTGTGCGGCAAGGCGTACGACGACGCGGGCGGCCCGGACAGCGGTGTCGCGCTGGTCGCGGTCGGTGGGTTCGGGCGCGGGGACATGGCGCCCTACTCCGACCTGGACGTCGTGCTCGTCGCCGAGGACGACGTCCAGCAGGACTGGTTCGGCGAGTTCGCGGCGCAGGTCTGGTACCCGCTGTGGGACTCCGGCAGCAAGCTCGACCACTCCGTCCGCACCCTGTCGGAGACGATCACGGCGGCGCAGAACGACATCCGTGTCGCGTCCGGACTGCTCGACATCCGGCACATCGCGGGGGACTACAGCCTGGCGCTGCGGCTGCGGACCACGGTCCTCGCCCAGTGGCGCCGGCAGGCGCGTCAACGGCTGCCCGAGCTCCACGAGATGGTGCGCAACCGGCACCGCCTCATCGGCGAGCTCGCACACCTGTCGATGCCCGACCTCAAGGAGTCCGAGGGCGGGCTCCGCGACGCGACGGTCCTCAAGAGCCTGACCGCCACCTGGCTGGTCGACGTCTCCGCGGCCGACCTCGAGCGCTGCCGCGGCCAGCTCCTCGACGTCCGCGACGTGCTGCACACGGCCGCCGGACGCGGCACCGACCGGATCGCGCCCGAGCACTGGGGCCCGATCGCCGAAGGACTCGACCTGGCCGACGAGCGCGCCGCACAACGACACGTCCGCGAGCTCGGCCGCCGGGTCACCCACCTGTCGCGGCTCGCCTGGCGCCGGACGGACGACGCCCTTCGTCGTACCCCCGCGGCGAAGCCGCGGCGCCCCGAGCTCACCCGGTTGGCGCCGGGAGTGGCGCTGTCGCAGGGTGAGGTGGTCCTCGACAAGGGGGCGCGGCCCGCGACGGATCCCGTGCTGCTCCTGCGCGCCGCCGCCGAGGCAGCCACCCGTGACGTCGTCCTGGCGCCGCCGACGGCCGCGCGGCTGGTCCGCGAGTGCCCGCCGCTGCCGGTGCCGTGGCCCGACGAGGCCCGCCAGCAGATGGTCCGCCTGCTCGCGGCCGGCCACGGCCTGCTGCCGGTGTGGGAGACCCTCGACGAGACCGGTGCGCTCGCGATGATCCTTCCCGAGTGGGAACGGATCCGGTTGCTGCCCCACGCCTCGGTGATCCACCGCTTCACCGTCGACCGCCACGTGGTCGAGACCTGCGTCGAAGCGGCGTCCTTGATCCGAGGGGTCGGGCGCCCCGACGTCCTGGTGGTCGCGGCCCTGCTGCACGACATCGGGAAGGGCGACCTGACCGAGCACAGCGTCGCCGGCGCCCCGATCGCCCGCGAGATCGCGGCCCGGATGGGCTTCGACGACGACGAGGTCGACCTGATCAGCCAGCTGGTCCGCTGGCACCTGCTGCTCGCCGACATCGCGACCACCCGCGACCCCGACGACCCGGCCACCCTTGACGCGCTCACCGAACACATCCGGACCCCCGAGGCGCTCGCGCTCCTCACCGCGCTGACCGAGGCCGACGCGAAGGCGGCGTCGCCGAAGGCCTGGTCGTCGTGGCGGGCCGGACTGATCCTCGACCTGTCCCGTCGGGCCCGTGCCTCGCTGGAGCAGGGGAGCGTGCCGCCCGCCTTCCGGGTCGAGGAGATCGAGATCCCGGCCGCCGCCACCCGCGGCGAGCTCTCCATCTCGATCGAGGCCGTCGCCGACGGCTCCCGTGTCACCACCGTCGGTCCGGACCGCGTCGGCCTGCTGGCCAGTGTCGCCGCGACCTTCGCGTTGCGCCGCGTCCCCATTCGGGCCGCCCGGATCTGGTCGCAGGGGGAGTACGGCGTGTCGGTGTGGGACGTCGCCGACGAGTTCCTCAACGCCGGCGCACTGCGCGACCAGTACGACGCGATCTCGGAGGGCCGCGTCGACGTCGCCGCTCGACTGGCCCCGCGACCTCCGTCGCCGGGCGAGCTCGCGCCCACGGTCGTCGTACGACCGGAAGCGAGCGACCACGCCACCGTCATCGAGGTGCGCGCCGCCGATCGGCTCGGCGTCGTGTTCCAGGTGAGCTCGGCCCTGGCCGCCATGGAGGTGACGGTGCGCTCGGCGCACGTGTCGACCCTCGGCCCGCAGGCCGTCGACGTGTTCTACGTGCAGGAGGCGTCGGCCGGCGCACTGTCGGAGACCCGGTCCGCCGAAGCAGCCCACGCGGTGCGGGCCGCGATCACCGGCGCCTGATCCGCGCCGTCCCCTTCACGAGGTCGACCTCGACCGGACGGTCGTCGTCATCGGGGTTGGGAATGACGGCGCCCTGGTTGTTGTGCGACTTCAGGTCGCGGTCGGCGCGGGCCCGGGCCGGGTCGAAGACGTCGATGAAGCTGCCCAGGCCGTCGGCGACCCCGCCGCCGATTCCGCTGTCGGAACGCAGGATCCGGTGGCCCGCCGCGATCACCAGCACCAGGACCAGGAGCCCGGCGATGGTGAAGACGACGATGGTCATGCCAGCGAGTGTAGGAGCCTGATCTAGAGTGGTTTCCGGCCAGCGACGGCCGTTCCGGCTCATTTCCCGTCTCCGCGAGGACCCGCTCTTGTTCGCCACACTGTCCGACCGCCTCACCGCGACCTTCAAGAACCTCCGCGGCAAGGGCCGGCTCTCCGAGGCCGACATCGACGCCACCGCCCGGGAGATCCGGATCGCGCTGCTCGAGGCCGACGTCGCCCTGCCCGTGGTCAAGGACTTCGTGGCGGCGATCAAGGAGCGCGCCCGCGGTGAAGAAGTCAGCGGTGCGCTGAACCCGGCGCAGCAGGTCGTCAAGATCGTCAACGAGGAACTGGTCCAGATCCTCGGCGGCGAGACCCGCCGCCTGCGCTACGCCAAGACCGGACCGACCGTGATCATGCTCGCCGGTCTCCAGGGTGCCGGCAAGACCACGCTGGCCGCGAAGCTCGCGCTGTGGCTCAAGGAGCAGGGCAAGACCCCGCTCCTCGTGGCCTGCGACCTGCAGCGCCCCAATGCCGTCCAGCAGCTCCAGGTCAACGGCGAGAAGGTCGGCGTCCCGGTGTTCGCGCCCGAGGCCGGCAACGGCGTCGGTGACCCCGTGTCCGTCGCACGCGCCTCGATCGAGGAGGCCAAGCGCAAGCTGCACGACGTCGTGATCGTCGACACCGCAGGTCGCCTCGGTGTCGACAGCGAGATGATGGCGCAGGCCATCGGCATTCGCGATGCCGTCCAGCCCGACGAGACCCTGTTCGTCGTCGACGCGATGATCGGCCAGGACGCCCTGACCACCGCGCAGGCGTTCCTCGACGGGGTCGGGTACGACGGCGTCGTGCTCACCAAGCTCGACGGTGACGCCCGCGGTGGTGCCGCGCTGTCGATCCGCCACGTGACCGGCCGCCCGGTCATGTTCGCCTCGACCGGCGAGAAGCTCACCGACTTCGACGTCTTCCACCCCGACCGGATGGCCTCGCGCATCCTCGACATGGGTGACGTCCTCACCCTGATCGAGCAGGCGGAGAAGGCCTTCGACCAGGAGGAGGCGCTCAAGGCTGCGCAGAAGCTCAGCGACGGCGACTTCACCCTCGACGACTTCCTGTCGCAGATGCAGCAGCTGAAGAAGCTGGGCTCGATGACCAGCATCCTCAAGATGCTCCCCGGCATGGGCCAGATCCGCGAGCAGCTCGACAACTTCGACGAGCGCGAGATCGACCGGGTCGAGGCGATCATCCGGTCGATGACTCCGGCCGAGCGTGCCAACCCGAAGGTCATCGACGGCTCCCGCCGCGCCCGGATCGCGAAGGGTTCGGGCCGCACCGTCACCGACGTCAACGGTCTCGTCGACCGCTTCTTCGAGGCCCGCAAGATGATGATGCAGATGGCTCGCGGTGGCGGCATGCCCGGAATGCCGGGGATGCCCGGCATGGGCGCCGGCGCGGGCAGCAAGCGCGTCACGGCCAAGCAGAAGGCGAAGACCAAGGCCAAGGGCGGCCAGCGCAAGTCCGGCAACCCGGCCAAGGCCGCGCAGGAGGCTGCCGCCGCCAAGGCGAAGGCGGCCGAGGCCAAGCCGAACCCGTTCGGCATCGGTGAGGACATCGACTACGAAGCCGCGGCTGCCCAGCTGGAGCTCCCCAAGGACTTCTCGAAGTTCCTGAAGTAGCCGACGCCGCGACATGACGACCGTGGAGCGGGCGCTCCGACTGGCGGGCGAGAACCCCGGCGGTCCGGTGCCCTGTCCGGTGTGTGCCGCCGGGGTGAAGGGCGCGAACCTCGAGCGTCACCTCGCCAAGGTCCACGGCGGCACCGCCGGGGCGGACGAGTCCCGCTGGGGAGGGCCTGAGCGCATCGGCTCGCGCTGGCTGCTCGGCCTGGCGTTGGTCGTCGCCGCAGCCGCCGCCGGGTTCACCGTGTCGTCGGGGAAGCAGGACGACCGGGTCGTCCTCGGGGCGATCGGCGTGCTGGCCGTGGCCATGATCGTGTGGGCAGCCGTTGCCTGGGGCGTTCCCCTGTTCCCCGGACGACTGCGCGTCGACGGGCGGGGCGCCGTGCTCCGTCATTCCCTCGGCCTGGGCCGCCGCCGGCTCCGTCCGGTGGACCGGGTCGTCCTGGGCAGCGCCTGGGAGGGCCGCCCGTCAGCCGTCTCCGGGCACGACGCCAGCTACGAGAGCGTGGACGTGCGCGTCGGTACGTACCTCCAGCTGTGCGCCGGACGACGCCGGATCACGGTCCACTGCCGCAACGCCGGCGTGGTGCGGACGACCTGGGCCGGCTGGGAGCAGGGCCGCAAGCGCAAGCGCCTCGACATCACCCTCGACGCGGCCGAGTTCGTCGCGCTGCAGCTCGCGCTCTGGGAGCTCGGCGTCCTGGCTGCCCGCGCGGCCGGTGGGGGAGACGGGGATCGCCCGTGACCTCGACCCTCATCGTCGACGGCGCCAACGTCGTGGGTGCCCGGCCCGACGGTTGGTGGAAGGACCGCGCCGGCGCGGCCCTGCGGCTGCACGACGAGCTGCTCGTCGCGGACATCGAGTACGACGTCGTCGTACTCGTGCTCGAAGGGCAGGCCAAGGGCGGCGTGCGCGCCGGCCGCGACGCCCACGTGCGCACCGTCCATGCTCCGAAGGACGGCGACGCCACGATCGTCGAGGAGGCTCGCAAGGCCGTCGAGAAGGCCGCCGCGAAGGGCGGCCGGGTCGTGGTGGTGACAGCCGACCGCGCCCTCGACGCCCGCGTGCACGGCGCGGGCGCCACGACGCTCTCACCCACCTGGCTGCTCTCACGCCTCTGACACGCGTCTCGGATTGGTAGCGTCGGCAAGGTGAGCGCGCTGAGGTTCTCCGGTCCGGTCCTGCCCGACGGCGACGTACGGGAGGTGTTCGTCCTCGACGGCACCATCACCTACGAGCGGCCGGCAGGCGCGGAGTCGGTCGGCGAAGGCTGGATCGTGCCCGGGCTGGTCGACGCCCACAACCACCTCGGGCTCGAGGACGGGGGAGCGGTCTCCGACGAAGCGATCGAGGAGCAGGCGCTGGCCGACCGGGCCAACGGCGTCCTCCTGCTCCGGGACTGCGGGTCACCCGCCGACACCCGCTGGGTGCACGGGCGCGAGGACCTGCCGCGACTGATCCGCTGCGGACGCCACGTCGCGCGCACGCGGCGCTACATCCAGAACTACGGCGCGGAGGTCGAGCCCGACGGCCTGCCGGGCATCGTGGGGGAGCAGGCGCAGGCCGGGGACGGGTGGGTGAAGCTGGTCGGTGACTGGATCTCCCGTGATGCCGGGGACCTGGTGCCGTCCTTCCCCGATGACGCCGTCGCTGCCGCCATCGGGGTTGCGCACGCGCACGGCGCGAAGGTGACCGCCCACTGCTTCGGCGAAGCGTCCCTGTCACCCCTGCTCGACGCCGGCATCGACTGCATCGAGCACGGCACCGGGCTCACCGAGGCGCACATCGCCCAGATGGTCGCCAACGGTGTCGCGCTGGTGCCGACGGTCCTGCAGACCGACAAGTTCCCCGGGTTCGCCGACGCCGGACGCAGCAAGTTCCCGACGTACGCCGCCACGATGGAATCCCTCCACCGCTCTCGCCGCGACGTCCTCATGAAGGCGTACGACGCCGGGGTGGCCCTCTACGTCGGTAGCGATGGTGGCGGGTCGACCCGCCACGGAGTGCTGCACGAAGAGATCCGCGCGATGGTGGAGATGGGCCTGCCGGCCGAGTACGTCCTGGGCGCCGCGTCGTGGCGCGGCCGGGCCTGGCTCGGCTGGAACCCCGGACTCGACGAGGGCGACCCCGCCGACTTCGTGGTCTACCCGCGCGACCCGGTCGCGGACCTGTCGGTGCTCGCCGAGCCGTCGTACGTCGTCCTGCGGGGCAAGGTCGTCAGCTGACCCCTTCGGGCAATGATCCGATCGGGATGTATCAGGGCGGCGGGTAGCGCCTCCTCACGGTGAGTGGCACAAGTCACTCCCGTCCCTGGAGGAGATCACCATGCCCAGCTTTCCCGACAACCTGGCCCACCCGTCCGGTGTCCCGCTCTCGCTGAACCCGGACCGCGTCCTGCTCGCGCCGCGGTCCACGCCCGTGGCCGGCGGCCAGGGCGACGTACTCGCTTCCCTCGGGCTCGTTGCCGAGGGCGGCGAAGGCGCCGCCGAACGTGCGGTGGCGGATGCCTCCGAAGGCGCCGTTGCCGACAAGCAGCCCGTCAACGCGGGACAGGACTTCGTGTTCGCTCGGACCGCGGACGGTTCGGCCGTCGACACGGACGCCCTCGACGCGGCGACCAGCGGTGGCTCGGTCGCCTGGTCCTCGCCGGTCTACACCGCAGACTTCGGTGCCGGCGCCGAGGAGCTCTCCCCGGCCGCGGACGCCGTCGTCCTGCTGGACGCCGACGTGGCGACCCCCGAGGACCTGGCTGCGGTCGAGGCCCTCGGCCTCGAGCGCGACGAGGTCCGTTCGTCGCTGCTCGGCGAGCTCGACTACTTCAAGGTCGTGGACCCGGCGGCGACGCCGGCGTACGACCTGCCGGAGCGGATCACCGCCGCGCTCGGCCGCGAGGTGGAGGTGCGTCTGGAATGGGTGCCGCTGCGCGTCCCGGTCGCCCACACCCCCAACGACCCGATGTACGTCGACCAGTGGAACCTGCGCCAGATCGGCGCTGGTGGCACGGGGACGTCCGGCTGGGACCTGACCATGGGCTCGTCCGCCGTCACCGTCGCCATCCTCGACGAGGGTGTCGAGCTGGGGCACCCCGACCTGGTCGGCGCGTTCCTGCACAACGGCATCAACCTCGGCACGATGTCGGGCACGGGTGCTCCCACCGGCAACCACGGCACGCCCTGCGCGGGCATCGTTGCCGCGCGGACGGGCAACGCGGTCGGGGTGGCCGGTCTCGCCGGCGGCTGCCGCCTGCTGCCGATCGCCTTCGACCGGTGGACCGACACCGAGGTCGCGGCGGGTCTTCGCTACGCCCGGCTCCAGGGTGCCCAGGTGGTCTCGATGAGCTTCGGGTGGAACGCCTGGAGCCACGCGGTCATCGATCCGGCGATCCAGGAGGCCCACAACGCAGGCATGATCATGTGCGTCGCCACGCACAACCAGAACACCCTCAACGGCATCACCTACCCGGCGACCAACCCGTTGGTCATCGCGGTCGGCGCCAGCGACCAGGCCGACAACCGGAAGTCGCCGAGCAGCCCGGACGGAGAGGGCTGGGGGTCCAACTACGGCCCGCAGATGTCGGTCGTCGCTCCCGGCGTCCGGATCCCGAGCACGGACCGCCTGGGCAGCAGCGGCTACACCGGCACGGCCTACACGGGCACCTTCAACGGGACCTCTGCGGCGACCCCGCACGTCGCGGCCCTGGCGGCGCTGATCCGTTCGCGGAACTCCTCGCTCAGCAACGTGGCGGTCCGCAACATCATCGAGAAGACCGCGGCCAAGGTCGGCACCGTGCCCTACGCCAACGTGTCCGGCCACCCGAACGGCACCTGGAACAACCAGATGGGCTACGGCCGGATCGACGTGCACGCCGCCCTGATCGCCGCTCGCCGTGTGGTCAAGCGGTACTTCGAGAACGACCTCGTCAAGCACGTGCGCGACAACGTGCTCATCGAGAAGCGCGTCAAGGAGATCCGCGAGATCGACGACTACAAGATCGCCGGCCGCGAGATCGACGACATCTTCAACCCCGGCGAGATCCTCGTGAACCCGGTGCTCGACGAGGTCGACGGCATGAAGGAGGTCCTCGAGCGCCTGGACCGGATCGAGAAGCGCGTGGGCAGCCTCGGCAGCCCGTTCGTCGAGGCCGAGGACCGGCCGGACGTGTCGAGCGAAGTGGTCGAGGCGGCCCTCGCCTCGTCCAACGGCAACGGACCGTCGTGATCCTGGTCCTTGCCTCCCAGCAGGACCCCGGCGCGGCAGCGCTGGCCGCGGGGTGGGCGGGCGCACGCCTGCTCACCCCGGCGGACCTGTCGCTGCCGGGCTGGGCGCTGGCAGCCGGCCCGTCCTCCGGGGCGGGCCCGGCTGCCGGCCGTGGGGTCGCTGACGGCGAACCGTTCGCGACCGGACGGGTGCGCTGCCTGGTCAGCCTGCTCGCGAACGTGGAGGCCGGTGAACTCACCTGGATCGCCCCGGAGCACCAGGAGTACGTCGCCTCGGAGATGACGTCCTTCCTGGGGCACTGGCTCACGACCCTCGAACAGCGCTGCCTGGTCGCGCCGTCGTACGCGAGCCTGGCGGGGCCTTGCCCGCCCGCCGCGGCGTGGGCCGCGGCCGCGGGGCTGCCCCTTGTCACCGACGAGGACACGGACTCCCCGCGAGTGCTGGTGACCATCGTCGGCGACCGGGTCTTCCGCGTCGGTGGACCGGCCACCTGCGACATCGATGAGGCACTGGCGCGGCACCTCACCACCATGGCTGCGTCGTACGACGTCCCACTCCTCTCGGCCGTGGTCGCTCGCCGCACCGCCACGGCGCCGCCGCACCTGGAGGCCGTTCTTCCGGCGCCGGTGGTGCGCACCGCCGGGGTGCGGTCGGCCGTGCGTGCCCTGGTCGAGGAGGTGGCGCCGTGATCGTGCTCTACGGGCTGCGCTCGGACGCGCCCCTCGAGAACGTCCGCCAGCTGCTGGCCGACCGCGGCACCCCTCACCTGTTCCTCGACCAGGCCTCCTGCACCCGGGTCACGGTGCAGCCGGTCGGCGCGCGGCTCGCGCTCCGGGTCGGCGACCTCGAGGTCCCGGTGCAGAACCTGCGCGGCGTGTACCTCCGCTCCTATGACCTCGGCGACGCCGTCGATGCTGCCGAGCGCGACCGTCTCGCCCGGCTGTCCTTCGGGCTGCGGGAGTGGGCCGAGGCGGTGCCCGGCCACGTGCGGGTGGTCAACCGGCCCTCGGCGGGACTCAGCAACCACTCGAAGCCACGCCAGTCCGCCGTGATCGAGCGGCTCGGGTTCGCCGTGCCCGAGACCCTGCTCACCACGGATCCGGACGCCGCGCAGGCGTTCGTCGCCCAGCACGGGCGGGTGATCGTGAAGTCGATCAGCGGGACCCGCAGCATCGTCCGGATCGTGGGGCCAGACGACGACCTCGGCGCCGTGCGCTGGTGCCCCACCCAGTTCCAGCGGTTCGTGGCCGGCGTGGAGTATCGCGTCCACGTCGTGGGCCAACGGCTGTTCGCCCACCGGATCCGTTCGCAGTCCGTCGACTACCGCTACGGCGGGTTCACCCTCGAACCCGCGGACCTCCCCGCCCCCGTCGCGGCGCGTTGCCACGCCCTCGCGCGGGCCCTGGGACTGGAGCTGGCCGGCATCGACCTCCGCTTCGGGAGCGACGGTCGCTGGTACTGCTGGGAGGCCAACACCTCACCGGCGTACACGAGCTTCGACGGGCCCGACCACGAGATCGCTTCCGCCCTGGCCGACCACCTGTCAGCCGATTCGTGAAGGCCGCCGGTCATCTGGCAGACTTGGTGGCTGAGTTCTGCGACGTCGGTCCCTCTCAACCGCCATCGTGGAACCCATCCGAGTCCGGGCCCCGGTGTCCCCACCTGGTAGCCCGTGCCTCACCCACCACAAATCGTCAAGGAGACACCACAAACGTGGCCGTCAAGATTCGTTTGAAGCGCCTGGGCAAGGTCCGGGTTCCGCAGTACCGCATCGTCATCGTCGACTCGCGCAAGAAGCGCGACGGCGCCGTGATCGAGGAGATCGGCAAGTACCACCCCAAGGAGGACCCGTCGTTCATCGACGTCGTCTCCGACCGGGCGCAGTACTGGCTGGGTGTCGGCGCGCAGCCGACCGAGGCCGTCGAGGTCCTGCTCAAGATCACCGGTGACTGGCAGAAGTTCAAGGGCATTGACGGCGCCGAGGGCACCCTCAAGGTGAAGGAAGCCAAGCGCGCCAAGCTCGACATCTTCAACGAGGCCCTCAAGGAGGTCGCCAGCGAGCCCAAGGCCGCTGCCACGACTGCCAAGAAGAAGGCTGCGAAGAAGGACGACAAGGTCGAGGAGAAGGTCGAGGAGGCCGCCGCCGAGGCGCCCGCCGAGACTCCTGCCGAGGCCCCCGCCGAGGAAGCTCCGGCCGCTGACGCTGCCGAAGCCACCACCGAGGCCTGAGCAGATGCTCGCCGACGCGCTGGAGCACCTCGTCCGCGGAGTGGTCGACCACCCCGATGACGTCGTCGTGCGCGACAAGCAGCTGCGCCGTGGTTCGGTGCTCGAGGTCCGGGTCCACCCCGACGACCTCGGCAAGGTGATCGGCCGGAGCGGTCGCACCGCGACTGCCTTCCGCACGGTCATCTCCGCGCTCTCCGGCAACAGCGGCACCCGGGTCGACTTCGTCGACACCGACCGCCGCTGAGTTTCACCCAGCATTGCTCGAACGGGCGTCCTCCCTCCGGGGAAGGCGCCCGTTCGGCGTTCCCGGGCCACACGCAATAGCCTCGGACCCGTGGACAGCATTGACGTCGTCGTCGGCCGGATCGGCAAGCCCCACGGCATTCGTGGCGAGGTGACCGTCGACGTACGGACCGACGAGCCGGAGCGTCGCTACGTCGACGGCGCGGTGCTCGAGGTCGAGCCGCCCAAGGGTTCGGCGTTCTCGGCGCGCAAGCTGACGGTCTCGCGCACGCGCTGGCACCAGGGCGTGCTGCTCGTGACGTTCGCCGAGCTCGCCGACCGCAACGCGGCCGAGGCGGCCCGCGGGTCGGTGCTCCGGGCCTTCGTGTCCGCCGACGAGGTGCCCGAGGACCCCGAGGAGTTCTACGACCGGCAGCTGATCGGCCTCACGGCGTACAACCTCGAGGGCGAGGAGATCGGCAAGGTCTCCTCCGTCGTGCACGGCGCCCAGGACCTGCTCCAGGTCCGTACGCCGGACGGCCGCAACACCCTCGTTCCCTTCGTGTCGGCGCTGGTGCCGGAGGTCGATGTCGCCGGTGGCCGTGTGGTGATCGCGGACCGGCCCGGGCTGGTGACGCCGTTCCCCGACGACGCCGACGACGCTGACGACGCCCCCGAGGCCACGGAGGCCGACGCGTGAGGCTGGACTACCTCACGATCTTCCCCGACTTCTTCGCCCCGCTCGAGCTCTCGCTGCCCGGCAAGGCCGCCGACAAGGGACTGCTCGAGTTCCACGTCCACGACCTGCGTTCGTGGGCGCAGGACAAGCACCGCCGTGTCGACGACACCCCGTACGGCGGCGGCGCCGGCATGGTCATGAAGCCCGAACCCTGGGGAGCGGCGTTCGACGCCCTCGAGGTCGGGGAGCACGACACGGTCATCTTCACGACGCCGTCGGGCGAACCCTTCAACCAGCGTCTCGCCGAAGAACTCGCCACCCGCGAGCGCGTCGTGTTCGCCTGCGGACGCTACGAGGGCATCGACCAGCGCGTCATCGACCACGCACGTGAGCGCGCCGAGGTGCGGGAGATCAGCCTCGGCGACTACGTCCTCAACGGGGGAGAGGTCGCGGCGCTGGCCATCACCGAGGCCGTCGTACGCCTGCTGCCCGGGTTCATGGGCAACGCGCAGTCGCTGGTCGAGGAGTCCCACGCCGAGAGCGGACTGCTGGAGTACCCCGTCTACACCAAGCCTGCCGAGTGGCAGGGCCGCGAGGTGCCCGCCGTCCTCCTCTCCGGCGACCACGGCAAGGTGGCGCAGTGGCGTCACCAGGAAGCCGTACGACGGACTGCGGAGCGCCGTCCGGACCTGCTCGCCCCCTCGACGCTCGACGACGGCACCCCGATCGTCCGCGCCACTGCGGGCGACGCCGCAGAGCTCCTCACCCTCCAGCGGGCCTGCTGGGTCCAGGAGGCCCTGGCCAACGACTCCCTCGACATCCCGGCGCTGCACGAGTCGCTCGAGGACGTGCGGACGTGGCTGGGCGAGTGGGACACCTGGGTCGTGCGGCGTGCCGGTCGGCTGGTCGGCGCCGTGCGCGGCCGTCTCGAGGATGGCTCGTCGTGGGACATCGGCCGGATCATGGTTGCCCCCGACCTGCAGGGGTCCGGCCTCGGGCGGGTGCTGCTGGACCACATCCAGGCGGTCGCGCCGGCACGCGCGACGTCGTACGTCCTCTTCACGGGGGCTGACAGCGTCCGCAACCAGCGGATGTACAAGAAGGCGGGCTTCCGGCTGCGCCCGGACCTCGAGGCGCCTCCGGGGGCCGTCGTGCTCACCAAGCGGCGTGCGTGAGCCTGTGTTCACGGCAATGACACACGCCTGACGAACCTGTAACAAACCGGAAACGCCAGCCGGGTCTCGGCGAAACGACTGCTCGTCAGGATCGGCCTCAGACGCGGCCCACCAACGAAGGTGGCCTCAGTGGGTCGCAATGCTGGCCCGTACCTCCGAGGAGTTAGTTCCATGAGCCTTCCTGTTGTCTGGCTGCTGATCACAGCAGCCCTCGTGCTCTTCATGACGCCAGGCCTGGCGTTCTTCTATGGCGGGCTGGTGAAGTCCAAGAGCGTCATCTCGATGATGATGCTGAGCTTCGGCTCGATCGGGCTCGTTGCCGTGTTGTGGATCCTGTTCGGCTTCAACCAGGCGTTCGTCGACGGCACGGAGGCCGACTGGATCCCCGAGGTCCTGGGCAACCCGTTCTTCGACTTCGGCATGAACGACGCCGCGAAGGCCGCGTTCGAGGGCGGCGAGGGCTCCGGCCTCACGATGGCCTTCGTGATCTTCGGTGGGACCTTCGCGATCATCACGGTCGCGCTGATCTCCGGTGCGATCGCTGACCGCGCGCGCTTCTGGCCGTGGATGCTCTTCGTCGGCCTGTTCTCCGTGCTGGTCTACTTCCCGGTTGCTTCGTGGGTCTTCTCCTTCGTCACCAACGAGGACGGTTCGGCAACCTTCACCGGCTGGGTGGGTCAGCTCGGAACGCACCTGGGCTACGACACCAGCACGATCGACTTCGCGGGCGGCACGGCCGTCCACATCAACGCCGGTGCTGCTGCCCTGGCCCTCGCACTGGTCCTCGGCAAGCGCAAGGTCGGCTTCTCCAAGGAAGAGGCGCAGCCGCACAACGTGCCGCTCGTCCTCATCGGTGCCGCCATCCTGTGGTTCGGCTGGTTCGGCTTCAACGGCGGCGCGGCCACCTCGGACGGCCAGGCCGGCCTGATCTTCGTCAACACGCTGGTTGCCCCGGCTGCTGCGCTCGTCGGCTGGATCGTCGTGGAGCACTTCAAGGAGGGCAAGGCGACCGCTGTCGGCGCCGCCTCGGGCATCGTGGCCGGTCTGGTCGCGATCACCCCGTCCTGCGCCAACCTGACCCCGATGTGGGCGATCGTCCTCGGCCTCGTGGCCGGTGCGGTCTGCGCCCTCGCCATCGAGCTCAAGTACAAGATCGGCGTCGACGACACGCTGGACGTCGTGGGCATCCACCTCGTCGCCGGCCTCATCGGCACGCTCTACCTGGGCTTCTTCGCGATCGACACCGGCCTGTTCACCGGCGGCAACATCGAGCAGCTCGTCGTCCAGGCCATCCCGGCCTTCGCGATCCTCGCCTACTCGTTCATCATGGCCTTCGCCATCGGCACCGCGATCGAGAAGACGGTCGGGTTCCGTGCCAAGGAAGAGGACGAGGTCGCCGGTATCGACCTCGCCCTGCACGGCGAGGGCTACGCCATCAACTGATCAACCTGAACAACCTGCTCCACGTCGCAGGCCCGTCCCGGATCTCCGGGGCGGGCCTGTGGCCGTTCCGACCGTTCCGGTCAGGCGGATTGCTCGCGCATCCGGCGGCTGGACGTCTGGATCCGGACGCTGAGGTCGTGCACCTCGTCGAGCACGTCGGTCGCGAGCCACACGGGCGCCTGGCGCGATCGCGCCGTACGGGTGAGCACCCGTGCGTCGACGAGCGTGTCGATCGTCGTACGCGCTGTGTCCTCCGACGCGTCGATGCGTTCGGACACCAGGGGCACGTTGATGATCGGTTCCTCGGTGAGCAGGTCGAGCAGGCGGTGGACCGGGGTGCCCGCCCTCGGCCGGCCCAGGGCATCGTGCCACTGGCCACGGATCGACTGGACGTTCTTCGCGGTCGTCCACGACTCCGCCGTCGCGATCCGGACCGCCGTGGCGAGCATGGCCACGAGCGTCTGGGCGTAGCCGTCGCGGTAGTCGTTGAGCGCGGCGAAGTACCGCTCGCGGTGGGACACCAGGGCCGAGGCGATGGGCACGGTCAGGTGCCGGGTCGCGCGTCGGCGCCGCAGCACCGCGTGGATCAGCGTGCGCCCGATCCGGCCGTTGCCGTCGATGAACGGGTGGATCGACTCGAACTGGGCGTGCACGATCGCTGCCTGCACCAGGGGCGGTACGTCGTCGCGGTCGGCGAACGCGAACAGGTCCTCCAGGTAGCCGGGGACCGTCTCCGGGGGCGGAGGCACGTGCAGCGCGCCGGTGGGGGAGTAGTCACTCCCGCCGACCCAGTTCTGCCGGGTGCGGAACTTCCCCGCCCGCTCGGCCTCGTCGGGGTTGCGGCGGAACAGGTCGTGGTGTGCCTTGAGGATCGCCTCGGGCCGGATCCTCCGGGAGGTGTCGGCGTCGTGGATCATCCGGGAGAGCGCGGCGGTGGCCGAGGCCATCGACACGGCCGACGAGTTGGCGCCGACCCCGAGCAGGGCGCGCCCGTAGTCGGCCAGGCTCGCGTCGACGTTCTCGATCTTCGACGAGTCGACCGATTCGGTGCGCAGCTGCAGGTGGTTCAGCGCCTTGAGGGTCCGTCCGTGGACGAGGTCGAGGTGGCCCAGGTCTCCGGCACTGGCCATCACCATCGCGGTCAGCGGCCGGTCCATGGGGTAGTCCAGGTCCCGGATGTACGGCGGCAGGGAGACCGTGACCTCGCGGATCCTCCGCTCGGCCCGGGGACCGCGGGGGACCCGCTGCCGCCAGGGGCGGGTCTCCTCGGTGTGCGGCGCCCAGTCGCGGCGGGCCGGGGCGTCGGTCATGGACGCCATTCTTGCGGCTGACGCCGATTTAGACGGTCACGCCCCGCTGTGGGAGGATCGTGGGTCGGTGCAACGAGCGCTTCTGCCACAGGGGAATCGCCGCTCGCGCACCAGCTCGATGTCCCATTCCAATGTTCCGCGGCTGACCTGTGTGCATTCGCGAGGAGAATCATGACCAACCCCAGCCCCGCCCTCGTCACCGACTTCGGCAACGCGCTCAAGCGTGACGACATCCCCGCCTTCCGCGCCGGCGACACCGTCAAGGTCCACGTGAAGGTCATCGAGGGCAGCCGCTCGCGTGTCCAGATCTTCCAGGGCGTCGTCATCCGTATCCACGGTGGCGGCATCGGCCGTACCTTCACGGTCCGCAAGGTCTCCTTCGGCGTCGGTGTCGAGCGGACCTTCCCGCTCCACTCGCCGATCTTCGAGACCATCGAGATCGTGACCCGCGGTGACGTGCGTCGCGCGAAGCTCTACTACCTGCGCAACCTCAAGGGCAAGGCCGCCAAGATCAAGGAGCGCCGCGAGGTCTGACACATCGCGCGAGCGCGTCTCCGGCGTTGATCCGGGGCAGCAAGCTGCCCGAGGACGCCTCCCGCCGCGCTACCGCGCTTGTCTGGTTGATTGCGCGAGCGCGTCTCCGGCGTTGATCCGGGGCAGCAAGCTGCCCATCGACGCCTCCCGCCGCGCTGCCGCGCTTGTCTCCCACGAGGGTCCGACCGTTCAAGGTCGGGCCTTCGTGCATTTCCCGTGCAGGGCGTGCCTAGACTCGACCATCGTGACCACCGACGACACGGACGACATCGCCGCCGAACCTGACGCCGGCCGTGAAGCCGACGCCACGGGTGCCGACGAGTCCCGTCGCGGCCGCAGGGCAGCGGGCAAGGACGAGCGCAAGCACCTTCCGGTGTGGCAGGAGAGCATCCTGCTGCTCGCGGTGGCCCTGGGCCTCGCGGTGCTGATCAAGGCGCTGTTCGTCCAGGCGTTCTACATCCCCTCGGAGTCGATGGAGCCGGGCCTGGTCAAGAACGACCGGATCCTGGTCCAGAAGGTCTCCTACTGGTTCGGCAAGCAGCCCCAGCGCGGCGACGTGGTGGTCTTCGAGGACCCGGGCGAGTGGCTCGGCCCGACCGACAACGTCGGCCCCACCGGCATGGCGAGCGCGCTCTCCAAGATCGGCCTGTACCCCACGGGCGGCCACCTGGTGAAGCGCGTCATCGGTACGGCGGGCGACGTGGTGGTGTGCTGCGACAAGCAGGGCCGGATCTCCGTCAACGGGCAGGTCCTCGACGAGTCCAGCTACCTCGGCCCCGACCCGGGCGCCTGCAACGCGGTGGTCGACGAGTGGATCACCAAGGAGAAGACCGCGCTCGGCAGCCCCTGTGGGTGGACCATCGGTCCGATCCCGGACGGCAAGCTGCTGGTGCTCGGCGACAACCGCGGCCACTCCGCGGACTCCCGGGCCCACCTGTGCGGTCCCGACGAGGACCCCTGCACCCAGAGCCCGTGGGTGGACACCGACCTGGTGGTCGGCAAGGTCTTCACCCTGATCTGGCCGCGCGACCGGTGGACCTGGGTCAGCCGGCCCGAGGTCTTCAACGATGTTCCGGACGACCCGCCGGCCGACGTCCGCGAGCGAGCCGAAGAGCTCGCCACCCCCTGAGCGAGGTCGCAGATGTCGAGGCTTCCCACCGGAGCGACGGTACGACGTGACGCGGGCCTCTACGGCTACGAGCGGGCACTGCGGCGCCACGGGCTCGAGCCGATCGCCGGGGTCGACGAGGCGGGCCGCGGAGCCTGCGCCGGGCCGCTCGTGGCCGGCGCAGCGATCCTGCCCGCGGGCAAGGCCGGCGTGATCCCCGGGCTCGCTGACTCCAAGCTGCTGACCGCGGCCGCGCGGGAGCGCTGCTACGACGAGGTCGTGAAGCGCGCCCTCGCCTGGTCGGTCGTGGTGATCTCCCACGACGAGTGCGACCGGCTCGGCATGCACGTCGCCAATGTGGAGGCGTTGCGCAGGGCCGTGGCGAAGCTGGCCCTGCCGCCGGCGTACGTCCTGACCGACGGGTTCCCTGTCGACGGGCTGGGAGCCCCCGGGCTGGCGGTGTGGAAGGGCGACCGGGTCGCGGCCTGCGTCGCGGCGGCGTCCGTGCTGGCCAAGGTCACCCGGGACCGGCTGATGGTCGAGCTCGACGACCAGTGGCCGTCGTACGACTTCCGGACCCACAAGGGCTACATCACCGCCACGCACACGGCCGCGCTCGAGGAGCACGGTCCCTCGCCGGTCCACCGGATGCGGTTCGTGAACGTCCGCCGCGCGGCGGGACTCGAACCCCTCCCCGAACCGTTCCCCGAGTCACTGCGGGATCTCGAACCATCGGACGGCTAGGGTGCGGGTGTGAGTGCCGAGGAGCTCGAGAAGTACGAAACCGAGCAAGAACTGAACCTCTACCGGGAGTACCGGGACGTCGTCGGCATCTTCAAGTACGTCGTCGAGACCGACCGCCGGTTCTACCTGTGCAACACGGTCGACGTGAAGGCCCGCTCCGAAGGGGGCGACGTCTTCTTCGAGGTGACCATCGCCGATGCCTGGGTGTGGGACATGTACCGCCCGGCGCGCTTCGCGAAGAACGTCAAGGTGCTGACCTTCAAGGACGTCAACGTCGAGGAGCTGGCCACCTCCGACATCGAGCTCCCGAAGTCCTAGGGACTTCGTCCTGACTTTGCCCCGAGTGCTGGACCAGGGGCACTTCGCGGCCGAACCTGCTTGAGAGGGTGGGAGAGAGCCGCCCTCCCAGGCAGGTAGCGGGGGAGGCACCATGGGACTCTGGCATGGTCGCCAGCGGGACCAGCGGGGCGCCACGCTGCTCTTCGCGACGGTGTTCCTGGCGCTGCTGATGATGAGCGGCGCGTTCGTCGTCGACCTGGGCATGCAACGCGTCGCGCGGTCGGACGTGCAGGCCGTGGCCGATGTCATCGCCCTCGACCTCGCCCGGCAGCTCGACGGCCGCACGGTCGCCCAGCTCACGCCGGTCCTCAACGCAGCGAGCGCCGAGAGCCTGGCCAGGAATGCGGGTGTGATCGGTCCGAATACCCCTGACCTCGACTACGAGCTCGGCAGCATCGGCCCCAACGGCTTCACAGCGATGACCGCGGGCGTTCCCACAGCGGTGCGGGTCGTCGCTCGTGCCGAGGTCCCGTTCGCGTTCGCCGGAATCACGGGCACCGACAGCGGCACCGCGACCCGCTCGGCGGCAGCGGAGAGCTCGTCGACCGCCTGCTTCCGGCTGGGGTCGTTCGTCGCCGCGATCCGGGCCGGCGACGAGACCGTCCTGGCGCCGCTCAACGACCTGCTCGGCGTGAACCTCGACCTCGTGAGCTACCGCGGCCTGGCCGACGCCGACGTCCGCCTCTCCCAGTTGACGGCCAACCCCACCATCGGCAGCCCGGAAGCCCTGCTCCAGGGTTCGATCCGCTACAGCGACCTGGTCACGGTCATGGCTGACGCGCTGGCCAAGGAGGGCAACGGGACCAACACCGTGGCCATCGATGCGCTCGACAAGCTGATCAAGTCGCAGGTCACCGCGACCGTCGGCATGATCAGCCTGGGCAACGTCCTGCACGTCTCGCCGACGGACAAGGCCGCCCTCGAGGTCGGCATGAGCGTGCTGGACCTGATCGGGTCGGCACGGCTGTCCGACGGGCAGTACTTCGTCGGCGTCCCCAACATCCAGGGCGGCGTCCCCGGAGTCGGCTGGCAGTACACCGGCGCCATCTACCTCGTGTCCGCGGCCGAGCTCGCCTGCGGCGCACCCAACTCTCCCGGGGCCACGGCCGACACGGCCCAGCTGGACGGGATCCTCGGCATCGAGTTCACCAACCTGCCCAGCATCAGCCCGCCGGGTCTCGGCACCCTGCAGACCCCCAAGGGCGCCGGGTTCCTCGAGATCGAGGCGGGCAGCGGCACCGGCGCGCTGATCGCGCCGCCGGCCGTGCACTGTGGCACCGGGACCGGGGCCGACCCCTCGACCTTCAGCGTCCGCGTCGCGAGCGCCCTGGCGTCGTACAAGCTCAATGCCAACGTGACGGTCAGTGCCGACGTGAGGCTCACCGACCTGATCGGCCTGGGCCTGACCTCGGTGATCACGAACCTGCTGGGCAACATCCTGCTGCTGGGGACCAAGCTGTCCCTGGAGGTCGACGTGACGCTCACCGTCGGGTCGCAGCTGAACGCGTCCTCGGGGACGGTGGGACTGTCGATCCCGCCGAACGACGTCACACCGGTGACGACCGGCGGCGCGGTCAACCTGAGCATGGCCACGCTCACGCCGACGGTGACTGCGGTGAAGATCGGCGGCAAGTCCGCCAACCTGGCTGCCGTCACGGCCGTGACGAACCTGATCGCCCACGAGCTGGTGACGGTCGGCAAGGGATTCGTCGAGAAGACCCTGACGCCGCTCGTGAACAACATCAACACGATGTACATCGGACCGGTCGCCCGGATGATCGGGCTCCGGCTCGGTGGGGCCGACGTCTTCGCGGTGGGCGCGACGTGCGGGCGGCCGAGACTGGTCGGTTGAGCGTCTCGAGAGGCACTAGTCAGAACGAACTACGCCGCCTGCTTCGACCGGGCACAATGACCCGGGATCGGTTCCGTCGTTGTACAGAAGACGATTAGGGTGTGCCCAACGCCATTCGGGGGGCGTCATGGGAGCGATGGCGGGGAGGCCGGCCGATGAGGCGTTTTGTGTCCTGGGGGTTCGCTCGTGCGCGCCGTGACGTGCGAGGAGCCGCGGCGGTCGAGTTCGCCCTGATCCTTCCCATCCTGCTGATCCTTGTGTTCGGCATCGTCAACTACGGCGACATGCTGAGCGTGCGCCAGTCGGTGAGCCAGGCGGCCTCGGAGGGCGCGCGTGCGGCCGCGGTCAACCCCGGCGACAACGCAGCGAAGATCGCGGCAGGTCGCAAGGCCGTCGACGCCGCTCTCGACGCCCAGGACCAGAAGTGCAGCGCCTCGGGCTGCACCGTCACCATTGCCCCTTGCGTGGGCGAGATCACGAAGAGCTGCGCGACGGTCGTCGTCGAGATCGACTACGACGGCATCATCGCGGGCTTCGGGCTCGTCCTGCCGGACACGTTGTCCTACACCGCCGTGGCCAGGGTGAGCTGAGATGGCGAACCGCCGGATGGACCAGCGCGGAGTCACCGCCGTGCTGATGGCGGTGGGGCTGACGATCGTGGTCGTCGTGTCGGCAGCGTTCGCCGTCGACCTCGGCCAGCAGCGCGTCGTGCGCCGCGACATGCAGGCCGTCGCCGACGTCGTGGCGCTCGACCTGGTGCGCCTGTTGAACGGCGGCAAGGCCTCGGCGTACGACAAGTCCGCCTTCGACACGGCCAAGAACCTCAGCGTGGCCCGCAATGACGACGCGCTCGGTGGGGCGTTGACCAGCGCTGACGTCACCTGGGACTTCGTCAAGCGGGACGGCGACACCTGGGTGGTCATCGGCAAGACGACGGACGAGATCCCGACCGCGGTCAAGGTGTCGGCGACCTCCGACACGTCGTTCGCCTTCGGCGGGGTCACGGGGGTCGCCCGTGGTGGGTCGACCCGGACCGCCGTGGCGCAGGCCGAGGAGTCCGCCTGCGTCCGCGTCGGATCGTTCATCGCCTCGCTCGACACCGCCCAGAGCGCGTTGCTCAACCCGTTGCTCGGCGGCCTGTTGAGAAGCACCGTCAACCTCGACCTCGTCAGCTACAAGGGGCTCGCCGCGGCGAATGTCTCTCTCCTCGACCTCGTCAACCTCGGTGGCCTCGGCGTCGGCACCGTTGACGAGCTGCTCGCCCTCGACAACCTCAAGGCCGGGGACCTGCTCATCGCCACGGCCAAGGTGCTGGACTCGAAGGGCAAGCTCGTCGAGGCCAACATCCTGCGCAGCATCACCGTGGGGGCCTCTACCCCCACGATCGCGATCGGCGACCTCCTCAACCTCGCGCCGGGTGACTCCGCCGCCCTGGGCGCCGGCATCAACGTGCTGGACCTGGTCACCGGCACCGCCTTCGTGGCGAACCAGGACCACGCGGTCGCGATTCCGAACCTCGGCATCTCGCTCCCGGGCGTCGCCAGTGTCACGACCTCGTTGAGCGTCATCGAGGCGCCGAAGCCCACCTGCAAGGGCGACGCAGACCCCGCCAGCACCGCGCAGATCCGGCTCAACCTCAGCGCCCACATCAACGGCCGGTCGCTGAGCGTGCCGCTCCTCAACACCTCGGTCACGGTGGCACCGATCGACCTGGCGATCTCGATCGACCTGGGCAAGGCCATCGCCCAGGTCACCAAGGTCACCTGCAACCCCACCGGCCCCGAGAGCGTGACAGTGGCGCTCTCGTCCGCCGTCGTCGGCGGCGTCAGCATCTCCGCCAACGCCGGGATCAAGGCCACGGTCGACCCCGTCGGCGGCCTGCTCACCAACGTGTTGGGGCTGCTCGGCCTCGGCAGCCTGCTCAAGCCGCCCTATCTCACGCTCGACACGTCCCTCAACATCGCCGCCGGTACGGGAATGTCGTCGACCTTCAACAAGACGGTCGTCGTGCCGGTCCCGGGCGGCTACACCACACCCGTCGGCAGTGGCACCGGGATGCTCCTGGGCGCCGTCACGGTCACCCCGGCCGTCAACACGGACCTGGTGCTGCACTACTGGGACGGCCTGCTGATCCTGGGCAGCTGGAAGGAACGGCACATCACCGATCCGTTGAACTCCGTGTTCACCGGCGTGCTGAACCCGATCATCCAGAACCTGCTCAGCGTTGTGCTGAACCCGCTGGTCGCGACGTTGCAGACGGCGCTGATCGAGCCGCTCCAGGACATCCTCGGACTCCAGTTGGGTGGCGCGGACGTGTACGCCAAGGAGACTCCGACCTGTGGTGGGCCCAAGCTGGTCGGCTGACCTCAGGTCACTCCGGTCACGCCGCTGGCCATGAATCGAGAACAACCCTGTGGATGACTCCGGTCGTCCACAGGGTTGTCTCGTCGTACTGCCGCGGAGTCGGGGTGCTCGTCGACGCTGGCCCGCATGACAACCACGGCACAGGCGAAGCAGGCGCTCGGCGCGTACGGCGAGGAGGTGGCCGCGCGGCACCTGGGTGATCTCGGGATGGCGGTCCTCGAGCGCAACTGGCGCTGCTCGGAGGGCGAGGTCGACATCGTGCTCCGCGACGGCACGACCCTGGTGGTGTGCGAGGTGAAGACCCGGACCAGCCTGGTCGCCGGCACGCCGCACGAGGCGATCACGGACGCCAAGCTGGCCCGTCTCAAGCGACTTGGTGAACGCTGGGCCGAGGAGCGCGGCATCCGCCCGGCGGGGATCCGGGTCGACCTCGTCGCCGTGATGCGGCCCCGCCGCGGCCCGGCGCAGGTCGACCACGTCACGGGGCTGTGCTGATGCCGTTCGCGACGGCGCACTGCGTCGCGCTCAACGGTGCCCTCGGTCACCTGATCGACGTGCAGGCCGACGTCTCGCCGGGCCAGGCCAACGTCATGGTCGTCGGGCGGGCCGGCGCGGCGCTCCGCGAGGGACTGGACCGGGTGCGGATGGCCATCATCAACAGCGACCTGGACTGGCCGGCGTCCAAGCGCACCACGATCCTGCTGTCGCCGGCGGACCTGCCGAAGTCGGGCACCCAGTTCGACCTCGCCATGGCGCTCACGGTGCTCGCGGCCGACGGCCAGATCGAGCACCGCGACATCGCCGGCACCGCGTTCATCGGCGAGCTGACCCTGGCCGGCGGCCTGCGCCCGGCCATCGGGGTGCTCCCGATGACCCTCGCCGTGGCGGCGCGGGGCGTACGACGCGTCTACGTTCCCGAGCCGCAGTTCGAGGAGGCCACGATGGTCCCCGATGTCGACGTGATCGGCGTGCGTTCGCTGGCCCAGGTGGTGGCCTCCGTGCGCGGTCATGAAGTGCCGGACGCGCCGCCTGTCGCTGAAGCCTCGGGCTCGCGCCTGCTCACCTGGTGTGGCGACGAACGCCTCGACGAGCTCGACCTCGCCGACCTGCGCGGGATGGCGGACGAGAAGTACGCCGCGGAGGTGGCGGCTGCCGGTGGGCACGCGCTGCTGCTGTCCGGTGCCAAGGGATGCGGGAAGACCAGCATCGCCGAGCGGATCCCGACGATCCTTCCGGACCTCACCCCGGAGGAGTCGCTGGAGCTGACGGCGCTCCACTCGCTCGCCGGCGTCCTCGAACCCGGTCAGGGCATGGTGGTGCGTCCGCCGTTCGCAGCGCCCCACCACGACGCGAGCAAGGCGAGCGTCATCGGGGGCGGCCTCGGCCGGGTGCACCCGGGCGAGATCAGCCGGGCCCATTGCGGCGTGCTGTTCCTCGACGAGTTCCCGCTGTTCAGGTCCGACGTGATCGACGCACTGCGCCAGCCGCTGGAGAGCGGCGACATCACGATCGCCCGGCGTGACGAGTCCGTCACCCTGCCGGCCGGAGGGATGCTCGTGCTGGCCAGCAATCCGTGCCCGTGTGGCAACTGGGCGGCCAACGCACGGGCCAATCGCTGCACGTGTGCACCGCCCGTCCGGCGCACTTATGAGACCCGGCTGACCGGACCGATCGCCGACCGGATCGACATCCTCCGGCACGTGCAGCCGGCCACCGCCGCGAGCCACGACCCGTTTCGGCCGGTCGAGACCTCTGCGGACGTCCGGGCCCGGGTCAGCGCCGCCCGACAGCGCCAGCAGCGGCGCTTCGCCGACTCCAGCTGGCGGCTGAACAGCCAGATCCCGAGTCCGCGGCTGAAGGACACCTGGCCGGTGGCCGAGAAGGCCCAGCAGAAGCTGGACCAGGAGACGTATCGCGGGCGACTCAGCGCCCGTGGGGCCGTGCGCGTGCTGCGGGTGGCGTGGACCGTCGCCGACCTCGCGTCGGTGCGCACCGGGCGCGACGTCGTGCCCGGCCTCGCCGAGGTCGAGACCGCGCTGCGCCTGCGCCGGGGCGAAGCGGTGGACCTGCGGGCGATCCGCGGCGGGTATGACCTCGACGTGTCGGAGCAGGCCGGATGACGACCGACGACGAGCGCCTTGCCCGCGCCACGATCAGCCTCGTCGCCGAGCCCGGAGACCTCCGCTGCCTCGGCCTGACCCGCGAGCTCGGGGGAGTGGAGTTCCTGAAGGCGTTGCACGAACATCCCGACCTCGGCTCGGTGCTCTCCGCGGTGGCCGCACGCCTCGCCGACGTACGCCCCGAGCGGGAGCTGGAGCGCGCCGAGCGGCTCGGCGTCCGCTTCGTGATTCCCGGCGACGAGGAGTGGCCCGTCCAGCTGGACGACCTCGCCCACCTCGCGCCCCTGCACGAGCGGGGCGAGGTGCCGGTCGGTCTGTGGGTGAAGGGTCCGCTCCGCCTGGACCAGCTCGAGCGGTCGGTGGCCGTGGTCGGAGCGCGCGCGTCCACGACCTACGGCGACCAGGTGGCCGGTGACATCGCTGCCGTCGTCGGAGGTGCCGGTCGGCCCGTGGTGTCCGGCGCGGCGTTCGGCATCGACTACGCCGCCCACCGCGGCGCCCTCAGCGCGGGGGCGCCCACCGTCGCCGTCCTGGCCTGCGGCCCCGACCGCGCCTATCCCGCGGCCCACCGCGAGATGCTCGCCCACCTCGCGCAGCACCACGCCGTGGTCTCGGAGTCCCCGCCGGGTGCCTCGCCGTTCCGGATCCGGTTCCTGGCCCGGAACAGGCTGATCGCGGCGTTGGCGCGGGGCACGGTGGTGGTCGAGGCGGCCGTCCGCAGCGGCGCCCTCAACACGACGAACTGGGCCGAGCGGCTGAACCGGGTGGTGATGGGAACGCCGGGCCCGCTGACGAGCGTGGCGTCCGAGGGCGTGCACCAGCTGATCCGCAGCGGTGCCGCCACGCTGGTGTCCGGTGGGGAGGAGGTGCTCGAGCTGCTCGGCGCGGCAGGGGACGACCTCGTCGTGGAGCCCCGCGGTCCGGAGCGGGAGCGGGACCGGCTGGCGATCAAGGCCCAGCAGGTCCTCGACGCCGTGCCGGTCGTCGTACCCGCCTCGACCGAGTCGATCGCACTGGTGGCGGGGCTCGGTGTCCCGGGCGTCGGCGAGGTCCTGCGCGGCCTGGCCGACGAGGGCTACGTGGAACAGCTCCCCGTCGGCTGGCGGCTCGCAGAGCGTGCCCGGTGCTGACGCGCGTGGCGCGGCCGGAGGCGGCGTACGGCGACCTACGATCGATCAGTGACCGCGACCGCCGACAGCCGCGATGCGTTGCCCGAGGGCTTCGCGCGGGTGCTGGGTGACTACGAGCGGCATCTCGTGTCCGAGCGCGACCTCGCTGCGCACACCGTGTCGGCGTACCTCGGCGACATGGTCGGGCTGCTCGACCACGCGGCGCGGCTGGGCCTGGACGACATCGCCGAGCTCGACTTGCGGACCTTGCGGAGCTGGCTCGCCAAGCAGCAGACGATGGGACTGTCCCGCACGACGCTCGCGCGCCGCGCCACGGCAGCACGGGTCTTCACGGCCTGGCTGGCCCGGACGGAGCGTGCCCCGACGGACGCGGGGTCGGCACTCGGCTCACCCAAGCCGCACCGCACCCTGCCCTCGGTGTTACGGGTCGATGAGGCGAACGAACTGATCGCCGCGGCTGCCGCGCTCGCTGACGACGGCAGCCCCATCGGCGTGCGGGACGTCGCGATGCTCGAGCTGCTCTACGCCACCGGCATGCGGGTGGGGGAGCTGTGCGGGCTCGACGTCGATGACGTGGACCGGGACCGCAACGTGGTCCGGGTCTTCGGCAAGGGACGCAAGGAGCGGACGGTTCCGTTCGGGCATCCCGCGGCTGCGGCGATCGACCGCTGGGTCAAGTCCGCCCGTGCCGACCTCGCCCGACCCGGGTCGGGTCCGGCCCTGTTCCTCGGCGCCCGCGGAGCCCGGATCGACCAGCGCGCGGTACGCACCCTGGTCCACCGGCGCCTGGCCGACGTACCGGGGGCGCCGGACCTGGGGCCGCACGGCCTCCGCCACACCGCCGCCACCCACCTGCTGGAGGGCGGTGCCGATCTCCGGTCGGTCCAGGAGGTGCTCGGCCACGCATCGCTGGCGACCACGCAGCGCTACACCCATGTCACCACCGACCGACTCCGAAGGGCCTATCAGCAAGCCCACCCACGGGCGTGAGTCCGCGGTCCTGCCACAGCGGGAGCAGGCGGACCGGACCGCCGCCGACCAGGCGCAGCGGATCAAGGTAGGTCTCGCCCCGGAGCCAGCCCCAGTGCAGGCAGGCCCGCGGGAAGCAGTGTGACCCGACCAGCTCGAGGTGGCCGACGACGTCGCCGGCAGCCACTGCGTCCCCGGGCGCGACCACCGCCGTCACGGGTTCGTACGTCGTCCTGGTGTCGCCGTGGCTGACCACCACCACTCCGCGCCCGGCAATCCGCCCCGCGAACGCCACCCGCCCGGGGAGTGCGCTGCGGACCGGTTGGGCGACCCGGCCGCCGAGGTCCACGCCCCGGTGCCCGGAGCCCCATGGATCGTCCGGTGGGTCGAAGCGCCCGATCACCTGGGGGCGGGGTTCCAGCGGCCACGACCCGACCGGATCGTCCGCAGCCCTGACGGCGCCGGGGCTGCCCAGGAGGGCAACGAGGGTGGTCGCGACGAGTACCAGGAGGCGGGCAGAGGGCTGCGGGGAACGGCGGGACATGGGGATCACCGTGCCCCGGGACCCCGGTTCGCGGGCCTTTGGGGCCAGCCGCCTGTGGACGAAATGCTGCCCGATTTGTCGTTGTGTCTGACAGATGGACATTTTTCCGCTATGCAGGGAATCGAGGGTTTTCCCTGTATCGGACCTGGAGCCCTCGCCTGAATACTTCTCGCGGGACAGCGAGGACATGCCGGTGCTGGCGTGACGCGGGTCCCGCTGTCGACGGGACGACGAAGGAGGCGGGTGATGGGGCCGGGACTGCAGGCTGAGCCGACGCCCACCGCACCTGCGACGCCTGCGACAGCCGGACCGGTCGTGATGACCAGTGCCGACCGGATCAGCCTCCCCGGCAGGACGCCGATCCGCCCCGAGCGGCCCGAGCTCACCGGTGTGCCGGACGCGCCCGGACTCGTGAGGGCCCGCCTGAACCGACATTTCGACGGCTTCCTGCAGGCCAGGATCGGTGCCGTGGTTGCGCCGGCCGGGGTCGGCAAGACGACTGCGCTGGCGCACTGGGCGCGTACCTCGCCCGCGGACATCGCCTGGTGGCGGGCCACCTCACGCGACACCGACCGGATCGCGCAGTCCATCCGCGGCCTCGCCGACGCTGTCCACCTCCTGGCACCCAGCCACCCACGAGCGACCTGCCGCGAGTCCCTCATCGATCGGCTGGCCGAGTACGACGGCACCCCGGTCCTGGTGATCGACGACTTCCACCACGTCGACCATCCCGAGGTCGCCCACCTGATCGAGGACATCCTCCAGGCGACGACCGCGCGGGTCGTGGTGGTGTCCCGCGCCGAGCTGTCCCTCAACCTCGCGCGCTCGGAGTTCCCCAGTGTCGTCGTCGGCATCGATGCGCTGCGCTTTCGGCAACCCGAGACCGACGAGCTGTTCCGCTCCGTGCACGGGGAGCCGTTGACCAACGACGACGGCTGGTTGCTGACCCGTCAGACCGACGGCCTCGCTGCGGCGCTGCACATGTTCAACCAGGCCACCCGCGGCTCGGGCGACCACGCACGCCGCCACGCGTTGCAGGACCTGTCCGGCGGCGCCACCTTCGCGATGGGGTACGTCGCCCGCGAGATCCTGTCCGGCCTCGACGCCGCGGACGTGCGGCTGCTGCGCCAGACCGCCCCACTGGAGCTGCTCACCGCCGACCGCTGTCGGGACCTCGTCGGCGTGGACTGTGGCGCCTGGCTCCAGCGCCTGGTGCGCCAGGGGCTCGTGCGGGGTGTGCCCGGCGGGTACGCCCTGGCCCGGGTGGTGCGCCACCAGCTCCTGGACGAGCTCGCTGACGAGATCGGTGCCGACGACTTCCGTGCTCGGGTGCTGGCCTGCGCGGCCCGGATGGAGGCGGACGGCCAGCCCGCGTCAGCCGTTCGCACCTATGTCGCGGCGGGCGCGTGGGATGCGGCGGCCGCCGTACTCGACGCCAACGCCCTGGCGGTGCTGTCCGACCCGGACCTGGACTGGCTCGATGCCGCGTGCGTCAAGGGTGCGTGGCGACCGATCGCACGCGCGGTGCGCGAGCTGAGGTCGGGCCGCCTGGAGGCGGCGCAGGACGAGCTCGGTCCGCGGGTGCTGCACACGTCCCCGGCCCTGGTCGCAGCAGACGAATGGATGCGCAGGGCCCTGCGGATGTGGATCGAGGGCGACCTCACGCCGGGGCGCCCCTGGTTCGAACGGCTCCGCTCCGCTGTCCACCGCCCCGACCCCCTGCGCTACTCAGGGAGAAGCCACGGACACCAGGACCTGGAGCACCGGTTGCTCCAGGCGGTGGACTGCGCCGTCGCGGGTGACCTCGTGTCGGCGCGCCGCCTGGCCGACGTACCGCCTTCGGAGCATCCCGTGGCGTTGGCGCTGTCCGCACTGACCGCCCTGTTGTCCGGGCCGGCCGGCGTCGAACGCCTCGTCGACGAAGCCGAGCGGGGCGGCGTGCCGTGGGTCAGCAGGCTCGCCGGCGGGATCGCGGACCCGGTCAGCCTCCCGCGTCGCCGCGACGAGGCCGACGCGATGGGGGACCGCTGGGGTGCGCTCGTCCTGGCCGCCCTGCACGCCGTGCTCAGCGCCCGCGCCGGCCAGCCGTCGGTCTCCGAGTTCGACGACCTCGTCCGCCGCTGCCGACTGCTCGGCGCGCCCGCGCTCGAGGCATGGGCGCGCGGTGGCCTGGCCCTCGCCGGTGCCTGGACGGGTTCGCCCGATGCTGCTCGCGAGGCCGAGCTCGCCGTCGGGTTCGCCCACACGGCCCAGGTGCCCGGGGCGCTGGCCCTGGCCTGGGGCGTGCTCGGCACGCTGCGTCGTGATCCGAACCTGCTGGCCGACGCGACCGCGGAGGCCGACCGGATCGGCTTCGACTGCCGGCCGTGGGAGTGGATGGAGAAGAGCGCCGAGCGGCGACCCGAGGTCGTCGTGGCCGATCGGGCGGCTCCCATCGAGGTCCGCTGCTTCGGCGGCTTCGAGATCCTGGTGCGGGGCGTGGCGCCCGGGTTCGACGGCGTGCGGCCGCGGGCCCGCGCCCTGCTCCGCGTCCTTGCCCTGCACGCCGGGACCTCGGTCCACCGCGAGATGCTGGTCGACGCGATGTGGCCGCAGCTCGACAGCAACGCCGGCACCCACAACCTCCATGTCTGCGTCTCGAGCCTGCGCGCCGCACTCGAGCCCGGCGTCGCCCGCGGCGCGAGCCACCTCGTCGTCCGTGACGGCGATCGCTACTCCCTCGCCCTGCCGGACGGGTCGGTGTCCGACCTCCGCGACTTCGACCTGCGCACCCGGGAGGCCGACGAGTGGCGTGCCCGCGGTGACGTCGGGCGAGCCGCCGCCGCCCTGGACCTCGCCCTGCAGACCTACACGGGTGACGTCCTTCCCGAGGACGGGCCGTCGGAGTGGGCCGTGGGCGTGCGTGACCGATACCGGGTGCGTGCGGCCCAGGCTGCCGCGCTCCTCGGTGAGCTCCGGCTCGCCGAGGGCCGTGCGGCCGAGGCCGCCGTCGCCGCCCAGCGCAGCATCGAGATCGAGCCCTGCCGGGACGCCTCCTGGCGCCTCCTGGTCAAGGCGTACGACGCCGCGCAGGATGTCGCGGCGGCCGAGCGCGCCCGGCGTTCCTATGCCTCGGTGCTCGCCTCGCTGGGCGTGGTCGAGTCGACCGCCGACCTGTTGAAGGGCGCCCGGGCCACCCAGCCCTGACGCCCTTCCCGTCTGCGGATCAGCTGGCCGGGACCGACAGCTCACCGCCGAGCAGTGCCGACGTGTCGCACCGGGTGGCCGGCGGGGCGTCGGGAGGCGTTCCCGGCGTCCGGCAGGTCACGACCAGGCGGATCTGGTCGGATGCCACGATCGGCGAGACGAAGTGGAAGTCGAGGTCGCGGAAGTTCTCCAGCGCCACGTCCATCTGCACCTCGCCGTCGACGGACAGCACCGCGCGGCCGAAGTCGCCCTGCGGGTTGCTCAGCACCACGTCGGTCAGGCGGTAGACACCCTCGTCGGTGATTGGGTAGGTCGCGGCCTCGGTCGCGTTGTCCAGCGGGTCGGCGAAGAGCCGCCGCGAGACCTCGGTGACGATCACCTTGGGGGCGGGCTTCTGGCCGGCGACCTGGTCGGCCTTGTCGGCGGACTTCTGTGCGTTGGTCGCGGCACCGTTCGCCGCCTCGGCGTTCTTCTTGGCTTCCCCGGCCGCCTTCTCGGCGTCGGCCGCGGCTTCCTCGGCTGCTTCCTTGGCCTGCGACTCGATGGTCGGCTTCAGGAGCGTGAACCACAGCGCGGCCAGCAGGCCGGCCAGCAGGAGCAGGCCGAGCAGCGCCCAGATCAGCCACTTGGGGATGACGGGCGTCTGGACGTAGGTGCCCTCGAGCTCCACCGGGGTGCTGTTCTCCGGGGTGACGTCGACGACGAAGTTGTGGGTGACGGGTTGGCCCCGCCAGATGGCGCGACGCCCCTTGACGCGGACCTTGGTGAAGCGGGCCTCGCCCGGGGGGATGATCAGCCCGACCGGGTTGACGCCGAGCAGGGCCCGGTTGCCTTCCGACGCGGCGTGGACCAGGACGTTCACCGGCACGTTGCCCCGGTTGTCGATGGCCACCTGGTGCTTGCCCCGCCGCCCCTGGGAGGTCCGCGGGACCAGCTCGGCCGTCGTGTCGAGGAACGGGAGGATCTCCAGGACCCCTTCGGGCACGACGGCGTTGTTCGGGTTGTCCCGCGGCGTGATGACGACACCGAAGCGCTGGGAGCCCACGGGCGTGCTCGCGGAGCGGGGCGGCCGGAACGTCACGGTGGCCGTCGTCGCCGTACCGGGGTAGAGCGACACCTGTGCGGGCTCGACAGTCGCCCAGCTCGCAGGTCCACCGACAACGGTGATGTCGTAGCCCTCCACGACCGTGCCGTTGTTCTTGATCTGGAGCGGGATCACTGCCTCCGACCCGGGGTCCAGCTGGACCGTCGGGGATTCAAGGCTTGCAGTAGTCGTCACGCTGGCAACGCTAGGACCTTGGGTTGGTCCGGCCACCCGTCGCAGGGGAGGACTTACGGGCAATCGGATGTGCCCGTTGAGCCACTGTTGAGTGCACAGAGAGTGCCCTCTGGTGTGCTCCTCAGGACCGCCCCTCCCAGCGGTCGCGTTCGAGCCCGACAGGAGTGCATCCGCATGATGGATCGTCACGTCAGAGTCCACGTCCACGCCATCGACCCCATTCTCAAGGCGGGCGTCGTCAGCCATCTGCGTCCGCGTCCCGAGGTGCGGATCGTCACCGAGGAGGAAGCCGGACAGGCCGCGGTCGCCGTGGTCGTCGCGGACCGGGTCGACGAGGAGTCGTTGCACCTGTTGCGCAAGCTGCGCCGCGACAGCACCGGCCCGAGCACGGTGCTCGTCGTCGGTGGTCTCGACGACACCGACCTCGTCAACGTCGTCGAGGCCGGAGTGGTCGGTGTCCTGCGCCGACCCGACGCCAGCGCCGACCGCCTGGTGAATGCGATCCTCGCGGCCGCCCGCAACGAAGGCACCGTCCCGCCGGACCTGCTCGGCCGGCTCCTCGACCAGGTCGGTGCCCTCCAGCGCGGCGTACTCGGGCCGAAGGGCATCGCCTTCAACGGCCTGGCCGCGCGCGAGATCGAGGTGCTGCGCCTGGTGGCGGACGGCTGCGACACGGGCGAGATCGCCTGCCAGCTGGCCTACTCCGAACGCACCGTCAAGAACGTGCTGCACGACATCACGTCGCGGCTCCAGCTGCGCAACCGGTCGCACGCGGTGGCCTATGCGCTGCGCCAGGGCCTCATCTGAGATTGCCCGAACAGCCGGAGGGGTCGCCCCTCCTGCTGCCCCGGCGCGCACCCACGCGTCCTTCGGGAGTACGACGATCGATCCATCGCGATGAGGAGACGACTGGTGAAGAGCAAGCGCCTCACGGCGGTGGCACTCGCATGTGCGGTGTCACCAGTAGTCGTGCTGCCCGCGCTCGTCACCGGCGCACTTCCCTCGCCCGCGGCCCGGGCCGTCGCCGCGGCGCTCCCGCCGGAGTCGCGCGTCGCGTTCACCGACGAGCGCGACCAGGTTTATTCGCGTGGCGTGACGATGAGTACCTTCCACGGTGGCCTGTCGGGCGACACCGGCACGGTGGAGTCGCTCGGACTGGTGGACGCGCCGGAGCTGGGGTACGTCGACCGCCCCGTCCACGAGGGTGAGCTGTCGAGGACGCCCGGCGAGTCCGCTCTGGCTTGGGTGAGCACGGTGGACACCCCCGAGGGCGAGGTGTACCACGAGGATTCCGACGGCGGCCTCACGCGGATCACCTGCGACAACGACGACGTGGAGACCCATCCCGTGCCGGGCACGGACGGGGACCGGGAGGTCTTCTTCGCCTCGGACGCCGACGGTGACTGGGACATTTATGCGGCCATCCGGTCAGATGACGGCGACTGCAACTGGACCATCTCGAACCTGACCCCGGATTCCCCTGGCGACGACCTCTGGCCGAGTCCGTTCGTCGTGGAGAACTTCGATGGCGGCGGCACGTACGGGATCGTCTACAGCACCGCGGAGGAAGGGGAGTTGCCCGACCTGGCGGTGATCAGCTTCCAGTTCACGGCCAGCTCCCCCCAGTGGGACGGTGACCCGGCGGCGTTCGACCCGCCCGAGGTGATCACCTTCACTCCCGGGCACGCAGAGACTCAACCGGCCGTCGCTCCGGACCTCACGGGCGCACTCACCGTGGCCTTCACCTCGGACCAGGACCGGCCCGAGGGCTCGATCCGGCTGCTCGATGTGTTCAACCCCGAGCACAACTGGAACCCCTGGACGGACGAGGAGATCCCTCCCGTGTCGAGCGAAGCGGCCTGGGTCCAGAACTTCGGGGAGATCAACCCCTACATCGCCTACACCCGCCGCGAGGAGGATCCCTACGGCGACATCGCCACCGCGCGTTATGACCCACCCGACAGCCTGGAGCCGGAACCCCACTTCTTCCGCGACAGCCCCGTCTTCACCACCCCTGGGGTCGCCGAGACCCACCCGACCTGGCTCGACGGCTTCGTCGGTGGATCCACGAGCGACACCGCCGGCGAGATCGCGTACACCGCCCGCGCCCTGCACACCTCCATCGACCCCACGGACAGCCGGGTGCTCGATGCCGACATCTCCGACGTCCGTGTCGACGGGACCGACCGCAGCACGCCTCCGCTGATCGACGAGATCATCGACGACGAGATCCGGGTGGACGAGGCCGGCCCGGACTACTCGCCCGACGGAGGTCGGATCGCCTTCAGCCGGCAGGTGGGTGTGAGCGACTCGATCATTCCGCTGGAGCGGGAGATCTGGGTGGCGAATGCGGACGGGACCGATCCCGTCTCGCTCGCCGCCATGACGGCCCATCAACCGACAGATCGCGACCGGGACCCGGTCTGGTCGCCGGACGGCACCCGCATCGCTTTCGTCCGCGAGTCGCTGCCCGCCTCCACCGCGTCGACGGCCAGCCCGAGGGTGTACGTCGTCGACCTGGTCGCGGAGAGCATCTTCGTCGTCACGCCGCGCCTCGACTTCGACGCGGTGGATCCGGAGCTGGACCACCACTCGTGGGCAGACACGGACCCCGACTGGTCGCCCGATGGCACCCAGCTGGTCCTCCGGCGGATGATCCAGCCGTGCTGCAACCCGGATCCCGGCCCGTTCCTGCACCGCCCCGGACCCGGTTGGGCAGCTGGGGGTGACCTGTTGCCGGCGCGCGGCGAGACGCTCCCCACCAACGACGACGGAATCTGGGTCGTGCCGGTGCAGACCGAGAGCGTCGGGGTCCGCGCGAGGACCTGCCCGGAGTTCTGCGACGACCTCACCGGACGCCACCCCGCCTGGGCTCCGGACGGTTCAGCCATCGTCTTCGTCAACTCGGGTGCCCTCGTCCTGGGCACGATCCAGGACAACAGCCTCAACGAGTTCACCGTCGAGACCGAGGGTCTCACTCGTCCTCCCTGGAACGGCAACACCACCGAGTCGCAGGCGACGCTGGCGTGGGCCGACGATCCGGCCTGGGCCCCGGACAGCAGCGAGATCGCCTTCAGCGCACAGCCGATGGGGCAACCCGACCAGCGGGGGATCTACCGGATCCTGCCGGACGCCACCGGCCTGGCCGTGATCACCGACGAGCGCGGTCCCGAGACCGAGCCGACGTACCAGCCGACACCTCGGGGCGACGTCGCGGTGACGGCCGCGGTGGCCGGGTCGCCGGCCAGCGTCGGCGCACCGCTGACGGCCACGTTCACGGTGACCAACCTGGGACCCCACACCGCTCTGGGCGTCGTCCTCGCCACGGCACTCTCGCCCGGCGCGACGATCATCTCCGCGACCACCGCCAGCGGTCCTCCGGTGGTCTGCGCGGCCGACGGCACGGGGTGCACGATCGGGTCCTTGCCGGTGGACGGGGTCGTCACCTATGTCGTCACGTTCAGCCATCCCGTGCCCGTCGCTGCCGGCACGGTCACGGCGACGGTGACCAGCACGTCGGTGGATCCCGTGCCCGCCAACAACACCGCCACCGCGACGTACCAGGTGATGCTCGTGGCGCCGCCACGAGCCGACCTGGCCGTCTTCCTCGGTATCGACAAGCCCACCGGGTACGTCGGCGGGAAGCGCATCGTGCTGGTCCGGGTCCGCAACCTCGGCCCCCAGATCGCGCAAGGGGCGAAGCTGATCGTCAGCTGGCCGGCCGGGGTGGTCGCCTCGTCCCCGGTGCCCGGTCCGGATCCCTTGACGCCTCCGCTCCAGCCGACGCCGGCCTGCCTGCCGGCCGGCCTGCTCTGCAGCCTCGGGAACATCGCGCCCGGCACGGATGCGCTGTACCGGGTCGTCCTCACCACGGCGACCGAGGGTGACTTCACCCTGACGGCCAAGGTCAACGCCACGACGATCGACCCGGTGCTCCCGAACAACAAGGACACGCTCGAGCTCCCGGTGCTGCAGCCCGCGATCCGGCTGGTGCCGGCCGTGGCCCGGCCCGGCCAGGTCGTCCTCGCGTACGGCGAGAACATGCCCCCCAGCACGCAGGTCGTCCTGAGCTGGGGCGTCGGCGAGGGTCTCCCGATCCACGCTGCCCCGATCACGGTCCTCGCCGACGGCACCATCAGGCGGCCTGTGCTGATCCTGCGGCGTGAGCAACTGGGAGATCGGACGATCACGGCGACGAGCACGACCGAGGAGTTCACCCCGGTCACCGGCGACATCCTGATCGTGCTGCGCTCCCTGTCCCCACCGGACCTGGTCGGACGGGGGTAGGCCGTGATCTCTCAGGTCGACGATGCGCTGCGCGAGATCGTCCGCGCCGATGCGGTCGACGGGGACATCGACGTCGTGTTCGACGCGCCGACCAAGGACTGGGCGGCCCGGCGGAACGCGCCGACGGTGAACATGTACCTCTACGACATCCGCGAGGACATGAAGCACCGCGCCGCGGGCTTCCTGGACACGCTCGACCCGGAGACCGGGCAGGTGGTCGGTCGCGTGCCGGCGCCCCGCTTCTACAAGCTCAGCTATCTGCTCACGGCCTGGACCCAGCGCCCCGAGGACGAGCACCGCGTGCTCGACTCCCTGCTCCGCGCGTTCCTGAAGTACGACGCCCTGCCGAAGCACCTGGTGGTCGGTCCGCTCGCCGAACCACGCGAGCCGGTGAAGGTCACCATCGGCCTGCCCCCGCCGGAGGACCGTGCGTTCGCCGACGTCTGGTCGGCCTTGGGCGGCGAGCTGAAGCCGTCACTCGACCTCGTGGTGGTCGCTCCGATGTGGACAGGCAGGTCCTTCGCCGCCGGGCCGCCGGTCGAGGGCGGCATCACCATCGACACGACCGACGTGGTCCACGGGGGCGAGAGCCGGCGCAAGGCCCACGAACCCCCGGGTCCGTCGAAGGAGGCCGCGGCCAGGCTCGGACTCGAGCTCGACGAGGACGGCAACGTCGTCGGTGGCGTGGCGTTCGAGGGGCGCGCGGCAGCGTTCAAGAAGGCGGGCAAGGGCTCCCTCGTCGCCAACACGCCGTCGGGTGGCGGTGGCGGTGGTGCGGGTGGCGGCGGCGGTGCCGGTGGTGCCGGCGGTGCCGGCGGGCTCATCAACCTGGGCAGTGCCCGCGCTCGAGGTCGGGGCAAGACCTGATGTCACGCCGCAGTCTGGCCCATGTCCTGGGCCGTCTCGCCGTGATCGAAGAGCGCATCCGGGCGCTCGTGGAGGCCCGTCGCGCGGTGGACCCCAACCCGGACGACCCGTTCCGGGGCCTCTACCTCGACGATGCCGCCGTCGACCGGCTGCTGGCCGGCCCGCGGCTGCTCGCCGACTGGTCGGCGCTGTCGAGCGTGGCGGAGGTCGAGTCCGCTGCCGACGAGGCCGAGGACGCGGGAGTGCCGCTGCGGCTCAGGGACCTGGCGGCGAACTTCGGCCTCGACACCATCGACATCGACCTGCTCCTGATCGGCATGGCCGCCGACGTGGATCCGCGTTTCGAGGGCCTCTTCGGCTACCTGAACGACGACGTCAGCCGACGACGGCCGTCGGTGGCCGTGGCGCTCGAGCTCGCCGGCGTGCCGCTCGGCACCCCGGAGGGGTACGCCCACCTGCTGCACGGTCCGCTCGTGACCGGAGGCCTGGTCGAGCTCGACGAACCGGGGCGGCCCTTCGGCGGGAGATCAGTCGGCGTGCCCGACCGGGTCGTGTCCCACCTGCTCGGGGGCGATGCCGTCGACGTGGCGCTGGCGCCCGTCGTGATCGAGGTGCCCGATGTCCCTTGGGGCGACCCCTCTCCGCTCGCCCGGGCGATCGAGAAGGCCGTGCCCCTCATCTACCTGCGCGAGCCCGAGACCGGCTCGGGCCGGGTGCTGGCCGCCGAGGCACTGCGGCTGACCGGACATCGTGCCATCCATCTCGACCTCACCCGACTGCTGCGCCAGCCCGATCCCGATCGCCTGGCCCGGATCGCGGCGCGGGAAGCCCGCCTGTCCGGCGCGGGCATCGTGGCCGGGCCGGTGACGGCCCTCGAGGAGCGTCCGGTCCTGGCCGCCCACCTCCTGTCCGAACCCCGCCCGTTGATCATGGTCGGTTCCCGGGTCTGGGACCCCGAATGGTCGGTCCACTCGGTGCTCCAGCTGGCCGTTCCGGACAGCACGACGTCCGAGCGTCGCGAGCTCTGGCGCTTCGCGCTCGCCGGGGCGGGTGCCGGTGCCGAGGTGCTCGCGGCCACCGACCAGTTCCGTCTCCGGCCCGAGGACGTCCTTCGTGCGGCGAAGTCCGCCCAGCTGCAGGCGTCGGTCGCGGGTGGCGCCGTCGGACCCCGTCACATCGTGCTGGGCGCGCGGGCGGAGAACGGCTCCGCGCTGGACCGGCTGGCCCGGCGGGTGGAACCCGCCGTGTCGTGGGCCGATCTCGTCGTACCCCCGACGGTGCTGACGGCCCTGCAGGAAGTCGCGTTGAGGTCCCGTCACCGCGAGAGGGTCCTCGTCGAGTGGCGGATGCGCCCCGGCGGAGGGCGCGGCATCGGTGTCGCCGCGCTGTTCGCGGGCGACTCCGGCACCGGCAAGACCATGTCCGCCGAAGTGATCGCGCACGACCTCGGGCTCGAGCTGTACGTCGTCGACCTCGCCACGGTCGTGGACAAGTACATCGGCGAGACCGAGAAGAACCTGGAACGCATCTTCACGGCAGCGGCGGGCGTCAACGCCGTGCTGCTCTTCGACGAGGCCGATGCCGTCTTCGGGAAGCGGTCGGAGGTCCAGTCGTCCCACGACCGCTACGCCAACGTGGAGAGCGCGTACCTGCTGCAGCGGATGGAGTCCTTCGACGGCCTGATCATCCTGGCCACCAACCTGCGCGCGAACATCGACGACGCGTTCACCCGGCGCCTGGACGTCGTCGTCGAGTTCCCTGTGCCCGACGAGGGCGGCCGGAAGTCGTTGTGGGACAGCTGCCTGGGCCGCACCATCCGCCGCGAGCCCGACGTCGACATCGACTTCCTGGCCAAGTCGTTCGAGCTCGCCGGCGGATCCATCCGTTCGTCCGCGGTGACCGCGGCCTACCTCGCTGCTGCGGACACCGGTGTCATCGGCATGAAGCACCTGGTGACGGCCGTGCACCGGGAGTACCGCAAGCTCGGTCGGCTCTGCCTGGAGTCTGAATTCGGCGTCTACTGGCACGTCCTCCGCGACAACGCCTGACCTGTTGCCCGAACGGGCAACAGCGTCTGCCCCGGGAGATCGTGGTCCGGTGCTTGGCGAGCGGGCGTCGGCGGAGCAACGTGGGCACCAGTCCGACCTGGAGGCAGCCATGCACCTGCACGACCACGAACACGCTGACGATCTCACGGTCGCCGAGGCCGCACGCGCCAAGGTCGAGGGCCCCGACCACCTGACCATGAAGGCCGCGATGGCCGGCCGGCAGGACGTCATGGGCCGGACCGGCGTGATCGGCCTGCAGCGCGCCGCAGGCAATGCCGCGACGGCGCAATTGATGGAGGACGAGGGGTCGTCCGTGCACGACGTCGTCTCCGGCAGCGGCCAGGAGATCGACGCTCCTGTGCGCAAGGACATGGAGTCCCGGATGGGGGAGGACTTCAGCGACGTCCGGGTCCACACCGGTGACAAGGCCGACGCGTCCGCGAAGTCCGTCAGTGCCCACGCCTACACCGTGGGCTCGAACATCGTCTTCCAGCGCGGCGCCTACGACCCGGGTTCCACGGCCGGCCAGACGATGCTCGCCCACGAGCTGACCCACGTGGTCCAGCAGCGCAACGGCCCTGTCGACGGGACACCTGTCGGCGGAGGCGTCTCGGTCAGCGACCCGTCGGACAGGTTCGAACGGGAGGCGTCCTCCAACGCGGAAGCCGTGATGGCCCGGCCCGTCCAGCGCCACGCGGAGGACGACGACGTGCAGACCGCGCATGACGCCAGCCTCGGCCCCGTGGTGCAGCGGCAGGCCGACGAGGCCGAGGAGGAGGAGACCGCCCAGACCTCCCACGACTCCAGCCTCGGCTCCGTCGTCCAGCGCCAGGAAGAGGGCGAAGAAGAGGAAATGACGTCCTGAGCCGGGCCCACTCCCGGGACCTGCCTCATCGGGCACGAGACGCTTCCTGACAGGGCGACCTAGGAGACCTGCCGGTGGTCGTCAATCAGGGCCACGCTGAGGGAAGTCGATAACTCAGGAGGCACCATGCCGAACTACCTCTCGCCCGGGGTCTACGTCGAGGAGATGCCGGCGGGGACACGGCCGATCGAGGGTGTGGGGACCTCGGTCGCCGCATTCGTTGGTCTGGCAGCCAAGGGACCGGTCAACGAGCCGACCCTTGTGTCCAACTGGTCGCAGTTCTCGGAGAACTTCGGAGATTTCGTCGAGAACTCCTACCTCGCCCATTCCGTCTACGGCTGGTTCCTCAACGGCGGAGGCAACTGCTTCGTCGTACGGATCGCGCCCAACAGCGGACGCAAGGGCGGTCCAGCAACCCCCAAGGCCATTGCGGCCCCCAAGCAGGCCGCGCTCGGCGGCTACAACGTCACCTCCATCGCCAAGGGCGTCCAGGCCGAGAAGTCGATCGAGCTCTCGGTCGAACCGGCCAGCGGCGAGAAGGCAGCCGAAGGTGAGTTCAAGCTCGTCGTGAAGGTGGACGGGAAGCCCACCGAGACCTACGACAACGTGACCACGATGGGGCAGGACAACAACGTCGCCACCAAGGTCAACCAGGCCTCGAAGGTCATCTCATTCGAGGAGATCTCCCAGGGCAGCGCGCTGACGCCGATCGCCCAGGGCAGCGTCGAGCTGACCGAGCCGAAGGCCGCGCCGGTGCCGCCGACGACCGAGAACCTCGGTGCCGGTGACTACGTCGGCGACGTCGCCCAGCGGACCGGGTTCGGCGGCCTGGAGGCCATCGACGAGGTCACCATGGTGTCGGCGCCCGACCTGGCCGCTGCGCTCCAGCAGGGGGCCATCGACCTGGACACCTTCAAGGCCGTGCAGCTGGGCATGATCGCCCATTGCGAGCTGATGGGTGACCGGGTCGCGATCCTCGACACCCCGCCGGGCCTCAACGCCCAGCAGGTGCACCAGTGGCGGGTCCACGACGCGGGCTACGACTCGAAGTTCGCGACCATGTACTGGCCGTGGGTCGAGGTCTTCGATCCTGCCGCCGGCGCCAACACCTTCGTGCCACCGTCGGGCCACATGGCCGGCATCTGGGCGCGCAGCGACAACACCCGGGGCGTGCACAAGGCGCCGGCCAACGAGGTCGTCCGCGGAGCCCTCCGGCTCGAGACGGCGATCACGAAGGCCGAGCACGACCTGCTCAACCCGGTCGGCATCAACTGCGTGCGCACGTTCCCCGGACGCGGTGTGCGGGTCTGGGGCGCGCGCACCCTCTCCAGCGAGGCGGAGTGGCGGTACCTGAACGTCCGCCGGCTCTTCAACTACCTGGAGGAGTCGATCCTGATCGGCACCCAGTGGGTGGTCTTCGAGCCGAACGACCAGGACCTGTGGGCCCGGATCCGCCGGACGATCTCCTCGTTCCTGGTCAACGAATGGCGCAAGGGTGCCTTGTTCGGCACCACTCCCGACGAGGCGTTCTTCGTCAAGTGCGACGACGAGACCAACCCGTCCGAGGGCATCGACGCCGGTCAGGTCGTCTGCCAGATCGGCATCGCTCCGGTGAAGCCGGCCGAGTTCGTCATCTTCCAGCTGTCGCAGTTCTCCGGCGGCACCAGCCTCGTAGCAGAGTAGGTAGGAACCAGAAATGGCACTTGCAGACGCCCTTGACTCCGCGCCAGCGCATTCGTTCAAGGTCACGATCGACGGAATCCAGGTCCCGAAGGTCAACCAGGTCAGCGGGCTCAAGCAGGAGGTCGACAAGATCGAGCTCAAGCAGCAGACCAGCGACGGCAAGTACGTCGTACGTCAGCTGATCGGTCGGCCCAAGCCCGGCGAGTTCACCGTCACCCGTGGTCTCACCGACTCCAAGACGGTGACCGACTGGCTCAAGTCGGTCAGCCAGGGCGACGTCGCCGGATCCCGGAAGACCGCATCGGTGGTGCTCCTCGACTACATGGGTGCTCCGATCAAGACCTACAGCTTCACGAACTGCTGGGTACGAACCGTCGAGGTCAACGAGCTCAAGGCCGGCGCCGCCGAGCAGGCAACCGAGAAGTTCACGGTCTGCTTCGACGAAGTGACGGTGACCTGATGCAGCGGGGTCCCGCGCTCGCCGACGCCTCCCCGGAGGTGTCGGCGGCCGTGCGCCCCGCGGCCCAGGAGGCACCGTTGCGCACGACGTTCGACTTCGAGCTGCCCCGTGGTTTCGTCGATGGCAACGGCGTCACCCATCGCCAGGGGACGATGCGGCTCGCGACGGCACGAGACGAGCTGCTGCCGCTGTACGACGAGAGGGTCCAGGAGAACGCCGCCTTCACCACGGTGGTCCTCCTGGGTCGGGTGATCACCCGACTCGGTGGCCTTCCCGTCGTCGACGCCAACGTCGTGGAGAACATGTTCGCCAGTGATGTGGCGTTCCTGCAGGACTTCTACCGGCGGATCAACGCCGAGGGCCACACCCGTGCGGCGGTCACCTGCCCCGAGTGCTCCCACCGGTTCGTGATCGACCTGTCGGGCGGGCGCCTGGGGGAATCGTGACGTACGGGGCGGACCGCATCTATGCGGAGGTCTCGTACGTCGCCTACCACTTCCACTGGCCACCGGACGCGATCCTCGACATGGAGCACGCCCAGCGGCTGCGGTATGTCCAGGAGATCGCCGCCATCAACAACCGGCTCAACGAGGAACGCTGAGCGATGGCGTGGTCATGGCCCTGGAGCCGGGACAAGGCTCCGGTGACGTCGGCACCTTCGGTGCCGACGGCGACCCCTGCGACCCCGGCGCCCGCGCCTGCGCCGGCTCCGTCTCCGATGGGGTGGGCCTTCCTGCCTCCCATCCAGCGACAGCTGGCCGAGCCGATCAGGCCGCTCAGCCGCGGGTTCGAACCGGGCGCCTGGGCGTCGCCGATGTTCACGGGGTCGATGACCCACGCCGTGGCCGACGGTGCGCCCCACGGACTGATCGACGGCGACGGTCGCGGCCTCGGAACGCCGGTCCAGCGTGCTGCTGCGGGGCCCGAGCTCACGCTGCTCCCGCCGCCCCGGCCCCGGGTCCAGCGATCGATCCAGCGCGCGACGGACGCGGAGGTCGCCGAGATCGATGCCGGCAACGATGCGCCGGCAACGTGGTCCACCGACGACTCGGCCGGAGACGGGCCGGACGGAGACGGGGACGGAGACGGGGACGGAGAAACTGGCGGTGAGGGCGCGGACAGTGGTGAGGGCGGGGGCGGACCCGAGGCCCGGGTGACCGTTGCCCGGACCGCGGAGAGCAGTGCCCCCGCAACGATTCCCGAGCCGCCACGGTCCCTCGTGCGGGCGAGCCCCGCGGGGCTGCCGTTCGTGCAGCGGTCTGCCGTTGCCGAAGCCGCGCCGGCGACCGCCGTCCACGGGCACCCGCACGACACCGACACGTCCGGGCGGGCGACGCCCGACGCTCCCGCGTCGGCACCGACACTGCCGGTCACCTCGACCCTGGCGCCGACACCGCCGGCGGCCGCACCGCTGGGGTCCACGGGTCTGCCTTCGGCGATGGCGACGACGGCGTCGTTGCCGATCCAGCGGATGTCCTCGACAGGGTCGGCCACTCCGGTCGTCGGCCAGGCCGTCGCGGGGGAGCGCCCGCGGCTGGGGTTCGGCCCGCCGTTGTCCCAGGTGCCCCCGACGGCCCTGGGCTCGCCGCCCGCCGAGCAGCCCGGTCCTGCGCTGCAGGCGCAGCGCGCCGCCGACAACGGTTTCACCGAGGTCTCGTTGCCGGGTGTGAGCGCTGCACCCCCGATGCCGTCGCCTGCTCCGGGAATGCCCCTGCAACGGGCGAGCACGCTCGATGCGTCGCCCACGGCCGCACCGACGTTGGGGTCCGCGCCGTCCGCGGAGTCGACCGGGGAGTCGGCCGAGGAAGGGCCCGGGGAGGCCGTCGAGGCGGTCCACCCCGACGACTGCGCCGACCCGGATCACGACCATCCGGTCGCACCGGCCGTCGTTGCGAGCGCGGGCCGATCGGACGTCGTACCCGTGGGGGAGGCGGTGGTTCCCGAACCCCCGATCTCGCCCTCGATGCGGGGGGACGTCGCGCCCCTGCACGTCGGCGGCCTCAGCACCTCCATCCAGCGCTCGAGCGTGCTGCCCGGTCCCGGGCTGCCCCTGCAACGTCTGGCGGTGCGTCCCGCGGGCGCGCCGGCCGCCCCGTCGGCGCGGGTCGTCCGCGTCCAGCGGGTGCCGTCCTCCTTCGCCTCCCCGACCTCTTCGCCGACCTTTTCGACGGCACCGTCACCGACGTCCGCCTCGACTCCCTCCCCGGGTGCCCCGTCCAGCTCGTCGTCGACGGCTGGTGCTGCGGGCGTCGTGAACCCGCCCTCCCGGACGGTTGCGACTCCTGTCGCCGCGTCGTCGGTACCGCCGGCTGCCGTGACCTCGATGACCGAGGCGATGCCGGACCCCGTCCTCCAGCGGAGTACGACGACCGGCGGGTCGCCGACGTCCGTGCCCGTCGCACCGTCGACTGGTCAGGAAGCCTTGCTCGATGCGGGTTCCACGCCCGTGGCACTGGAGCACGCAGCCATCCCGTACACGTCCGATCCCGGGAGTGCTCGCCCGGCGTCATCACCGACCCGCGTCAGCAGCGACAACGGCTCCGGGCCGGGCACCGCCGGTCCGGTGGCCTTCCTGCAGCGGTCGGCATCGCCCGTGGTGAGTGCACCGGCGTTGCGGGCACCCGGCCCACCGGCGGCCCCGGCCCTGGTCATGCCGCAACGAGCCAGCGCCGCCGAGGTCGCCGAAGCCGAGCCGGCGACGATCCAGCGGGAGACGGCCGAAGCGCCTGCACCTGAACCCGAGGCGCCGCCCGCCGCCGACGCAGGCGCGGCCGCTTCGCCAGCCCCTGCGGCTGCGCCCGGCGCCGCCCCGGCCGCCGGTGGCGCGCAGTCGCCGGAGCAGGCCGAGGCGATGGCCCGCCAGTTGTTCCCGTCGTTGTTGCGGATGCTGCGCGGCGAGCTCGTCGTCGACAGGGAACGACGGGGGGTGCGGACCGACCGGTGGTGAGTGCCTGCTGAGTGACGAGACGGACCGTGGTCGTGAGCGGTCCTTGGGTGCGGACGCGAGGACGAAGGGAGCCAGACACGATGAGCCAGTTGCAGGACGTCGACACCGCCGTCAGCGTCAGCTACAAGGTGAAGATCGACGGCCGTGACCTCGGCGACTTCACCAGCTGCGAGGGCCTGGGGGTCGAGGTCGTCCTGGAGAGCCGCGAAGAGGGTGGCAACAACGGCTTCGTCTGGCAGTTCCCGTCCCGGTTGAAGTACTCGAACGTGAAGCTGTCCCGCCCGCTCGGCAAGCAGACCGAGCTGCTCACGAACTGGATCGGGGAGCTGCTGACGGGCTACAAGCGGTACACCGCCACGATCGAAGCGCAGACAGCGAAGGGCACCGTCGTGGCGAAGTGGTCGCTCAACGAGGTGATCCCGGTCCGCTGGACCGGACCGCAGATGACGCCCGACCAGCCCAAGGTGCTGACCGAGACCCTCGAGATCGCCCACCACGGCTTCCTTCCGAGCAGCTGAGGAGACGCGAGATGAGCAGTAGTCCGGTCGGATTCCAGGCTGCCGGCGCCGGAGGCGGTGGGGGAGCCAAGCTCGAGCAGGCCTATCTCCAGGTCTATGAGCCGTCGAAGGACGGGTCGCTCGCTGCCCCGGGCCCGAAGCTGGAGCCGATCACGTTCCAGTTCAACCCGAAGGAGCTGTCGCTGCAGAAGACCGCGAACTGGAAGCGGGAGGAGGCCAAGGGCAACAAGTCCGCATCGCCGCCCGAGTTCAAGGGAGCGCAGCCGTCCAAGCTGACGCTCGAGCTGTTCCTGGACTGCAAGGGCGAGCACGACACCTCCGTGGTGCAGACCGTGGAGAAGCTCTTCATGCTGACGGTGCCGCTCGAGAAGACCCTCACGTCGAAGAAGCCGTCACCGCCCTGGGTCGTCTTCCGCTGGGGCTCGCTGACCGGGTTCCTGGGCTACGTCAGCCAGGTCCAGGCGAAGTACACCCTGTTCACCAGCGGTGGCGTGCCGATCCGGGCCACCTGCACGGTCACCCTTGAGGAGCTGTCCGGTGGGCCTCCGAAGCAGAACCCCACCTCGGGCGGCCTGGTGCCGCACCGCGTGCACCAGGTGGTCGAGGGCGACTCGCTGCCCGCCATCGCCTATGCCGAGTACGGGAAGCCCTCGCTGTGGCGCCCGATCGCCGTCCTCAACCGGATCGACGACCCCACCCGACTGCGTCCGGGCACCGAGCTCCTGCTCCCTGCCCTGGAGGAGATCGAGAGCGAGTCCCGGCCTCGCAGGAAGGCACTGGGGCATGCCTCACGGTGAAGAGTTCAGCAACACCCTGCTGGTGAAGGTCAACGGAGCGCCGTTGCCGGCAGACGTCGCGAGCCTGATGGTGGCCGGGCTCGTCGACGAGAGCACCCGGGTCCCCGACCTCTTCGTGCTCCGCTTCCGCGACCCGGACGCCATCGTGCTGGAGAAGGGCGGCTTCAAGATCGGCGCGAAGGTCGAGCTGAACCTGCAGAACACGGCTCCGGGCGGGCCCGAACCGCTGCACCTCGGCGAGGTCACCGCGCTCGAGGTGGAGATCGGCGAGGCCGGTCTCCACACGGTGGTGCGCGGCCTGGACATCGCCCACCGGCTCTACCGCGGTACCCGCGTGAAGGCGTTCCTCAACATGACTGCCTCGGACATCGTGCGCAACGTGGGGCAGGCCGCCGGTGTGCAGGTGCAGGTCGACCCGACGACCGTGGCGCTCGCGCACACCACCCAGGCAGGGGAGTCCGACTGGGACTTCCTGGCCCGGCTCGCCACCGATCACGACAGGATGCTCACGGTCAGCGCCGGCAAGTTGCACTTCATCAAGCGCCCGGAGGCCGCGGAGGCGCCGTCCGGGACCGACGCTCGTTCCGAGCCGCTGGTGTTGCAGCAAGGCGTCAACCTGGTCGACCTGCGCGCCACGATCACGGCCTCGGGCCAGGTCAAGGAGGTCAACGTCCGCGGGTGGGATCCGGCCCGCAAGCTGGCCGTCACTGCCAACAAGCCCTGCGCGACACCGAGCGCACAGCCGGAGGGCGGCATCAGTCCGGCCTCCATCGCCTCGACCTTTCCCAGCCCGCCGTACGTCGTGGGCGATGCCCGCATCACCCAGCAGGACGTCGCCACGTCGTCCGCGGCCTCGCTCGCCGACCACGTCGCCGGCGGATTCGCCGAGGTCGAGGGGATCGCCAAGGGCAACCCCGCGTTGCGCGCGGGGTCGGCCGTGAAGCTGGCCGGAGTCGGAAACCCGTTCGTCGGCCGGTACGTGTTGACCTCGACGCGCCATGACTTCCGTCCTGCGACCGGGTACCGGACGCACTTCACGGCGAGCAACACCTCGGAGCGCTCGCTCTACGGCAGCCTGCAGGACTCTCCGACCAACGACCCGCGCATCGTGGGCGTCGTACCCGCCATCGTGACGAGCGCCCAGGACCCGGACAAGCAGGGTCGGGTGAAGGTGAAGATTCCCTGGCTCTCCGACGAGTACGAGTCGGGGTGGTGCCGCACGGTCCACGCCGGGGCTGGAGCCAAGCGCGGCCTGGTCGTGCTGCCGGAGGTCGATGACGAGGTGTTGATCTCCTTCGCCCACGGGGACCTCGGGCACCCCTACGTCCTGGGCGGGGTCTTCAACGGCAAGGACCAGCCCAAGCAGCCCTGGGCCGACCACGTCGATGCGAGCAACGGTGCGATCAACACGCGCGCCTGGGTCTCCCGCACGGGCATGCAGATCGTGTTCGTCGAGAAGGCCGGCGCCGAGAGCCTCGAGGTCAGCACCAACGACGGCGCCCAGAAGGTGCTGCTCGAACAGACCAAGAAGGGCATCAAGATCATCTCGGAGGGGCCGACGGAGATCACCGCGAAGCGGGACCTGAAGATCGAGGCCCTGGGGAACGTCACGATGAAGGCCCAGCAGAACGTCAAGGTCGACGGCCTGCAGGTCGAGGTCACGGGCAAGGCCGGCGTGAAGATCAAGGGACCGGTGGTCAGCGTCGAGGCGGATGGCCCGCTGACCCTCAAGGGTGCGGTCGTGAGGATCAACTGATGCCGATGCCCGCTGCCCGCGTAGGAGACCTGACGCCCCACCCCGGTGTCATCACGGGACCGGGCGTCGCCACGGTCCTGATCGGGAGCCTGCCCGCGGCGACGGTCGGTGACGTCCATACCTGTTCGTTCCCGCCCCCCGCGGGCCCGCATCCACCCTCGCCCATCGCCAAGGGATCGGCGACGGTCCTGATCGGTGGCAAGCCAGCGGCCCGGGTCGGGGACCTGACCGGCTGTGGTGCGCCGATCCTCCCGCCGGGTTGTCCGACCGTGCTGATCGGAGGTTGATGATGGGCTCGGAGTTCGTCGGTTCCGGATGGTCCTTCCCGTTGCGCACCGACCCGACCGGGCGGGTCGCCCTGGTCAGCGGGCGCCGGGAGATCGAGGAGAGCATCCGGCTGATCCTGATGACGGCGCCGGGGGAGCGCCCGATGCGGCCGGAGTTCGGCTGTGCCGTGCACGACTACGTCTTCGCCCCTGCGGACGCCGCGACTGCGGGCGACATCGCCTATGCGGTGCGGGTCTCCCTCAACCGCTGGGAGCCGCGGGTGGACGTCGAGGACGTCGCCGTGCGCTTCGATGCCGTCGACCAGGGCGTCCTCTACATCGACATCTCCTACTCGCTGCGCGGCGAGAACGATCCGCGCAACCTCGTCTTCCCGTTCTACGTCATTCCGCCCCACGAGGAGGACGCATGACCCTGCCGGTCCCGAATCTCGACGATCGCCGTTTCCAGGACCTCGTCGACGACGCCAAGCGCATGGTCCAGCAGCGCTGCCCCGAATGGACCGACCACAACGTGTCGGACCCCGGCGTGACGCTGATCGAGACGTTCGCGTTCATGACCGACGAGCTCCTGTACCGGTTGAACCGGGTCCCGGACCGGCTCTACATCACCTTCCTCGACCTCCTCGGCGTCACTTTGCACCCGCCGACCCCGGCGCGGGTGGAGGTCACCGCCTGGCTGGCCGCTGCCGCGAAGGAGACGACGGTGCTGCCGGCCGGTGCGGAGGTGGCGACCCTGCGCACGCCCCAGCAGGAAGCGGTCGTCTTCGCGACGTCGAAGTCGTTGACGATGCCGCCCCGTTCGCTCGCGCACGTGATGACGCACAACGCGGGCGGCGAGCCGGAACGCCGCGACGACGAGCTGAGCCTCGGCACGGAGTTCCGGTGCTTCACCGAACAGCCGGCCTACGAGGACATCCTCTACATCGGCCTCGACGACGCGGCGCCGTCCTGTGCCATCGGGTTGCGGATGACCTGCCACCTCCAGGGCGTGGGCGTCGACCCCACCCGGCCGCCACTGGTGTGGGAGGCCTGGGACGGCAAGGCGTGGACGGCCTGTGATGTCGACCGTGACACGACCGGTGGCCTGAACCGGCCGGGCGACGTGATCCTGCACGTCCCCGAGTCCCATGCCGCATCGGTCGTGTCGCAGGTGCGTGCCGGTTGGCTGCGCTGCCGCGTCGTGGCGCCGGGGGAGGGCTACCCGTTCTACAGCGCCTCGCCCACGATCACAGAGATGTCGGCGTACACGATCGGCGGCACGGTGGCGGCCACCCACTCCGAGACGTTCACCGACGAGATCCTCGGTCTGTCCGAGGGTGTGCCGGGCCAGGTGTTCAGGCTGGTGCGCGGGCCCCTCGTCGCTGACGGCGACCCGTTCGTCGTCGAGGTGGCGTCCGGGTCGGGCTGGGACCAGTGGGAGGAGGTCTCGTCCTTCGCCGACTCGGGTCCCGACGACGCCGTGGTGCGCGTGGACCGCGCGACCGGCGAGGTGCAGTTCGGTCCTGCCGTGCGCGAGGCCGCCGGAACCCTGCGGCAGTACGGCGCAGTGCCCCCGAAGGGCGCACCGATGCGGGTGCCGTCGTACCGGATCGGCGGTGGGCCGTCGGGCAACCTGGCTGCCGGCGCGATCAAGATCCTGCGGACCACGGTGCCCGGAATCGACCGCGTCGAGAACCGGCGGGCTGCGGTGGGTGGCGTTGCGCCCGAGAGCGTGGACGAGGCCAAGCTCCGCGGCCCGCTGGCCCTGCGCACCCGCGACCGGGCCGTCACCTGCGAGGACTACGAGCAGCTGGCCAAGGCCGCGGCCCCGCAGGTCGCCCGGGTCAAGGCCGTCCCGGCCGGTGCTGGGGGCGAGGAGAGCGGCGTCCGGGTCCTGCTGGTGCCGGCCGCATCGGCCGACGTCGAGGGCAGCCTGCGCTTCGAGGACCTCGTGCCGACGACGGCGACGCTCCAGACGGTCACGTCCTACATCGAGCCGCGCCGCACCGTGGGTGCCCGGGTCGTCGTCGAGCCGCCGTTCTACCAGGGCGTCACCGTCGTGGCGACGCTCGTCGCGCGGGCCAAGACCGCGTCGCCGGAGCTGGAGAAGGCCGCCCGCGTCGCGCTCAACCGGTACTTCGACCCGCTCACCGGCGGCATCGACGGCAAGGGATGGCCCTTCGGCCGCCCGGTCCAGGCCGGCGAGGTCTACGCCGTCCTCCAGCAGGTCTCCGGGACTGAACTGGTCGAGGAGGTGCTGCTGTTCGCTGCCGACCCCATCACGGGCAAGCGCGGCGAGCCGGTCCAGCGCATCGACCTCGACCGCTTCGCGCTCGTCTTCTCCTACGACCACCGGGTCCGGGTGATCAGGGGTGGCTGAAATGACCAGGACCAGTCACCGGGGCATGGTGCCCGGCCTGATCTGCCCGGCGCCGCTGGCCCAGCGGTTGCCCGGGGTGCTCCAGGACGACGACTTCCTGGTGCGTTTCGTGGGTGCCTTCGACGACGGCTATGCGCCGATCCACGCGACCCTCGACTCGCTGGCGGCGTACTTCGACCCGAACCTGTCACCGGAGGACTTCCTGGGCTGGCTGGCGATGTGGGTGGGTGTGGAGCTCGACGACGCCTGGTCGACCGCAGACCGCCGCCGGATCATCACCGACGCTGCCCGGCTGCACCGCCAGCGCGGGACCGTCGCGGGCATCCAGGCCGCACTGGAGCAGGCGCTGGGAGCCCAGGTCACCGTCAGCGACACCGGCGCATGTGACTGGTCGCAGAAGCCGGGAGCAGATCCCGGCGGAACCGCTCCCCCCGCGGTCACGGTCACCGTCACCGTTCCCGACCCGGCCGCCGTCGACGTACGACGGGTCGAGGCGCTGCTCGAGGACGTCTGTCCCGCACATGTGGCCCGGCAGTACAAGGTCGTTCGCGCAGGAGGTGGGAAGAAATGAGCCAGTCGTGTCCGGTCTGTGCGGTCGCCCTCGAGGAGGGGGAACGGTTCTGCGGCGAATGTGGCGCGTACGTCGACTGGTCCGACAGCGAGCACGCGGACCACCCAGCCGCGGCCGCCGAGCCCGAACCGGGGCCAGCGCCCGCCCCGGACCTCGCACTGGTGCCGTCCACGCCGCCCCCGTCTGGCCCGCCCCCGTCTGGCCCGCCGCCTTCAGGCCCGCCACCTTCCGGCCCGCCGCCGTCCTCCGGCCCACCGTCGCGTCCCGTGTCCCCGACGGTCGTGCCGAAGGTGTCGACGGCGGAGCGGCCTGACGAGGCGCCTGCTGCCGTGACGCCGCCCCCGCCTCCGCCGCCGGCCAAGCCCGGTGCGGAGTGGAAGCCGCCGCCACCGCGCGACGCCCTGCAGGCGATGGTCGTCCCGGTCTCCGACAAGCCGGCCGGACGGCAACCGGGCGCGCAGCAGCCGGCGCCCCAGAAGCCGGGGACGCCGCTGGCGAAGCCCAAGCGACCCCGCCCGCCCGCGGACGACCCGATCCAGCAGGGTGACCTGGTCTGCGGCAACTGCGGCATCGGCAACAAGCCGACCCGGAAGTTCTGTCGGCGCTGCGGCACCACCCTCGCCGAGGCCGAGGTGGCGAAGCTGTCGTGGTGGCGCCGCTGGCGGAACAAGCGGCGCCTGCGCAAGGTCAAGCACGCCGGCGCGCGGCCGCGGTCCGCGCGCACCGGGGGATTCCAGCTGCGCTTCCCGACCCGACTGCTCACGTTGATCGTCGTCGTCGGTGCGTTGAGCATCGGCGGGTTCGCCTTCCGTGATGTCCTCGGTGGCCTCTACGGCACCGTGCGCGACCGGATCGCCGGGACCGTGGAGGTCAATCCGACGGCCATCGAGGCGTCGAGCAGCCAGCGGGGCCACGGCGCGGAAGAGGCGCGCGACGGGGTCTCGAATGAGTACTGGGCGCCCGCCAAGGCCGGCGACGGCCGTGGCGAGAAGCTCAATCTCGAGTTCGAGGAGCCGATCCGGCTGGTCTACGTGATCATCACGCCGGGGATCACGGCGGTGGACGAAGAGCTGTTCCTCACCCAGGGTCGCCCGAAGGAGATCAACGCGGTCCTCAAGCGCAGCGATGGCTCGACCGAGATCAAGGAATTCACCTTCGAGGACAAGCTCGGTCCTGCGAAATTCGGCGTCGGGGTGAGTGACGTCGTGGACGTCACCTTCGAGATCCGGTCCGCCTACAAGGGCACCGCCGCGGGCAGCCACACGGCGATCGCAGAGGTGGAGTTCCAGGCGCGCAAGTGAGCGTGCAGGTGCCGGCCGCCTCACGATTGGCTCGTGGGGCGGCGGAGGTCGTAGGCTGACCTCTACCGGTCCGTCCTGGACCGGAATTCGCACGTCCGCAGACCACGACGGGGCCCTTGCACCAACAGGCCCCGATCGCCCGTGGGTGACTTGCCTTCAGTCCTGGGAAACCAGGTCAGGTGAGCACGCAGGCGTCAGGACCAACTGAAAACCACACAGGAGAACAATTATGGCTGTCGTGACCATGCGCCAGCTCCTTGAGAGCGGCGTCCACTTCGGACACCAGACCCGTCGTTGGAACCCGAAGATGAAGCGATTCATCCTCACGGACCGCAACGGCATCTACATCATCGACCTGCAGCAGTCGCTGGCCTACATCGACCGCAGCTACGCCTTCATCAAGGAGACCGTGGCCAAGGGCGGGACGATCATGTTCATCGGCACCAAGAAGCAGGCGCAGGAGTCGATCGCCGAGCAGGCGACCCGCGTCGGCATGCCGTACGTGAACCAGCGCTGGCTCGGTGGAATGCTCACCAACTTCCAGACCATGAGCCAGCGGATCAGCCGGCTCAAGGAGCTCGACGACGTCGACTTCGACACCGTCGCCGGCTCGGGTCGTACGAAGAAGGAGCTCCTGCAGATGCGTCGGGAGCACGTCAAGCTCGAGAAGACCCTCGGTGGCATCCGCGAGATGACCCGGACCCCGTCCGCGGTCTGGATCGTCGACACCAACAAGGAGCACCTCGCGGTCGAGGAGGCCCGCAAGCTGCGGATCCCGATCATCGCGATCCTCGACTCCAACTGCGACCCGGACCTGGTCGACTTCCCGATCCCCGGCAACGACGACGCCATCCGCGCGGTCGGCCTGCTGACCCGCGTGGTCGCCGACGCCGTCGCCGAGGGCCTCATCTCGCGCTCGGGCGCAGGTTCCTCTGCTGCCCCGACCGCCCAGGAGCCCCTGGCCGAGTGGGAGCGCGAGCTCCTCGAGGGTGACGCTGCCCCCGCCGCCGACGCTGCCCCCGCCGCTGACGCGCCGGTTGCCGAGGCGCCCGCCGCCGACGCTCCCGCTGCCGAGGTCGTCGAGGCGCCCGCCGCCGAGGCTCCTGCCGCTGACGCCGCCGAGGCGCCTGCCGACGCTCCGGCCGAGGCCTGAGAGTCACCAACTCGACATCGAGGGGGAGCGTGACGCTGCGTGATGAACTGGCGTCGCGCTTCCCCTCATCCACGATCTGATCCGAGGGAGGATCCCCATGGCTTTCACTGCTGCTGATGTCAAGAAGCTCCGCGAGCTCACCAGCGCCGGGATGATGGACTGCAAGAAGGCGCTCGACGAGACCGACGGCGACTTCGACAAGGCCGTCGAGCTGCTCCGCGTCAAGGGTGCCGCCAAGGCTGCCGCCCGCGGCGCCGAGCGCGAGGCCTCCGCCGGCCTCGTCGCCAACGCCGGTGGCGCGCTCATCGAGCTGAAGTCGGAGACCGACTTCGTCGCGAAGAACGAGGACTTCATCGCCACCGCCCAGCAGATCGCCGAGGCGATCGACGCGGGCAAGGCCACCGACACGGAGGCCGCCAAGGCCCTGCCGCTCGGTGACAGCACCGTCGGCCAGGTGGTCGAGGGCCTCGCCATCACCATCGGCGAGAAGATCGAGCTCGGCAACGTCGCGTACTTCGACGGCCCGGTCGCGGTCTACCTGCACAAGCGTTCGGCCGACCTTCCGCCGGCCGTCGGCGTGATGGTCGCCTACGAAGGTGACGAGGCCGCCGCTCGCGGTGCCGCGATGCAGGTCGCTGCGCTCAAGGCGCAGTACCTCACCCGTGACGAGGTCCCGGCCGACATCGTCGCCGCCGAGAAGGACGTCCTCACCAAGAAGACGATCGAGGAGGGCAAGCCCGAGGCTGCCGTCGCGAAGATCGTCGAAGGCCGCATCGGCGGCTTCTTCAAGGAGATCGTCCTGCTCGAGCAGGAGTCGGTCTCGGAGTCGAAGAAGACCGTGAAGGCCGTCCTCGACGCTGCCGGCACCACCGTGTCGCGGTTCGCCCGCTTCGAGGTTGGCGCCTGACGCAGGTCCATCGAACGGCCGGTCCCCACGCATCGTGGGGGCCGGCCGTTCGTCCGTTTTGTTGAGCGGACGTTTAGTCCTGAGGGTAGGTTTGCGCTCGCCGACAACGGACATCAGTCGGTGCGGTGCGTGCGTACCAGCGCGGGCGCTTTCGTTTCTGGTGAAGGAGAGCTTCAGTGGGACTCATTCAGGCTGCGATCGGCGCCATCGGCGGCACGCTCGGTGACCAGTGGCTCGACTTCTACGGCGTTCCGGACGGCGTCGGCTCGACCGTCGCGATCTTCCCGGCCGTCGCCAAGGGCCAGAACGCAGGCCGCGGCAGCAACACCAGCGGCTCCGAAGGCGTGATCACCAACGGCTCCAAGATCATCGTGCCCGAGGGCTACGGCCTGGTCCTGCTCGAGGACGGCGCCTTCACCGGTTTCGCCGCCGAGCCCGGCGCCTACATCTGGAACTCCGACGACCCGGCCTCGAGCTCGGTGTTCTCCGGCGGCGGCCTCGTCGACTCCCTGATCAAGCAGAGCTGGGAGCGCTTCAAGTTCGGCGGCCGGCCCTCGGCCCAGCAGTCCGCGGTGTTCGTGACGCTCAAGGAGCTGCCCAACAACAAGTTCGGGACGCAGTCCGAGATCTACTGGGACGACTCCTTCCTCAACACCCAGGTCGGCGCGATCACGCGAGGCACCTACACGCTCAAGATCACCGACCCGCTCACCTTCATCCGCAACTTCGTCCCGGCCGAGGTCATCAGCGGGCACGCGACCTTCGACTTCACCGACATCGACAACCCCGCGGGCGAGCAGCTGTTCAACGAGGTCGTGGGTTCCCTGGCGCCGGCGTTCTCGATGTACACCAACGACCCCGCCAAGGGGAACCGGATCACGAAGCTCCAGCAGGACTCGATCGGGTTCGCCCAGTCGCTGTCCGCGGCCGTCGAGGCCAACTACCAGTGGCGGACCGATCGCGGCCTCGAGATCGTCAAGACGGCGATCATCTCCATCGAGTACGACGCCAACACCCGTGAGCTGCTCAAGAACGTCCAGCGTGCCGACGCCCTGTCCGGCTCCCGCGGCAACGCGAACCTGCAGGCGTCCGTCGCTGCCGGTGTCGAGGCGGCGGGCGAGAACGCCGGACCGGGTGGCCTGATCGGGATGGGCATGGCGACCGGTGGCATGGGCCTCGGTGGCCTGCAGCAGCCGGTCACGCCCGCCGCTCCCGCGCCGGCCGCGCCCGCTCCGGCCGCCGCTGCGCCGGCTGCCCCGGCACCCGCCGCGGACGACCCGATGGCTGTCCTCAAGCGCGCCAAGGACATGCTCGACGCCGGGCTGATCACCCAGGCCGACTACGACGCGGCAAAGGCGAAGGCACTCGGGCTCTGACATGTCCGAAGAGTCCGGAGATCCACAGCAGCCCACCTTCGACGGCCCACCGCTGTCGCTGGAGGAGGAGCTCGCCGCTGCCAAGGCCGAGCCCGAGGCGGGACCGAGCATCGAGACCGTCAACGAGTCTCTCAAGGACGGTCTCAACCGGTGTCCGAAGTGCGGCTCGACCGACGTACGCCTGCGTGGTTCGACCGGCAACCTGGTCTGCCTCTTCTGTCGCAACGAGTGGCACGAGGCACGGGTCGAGGAGGAGTTCGGCCTCGGCGAGGGCATCGACACGCTCGAGGGCACGGTCATCGCCAGCGGTGCGGAGGAGATCCTGGCCGATGCCGCCGACCAGATCACCTTCAAGTGTGAGTCCTGCGGCGCCGAGGTGATCGTCGACACCGCCCACTCGCTCAACGCACGCTGCCACTGGTGCCGGCACACCCTCAACGTCAACCAGCAGATCCCCAACGGAGCGGTGCCGGACGCGGTCCTTCCCTTCAAGCTGACCAAGGAGGAGGCGGTCGAGCAGATCCGCGGCTTCGCCTCCAAGCGGCGGCTCTTCGCCCACCGCCAGTTCAAGAAGGAGTTCGTCCCGGAGAACGTCCTCGGTGTGTATCTCCCGTACCTCGTCATCGACGCCCGTGCGGAGTCCCAGTACTGGGGCAAGGGAGAGGTGCAGACCCGGCGCTGGACGGAGAAGCACGGCGACAACACGGTCACCTACTACGCCGCCGACGTCTATGCGGTGTCGCGGCAGGTGAGCTTCACCGTCGACGACCTCACCGTCGAGGGCGCCTCCGAACGGGCCGACTTCAGCGGGGCCAAGACCAACAACATCATCAACACGATCCTGCCGTTCGACACGAAGAACGCCGTCAAGTGGAACGCGAACTACCTCGTCGGCTTCACCAGCGAGAAGCGTGACCGCAACGTGGAAGGACTGCAGCCGGTCCTCGAGGACCAGCTGCTCTCGATCGGTCGGTCCCAGGTGAGCGGTTCGCTGGGGAGGTTCGACCGCGGCGTGCGCTGGGAGCAGGAGAAGATCGACATCGGCGGTTCGCGCTGGGTCTCGATGTACCTCCCGGTCTGGCTCTACTCCTACCAGCAGGAGAGCAACGGGATCCTGCACTACATCGCGGTCAACGCCCGGACCGGCGAGACCATGGGCAGCATTCCGGTGTCCCAGCCGAAGCTGCTGCTGGCCGCCTTCACGGTCGGGACCTTCCTCGAAGGCATCGCCGGCGCATTCCTGGTGGCGACGGCATGAGCCACCCCACTCGATTCTTCGTTCCCCCGCTTCGCTCCTCCACGAACAATCGATCGGGGACCCCGGCATGAGCATCGACATCATCCTTGGCCTGGTGGCGCACGCCTCGAGCGAGGACGGGGCACTGTGGCTGCTCGCTGCGGGACCGGCGGGCGGTGCGGCGACCTACTGGGCGTTCTTCCGCTACTACCGCAACACCGACAAGTCCCACGAGTTCGAGCGCGACACGATCATCGCGGCCCAGCCGGTGCAGGGTGGCGAGCAGGTCGTCGACACAATCGAGCGCACACGCGACTCGAACATCGACGGTGACAACAGCAGAAAGCACCGCGGGCGGGTGCAAAGGGTCCGTTGAGCCGCCGACACGGTAACCTCGGCACGGCTCCCTGCAGGTGGGGACGCATGACGTGGCGATCGAGAAGGAAGGACCCAGGTGGCCGGCTACAAGCGAGTCCTCCTCAAGCTCTCCGGTGAGGTTTTCGGCGGTGGCAAGGTCGGGGTCGATCCCGATGTCGTCCAGGCGATCGCGCACGAGATCAAGGCCGTCGTCGACGCGGGCGTGCAGATCGCCATCGTCACCGGCGGTGGCAACTTCTTCCGCGGCGCCGAGCTCCAGCAGCGCGGCATGGACCGCGTCCGCGCCGACTACATGGGCATGCTCGGCATCGTCATGAACTGCCTGGCGCTCCAGGACTTCCTGGAGAAGGCCGGCGTCGAGACCCGCGTGCAGACCGCCATCACGATGGGCCAGGTCGCCGAGCCGTACATTCCGCGTCGCGCGATCCGCCACATGGAGAAGGGCCGCGTCGTGATCTTCGGCGCCGGCATGGGCATGCCCTACTTCTCCACCGACACCGTGGCGGTCCAGCGCGCGCTCGAGAGCAAGTGCGACGTCGTGCTCGTGGCCAAGAACGGTGTCGACGGGGTCTACTCCGCCGACCCGAAGGTCGACCCGACGGCGACGAAGTACGACGAGCTCACCTATGACGTGGCCATCGCAGAGGGCCTGCGGATCATGGACCAGACCGCTTTCGCCCTCTGCGGCGAGAACAAGCTCCCGATGATCGTCTTCGGCATGGAGCCGGAAGGCAACATCCTGCGCGTCGTGCAGGGTGAGAAGATCGGCACCCGGGTCAGCGCAGGATGACGCGCGAACTGATGCGCGAAACGATGAAGGAGAACCGGTGATCAACGACACCCTCAACGAAGCCGACCAGAAGATGGGCAAGTCGGTCGACGCGACCCGTGAGGAGTTCGCAGCGATCCGTGCCGGTCGTGCGCACCCGAGCATGTTCTCGAAGATCATGGTCGACTACTACGGCTCGCAGACCCCGATCCAGCAGTTGGCGTCGTTCACCGCGCCGGAGGCCCGCATCATCATCGTGGCGCCGTTCGACGTGGGCGCGATCGGCAACGTGGAGCGCGCGATCCGCGACTCCGACCTGGGCGTGAACCCGTCCAGCGACGGCAAGCAGCTGCGCTGTGTCTTCCCCGAGCTCACCGAGGAGCGCCGCAAGGAGTTCATCAAGCTCGCCAAGGAGAAGGCCGAGGGCGGCAAGATCGCCGTTCGCCAGGTGCGCCAGAAGGCCAAGCAGAACCTCGAGAAGCTCGAGAAGGACGGCGAGGTCGGCAAGGACGACGTCAACGGGGCCGAGAAGAAGCTGGACGGCCTCACGAAGAAGCACACCGAGGCGATCGACGAGCTGTTCAAGGCCAAGGAAGCCGAGCTCCTCGAGGTCTGAGACCTCGACCTCGCACCGACATGACCTCGACAACGCCGTCGACTGAGCCTGCCCCGAAGAAGGACCACGGCCGGGCCGGCCGTGACCTCAAGGCGGCGGTGGCCTCCGCCGTCGTCCTCCTGAGCGCCATCGCGGCCTCGCTGGCCTTCTGGAAGCCCGCCTTCATGGTGATCGTGGCGATCGCCGTGGTCGTCGCCGTGTGGGAGCTGCGCAAGGGCCTGCTCGCCAAGGACATCGACCTGCCCGAGCAGCCGCTGATGATCGGCGGCGTGACGATGGTCGTCGTGGCGTACCTCTGGGGCTCGGCCGCCCTGGTCACCGCGACGGCAGTCAGCGCGCTGGCGATCATGCTGTGGCTCCTGCGTCGCGGCATCGACGGCTACGTCAAGAACGCCACTGCCTCGGTCTTCGCGCTGATCTACATCCCCTTCCTCGGCGCCTTCGTGGCGCTGATGCTGGCTGAGGGCGGCCGCACCGGTGGCGGGTTCGACGACGCGGGCGTCAAGGGGATCATCACCTTCATCGGCGTGACGATCGCCTCCGACATCGGTGGCTACATCGCTGGTGTGCTCTTCGGCAAGCACCCGATGGCGCCGGTCATCTCGCCCAAGAAGTCCTGGGAGGGCTTCGTCGGCTCGCTCCTCGGCACCGTGGGTGCCGGCTGGGCGCTGGTCGTCTACCTGCTCGAGGGCGACTGGTGGGTCGGGGTCTGCCTCGGGCTGATCGCGGTCGTCATGGCCACGCTCGGCGACCTGTGCGAGTCGGTCATCAAGCGCGACCTCGGCATCAAGGACATGAGCCAGGTGATCCCGGGCCACGGCGGCCTGATGGATCGCCTCGACTCACTGCTGGCCACGATCGCCCCGATCTGGCTGCTCCTGCACTACGGCGTCTTCACGCGCTAGCCGCGCGCGGCCCGGACGACCTCGCCGAGGGTCGTCATCGCGGCCGTCAGCTGGTCGTCGGTGAGGTACGGCGCCGGGCCGAACCGCAGGTGCTGCCCCCGGCTGTCGGTCCGCACGCCGCGCTCGGCCAGGGCTGCCTGCAGCGTCGCCGCCTCCGGCGCGAACAGCGTGAGGAACCCACCGAAGCCGTCGGCCGGGGTCTCCCTGTCACGGGTGACGACGCCGTCGGGCAGGTCGAGGTCGTCGAAGGCCCGGGCGAGCAACCCCCGCTGGTGCAGGGAGACCTCGCGCAGCCGCGGGGGAGTGAGCCCCTGCTCAGCGAAGAAGTCGAGGACCCGGCTCGCCCGGTAGTGACTGCTGGGGTCGTACGTCGACCCGGCGAACCTCGCTGCGCCACGGGCGTAGCTGACGGTCCCGGCCGCGGCGTGCTCGAGGTCGCCGAACTCGGCGTACCAGCCGGTGATCACGGGCCGAAGCCCTGCGGTGTGGTCCGGGAGGCGGAGGAAGCAGTTGCCCTCGCCGAGCTGGAGGTACTTGTAGCCACCGCCCACGACCCAGGCGCTGGCGAGTCCCGCGTCGTCGAGGGACAGCGGGACCACGCCGAGCTGGTGGTAGGCGTCGACGAGCAGCTCGGCGCCGTGGCGCGCACAGGCGTCGGCCACGACGGCGAGGCCCGGGACGACCTGCGAGGTCTCGAAGAGCACCGAGGAGGCCACCACGGCCGCCGTACGCCCGTCCACGGCAGCGGCGAGCCGCTCGGACAGGGTGGCGACGGGCTGGGCCGGGACCTTGACCACCTCGACGCCGGCCTCGGCCAGCCGGTCGAGCTGGCGGCGAGCGGAGTGGAACTCCCCGCCGGTCGTGACCAGGCGCGGGCGTCCGCGCAGGTCGAGCGCTGACAGGAAGCGCACGACGAGGTCGTGGGTGCTCGCCCCCAGCGCGACCTCGGCATCCGGGTCGCCCAGCAGCGACCGGACTCCGTCACGGAGCCGGTCGGCCCGGGCGAACGCCCGCTCCCACTTCTGGTCCACCGCCAGGGCCGCGTCGTCGTACGCCTCGAGGAGGCCCTCGCGGGCGACGTCGGGCCACGCCTGGTGGGAATGACCGGTCAGCAGCAACCGCTCGTCGACGCGGAACCGGGTGTAGTGCTGTGCGAGTGTCACGCGGCCACTGTCACAGAGGGATGGGCGCCGCTACCAGTTCGGCGCGCTCTCGCCCGGCCGTCAGTCCTTCGAGACGATCTTGGCGATATCGGCGGGCGTGGCGTCGACATCGCTCGAGTCGACGGCTGCATCGATCTTCGTCACCGGCTTCTTCGCAGGTTTCCGGGCCGGCTTCGGCTTCTCGACCGGCGCCGGGTCGAGGCCGAGTTCGTCGATGACGTTCACGGGCTCGGTCGGCGTCACCGTGACATCGGGGACCTCGATCTCGTCGGTGATCCACTCGCTCTTCGGCATCTCGGTGCCGGATCCCGCCGTGACGAGCGAGGTCACCACCCCCGCTGCCTTGCCGGTCGTCGCCCTGGCCAGACCCACGGCCGAGCCGGCCACCGCGACGGGAGCCTTCAGCGATGTGACGGCAACGTCCTTGATCATGCCCAGCGGGTTCTTGAGAGCCACGTCTGTTCCTCCACTTGTCGGTCGGATCGAACTGGTGCCTGTCGGCACCGGTTCTGGTGGTACCCGATCCGGCGGTGGTAACCCGCACCCGGGGAGGCTTACATCTCGCTCCGGATCGCCCACAGGTCGGGGAAGAGCTGGTGGGTGACGGTGCTCCAGAGGTAGGTCGCGCCCGACGAGCCGCCGGTGCCCATCTTGGCGCCGATCGTCCGCTCGACCATCTTCACGTGGCGGTAGCGCCACTCCTGGAGTCCTTCGTCGAGGTCGACGAGGCGCTCGGCGACCTGGGCCGCGCCACCGTCGTCGGCGTAGAGGGCCAGGAGCAGCGCCTGGACCTCGGGGGACGGTTCCCACGGGGTGGACAGGTCGCGTTCGAGCGCGACCGACGGGACGTCGTACCCCTGCGTGACGAGGTAGCGCAGGAACGAGTCGAACACCGACGGGCGGGACATCGCGGTGGCGATCCGCTCGCGTCCGGCGCTGCCCTCGGGGTAGTGCTCGAACACGCGGCGGTCCCGGCGGCCCAGGGTCGCCTCGAGCTCGCGGAACTGCTCGGACTGGAAGCCACTCGAGGCGTCGAGGCGGCCGCGGAAGCTGGTGAACTGGCGCGGGGTCATGGTCTCGAGGACGTCCACCTGCGCGACGGCCACCTTGAGGATCGCCAGCACCCGCCCGAGCGTGTGGAGCGCCCGCGGGGTGTCCCCGTCCTCGAGGCGGCCCTGGAGTCCGGTGAGCTCGTGGAGCATCTGCTTGAACCACAGCTCGTAGACCTGGTGGATCACGATGAAGAGGAGCTCGTCGTGCTCGTCCGAGCGCGGTCGCTGGGCCGCGAGGACTTCGTCGAGGGCGAGATAGTGGCTGTACGTCAGCGACGGGTGCGGTTCGTTCACGGGACCACTGTCACAGAGCGGTCAACCCCTGATCACTCCGCGGTGTCGACGACCGGCACGCCGACGTGCCGAGACCGGTTCGGGGAGTTGGGCGCCATGTGGCCTGCACCGATACGATCGCCCAGACATGGACGAGGCAGACCAGGCACGCGACGCGGGCATCGAGGCGGAGGACCGCTCGCGGCGACCCGACTGGTTCCACCGCGGGCACCCGATCTTCTTCCCGCTGGCCGGCTTCTTCACCGGCATGGCCTCGATCATCGTCGTCCCCGGCCTCTACGCCGCGGTCCTGCGCTGGCTCGTGGGCTACCACCGGGCCGAGGAGCTCTTCCCGTTCGTCCTGCTCCTCCTCGTGGTCCCCATCGGGCTGCTGGTGCCCCACCACACACGCCGCTTTGCGCGCTACATGCTGCTCGGCACGCTGGCGACGCTCATCGTCGCGGTCGGGGTGGCCGGCGCCGTGCTGTGGTTCCTGCTCAAGCGCGACGCCTGAGCCTCGCGGCCCGCTGACCTGGCGTTTCGGCATCCGTCGGCGCAGGTGGGACAATCGATCCACCATGACCGACCAGCCAGGCTCCGGGCCACGCCCCCTTCCCCTCGTCTTCGACGAGCCGCGCGGGCGCAAGAAGCCGCCGCAGCACCTGGCTGACCTCGATCCCGCCGGGCGCAAGGCGCTGCTGGTCGAGATGGGCCTGCCGGGCTTCCGGGCCAAGCAGGTCGCCACGCACTACTTCTCGCGGCTCGCCGACGACCCCGAGCAGATGACCGACCTCCCGGCCGCCCAGCGCGCCGAGTTGGTCGCGGCGCTGCTGCCCGACCTGATGACGCCGCTGCGCACCCTCGAGGCCGACAAGGGCACCACCCGCAAGACACTCTGGAAGCTGTTCGACGGTTCCCTCGTGGAGTCCGTCCTGATGCGTTACCCCGGTCGCGTGACCATGTGCGTCTCGAGCCAGGCCGGTTGCGGCATGGCCTGCCCGTTCTGCGCCACCGGCCAGGGCGGCCTCCAGCGCAACATGTCCACCGCCGAGATCGTCGAGCAGGTCCTCGCCGGTGCGCGTTCGCTGGAGCGTGACGAGGTGCCGGGCGGCAAGGGGCGCGTCAACAACGTGGTGTTCATGGGCATGGGCGAGCCGATGGCCAACTACAAGGCCGTCATCGGCGCCGTACGACGCCTCACCGAGCCTGCGCCCGACGGCTACGGCATGTCAGCCCGTGGCATCACCGTCTCCACCGTCGGTCTCGTGCCGCGGATGAAGCAGCTTGCCGACGAGGGCATCCCGGTCACCCTCGCCCTCAGTCTCCACGCGCCGGACGACGAGCTGCGCAACACGCTGGTCCCGATCAACACCCGGTTCTCGGTGGCGGAGACCGTCGACGCCGCCTACGAGTACTTCGTGAAGACCAAGCGTCGCGTCTCGATCGAGTACGCCATGATGCGCGAGATCAACGACCAGGCGTGGCGTGCGGACCTGCTCGCCGACGTCCTCAACGAGCGCGGCCACGGCTGGGTCCACGTCAACCTGATCCCGCTCAACCCCACGCCGGGGTCGAAGTGGACCGCGTCCGACCCGAAGGACGAGCGCGAGTTCGTCCGCCGGCTCGAGGCCAAGGGTGTGCCGACGACCGTCCGCGACACCCGTGGCTCCGAGATCGACGGCGCCTGCGGCCAGCTCGCCGCGGTGGAGTAGGTCTCGAGGCGGTTGCTGCGCAACCGCCTCGACCAGCGTGACTCGACCAGCGTTATGCGAGCGGGTTGCCCACCAGCAGCTCGACGTTGCGGTCGTCCGCCGTACCGGGGCCACCGCTGTGGTCGTGCCAGTCGTTCGCCGCGAGCTCGCGGGCCAGGCCAGCCAGCTCCGCCGGGGAGCTTAGGTCGGCGTTGGCCGCGGGGCCCGTGTGATCGACCATCGTGGTGAAGATCGACAGGCTGCCGTCGGTGTTGTCGGCGATCTCGATGATCCGGGCCTGCTGCGGCCAGTCGATGTGCGAGGCCGTCGTGATCTCCCACAGGCCACCGCCCCCGGTGCGCGGGCGCGGGGTGATCTTGTTGGTGTGGGTGTGGCCGTTGATCCACGCGATGACCTGCGGGTGCGAGAGCAGCTCGGTGAGCACCGCGCCGCCGGTGACCCGCGTCTCGAGGCTGCCGCCGGTGGCGATGAGCGGGTTGCCCATGGTGTCGGACGTGTGGTGGCTGAAGACCAGGACGATCTTGTCGGCCGAGGCGGCCAGCAGGTTCGAGAGCCAGGTGAACTGGGTCTTGTCCAGGGAGCCGTCGGCGTACCCGTTGGGGTTGACGGTGTCCATGACGATGAAGCGGAAGCTGCCCTGGTCGAAGGAGTAGTACGCCGTGCCCTGCTGGCGGTTGGCCGTGGTGAAGCCGTGGCCGAACGGGGCACCCCCCATCGAGAAGTGCTGCTCGACGACCTGCTTGCGCGTCAGCAGGCGACGGTTGAGGTCGGGCGTGACGACGCGGATGCCCGCGTTGGTGACGCCGGAGAGCAGGTTCGTGATGACTGCTGCCGGGTCGCTCATCAGGTTGTCGAGGACCTCGGCCGGGTTGATCCCGGTCGGGGGTGACACGACCTTGAGGGCGCCGAGGGCGAGCAGGTTGAGCTGGAGGGTGCTGGTGGGGAAGTTGCCCTGGACCAGGCCGTCGTGGTTGCCGAACACGGAGTACCACGGGATGTCGAGGCCCTCGGCGTTGAACGGCGCGCGGGCGGCGTTGAGCAGGCCCGGGACGACCGGGAAGCCGTACTCCTTGCGCGGGCGGTCCACGGGCTTGCCCGCGGGTGCGCCGTCGGGGTGCCAGTAGGCGGTGTCGTAGGTCAGCGCGTTGCCGTCGGCGACGCCTTCGTAGCGGGTCAGGTTGCCGGAGTCGAAGCGGACCGGGCCACCGTTGAGGACGCCGATGTTCCAGCGGACCTCGTTGAACTGGGAGTTGTCCGAGTTGTCGCCGGTCTGGATGGCCAGCGCGAGGGGCCGGCCCGTGACGGGGCCGTTCTCGACCTGGTTGATGGCGCGCACCATCGAGTCCGCGACCTGGCCGGTCAGCATCTCGTGGGGGCGGTACGACGACGTCAGCAGTCCCGTGGCGACGGGGGAGCCGGGGTCCTCGAGCCGGTCGACCCACTCCAGGCGCAGCGGGGACTGGGCGTCGACGATGTGGACGTCGCTGAGCTGGACGAACGCCAGCAGGCCCTGGCGCGCAGCCGCCCGACCGGGACCGGCCGCGACGCCGAGGGCGGTGCGCGTGCCGTGGGGCTCGCCGGCAATGGCGAGGACCTTGCGGTACCCGAGCGCGTTGGGCGCGCCGGTCGTGAAGGTCTGCTGCAAGGTCGCAGCCGCGTTCTCGACGGGGGCAGACGCGGCGGTCGCCGCCGAGGCAGCGCCTCCCCGCACCACTCCGGGGAGCGCGGTAGCGGCTGCGGCGAGCCCGCCGGCGGCGATGGTCTGACGGATCAACTGGCGACGAGAGATCTCCACGGGACTCAAACGACGCAAAGGTGATCCGGGTCACGTCGTATTCCAGTCGTTCACGATGCGGTCGCCCGACACACGCGCCACGGTGGGCGAGCGTTGCGGAACGCTGCTTAGCGTCCCTGCCATGAACAAGCTGCGCGTGATGGTGGTGGCCGAGTCGTTCCTTCCGCAGATCAACGGTGTCACGAACTCCGTGCGCCGGGTCCTCGAGCACCTCTCCGCCCAGGGGCACGAGGCCGAGCTGGTCGCGCCGACCGGTCCGGACACCTACGCCGGTTTCCGGCTGCGCCGCGCCCGCGGTGCGAACCTGCCGTTCTACCCCGACTTCCGCGTCGGCCTCGAGACGCGTCGCCGGCTGCGCGCGATGATGCTCCAGTACGGCCCGGACGTCGTGCACATCGCCTCGCCCGCCACGCTCGGCTACCAGGCCGCACGCGCCGCGGAGGAGCTCGGCATCCCGACGGTCGCGATCTACCAGACCGACCTCGTCGGCTTCGCCGAGCGGTACGACGTCCCGGGCGGTGTCCGCGCTGCAGCCGGCCTGACGCGCCGGATCCACCACCACGTCGACCGCACCCTCGCGCCGTCGACCGCCAGCATCGACCAGTTGCAGGAGCTCGGTGTCCCGGCCGTGCACCGGTGGGGCCGCGGCGTCGACCTGGCCGCCTTCCACCCGCGGCACCGCGACGGTGCGCTGCACCGCCTGCTCGCTCCCGAGGGCCAACTCCTCGTCGGCTACGTCGGGCGCCTGGCAGCCGAGAAGGAGCTCGACCTCCTCACACACCTGGCCGACGACCCCCGCTACCGGCTGGTGCTCGTCGGCGGCGGCCCCGAGGAGCAGCGGCTCCGCGGTGTCCTGGGCAACCGGGCGACCTTCCTCGGCCTGCTGCACGGCGATGACCTGAGCCGGGCCTACGCCTCGCTCGACCTGTTCGTCCACACCGGCCGCTACGAGACCTACTGCCAGTCCGCGCAGGAGGCGATCGCGTCGGGCGTCCCGGTCGTGGCCCCGGCCCAGGGTGGACCGGTCGACGTCGTCGCCCACGGTGCGACCGGCCTGCTCTACCAGCCGGGCGACGGCGCCGACCTGGCTGCATGCGTCGACCGCCTCGCCACCGACGGTGTGCTGCGCCGGGCCATGGGTGTGACCGCCGTCCGCGCCGTGCAGGACCGGTCGTGGTTCTCGATCAACGAGCAGCTGCTGGCGCACTACCGCGCGGTGATCGCGGAGCGGGTCAGCCTCCGGGTGGCGTAGGCGTCTCGACGAACAGGGCGGCTGCCTCGTCGACCGTCTCGACGAGGTGGATGTGCTGTTCCATCGGCCGGCCCCGGGCGAGCGCCCGGAGCAGCGGCCACGCAGGCAGGTCCTCGGTCCAGTACCGGCGCCCGACCAGCACCATCGGCGCGACGGCGTCCTCGGGTGCGTAGTAGTTCTCGCAGGCGTCCTGGAAGATCTCCTGCACCGTGCCGCCCGCTCCGGGCAGGAACACGATCCCCGCGTCGCAGACCTGGAGCAGGATGGCCTCGCGCAGGGCGTTGCGGAAGTACTTCGCGATCGCCGTCGCGAACAGGTTCGGCGGTTCGTGCCCGTAGTGCCAGGTCGGAACCCCCAGCGTCGGGGCCGGATCGGGACACAGGGCGACGGTGTCCCGGGCCGCAGCCGTCCACGCATCCACCGAAGGCAGGAACGACGGCACTCTCGCCACGGTGGCGAGCGCGATGAGGAGCGATTCGGTGGATCCGTGTGCGAAGCGGCCGCCGAGGTTGGCCGCCTCCATCGCCCCCGGACCGCCGCCCGTGGCGATCACGTGGGTGCGGCCCAGCAGGGCGCCCAGGCGAGCCGCGTCGTCGTACTCCGTGCTGCCGCGCTGTGCGGCATGGCCACCCATCACGCCGACCAGCGACCGGTCCCGGACCCAGCCGGCGAGGGCGTTGTCGATGGCCTGGTCGTGGAGCACCTCGGCCAGGGCCTCGGCGGGTCCCGAGGTCGACCGGGCCCAGTGGTCGGCGCGGGCATCGAAGGACGCGGCGTAGGTCGACTGGTCGAAGAGCTCGTCCGGCGAGTAGAGCGTCGTACGCTCCAGGTCGAGGCCGGCGAGGCGGGCGCACGCGACCGCAGCCGCACCCGCTTCGAGCCGGCGGTCGGTCTCGGTGCGGGACGCGACGACGACGGACCGGGCGCGGGTGCTCCTCACGGGGCGGAGGCTACCCCGCCCGGTCCGCTCGGTTCAGAAGGCGTGGGCGACCAGGTCCCCGAACAGTTCGTGCGCATCGACCGCCAGGCCGCGTCGCTCGAACCACCCGCACACGTTCGTGCAGTCGCGTTGCAGGAAGTCGAACCCGCCGGCATTGCCGACCAGGTCGACCAGCTGCGGCAGGTCGATGATCACGAGGCGGTCGCCCGCCGCGAGGATGTTGTACGCCGACAGGTCGCCATGCACGAGTCCGGCCTGCACGAGCGCCAGCATCGCCGAGCGGAGCTGTTCGAAGTACGACTCGAGCAGCACGGGATCGGGCCGGGTCTGCGCCAGGCGCGGAGCCGTCTGCGGCCCGTCGTCCGCGTCGCCGTCCGTCCCGGGCACCGTGATCCACTCCATCAGGATCTCGGTGCCGTCGATCTGGACCGGATAGGGCACGGGTAGGCCGAGGTCCCAGCAGCGCTGCAGCGCACTCCACTCGGAGATCGCCCACTCGGCTGCCGCGACCTCGCGACCGAAGGTGCTCTTGCGCTTGAGCGCGCGCTCGTCGCGGGACCGCTTCATGCTGCGGCCCTCGGTGTAGGTGGCCGAGCGGTGGAAGGTGCGGTGCTCGGAGGAGCGGTACCGCTTGGCGGCCATCACGACGGACTGCGCGGGGTCGTGGGGGTCGGTCCGGTCGAGCAGGAAGACGTCGGCTTCCTTGCCGGTCTTGAGGATGCCGAGGTCGGTGTCGATCGCACCCTGGGACGTCACGACCCAGTCGGGTCGTGGCTCGGGTCCGCGTGACAGTGGCTCGATGTCGAGCCAGGTGGACCAGCGCTGGCCGGGGCCGAGGTCGTCGTACGCCTTGAAGTCGAAGACGAAGCGCGGGTCGAGGTCTGCAGTGAGGTCAGGTGTGGAGAGGTTCTCCGGAAACACGTCGGGTGCTCCTGTGGGTCGAGGGGATTCGGTCTGCGGGCAGGCCGGCAACAGTCATGGACATGTCACGCTCCTCTCGACGGGTTCCGCGGATGCGCGGAGTGAGGTCCAAGGCTGACGCACATCGGTGGGTGGGATCAACCGAATAAATGCTGACGTACATTGGGCCGATGCGCTGGCGGACGGTTCTCGTGGTGTTCCTGCTCCTGCTGGTCCCGGGACTCTCGGGGGCCGCGGCCACCGTCCCCGGCGCCTCGGCCACCGTGTCCACGCTGACCACTGCGCCGGCCCCGGGCGGGATCAGGGGATCCGACCCGTACTGGCCCTACGACGGCAACGGCGGCACCGACGCGCTGCACTACGACGTGCGGATCGCCTACGACTTCGGTGAGCGGATCCTGCGCGGACGCACCGTCGTCACCCTGCGCGCGAACCGGGCGCTCAGCAGCTTCTCCCTCGACCTGTTGCTGCCGGTGAGCGCGGTCAGGGTCAACGGCTGGAATGCCCGCTTCACGCGCCCCAATCACCACGAGCTCAAGGTCGTTCCGCGCAGTGCGATCGGTGCCGGCAAGACCTTCAAGGTCGAGGTCGTCTACCGGGGCCGTCCGTCCCGTGTCGGGTACGCCGGCGAGCGCAACTGGCTGGCGGACCGCCACGAGTTCGTCACGATGAACCAGCCGCACATGGCGCCGTGGTGGTTCCCGTCCAACGACCACCCCAGTGACAAGGCCACGTTCGACATCCGCGTCACCCTGCCGAAGGCCAAGCGGGTGATCAGCAACGGTGTCCGCGTCTCGCGGACGGTGGTCGGCACCCGCGCGGTCACCCACTGGCGGATGTCGGACCCGATGGCGACCTACCTCGCCGTCGTGGCGGCAGGTGACTTCGTGTTCGAGGCCAGTCGAACCGCGTCGGGGATCCCCGTCTACAACGCGGTCTCCTCGCGCCTTTCGTTGGGTGAGCGCCGCCGTGCCCTGCGGGTGCTGCGTCGTACGGCGGGCATCACCGAGGGGCTCCAGGGCCAGTTCGGCCCCTACCCGTTCTCGTCCATCGGTGGCGTCGTCACCAATCTCGACGTCGGTTTCGCCCTGGAGAACCAGACCCGGCCGACGTACGGCTCGTGGATCGACACGGATGTGATCGTCCACGAGGTCGCCCACCAGTGGTTCGGCGACAGCGTCTCGGTACGCAAGTGGCGCGACATCTGGCTCAACGAGGGCTTCGCCACCTATGCCGAGGTCCTGTACGACGCCGCGCACGGCGGCCCGAGCGTGGAGGCCTGGCTCGACGAGTACTACGCCGATGCCTGCCAGACGCCGAGGTCGTCGTTCTGGACCCTGAAGCTCGACAACCCCGGTGCGGCGCACATCTTCGACAGCGCCGTGTACGACCGGGGAGCGATGGTCCTCGCGGCGTTGCGCAACCGCATCGGCGCGGCCGAGATGGAGCGGGTGCTGCGGTTGTGGGTCACCGCGCACCACGACGGAAACGCCTCGGTGGCGCAGTTCGAGGCGTTCGTCCAGGCCCGCACGGGAGAGATCCTCGACACCTTCTTCGACGCCTGGCTCCGCGGTTCGCAGGCTCCGGCCGGAACCCTGATGAACGGGTTGCAGCACGCCTGTCCCTGACGGCCAGTTGACCGCTGACGGCCGGAGTTGGGCGCGCCTCCCGCGCGACAGGTGGGGCGTTTGGTACCAATGTGTCGATCTGTGTCCTCGGGGGCACAACCACACCAGGATGGAGACACCCACGCATGGACACCAAGAAGCTGATCGGTGTCGTGGTGATCGTGTTCCTCGGCTTCTGGATGTTCACCGATCCCAACGGCCTGGCCACGACCGCCAAGAGCACCGGTTCCGACGTCTGGGCGCTCACCGATCAGGCCTTTACGGGGATCATCGACTTCCTCGGCGCCCTCGGCTAGTGCCGCGCCCGTGACGAGCCCCAGGTGAGTTTCGTGTCGGGATTCATCGCGCGCCTCGGCGACCCCCGGATCAGCAAGCACCTGCTCCGCGAGGAGGGTGAGGTCGTCGTCGACGAGGTCACCCACCACTGGTTCGCCTACCTGCGGCCCGGCGCCGAGGGCCTGCTCGCGCTGGTGCTGCTGGTGGCGAGCTGGTTCGTCGCGATCGCGGTCGCCTGGTTCTTCATCATCGTCGCGGCCGGGCTGCTCCTGCACGCGTCGTGGGGCGGACTCGCCGTCCTGCGCGACCGGTTCGTGATCACCAACATGCGGGTCTTCCGCGTCCACGGCGTGCTGTCGCAGAGCCTGGCGACCATGCCGTTGAGCCGGATCCTCGACATCTCGGTCAAGAAGCCGCTCCACGGCCGGATCCTCGGCTTCGGCCACTTCTGCTTCGAGTCCGCCGCCCAGGAGCAGGGCCTGCGCGACATCCGGTACGTCGGCCGTCCCGACGACCGCGACCTCGCCATCCAGCGCGTCGTGCAGCGGGCCGGCCTGCGTGGCCCCCGCGTCCCCAACTGACGACGCTCCGTAGGATTGCGTCCATGACGCAGCAGCCGTTCTCCCGTCCCGGCGCCATTGATCTCTCGGCGCTGAAGCAGCGCCCGGCCCCGGCCGGCGCGCCCGCCTCTCCCGCTGGTGGTGCCGGCGGTGGTACCGGTGGTGGCCGGGCCACCTCGGCGTACTCCGTGGCCGTCGACGAGGCGAACTTCCAGACCGTCCTCGAGGCGTCGATGAACGCCCCGGTCGTCCTGGTCTTCCACTCGGCCAGCCAGGTGCCCGAGAGCGTCGACATGGCCGAGGACGTCATCCAGGTCGCCAATGAGTACGACGGCCGGTTCCTCGCCGCCACGATCGACGTGGACGCCAATCCGCAGATCGCCCAGGCGATGCAGATCCAGCAGGTGCCGCTGATGCTGGTGATCCTCGAGGGTCGCCCGGCCACGCAGCCGATCCCGGGCGCGGCTCCGATCGACGACATCCGCGCGCTGTTCAACCAGCTCGCACAGCAGCTGACCGCGCAGGGCATCGCCGGTCGCCACCAGCCCAACGCCTTCGGCGCCCCCGTGACCGGGGTCGAGGGCGAGGAGGGCGGCGAGCCCGAGGTGGACCCCCGTTACGCACCCGCCCAGGACGCGCTGGCCGAGGGGAACATCGACCTGGCCGTTGCGGAGTACCAGAAGCTCGTCGACGGCAACCCCGCCGACCACGAGGCCGCCGCGGGCCTGGCGATGGCGAAGGTCCTGCAGCGCACCCAGGGCGTCGACATCAACGAGGCCCGCGCTGCTGCGGCAGCCGCCCCCGACGACGTCGACGCGCAGACCCTCGTGTCCGACCTGGACATGCTCGGCGGCCACGTCGAGGACGCCTTCGCGCGCCTCGTCGAGCTGGTTCGTCGTACCTCCGGCAAGGACCGCGACAAGGCCCGCGAGCACCTGCTGGCGCTCTTCGGTGCGGTCGGCAACGACGACCCGCGCGTCCTCAAGGGCCGCGCCGCCCTCGCCTCTGCCCTGTTCTGAGCCGGCGGATCGTGATGGCAGGCGCAGCGCGGGGCATGGGGTTCGGGCAGGGCGCCGGCTTCCTGCTGCAGGGGATCCGGCTGTGGCGCACCCGCACCCGCCTGATGGCGCTGGGCATCGTGCCGGCCGTGATCGTGATGGTCCTGCTGGCGGCGGCGTTCGTCGGCCTGGTCCTCGTCCTCGATGACCTGATCGCGTGGGCGACCCCGTTCGCGAACGACTGGGCCGACGCAGCGCGCTCGATCTTCCGCACCGTCGTCTACATCGGCGTGCTCGCCGGCGCGGTGATGCTCTCGATCGTCACCTTCACCGGGCTCACCCTCGCGGTGGGCGACCCGTTCTACGAGAAGATCTGGAAGCAGGTCGAGATCTCCCTCGGAGGCGAGATCCCCGATCGCGGCGTCGGCTGGATCCGCGGCGCGCTGGACGGCCTGGTGCTGGTGGTGATGGGCCTGGCGACAGCCGTCGTCGTGTTCCTCATCGGGCTGCTGCCCGTGATCGGCGCGATCATCGGAGCAACGCTCGGCCTGATCGTCTCCGGGCGCCTGCTCGCCGGCGAGCTCGTGTCGCGCCCCCTGGAGGCCCGCGGCATGGACCGCGCCGCCCGCGCCGACCTGATGCGCCAGCACCGCGGCGCGATGCTCGGGTTCGGTGTCTGCGTCCAGGCCTGCTTCCTGGTGCCCTTCGGCGGCATCCTGGTGATGCCCGCGGCCGTCGCCGGGGCGACCTACCTCGCCCGCCGGGCGCTCGAGTCTCAGCCCAGCTGATCGCGACTTGGGGTTTGTCACCGCCGAGCTGGGGTTTGTCACGCGCGACTTGGGGTTTGTCGTCGTCAGCAACTCTCCAGGATCGGCGCGTTGCCGTTGCCGCCAAAGTCTTCGTCAGGAGTGGTGCCGACGAGTGGGCGCGCACGCCCGATGTGCCCGTTCTCGCCCACCGGCACTGCGACAGTTCCGGCGGACGTGTCGACGACCAGCGATCCGTCTGACCACGACAACCTTTGCAAGGACTGCCCGTCGCCGTTCACACATCCCACCGTGAATCGCCTGTTGAGCAGTCCTCGATCGGTCTGTTCGACCCGGATTTCCCAGTAGGGGTCTACGAACCCGCCGAGGAGCACGTGGGTCTGCATCGTGCCGTCCGCGTTGGCGATCCCGGAGAAGCCGGCGAACTCGGCGGACTGAAATATCTCGAGGGACCACACCCCGGCGATCCAGCAAAGAGCGACGGCGGCTGACGTCAGTCCCACCATCAGCTGCTGCCAGGTACGGCGCGGGATGAGGTATCCAGCGACGGCCACCAGGGACCACCCGATGGCTCCGAAGGCCATGGGATGGTCGAGAAGTCGGTCCGCCCACACGTACCTGTACTCGTAGGCGACGGCCGGCAACGCAACGACCGCAAGGACCGTGCCCGCGGCAAGCAGTGCCCAGCTGCGGGTCCGGCGTGGCGGCGCTGGCGCGATCGTGGTGGCGCTCATGGCTCGACGCCAGCTCCGACCTGATCGAACGCCGCCAGCACCGCCTGGACGGCGGGGGAGTCCGCCATGGTGCGGCGGTGCAACGCGTCGATCAGGCGGATCGGTTCCGGATCGGTCACGGGTACGGCGACCAGCTGGTCACCGAGCGGCGCGCGACCCATCCGCGGGACCAGTGCGACGCCGAGTCCTGCCGCGACGAGGGCGAGGTGCGAGTCGAACTCCGCTGACACGTGGGCGATCCGGGGCGGGCGGCCGGTGCCGTCGTACATCCGGGAGAGCCACTGGCGACAGATGGTGCCCTCGGGGGTGGCGATCCAGTCCACGTCGACCAGGTCGTGGGGTGTGACGCTGCGGCGGCGGGCGAGCGGGTCGTCGCAGTGGACGATCAGGTCGGCGACGTCGCCGTGCAGGGGAGTGGCGACCACGTGGTCGGGGATGGTCTGCGCGACGCCTCCCCAGCGGTGCACGATCCCGAGCTCGACCTGGCCGCTCGCCACGAGGTCGACGACGTCCCACGGCTCGCCCTCGCGCAGGGTGAGGGCCAGGTCGGGGTGGGCGTCGCGCAGGCCCCGGGCGATGGGTGCCACCAGGCCACGCATGGCGGTGGAGAACGCGGCGAGACGGATCCGGCCGGCAACGACACCGGCGCGCTGCTGCAGGTTGGTCTCGAGCAGCTCGAGATCAGAGAGGACCTGCTGGCCGGCGTCGACCAGGTGGTGGCCGTGGCTGGTGAGCATCACGCCGCGACCGACGCGTTCGAGCAGCGGCACGCCTGTCTGGCGCTCGAGCCGCTTGACCTGCTGGGAGATGGCACTGGGGGTGAAGCCGGTCGCGGCGGCCGCGGCGACGACCGAGCCGTGGGTGGCGACTGCCTGCAGACCGGCCAGGGCGTCCAGATCAATCATGTAGCAACGCTACATCAAATGGCACAGATCTATTCGCTGGTGCTTCATGGTCGTGGCGGCAATGCTGGTCACGTGAATCGCAAGGACCAGTCCCTCGCCGCGCTCGTCGCCGTGATCTGGGGCTTCAACTTCGTCGTGATCGACTGGGGCATGGGCGACGTACCGCCGCTGCTGTTCCTGGCCGCCCGCTTCCTCGCGGTGGTCGTGCCGGCGGTGTTCCTGCTCGACCCGCCGCCCGTGCCGTGGCGCACCGTCGCGGCCGTCGGTGTCTTCATGTCGCTCGGCCAGTTCGCCTTCCTGTACGTCGCCATGGACGCCGGCATGCCACCCGGGCTCGCCGGACTGGTGCTCCAGGCCCAGGTCGTGCTGACGATCCTGATCGCCACCGTGGTGCTCCGCGAACGGCCCACCCGTCCGCAGACGATCGGCGTCGTGCTCGGGGCCGCCGGACTGGTCGTCGTCGGCTTCGGCCGCGGCGGACACGTGCCCCTGATCGCGCTCGCGCTGTGCCTGATGGGTGCGCTGATGTGGGCCATCGGCAACGTCGTCTCCCGCGCGTCGGGCGCCACCGGGGGACTGGCGCTCACCGTCTGGTCGGCCCTCGTCGTCCCGATCCCGCTGATCGCACTGTCGATGGTCCTCGACGGACCGGGTGCGCTCGCCGACGGCGTCGCGGCGTTCGGCTGGAAGGCGGCCGTGTCCACGCTCTACACCGCGGGGCTGGCGTCGCTGGTCGGCTACGGCATCTTCAACGGACTGCTGTCGCGCAACACCTCGGCCTCGGTGGTGCCGTGGATCATGCTGGTGCCGCCGGTCGCGATCGGGTCCGCCTGGCTCCTCCTCGCCGAGGTGCCCTCGACCGGAGAGCTGGTCGGTGGCGCGATCCTCGTCGTCGGTGTGCTGGTCGCCCAGCACCGCACGATCGGGAGGAAGGTCACTTCCCCGACTCCGTGTACGCCGGACCTTCCCCTGCCAGGGACGCCAGTGCAGCCCGCACCCGCCGCGCCGTGAAGTCGGCCGCCCGCTCGTCGACCTCGGTGAGCGTGAGGAACGCGGCGGAGCGGATCTCCCGGGCCTGCGGCACGACCTGGTCGGTGATGGCCGCCGGGTGCACGCCGCCGTCGAAGACCAGGCAGATCGCGTCGTCCCAGCCACCCCACGGCGGCAACCAGTCGGTGAGGACGAGCGCTCCGGCCTCGATCTGGAGGCTGAGCTCCTCCTCGACCTCGCGGGTGACGGCCAGGCGCGGCGACTCGCCGGGCTCGACCACGCCACCGGGCAGGTCCCAGTCGTCCTTGTAGGTCAACTGGCACATGAGTACCCGCGGCCCCGATGGATCCGGCGAGTCGTCGCGGATCAGCATCTGCCCGATGCCGCGCTTGCGCGGGAGGAACGAGTTGAGCAGCGCCCGGAACCCACCGGGTTCGTGCACGGGGGTGTCGTCGGCGAGGCGGGCGTAGACGACGACGTCGCCGGTCCGTCCGCGCTGCACGCCTTCGCGGCGCATGCCGGACCACGTCGCGATCCGCTGCGCCTCGGCGTCGTCGACGGCGACCTTGACCTCGACCCGCTCGTGGTCGATCAGCGCGGTGGCGACCTGGCGTCGTACGACGTCGACAGCGGCCTGCCAGCCGCGCTCGGTGAGGTCCGCGGTCCAGATGAGCCGGGCGGTGCCGTCGTCGACGGTCGTGTGGCGGATCTCCGGGTCTTCGGACACGGAGGTAACCCTAACGGGCGGGGTTTCGAGGCTCGCAAGCTCGCACCTCAACCACCGGCGGGGGACCTCAACCAGAGCGTCGCGAGTGGTGGCAGGACGAGCGTTGCGTAGGCCGGGCTGCCGCCCGGGGCGTTCGCCTCGAGCGGCCCGGCGGCGACCGCCTCCACGGTTCCGAGGTTCCCCACCCCCGTCCCGCCGTACGACGACGCGTCGGTGTTGAGCACCTCGGCCCAGGCACCGGCGACCGGGAGACCCAGCCGGTAGTCGTGGGGGACCGCAGCGAAGTTGGAGATGCACACCAGGTCCGGCACCCCGGATCCGGCGGGCGCGCGTCGTACGAAGGAGAAGGTGTTGTGGCCGGCGTCCTGGGCGTCGATCCACGCGAAGCCGGCGGGGTCGTTGTCCAGGCGCCAGAGCGCGGACTCCTCGCGGTAGCGGTGGTTGAGGTCGCGCACGAAGTCCTGCATGCCGCGGTGGTCGGGCTTCGCGAGCAGCCACCAGTCCAGCTCGCGGGCCTCGGCCCACTCGGACTCCTGCGCGAACTCGCAGCCCATCATCAGCAGCTGCTTGCCGGGATGCGCCCACATGAAGGCGAGGTAGGCGCGCAGGTTGGCGAGCTGCTGCCAGCGGTCGCCGGGCATCTTGCGCACCAGCGAGCCCTTGCCGTGCACGACCTCGTCGTGGCTGAGCGGCAGCACGTAGTTCTCCGAGAACGCGTAGACCATCGAGAACGACATCTCGCCGTGGTGGTGGGCGCGGTGGATCGGGTCGTGCCGGAGGTAGTCCAGGCTGTCGTGCATCCAGCCCATGTTCCACTTGAAGCCGAAGCCCAGTCCGCCGCCCGAGGTCGCGCCGGTGACGCCCGGCCAGGCCGTCGACTCCTCGGCGATCGTCACGATGCCCGGCACCCGCTTGTAGGCGGTGGCGTTGAGCTCCTGCAGGAAGCGCACTGCCTCGAGGTGCTCCTGGCCGCCGTACTGGTTGGGCGTCCACTCGCCGTCGTTGCGGCCGTAGTTCAGGTAGAGCATCGAGGCGACCCCGTCGACGCGGAGGCCGTCGACGTGGAACTCCTCGAGCCAGTACAGCGCGTTGGCGACGAGGAAGTTGCGCACCTCGGGCCGGCCGAAGTCGAAGATGTGCGAGCCCCACTCGGGGTGCCAGCCGCGCTGCGGATCGGGGTGTTCGTAGAGCGCGGTGCCGTCGAAGCGGACCAGCGCCCAGTCGTCGGTCGCGAAGTGGCCGGGCACCCAGTCGAGGATCACGGAGATGCCCGCCGCGTGGAGGGCGTCGACGAGGCGCCGGAACCCGTCGGGGTCGCCGAAGCGCGCATCCGGCGCGAAGTACGACGTCACGTGATAGCCCCAGGACCCGCCGAACGGGTGCTGCATGACGGGCATCAGCTCGACGTGGGTGAAGCCCAGGTCGCTGAGGTAGGCGGGGAGGTCCGCGGCGAGCTCGTCGTAGGTCCAGAACGAGCCGTCGGGGTGCTTCTTCCACGACCCGAGGTGCATCTCGTACGTCGCCATCGGTTCGTTGACCGGCTGCCGCTCGGCTCGTTCGGCCAGCCAGGCGCGGTCCTGCCACACGTGTGAGGAGGCGAAGACGCGCGACGCCCTCTCGGGTGGCGGCTGGGCGTGGAACGCCATCGGGTCGGCCTTGTGCCGCCACACACCGTCGGCGCCCTCGACCACGAACTGGTAGGTGGCGCCCGAGCCGACCCCGGGGACGAACGTCTCCCAGAGCCCCGAGCCGATCGGCGCCATCCGGTGGGTCGAACCGTCCCAGCCGTTGAAGTCACCGGCGACCGCGACCTGGCGGGCGTTGGGCGCCCAGACCACGAAGCTGGTGCCCGCTACCGGCTCGATGCGGACGTGGGCGCCGAGCACCTGCCAGAGCTGCTCGTGGCGGCCTTCCGCAACGAGGTGGAGGTCCATCTCGCCGAGGGTCATCCCGTCCACTGTAGTGGCACTAGCGAGCGGTCACCCGGAGCAGACAGGTCTGCTGTGGCTTCATGGCCGGTACCTGCACGCCGGCACTGCCGAGAACCCGTCCGGGGAGCCGCACGCCCTTGCCCTGGAGCCAGCTGGGCACGCTCCACGGCGGCTCACCCGCCCCTTCGGGGCCGAGCAACCGGACGTCGTACGACGTCGCGGGGTCGAGGCCGGGCAACCGGACCCGGCCGCGGGGCGAGGTCGGCGGCTTGCCGAGCGACGTCATCGCGAACACCGCATCGCGCTGGTCCTGCGCGACCACGCCGTGCACCCACAGGGTCGGATCGGGGTGGTCGGAGACGACGACCCGACCGGTGTGCAGCAGCGGGCGCAGGCTCTTGTGCAGCTCGACCCAGCTGCGGATCACGGGGAGCTCCTCGGGCGGAAGCTTCGCGAGGTTCCACTCGATGCCGAAGTGGCCCCACAACGCCGTCGCTGCGCGGAAGTCGAGCGGCTGGGTGCGGCCGGTCGAGTGGGCGGTCTCGGGGCCGAGGTGGGTCCCGACGAGCTCCGGCGGGACGAGCAGCTGTGTCCAGCGCTGCACCTCCTGCCGGTCGAGGGCGTCGATGCAGTCGCTGGCCCAGACCCGGTCGGTGCGGGCCAGGATGCCCAGGTCGATCCGGGCCCCACCGCTGGCGCACGACTCGATCTCCAGCCCCGGATGGCGTTCCTTCAGCTCGTCGATCAGCCGGTAGACGGCGAGGGTGTGGGCCCGGACGCCCGGCGTGTGGTCGGGGCCGTGGCCGGCCTCGGTGACCGGGCGGTTGTGGTCCCACTTGAGGTAGCCGATGGGGTGCTGGTCGAGCAGCTTGTGCAGCGCCCTGGCGACGAGCCTGTAGGCGCCGGGGTTGGCGAGATCGAGCACGTACTGGAAGCGGGAGGGCAGGCCTAGCGAGTCAGGGCCGTGCCCCGGCCCGGGACGCAACAGCCAGTCGGGGTGGGCGCGGGCGAGGTCGGAGTCGGGGTTGACCATCTCGGGCTCCACCCAGATGCCGAACTCCATGCCGGCGGCAGTGACCCGCTCGACCAGCGGGGTCAGGCCCTGGGGCCACCACTCGCGGTCGACCTCCCAGTCGCCCAGGGCGGCACGGGCGTTGTTGCGGCCGCGGAACCAGCCGTCGTCGACGACGAAGCGTTCCACGCCGACGGCGGCCGCGGCATCGACCAGCGGCATGAGCCGCTCCGGCGTTGCCTTGAAGTAGACGGCCTGCCAGGTGTTGAGCAGCACCTTGCGGGGCGTGGACGGGTGGGTCGCGCGGGCCCGGATCTCCTCGTGCAGACGGCCGCACAGCTCGTTGAGCCCGTGGCCGTGGCTCGCCCAGACGTCCGGTGCCGTGTAGGTCTCACCGGGCGCAAGGGTCACCTCGCGGGGGAGCAGGAGCTCGCCGGACGCCAGCACGGCCTCGCCGTGGTAGAGCCGCTCGGCAGCCTGGACCTGGTTGCCGGACCACGCCAGGTGCACGCCCCACACCTCGCCCGACTCCCACCCGAACCCGCTCTCGCCGGCGACCAGGACCAGCGGCGAGTCGTGTCCGGGGCGCCCCTTGCGGTCCTCGCGCACGTGCGCGCCGACACCCAGGGGAAGGCGCTGCGGGACGCGTTCGTGGCCCTGGCTGCCCGCGAGGCTCAGCACCTCGGTCGCGTGGCCCGGCACGGGAAGGGCCAGGCCGAGATGATCCAGGTCGTACGACGTCCGGCCGGTGTTCCTCAGCTCGGCACCGAGTCGCGCCACACCCTGCGGGGACAGCGTGACGGTCAGGTCCAGCGAGATCTGCGCCGCCTCGTCGACGGCGTGGAACCGGACGCCCTGCTGGATCGCCTCGTGGCCGGTGACCGCCAGCCGGGTGACGTAGCCCGCGCCCTGGCGGCTGCCGATCAGTCCGGGCCGGCCCAGCCAGCCCTCCGACTCGACCGGAACGAGGGACGCGATGCCCGGCACGCTGAAGGCGCTGTTGCCACGGCGGGGCCGGGCGGCTTCCGCGAGATCGGCGAGCTGGCGCGAACCGAGGCGCCCCAGGTCATCTCCCCAGTGCAGCACCCGGGGAAGTCCGTTGGCCCAGCTGGCGTCGTACTCGAGCAGGAGGCTGACGCCTCCGTCGCGCAAATGGATCCGCGTGGCCGTCATGGCGATCACCCTAGTGAGGGATGGTGTGATGGTCCGGTGACCACGACCCGAGAAGCCACGTCCGTCCGGCTCCTGGTCGTCGTACCGATCGTGCTGGCCTGCCTGTCGATGATCGGCCCGTTCAGCATCGACACCCCGTTCCCGGCGTTCCCGGAGATGCGCGACGACTTCGGCGTCGGTGCCGGCGCGCTCCAGTTGGTGGTGACCGTCTACCTCGCTGCGTTCGCGGCGATGAGCGTGCTGCACGGCCCGATCTCGGATGCCGTGGGCCGTCGGCCCGTCATGGTCGTCTCCCTGGTCGTGTACGTCGCCGCGTCGATCGGATGCGCCTTCGCGCCGAGCCTGGCGTGGCTCCTCGTGTGTCGCGCCTTCCAGGGGCTCAGCGCGGGTGGTGCCACGATCGTCAGCAGGACGGTGATCCGTGACCTGTTCGAGGGCGCCACCGCGCAGCGGCTGATGAGCCGGGTGGCCGTCATCTTCGGCATCGCGCCGGCGATCGGCCCGATCATCGGCGGCCTGGTCCTGCAGCTCGGCGAGTGGCCGCTGGTCTTCGTGTTCCAGGCGGCCCTGGGCGTGGCCCTGATCCTCGCCGTCCTGGTGCTGTTGCCGGAGACGTTGCCGCGGGAGCGCCGTGTCGAGCTGCGCGTGGGAGCGGTCCTCCGCAGCCTCGCGGCGGTCGCGCGCGAGCCCGCCTTCCACCGGCTCGCGTGGGCGACGGCGTTGATCTTCGGCGCCCAGTTCCTCTACATCGGTGGCGCGGCGATCTTCGTCGTCGACGTCCTCGGCGAGGGCGAGCTCGACTTCTGGAAGCTCTTCGTCCCGATGATCGGCGCGATGATGACTGGGTCCTGGCTCTGCGGCCGCGCCGCCGGCCGGATCAGCGCCCGCCGCCTCATCTCGATCGGCTGCACCCTGTCGTTCGCGGGCGGCGTGGTGGGTGTCCTGATCGCCGCCTCGCCCGTCGCTGCCGACCTGCCGTGGGCCGTCATCGGCCTCAGCCTGATCGCCCTCGGCAACGGCACGACGTACCCGACGATGCAGCTGATGCTGCTCGACCTGTTCCCCGCACGCCTCGGCGCCGTCGTCTCCATGTCGTCGTTCTTCGCGCTGGTCCTCAATGCCGTCACCGCCGTCGCCGTCACCCCGTTCGTCGGTACCTCCGCCCTCGGCTTCGCCACCGCCGCCCTCGTCGGCGTCGGCGGTGGCCAGCTGCTCTGGGCGTGGCACTGCGCCCTCGAGGACCGGGACTGCGTGGTCCAGGGGGCGGCGGTGGATCGGGAGCCGATCGAGCTCCTGTAGCGCGACTTGGGGTTTGTCACGCGCGAGTTGGGGTTTGTCACCCCCGACTTGGGGTTTGTCACCGTCGAGTTGTGAGTTGTCGCCGGCGTCAGCCGGCGACCGGCGAGTACAGCTCGATGGGGAAGTGCACCCCCTTCACGAAGACCTCGCCCCGGGCTTCGCAGTCGACCGCGTCCTTGACGAGGTGCCAGCTGGTGTTGGACAGCAGGATCCCCCCGGGTTCGGCCTGGGCCTGGACGCGGGCGGCGATGTTCATCTGCAGTCCGATGCCTGTGTACGTCGCCCGGATCGCCGATCCGAAGGTGCCGACCGACACGACGCCGGTGTTGATCCCGATCCGGGCGTTGGCCGCCTCGACGATCCCGTGCGCGTACCAGGCGCGGCTCCAGTCGACGAGGGACCGCTGCAGCTCCTGTGCCGCGGCGATCGCCGAGCGGACCTGGTCGACTGGATCGATCTCGTCCGGGGCACCGAAGATCGCCATCACGCCGTCGCCGGCGAACTCCGTCACGGTGCCGCCGTGGCGCTCGATCAGGTCGGAGACGGCGCCGAGGTAGTCATTGATGATGTGAGCCAGCGCCTCGGGATCGATCCGGTCTGCCATCGCGGTGAATCCGACGACGTCGGAGGAGAGGATGGTGATCCTACGCCGTTGCGGGTGGTCGATCGAGCTGTCGCCGAGCTCGATGCGCGACACGACAGAGGCCGGTGCATATCGCCGGATCAACTGTCGTTGGTGCTGGATCAGCAGCTCGCGGACGTAGCGCGCCCGGAGGTCACGTTCGTTTGCGAACGCCATCGCCGGGCCGACGAGCAGCGAGGAGATCGGGATGAAGGTCAGTGAGATCGCCACGTCCTGCCCGGTCCGGTCCGTGGCGAGGAACAGGCCGAGTTCCCCGGCGGTGGTGATCAGCAGCCCGGTGAGAAGCGTCAGTCGGAAGGGCAACTGGACCAGGGGTGCCAACAGCCCGAAGAAGGTGGCGGCCAGTGCGAACGCCATCGGCTTGAGACCGGGGATCCACGGGAGGAGGACCGCAATGGTGTTGGCCGCGGTCAGCATCAGCAGGCCGGTCGCGAAAGCTATCGCCCACTTCGGCTCGGGCCGGCGCAGGTAGACGATGCCGGCGAGCAGGGCCGGGATGTTCACCGCCCAGCTGACGAGAAATGTCGCCACTACATGATCCGTTTCCAGATACGCGGTCACGATCAAAGGGTTGATGATCCAGGCGACGACCGATGCGGCTGCCATGGCAATCCCGAGCGGTCGGAACCGTTCGATGTACCAGGTCTGGTAGGCCGCCTCGATGGGCGCGTCGAAACGGCCGAGGAGTCCGTGCCGCGCAGGTGCCTGTGCACCGTCCATGGACGAACGGTAGCCGTCCGCGGAGGTGGCGCGGGCTGAGACGCGGCCTGCCAGCGCACGGCCTCCCAGTAGCTGTCCGCCTCGGGCGCATCGCGCTCGATCGTGCGCGCCGTACCGAAGAGCTGGGCACGCGGCTGCTTGCCTGTCCGACGAGCGGTGCGAAGATACCGGCTGACACCCGCTCGATGTTGCGCGACTTCGCCGACGCGTTCCAGCTCGTGTAGAAGATCTCGAACTCGAGGTTGAAGTACCTTCCGGAAACACGGACGCCGGGCGGGAGCCGGGCAATACTGACGCCCATGTCTCGGGTTCTCCTCTGTTGTGTGGCTCTTGCCGCGTTGCTCGTCTCTGGTTGCGGCGAGAAGTCCGACGGCCCGTCCGCAGGCAAGGAGACGTCGAGCGCGGCCGTTGACGTTGCGACGAAGGAGCAGGCGCAGGCGCTGGTGAACGCCGCAGAGCGGGATCTACTGGCGAATCCGACCGCCGAGTACGAGGTCATCTGGAAGGACCGGGACAACCAGCAGACCATGGCGACGGGTGCTTTCGATCTCGCCGGACCAGCAGCCCTCCAGCGCTACATGGTGCCGGGTGCCGCTGTCGACTATCGCATGATTGCCGGCCATGTCTGGTCCCAGGTCACGGGCGACGGGATCGCCCCGGATCTGATCGGGTGCTGGATGCACTTCACGACCGGCACCGGGGACCAGGCCGCTGCTTCCGCCGTCCCTCCGACGGCGAACATGCTTCTGGAGCCATCGGCGGTCGGCCTGGTTGACGGCACCGGAGATCTGGTCAGGGTCGACCTCCTTCTGGACGAAGCAGCACCAGCGATGATGCCGAAGATCGTCAATCAGCTCGATGCGCCGATTGACCCGGCCGCTACCGTCCCGGGCGTGGTCACGGTCACCGACGGGAGGTACGCGGCGGTCGAGTTCGGGGCGGCTGACGTCCTTGCCCGCCTTGACGCTGACCAGTTGCCCGCGGAGGTCCTGGCGATCAAGGACATGGCCGACTCGCTGAGGATCCGGGTCGAGTACCGCGGCTTCGGCGCGAAGATCGTCGTGGAGCCGCCGCCGGCGAAGGAGGTCATCGAGGTGGGAAGCCAACGGGACCTGTTGGCGAACGGACCGGACCCGGAGAGGGAGATCGAGACCTGCGCCGCGAATCGCTGACTGACGGGAATCCGGTGGCACCCACGCCACTCTCCTGACACGATCCGCCGGTGACCAACGCCCTTGTCCGCGCTCGCGCCGACCTCGAAGCCGGCCGCGCGTGGAAGGCGCGGGACCGGCTGACGGGCCTTCTCGTGAACCGCCAGGACGACGAGGTGCTCGACCTCCTTGCATCGGTTCACAACGAGATGGGCAACCTGCCCGCCGCGGGGGCGCTGTGGTTCGTGACGGGTCGCGACGACCCGGTTGCCCTGGCGGCTGTCGACGCATGGCGCGAGCGCTTCGGCGACGAGACCGCGCGGCTGGCGAGCATCCCCTCGGCGCTGCGCGACACCGCCCGCGTCCAGGCGCTTCGCCGCGAAGCGGCAGTGCGCCCTCGGGGAAGCCGTGACCTGCCTGCTCCGGAGTCCGATGCGCAGCGCTGGACGGGTCGGGTGGGATGTGCCGTCGTACTGCTGATCGGCCTGTGGCTGCTCGCAGCCGTCGTGGTCGGTTCGATCGCGATCGTGCGCGCGATCCTCGGCTGATCAGTCCGCGACGAGCCGCGCGACGCCTGCCAGCGGAATCGGTAGCCAGGCCGGGCGATTGCGTGCTTCGTACACGCACTCGTAGACGGCCTTGTCGACGACGTACGCTGTGAGCACGGTGCGGTCGGCGTCGCTGAGCCCACCTTCGCCGCAGTACGACGCCAGGAACGCCTTGCGGTTGCGGCGAGCCCACTCGTCGGCGCGGATGGCGCGCTGATGCGCCACGTCGGCGTCGTCCTCGGGCAGGGAGGCGTCGACGGCATGCGGCGCGTAGTCGAACGACCGCGTCATCCCGGCGACGTCACGCCAGCGGGAGTCGGGGAGCAGGCGCTCGGCGAGCGACTTGGCGGGCTCGCCCTCGAAGTCGACGAGCTTCCAGCCCGCGACGGTGCGCAGGGTCTGGCCGAGGTGGAGGTCTCCGTGCACCCGCTGCACGGGGAGGTTGCCGAGTCCGGCCATGGCCGCGAAGACGGCGCGGGCACCGTCGGCGTACTCGCCGAGGTCGGGGACGACGGCGATGGCCTCGTCCAGGCGGCGGGACATCGTCCGCGCCACGTCGGCGGCGTCGATCTCGGCGGTCGGGAAGGTTGCCCGCAACTGGTCGTGCACCTCGGCCAGGGCGGTACCGAGTCGTGACGCCTCGCTGGCGAAGTCGCCGCCCACCTCCTCGGCGTGCAGGTCGCCCTCGGCGAACAGGTCACGGACGCTGGCCAGTGCCTGCTCCCAGCCGTCGCTCGCGGTCCGCAGGAATTGCTGCAGCATCGCGAGGTGGAGGTCGTCGGACTCGATCCAGCCGTAGAGCGCGGCGACGTGCGTGGAGCCCGCCTCGGTGAGGACCTGGTGGGTGGTGATGTCGGGGTTCTCGCCCGGTGTCACCTTGCGGAAGATCTTGAGGACTGAGTCGTCGCCGAACAGCACCGACGAGTTGGACTGCTCGCCGCTGAAGAGCGAGGGCACCGCGTCGAGATCGAGGTCGTGGCCCTCGAGCCGGACGAAGTCGAGGCCCGTGTGCGGGCCGTCGAAGGCCCGCAGGTAGGCGGACATCGCGGCCCGGTCCTGGACGGCGTCGTACGCGAACGCGCCGTCCTCCGAGCCCTCCGCAGACTCCGGCCAGCGCCCCACCAGGGCGTGGTCGAGGTGGTCCTGCGGGGCGTCGTACAACGACAGCGGCAGCTGGTAGAGCTCTCGGTCACCCTCGGCATAGGTGACCTCGGCCAGGACGACGACCACCCCGGGATCGCTCCCGACGGATCCGATAGCCCCGACCTGGCGCACGCCGGTCACCGTGAAGGCGCGCCCCTTGCCGCCGAACCAGCGGCTCTGTGCAAGGAAGTGCTCGATCACAGCACCGGCCTCCCCGAGGTGTCGGGATTCGTCAGTCGGAACCAGTAGAAGCCGTGGCCGCTCAACGTCAGCAGGTAGGGCAGTTCCCCGATCCGCGGGAACGGCACGCCACCGAGCAGCTCGACGGGCACGCGGCCCTCGTAGCGACGCAGGTCGAGCTCGACCGGCTGCGGGAAGCGGGACAGGTTGTTCACGCACAGCATGACGTCGTCCGAGCCGTCCGCCGCGACGTGCTCGCGGACGTACGACAGCACCGTCGGGTTCGACCCACCCAGGTCGGTGAAGGTGCCGAGCCCGAAGGCGTCGTGGCCGCGGCGGATGTGGATCATCCGGCGCGTCCAGTGCAGGAGCGACGACGGGTTCTCCAGCTGGGCCTCGACATTGACGCTCTGGTAGCCGTAGACGGGGTCCTGGATGGCCGGCAGGTGCAGCTTGCCGGGCGTCGCGGCGGAGAAGCCGGCGTTGCGGTCGGGCGTCCACTGCATCGGCGTACGGACGCCGTCGCGGTCGCCGAGCCAGATGTTGTCGCCCATCCCGATCTCGTCGCCGTAGTAGAGGACGGGGGAGCCGGGCAACGACAGCAGCAGTGCGGTGAAGAGCTCGATCTGGTTGGTGTCGTTGTCGAGCAGGGGAGCGAGCCTGCGGCGGATGCCGATGTTGGCCTTCATCCGCGGGTCCTTGGCGTACTCGCCCCACATGTAGTCGCGGTCCTCGTCGGTCACCATCTCGAGGGTGAGCTCGTCGTGGTTGCGCAGGAAGATGCCCCACTGGCAGCCGGACGGGATCGCGGGCGTCTGTTCCATGATCTCCGAGATCGGGAAGCGGGACTCGCGTCGTACGGCCATGAAGATGCGCGGCATCACCGGGAAGTGGAATGCCATGTGGCACTCGGTCCCGATGACCTCGCCGTTGTCGAGCAGTTCCGGCCCGAAGTACTCCACGACGTCGGTCGGCCACTGGTTCGCCTCGCAGAGCAGCACCCGGCCGGGGTAGTTCTCGTCGACGAACCGGCGCACCTTGCGCAGGAACTCGTGGGTCTCGGGGAGGTTCTCGCCGTTGGTGCCCGGCCGCTCGTAGAGATAGGGGACGGCGTCGAGCCGGAAGCCGTCGAGACCCATGTCGAGCCAGAACGACATCGCTTCGATCATGGCGTCGTGCACGGCCGGGTTGTCGAAGTTGAGGTCCGGCTGGTGGTGGAAGAACCGGTGCCAGAAGTACTGCTGGCGGGTCTGGTCCCACGTCCAGTTGGAGGGTTCGGTGTCGACGAAGATGACCCGCGCGTCCTGGTACAGGTCGTCGGTGTCCGACCACACGTAGAAGTCGCCGTAGGGGCCCTCGGGGTCCGAGCGCGACGCCTGGAACCACGGGTGCTGGTCACTCGTGTGGTTCATGACGAAGTCGATGATCACGCGGATGCCGCGTTCGTGGGCGGCGTCGAGGAACGCGTGGAAGTCCTCGGCGGTGCCGATCTCGGGCAGCACGCCTGTGTAGTCGGAGACGTCGTACCCGCCGTCACGCAGCGGGGAGGGGAAGAACGGCGGCACCCACAGGCAGTCCACGCCGAGCCACTGGAGGTAGTCGAGCTTCTCCGTCAGACCGCGGAAGTCACCGGTGCCGTCGCCGTTCGAGTCGCGGAACGACCGGACGAGCACCTCGTAGAAGACGGCCGTACGGAACCATTCCGGCTCGTCGTTCAGGACTCTCGAGTCCGCCACGGTCATGCGTTTCCTTTCACGAACAGGATGTGTGCCGGCTCTGCGGGGTCGAGCCGGACGTAGTTGTCGGCGCCCCAGGTCCAGTCCGCGCCGCTGATCTCGTCGTGCACGCTGAACGAGCTGCCCGCCGGCAGGTCGAGGGCGGCCAGGTCCAGGTGCACCATCGTCTCGTGCACCTGGTGGGGATCAAGGTTGAGCACCACGATCACGGTGTCGGTCCCGGCGGTCTTGCTGAAGCACAGCACGTGCTCCTCGTCGGTCGGGTGCACGGTGAGGTTGCGCAGCAGCTGCAGCGCCGGATGGGCTCGCCGGATCCCGTTCAGCCTCGTGATGTACGACGCCAGGCCGGTGGCGTCCGTACCCCAGTCCCGGACCCGGATCTGGTACTTCTCCGAGTCGAGGTACTCCTCGCTGCCCGGCTTCACGGCCACGTGCTCGCCGAGCTCGTAGCCGGCGTACATCCCCCACGTGGGCGACGACATCGCGGCGAGCACGGCCCGGATCCGGAAGGCGGCCGGGCCGCCGTACTGCAGGAACTCGTGGAGGATGTCGGGGGTGTTGACGAAGAAGTTCGGCCGCATCCGGTGGGCGGACTCGTGCGACACCTCGCGCAGGTAGTCCTCGATGTCGACCTTCGCGGTGCGCCACGTGAAGTACGTGTACGACTGGTGGAAGCCGATCGCACCGAGCGTCTGCATCATCGGCGGCTTGGTGAACGCCTCGGCCAGGAACAGCACGTCCGGGTCGGTCCGGCGTACCTCGGCCAGCAGCCACTGCCAGAACGCGACCGGCTTCGTGTGCGGGTTGTCGACGCGGAAGATCCGGACGCCGTGCGCCATCCAGTGCCGTACGACGCGCAGCACCTCGGTCGCGAGGCTGTCCGGGTGGTCGTAGGGATGCGCGTCGAAGTTGACCGGGTAGATGTCCTGGTACTTCTTCGGCGGGTTCTCGGCATAGGCGATCGACCCGTCCGCCCGGGTGGTGAACCACTCGGGATGTGCGGCCACCCACGGGTGGTCGGGAGCGGCCTGCAGGGCGAGGTCGAGGGCGACCTCCAGGTCGAGCGCCCCGGCCGCCGCCACGAAGGCGTCGAAGTCCGCGAGGGTGCCGAGGTCGGGGTGGACGGCGTCATGGCCACCGGCCGCGCTGCCGATCGCCCAGGGCGATCCGGTCCAGTCGGCCGGCAGCGGCTCGCCCTCGGCGAGCACCGTGTTGTTCGGGCCCTTGCGGTTGACCTCGCCGATGGGGTGGATCGGTGGGAGGTAGATGACGTCGAAGCCCATGGCCGCCACCGCGGGCAGTCGCTCGGCGGCGGTCCGGAAGGTCCCGCTCACCACCGCGCCGGTCTGCGGGTCGTACGTCGCGCCCTCGGAGCGCGGGAAGAACTCGTACCAGCTGCCGAAGAGGGCGCGGGGGCGGTCGACGTACACAGGGAACGGACCCTCGACCGTGAGCAGGTCCCGCAGCGGGTGCGCGTTCAGGACCCCCACCAGCTCGGGTGATTCGAGCTGCGCGAGCCGGGCCGCGGCAGGGCGCTTCTGGTCGCTGCTGGCCTTGATCGCGGCGCGCAGGATCCTCGTGCCGGCCCGGTCCGGGCCGCCCTCGGCGAGCACCCGTTCGAGCAGCAACCGACCCTCGGCGAACATCAGCTCGGTGTCGATGTCGGCCCGGATCTTGATGCCGGCCGCGTGCTGCCAGCTCGCGATCGGGTCCGACCAGGCCTGCACCTCGAAGGACCAGGCGCCGACGCTGTCCGCCTCGACCCACGCCTCGTAGCGACTGACCGTGTGCCGGTCGACGGCCGGGAGCGGCGTCATCGCAACGGGCGCGTGCCGGGTGCCGTCGGGCGCGACGAGCACGACCTCGGCGCCGAGCCGGTCATGGCCCTCGCGGAACACCGTTGCACTGACCGGGAAGGGTTCGCCGACGCTCGCCTTGACGGCCAGCCGGCCGCCGGTGGCACCGGCCTCCAGCAGCGGGTTGACGTCGATCACGGGGATGCGTCCGACCATGGTTCGAACCTAACTGAAGCTGAGGTCCCACACGTCGACGGCGTCGCCGGGCTGCAGCGGGCCACCGTCGGCGGGCAGGTCGATGAGGGCGTCGGCACCGGCGAACCAGCCGAGGAATCCGGAGCCGGGCGGGCCCCACGGAGTGACCGTGCCGGCCGCGCGGTCGAGGCGTGCGCGGCGCATCTGGCGCTTGCCCTTGAGCGGGCTGAGGGGCTCGGTGAGTGCGGCGCGCACGACCGGCCGGTGTGGGTGGGGATGGCCGGCCGCCGTACGCAGGGCCGGGCGGACGAAGACCTCGTACGACGTCAGCGCGCTCACCGGGTTGCCGGGCAGGCACACGACGGGGACACCGCCGACGACTCCCGAACCCTGCGGCATCCCGGGCTGCATGGCGACCTTCACGAACTCCACGCCGCGCGGGCCGAGCGCGTCCTTCACGACCTCGTAGGCGCCAGCGCTGACGCCACCGGACGTGAGCACCAGGTCGATGTCACCCGCCGCGGTCTCGGCGTCGAGCAGGGCGAGGAACGCGGGCACGTCGTCGGCCACCCACAGCTTGCGGACCGCGATCGCGCCGGCTTCCTCGACGGCCGCGGCCAGCAGGGCGCCGTTGGCGTCCCGGATCTGCCCGGACCCCGGGACCGGGTCGTCGGCCAGCTCGGAGCCGGTCGAGCAGACCAGTACCCGTGGCCGTCGTCGTACGACGACCTCCGCGATGCCGAGCGCTGCCAGCACACCGATCTGGGCCGGACCGAGCACGGCACCGGCAGCGAGGACCTCCTGGCCGACTGCGACATCGGAACCGGCAGGACGGACGAAGGACCCGACGTCGCGTGCATCGGTGATCGCGACCTTGTCGGTGCCGCCGTCGGTGATCTCGACCTCGACGATCGCGTCGGCGCCGCGGGGGACCGGAGCGCCGGTCATGATGCGCAGCGCGGTGCCCGGCGCCAGCTCGCCCACCGCGGCACCGGCCGGAATGTCACCGGCGACCGGGATCACGGCAGGGGAGTCGGACGTCGCGGCGGCGATGTCGGCGGCCCGGACGGCGTAGCCGTCCATCGCCGAGTTGTCGAAGGAGGGGAGCGCCTCGGGCGCGGTGACGGTGGCAGCCAGGATGCGGCCACGGGCCTCGGCGACGGCGATCGTCTCCTGCCCCCCGGCACGCGGTACGAGGAGCGCAGCGACGTGCTGCTGGTGCTCGGCGACCGAGCGGAGGGCGGGGGTCGTGGTCATTGGTTCCACCCTAGGACCCCGGACCGAAAGCGGCCGCCCGCGCACCCGCTCGCGCAAAAACAACGGGCGAGGTGGCCCCCATGACCACCCCGCCCGCTAGTACCCGGTTCAACGGCGCCGGCGAGCGGTTGTTACGGGCGCTTTTCACAAACAGCATTGGAACGTTCAAGTGGGATTGGCTACGGTCGGACACATGCGTGCGATCCGAAGGTTCACGGTCCGCCCCCTCCTGCCCGACGCGCTTGCCTCCCTGGGTGAGCTCGCCGCCAACCTGCGCTGGTCGTGGCATCCACCCACCCAGGAGCTGTTCGCGGCCGTCGACCCCGACCTGTGGGTGAGCACCGGTCACGACCCGACCCGGTTGCTCGGCGAGGTGTCGGCCGAGCGCTGGGCCGAGCTGGCTGCCGACGAGTCGTACGTCGCGCGCGTCGCCGAGGTGCGGGCCGACCTGTCGTCGTACCTCGAGGGGGAGCGGTGGTACCAGCGCGCCAGCGCCGCCGAACCGGACGCGACCTGGCCCGAGGCAATCGCCTACTTCTCGCCCGAGTTCGGCATCACGGCCGTCCTGCCGCAGTACTCCGGCGGCCTCGGCATCCTCGCCGGTGACCACCTCAAGGCCGCGAGCGACCTCGGCGTCCCGATCGTCGGCGTCGGCCTGCTCTACAAGCACGGGTACTTCAAGCAGGCCCTGTCGCACGAGGGCTGGCAGCAGGAGAGCTACCCCGTCCTCGACCCCGACGGCCTCCCGCTGTCGCCGCTGGTCGAGGCCTCCGGCGAACGTGCCACCGTCTCGCTCCGGATGCCCGACGGTCCGGACCTGCTCGCCCGGATCTGGGTCGCCGCGGTCGGCCGGGTGCCGCTGCTGCTCCTCGACACCGACCTCGAGGAGAACCCCGAGCACTATCGGCTGATCACCGATCGCTTGTACGGCGGCAACACCGAACACCGGTTGCGCCAGGAGCTCCTGCTCGGGGTCGGTGGCGTCCGCGCCCTGCGCGTCCACTCCCGGATCACCGGTGCTCCCACGCCCGAGGTGTTCCACACCAACGAGGGCCATGCCGGATTCCTGGGCGTGGAGCGGATCCGCGAGCTCACCGTCGGCGAGCAGGGCGCTGGCGGCGCCGACGTCGTCGACTTCGCCACGGCGCTCGAGATCGGTCGCGCCTCGACGGTGTTCACCACCCACACGCCTGTCCCGGCAGGCATCGACCGCTTCCCGCGCACCCTCGTCGAGCAGTACCTCGGCGACCACGGGGCGACGCCCGGCGTCCCGGTCGACCAGATCCTCGCGCTCGGTGCCGAGGACTACGACGGCGGCGATCCCGGCGTCTTCAACATGGCGGTGATGGGTTTCCGGCTGTCCCAGCGCGCCAACGGCGTCTCGCAGCTGCACGGCCACGTCAGCCGCGGCATGTTCAACGGGCTGTGGCCGGCCTTCGACGAGGCCGAGGTGCCGATCACCTCGATCACCAACGGCGTGCACGCTCCCACGTGGGTGGCGCCCGAGGTCCTGGCCCTCGCCGCTGCCGAGGGTGGCGATCCCGAGGACGACGACGCCGAGGCGTTCTGGGCAGCCTTCGCGAAGGTCTCCGGCCCCGACGTGTGGCGCACCAAGCGGGCACTGCGCGAGCGACTCGTCGTCGACGCCCGTCGACGCCTGCGGCGTTCGTGGGAGAAGCGCGGCGCGGCACCGGCCGAGCTCGGCTGGATCGATGAGGCGCTCGACCCGGACGTGCTGACCATCGGGTTCGCACGTCGCGTGCCGTCGTACAAGCGCCTGACGCTGATGCTGCGCGACCCCGCGCGGCTCAAGGCACTCCTGCTGCACCCCGAGCGACCGATCCAGCTCGTGGTGGCCGGCAAGTCACATCCCGCCGACGACGGCGGCAAGCGGCTGATCCAGGAGCTCGTGCGCTTCGCCGACGCCGAGGACGTGCGCCACCGGATCGTGTTCCTGCCCAACTACGACATCGCGCTGGCGCTGCCGCTGTACCCCGGCTGCGACGTCTGGCTCAACAACCCGCTGCGCCCGTACGAGGCCTGCGGCACCTCCGGCATGAAGGCAGCGCTCAACGGCGGGCTCAACCTCTCCATCCTCGACGGCTGGTGGGACGAGTGGTACGACCCGGAGTTCGGCTGGCCGATCCCGTCCGCCGACGGGCTGGAGGACTACTCCGACAAGCGCGATGACCTCGAGGCAGCCGCGCTCTACGACCTGATCGAGTCCGAGGTCGCACCGCGCTTCTACGACCTCGACCACGAGGGCGTCCCGGCCCGCTGGGTCGAGATGCTGAGGCACACGTGGACCACCCTCGGCCCCAAGGTGCTCGCGACCCGGATGGTGCGCGACTACGTTGCCCAGCTCTACGCGCCGGCGGTCGCCAATGCACGCACGCTCGCTGCCACCGAGCACGGCGCCCGCGACCTCGCTGCATGGAAGGCGCGGGTCCGCGCGGCCTGGCCGCAGGTGCGCGTCGAACACGTCGAGGCCCAGGGCGTCGAGGACGCCGCCGAGGTCGGCGGCACCCTCGGCGTGCACTCCTACGTCGCCCTGGGGGAGCTGTCGCCCGACGACGTCCAGGTGCAGCTGGTCCACGGCCGCGTCGACGCGGAGGACGACATCGTCGACGCGACCACGACGCCCCTCACCCTCGTCGAGTCGTACGACGGCGGGCGGCACCGCTTCGACGGCCAGGTCGAGCTCGGCCGCTCGGGCCCGTTCGGCTACACCGTGCGGGTGCTCCCGACGAACCCGTTGCTGGTCGCAACGGCCGAGCTCGGCGTCGTGGCGCTCGCCTGAGCGCCGCGGCTCAGCGCCCGGGCGGGCGCAGGTAGTCCGGCGCCCGGTCGAGCGACGCGTTGTGCCGGGGGCGAGCGCCGCCGGCGTCGAGCCCCGCCCACGCTCGGATCTGCGCGGTGGCGCTCACTTGTTCCGCCTCCGGCAGCTGGGCGATGCGGGCCCCGTGCGTGCCGCCCTCGACGACGTGCACCGAGCACGCGCGCTGCGCCGCCCGTCGGCCGCACTCGAAGGCCTCGGCGCCCCAGGGGTCGTTGCCGCCGTACACATAGAGCATCTCGGTCGACCGGGTGCGCACCCAGCGGTCGATGTCGGCCATGGCGCGACGGTCGAAGTCGATCGGCAACAGGTCGGCAGGCACGAAGTTCGGCCCGCCCCAACCGCCCGGGTGCTGCAGCACGTCGGCCAGCGGCTCCTCGTAGGCCTCGTACCAGCCGAGCTGGTAGGCAGCCTGGTAGTAGTACGGCAGCGTGCCGAGCAGGCCCTGGTCGAGGTAGCCGGTCAGCGGGACCACACCCAGCGTCCAGTCCCAGACCTCCTCGTTGGTCGCGTCGGCCTGCGGGACAGCGGCACACGCTGACTGCGGGGAGTACTGCCAGAACGTGAAGTACAGGTCGATCACGGCGATCTCCATGCCGCGGTCAAGGCTGCCGAGGACGTCCCAGGTGTCCCCGGTCGCCTCCGCCTCCTGGCGGGTGCGTTCGAGGAACCATGCCCGGTCCGGACCGAGGATCCGGCGCTGGACGGCCGTCAGGTCGGCGCGGCACTGCGGGTCGGTGCCGACGTTCGCGAGGAACTCGTTGTACGAGTCGTCCTCGTTGTCGACGTCGTTCGGGGCGACGTAGGGCACCGTGCCGTCGACGTCGTCGGGGAAGAACCGTCGGTGGTACGTCGCGGTCATGCCGCCCTTCGAGCCACCCGTCGTGAGCCAGTTCTCCCGGTACAGCCGCTTGAACGCCTTGATGATGCGGTGCTGGTCGGAGGCGGCCTGCCAGATGGTGAGCTCCCGGGGCCAGTCGGGCCGCGCGGGGATCGACGTCGAGAAGAAGCGGTACTCCATGCTCAGCTGGTTGCCGTCGACGATCTGCGTCGGCTCGCTGCGGCTGGGATTGCTGGAGACGTTGTAGCCGCTCGTGTACATCACCATCGGCCGGGCCGCGTCCTTGTGCAGCAGCGTCAGGCGCTGCTCGAAGGTGCCGGCCGTCGGGTCGCGGTGGTCGACGGGCTGGCGGAAGGTGATCTTGAAGAACCGGTAGCCGGCCGGGGCCGTGGCTTCCGCGACCGAGGTGACCCCCGGCAGGTTCTGGACGGCTTCGAGGATGTCGCCCTGTGCCGAGGGCGATGCGGACGGGCCGGTCTCGCTGGACGAGGTGGATGGGCTGGACGTGGCGGGCGTGACCGCGAGGGTGGCGGTGAGCCCGGTCGCGACTGCCGACGTGAGGATGGCGCCGACAAGGGACCTTAGGCGTGGCATGGGTGAACCTCCCGAGAGTTGGTGAAGCGTTCCCACAACGTAGTCACGGTCCCCGGGCTGGGGGAAGGGTCAGCGGGTGACGAGCCAGGAGCGGAGGAACCCGGTGAACGCCGGGTTGAAGTCGGGCCAGTCGGGGTCCTGGTCGAACGCGAGGAGCATCGCGTCCAGCTCCGGCGACGGCCCTTCTGTCGCAGCGAGCAGACTGGCGACGACCACCTCGCGACGGCTGCCGAGCCCGGGGAGGTGCGGGTTCGAGCGGACGTGGGTGAGCAGGGCGGACGGGTCGAGGAAGGACACGGCGGTCTGCGCCAGTCCGACCACCTCCTCGGTGAGCGAGGCGCCGGCCTCAAGGTCGTCGAGGTCGAAGGACCAGTGGTCCCGCATCGGGCCCGTTGCGCCGGGAACCAGGACGCGTTGGCTCCACAGGTGCCAGTCCGGATCGCGGCCCTCGAGCGCCATGAAGTCACGCCAGACACGCGGCTGGGCGAAGAAGTCGACGTGGAGCTCGGCGTCGTTCCTGCCGAGGGTGTACCGACGGACAGTCGCGACGGCCCGGGCGCCGTCCGGCCGCTCGAACGTGAACCTCAGGCCCTTGCGTGTGAACCCGAGGTCCTTCAGGGACGGGGCGATCCGGTTGCGGACCACCTGGTCCAGCGCCTTCGCAGGACGCACCATGTCAGGCCTCCGTCTCCTGCATGACCACCACGCTCCGCGGCCCGATCACCAGCTCCTCGCCGACGACGAGCTTCGTCCCGGCAGGCAGGCCGGTGTCGGTGGAGAGGACGATGGCGCCGGCGCGCACCCAGTCGTTGTCGGGCAGGAAGACCGTGATCGGCTCGGCGCCGGCGTGGAACCACAGCAGGAACGACGTGTCGATCTGCTGTTCGCCGCGCGGGCCGGGGGAGCGCAGCGGCTTGCCGGACACGAACATCCCGATCGTGTCGAGGTCGGCGTCGTACCAGTCCTGGTCGGTCATCTCGCGTCCTGACGGGTGCAGCCAGGCGAGGTCCTTGGGGCCGCCGATGATCGTCGGGCGCCCCTCGAACCAGTGCCGTTGCCGCAGCGCCGGGTGCTCACGGCGCAGCTGGAGGGCGGTCCGGGTCACCTCGTAGACGTCGAGCCAGGCGTTGTCGGCCTGCCAGTCGATCCACGAGATCTCGTTGTCCTGGCAGTACGCGTTGTTGTTGCCGCCCTGCGTGCGGCCACGTTCGTCGCCGGCCGTCAGCATGGGCACGCCGTTGGACAGGCACAGCGTGGCCATCAGGTTCGCGGCCTGACGTCGCCGTAGCGCCACGATCTCCGGGTCGTCCGTCTCGCCCTCGACGCCGTGGTTCCACGAGCGGTTGTTGTCGGTGCCGTCGCGGTTGTCCTCGCCGTTGGCCTCGTTGTGCTTGGTGTCGTAGGAGACCAGGTCGCGCACGGTGAAGCCGTCGTGGGCCGTCACGAAGTTGACCGAGTTGTACGCCGACCGGCCGTCGTCGGCGTACAGGTCCGACGAGCCGGCCAGTCGGGTGGCGACGGCGTGCGAGCCCTGGGTCTGGCCGCGCCAGAAGTCGCGGATCGTGTCGCGGAACTGGTCGTTCCACTCCACCCACGGCGGCGGCATCCCGCCGACGAGGTACCCGTCCATCGACACGTCCCACGGCTCGGCGATCAGCTTCACGTGCCGCAGCACGGGGTCCTGGCCGATGGCGATGAGCAGCTTGCACGCCATGTCGACGCGGATCGCGTCGGGCCCGGCGGTGCGGGTGATCGCCGACATCAGGTCGAACCGGAAGCCGTCGACGTGCATCTCGCTCACCCAGTACCGCAGCGAGTCGAGGATCAGCCGCAGCGCCAGCGGATCCTCCGAGTTCACCGTGTTTCCGCAGCCGGTCACGTCCCAGTACGTGTCGTCGTACACGCCGTCGACGGGAGGGACCCGACGGTAGAAGCCACGGTCGTCCAGCCCCCGGAAGGAGTAGGTCGGCCCGTCGGGCCCGGCTTCGGCGGTGTGGTTGTAGACGACGTCGAGGATCACCTCGATGCCGGCCGCGTGCAGGTCCTTGACCATCTGCTTGAACTCGGTGACCTGTTGCCCGCGGTCGCCGGAGGCGGAGTAGCCGGCGTCGGGGGCGAAGTAGCTGACCGGGTTGTAACCCCAGTAGTTGACGGTTCCCCGCTCGACGAGTGCCGGCTCCGAGAAGAACTGGTGGACCGGGAGCAGCTCGACCGCCGTGACCCCGAGGTCGCGCAGGTAGTCGGTGACGACGGGATGGCCGAGGCCGGCGTACGTGCCGCGCAGCTCCTCGGGGATCCGGTCGTGCAGCTGCGTGAACCCCTTGACATGGAGCTCGTAGATGACCGAGTCGAGCCAGCGCCGACGAATCGGGTTGTCGTCGGACCAGTCGAAGGACGGGTCGACCACGACACTGCTGGCGTTGCCCGCGCTGCCGGACACGGCCAGGCCGTACGGGTCGAGCAGCAGGGTGGCGGGGTCGAACCGCATGCCTTCGGTCTCGTCGGCGGGTCCCTCGGCGCGATAGCCGTAGCGGGTGCCCGGTGCGATCTCGGGCAACGCGCCGTGCCAGATGCCCAGGGACTGCTCGGTCAGCGCGAAGCGTTGCTCGCCGTCGCCGGGCGCGTCGTCGAGCAGGCAGAGCCACATGCCGGTCGCGTTGGGGGAGTAGACCGCGAAGTTGGTCGACTCGGGCGACCAGGTCGCACCGAGCGGCCAGTTGCGACCGGGCCACACCGCAGCACGTTCATCGAGGGATCGCCAGAGGCCGGGAGTCACGCCGTCATTGTGCCGTCAATGTGTTCAAGTCCCGGGGGTTCTGTACACCGAGGGGGTGAGGAGCGGCACAATGCGGAGGGGAGCCCCAGCAGGAGCGTCACCACACGAGAGGGAGCAGATGACCAGCGAGTTCGTGCGCCTGGAAGTTGCCGACGGCGTCGGCACGATCCGGCTCGACCGCCCCAAGGCGATGAACGCCATCAGCATCCAGGTCCAGGACGAGCTGCGCGACGCAGCCGCCGAGGCCGCCGGGCGTGCCGATGTGCGCGCCGTGGTGGTCTGGGGCGGCGAGAGGGTCTTCGCCGCAGGCAACGACGTCAAGGAGATGTCGACGATGTCCTACACGGACATGGTCGACCGGGTCGAGGCGCTCCAGGGCGCCGTCAACGCGATCGCGCGGATCCCGAAGCCGGTCGTCGCGGCAGTGAACGGCTACGCCCTCGGTGGTGGTTGCGAGCTCGCGCTCGCCGCTGACCTCCGCTTCGCTGCCGACAACGCGGTCCTCGGCCAGCCCGAGGTCCTGCTCGGGATCATCCCGGGCGCCGGTGGCACCCAGCGCCTGCCGCGCCTCGTCGGCCCCAGCCGCGCCAAGGACCTGCTCTACAGCGGCCGTTTCGTCAAGGCCGAGGAGGCCCTCGCGATCGGCCTGGTCGACCGGGTGGTCCCGGCCGCCGACGTCTACACCGAAGCCGTCGCCTGGGCCGCCCGCTTCGCGACCGCGGCGCCGTACGCCCTCCGGGCGATCAAGGAGTCCGTCGACCGCGGACTCGAGGCCGACCTCGAGACCGGCCTGCAGATCGAGCGCCAGCACTTCTCGTCGGTGTTCGCCACCGAGGACAGCAGGACGGGCATGCAGTCCTTCATCGAGAACGGGCCGGGCAAGGCCACCTTCGAAGGTCGGTGAGCAACGTGGCGGACAACATCGAGGAGTCCGGGGCGGCGAAAGTCGACCCGGGTCCGTCGAGCCACGCGTTGGCCGTGGCGCGCTGGCGGGACCTCGGCGCACGGGTGATCTGGGGGGTCTGCGTCACCCTGGCGCTGATCCTCGCCGCCGCCGCCTTCACCTTCGCGCTGGAGGCCAACGCCAACAACGACCTGGTGAAGATCGTTCGGGACCTCGCCAACACCTTCGACCTCGGCTTCTTCGACCTGGACAACCCGGTCAAGGAGTTCACTGGCAAGAACGACGACGTCAAGACAGCGCTGTTCAACTACGGCATCGCCGCTGTCGTCTACCTCGTCATCGGCCGGCTTCTCGAGAGGGTCATCCGGCCCTGAACCAGCCTGTTCGGCCAGGGACTGTGAGGTAGTCCACTGAGATGCGGTTTCCGCGGTGGCGAACCGGACGGTAGCCTGCCGAACGCTGTCCTGAAGAGGACCACACAGTTGTTCCCTGCGCCAACTACGGCGCGGGGCTCGTTGCACAGGAAGGGGCCGGTCCGGCCACAACCATGACTCTCTCCAACATTGTCGTTCTTGTGAAGTACGTTCCCGACGCCACGGGCGACCGGAAGTTCGAGGCGGACAACACTGTTGACCGCGTCGGCGTCGACGGTCTCCTCTCGGAGCTCGACGAGTACGCCGTCGAGCAGGCTCTCCAGATCAAGGAGAAGCGCCCCGACGAGGAGATCACCGTCACCGCGCTGACCGTCGGTCCCGCCGCCGCCGAGGCCGCCGTGCGCAAGGCGCTGCAGATGGGCGCCGACAAGGCCGTCCACGTGCAGGACGACGCCATCGCCGGCTCGGACGCCATCGCCACCTCGCTCGTGCTCGCCAAGGCGATCGAGAAGATCGGTGTCCCGGAGCTCATCGTCGGTGGCCTCGCGTCGACCGACGGTGGCCTGAGCGTGGTGCCGGCGATGCTGGCCGAGCGTCTCGGTCTCCCGCAGGTGACCCTCGCTGCCGTGGTCGAGTCGCAGGGCGACCAGGTCCGCATCAAGCGTGACGGTGACTCCGCGACCGAGGTCATCGGCGGCACGCTGCCGCTGGTCCTGTCGGTCACCGACCAGTCGGGCGAGGCGCGCTACCCGTCGTTCAAGGGCATCATGGCCGCGAAGAAGAAGCCCCTCGAGGCACTCACCCTCGCCGACATCGGCGTGGACGCTTCCGAGGTCGGCATCGACGCTGCCTGGACCAAGGTCGAGACCGTGACCGAACGCCCGGCGCGCACCGCCGGCGAGATCGTCAAGGACGAGGACGGATCGGGCGCCACGGCGCTGGTCGAGTTCCTTGCGTCCAAGAAGTTCATCTGAGGAGCCTGAGCCATGTCTGAAGTTCTCGTTCTCGTCGACCACGTCGACGGTGCTGTCAAGAAGCCCACCTACGAGCTGCTGGCGATCGCCAAGCGGATCGGGTCCCCGTCCGCCGTCTTCATCGGTGGTGCCGACAAGGCTGCCGCCGCTGCTGACGCCGTCAAGGCGTACGGCGCCGACAAGGTCTACGTCGTCGACGACGCGGAGATCAAGGGCTACCTCGTGGCCCCCAAGGCCGAGGTGCTCGAGCAGATCGCTGCTGCCGCCTCGCCCGCCGCGATCCTGGTCCCGGCCTCGGCCGAGGGCAAGGAGATCGCCGGTCGCCTGGCGATCAAGCTCTCCTCGGGCCTGATCACCGACGCCGTGGACGTCCAGGTCAACGGCAGCGACATCGTCACGACCCAGTCCGTCTTCGCCGGCAACTTCACGGTCGACGCCAAGGTCGTCAAGGGCACCCCGATCATCGCGGTCAAGCCCAACGCTGCCGCTCCGGAAGAGGGTGCCGGCGCCGGGGCCGTCGAGCAGTTCGCTGCGACGATCTCCGATGGCGCCAAGACCGCGCAGATCGTGGCCTCGCAGCCGCGTCAGGCCACCGGTCGTCCCGAGCTCACCGAGGCCGCGATCGTGGTCTCCGGTGGTCGTGGCACCGGCGGTGACTTCACCGCGGTCGAGGGTCTCGCTGACGCTCTGGGTGCAGCCGTGGGTGCCTCGCGTGCCGCGGTCGACTCCGGCTGGAAGCCGCACGCCTTCCAGGTCGGCCAGACCGGCAAGGTCGTCTCGCCGCAGCTGTACGTCGCGAACGGCATCTCCGGTGCCATCCAGCACCGCGCCGGCATGCAGACGTCGAAGACGATCATCGCCGTGAACAAGGACGAGGAAGCCCCGATCTTCGAGCTCGTCGACTTCGGTGTCGTGGGGGACCTGCACTCCGTGCTGCCCGCCGTGACCGCCGAGATCGTGAAGCGCAAGGGCTGACAGTTTCTCTTCAGCCGGAGGACGTCGTACTTTGGTGCGGCGTCCTTCGGTTTGAACGGCTCCTTGTATGGCTATTTGTATGGCCTCGTATGACCACGACTGCAAAACTTCTCGGTTAGGGTTCTCTTCATGAAGATCGTTGCTGCAGCTTCCCTCCTGGTGCTCGGCCTGCTCACGGGCTCGGGGCAGGTGGCGGGCGCCAGCGCCGCGCCCGAGGCGTCCGTCGCCTCCACGACGGCCGCCACGGTTCCCACGTGGCTCCCGCCCGTCGGCCCGGTCTTCAACACCCCGAACGGCACCTACGAGGGCCGTACGGCGATCCTGAAGCGGGTCCACGACGGAATCCGCAACACGCCGCCCGGTGCGACGATCCGGTTCGCGTCGTACAACATCGACCGCTCCGACACGGCCACCCTGCTCAAGGCAGCGAAGGACCGCGGCGTCAACGTCCAGATCGTCGTCAACGCGAACCTCATCGGTCCGGTCGAGAAGGGCTTGCAGGCCAAGCTGGGCAAGAACCCGCGGGCCAACAGCTTCCTGATCATCTGCAGGAACGCGTGCCGCAACGGTTCGCGCGGCGGCAACATGCACATGAAGACCTACACCTTCAGCCGGGCAGGCGCGGCCACCAGTGTGGTCATCAACAGCTCGGCCAACCTCAGCGGCGGCGCGGTGCGCGGACAGTGGAACGACGCCTACACCGTCTACGGCAACCACGACCTCTACCGGAGCTTCCTGGCGATCTTCAACCAGCTGAAGTTCGACCGGGCCGTGTCGCCCCGGCGCATGACGTACCGCACCGAGACCCTCGGTGTGTACTACCAGCGCTTCGCGGCTCCTCGCGAGAGCGTGCGGTTCACGAGCTCCGGTGACCTGGCGCTCGACCGCGTCCGTCAGATCCACTGCCGGACCAAGCCGGGCTTCGGCGCCAGCGGCAAGACCGTGGTCCGCATCGCGATGTATGCCTGGTACGGCACGCGGGGCGTGCGGATCGCCAAGTCCGTGGCTGCTCGCAAGCGTGAGGGATGCGTCGTCGCGGTGATCGGTTCGGTCATCAGCAAGGAAGTCGTCCGGATCCTCAAGGGCTCCGGCATCAGCGTGAAGGCTGCCGACTGGGACTTCGGGATGAAGCTCTCGACCGGCGGCGAGAAGCAGGTCTACGGAACGCGGTGCTACTCCCACCTGAAGGTGCTGACGGTCGACGGCACCTACAAGGGCCGGGCCACGAAGGTCGTCTTCACCGGTTCGGAGAACTGGTCGGCGCCCGCGCTGGGCAGCGACGAGGTCACCTACGAGATCCACGACCCGCTCGTGCTCAGGACCTACAACCTGCGTTGGCGCGCGATGTGGGACAACCGCAACGTCACCCACCGGACCGGTATCGAGCCGAAGCGCCGTCCCTGCGCCTGACCTGACACAGCGATAGGGCCTGAGACGTCGTCCGCGTGACGGCGTCCCAGGAACTACGCTCGGTTGGGTGAGCAGTACTTCCGAATTCATCAGCGTCGCCCAACGTTCGCGCGTCGCCAGCCGGGGGCTGGCGCTCGCCACCCGGTCCGCCAAGGACGCCACGCTCCAGGCCATGGCCGATGCGCTGCTGGCCCGGTCCGGCGAGATCCTCGCGGCCAACGACGACGACGTCACGCGCGCCGAGGAGGGTGGCACGCCCGCCAACATCATCGACCGGCTCCGGTTGACCGAGGGGCGCCTCGCGGACATGGCCCAGGGCCTGCGCGACGTCGCGGGCCTCGCCGACCCGGTCGGCGAGGTGGTGCGCGGCGGCGTGCTCGCCAACGGCCTCGAGCTGCGCCAGGTCCGGGTGCCGTTCGGCGTGGTCGGGATGATCTACGAAGCCCGCCCCAATGTCACCGCCGACGCGGCCGGCATCTGCCTGAAGTCCGGGAACGCCGTGCTGCTGCGGGGGAGCTCCTCGGCCCGCTCGAGCAATGCCGCCATCGTGGCCGTGCTCCGTGACGCGGTCGAGGCCTCCGGCCTGGCCCCCGACGTCATCCAGCTGGTCCCCGGCGACACGCATGACAGCGTCAAGACGTTGATGCGGGCGCGTGGCCTGGTCGACGTGCTCATCCCTCGCGGGGGAGCGGGCCTGATCCAGTCGGTCGTCAACGAGTCGACGGTGCCGGTCATCGAGACGGGCGTCGGCAACTGCCACGTGTACGTCGACGCGGCAGCCGACCTCGAGAAGGCACTGTCGATCGTCCTCAACTCCAAGACCCATCGCACCAGCGTCTGCAACGCGGCCGAGTCCCTGCTCGTCCACGAGTCCGCGGCCGCCGAGTTCCTGCCCCGCGTGGTCGCAGCGCTCCAGGACGCCGGGGTCGTCCTGCACGGCGACGACGCGTTCTCGGAGCATGACGACGTCGTCCCGGCCACCGAAGACGACTGGGCCACCGAGTACCTCTCGCTCGACATCGCCGCGCGCGTCGTACCCGACCTGGAGGCGGCACTCGAGCACATCCACACCTGGTCCAGCGGTCACACCGACGCGATCGTCACCGAGGACCAGGGTGCGGCACGCCGGTTCGTGGCGGAGGTGGACTCCGCAGCCGTCCTGGTCAACGCCTCCACCCGGTTCACCGACGGCGGCGAGTTCGGATTCGGTGCCGAGATCGGCATCAGCACGCAGAAGCTACACGCGCGCGGTCCGATGGGGTTGCCCGAGATGACGTCGACCAAGTACGTCGTCATCGGCGACGGCCACGTCCGCTAGTTCCTCGAGGCGGGCCAGTCGCCACAACCCCCACGCCATCGCCAGCAGCGCGGCGATCGACACCAGGGCAGACCCGGGGGTGTGGTGGGGCACCTCGCGGAGGACGACGTGGGCGAACCCGAGGGTGAGCAGGCAGTTCACGACGTTCAGGACCGGCATCGAGGCGGACAGGCGGGCTGAGCGGTACGCGAGCTGGTTGACGCAGATGCCGCCGAGCCCGGACGCCCCGAGGGCATAGGGGAGCCACGTGGTGGCCAGTCCGACCCAGCCGTGCTCGTCGCGGTGCAGCTGGCAGGCCTCGATCAACACCGCCATCAGGCCGAAGAGAACCCCTGACGCACAGCCCAGGGCGAAGGCACGCGCCACAGGCTGGGCGAGTGCCCCGGCGACCGCCACGGCTGCGAGAGCGGCCATCCCGCACGCGCACGACGCCACCAGCAGGGTGAACGGGTCGGGCCCGCTGGGGGCCGGGCGGACGTCGGACGCGAGGAGCAGCGCGGCGATGGCCAGTGCCGTGACCGCCACGGCACCGAGCTCGGCGCGGGCCGGCCAGGTGCGCGCGAGGGCCGCCCGAACCGGTACCGCGAAGACGATGCCCATGATGGCGATCGGCTGCACGAGGGCGATCGGTCCGTTGTCGAGTGCCAGCACGTGGAACGTGAAGCCGACCGGCCCCAGCGCCAGCGCGAGGAGCCATTCGGGACGTCGTACGAGGAAGCGCATCAGGCCTGCTGCGCCGGTGCCGGTGGGTGCCTTTCCGGTGGCCAGGTGCTGGTTCGAGGTCGACAGCGACGTGGTCACGGCGCTCGCGAGCGCGAAGGCGACAGCCATCCAGATCACGCTTGCGACGCTAGGCAACGGAGGTGGACGGTCGATGAATCCCGGGAACTACTGGGGGTGTGTCGTCGGGCGTTCTTCGGGCGCGCGGTAGGTTTCGCGACATGGCAGGCTCCCCGGACCGGATCTATGCGGATCCGTCCGTCGAACGGCTCTTCACCGGAGCCACGATCATCACGTTCATCCGTACGGCCATCACCCTGGCCATCGCGGTCTGGGCGGCGTACGACGAAAGCCTCACCCTGATCGTCGTGGGACTCGTCGTCTACTGGGTCGGCGACAGCATCGACGGCGAATGGGCGCGGTGGTTCGACTGCGAGACCCGGATGGGCGCGGTCGTCGACATGATGTGCGACCGGCTGAGCTGCGGCGCGCTGTACGTCGGGCTGATCTGGCTCGAACCGAGCGGCTACCTCAGTGACGAACCCATGACGTGGATCGGGATCCCGATCGCGATCTACCTGTTCGAGTTCATGGTCATCGACATGTACCTCTCGCTGGCGTTCCTCGCGTGGCCGATCCGCAGCCCCAACTACTTCCACGTCGTCGACCGCCGGATCTACCTCTGGAACTGGTCGCGGATCGGCAAGGCGGCCAACTCCGGCGCCTTCGCGGTGATCCTGCTGGTGACCGGCTGGGTGTGGCTCGGCATCGTGATCGCGGTGGGACTCCTGGTCCTGAAGTGCGTCTCGCTGGGCTGGTTGCTGAAGCTGGGGATTCCGGTCCCCGCGCGCGAGCAGGCCCCGGACCAGTGATGCGGGGGCCGGCATGATCCTGTGGCTGACGACGTTTGCCTTCAGCATTGCCTCGGCCCTGCTCCCCTTCCTCCCGATGGAGGTCTACATCGTCGGCGCCGGTGCTGCCGACGGTGGTACGGCGACCGCGATCGCCCTGGGCATCGCGGCCGGCGCGGGCGCGACTGTCGGCAAGGTGGTCTGGTACGAAGCGGCCCGCCGCGGGGCCGACTCGGCCTGGGCCCAGAAGAAGCTGTCCTCGCCGAAGGTGAAGGCCGGGTACGAGAAGTGGGTCGCCCGGATGCAGGGGCGCCCCTGGTACGCCATCGGCGTGATGTTCGTGGCAGCCTCGGTCGGGATCCCGCCGTTGCTGGTCATGGCCGCGGTCGGCGGGCTGCTCAAGATGCCGATGTGGGCGTTCGTCCCGACCGTCTTCGTCGGTCGCACGATCCGGTTCACGTTGCTCTTCCTGGGCGTCGACTTCGCCCTGCACTGAACCGCCCGTTGGTCGAGGAGGTTGCGCAGCAACCGTCTCGAGACCGCCCGCCACGCTGCCGCCGGGGACATTCGATAGGATCCGGCCATGCTCAGCCAGATCAGCACCCTCGCTCTCGCCGTCGCCAGTGCCGCCGAGGAGCACGGCGAGCCCGCCGTCAACCCGTGGTTCATCGGTGGTGGCGTCCTTGCCCTCCTGCTGCTCCTGCTGATCGGCCTGGTCGCCTTCGGCGGCGGCCGCGAACACAGCTGACCGCCCGGTGTCGGCCTCGGACCCCGGACGGCGCATCCGCCTGGGGGTGATGGGCGGCACCTTCGACCCCGTCCACCACGGCCACCTCGTGGCTGCGTCGGAGGTCCAGGGCTGGTTCGACCTCGACGAGGTCGTCTTCGTCCCGACGGGCCAGCCGTGGCAGAAGGCCGACCGCGCAGTGTCGCCGGCCGAGCACCGCTACCTGATGACGGTGATCGCCACGGCCGCGAACCCGCGGTTCACGGTGAGCCGCGTCGACATCGACCGCAAGGGGCCGACGTACACGATCGACACGCTGCGCGACCTCCGCAAGGAGCGCCCGGAAGCCGATCTCTACTTCATCACCGGGTCCGACGCGCTGACCGACATCTTCAGCTGGCGCGACGCCGAGGAGCTCTTCGAACTGGCCCATTTCGTCGGCTGTACCCGCCCGGGTGCAGAGATGGATCCCGCGACGTTGGCAAAGATTCCGCCCGAGCGCGTCACCATGGTGGAGATCCCCGCACTGGCGATCTCCTCGACCGACTGCCGCGAGAGGCAACGAAGGGGCCAGCCCGTCTGGTACCTCGTGCCTGACGGCGTCGTGCAATACATCACCAAGCACGGGCTCTATCCCCGCCCCGTGTCAGACAGCGACACCCTTCACGATCAGTCCGGAGACACATGACCGCCACCGACCACGCCGTCGAGCTCATCCGCGCAGCCTCGCTCGCTGCTGCCGAGAAGCTCGCGACCAACCAGCTCGCCTTCGACGTCAGCGAGCAGCTCGCCATCACCGACGCCTTCCTGCTCGCCTCCGGCGCCAACGACCGCCAGGTCCGCGCCATCGTCGAGGAGATCGAGGACAAGCTGCGTGAGCTCGGCTCGAAGCCGATCCGCCGTGAGGGCCACCGCGACGGCCGCTGGGTGCTCCTCGACTTCGGCGAGATCGTGATCCACGTCCAGCACAGCGAGGAGCGCGAGTTCTACGCCCTCGAGCGCCTGTGGCGCGACTGCCCGGTCATCGAGCTCCCGGCCGAGATCAACGCACCTTCGGAATGAGCGACGCACGTCGGATCGTCCTGCTCCGGCACGGCCGGACGGCGTGGAACGCCGAACACCGCATCCAGGGACAGCTCGATGTCGAGCTCGATGACGTCGGGGTCGGGCAGGCCCGTTCGGTCGCACCGTTGATCGCGGCGATGGAGCCTGCCCTGGTGTGGTCCAGCGACCTCGCCCGGGCCCGGATGACCGCCGACGAGGTCGCCAAGGAAGCCGGCCTCGTGCCGTCGTACGACGCCCGGCTGAGGGAGTTCCGCCTGGGGGAGTACCAGGGCCAGTCCCACGCCGAGCTCCTCGCGCAGGACGAGGCCGCTTTCGAGCGCTTCCGGCGCGGTGACTGGGAGGAGATCCCGGGCGCGGAATCGCCCGCCGAGGTCTCGGCTCGCTTCACCTCCGCGATCCGCGACCTGGCCGCCGCGCTGGGGCCGGGGGAGACCGGAGTCGCGGTGTCCCACGGTGCGGCGACCCGAACGGGACTGGTGGCCTTCCTCGGCTGGCCGCTGGCGTTCGCGCGCGATCTCCGGGCCCTCGGCAACTGCGGACGAGTTGTCCTGGAGCAGCGCACCACGGGCGACTGGGCGCTGGCGGCGTACAACCTCTGACCCCGATTTCACCTCCTCGGGCAGGGTTGGTTAGTATTCCGCAGGTTGATCCGCTCCGGCGGGGAAACTGAGTTTGGGGCTGTGGCGCAGCTGGTAGCGCACCTGCATGGCATGCAGGGGGTCAGGGGTTCGAATCCCCTCAGCTCCACCGAACAAGGACCGTCTTCCGACAAGGGGAGGCGGTCCTTGCGTTTTCCGGGTGCGCCGGGCTACGCGGCTACTTGGCGACGCACATCGCGTAGACCTTGAGGTCCATGAACGTGAGCTGCTGCGGGACGGTGACGCCGACGACCCAGTAGTCGTAGCCCGGGTACGGTGCGTTCTTCTGGACCTCGACCGGATAGACCTTTCCGTTGCTGTACCTGCCAGGCTTCATCTCGAACCCACCGCCGACCAGCGTCATGCCGTAGGGGCAGCCGGCCCAGGCCTCGAGGTAGGTGTTGTACCACTCGCTGGTGCAGGTACCGGCACATCCTTCACCGCGACTGACCCTTTGGTACCCGCCGGCGGGACCGGCGGGACCGGCGGGACCAGCGGGACCAGCAGGCCCCTGCGCTCCGGTGGCGCCGGTGGGTCCGGTGGCACCCTTCGGCCCGGCGGGGCCCGTCAAGCCGGTGGGTCCGGCGGGACCTTGCGGTCCGGTCTGATTCCAGTTGAGGGGTTTCTCCGCGGTCGTGCAGGTCTGTCCGGCCTCGGTGTCGATGACCCGGACGTACGCCGACCTCGGGTCGTAGCAACTCCTGATGACCTTGTCGGCGCCGGGGATGGCCGCACCGGCGACCGTGGCGATGCCGCCGGCCAGGCCGATGGTCAGCCCGACGGCCAGTGCACTCCGTCTCCGGATCTTGAGCTTCTTCATGGTGGGTTCCTCACTGACTGACCACGGGGTGCTGGCACAGTTGCAGTGCTGATCCCCTGGAATGATGTACACTGTTCTATAACACTGAAACAGTAAGCATGTGGAGGACGAACTGTCAACCTTCGAACTCGACCCCCGGACCGGGCTGGGCATTGCCGAGCAGATTCGCTCGCGGATCGCACTGCAGCTGGCAGACGGCGAGCTCGCCCCCGGTGACCGGCTGCCGCCCGTGCGCGCTCTCGCCAACGAGCTCGGCGTCAACATGAACACGGTCCGTGCTGCCTACGCCAAGCTGGAGACAGACGGGCTGGTGCAGACGCGCCACGGCGTCGGCACCGTGGTGGTGGAGTCATCGCCGAGGGCTGCCGCAGGCGGTGCCCTCGCCTTCGGGGCCAATACGATCGCCGTGCTCATCGGGGGGCTGGATCCGTTCTACCTCCCACTGCTACGAGGGATCGAGGAGGTTGCCGGAGAGCGGGGGACCTTGGTGCTGATCGTGGACACCCGCGACTCGGCGAGCCTTGCCCAGGCGATGATCCGGCGACTCGTCGCCCGAGGAGTGGACGGGATCATCGCGGTCTCGACCGGCGACCTGCCGGGGGACCGGTTCGCGGGACAGGACGACACCTCGTTGCCGATCGTCTACGTCGACCAGCCGGATCGACGTGGATACAGCCTCGTGTTCGATGGGGCCGATGCGGGGTACGCGGCGACCGAGCACCTTCGCAAGCACGGCCACGACCGGATCGGCTTCGTCACGGCGCCGCTGGCGTGGCACAACGTCGCTGAGCTCCACCGCGGTTACGTGCGCGCGCTGGAGGACTCCGGCGTCGTACCGTCTCCCGACCTCGTGGCGGAGGTTCCGGACTTCACCGTCGAGGCCGGACGCAGTGCGATGGCCCGGCTGCTGCAACTTCCCGATCCACCGTCGGCGATCCTTGCCGGAGGCTCGAACCTCGCTCTCGGAGCCATGGCCGAAGCCAAGGTGCAAGGCCTGCGGGTCCCGCACGATCTTGCAGTCGTGGGATACACCGACTCTCCCCTCGCGTCACTGGTCGACCCGGCACTGACCGTGGTCGAAGTCCCCGCGCGACAGATCGGGCTCCAGGCCATGCACGCACTCGCCGAGCTGATCCAGGGCAAGCGACCTCGTCGGCGTCGTACCGTGCTCGCGACCAAGCTGATCGTGCGCGACAGCTGTGGTTCACACCCACCCCGGTAGCTGATCGTTGGGGAGCGCTGCCGTGAGGTCAGGCGTCCCTGAACACCCCGTGGATCGCCTTGCCGATGAAGGTGCCGAGGTCGTCGGGACCCCAGTCGTTGTCCGGGTCGAGGAGGGAGCGCACCGCTGACTCGCAGGCTGCCAGGAACAGGTCGATGAGCACGGGCAGCTTGCGCTCCAGGTCCGGGGTCTGCCACCAGTGCTCCATGGCAGGTCGGATCCACTCGACGGTGCGCGCCTGGACGAGGGCCTTCCCGGAACGGAAGCGTTCGGCGATGGCCGGGTCGGGCTCGCCGGCGAGGACGAGGCGCCAGGTGTCGGGGGAGTCCGTCGCGGCGTGGAGCAGCGCCCGGAACCCGTCGATGAAGGCCCGTTCCGGGTCGTCGGCATTCGCGGAGCTGTGCAGCGCCACGAGGACCGCTTCGACCAGGCTCGTGGTCTCCCGGTCGAGGAGAGCGTCGACCAGCTCGATCCGGTCGGAGAAGCACGCGTAGACGACAGGGCGTGTGACGCCCATCGCCGCGGCCACGGATCCCACGGTCACGGCGCCGATCCCGTCGCGCACGGCGATGGTCAGGGCGGCGTCGAGGACCTGGGGGCGTCGGCGTTCCGGTCCGAGATGGGCGGCGCGCTGGCGTCCTGCGTGGGTGGTCGTGCTCGAAGGCATGGAGCGAGAGTAGGCGATCCCGTGATTTCCTGCATGGATGTAGCAATTTCCTACATCGATGTATTAATCTCGCTCCACCCCTTCTGGATGGAGAGATCCCTGATGAGCCTGTTCAACCCGCACAAGCCCGACTTCGCCGAGTTCGACGCCGAGACGCGGCGGATCTTCGAGGCGACCATCGACTTCTTCGAGGGCAAGGGCAAGGGCAAGGGGTGGCTGCTCCAGCAGGACCGCGACCGGGTCTGGTTCGACGAGTTCCTCGAGTTCCAGAAGAAGGAGAAGGTGTTCGCGACGCTGCTGACCCCCGCGGCGCAGGCCGACGGTGACCCGAACAAGCGTTGGGACGAGTCCCGCGTCACCAAGTACAGCCAGATCCTCGGCTTCTACGGCATGTCGTACTGGTACGTCTGGCAGGTGACGATCCTGGGCCTCGGGCCCATCTGGCAGACCGGCAACGAGGTGGTCAAGCGCCGGGCCGCGCAACTGCTCGACGACGGCGAGATCTTCGCGTTCGGTCTGTCCGAGCGCGATCACGGGGCCGATGTCTACACCTCCGACATGGTGCTCACCCCCGACGGCAAGGGCGGTTACAGGGCGAACGGCGGCAAGTACTACATCGGCAACGGCAACAAGGCCGGGATGGTGTCGGTCTTCGGCCGCATCGAGGGCCTCCCCACCGGACCGACCACCCAGGACGGCTACGTCTTCTTCGTCGCGGACAGCCAGCACCCGGCGTACAAGCTGCGGAAGAACGTCGTCAACTCGCAGATCTACGTCGCCGCGTTCGACCTCGAGGACTACCCGGTCCGCGAGGAGGACATCATCCACGTCGGCTCCGAGGCGTTCGATGCAGCGATCAACACGGTCAATGTGGGCAAGTTCAACATCGGGTTCGGTGCGGTCGGCGCCACGCAGCACATCTGGCACGAAGGCCTCACCCACGCCGACAACAGGGTGCTGTTCGACACCAAGGTCACCGACTTCGCGCAGGTGCGCGCGAACTTCACGGAGAGCTGGATCCGCCTGCAGGCGATGGACCTCTTCTCCGAGCGTGCCGTCGACTACATGCGGTCCGGCACGGCCGACGACCGTCGCTACCTGCTCTTCGACGCCATCGAGAAGATGACCGTCAGCCGTCAGGGTGCCCGGATCTATGACCTGATCGCCGACTGCATCGCGGCCCGCGGCTTCGAGAACGACATGTACTACCCGGTCGGCGCCATCGCGATGATGGGGCTCCCGCGCCTCGAAGGCACCGTCCACCTCAACATGGCGCTGTCGCTCAAGTTCCTGCAGAACTACATCTTCAGCCCGACCGACCCGAGCCTTGCCCTCCTCGCAGTTCGCGGCAAGGCCGGCAAGGTTCCCGACGCTGCCTTCGCGCCGGCGTTCAAGGTCACGCGGGCCGCGATCCGTGCCGCCAAGCCCCTCGGTGCCCGGCTTGCCGCCACGTCGCCGGGCCTGCCGCCGCGTCGTCGTGACACCGCGGACGACGAGTACCTGTGGAACCAGGGGCCGACCCAGGGCCTGGGCAAGGTCGTCTTCCACGACTGGCGTGCGGTGTACGCCGACTGGGCGACCCTGCCGAACGTGAAGCTCCTCCTGGAGCAGGTCGATGCGTTCCAGGCCCTGCTCGGCTCGACCCCGCTGAGCAAGGAGCAGATGCGCGACCTGGACCTGCTGCTGGTCGTCGGTGACATCTTCACCACCGTCGCGTACGGCGACCTCATCCTGCAGCAGGCCGGCATCTCGAGCGTTGAGGACGACCTCGTCGACAGCATCTTCGAGGTGCTGGTCGGCGACGTCTCGGCCCACGCGCTGAACCTCACGAGGAAGCCGTCGCTGACCAAGGCCCAGGTGAAGGGTGCCAACGCGATCCAGCGTCGGCCGGTCTTCGACGAGGAGCGCTCTGCCCGGGTCTGGGCCGATGCCCGTTCGACCGCCGGCGCCTACTCGATGAACCCGTGAGGACCCCCTGACCGGGCGCAAGGCTGGACGGCATGGGTCAGCAGCCTGTCGGGTCGGCGACAGGCGGGTGAAGTCTCGGTACTTCGGCTTCCACGAGGCAGACCACGCCCCTGGTCACGCCTAGCCTCGCCGGGTGGAATCGTCCCGGTCCGCCCGTCGTCTGGTCCTCGCCCTCGCCGTAGGTGTGGGGCTGTGGTGCGCGTTGCTGGCCTGGCGGTGGGACTGGTTCATCGACCTGCGCGTCTACGAGCTCGGCGCGAGCGCGCTGTTCGGCGGTGACCTGTACGACGTCCGCTTCCATGTAGCGGACCTGCCGTTCACGTACCCGCCGTTCGCGGCGGTGCTGATGCTGCCGGTGGCGGTGCTGCCCCTGTGGCTCACCGCCGCGCTCTGGTCGGCGGCGTGCGTGCTCGTGCTGGCGTGGGCCATCCACGCGACGCTCGAGGCCGGCGGGTCGACGTACCCGGCGATGGTGGTGCCGGTCCTGACGGCGGTGGCGCTGCTGAGCCAGCCGGTGTGGTCGACGCTGTCGTACGGCCAGGTCAACCTCTTCCTGATGGCCGCGATCCTGGCCGACGTCCTGCGTCCCGAACGGCGGCACGCGGGCTGGCTGGTCGGGATCGCCGCCGGCATCAAGCTGACGCCGCTGTTCTTCGTGGCGTTCCTCCTGGTGGTCGGGCAGCGCCGCGCCGCCGGCGTCGCCGTCGGGAGCTTTGCGGCCACGGTCCTCGTGGGTGCGGCGCTCGCACCCACCGCGTCGGTGGCCTACTGGACGGAAATCCTGTGGGACCCGAGCCGGATCGGGGGCGTCGAGTACGCCGGCAACCAGTCCGTGCTGGGCACCCTGAGCCGGTTGCTCGGGCACGAGGCATCGACCTCGCTGTGGTTCGTGGTCGCGGGTTCCGTCGCGGCCCTCTCGCTCGTCGCAGCCGCGCTCCTGTGGCGCTCGACGTCGCCGGCGGCCCGCCCCCTGGCGGTCGGCATGGCTGCCCTCGGCATGGTGCTCGCGTCACCGATCTCGTGGGACCACCACTGGGTCTGGTTCGTGCCGATCGTCCTCGCCCTGTGGCTCAGCGGCCTGCCCCGGGCGCGGGTGGTCGCAGGTGCCGTCGTCGTCATCGCCGCGTCGCGGGCGATCTGGTGGGCGCCGTTCCGCAACGGGGTCGAGTACGACTGGAACCTCTGGCAGGGGCTGTCCGGCAACCTCTACGTGCTGACCGCTGTCGGCCTGGTGCTGCTGGGCGTCGGCTGGGGTGGCCGGGTCCAGCATGTGAGCAATGAGGAGCACTTACTACACAAGTGAAGCAAGCGGACGTAGTGTCGGCGCGACCTGCTGATCGGTCTAGGAGAAACGCATGCGCGCACGCTCGATGAGGTCGGTCACGGCCCTGCTGGCCTTCGGCTCGTTGATGTCGGCCACGGCTTCAGTCGCCCTGGCCACGGGCCCGGCAACTGCGGACCCTTCGCCGGTGGACCGGGTCGAGTACGTCAATCTCGGGGACAGCTTCAGTGCGGGCAGCGGGGTGTTCCCGATCGCACCCCGCACCAATCCGATCTGCTGGCAGTCGTCGAACAACTGGGCCCACGACGTTGCCTCCGAGCACGGCTACCAGTTGACCGACGTCAGCTGCGGGGCAGCGCAGACCAAGGACTACTTCACCGCGCAGATGCAGGGCCTCGCGCCTCAGCTGGACGCCCTGTCCGCGTCGACGGACCTGGTCACGATGACGATCGGCGGCAACGACAGCGACACGCTCGCCAATGCGGCGATCTCCTGTGGGGCACTCGCCGTGGCTTCCCTCGGACAGGGGAGTCCGTGCAAGGCGAAGTACGGCTCCTCCTTTGCCGACACCGTGCGCAACACCACCTACCCCGCGCTGGTCAATGCGCTGAGTGCGGTGCAGGCCAAGGCGCCCAACGCCAGGGTTGCCATCGCTGGTTACCTCTGGCTGCTGCCGCCCACGGGCGGATGCTTCCCGCTGATGCCGATCGCCCGGGGTGATGTGCCCTATCTGCGCGACCTGCAGGCCACCTTGAACGACGCGGTCCGTCGCGCAGCCGAGGTCACCGGCGCAACCTACATCGACGTCTCGACCATCTCCGAGGGCCACGACGCCTGTCGACCGATCGGCACGCGCTGGGTCGAGCCGGCGCTGGGTTCGGTCCAGCTCATTCCGGTCCACCCCAACCTTCGCGGAGAACGAGCCATGGCCGACCAAGCGGTCGCTGTCCTCGGCCTGAACGACGGTCCCGGCCAGTGATCCACCTGCTCAGAACGTGATCCCGCGATCGGCGAACCGGGCCTTGACGGCAGCGGCGAACGCGGGGCCGTCTGCCAGCGCCTCGGCGTACGTCGCGGCGGCAGCGTCTGAGAAGGACGTGTCGGGCGCGTAGCTGAACTGCGAGGCGATCAGCGTCCGGTCCCAGTCCTTCGTCGTCCCGCCCAGGGCGACGTAGTCGTTGCGGATCTCCCACAGCGCCTGGGACCAGATCTGTCCGTCGTGGTGGACCTGGTCGATCTTGTCCTCGACGGTCAGGTCCGTGTGGAAGCTGCGGATGCAGTGCGGTGCGTCCGTGTACGACGTCGCGTCCCAGTCCATCGGGCACGACGGGTCGGCGGCGACCGGCCAGCCGTGGGTGGCCGCGGCGTCGAGGCCGACGGTCACCGCGAGGTAGTCGCCGAAGGACTCACCGATCGAACCGGCCTCGAGGCTCTGGCCGTAGCCGGGGACCTGCGACTGGTGCACGGCGTGGCCGTACTCGTGGACGATCACCTCGGCGTCCTCCGCGTCGTCGACCCCACCCTTGCCGAGTCGCACGCGGAAGGGCTTGTCGGTCTGGTAGCTGTTGTCGCCGCCGTACTGGTTGATCTTCACGGGGAACGGCTCGTGCAGGATGTTGTCGAAGCCCAGGGACTGCAGGTACTCCTGCGCCTGGTTGACCCAGAAGTACGCCATCACCTGCTCGAACTGGTCCTGCGAGCGGTTGTAGAGGTAGGTGTTCGTCCTGCTGAAGGCGGGCGTGCCGGTGCTCGACTCGACGGTGACCCACTTGCCGCGGAGGTAGCCCGAGCCGTCGAGGTTGCGCAGCTGGGCGTCGGCATACGCCCTGTCGGGTACGGCGCCCGCGGAATCCTTCTGGTCGGTCAGGTCCTGGTCGTTGCTCGACTGGACCGGATTGACCATGAAGATCCGCCCCGTGCCGGTGGCGCTGTTGCTGCCGCCCTTGTCCGCACCAGCAGGACCCGTCGCCACCAGGCCTCCCGCCAGGGACAACGCACCGACGAACACCACTGCTGACTGACGCAACCGACTCACGTGGGACCTCCTGCTGGGCTCTGGACGACCTTCCGCACAGTACGCCGCTCAGTCCGGATCGTCTGCCCCCTTCGCGCCGGCCGCGAGGCGCATCGTGAGGATCGCTGCACAGACCGGCGTGATCACCAGGTTCGGCAGCAGGATCGGCAGCAGGCCGTTCGCGGCGCCGTACACGATCCAGGCGAGGCCCTGCGCGGTCGCGATGGTCCAGGTCCACACGCTCAGGCCGCTCATCGCCCTGACGTCGTGGCGCTTGTCGATCGTGCGGCGGGCATGCGGCAGGAACTGTGCGACGTCGACGACGCCCACCAGCAACCCCAGGGCAACGCTCACGTGGCCCGCCGCCTCGCCCGCTGGAGCATGCCGAAGATCAACGTGGCGCAGGCCAGGTTGAGGACGCCGGCCACCACCACGGGCACCGCGTGGGCACCGCTGCCGTAGACCACCAGCAGTGCGTTGAACCCCACCGCGATCGCGTACGCCGACGCGCTGATCGCCGCGAGGGCCTCGACGTCGCGGCGCAGGCGCACCACCCGAACGGCCTGCGGAGCCCACATGCTGGCGGAGCCCACCGCGCCGACGTACCCGATGGCCTCGAACATGGGGCAAAGGGTGCCACGGGACCTGAAGGCCCCGACGACTCAGTCCGCCGCGTTCTCCTCGCGGAGCCGCGGTTCGGTCCGGTTCTCCGGACGGACGCCCATCTTGTCGGCGTAGAAGGCGCGCACGAAGTCCATGTCGGCGACGACGTCGTCCGACGGACTGAAGGTCGGGCCCATGCCGAGGGTCCGGGTGGGGGAGTCGATGAAGCCGAGGCTGATCGGCAGGCCGGTCTGCTGGGAGATCCGGTAGAAGCCGGGCTTCCAGTACTCGCCCTTGCCACGTGTGCCCTCGGCCGCGATGACGAGCAGGAACGGCTCGTCGCCCGCGGCCTCCTCGAGCAGCGCGCGGATCGTGGCGCCCGGGTTCTTGCGGTCCAGCGGGATCCCGCCGGTCTTGCGCATGAGCCAGCCGATGGGCCCCTTGAAGAAGCTCTCCTTGATCAGGACCTGGGGGCTGCGCCCGTTGGACCAGGCGATCAGCAGCATCGCGACCCAGTCCCAGTTCGAGGTGTGCGGAGCGCCGACGAGGATGCCGGTCTGGGGTACGTCGCCCACGAGGCGCCACCTCGTCGTACGCAGTGCGCCGCGGGCGAAGGCGCGTCGGACCCTCATCTGGTGTGCCATGTCGTGACGCTATCGGCTCGCGCCGTGGGCAAGGAGATCGGGGACGCGCCGGAGCCAGTCTTGACTCATTCAAGATTAGTGGCAGACTGTCGAACGTGACCGCTCCCGACTTCCAGCAGCTGCTGCGAGACGTCGACCTGCGCGTCACCCAGCCCCGGCTGGCCGTGCTGCAGGCCGTGCATGCGCACCCGCACGCCGACACGGAATCGGTGATCGCGGCGTCGCGGTCCGTCGTCCCGGACGTGTCGCACCAGGCGGTCTACGACTCGTTGCACACCCTCACCGAGGCCGGACTCGTGCGCCGCATCAAGCCTGCCGGTTCGGTGGCCCGCTACGAGACGCGGACCGACGACAACCACCACCACGTCGTGTGCCGGTCCTGCGGGTCGATCGCCGACGTGGACTGCGCGGTGGGGCACGTGCCGTGCCTGACCGCTTCCGACTCCCACGGTTTCGTCATCGACGAGGCCGAGGTCATCTATTGGGGCCTGTGCCCCGACTGTTCCGCCCACACCTGAACGAACACCCCCGAAAGGTTGAGCATGTCCGAGAACCAGGCAGGCTGCCCCGTCGCCCACGACGGCAGCGAGAGCGAGAACCCCGCTCTGGACGCACCGGAGCCCAAGGGGCACCGCCCGCGGTCCAACCAGGACTGGTGGCCCAACCAGCTGGACCTGTCGGTGCTGCACGCGCACGCCCCGGCGTCCAACCCGCTCGGCGCCGAGTTCGACTACGCCGCCGCGCTGGCCACCCTCGACCTCGAGGCGCTCAAGCAGGACGTCGTCGACGTCCTCACGGACTCCCAGGACTGGTGGCCCGCCGACTTCGGCCACTACGGCGGCCTGATGATCCGGCTCAGCTGGCACGCGGCCGGTACCTACCGCATCTACGACGGTCGCGGTGGCGCCGGTGACGGCGGCCAGCGGTTCGCCCCGCTCAACAGCTGGCCCGACAACGGCAACCTGGACAAGGCCCGCCGCCTGCTCTGGCCGGTCAAGCAGAAGTACGGCCAGAAGATCTCGTGGGCCGACCTGCTCGTGCTGGCCGGCAACGTCGCGCTGGAGTCGATGGGCTTCAAGACCTTCGGCTTCGCCTTCGGCCGCGAGGACGTCTGGGAGCCCGAGGAGATCTTCTGGGGTCCCGAGGACACGTGGCTCGGCGACGAGCGCTACAGCGGCGAACGCGAGCTCTCCGAGCAGCTCGGTGCGGTCCAGATGGGCCTGATCTACGTCAACCCCGAGGGCCCCAACGGCAACCCGGACCCGCTCGCCTCGGCGCGCGACATCCGCGACACGTTCGCCCGGATGGCGATGAACGACGAGGAGACCGTCGCGCTCATCGCCGGTGGTCACACCTTCGGCAAGACCCACGGTGCTGGCGACGCGGACCTCGTCGGCGTCGAGCCCGAGGGCGCGCCGATCGAGGCGCAGGGCCTGGGCTGGAAGAGCGAGTTCGGAACCGGGAAGGGTGGCGACGCCATCACGTCCGGCCTCGAGGTCACCTGGACCGACAAGCCGACCCAGTGGAGCAACCGGTTCTTCGAGATCCTCTTCGGCTTCGAGTGGGAGCTCACCGAGAGCCCGGCCGGCGCCAAGCAGTGGGTGGCCAAGGACGCGGAGGCGATCATCCCCGACGCCCATGGCGGTCCCAACAAGCTTCCGACGATGCTCACCAGCGACCTCGCGCTGCGGTTCGACCCGACGTACGAGAAGATCTCGCGCCGCTTCCTGGAGAACCCCGACGAGTTCGCCCTGGCCTTCGCCAAGGCCTGGTACAAGCTGCTGCACCGTGACATGGGTCCGGTGTCGCGCTACCTCGGCCCCTGGGTGCCGGAGCCGCAGCTGTGGCAGGACCCCGTTCCGGCCGTGGACCACCCGCTGGTCGACGAGCAGGACATCGCTGCGCTCAAGGCGAAGGTCCTCGACTCCGGTCTCGACGTGTCGCAGCTGGTCTCCACCGCATGGGCATCGGCCGCAACCTTCCGCACCACCGACAAGCGCGGTGGCGCCAACGGAGCGCGGATCCGCCTGGCGCCGCAGAAGGACTGGGAGGTCAACCAGCCCGACCAGCTCGCCACGGTGCTCGCGACGCTCGAGCAGGTCAAGGCCGACTTCGACGCGCAGGGCGAGAAGAAGGTCTCGCTGGCCGACCTCATCGTGCTCGCCGGCTCGGCCGCGGTCGAGAAGGCTGCCCGCGACGGCGGCTTCGACCTGACCGTGCCGTTCACGCCCGGTCGCACCGACGCCGCGCAGGAGCAGACCGACGCCGAGTCGTTCAAGGTGCTCGAGCCGCGCGGCGACGGATTCCGCAACTACGTCCGCCCCGGTGAGAAGCTCCCGTTCGAGAAGCTGTTGCTCGAAAATGCCTACATGCTCGGCCTCTCGGCGCCGGAGATGACCGTCCTCCTCGGTGGCCTGCGCACCCTCGGCGCCAACGCGGCAGGCTCGACGCACGGCGTGCTCACCGAGAAGCCGGGCGTCCTGTCGACCGACTTCTTCGTGAACCTGCTCGCTCCCGGCACCGTCGTGAAGGTCTCGGAAGGCGAGGAGAACGTCTACGAGATCCGCGACGCCGCCACGGACGACGTCCGCTGGACCGCGACCGCGGCGGACCTGGTCTTCGGCTCCAACTCGCAGCTGCGCGCCCTCGCCGAGGTCTACGCCAGCGACGACGCGAAGGAGAAGTTCGTCAACGACTTCGTCGCCGCGTGGGTCAAGGTCATGGACGCGGACCGGTTCGACCTGCGCTGATCCACCCGTCCTGAAAGGGGTGCTGGCATGCTGGGGGCATGAGCGAGGCCCCTGACAACAGCACCATCACCTACGTCCACGTCCCGGATCTCCGTCGTTACGAGATCCGGGACGTCGACGTTCTGGCCGGCTTCACGCAGTACCGGCTGCCCGACGACGTCCACGTCGACTTCGTCCACACCGAGGTCGACGACGCGTACGGCGGCCGGGGGCTCGCCGGCGGGCTCGTGGAGTTCGCCCTCGCCGACGTACGCGCCCAGGGGAAGCGGATCATCGCGCACTGCCCGTACGTCGCTCGGTGGCTGACCAAGCACCCGGAGTACGACGACATCACGGACCCCGTGACGTGAGGAAGGGCTTCTACCTCGACAAGGCCGCACCGGCGGTCTACCAGGCCGCCACCGGCCTCTCCCAGGCCGCCGGTGACGCAGCGGAGGCTGCCGGGATCGGACGGATCCTCGTCGAGCTGATCAACCTGCGGGTCTCCCAGATCAACGGCTGTGCCTACTGTCTCGACCTGCACCACCGCCAGGCCGTGGAGGCCGGAGAGACGGAGCGGCGGCTCGCCGTCCTGTCGACGTGGTCGGAGACCAGCCTGTTCACCGAGCAGGAGCAGGCCGCGTTGCAGCTGGCCGAGTCGATCACCCAGCTGCCCGAGCTCCTCGAGCGTCGCTACGTCGAGGACGAGGCTCGTGCGGTGCTGGGCGATGCGGCCTATGCGGCGGTGGCCTGGGTGGCCATCACGATGAACGCCTTCAACCGGATCTCGATCACCAGCCACCACCCGGTCAGATGAGGACGTGGGCGACGCCCACGAGCGCGCCCGCAGCGATGAACCACACACTGTTGAGCCTGGTCCGCCAGAGCAGCACCAGCGTGGCGAGGAACAACGCGATCGTCAGGGGGTCGACCAGCGAGGTCCGTCCGAGCTGGAGCGAGACGCCCGCCATCAGTGCCAGCGCCGTGGCGTTGACGCCATCGAGCAGGGCCGACGTCCACGCCCGGGACCGCAGCCAGTCGGCGAGCCGGGTGAGCAGTCCGACGAAGATGAACGACGGCAGGAAGATCGCCACGGTGGCGAGGAACGCGCCCGGGAACCCGGCGATGACGTAGCCCAGGAACGTCGCGGTCGTGAACAGCGGCCCGGGCGTCACCTGCCCGATCGACACGGCGTCGATCAGCTGCTGCTGGGTGACCCAGCCGAGGCGGTCCACGAAGTCGCCCTCGAGGAACGTGAGCAGGACGTAGCCGCTGCCGTAGAGCACCGAGCCGATCTTGAGCATCGTGAAGAACAGCTGGGCCAGCTGTGTGCCGGTCGGATCGGTGAAGACGGGGGAGCCGACGAGCAGCGGGATCCCGAGCAGGTGGTGTCGCTCGCCGCGGCCCCGGAACAGCGCCTGGCCCGCTTGCGCGACGGCGGCCAGCAGGGCGCCGGCGAACAGCACGACGAGCTCGTTCACCCCGAGGAGGTACGACGCCAGGGCAGCCGCCGCCAGGAGTGCGAGCCACGGCGACTTGAGCACGGTCCTGCCCAGGCCGACCAGCGCCCAGGCGATGATCGCCACGACGACCGGCACGACGCCGTACAGGACTCCCTCGATGGCAGGCGTGTCGCCGTACTCGACGTAGGCCCAGGCCAGTGCGGTGACCATCAACGCCGCCGGGAGGATGAAGCCGAGGCCGGCCAGCACCAGGCCGCGCCAGCGGGCCCGCTCGTGGCCGAGGTGCATCGCGAGCTCGGTCGAGTTGGGTCCCGGGATCAGGTTGGTGGCGCCCATCAGGTCCGCGAACCGTTGGTCGGTGACCCACTCGCGCCGTCGTACGAACTCCTCGCGCATCAGCGCGACGTGGGCGGCCGGGCCGCCGAACGCGATGACCCCGAGGCGCAGGAAGACGCCCGTCACCTCCCGCGCCGAGCCGGTGGGTCGGGGGTCCATGGGCGTCATCATGCCGTGCCGCGCCGGACAGCAGGCACGGGCCGTCCGCACGAAAAGGTCGCGCGGGTAGGGCATGTCGGCTGACCGCCGCCCCAGCACGCACCTGAGCACCTTCTCCTCGGTCGTCGGGCCTCCGGCCCGTCTCCCTCGTCGGCGGCACTCATGCACGCACTGGAACGACGCTCAACTCGACAGCCCCTACCCGCGCGACCTTCACCGACACGCAACCTGCTGGCTCGGAGGGGTTCACCGGCGACTGGTCGGCTGCGCCCATGACCTCCGTCGTTCCCGAGAACCGGCCCCTGCTCGCGCTTGCCCCCACCGGCAACCGCCACGGATCCCGGTCGCACCTGACCTGCTTCTTCCGTTGTGGCAACGCCTGTGACCAGCCCGAGCCGAACACGACCGCCCACGCCCACATCCAGGACGAGATCGCGAAGGCCGTCGGCCGCCGCAGCGTCCTGCGGGGCGGCGCCGTCACCGCGAGCGCGCTCCTCGTCGGCGGCCTCGTGCACTCAGCCGGTTCTGCGGCCGCTGCCGCCCCGGGTGCCCAGCGCCCCGGCGCTCCCTCGGGTCACGGCACCCTCGGCAACGCGGTCTTCTCGCCGGTCGAGCCGAACAAGCGCGACGCGTTCACGACCGCGAAGGGCTTCGACCACGACGTCGTCATCCGGTGGGGTGACCCGGTCGTCAAGGGCGCACCCGAGTTCGATGCCCACGCGCAGACGGTCGCATCGACCCGCAAGCAGTTCGGCTACAACTGCGACTACGTCGGCCTCCTGCCACTCAACGATGACGAAGCCCTGCTGGTCGTCAACCACGAGTACACCGACGAGAACCTGATGTTCCCGACCGGCGAGTACACCGCGGACGAGATCAAGCGGATCGCGATCGCGAACCACGGCATGTCGGTGGTCCGGGTCCGCCGCCACAACCGTCCGGGCTCCTGGAAGCGCACCGGCCTCGGCCAGGCGAAGGAGAACCGCCGCCTCCACGACGCGACGACCTTCGAGCTCGTCGGTCCTGCTGCCGGCGACGCCCGCCTGAGGACGACTGCGGACATCGAAGGGCGCTGGGTCCTCGGCACCTTCAACAACTGCGCCGGCGGCACCACCCCGTGGGGCACGGTCCTCTCGGGCGAGGAGAACTTCAACCAGTACTTCGACAAGGGCGCCGGCCTCGACACCCGCTACACGACGCAGTACGCCCGCTACGGCATCAACGGGGCCGGCAAGGGCTGGAGCTCGGTCGACCCGCGCTTCGACCTGTCGAAGGAGCCGCACGAGCCGCACCGCTTCGGCTGGATCATCGAGGTCGACCCGTTCGACCCGACCTCCACGCCGCGCAAGCACACGATGCTCGGCCGCTTCAAGCACGAGGGCGCCAACATCGCGATCTCGGCAGAGGGCCACGCCGTCGCCTACATGGGTGACGACGAGCGCGGCGACTACCTCTACAAGTTCGTCTCCGCCGAGAAGTACGACGGTGCGGGTACGACAGCCGCCAGGAAGCACAACCTCACGCTGCTCACCAAGGGCACGCTGTACGTCGCCAGGCTGGTCGGCGACGGCACCGAGGACGGCCTCTTCGACGGCACCGGCACCTGGCTGCCGCTCACGACGGACACGCAGTCCTTCGTGCCCGGCATGTCCGTCGCCGACGTACTCCTCTTCACGCGGCAGGCCTCCGACAAGCTGGCCCCGACCAGGATGGACCGTCCCGAGGACGTCGAGGCCAACCCGGTCAACGGCAAGGTCTACGCAGCGCTGACCAACAACTCGAACCGCGGCTCGGGCTCCCTGCCGGTCGACGAGGCCAACCCGCTCGCGACCTCACAGGTCCGGGCGAGCATCGCCGCTCCGCTGACCAACGCGAGCGGCAACCGCAACGGCTACGTCCTCGAGATGACGCCGGGTGGCAACGACCACGCCTCCACCACGTTCACCTGGGACCTGTTCCTGGTGTGCGGCGACCCGGCCGCGCCGGAGAGCTGGTTCGGTGGGTTCGACAAGACCAAGGTCAGTCCGATCAGCTGCCCCGACAACGTCTCGTTCGACACCGTCGGCAACCTGTGGATCTCCACCGACGGCAACGTCCTCGGCAGCAACGACGGTGTCTTCCGGGTGCCGGTCGCTGGTCCGAACCGCGGCCAGGTGCAGCAGGTCTGCACCGTGCCCAAGGGCGCGGAGGCGTGTGGCCCGCTGGTCACCGACGACGACCGCTCGCTCTTCGTCGCGGTCCAGCACCCCGGCGAGATCGACGGTGCCACGTTCGAGGACCCGGCCAGCACGTGGCCGCACACCGACGCGTTCCCGCGTCCGTCCGTCGTGGTGGTCTACGCGAGCCGCTGATCAGGTGCTGATCAGGTGATCGTCATCCCGCCGTCGACGGCGATCGTCTGGCCGGTGATGTAGCCGGCGGCGTCGGACGCCAGGAACACGGCAGTGGCCGCGAGTTCCCGCGGGTCGCCCTTGCGGCCCGCGGGGATCCGCGCCTGCTGGGACTCGAGGTAGCCCGGCGGGTAGGAGCCGGTCATCTCCGAGAGGAAGAAGCCCGGTGCGATCGCGTTCACGCGGATGCCCTTGCGGCCGGTCCACTGCTGGGCCAGGTCACGGGTGAGCCCGATGATCGCTGCCTTCGAGGCGGCGTAGGCAGCCTGGGGGAGTCCGGCGGTCGTGAGGCCGAGGACCGAGGAGATGTTGATGATGCTGGAGCCGGGCTGCATCACCCGGCCGCAGGACTGCGCCATCCAGTAGCTGCCGTTGAGGTTGATGTCGATCACCTCACGGAACTGCTCGGGAGTCTCCCTCGTCGCCGGGACGGCGGTGCCCACGCCGGCGTTGTTGATGAGGATGTCGACCCGGCCGAACTCGGCCATCGCGGCGTCGACGAGCGCCTGGCACGACGCCGGGTCGGCCACGTCGGTCGCCACGCTCACGGAGCGGCGGCCGGCGGCCTCGACGAGTGCGGCGGTGTCGGCGAGGCGCTCGACGCGGCGGGCGCCGATCGCGACGTCGGCGCCGGCCTCGGCGAGGGCCTTCGCGAAGTCGACGCCGAGCCCGGAGCTGGCGCCGGTGACGACGGCGACCTTGCCGTCGAGGCGGAACATGGACGAGAGATCGCTGGCGGTCATGGACGGCACGGTAGTGCTTCGCCGCGCGCGGGACCGGCCAAGGGCAGGTCGAGGCGCGACAGTAAGGTTCGCCTAACCAGTTGTCGAACCCGGGAGTGCCGTGCAGTCCATCGCGCCCATTGATCGTCCGCTCCGCGCGTTGTGGAATCGCTACGACCGACTCCGGGGGCGGTTCCTGCTCGCGGTCCTGATGTCGACGGTCAACAAGGTCGCCGACGTGATGCCCGAGCTGCTCATCGGAGCGGCGGTCGACGTCGTCGTACGCGGGTCGGACTCGTTCGCCGGTGACCTGCTGGGGGTCGAGTCGCGGTACGCCCAGCTCGCCTGGATCGCCGGGTTCAACGTCGTCGTCTGGGTCATCGAGTCCGCGTCCGAGTACGTCGCCAGCCTGTTGTGGCGCGGACTGGCGCAGACCGTCGAGCACGAGCTGCGGGTCGACGCCTACGACCACGCCCAGCACCTGCACCTCGGCTGGCACGAGTCGCGGCCGCAGGGCACGACGCTCGCGACGCTCAACGACGACGTGAACCAGCTCGAGCGGTTCCTCGACATCGGCTTCCCCGCGATCCTGCAGACCTTCCTGAACATCGTGCTCGTCGGCGCCGTGTTCGCGATCGCGTCGTGGGAGCTGCTGCTCTACGCCTTCCTCCCGATCCCGATCATCGTGATGGGCTCGTTGCTCTTCCAGAAGCGGCTGGAACCCCTCTACGACAAGGTCCGTTCGGCGGTCGCCGACCTGTCCGGTGCGCTCAGCGCCAACCTTGGTGGCATCGCGACCATCAAGGCCTTCACCGCCGAGGACCGCGAGCGGGAACGGATCAAGGGCGTGTCGGCGGCGTACCGCGACGCCAACGTCCGCGCGATCCGCTCGTCGGCGGCCTTCGTGCCCCTGGTACGGATGGCGATCCTCGCGGGCTTCACCTGCACCCTGCTGCTCGGTGGCTGGGCGACCCTGCGCGGTGACCTGGAGCTCGGCCTCTACTCGGTGCTGGTCTTCATGACGCAGCGCCTGCTCTGGCCGATGACCGACGTCGCCGAGGTGCTCGACCTCTACCAGCGCGGCCGCGCGTCGACAGCCCGCATCCTCGCGCTGCTCCACGAGCCGGTGACCGTGCCTGCAGGGACCGCCAGCCTCGCCAAGCCCGTGCGGGGTCGGGTCGAGCTGCGGGGCGTCCGGGCCGGGTACGCCGACGGGCCGGATGTCCTGCACGGCATCGACCTCGTCGTACCCGCTGGCGAGACGCACGCCATCGTCGGGTCCACCGGGGCCGGCAAGTCCACGCTGCTGCGGCTGGTGCTGCGCTTCGACGACGCCCGCGAGGGCCAGGTGCTGCTCGATGGCGCCGACGTGCGGGAGCTCGACTGGGACTCGCTGCGCGGTTCCATGGGGTACGTCGCCCAGGACGTCTATCTCTTCTCGGGCACCATCGGCGAGAACATCGCCTACGGCCGCCCGGGCGCCACGGAGACCGAGATCCGTGAAGCCGCCGATGCCGCTGCCGTGGCCGACTTCATCGAGGGCCTGGCCGACGGGTACGACACGTGGGTGGGGGAGCGCGGGATCACCCTGTCGGGCGGCCAGCGCCAGCGGATCGCGCTGGCCCGCGCCCTGCTGCGCGATCCGGCCATCCTGGTGCTCGACGAGGCCACGAGTGCGGTGGACAACGAGACCGAGGCGGCCATCCAGTCGTCCTTGCGCCGCGCGGCAGAACGGTGCACCACGATCGTGGTCGCGCACCGGCTCTCGACCGTCCGGCATGCCCACCGGATCTGGGTGCTGGACGGCGGTCGGGTCGCCGAGGCGGGCACCCATGACGAGCTGGTCGCGCTCGGGGGCAGCTATGCCGCCCTGTGGCGCGTCCAGACCGGTGAGGCCGTGGCCTGACCTGACCGTCGTCACGACTATCCTTTGGCCGTGAGTGAAACGGTCGCGCCCTCCCCCTTGAATCCCGAGGTCCACTACGACGTCCATGCCGTCGAGGAGAAGTGGCTTCCGGTCTGGGAAGAGCTCGACCCCTTCCGTGCCGACGACGCTGCCGTCGTGTCCGGTGAGCGCGAGAAGCGCTATGCGCTGACGATGTTCCCGTACCCGAGCGGTGACCTGCACATGGGTCACGCCGAGGTGTTCGCCCTGCACGACGTGATCTCCCGCTACTGGCGGTTCCGCGGCTACGAGGTGCTCAACCCGATGGGCTGGGACTCCTTCGGGCTGCCCGCCGAGAACGCCGCCATCAAGAACAACGAGCACCCGGCGACGTACACCTACGCCAACATCGAGACGCAGTTCGCGTCGATGAAGCGCTACGGCATCAGCTTCGACTGGTCGCGTCGGCTGCACACCTCGGACCCCGAGTACTACAAGTGGACCCAGTGGCTGTTCCTGAAGTTCCGTGAGCAGGGCCTGGCCTATCGCAAGAACAGCCCGGTCAACTGGTGCCCCAACGACCAGACCGTGCTCGCCAACGAGCAGGTCCTGGCCGACGGCACCTGCGAGCGCTGCGGCGCCGAGGTCACCAAGCGTGAGCTGACGCAGTGGTACTTCAAGACCACCCAGTACGCCCAGGAACTGCACGACTCCCTCGATGACATGCAGGGCACCTGGATCGGCAAGGTCATCAACGCCCAGCGCAACTGGATCGGCCGGTCCGAGGGCGCGCACGTCACGTTCCCCGTGGTCGGTACCGACCAGGAGATCGACGTCTTCACCACCCGTCCCGACACGCTCTTCGGTGCGACGTTCATGGTGGTCGCGGCCGACGCGCCCCTGGCTGCCGCGCTGGTCACCGACGAGATCCGGGCGGAGTACGAGGCCTATCTCGACGGCATCCGCAAGGCCTCCGACATCGACCGGCTGGCCACCGACCGGCCGAAGACGGGTGTCTTCCTCGGCGTCCACGCCGTCAACCCGGTCGACGGCCGGGAGATCCCGGTCTGGGCGTCGGACTACGTGCTGGCCGACTACGGCACCGGCGCGATCATGGCCGTGCCCGGACAGGACCAGCGCGACTGGGAGTTCGCAACGGCGTACGACCTGCCGATCATCCGGACCGTCCAGCCGCCCGAGGACTTCGAGGGCGACGCCTTCACCGGTACGGGCCCGGCGATCAACTCGTCCAACGACGAGATCTCGCTCGACGGCCTGCCGATCGCCGAGGCCAAGGCCGCGATCATCGACTGGCTCGAGGCCAAGGGCCGCGGCGAGCGGACCGTGAACTTCCGGCTGCGTGACTGGCTGCTGTCGCGCCAGCGCTACTGGGGCGCGCCGATCCCGATCATCCACTGCCCGGTCGATGGCGAGGTGCCGGTTCCCGAGGACCAGCTGCCCGTCGAGCTGCCCGAGCTGCGCGGTGCCGACCTCAAGCCCAAGGGCACCTCGCCCCTGGGTGCCGCGACCGACTGGGTCAACGTCAGCTGCCCGACCTGTGGCGGGCCCGCGCTGCGCGACACCGACACGATGGACACGTTCGTCGACTCGTCCTGGTACTTCTTCCGCTACCTCTCCCCGCACGACGCGACGCAGCCGTTCGACACGACCCTGGCCAATGCGTGGGGTCCCATCGACCTCTACATCGGCGGGTCCGAGCACGCCGTCCTGCACCTGCTGTACGCGCGCTTCTTCACCAAGGTCCTGCGCGACATGGACCTGATCGACTGGGACGAGCCGTTCTCGGCGTACCTCTCCCAGGGCACGGTCATCAACGACGGCCACAAGATGAGCAAGTCCCTGGGCAACGGGGTGAACCTCGGGGAGCAGCTGGAGAAGTTCGGGGTCGACGCGGTGCGACTGACCCTGGTCTTCGCCAGCCCGCCCGAGGACGACATCGACTGGGCGGACATGTCGCCGGCCGGCTCGGCCAAGTTCCTGCAGCGCGCCTGGCGCCTGTCGGGCGACGTGACGTCCGATCCGGGTGTCGACGTGGCCGGTGGTGACATCGCCCTGCGCAAGGTGACGCACAAGACCGTCAACGACGCCGCCCACCTGCTCGAGGCCCACCGGTTCAACGTCGTGGTCGCCCGCACGATGGAGCTGGTCAACGCCACCCGCAAGGCCATCGACTCGGGCTGCGGCCCGGCCGACCCGGCGGTGCGCGAAGCGGCGGAGACCGTTGCGATCCTGCTGTCGCTGGTGGCGCCGTACACGGCCGAGGAGATGTGGGACCGACTCGGACACCAGCCGTCCGTCGCCCAGGTCTCGTGGCCCGTCGTCGACCCCGCGCTGCTCATCGAGGACTCGGTGACGGCGGTCGTCCAGATCCAGGGCAAGGTCCGCGGGCGCCTCGAGGTCTCGCCGGACATCAGCGAGGCCGATCTCGAAGCCCTCGCCCTGGCCGACGACGCCGTGGTCAAGGCGATCGACGGCCGCGAGGTACGCAAGGTCATCGTCCGCGCACCCAAGCTCGTCAACATCGTCGTCTGAGCAGACCGCGCTGCTCCCTGGGCAGCGCGTCGCTTGCACGGTGCTCCAGTGAATGATTGACTGACCAGTCAAGTCAACCAGAGGAGATCCGCGTGGCCAGGACCAGCGTCGAGGCGGAACGCAAGGAGCAGATCCTCGCGGCCGCCTGCGAGGTCGTTTCCGAGATCGGGTTCAAGTCGCTGCGCATCGCTGATGTGGCCAAGCGTGCGGGCACGAGCACGGGGACGGTGCACTACTACTTCGACACGAAGCGCGACCTGATGCACGGAGCCTTCGAGTGGAACTTCACCCAGTCGCTGGCCCGGCGGCGGGAGATCCTCGAGAGCGCCGACTCGCCGCGCCAGCGGTTGCGCGACTTCGTCGACTCGTACCTGCCGCAGGGGGACGCGACGGTCTCGGCCTGGCGTGTGTGGGCGGAGCTTTGGGTTGAGGCACTTCACGACTCTGACCTGCAAGAACTCAATGAACGCGTCTATGGCGAGTGGCGCCGGGCGGTCGCTGCCATCATTCGGGACGGCCAGGTCGCGGGTGAGTTCCGCGAGGGGGACCCGGTGGTCTTCGCCAATGGCCTGATCGGAATGATCGACGGGCTGAGCCTCCAGGTGCTGCTCGGTTCGCGGAGCATGACGGTGGACCGGATGCGTGCCGTCTACGAGCAGGTCCTGGCGTGGTTCTTCCTCGCTGACTGACGCGCGCGCACGTCCGAGAAGGAGCCGGTGGGTCCCCCACCGGCTCCTTTCGCTTTTTGCATGCAGCTCCCCGGATTTTCGCTGGACGTAGTCCTTGACACGTCGACGTGATGGCCGTCACTATCAGGTCTTAGATAACTGACGCACCAATCAACTTTGAAAGCCGGGGTTTCCGATGAAGCGAGTTCTGACGGTGGGTGTCGCGATGACGGCGGCGATCAGCCTGGCCGGATGCGGCGCTGCGGGCGGCGGCGGAGATCAGCTCACCGTGGTCATGTGGGGCGGTCAGGACCAGAAGACCCACGTGAAGGAAGCCGTGCAGCCGTGGGCCGACGAGGCTGACGTCACCATCAAGCAGGACTCGCCGAGCGACTACGCGAAGTTCCGTGCGCAGGTCGAGTCGGGCAAGGTCAGCTGGGACGTCGTCGAGGTCGAGCCGAACTTTGCCCACACCGCCTGCGACAACGGCTGGGCCGAGAAGATCGACACCGGCGTGGTCGACACCGACGCCCTGAATCCCGAAGAGGTCACCGACTGCGCCATCCCGGTCCTCGAGTACGCCTTCACCATCGGCTACAACACCGAGAAGTTCCCGAAGGAGCACCCGACGACCTGGGCGGAGTTCTTCGACACCAAGCGCTTCCCGGGCAAGCGCGGCTTCTGGAAGTACGCGACCGGGGCGATGTTCGAGGCCGCGCTGCTTGCGGACGGTGTCGCTGCCGACGATCTCTACCCTCTCGACATCGATCGCGCGTTCGAGAAACTCGACACGATCAAGGACGACATCGTCTTCTACGAGACCGGTGAGCAGCAGCAGCAGCTCGTCGCCTCGGGCGAGGCCCCGCTGGTCCAGGCCTGGAACGGTCGCATCTACTCCGCTGCCAAGGAGGGTCAGCCGGTCGCCAACGAGTGGAACGAGCACCTGCTGTCCTACGACCAGCTGGTGATCCCGAAGGGTGCGGCCAACGCGGACAAGGCCATGGAGTGGATGGCCTGGTACGTCGAGAACCCCGAGGCCCAGGCGGGCTACTCCAATGCGACCGCCTACGGTCCGATCACCGAGGCAGCGCTCGAGTACGTCGATGCCGAGGTCCTCGCTGAGCTGCCGACATCGCCTGACAACGCTCCCAAGCGGGCCGCGATCGTCGACTACGCCTACTGGGCCGACAACTACGACGAGGTGTCGGAACGCCTGAACGAATGGGCAGCCAAGTGAGCACCACCATCTCCACGAGTGCCCCGCCGGGAGTCGGCCGACCGGCTCCCGGTGCCGGCGAGGACGTGGTGTCGCCGCGCCGCCGACGCAGGATCTTCGATGGTTGGGGACTCCTGGTCCTGCCGCTGGTGGTCTTCCTGCTGGTCGTCTTCGTCGCGCCGCTCGTGACCGTCCTGGCCCGCAGCTTCACGGACCCGACGACCGGGGTGGACAACTACGCCGACTTCTTCAGCTCGCCCGTCTACCTCGACGTCCTCGGCAACACCTTCCGGATCTCGGGACTCGTGACCGCAGTGACCCTGCTCCTCGGTTTCCCCTACGCCTACCTGATGAGCCTGGCGCCACCCTTCTGGCGCAACGTCATGCTGGTCGCGGTCCTGATCCCGTTCTGGACCAGCCTGCTGGTCCGGACCTTTGCCTGGGTGCTGATGCTCGGTGACACCGGTGTGGTCAACGAGACCCTGATGTCGATGGGCGTGATCGACGAGCCGATGTCCCTGATCCGCAACCAGACCGGCGTTCTGATCGGAATGGTGCAGGTGATGCTGCCGTACGCGGTCCTCCCCATGTACGCGACGATGCGCCAGATCGATCGGCGGCTGGTGCAGGCCGCCGAAGGACTCGGTGCCCGGCCGATTTCCGCCTTCTGGCGGGTCTACGCGCCGCTCACCGTCCCCGGCGTCGCGGCGTCGTGTCTGTTGGTCTTCATCTCCTCGATCGGCTTCTACGTGACGCCCGCCCTGCTCGGCGGACCCAAGGACATGATGATCGGCGAGCTCATCGTCCAGCAGCTCTCGGCAGTCCTGCGCTGGGGCTTCGCATCGGCCCTCGCCGTCGTTCTCCTGGTCGTCACTGCCGCGCTCCTCTTCCTGGTGTCCCGGATCGTCAACATCGGCAAGTTCATGGGAGGCGAGCGATGAACACCAAGCTGTTGTGCCGAACCGGTCTGGTCGGGCTCGTCGTCCTGACCGCGCTCTACCTGGTTGCCCCGGTCTTCGTGGTCGTGCCGACCTCGTTCAACGACAGCTCGTTCCTCGAGTTCCCGCCGAAGGCGTTCTCGACCCGCTGGTACGAGTCGTTCTTCTCGGACCCGGCGTGGGTCAACGCAACGCTCAACTCGCTGCAGATCGGATTCCTGGTCACGATCCTGTCCGCCGTCCTCGGAACGGCCGCCGCGATGGCGATGGTGCGCGGGCGCTACCCCGTGAAGGCACTGGTGAGCGGTCTCGTCCTGGCTCCGATCCTGGTGCCCTACGTGATCATCGGCCTGGCGGTCTACGCGCTCTTCCTTGAGATCGGGCTCACCCAGTCGATCCTCGGATTCGTCCTGGTGCACACCGCGCTCGCTGTTCCGTTCGTCGTCATCAACGTCAGTGCAGCTCTCGTCAGCTTCGACGAGCGCCTGGAGATGGCCTCGATGAGCCTGGGTGCCAACCGGCTCACCACGTTCCTGCGGGTGACCTTGCCGTGCATCGCGCCGAGCGTTGCGGCAGGAGCTCTGTTCGCCTTCATCACCTCGTTCGACGAGGTCGTGGTGAGTGTGTTCCTGGCGGGACCCGACGTCAGCACCCTTCCAGTGCAGATGTGGAGCGGGGTGCGGGTGCAGATCGACCCGACGGTCGCTGCGGTCAGCACGATGCTCCTGCTCGTCACCTTGGCCCTCTTCGCCTCGGCCGGCCTGGTCCGCGTGCTCCGCTCGCGCCGCCTGGCCAAGACCTCATGATCCCCGTCCCATCCACCACGGAGCACTCCATGGACCAGAACGACACCATCAGCCAGCTGGGAACGCCCGGCGTCTCCATCGACATCCGCAACGTCGTCAAGCGATACAAGTCGATGGCGGCCGTCGATGACGTCAGCCTGACCGTCAAGCCGGGGGAGTTCCTCACCCTGCTCGGGTCGAGCGGCTCGGGGAAGTCGACCCTGTTGAACATCATCGCCGGATTCATCGCGGCCGACAGCGGCTCGATCGAGATCGGTGGTCGCGACCTGACCAAGGTGCCGCCGTACCGGCGAGACCTCGGCATGGTCTTCCAGCACTACGCGCTGTTCCCGCACATGTCGGTGTGGGACAACGTGGCCTTCCCGCTGCGGCGGCGCAAGATCACCCGGGCCCAGGTCGCCGAACGAGTCCAGCGGGCGCTCGACGTCGTCGAGCTCGGTCACCTCGGCAAGCGCCGGCCGGCGCAGCTCTCGGGAGGCCAGCAGCAGCGTGTTGCCCTGGCCCGGGCCATCGTGTTCCAGCCGCAGGCACTGCTCATGGACGAGCCGCTCGGCGCGCTCGACAAGCGGCTGCGTGAGCAGTTGCAGCTCGAGATCAAGCGGCTGCACCGTGAGCTCGGCACCACCTTCGTGTTCGTGACCCACGACCAGGAAGAGGCATTGGCGATGTCCGACCGCATTGCTGTCCTGCGCGACGGAGCCGTCGTCCAGGTCGGAACTCCGGTCGAGCTCTACGAGCGTCCGGCGGGCCGCTACACCGCGGAATTCCTGGGCGAGTCCAACATCTTCACCGGCCGCAGCCATGGCGTGGAGGACGGCTCCGCGCTGGTGGTCCGCCCCGAGCACGTCCAGCTGAGTGCTGCGGGCGCCGGTCTGCCGACTGGTCACAGCGCAGTCGACGGTGTGGTCCGCGAGGTCGTCTACCTCGGCTCCGGACTTCGCGTCGAGGTGGCCCTGCCGGACGGTCGTCACCTGGTCACCCGGACCGCTGTTCGTAGCGGGCTGACCCCCAGCCCGGGGCTGCCCGTTGCCGCCCACTGGCACCCCGAGCACGCACTCGTCGTCGCCGACGACACCGCCGCCTGACATCCCACGAAACGAAATCGAGGAACACCCTGATGAGCCACACCATCCGCGACGGCATCCCGCTGACCGACGAGCAGCGGGAGTTCATCGCGCTCGCCCGTGACTTCGCTGAGCGAGAGATCCGCCCGCGGGCCCACGAGGTCGACGAGGCCGACACCGAGTCGCCCCTCGACCTGTGGCAGAAGGCCGCCCAGATCGGCCTGGCGTCGTACATGCTCCCGGCGGAGTACGGCGGCGGGGGGATCGGCGACCTCGTCACGCAGTGCCTGGTCCAGCAGGAGCTCTGCTACGGCGACGTCGGCATCGGCAACTTCCTCACGTCGAGCGCCTTCTTCGCGGGACCCATCGAGGCACTCGGCAACGAGGAGCAGAAGAAGCGCTGGCTCACGCCACTGACGGGCGACAATCCGCCCGTCACGGCGCTGGCCGTCACCGAGCCCGGTGTCGGGTCGGACTCCGCCTCACTGCAGACCCGCGCGGTGCGCGACGGTGATGACTACATCCTCAACGGCCAGAAGACGTGGATCTCGAACGCGCCCTACGCGCAGTGGATCATCGTGTTCGCAACGGTCGACCCCTCGCTGCGCTCGCGGGGCATCACCGCCTTCGTCATCGACCGCGACATGCCGGGCGTCACCATCGGGCAGCCGATGAAGAAGATGGGCCAGCGCGCCATCGTCAATGCTGAGGTGTTCCTCGAGAACGTCCGGGTCCCGGTGGACCGCCGGCTCGGCGAGGAGGGTCAGGCTTTTGCTGGTCTGATGCGCACCTTCGACGCATCGCGGATCCTGATCGGCGCCGGTGCCACCGGTCTGTCGCGAGCTGCCCTCGACCAGTCGGTCCAGTACGCCAAGGAGCGCACCCAGTTCGGCAAACCGATCGTCGAGCACCAGGCCGTTGCCTTCCGGCTCGCCGACATGGCCGCGAAGACCGAGATCTCGCACCTCGTCACGATGCGCGCGGCGCGTCTCTTCGACGCCGGTGAGTTCACGGCCATGGAGTCGGCCGTCGCCAAGGTCACGGCCTCCGAGAACACCACGTGGGTCACCAACGCCGCGCTGCAGGTGCACGGTGGTTGGGGCTACAGCCGCGAGTTCCTCCTGGAGAAGTGGGTCCGCGACGCCAAGCTCGAAGAGCTCGAAGAGGGAACCAGCGACATCCAGCGGCTGATCATCTCGCGGGCGGTCACCAGCTGATGAGCAATCTGTCCGTCTTCTCCGACCCGCGCTCCGTGGCGGTGGTCGGTGCCTCCGCCGACCCGGCGAAGTGGGGCTACTGGCTCGCGCGGGGTGCGCTGCGCGGCGCCGACCGGCGTCGGGTGCACCTGGTCAACGCCAAGGGCGCCACGATCGAAGGCACTGCGTCGGTGCGCTCGCTCGCCGATCTCGACGAGGTCCCCGAGCTGGTGGTGCTCTGCGCTCCTGCAGCGAGCGTTCCCGCTGTCGTCGAACAGGCCCTCGCGATGGGCACCCGTGGCTTCCTCGGCATCACGGCCGGCATCGACACCGCCCACGGTGAACCTGGACTGGAACGCAGGCTTGCTGACCGGATCCGCGCCGCGGGTGCCCGGCTGGTCGGCCCCAACTGCCTCGGGCTGTACGACGCCGCGTCGGACCTCGAGCTGGCCTGGGGCACCTTCAGCCCCGGCCACCTCGCGATCATCTCCCAGTCCGGCCAGCTCGGGCTGGAGCTCGCCGGGCTGGCTGCGCACGAGGGCCTGGGCGTCTCGCGCTTCGTATCGGTCGGCAACCAGGTCGACGTGAGTGCAGCAGAACTGCTCGAGGACCTCGTGAACCACGAGCAGACCCGCGCGGTCGTGCTCTATCTCGAGAGCTTCACGGATGCGCGCGAGCTCGTTGCGACGATGGCGCGGTTGCGCGCGTCGGGCAAGCCGGTCGTCGTATTGACTGTGGGCGCGAGCGAGGCGAGCCGTGCGGCGGCACGGTCGCACACCGGCGCGCTCACCGCGGCGACGGACGTGGTCCGAGCTGCGTGTCGAGCGGCCGGCGCTTCGCTGGTCGACACACCTTCGCAGGCCGTCGAGCTGGCGCACCTGCTGCTCGGCGGGCCGCTGCCGACCGGGCGCCGGGTCGCGATCGTCAGCGACAGCGGAGGCCAGGGTGCCATTGCGGCGGACACGTTCGCTCGTCACGGATTGACGGTGCCCCGGCTCTCCGCGGCCACCCAGTCCACCCTGACGCGCCTGCTGCCGGCGGCCGCGGCGGTTGCCAACCCCGTCGATCTGGCGGGGGCGGGGGAGCAGGACCTGACGTCGTACGCCCGTGTGGTGGATGCGCTGGCTGCGAGCGGCGACGTCGACGCCGTCGTGCTCTCGGGCTACTTCGGCTGCTACGGCGCCGACACCCCGGAGCTCGCTGAGCGTGAGCTCGAGGTCGTCGAAACGCTCGCTGACGCGGTCGAGACGCATGGCCGTCCCGTGCTCGTGCACAGCATGAGCCACGACTCAGTGGCCGTGCGTTCGATGCGGGCCCGCGCCGTGCCGACCCTGCACACGATCGACGCAGTCGCTCGGTCGCTCGAACTGGCCACCCTCATGGCCGAGGATGCAGATCGCCCCCTTCCCGGTGCGGTGGCCGACGCGACCGGTGAGTCCGGCAAGGCGCTGGCCTACCTGGTGGGCCGGGACCTGGTCGCTGGAGCAGGCGTGGCCTACCCGGGGGCCGTTGCCGTGCGCGATCCTGGCGGGGTCCGTGCTGCGACAGAGATGCTCGCGGCGCCCTATGTCCTGAAGGCCGGGTGGCTCGAACACAAGACCGAGGTCGGTGGCGTCGTCGTCGGCCTGGTCGACGCAACCGCCGCCGAGGACGCGTTCGTCGAGATGTTCGGGCGCCTGGGCGACGGCGAGTACGTCCTTGAGGAGATGGACCGCCAGACCGACACGGTCGAACTGATCGTCGGCGCGCGCAGGGATGCCTCGTTCGGACCGGTCGTGCTGGTCGGCTTCGGCGGTGTCCAGGCGGAGCTGCACCGTGACGTCCAGGTCGCACTGGCACCGGTCGGGGAGGACGAGGCGCGGATGATGATCGAGTCGTTGCGGGCCTTCCCGCTGCTCGACGGCTGGCGTGGTCGTCCAGCCGTGGACGTCGTGGCTGCCGCCGCCGTCGTGGCTGCCGTTTCCCGCCTGCTTGCCGAGTCGCCAGAGATCGTGGAGTGCGAGATCAACCCACTTCGGGTCGGTCCTGGTGGCGCGGTCGCTGTCGACGCCCTCGTCGTTGCAGCTGACCGCAACGTCAGCCAGCCCAACTGACATTCACTGACAACCTAGGAGCATCTGCATGATCGAGCAGTCCACCGAGTTCTCGGGCAAGGTCGCCCTCGTCACCGGAGGCGGGTCGGGAATCGGTCGCGCCATCGCGGTGCGCCACGCCGCCGGCGGTGGTGACGTGGTCGTCCTCGGCCGCCGTGCTGAGCCGTTGGAGGAGACCGTCCGGCTTGCCGAGAAGTACGGCGTGCGCGCCTGCTTCGTCAGCTGCGATGTCCGTGACGCTGATGCCGTCACCGCAGCCGTGGATGGTGTTGTCGCCGACTTCGGCCGGCTGGACTCCCTGGTCAACAACGCTGCCGGCAACTTCGTCTGTGCGGCGGAGGACCTGTCGCCCGGTGGCTGGCGCGCGGTCGTCGACATCGTGCTCAACGGGTCGTTCTACGCGACGCGCGCTGCGGCCCAGCACATGCTGGCTGCGGGTGAAGGCTCGATCGTCAACGTGATCGCTTCCTATGCGTGGCACGGTCACCCCGGCACAGTGCACAGCGCTGCGGCCAAGGGAGGCATCCTGGCGATGACCCGGACCCTGGCTGCCGAGTGGGGCGGTCGCGGGGTGCGCGTCAACTGCATCTCGCCGGGTCCCACCGAGACCGAGGGCGCCGGTGCGGCGCTCTGGCCGACCGCGGAGGACCGGGCCCGCGTCCTGGGCAGTGTCCCCGCCGCGAGGTTCACCACTCCGGAAGAGGTCGCCGAGTCGGCCGCCTTCCTGCTCGACCCGCGTCGGGCCGGCTACATCACCGGTGACGTGCTCAGCGTCGACGGAGGACAGTGGCTGGGCAAGGCTGTCTATGCCGACTCCTCGAAGGGACGATGACCATGCCCACGATGACTGGTGGCGAGGCCCTCGTCGCTGCACTCGCTGCCCACGGAGTCGAGGTGGCTTTCGGGATCCCTGGCACGCACAACCTCGAGATCTACAAGCACCTCGCGTCCCACGGTGTGCGCCACATCAGCACTCGTCACGAGCAGGGTGCCGGCTATGCGGCCGACGGCTATGCCCGTACGACGGGTCGCGTCGGTGTCGCCGTCGTGACCAGCGGTCCAGCGCTCCTCAATGCCGCTGCCGCGGTCGGTCAGGCGTACTCCGATTCGATCCCGGTGCTGGTGGTCTCGCCCGGGCTGCCGCTGCGGCACCCGGCGACCGGCAACGGACTCCTGCACGAGACTCGTGACCAGGGAGCCGCACTTGCCGCCGTTGCGGCCGCGAGCCTGCGGCCGACCAGCGTCGCCGAGATCCCGACCGCGGTCGCCCAGGCCTTCGCGATCATGACTTCGGGCCGCCCACGCCCGGTGCACCTCGAGGTGCCGCTCGACGTCCTGGACGAGTCGGCCGAGGTCCAGCTGGTGGCGCCCGTCGTCACCGCCGCTGCGGCCGCACCGTCGGCGTCGGTCGAGACAGCTGCTGCCCGGCTCGCCAGCTCCACCTCACCCGTGCTGCTCGTCGGCGGGGGAGCGCGAGGCGCCGCTGGGCAGGTCCGGTCACTCGCCGAGCGCCTCGGCGCCCTCGTCGTGACGACCACCAACGGCAAGGGAGTCCTGCCCGAGGACCACGCACTGGCCCTCGGGGCCGGCATCCACCTGCCCGCTGTGAAGGCGCTTGTGGAGGAGGCGGACGTCGTGGTCGCGATCGGGACGGAGCTCGCTCCCGCCGACCTCTGGTACGGACCGCTCCCGGTTGCGGGCAAGCTGGTCAGGATCGACATCGACCCGGTCGGCATGGTCACCAACGCTGCGCCCGCAGTCACGGTGGTCGGCGACGCCGCGGTAGCGCTGGACGGGATCCTCTCTGCACTCGGCGCGGGAGAGCCTGCCCGCCCTGACGCTGATGACTGGCGGGAGCGCAAGGCGAAGGACGCGCAGGCCGAGGGCGCCGAGTGGCTCGAGGTGGTGGCCGCGATCGGTGCTGCCGTGCCGCGCGACGTGGTGATGGCGACCGACAATGCCATGGCCTGTTACTTCGGCACGCTGGCCAACCTGGCGACGTACACACCGGCGTCGTACCTGTTCCCGACGGGCTACGGCACACTCGGCTACGGCCTGCCTGCAGGGATCGGGGCGAAGGTCGGCAACCCCGACCGTCCGGTGGTCGCGATGCTGGGCGACGGCGGCGTGATGTTCACCGTCGCGGAGCTGGCAACGGCGGCCGAGCTCGGGATCGCGCTGCCCGTGGTGGTCGTCGACAACTCCGGCTATGGCGAGATCCGCAACGAGATGGCTGACCGAGGCGACCCGGTCCACGCCGTCACGTTCCCGGCGCCCGACTTCGCGGCACTGGGTCGTGCCGTCGGTTGCCTCGGGGTCACCGTCGACCTCGGCGCGGACGGCACTGCGTCCGACCTCACCACCGCGGTCCGCGACGCGCTCGTCGCCGACCGTCCCACCCTCATCCACGTCCGCATGCCCCGCGAAGGAGGAGCTCGATGAGCGCCCCGAAGACCACCCCGACCGCCCGCGAAAGCCTGCTCGAGATCACCTGGACCGACCCGGTCACCGGGCGAAAGGGGTACGTCGTCATCGACACCCTCGTGCGCGGGCTGGCAAGCGGCGGCCTTCGACTCCGCGAGGGCTGCTCCCTCGAGGAGGTGCGCGGACTCGCCCAGGGGATGACCCGCAAGGAGGCGCTGGTCTACGACCCTGCCGACCGCTACCTGCCCCTGGGTGGCGGCAAGGGCGGAATCGACATCGACCCCGCCGACCCGCAGGCCACCGAGGTCCTTCGCCGCTTCCTTGCGGCCGTGCTGCCGGTGGTCCGGGAACAGTGGAACACCGGTGAGGACTTCGGCCTGCGTCAGGAGACGATCGACAAGGTCGCCGCCGACCTCGGTCTCGCGTCGACGGTCGAGGCGGTCTTCGCGACCATCGAGGACGCGCCTGCTGCCCGCCGGCGCCTCGCTGAGGCCTTCGCCGAGCTCGTGGGCGGCATCTCGCTGGGCGACCTCGTCGGTGGTTACGGCGTCGCGCAGGCCTGCCTGGTTGCTGCCGAGCGCAATGGCATCATTGCCGGCGAGGCGACGGCCGTGGTGCAAGGCTTCGGCTCGATCGGCGGTGCGGCGGCCCGCTACCTCGCCAGTGCAGGCGTGAAGGTGATTGCCGTCGCCGACCGCGAGGGACTCATCCGTGACGACCGCGGACTGGACGTCGAGGCACTCCTCGAGGCGCGTGACGGCCTCGGCGTGATCGACCGCCATGGCCTTCCCGCGGGAGTGGTCCTCGGGGACCGTGACGCATGGCTGGACGTGCCGTGCGACCTGCTGGTGCCGGCGGCCATGTCCTACGTCATCCGGCCCGAGGACGTCGACCGGGTGCAGGCGCGGATCGTCGTCGAGGGTGCCAACATGCCCACGCTGCCTGAAGCGGAGGCCGCGCTCCTGGCCCGGGGCATTCCCGTGGTGCCGGACTTCCTGGCCAACGTGATGACCAACGCCTGGTGGTGGTGGGTGGTCTTCGGCGACGTCGCGCCTACCGCCGTGTCGTCGTACGCCAAGATCGACGCCGTCATGCGTCGCCTCGTCACGGAGGTCGCCGACGCCGCCGACGCGTCCGGCCGGACCCTTAGGGAGTGCGCGGGCGAGCTGACTGCCCGCAACTCCGCCGCCCTGACCGAGCGCTTCGGGGTCACCGGATGACCAGTGCCGGACTGCTCGAGTGCGGCGAGGTCTTCATCGGTGGTCAGTGGCACGCACCGCAAGGCGCCGGTAGGCGTGATGTCGAGAATCCCGCCACAGAGCTGGTGATCGGACACGCCGCCGACGGTGGTGAGTCCGACGTGACGGACGCTGTTGCCGCTGCCCGCGCAGCGTTCCCGGCGTGGTCGCGGGCCACTGTCGAGGACCGCCTCGCCGTCCTCGAGCGGTGGTACGACGAATTGTCGGCGCGGTACGCCGACCTGGTCGCGATCACGGTGGCCGAGGTCGGGGCACCGGTCGCCATCGCGCGGGAGGCACACGTCGACCTCGGGCTTGCGGTCTTGCGCAGCTACCTGGACTCGGCCGGGGACGTGGCGTGGGAGGAGCAGATCGGCAACTCGCTCGTCCTGCGCGAGGCAGCCGGCGTGGCTGCCTGCATCACTCCCTGGAACTACCCGTTCTACCAGGTGATCGCCAAGCTGGGCGGCGCCCTGGTGGCCGGGTGCACGGTGGTGCTGAAGCCTGCGGAGCTCACCCCGCTGTCGGCGTACCTGCTCGTCGATGCCGCGGACCGCGCGGGGCTACCTGCTGGAGTGCTCAACCTGGTGCCGGGCCCGGGCAGGGTCGTCGGCGAGGCACTGGTGACGCACCCGGACGTCGACGTCGTGTCGTTCACCGGCTCGACCGGCGTCGGTGCGCGCATCACGGCCCTGGCGGCGCCCGACGTGAAGCGGGTCTGCCTGGAGCTGGGCGGCAAGTCGGCGAGCCTGGTGCTCGCCGACGCCGATCTGGTTCCTGCGGTCACTGCCAGCGTCCAGGCCGGGATGCTGAACTCGGGCCAGACCTGCAGTGCGTGGTCCCGCCTCCTGGTGCCCGAGCACCTGCGCGGGACCGCCGAGGAGATCGCGGCAGCCGCAGCCCGCGACCTCGTGCTCGGCAGTCCCGAGGACGAGGGCACCTGGCTCGGCCCGGTGGTCTCCGCAGCGCAGCGGGAGATCGTCGGTGGGTTCGTCGACCGGGCGGTCGCCGCAGGCGCCCGTGCCGTCGCAGGCGGATCGGCCCGGCCCTTCGAGGTCGGCCATTTCCACGCGGCGACGGTCCTCACCGACGTGGCCCGCGACGCCGAGGTGGTCCGGGACGAGGTCTTCGGGCCCGTGCTCACGATCCAGGGATACGCCGACGAGACGGACGCGGTCGCGATGGCCAACGACTCGACGTACGGGCTCCACGGTGCAGTGTGGTCGGCCGACCCGGACCGGGCCCTGGCGGTCGCTCGCCGGTTGCGGACCGGCCAGGTCGACATCAACGGAGCAGCGTTCAACCCGGCTGCGCCCTTCGGTGGCTACGGCAGGTCGGGCAACGGACGCGAGCTGGGACGGTTCGGGATCGAGGAGTTCCTCGAGACCAAGTCGATCCAGCAGCCGGTCCCGCAGTGACACTGACCGCCGTCCCGACCGAGACCCGAAGCCGCCGTACGGCAGCCATCGCCCTGGTGCTGGTCACGGCCGTGTGGGGCTCGACGTTCGGCCTCTCCAAGGACCTGCTCGAGCGGCTGCCCGTCGCCGACTACCTCGGCTCGCGCTACCTCGTTGCCGCAGCCGTCCTGCTCGTCGTCTGCCCGCGGCTGGTCCGCGGGCTGACGCCGCACACCGTGCGCGTCGGCATCGGGCTCGGCACGTTGTACGCCGGTGCGCAGTTGCTGCAGTTCCACGGTCTGGCCCAGACAGAGCCGACCGTGTCGGCGTTCGTGGTGGCGATGTACGTCGTCTTCACACCCCTGTTCGTCGCGGTACTGCCGGGCCGGGGGGTCGATGGAGTGACGTGGGCGGCGGTCGCGGTCGCGACGACCGGTGTTGCGGTGATGTCCCTGCGCGGCTGGGCATTCGGGACCGGCGAGCTGCTCACCCTCGTTTCGGCCGCGCTGTACGCGGTGCACATTCTCGCGCTCGGCCGGTGGGCCCGCCCTGACGAGGCGTTCGCGCTGACGTTCTTCCAGCTCGCGACGATGGGGGTGCTGCTGACCGGTGTCGGTTCCGCCGACGGACTGGAGCTGCCGGGTCGCGGCGACCTGCTCGCGTTCTTCTACCTCGCAGCGATCGCGGGCACCGTCACCTTGCTGGTCCAGACCTGGGCGCAGGGCCACCTCGAGTCCGGGCAGGCCGCCGTACTGATGGTTCTCGAGCCGGTCTGGGCCGCTGCCTTCGGTGCGCTCCTGTGGCACGAGACCCTCGGGCCCCGCACGCTCGGCGGCGGTGCGCTCGTGCTGCTCGCGATGCTGATGGTCGTCGTCCGACCAGACGCCCGCGTTCCCGATCCACCCGCCTCACTTCCCGAAGGAGTGGCCTGATGTACGACGTCCTGGTCGTCGGCGGCGGTATCGCTGGCGCGTCGATCGCCTACGAGCTGGCAACGACCGGTCGCGCGGTGTGCGTCCTCGAGGGCGAACCGGAGCTGGCCCGCCACACCACCGGCCGCTCCGCGGCGACGTGGATCGGCGGCTATGGGCCGCCCGAGGTGCAACGGCTGACTCGTGCCAGCCGGACGTTCCTCGAGGCGCCGCCGTTCGACGTCACCGCGCCGCTGCTGCGTCCGCTTCCGTGCCTGTACGTCGGCGGGCCGGACGCCGACGTTGCGGCAGCCGACGCGGTGGTTGCGGCCACCGCTGGCGTCCTGGTTGACCCGGCCGATGCCGAGCGGATCAACCCGGTCCTGCGCCCCGGCTGGACCCAGGTCGCAGTGATCGACGAGACGGCCTGCGACCTGGACGTCGCGGGGCTGCACCAGGGCTACGCCCGGGCGCTGCGCGGGTCCGGCGGCGTCGTCCGCACGAGCGCGCGCGTGTTGGGAGCGACCCGCGAAGCCGGCCTCTGGCGGCTCTCCACGACAGACGGCAGTGCCGATGCGCCGGTGGTCGTCGTTGCTGCGGGAGCGTGGGGCGACGAGGTGGGCCGGCTGATGGGATCCCCCGGGGTGGGGCTGGAACCGCGCCGGCGCACGATGTTCGGCTCGCCCACCGCCGTACCGCTCGCGGGCATGCCGTTCACCTGTGATCTCGAGGGTGGGTGGTACCTCAAGGCCGAGGGCGACCTCGCGCTCTGCTCCCCGGAAGACGCCGAACCGCACGCCCCGGGCGATCCGAAGCCCGACGAGCTCGAGATCGCGCGCACCATCGAGGCGATCAACGAGGCCACCGTGCTCGGCCTGCGCAGTGTCCGCACGGCGTGGGCGGGATTGCGCACCTTCGCTGCCGACGGTGAACCCGTGGCCCGGTACGACGAGCACGTCGACGGGCTCTTCTGGTTCGTCGGCCAGGCCGGTTACGGCATCCAGATGGCTCCAGCGCTCGCTGCGGAGGCTGCGGAACGGCTGGTCGTGGGTCCACCGCCGGTGTTCGGCGGCATCCTCTAGCATCGACCTCCCGGGCGCCGATCGAGGAGGGCCGATGACAGGGGATGCCGACTCACGACGCCGACGCATCATCGATGCAACCCTCGACGTGATCCAGGACCGCGGCCTCGTCGGCGTCCGGACGCAGGAGATCGCCCGCCGCGCAGAGGTCAGCTCCGGACTGTTGCTCTACCACTTCGGCACTCTCGACGGGCTGATCGCCGCCTCCATGCAGGAGTCCGAGGACCGCTACTACCGCGGCCTCGAGGACGAGGACGCCGTCGGCCGACCTGCGCCGGAGCGGCTGCGCCTGCTGGTCGAGCGCTCTGGCGACCCGACCTCGGTTGTTGCGGCCTGGACGCTCTGGATGGAGTTCTGGGTTCGTGCCCTGCGCGACCCCGACACGGCTGCCCTCTGCGCCTCGCTCGAGGCACGTTGGCGCGCAGTGCTGCTCGACGTGATCGAGCAGGGCATCGGCGAAGGAGTCTTCAACAGCCCCTCCCCGAAGGTCGCCGTCGTCCGCCTGTCCGCCCTGCTCGACGGGCTGTCGGTCGCCGCGACGCTCGGTGACCGCGAGGTCCCGGTGGAGGCCGTTGCAGACCTCTGGTTGGACGCCGCGGCCCGTGAGCTCGACTGCGACCCCGTGCTACTGGCCCGCCTCGCCTGACAGCGCAGTCAGCACCTGTGCGCCTGCCCGCTCGCCGGAGCGGATGGCGCCGTCGATGTAGCCGTGGCCGACACCCGCGGTCTCGGTGCCGGCCCAGTGGAGTGGGCCAACCGGATCGCGCCAGCCCGCGCCGTGCTCGTGCCACGTCCCCGGGGAGGGGAGTGCGGCATACGCCCCCTCAGCCCACAGCTGGTCCGGCCATCGCAGCTCGTGGTAGTCCATCGGCGCGGCAGCCTCCTCGCCCAGGACCGTGATCACGTCGAGTACCGCCTTGTGGCGCGCCTCTTCGGGCTGGGTGCTCCAGGCGCGGTAGTCGTCCCCGTAGATGAACGCCGCGAGCACTCCACACGACCCGTCGGCGGGCGAGTTGTCGAAGGTGTATGCGACCGGGCTGCCGTCGTACGTCGTCAGCTGGCCGGACAGCCCGCGGGAACGCCAGAACGGTTCGGCGTAGGTCAGGTGCAGCTTGGCGACGTCGCCCATCGGGCTGCGCGCGATCCAGCGGCGACGGGGCAACGGGAGCTGGGGGGAGAAGGTCAGCCGGGCCTGGGCGGGCGGGGTGCCGGTCACCACCACCCGCCGCGCACGGACGGCCGACCTCGCCGTGCGGACGGTTGCTCCCTCGCGGTCCCAGTCGATCGCGGTGACCGGTGCACCCAGCCGCACGGCGTCACCGAGGTACACCGCAGCAGCCCGGGCCGGTGCGTCGGCACCGTCGATGAAGCGGCTGTCCTGGGCTCCGCCGCTCGTACCGAGCAGGGGATCGAGGCCGCCGTTCGCAGCGACGTAGAACAGCACGTGGAACAGCGACACGTCGCGCGGCTCGCAGGCCCACAGGCCCTGGACCACCAGCCGCAACCGCCGGTTCGCATCGGGGGATCCGCCCGCGGAGATCAGCCAGTCCTGCAGTGTGCACGCGTCCCAGGCGGCGATCCTCGGGGTGGCGCCGGGTCGTTCGGGATCGATGTCGGCAGCCATCGTGTCCAGCTGCTCGATGAGCGCTTGGTAGCCGTCGCTGTCGTGGACGCGGGGGAGTGCGCCGCTGGCGTAGGCGACCGGTGCAGAGCCGGGCCACAGCTCGAGGTGTTGTCCGTCGTCGTACGTCGGGAACCGACGACAGCCGAATCGGTCGGCGAAGCGCAGCAGGGCGGTCTGTGCTGGTCCGGCCCACTGGCCGCCGTGATCGATGAGCACGCCGCCCTCGTCGCGGGTCCAGACCCGACCGCCCACCCGGTCGCTGGCCTCGAGGACGCGGACCGTTGCGCCGCCCTCAACCAGGCCGACCGCGGCGGCGAGACCGGCGTACCCCGCTCCGACGACTACGACATCGACGTTCTCCATGTGTTCGCTCCTCCGGGCAAGCCCTTGACAGGTGTGAGTGACATCACGGATCCTAACCTGACTGAACACTCAGTCAAGTTTTAGGAGAGTTGGATGGACGAAGCGATGCGCAAGGAGCTCGAGGAGCGGCTGGCGCTGATCGATGCTGGAGGTGCGGCGGAGGAGCCGCTCCCGCCGCTGCCGCTCACAGACCTGCTGCTCGCGATCGGCGGGCTCGCCGTGCTCACCGTCGTGCTGCTGTGGTGGGCGCTGTGAGCGCCGCGACCGCTGCGCCCGAGGGGCTCGGCGGAGACGCCACCCTCACCGAGCTCCCGCTGCTGCGGCGCGAACGGATCTGGGGCTTCTGGGACTACTCCTCGGTCAATGTCGGACTGGCCATCGCGACGTGGGCATTCCTGCAGGGCGGCGCGGTCGCCTACTACGTCGGAGCCAAGGCAGCCGTCGCGAGCATCGTCATCGGCTACGGCATCAGCGTGCTGCTCGTGTCGCTGGCACCGTGCCTGCCCTGCGGCCGCTACGGGGTCGAGCAGTTCGTCTCGATGCGGAGCGTGCTGGGGGAGCGTGGTGCCCGGGTCCTGATGGTGGTCATGTCGGCCCTCCTCGCCGCTGCGTGGTCAGCAGTGCTGGCGATCATGTGCGGCCACGCGCTCGCCAACGTGACCAACCAGCTCTTCGGCACCGAGCTCACGTCGGGGTCCGGCGTGGTCAGCGTCCTGGCGCTGCTCGCGCTCGCCGCGTCCTGGGTGATCGTGTCCCGAGGACCCCGCTCGATCGAGCTGGTCAACCGGTTCGTCGCTCCGGGGCTGATCGTGGTCACGCTCGTCATGCTGGTCCTCGTCTTCACCAAGGTCAGCTGGACCGAGCTCACCGCGGCCCCCGCACTCGACCCGTGGGGCGACAGTCGCCTCGACTTCGTGCTCGCAGTGGAGCTCAACATCGCGGGCGGGTTCGCCTGGTGGCCCAACGTCGGGAACCTCGCCCGGCTCACCAAGACCACGCGCAGCGCGTTCTGGCCCAACGTCATCGGCCTGTTCCTGGCCTCGGTGGTGGCAGCGATCGTCGGCGTGTTCGCAGCGCTGGCCCTCGGTTCGGAGGACCCGACACTGTGGATGGTGCCGCTGGGAGGTGCCCTCCTCGGCATCCTCGCCCTCGCCTTCGTCGGGATGGCGAACGTGACGAGCGTCGTGGCGCAGAGCTATTCCGCGCTGGTCGCCATCAAGGGCGGGGGTGGCGCCGTCGTACGACGGATGCCCTGGGCGCTGCTGGCCTGCATCGTTCTCGCGCCGGCCGCGGTCCTGGTCTTCTTCCCGACCACCGTCTACGACAACTACGCGCGGTTCGTGTCCTGGGGTGCGATCGTGGTCGCTCCGTTGTGCGCCGTCCAGCTCGTCGACTTCTTCTTCCTGCGGCGTCAACGCCTCGACCTGAGGGACCTCCACCTGCCGGCGGCGGAGTCCCGCTACGGGTTCCTGGGTGGCTGGAACCCGATTGCGATCCTCGCGCTGGTGCTCGGCGCCATCACGTACGCGCTCCTGCTCAATCCGGTCACCTACGAGCCGGCAGGCTGGTTCCCCTACGTGACTGCTTCCCTGCCTGCGTTCGTGGTCGCCGGGACGGCCCACTACGTCGGCACGCGGCTGGTCCTCCTGCGTTCGGCCTCATGGGGCGGCTACCGCTGAGGTTCGGCGCGGGGCCAGATAACCTCGGCGCATGTCGATCGCCATCGTCACCGATTCGACGGCACACCTGCAGCCCGGCGCCGAGGAGGCGTGCGGTGTGACGGTCGTGCCGTTGCAGGTCGTCATCGACGACGAGGTGTACGACGAGGGATCACCCGAGGCGACGCCGGCGAAGGTGGCGGAGGCGCTGCGTGAGAAGCGCGCCGTCAGCACGTCGCGCCCGCCGCCGGCGGTGTTCTCCGAGCTCTACGCGAAGCTCGCGGACGGCGGTGCGACCGAGATCATCTCCATCCATCTCTCGGCCGAGGTCAGCGGCACGTTCGAGTCCGCAGTCGTCGCCTCCCGCAACGCGCCGGTGCCCGTGACGTGCATCGACACCCGTCAGGTCGGTATCGCCATCGGCTATGCCGTGGAGTCGGCAGCCGCAGTGCTGGAGGCCGGCGGTACGGCGGCCGCAGCGGCGGAAGCGGCACGCAACCGCGCGGCGGCGGCGACGTCGCTGTTCTACGTCGACACGCTCGAGTACCTCCGCCGCGGTGGCCGGGTCGGTGGTGCGGCAGCCGTCTTCGGTGGTGCCCTCGCGGTCAAGCCCCTCCTCGGGATCGTCGATGGAGTGATCGAGTCCCGCGCGAAGGTCCGCACGTCGGGCAAGGCGATCGCCCGACTCGAGGCGATGGCCATCGAGGCGGCTGGTGACCACTTCGTCGAGCTGTGCGTCGCCCACCTCGAGGCCGAGGATCGCGCCGCGGCCCTCGCCGAACGCCTGGCGGATCGCCTGGGCGAGCAGCTCGTGCCGACCCGGGACGGACGCCGCGTGCGGCGCATGGAGTTCGGCGGAGTGCTCGGCGCCCACGTCGGCCCCGGCATGCTCGCTGTCTGTGTCGCCCCACTGACCTGACGACCACCAGTTGTCCACAGCCTGCCTGGGCTGACGGTGTTGTCCACAGGTGTGAGGGCGAGGGCCGCGGCGGTCGGTGAATCCTGCCTACCGTGCGGACATGCATCCACGACTCGCGTTGATCGCCGACGGACTCGCGCCGCCCGCCGATCCTGACGAGACCCCGGTGGCGTGGTGGGCCGACCACACGCGGGTGGCCGAGACCCCTCCGCCGGCGCCTCCGGCGGAAGCGGCGGAAGCGGCGGAAGCGGCGCCACCCGCCCTGCCCGTGCCGGGTCGGCATGCGGCCCGACGCCGGGTGCGGCTGGTGCCGAGCGGGCTCCCGACACTCGCACCCGCGCACGTCGCCGTGGTGGCCGTGATGGTCGCTGTTGCCCTGGCCGTGACGACGTGGTGGGTCGCCCGGGACCAGCCCGTCGGCACGGCAGGTCCACCGGCCACGGCGGGGGAGTCGGTGGAACCGCTGCTCGCCGCCGCGACACCGGGCGCGTCACCGGGCGCGTCACCGGGCGCGTCACCGGGCACCTCACCGGGTGTGGCCGAGGGCACCGTCACCGTCGATGTCGCCGGCAAGGTACGACGCCCGGGCATCGTCGTACTCGACAAGGGGGCGCGGGTGACCGATGCGCTCTCGGCTGCCGGGGGTGCCAAGCGCGGCGTGGACGTGACGTCGCTCAACCTGGCGCGCCTGCTGGTCGACGGGGAGCAGATCGTCGTGGGTGTGCCGGGTGCTGCGCCTGCTCCTGCGCCCGCCAGCGGAGGTGCGGTCGCGCCGGGAGCGACCGGGCCACTGGTCAATCTCAACCTCGCGAGCCAGACCGAGCTGGAAGGGCTGCCGCAGGTCGGGCCGGTCACCGCCCAGTCGATCATCGCGTGGCGCGAGCAACGGGGCGGGTTCACCAGCGTCGACGAGCTCCTCGAGGTCGACGGCATCGGCGAGAAGACGCTCGAGCGACTCGCGCCCTACGTGACGGTCTGACCGGGTGGGTCGCTCAGGAGGCGCCGAGCAGCGCCCGGTGCAGCACCGCGATCAGTTCGCCCCTGGTGATCATCCCGACCAGGCGCCCGTCGTCGTCGACGACCGGCACGTTCTTGTAGCCCTCCGTGGTCATCATCGGCACCAGGTCGGCGACCGGCGTGCTCTCCAGGATGGTCGTGACCTCGGGCCGCATGATCGAGTCGACGGTCTCGAGCTCCACGAGGTCGCGGGTGAACAGGTCGATGATCGACAGCACCCCGATCACGCGGCGTTCGCTGTCGATCACCGGGAGCGTCTTGACCTGGCGCTGCACGATGAGGGCACGCGCCCGGTAGATCGACTCGAACGGGTGGGCCACGGCCACGTCGGTGTTCATGATCCGGGAGACGGGGATGGAGCCGAGGCGCCGGTCGAGGGCGTGGGTCTCGGCGTCGCGCACGATGGCGACGATGTCGGCGGGAAGCACGTCGAGGCGGTCGGCGAGGCGCTTCATCGCCTCTTCCACGTCGGGCGTGGTGATGCCGAGCTCACTCGCGGCGGTGGTCGGCGCGGGCGCGGGCGGTCGGTGGGGGTACCGCCGGCCGGTCAGGTTGTTGACCGCGATCGCGATCACCAGGAGCGCGAGGGTGTTGACGGCGACCGGGGTGAACACGAACAGCGGACCCTGGTCGGCGATCGCGGGCGTCGCGGTCGCGGCCAGCAGGGCGCAGGCGCCGCCGGGTGGGTGCAGGCAGTTCAGCAGCATCATCACGCCGATCGCGGCGCCGACACCGACCGCTGCAGCGATCAGGACGTCATCGATGAGCCAGTGCGCGACGAGACCCACGGCGGTCGAGATCAGGTTGCCGCCGACCACCGGCCACGGCTGGGCGAGCGGGCTCGCCGGTACGGCGAACAGCAGGACGGCGCAGGCACCCATCGGGGCCACGATGAACGGCAGCATCTCGGGCCCGCCGGGCACCGCCCGTGCCGTCGCGCCCGCCACCGCGATGCCCAGCAGGGCTCCCGCGGCACCCCGGGCCAGTTCGGACGTCGAGTAGCGGCTCACCCGTGGAACCCTAGGGCGTGTCTCCTTACTCCACGCCTGCTGCGCGGTCTTTCGGACTCGATCTGGCGGCGTTGTCGGAGACTCGACGGGCCTCCGGCCCGCCTTCGCTCCTCCGCCTTGCCAGATCGGCCCGAAAGACCGCTCGCTACGGCGTCGAGTAAGGAGACACGCCCTTGGGCGTAGCCGTGCACCACGACTTCCGGATGCCCGCGCTCGGTGCGGCCGCGTGGGGTGCCGGTGTGGGGGCGGCGGTCCTGGGATCGTCGGCGGTCTGGCTGCTCGTTGCCCTCGCGCTCGTGACCGTCGGAACCGTTGTCGGCCGTGCCCGCCTGGCGACCGCGGCGCTGCTCCTGGCGGCAGCGGTCGTGACGAGCACCCTGCTGCGCCACGCCTCGGTCTCGGCGAGTCCGCTGCACCACTGGGCCGAGGACCGGGCCACTGCGGAACTGGTGGCGACAGTGGTCTCCGACCCGCGGCGGGTCGAGGGGCAATGGGGCGACCAGGTCGTCGTACGACTGCGGGTGGAGGAGGTGACCGCGCGCGGTGCCCGGCAGCGACTGGGTGGCACGGTCGTCGTGCTGGGCGACCCGGCGTGGGCGGAGGTGACGCTGGGGGAGCGCGTGGTGGCCAAGGGACGCCTCGCGCCGTCCGACCGGGCCGAGGAGGCGGCGCTGCTGACCGGCGCGCGGCCACCGGTCCGGATCCGTGGACCTGATGCCTGGTGGCGGGCGTCGGCGGCCCTGCGGGCCTCGATCCGTGAGGCGGTCTCCCACCGGCCGCCCGACCAGGCAGGCCTGGTGCCGGCGCTGGTCGACGGGGACGACGCCGGCCTGCCCGCTGCGGTGGAGGAGGACTTCCGGACCACCGGACTGACGCATCTCACGGCGGTGAGCGGCACCAACCTGACGCTCGTGGTGGGGGCACTCCTGCTGCTCGCCCGCGCTCTCGGTGTACGACGACGCTGGCTCGTGCTCGTCGGCCTGCTCGGGATCGTGGGGTTCGTCCTCCTCGCCCGCACCGAGCCGAGCGTGCTCCGGGCGGCCGCGATGGGCACCGTCGGACTGTTCGCGTTCGGTCCCGACGGACGCCGTCGCGGCCTCCGGGCGCTCGGGGTGGCGGTGACTGCCCTGGTGCTGGTGCAACCGGCGCTGGCCGTGTCGGCTGGCTTCGCGCTCTCCGTGCTCGCGACAGCCGGCATCGTGCTGCTCGGGCCGCCCTTGTCGGAGGCGCTCGCTCGCTGGCTTCCACGAGGCCTGGCCGAGGCGATCGCCGTACCGACCGCGGCGCAGCTGGCGTGCACACCGGTCGTCGCGGTGCTGTCCGGCCAGGTGAGCCTCGTGGCGATCGTGGCGAACCTGCTGACCGGGCCGCTGGTGGGTCCGGCGACGGTGCTGGGCCTGCTCGGTGGCCTCGTCGGTCTCGTCGTGCCTGTGCTGGGCCGGGTGTGCGGCACCGGCGCCGGATGGTGTGTCGGCTGGATCATCGCGGTGGCCCGCCATGGTGCGGCGCTGCCGGGCGCCACCATCGGGTGGGGCACCAGCGCACTCGCGATTGCCGTCCTCGTGGTGTTGTGCGTGCTGGTGGCCGTGGCCCTGCCGGCGGTCCTGCGGCGACGCGGGTGGGGTGCCGCCCTCGGCGTGGGGTTGCTCCTGATCGTGCTCGGCGTCCCCGGCCGGATCTGGTCGGCCCCCGGATTCGGCTGGCCGCCCGAGGGCTGGGTGCTGGTGGCCTGCGATGTCGGGCAGGGCGACGGACTGGTGCTGTCGGTCGCGCCGCACACCGCGATCGTGATCGACGCCGGGCCCGACCCGGACGCGATCGACGGCTGTCTCGACCGGTTGTCGATCGACCGGATCCCGTTGGTGGTGCTCACGCACTTCCACGCCGACCACGTCGACGGGCTCGAGGGGGTGCTCCGCGGCCGCCGTGTCTCCGCGATCGAGACGACCCCGGTCCTCGATCCGCCCGAAGCGGTCAGCCAGGTCCAGCGGATCGCCGATGCGGCGCGGATCCCGGTCGCGCCGGCGTCGTACGCCGCCACCCGGAAGTACGGCGCCGCGGTGCTCCAGGTGCTGCACCCCGACATCCCGGTGCCAGTGGAGGGTGCCGGCGACGGGAGCTCGGCCAACGACGCCAGCGTCGTGCTGCTGGTGGAGGTGGCGGGCGTACGGATCCTGCTCACCGGCGACGTCGAACCGCCGGGCCAGGCGGAGCTCGCGCGCCTGGTCCCGGACCTCGACCTCGATGTCCTGAAGGTGCCGCACCACGGCAGCACGCACCAGGACTACGACTGGCTGGCGTCCCTCGATCCCGAGGTCGCGCTCGTCTCCGCAGGTGCCGACAACGACTACGGCCACCCTGCACAGCGTGTCGTCGAGGCGCTCGAAAGGGTCGAGGCGGAGGTGCTGCGGACCGACACGAGCGGAGACCTGGCGATCGTGGTTGACGGCGACGGCGTGATCACCACCGCCACCCGGAGGTGACGTCGGAGGCGTGTGGGAAGGTGGGCGCATGCGGGCCGAGGACGTGTTGGGACGGGTCATCCTGGTCACCGGCAAGGAGGAGTTCCTCGGAGCGCGCACGGTCGATGACGTCAAGGCCGCGGTCCGTGCGTTCGACCCCGAGACCGAGTTCGCCGACAGCGCGGCCGCCGACCTGACGCTCGCCTCGCTCGGCGAGATGTCCGCCCCGTCGTTGTTCTCCGCCATCCGCTGCGTCGTGGTGCGCGGCTTCGAGAACCTTCCGGACGAATCGGTCGAGGGCGTGCTGAGCTACGCCGCCGCGCCGGTCGAGGACGTCGCGCTGGTCCTGGTCCACGGCGGCGGCCCCAAGGGCAGCGGCGTGCTGACCAAGCTCCGCAAGCTGCCGGCCGTCACCGAGCACAAGTCCGAGGAGCTCAAGCCGTCGGACTTCCCGGCCTTCGTCGCCAACGAGGTACGACGATGGGGCGCCACGATCGAGCGCGACGCCGCCGACGTGCTGATCGAGTCGATCGGCCGCGACCTGCGCTCCCTCGCGGGCGGTGCCCACCAGCTCGCCAACGACTTCCCGGGGGAGCGGATCAGCGAGGCGCAGGTGAAGCGCTACTTCGGTGGCCGTGCGGAGGCCAAGTCCTTCGCCGTCGCAGATGCCGCGTTCGCCGGGCGTGACCGGGCCGCGCTCGAAGAGCTGCGCTGGGCCCTCGACGCCGGGACGCCGGCGGTGCTGGTCACCTCGGCCTTCGCGGGCAGCGCCCGCGGACTGGCGCGGCTGGTGAGTGCGCCACGCGGGATGCGGGACGCGGACCTGGCTCGCGAGGTCGGCGTGCCCCCGTGGAAGCTGCGTTCACTGCGCGATCAGGCCCGCGGCTGGAACGAACCGGGACTGGCCCGCGCGATCCGCGCGGTCGCCCAGGCCGACGCCGACATCAAGGGCGCGGCCAGCGACGCGTCGTACGCCCTCGAGCGGCTGGTGCTGACCATCACGTCGCTCCGTCGCGGCTGAGCGGCGCCAGGGTCGCTGCGGGAAAACGGAAAGGGAGCCCTCGCAGAGCGAGGACTCCCTTGTACTCCGGACCGGAGTGGATCAGAGAGAAGCAGCCTTCTTGGAGATCGAGGACTTGCGGTTCGCAGCCTGGTTCTTGTGGATGACGCCCTTGGACGCGGCCTTGTCGAGCTTCTTGGTGGCCTCGCGCGCGGCGGCGATGGCCTTGTCCTTGTCGCCGGCCTCGGCGGCCTCACGGAACTTGCGGATCGCAGACTTCAGACCGGTCTTGACGGCCTTGTTGCGCTCGTGCGCCTTCTCGTTCTGCTTGTTGCGCTTGATCTGGCTCTTGATGTTCGCCACGGTTAACTGCCTCTGTGTCGTATGAGAATGCTGGTCTGGTCCGGAGTGCGTGCCCCGGTGGGCCGTGCCCGAGGGGCAGGCGACAACACAGGAGACGCGACCAGTAAGGCTAACAGCGGGGGAACACCGCCCCAAATCGGGCGAGGCGCCCGGCCGGACCGGGTGTTGTGCTCAGCAGGGACAGTCTGCGAGATTGCGCCCGTGCCCGCACCCTCGACGCCGACCTTCCCGCTCGGTGCCCTCATGATCCTGCCCGGCACCCTCTTCTGGGTCTTCGTGATCCTGGGTGCGACCCGGGAGGACAACCGGTTCGTCGCCGCCGCGTTCGTGGTGGGTGGGGCCGGGCTGGCCGTCTTCGCCGTGCTCAAGACGCGTGAATCACGCACCAGACGCGCCCACCGGGAGCGCGCGATCGAGTCCGGCACCCGTACGACGGCCCGGATCGCCGCCACCCGGGTGCGCGGCAGCCTCAACAACGACCCGTACGTCGTCTTCACCCTCGACGTGGCGCCGGAGTCGGGGAAGGCGTACCGCGTCGAGCTCACCGAGCTGGTCTCCCAGCTCGCGATCCCGCGGATCCTGCCGGACACGGTCATCGACGTGTGGGTGCACCCGGACGACCCGAACTTCGTCGTGATCGACCCGGCCGCGCTCGGTCGTGGCTGAGCACGGCCGGGTCGATCAGGACGGTCAGTTCGGGAGGCCGAACGCGTACAACTTGTTGTTCGGGGTGCCGAACCCGAAGTTGCTGTACCCCGAGCCCCAGTAGACGGTGCCGTTGGAGATCGCAGCACCGGACAGGCACGAACCGCCGCTCGCGAACTCCCACAGGATTGCCCCCGTCGCCCCGTTCATCGCGTACATGTGGCCGGCGGGGTCGAGGGAGCAACCGAACACGATGCCGTTCGCGGTCGTCACCGGCCCGGAGGTGCCCCCACCGTGCGGCGGGGTCTTCTGCCACAGGACCTGGCCGGTCACGGCGTCGAGTCCGCTCCACACGCCGGCGGTCGTCACCGCGCCGCCGGGGAGGGTCCAGGGCACGAGGTTGCTGTTGGCGTTCGCCGTGTAGATGCGGCCGCGGTCGACGGCCGAGCCCCACTGCAGGCCGCCGGCCGTACCTCCGGGTCCGGCCTGGGTGACCCAGCGAACCGCTCCGGTGGCAGCATCCAGTGCCCAGTACTGGCCGCTCTTCTGCCCGGCTCCGACGACATCGACCGACTTGCCTCCCGGGGGCTTGACGGTGAAGAGCGAAGGCGCCTGACCGAAGTCGTAGTCGGGTCCTGCCGGGTCGGGGCAGAGGTCACCGTCCCCGAAGAACGGGATGCAGTCGACGGTCCACGCGTCGTACGGAATCGCCCGGGTCACCCACTTCACCGCGCCGGTGGTCAGGTCGAGCGCCAGGATCGAGTCGAAGAAGTCGTTGGCAGGCAGGCATGCCGCCTGCGCCGAGCTGCTGCCCGCCTCCTTGACGCACTCGAGCACTTCGGGGGGCACCGAGTAGTTGTTGCCGGTGGCGATCAGCACCTGGTGGCGCTTGGTGTCGATGGCCGGCGAGCTGCCCCACACTGCGTTGCCGGTGTAGCCGGTCGGGGCCATGTAGGTCTTCCACACGATGGCGCCGGTGGCCACGTCGATCGCCAGCATGCTGCCGCGGAACGAGAGCTCATAGCCCGGAACGAAGGCAGCGAGCGCTTCCTCCTGGGAGGCGACGCCCACGTACAAAAGGCCGTTGAAGACGGTCGGGGACTGCGTGATGATCGCCGCGGGATGCGCGTCCGCCACGGTGCTCCAGACGAGCTCACCGGTGGCGCGGCTGAACGCCATCACCTTGCCGCCGGGGCCGCCGCCGGGCGCGAGAATGCTGCCCTGCGTGCCCACGATCACCAGGGACTCGGTCACGGTCGGCGTCGCACGTGCCTTGTCGAACGGAACGCCGCTCGCGGCCGGGATGCTCGTCCGCCACTCCTGGGCACCGGTCTTCGCGTTGATCGCGTACAGGTTGCCGGCCCAGTCGGGCACGTAGACGTGGCCGTTGTAGACGGCGGGCGTCGCCGACACGTCGCCCCCGGTCGTGAACTCCCACTTCCGCGTGAGCCCGCTGACATTGCTGACCGTCAGCTTCGACTCCGAGGGCTGCGATCTCGTGTTCCGGTAGTCGCCGCCCGCGTTGGTCCAGTTGGCCCCTCCGGGTGCGGCATCAGCAACCGTCAGCGGGATGAGCAGGAGCGCCGCTGCGGCGGCGCCCATCGACATCAAGCTCTTTCTCATGGTCAACGACTCCCTCGGTTGGGATCCGCCGATGGCAGACCCTCGGCCCGAGAGCCTCGGCGCCGACCGAGGTGCCTTCGACAGTAACCCCGCTGGAATCGCACGGACTGTCCTCACAAGTGAGTACGGCGCGCGCTGCGCCGGGGGCTCAGTCGGCGCGCCGGGTGCTCCCGTCGGCGAGGTGCACGGTGTAGGACCACGTCTCGCCCTCGGGGTTGTCGCTGCTCTGCGGGACTGCTGGCCACCACGCGGCGAACCGGCCATCGACGACCGAGGCCTCGAAGTCGGGAACCGAGGAGGTGTGCACGGTGACACCGGTGACGCCGCTGCCCACATGGCCTTCGACCCAGAAGACCTCCCCGTCGTCGGTCGTGTTGGACATGGCCGACGACTCGTCGATGCGGCCGGGCCCGGGAGTCAGGGGCGCCGATGCGTCCGGGTCGTAGCTCCCGAAGAACCCCTCACGGTCGCCGGGGTCCTCCCCGTCTCCGAGGACGTCGTTGGGCATCAGGCAGATCGCCTCGGCCTCGGGTCCGGCGAGCAGGACGTAGGTCCATTCGCCACGTCGCTCTGCCAGCACGACGCGCTCCCCACGGTCGGGTACGGCCAGTGCGGCGCGGCAGGTAGCGCCGGCCGCGTCTGCGTCCGCGTCCGTCAGGGGTTCCGGTGTCGGCGTCCACGACCCGTAGGCGTTGCCTCCGCCAAGCAGCAGAACAGGGACGGCCACGCCGGCGGCGCCCGCCAGGCCCGCCGTTACCAACAACCGATTCCGGCGCCGGCGCGGGTGGTCCGGCTCCGCCGGGACGACCTCGTCGACGGGGGTCGCCACAATGCGGTCGAACGCCGCGGCAGCACGTTCGAGCTCGGCCTCGGTCAGCTCGGTCCTCGGTGCGGGGTCGAGGTGACTCAGCGCTGCGGTGATCATGACGTCGGTGGTGTGCCTTCTCATCGCGGGCTCCTTTCCGAAGCAGGGTGGCCGGACAAGGGGTCGCTGGCGGTGGCGGAGCCGACATGGCGCAACAGGGTGCGCCGGGCACGGGACAACCTCAGGCGAAAGGCGGTGGGCGAGATGCCCAGCACCGCCGCCGCCTCGGGCGCGGTGAGCCCGTCCAGGACGGAGAGCGCGATCGCCTCCTGGTCAGTTGCGCTCAACAGCGGCCAGGCCGCGGTGATGTCGACCCGGCAGCTGACCAGGTCGGGGTGGTGGCCGGCATCGGTAGGACCATGCCGGAACTCTGCGAGACGGACCGCGACGGCATCGTGCCTGTCCTCGCGGCGCCGGGTGTTCTGGAGGGTCTTGCGGGCCACGCCGAAGAGCCAGGCGCGGGACCCCGACAGCTCGGCCGGGACGTCGTCGAGGCGGCGCCACGCGACGAGCATGACATCACCGACGACGTCCTCGGCATGACTTGGATGCACGCGCCTGCTCACGAAACGAAGCAGGTCGACGTACGCCGCGTCGTAGATGTCGCGGAAGCGTTGTTCACGCTCTCGCGGCGACGAAGTCGTGGATTCCATACCCTGTTCCTGTCCAGGAAGGCACAAGTGTGTCATCCGAGCTCGACACAGGACGAGCGGAAGCGCGATGGCGCACCCTGACGCGGCACGGCGATGAGTTTGCCCGCCACCTCCGGTCTTCACGCGCATGACTGAGCAGACCAGCACCCAGCCCAACGGCCCGGCGTCGTACTTCCCCTCGATCGAGAAGAAGTACGGCCGATCGATCGCTGACTGGCAACAGATCCTGCGGGCTCACCCCGAGTACGGCGCAGGCGCCCGGCACGCCGATCTCGTTGCGTTCCTCAAGGGCGAGCACGAGATGGGGCACGGACATGCCAACGCGCTGGTGGTGCACACGCTCCGTGAGGACGCCTGAGCGCCCAGCCCTCAGATCTCCCAGCCCCGCCGTTCGGCCAGCCAGTCGTCGATGACGTTGCGCTGCCAGGCCTGCGCCTGGCGGATGTACGGCGACGTGGACGGGACGGGCTGCGCAGCGGACACCGAGAAGTAGGCGAGCACGAGCGCCAGCGCGACGTCGATGTCTTCGGGCGGCACGTCCGACAACAGCGGGTGGGCGGCGATGTGGGCGTCGACGTCGAGGCCGTCGCCGCGGGGGCCGATCAGCAGGAACAGGGAGTCGAGCCAGGCGGCTCCGACGACGGGCCAGTTCCAGTCGCACAGCACGGCGCTGCCGTCGGACAGCACCAGGATGTTGTCGTCGCGGATGTCGGTGTGGACGAGCGTCGCACCGCCGACCACCTCCTGGTAGCGGTCAGCGAGCGCCTTGAGCTCGGCAGCCCGCGGGTGGTCGATCTGCTCCCACAGCGCGGGCCAGTCCCCGAACTCCTCCGCCGCACTGCCCAGGTCGCCCGGAGCCGGCGTCAGGACCTCCGCCATCGTCACGGCCATCGCCGACGCTGCGGCCAGGTCGTCAGCGGTCCAGGGACGAACCGGCGCCCGCCCGTCGACGTACTCGGTGGCGAGGAGGACCCACTCGCCGTCGTCCTCGGCCCACAGCAGCCGCGGCGCGGGGACCTCGGCGGGCAGCATCCGCAGCTTCCGCGTCTCCTCGCGGTACGACTCGGCGAACATCCGCTGGGCCTTGGTCGAGGCCGCCTTCACGAAGTGCGTCGACCCGTCCGCGCAGGTCAGCACCGAGGCGAAGCCCGGTGTGAAGCCACCGCCCTGGGAGACGGCTTCCACCACCGCTGAGCCGAGGTGGCCCTCCACCATCGACCGGATGTACGGCGGCAGGTGGACCCAGTCGAGGCGTCGGGCGGTCCGGCCGTGGGGGATCCGGTTCGGAATCACCCGCACATCATGTCGCCAACGGTGGGCTCAGCGCGGCGCCGGGTCCAGCGTCCGCGTGTACAGAGCCACGCCGGAGACGTCGCGAAGGTGCACCGTCAACTGCCCCGACGAACCAGAGATCTCCACCTCGCCGAAGTACTGGTGCCCCTGGGCCGGCGACGTGTTCGCGGTGGGCGGCGCCGCGACGAAGTCCGCGACCGGGCCGAAGGTGAGGTCTAGCTTGTTCGGACCGAAGGCGCCTGCGTTGAGCGGTCCCGAAACGAACTCCCAGAACGGGTCGAACTCCTGGTAGGCGGCGCGGTCGGGGGAGTAGTGGTGCGCTGCGGTGTAGTGCACGTCCGCCGTGAGCCAAAGGTGGTTGCGGATCCCGGCCCGCGAGAGCGCCGTCAGCACGCGGGCGATGTCGATCTCCCTGCCGAGGGGAGCGCCCGGGTCGCCCTGGGCAATGCCCTCCTGGGCCGCAGCACCGTCCGGCACGACCAGCCCCAGCGGCAGGTCGGCGGCGATCACCTTCCAGGTGGCCCTCGACGTCCGGAGCTCCTCGATGAGCCAGCGGGTCTGGCGGTCACCGAGGACGCCGCCGTCGCCGACGGGCTCCCTGTCGGCGGTGTTCGGGTCCTTGTGGGTGCGCATGTCGAGGACGAAGAGGTCCAGGTGCGGGCCGCGGTGGATGACCCGGTAGACGCGGCCCTCAGGATCCGGCGAGATGTCCGCCACCGGCACGTACTCGTGGAACGCCCGGCTCGCCCGCGCTGCGAGGACGTCGACCCGCTTCTCCGTGTAGCGCGCGTCCTCCAGGATCTCGCCGGGGTACCAGTTGTTGGTGACCTCGTGGTCGTCCCACTGCCCGACCTGTGACGTCTCGGCGAGGAACGCGCGCCAGTTGTCGGCCATCAGGTTGTAGCGGAACTGGCCGCGGTACTCGTCCAGGGTCTCGGCGACCTTGGTCTTCTCCGGGATTACCAGGTTGTGCCAGGTCGACCCGTCGGGGAGCGGGACGGTCGCCTGGACCGGCCCGTCGGCGTACACCGTGTCGCCGCTGCAGAGGAAGAAGTCGGCGTTGCGGGCACGCATCGCGTCGGCGATCCGGAAGCCGCCGTACGCCGGATTGACGCCCCAGCCCTGGCCGGCGATGTCGCCGGACCACAGGAACCGTACGTCGTCGTGGTCGGCGGGTGCGGTCCGGAAGCGGCCGACGGTCGGGGCGCTCGCGACGTGGGAGTCGAGGTCGACCGCCCGGATCCGGTAGTGGACGTCGGTGCCGGCAGGCAGGCCGCGCAGCGGGAGGGTGCCGGTGAGGTCGGTCGACGGAGTCACCACCGGCCCGGGGACCCGGCGGACCCGACGGAAGTCCGGGTCCCGGCTGAGCTCGGCGACCAGTCGTGAGGGTCGGTCTGCCTTCGACCACAACAGGGCAGAGCCGGTGCGGACGTCGCCCGACTGGACACCCAGGGGGAGGAGCGGCCGGTTGCGGTGGACGAGGAGCGGCGAGGCAGCGGAGCGACCGCTGAACAACGCGACGCCACCGGTGGCGAGACCGGCTCCTGCTGCTCCGCGCAGCAGGGTGCGGCGGTCGGTGCGGGCAGGGGCAGGGGGCTGGGGGATGGCCGGGTCCATGGCACCAACCTGACGTCGTACGACGAACGAGGAGACGCCGTCCGGGCGAGCCGGGGGTGAACCGGCGGCGAACGATTGATCCGCCGGCGCACTGGGTAGCCTCGCCGCTGTGAGTGACCAGCCGTCATCAGGACAACTGCCAGCGCCGCCCGTGGTCTACCTGCCCGTGGAGATCGATGCCGACGGCAAGGTCACGGACTTCAAGATGCTCAAGCTGGGCGACGGCCGCATTGCGCTGCTGGCCTACACCGCGCTCGACCGCTTCATCAATGCATGGGGCGACCACCAGTCGTGGCTGCTCTTCGAGAGCCGCAAGGTCGACGACATCAAGGACGCGAAGCACTTCGACGTGAAGCTGCTCGATGTCGACGTGCCCGAGGAGTTCCGTCCCGGTCCTCCGGCTGAGGCACAGGCATGACCCTGCGACTGGACGCGGGCGCCGCGGCGATCATCTCCGGCGGGCACGACGACGCTGCCAAGAAGATCGACGAAGCAGCCACCGGTGCCCCTGGAGAGGTCGACGCCGGCTACGGCGCAGCGCACGTCGCCGACATCCTCGCTGCCGTGAGCGAGACGGCGGGCGAGATCGCGGTGATCAACACCGGCATCGCGCTGCTCGTGCGTGACTGTGCCGACGACCTCGGCCGCACCGAGGAAGCGATCGCTGCCGAGTTCGACCGCATGGGCCGGCTCGCGTGAGCCTTGACACCAAGGTCGAGGGCTCGCCAGCGGCAGTCACGGCCGCCGCCACCTGGTTGCGCGACACGCTCGCAAGCAAGCTGGAGAAGTCGGGCGACGAGCAGCAGGACGCCCGCAACTACGCCCAGGGCGCCTGGGAGGGCGAGACCTACTCGTCGTACCGCAACGTCTCCGGCGACATCATGCGGGCGAACGACAAGCACGAGGAGCGCGTCAAACGGGCCGCCACGGCGCTCGACGACTACGCCGCCAAGCTCAAGCGCCTCGAGAGCGACATGAGTGCGATCCGGACCCGTGCGTCCGACGGCGGACTGACCGTGACCGGCACGGTGATCTCGGCGCCGGCGGCCGCGCCGACGACCCCGTTCGAGGTCGGCTCTCCCGAGGAGACGGCGTACAACACGGCGGTCGCGAGGATCACGCTGTGGAACACCCTCGTCGAGGACGCGGCCGAGGACTACCAGACCTTCGTCGACTGGGTCGACGCGAACATGCCGGCCGATGTCGCCGACGCCCGGAAGAAGGACGCGTCCGACACCCTCTTCGAGGCCATCTCCGCGCTGTTCCCCAACTTCGCGAGCGGCGCCGGAGCAGGCCTCGCGGGGTGGGGACTCCTCAACAAGGCCAACGAGTACAAGGCGGCCGCGACCGAGTTCCGCCGCAAGACCCGCGTGTCGGGCAACCCGGCGGTGCGCAACCGTCTCAAGACGCCCGCGGGCCAGTCCCAGCTGGATGACCTGCTCAAGAACGCGGACCTGTTCGGGAAGGGCGCCAAGTTCCTCGGCGGCCCGGCCGGCATCCTCATCGACGTCGGCTTCGGCATCTACGAGGGCACGCAGACGGGCGACTGGACCCGGGTCGCGGTGACGACGGGAACCAGCATCGCCGTCGGCGTCGGGGTCGGCCTGCTGGTCGCAGCCGGTGTCGTGACCGCGCCCGCGTGGGCCGTCGTGGTGGCCGGCGGCGCGCTGGCCGCCGGTGCCTCCTGGGTGGCAGGCACGGTCTACGACAACTGGGACGACATCACCGACTGGACCTCCAACACGTGGGACGACGCGACGGGCGCCATCGGCGACGCGTGGGACTCGGTGACCCCGTGGTGAGCCGGGCCCGGTTGATCCCCCGGTGGTGGACGGCGACGGTGCTCACGGTCCTGGTACTGGCGACGCTGGTCGCCCTGGTCGTCGCCCTTGCTGCCGACGGTGCCCTGGCGTGGTCCGGCGTCAGCATGCTGGTCGCCTTCTGTGGCCTCCTGGTGGCGGCGATCTCCGCGCTGGCCCGGCCGCGGCGGCGACGGGAACCGGAGATCACCGCCGACGGCACCCGGATCTTCCGCGCCCCGATGCTCACCGTGGCGGGACTGCTCGTCGCCTGGTGGACGCTCCTCGTCACGGCAGCGCTCTGGGCCTACCTGGCGTTGACGGACTTCTCCTCCCTCGAGTCACCGGGCTTCTCCCTCCTGACGATCGTCGGCGCGCTCGCGTCGCTCCCCGACCTCGTCCGCCTGGCGACCGGTCGGCTGCACCGCTGGACCCTCGAGCTGGGCCCCACGACGCTGTCCTATCGCGGCTACCGGACCGACGTCGCGGTGCACTGCCGCGACGTGCGTGGTGCCGCGATCCAGCAGCGGAACCCTGCCGGGGTCCGGATCGACATGCGCGCGGGCGCCGATGACATCGTGCTGCCGATCACCGCCTTCGCCGTCCCGGCCGAGCAGCTGGTCGAGGAGATCCATCGCGCGCGCAAGGCGGCCTCGACCCGCTGAGCCTCGCGACGGGTTCCACGGATGCAGCGTGGAATTAGCGAACCCGCCAGCCTCGGCGACAATGGGTGGACCATGGCAGCCTCCACTCCGAAGCCCGGTCGTACCGACCCCGCGATCATTCGCAACTTCTGCATCATCGCGCACATCGATCACGGCAAGTCGACCCTCGCGGACCAGATGCTCCGGCTCACCGGAGTCGTCGACGCGCGGGCAGCGCGGGCGCAGTACCTCGACCGGATGGACATCGAGCGCGAGCGTGGCATCACGATCAAGAGCCAGGCCGTGCGGATGCCGTGGACGGTCCCGGCAGACAACGAGGAAGGCGCCGAGCCCGGCACCTACGTCCTCAACATGATCGACACCCCAGGCCACGTGGACTTCACCTATGAGGTGTCCCGTTCGCTCGAGGCGTGCGAGGCCGCCGTACTGCTGGTCGACGCGGCGCAGGGCATCGAGGCGCAGACGCTCGCGAACCTCTACCTCGCGATGGGCGCCGACCTCCACATCATCCCGGTGCTCAACAAGATCGACCTCCCGAGCGCCAACGTCGAGAAGTACGCCGCCGAGCTGGCCGGACTCGTCGGCTGCGACGTGTCCGACGTCCTGCTCACCAGCGCCAAGACCGGCGTCGGCGTCGAGTCGCTCCTCAACGAGATCGTGAAGCAGACCCCGCCGCCCGTCGGCGATGCCGACAAGCCGGCCCGTGCCCTGATCTTCGACTCGGTCTACGACACCTACCGCGGCGTGGTCACCTATGTCCGGGTGGTCGACGGCAAGCTCAGCCACCGCGACCGGATCAAGATGATGTCGACCGGCGCCGTGCACGAGATGCTCGAGGTCGGCGTGATCAGCCCTGAGCCGGTGAAGACCGGCGAGATCGGTGTCGGCGAGGTCGGCTACCTGATCACCGGTGTGAAGGACGTCCGCCAGTCACGCGTCGGTGACACCGTCACGTCCCAGCACCACGGCGCGACCGATCCGCTCGGTGGCTACAAGCACCCGAACCCGATGGTCTACGCCGGCCTGTACCCGATCGACGGCGACGACTACCCGGTGCTGCGCGACGCCCTGGAGAAGCTCCAGCTCAACGACGCAGCACTGACCTTCGAGCCCGAGACGTCCGGTGCCCTCGGCTTCGGCTTCCGCGTCGGCTTCCTGGGCCTGCTCCACATGGAGATCACCCGGGACCGCCTCGAGCGCGAGTCCAACCTCGACCTGATCTCGACCGCGCCCAACGTGGTCTACGAGGTCGTGATGGAGGACGGCAAGCACATCGAGGTCACGAACCCGAGCGAGTACCCCGACGGCGGCAAGATCGCCGAGGTGCGCGAGCCGGTCGTTCGGGCCACGATCCTGTCGCCCTCCGACTACATCGGCACGATCATGGAGCTCTGCCAGACCAAGCGGGGCACCCTGCAGGGGATGGACTACCTCTCCGAGGACCGCGTCGAGATGCGCTACGTCCTGCCGATGGGCGAGATCGTCTTCGACTTCTTCGACCAGCTCAAGTCGCGCACCAAGGGCTATGCCTCGCTCGACTACGAACGCACCGGCGACCAGGCCGCCGACCTCGTCAAGGTCGACATCCTGCTGCAGGGCGAGCCGGTCGACGCCTTCTCCGCGATCATCCACAAGGACGCTGCCTACGCGTACGGCGTGATGATGGCCGGCAAGCTCAAGGACCTCATCCCGCGCCAGCAGTTCGAGGTGCCGATCCAGGCCGCCATCGGTGCCCGGGTGATCGCGCGCGAGAACATCCGCGCCATCCGCAAGGACGTCCTGGCCAAGTGCTACGGCGGTGACATCACCCGCAAGCGCAAGCTGCTCGAGAAGCAGAAGGAAGGCAAGAAGCGGATGAAGATGGTCGGCCGTGTCGAGGTGCCCCAGGAAGCCTTCGTCGCTGCGCTGTCCACGTCCGGTCCCGCGGGGGACAAGCCGAAGAAGTGAACGTCCGCCCGGTCCGTGACGACCAGTGGGACATCGTCGCGTGGCTGTGGCAGGACTTCCGCCACGACCTCGGTGCCGTGGTGAACGGCTTTCCGTACGCCGACGGTCGCTACCGTCACGAGTGGCTGGACCAGTACCCCGCGCCGGACCGCTGTGGCTACATCGCGTGGCGGCCGCACCCGAACACCGGTGAGGACGCTCCCGTGGCATTCGCGCTGGTGCGCGGCCTGGGAGAACCCCGACGGCTGGTGCAGGCGTTCTTCGTGGTGCCCGCGGCTCGGCGGACAGGGCTTGGTCAGCAGGTGGCGCTCGACGTCATCTCCCGGCATCCCGGCGGCTGGGAGATCCCGTTCCAGCAGGACAACGTGGGCGCCGGCCGTTTCTGGCGTGGCGTCGCGTCGGCTGCCTGGGACGACGCCTGGACGGAGACGGCAGAGCCCGTGCCGAGCAAGCCGGACCTGCCGCCCGACCACTGGATCCGCTCGACCTGAGTCAGGCGCGCTGATCGCTCTCTGCACCGGCCCGGCTCGGGTTGATGTAACGAGTGAGGGCGATGCCCCAGAGCGTGGCCAACACGAACATCACGATCGAGTAGACCGCCGCCGGCACGGAGATCTCGGTGCTGTCGAGGACCTCGACCGCCACGAAGATCGCCAGCGTGCCGTTGTGCACGCCGATCTCCATGGAGGACGCGATCGCCTGGTCGTCGCGCACGCCCAGCGCCCGCGGGACGACGTACCCGAGGACGAGGCTGATCGCACAGAACAGCGCCGCGACGATGCCGACCTCGGCGAGGTAGTCGGCGACGTTCTCGCGCTGGTCGAGCAGGATGCCCAGCACCAGGACCGCGAGGATGACAGCGGAGCCGATCCGGACCGGTCGATCCATCCGGTCCGCGAATGCCGGGCGGGTGGCCTTGACCGCCATCCCGATGCCGACCGGGACCAGCACGATGGCGAAGACCTGCACGACCTCTCCGAACGGCAGCGACACCGAGTCGCCCTGGTCGAAGTGGTCGATGGCCGCATTCGTGATCAGCGGCAGGGTGACGAGCGCCAGGATCGAGTTGATCGCGGTGAGGCTGATGTTGAGCGCGACGTCGCCGCGGAACAGGTGGCTGAACAGGTTGGCCGTCGTGCCGCCCGGCGAGGCGGCGAGCAGGATCATGCCGATGGCCAGCAACGGATCGAGGTCGAAGGCGACCACGAGCCCGAAGCAGATCGCCGGCAGCACCACGACCTGGCAGGCCAGGGCGATGGCGACGGCCTTCGGGTTCTTCCCGATGCGCCGGAAGTCGGCCGGCGTCAGGCCGAGGCCGAGCCCGAACATGATGATCGCGAGTGCGATCGGCAGGCCGACGGTGGTCAGTGCACTGTCCATGGTGTCCCTCCCTCAAGGGTGAGAGCACCGTAGCCGAGGATGTTCCGATGAGTGTCCAGATCCTTGAGGGCCTGCTCGACGAGTGGGACCTCGTCGCCGGCGACGAGAGGTGGCACGGGGCCCGCTCACTCGTGCTGCCCGTCACGACCCGTCAGGGCCGACCTGCCGCCCTCAAGATCGCGCTCCCCGACGACGAGTCGGAGCACGAGCACCTCGCACTGCAGCGGTGGCACGGCAACGGCGCGGTCCACCTGCTGCGCGCCGACCCGTCGCGCCGGGCACTGCTGCTGGAGCGACTGGATCGCGAGGACCTGACCGGGCACTGGGACATCGAGGCCTGCGAGATCGTCGGTGGTCTCTACAACCGGCTCCACGTTCCTCCCATGCCCCAGCTCCGCGAACAGGCGTCGTACGTCGCCCGCTGGGTGGAGGCACTGCAACGGGACGCGACGACGGTGCCGGTGCCGCGACGCCTCGTCGACCAGGCGATCGCCCTGGCGCGAGAACTGTGCGCGGAGCCGGCCTCCGCGGTGCTGCACGGTGACCTGCACTACGAGAACGTGTTGCGCGGCGAGCGGGACGGCGAGCAGGAGTGGCTCGCGATCGATCCGAAGCCGACCAACGGGGACCCGCACTACGAGGTCGAGCCGATGCTGCGCGACCGGTTCGAGGACTACCTCCTGCCCGGTGCCTTCGGCTCGGTCCGCGACGGCATCCGTCGGCGCTTCCACGCCCTGGTTGACACGGCTGGTTTCGACGAGGCCCGCGCCCGCGACTGGGTCGTGGTCCGGTCGGTCCTCAACGCCCACCGGGCGCACGAGGACGCCGTCAGCGCCGGCCGCAGGCCGACGGCCGGGGAACGCGAGCACGTCACTGCCTGCATCACGATCGCCAAGGCCGTCCAGGACTGACCTGCATCGACAACGTCGAATGACCGTGCGGGACTGACCAGCACAGGTGCAGACTGGCCGCATGTCGCGCGTTCTCGCTGTCAGCGTCGGTCGTCCGCAGGACAAGGAGTGGGCCTCGATCGGCTGCACGTCCATCGACAAGCGCAACCTGGATGCGCCGGTCGCCGTCCACGAGCTGGGGATCGAGGGCGACCAGGTGTCCGACACCCAGCACCACGGTGGCCCGCACCAGGCGGTCTACGCCTACGCGCGCGAGGACCTCGACTTCTGGGAGGCCGAGCTCGGGCAGCCCATCCGCAACGGGCAGTTCGGGGAGAACCTCACGACCGAGGGACTCGACCTCACGGGCATGGAGATCGGCACCCGGATCCAGGTCGGCGGACCCGACGGGCCTTTGCTCGAGGTCGCCCACGTGCGGACGCCGTGCAACGACTTCAAGGGCTGGATGGGGGAGAGCGGCTACGACCCGAAGGCGTGGGTGAAGCGCTTCACCGCCGAGGGCCGGCCCGGCCCGTACTTCCGCGTGCTCCAGTCCGGGACGCTCGCTCCCGGCGACCCGGTCGAGGTCGTCCACCGGCCCGGACACGGTGTCACGGTGCGTGACATGTTCGTCGCGCTGAACACCGATCGGGCCCGCCTGCCCGAGCTCGCGGCGATCGAGGTCCTGCCGCCGAAGGTCCGCGAGAAGGTCGAACAGTTCGTCCGCGGCGCCGGGGTCCCGTACCAACCGGCCGCCGAGTGATCTAAGTTACCAATCAGTCACCGCCGGTCTCGGAACAGTTTTTCAGGAGCGACATGCCCGTCAATCACGACACCAGTTTCCTCGAGCACCTTCCGCAGAACTGCGCCGTGCAGTTCCTGGACCGGGTGGAGGCGAGCAGTTCGCGCGAAGCCTTCCGTTTCCCCGTGGGTGACGCGTGGGAATCGGTGACCTGGGGCGAGGCCGGCGACCGCGTACGACGCCTCGCAGCCGGACTGCTCGCCCTGGGCCTCGAGCGGGAGCAGCGCGTCGCGATCGCCTCGTCGACGCGCTACGAGTGGATCCTCGCGGACCTCGCCATCATGTGCGCCGGCGGCGCGACGACGACGGTGTACCCGTCGACCAACGGCGAGGACACCGCCTACATCGTCGGTGACTCCGAGAGCCGGTTCATCTTCGCCGAGGACGAGAGCCAGCTCGAGAAGCTGCGTGCGCACCGCAGCGAGCTCCCTGCCCTGGCCAAGGTCATCTCGTTCGACGCCGCGCTGGCCGACGGTGACTGGGTCATCTCGCTCGACCAGCTCTCCGAGCTCGGCGAGACGCACCTCGCCGCCCACCCCGGGAGTGTCGAGGAGGTCGCGCAGAGCATCCAGCCCGACCAGCTCGCGACCCTGATCTACACCTCCGGCACGACCGGCAAGCCGAAGGGCGTGCGCACCCTGCACAAGGCGTGGGTGTTCGAGGGCGAGGCCATCAAGGCGCAGAACATCCTCAACGAGGACGACCTGCAGTTCCTGTGGCTGCCCATGGCCCACTCGTTCGGCAAGGTGCTGCTGTCCACGCAGCTCGCCTGCGGGTTCGCGACCGCCATCGACGGTCGGGTGGACAAGATCGTCGACAACCTCGGCATCGTGAAGCCCACCTTCATGGGTGCAGCGCCCCGCATCTTCGAGAAGGCCCACGCCCGGATCGTCACCATGCAGGCTGCCGAAGGTGGTCTGAAGGAGAAGATCTTCACCACCGCGTTCTCCGTCGGCACCAAGGTCGACGCGCTCAAGCGCGACGGCAAGTCCGTGCCGCTGCTCCTGAAGCTGCAGCACGGTCTGTTCGACAAGCTGGTCTTCAGCAAGGTCCGGGACCGCTTCGGTGGACGGGTCAAGTTCTTCATCTCGGGCTCCGCGGCCCTCAACGCCGACATCGCGCAGTGGTTCCACGCAGCCGGCATCCTGATCCTCGAGGGTTACGGCATGACGGAGAACGCAGCCGGCGCCACCGTCAACCACCCCGACGGCTACAAGATCGGCACGGTCGGCCAGCCCTTCCCGGGTTCCGAGGTGCGCATCGCCGCTGACGGCGAGGTCCAGCTCAAGGGCCCGCACATCATGGCCGGCTACCACAACCGCCCCGAGGCGACCGCCGAGGCGCTGACCGAGGACGGCTGGCTGCGCACGGGTGACAAGGGCGAGCTGGACAGCGACGGCTACCTCAAGATCACCGGCCGCATCAAGGAGCTCTTCAAGACCTCCGGTGGCAAGTACATCGCCCCGCCCGCGATCGAGGCCAAGTTCAAGGCGATCTGCCCCTACGTCAGCCAGTTCATGGTCTTCGGTGCCGAGCGCAACTTCGTCTCTGCCCTGATCACGCTCGACCCCGACTCGATCGCCGGGTGGGCTGCCGAGAACGGCAAGGAAGGCGCCTCCTACGCCGACCTGGTGAAGGACGAGGCCGTCCTGGCCATGGTCGGCGAGTACGTCGACACGCTCAACGCCCAGCTCAACCGTTGGGAGACCGTCAAGAAGTGGCGCCTCCTCGACCACGACCTCACCATCGAGTCCGGTGAGCTCACCCCCTCGCTGAAGGTGAAGCGCAACGTCGTGGAGAAGAACAACAAGGCGCTGATCGACGGTTTCTACACCAGCTGAGCACAGGAGACGCACAGACGGTGCCTGTTTGCTGAGGCCATGAGCCACAGCGACGACATCGAAGACCACGACCTCGGGCTGTCCCACGACCTGCCGCGCATCATGGCGCGTCGTGGGCTGCTCGGTCTCCTCGGAGGGGTGGGTGCGGCAGCCGCGCTCACGGCCTGCGGCAGCGACGGCAGTACGCCGGACTCCGCATCGAGCACGACCTCGGCCACCACCAACGGCGGACCCGGCGGGGCTCCGCCGGCTGGAGGAGGCGGCGACACGGGCGTGACCGTGGCCGACGGAGAGATCCCCGAGGAGACCGCCGGGCCGTACCCGGGCGACGGCAGCAACGGCCCGAACGTGCTGACCGAGTCGGGCGTGGTGCGCAGCGACATCACCACCAGCTTCGGCTCGGCCTCCGGCGTGGCTGCGGGCGTGCCGACGACCGTGAACCTCAAGGTCTACGACCTCAACGGTGACTCGATCACGGCGCTCGCGGGTGCGGCGGTCTATCTCTGGCACTGCGACCGCGACGGCCGCTACTCGCTCTACGACGACGAGGTCTCCGGCGAGAACTACCTGCGCGGGGTCCAGGAGGCCGACGCCGATGGCAACCTGACGTTCACCACGATCTTCCCGGCCTGCTACCAGGGTCGTTGGCCGCACATGCACTTCGAGGTCTACGAGAGCCTCGCCGCGGCCACCAGCGCGACCAACAAGCTGCGCACCTCCCAGCTGGCGTTGCCCGAGGACGTCTGCAACGACGTCTACGCCAACGCCGACGGCTACGACAGCAGCCAGTCGACGTTCGCCGGCGTCTCCCTGGACTCCGACAACGTCTTCAGCGACGGGCACTCCCTGCAGCTGGCCACCGTCACCGGCTCGATCGACGACGGCTACACCGTCACCCTCAACGTGCCTGTCTGATCACCCCACGAAGTTCTTGCTCCCCCGCTTCGCTCCTCCGCAACAACTTCGCGGGGACCCCGATCCCTCGTGGCGGCCCTTAGGATCATCTGATGCCGTCCGCGCTCCCCGAGGGGGACCTTGCCCCCACCGACGGAGCGCTCCCCGCTGAGGCGCTCGCGGAGTTCGGCACCCGCCCGTTCGGCGTCTACGTCCACGTCCCGTTCTGCCGGGTGCGCTGCGGGTACTGCGACTTCAACACCTACACGGCCGAGGAACTGGGCGGCGGCGTCTCCCGGTCGTCGTACGCCGACCAGGCGGTCGCCGAGGTACGGCTGGCCCGCACAGTCCTCGGCGGAGCCGATGCACCGGTGGAAACGGTGTTCCTCGGCGGCGGTACACCGACGCTGCTGGCGCCCGAGGACCTCGGCCGGATGCTGGCCGTGATCGACGACGAGTTCGGCCTGGCGCCCGGTGCCGAGGTGACGACCGAGGCCAATCCCGACTCCGTCGATGCCGACTCGCTGGCGCGACTGCGCGAGGCCGGCTTCACCCGGGTCTCCTTCGGGATGCAGTCCGCCGTGCCGCACGTCCTCGCGGTCCTCGATCGCACGCATGACCCCGAGCGGGTGCCGCGCGTCGTCGAGGCTGCTCGCGCTGCGGGGTTCGACCAGATCAGCCTCGACCTCATCTACGGCACGCCGGGGGAGTCCGCGGCCGACTGGTCGACGACCCTGGACGCGGCGCTGGCCTGCGCGCCCGACCACGTGTCGGCGTACTCCCTGATCGTCGAGGACGGTACGGCACTGGCCCGCCGGGTACGCCGCGGCGAGCTCCCGATGCCCGACGACGACGACCTCGCGGACAAGTACGTCCAGGCCGACGAGCGCCTCGACGCTGCCGGGCTCGGCTGGTACGAGGTGTCCAACTGGGCGCGCGACGACGCTGCTCGTTGTCGCCACAACCTCGCCTACTGGCGGGGCACGGACTGGTGGGGGATCGGACCCGGTGCGCACTCCCACGTCGGCGGTGTGCGCTGGTGGAACGTGAAGCACCCCACGGCCTACGCTGCGCGGCTCGGGGAGGGCCTGAGCCCGGCGCACGCGCGGGAGGTCCTCGACGAGGAGACCCGTGAGGTCGAGCGGGTCCTGCTGGAGGTCCGCCTGCGCGAAGGACTTTCGACGGATGTCCTGGGCGAGCGGGACGGCGTCACCGGGGTGCTGGAAGCGCTCGTAGCGGACGGTCTGGTGGAGGATCGGCCCGACCGCGTGGTCCTGACGCGGCGGGGCAGATTACTCGCCGACGGCGTGGTGCGTTCCCTTCTGGGATAGGCATCTTTCGCTAGGGTTTCGCTAAAGTTCTGCTCGGGCGCCGACGGTCGGCACCCGCTCGAAGGGAAAAGGGGTTCCGGTGGGAAACGTGATCGGCTACGTGCCCGGCGCCTTCGACCTCTTCCACATCGGCCATCTCAACGCCCTCCGTCAGGCCCGCAAGTGGTGTGACGTCCTCGTCGCCGGCGTGGTTGCTGACGAGATCTGCCTCCAGACCAAGGGTGTCGAGCCGACGGTCCCGCTGCGCGAGCGGCTCGAGATCGTCGAGGCGATCGGCATCGTCGACGCCGTCTACGCCGAGGAGACGGTGAGCAAGACCGACTCGTGGCGCGACGTCGGCTTCCACCAGATCTTCAAGGGCGACGACTGGAAGGGCACTGCCAAGGGCGACCGTCTCGAAGCGGAGATGGCCCTGCTCGGCGTCAAGGTGACCTACTTCCCGTACACGCTGCAGACGTCGTCGACCGCGCTGCGCAAGGCGATCGCGCACCGCGGGGTCTCATGACCGCGGTCGTTTCGGACGACGGTCTCCTTCTTCCTGCCGACACCCGGCCGCTCCTGGTCGAGATCGATGGCCACTACGTGTGGTCGCTCACGCCGGTGCGTGACGGCGAACCCCGTGACGGTGGCGTCCTGGTCCCGTGGCCGGGCGTCCTGCGTCCGTACCTCAACGGCCGCGGCCGGATCCGGGTCACCGACACCTCCGGTGACGATGTCCTGTACGACGACGAGGTGGGCCTGGGCGACGGCGACGGACCGCTCGCCGTGGTCGACAAGGCGGGCAACCGCCTGTCGGTCGACAAGGTCGGCCACCTGGCGCGATCCTTCGCCGACACCGGCGAGGCGATCCGCGAAGAGATCATGGCCGGCACCAGCCGGGCGATCGAGGACCTACGGACCTACGCCAAGGTCGATGCCTACCTGAACTACGGCGCCCTGCTCGGAGCGGTCCGCGAAGGCCGGATGCTCGCCCACGACTCCGACACCGACCTCTGCTACCTCTCCCCGCACTCCTCGCCGGCCGACATCATCGCCGAGTCCTACCGGATCGGTCGCGCGATGCGCGCGCGTGGCTGGAACCTGCTGCGCATGTCCGGCGGCGACATCAAGCTGTTGCTGAAGCTCTCCGACGGCCGGACCTGCCACATCGACGTGTTCGTCGCCTTCCACGTCGGCGACACGTTCTTCCAGCTCGGCAACCGCAGCGGGACCCTGCCGCGGGACAAGATCGTTCCGTTCTCGACCATCGAGCTCCACGGCTACGAGTTCCCCGCGCCCCGCGACACCGACGCGATGCTGTCTTTCCTCTACGGGCCGCAGTGGCGCACCCCCGATCCGTCCTTCCGCTACGCCGACCCGGCCGCCGGCGTACGACGACTCGATGGCTGGCTGCGTGGCTTCCGGGCGGAGATGGGCCGCTGGACGGAGTTCTTCGCCAGCCCCGACGTCCGGCGGGTGCCGAACACGGCGTCGTCCTTCGCGCACTGGGCGGAGAGGCGCTTCGGGGACCTGCCCGTGGTCGAGCTCGGCCCCGGCACCGGCCGCGATGCGCTGTGGTTCTCGCGACGCGGGCACCAGGTCATCGCTCTCGACTTCTCGCGGGGTGCACTCGGCTTCATCCGGCGCCGCAACCGTCGGCGCGAGCTCACCGTCAAGGTCGACCAGCTGATCCTCGGTGAGCTTCGCTCGACCCTGATGCACGGCACCCGGCTGGCCCGTGAGCCCCACCACCTCTACGCCCGGCACCTGGTCGGTTGCCTGGACCAGCCGGCGCTCGACCAGCTGTGGTTGCTGGCACGGATGGCGCTGCGGCCCGGGGGCGGGCGGTTGTTCCTCGAGTTCCCCGCTGCGGTCAAGGGCGTCACCGCGCCGGCCGGCACTCCCGGCGAACCGCACGAGCTCGTGCGTCGGGTGGACCCGGCGACGATCCAGGACGCCATCGAGCGGGCCGGAGGTGTCGTCGAGCACCTGGCCGTCGAACCGGGCGAAGACATGTACGACGCGCCCGACCCGGCCGTGTGCCGGATCCGCGCCCACTGGCCGCAACCGAAGGAGAACCCATGAGCGAGCGCAAGAACCGCCTGCGCGCCCAGGCGAAGGACAAGCTCCCGGAGCCCGTTGCGAAGCGACTCCGTGACCCCAGCGGCCTGCGTGCCCGGGTGGCCGCGCTCGAGGTCGAGGTGCAGGAGAACCGTCAGCTCAACCGGCGGATCGCCGAGCTCACCGACGTCGTGGCGGAGCTGCTGATCCCGCTCGAGGCCCGCGACCAGGCCCGCGTCGACGAGGTGCTGAAGCAGTTCCGCGCCGGTCTCTGACCCGTCAGGAAGCGACGAAGTCGATCAGTTCCTCGACCCGCCCCAGCAGGGCGGGTTCGAGGTCGGCGTACGAGTCGACCTTCGACAAGATGTGCTTCCAGGCGCGGGCGATGTCGGCCTGGTCGCGGTGTGGCCAGCCGAGGTGCTGGCACACGCCCTTCTTCCACTCGATGGAGCGAGGGATGGTCGGCCATTCCTTCAGGCCGATCCGGTCGGGCTTGACGGCCTGCCAGACGTCGACGAACGGGTGGCCGACGATCCGGACGTGCTTGCCGTTCGGACCACGCGCGATCGCGTCGGCGATCCGGGACTCCTTGGAGCCGCGGACCAGGTGGTCCACCAGGACGCCGACCTTGCGCTGCGGTCCGGGCTTGAACGACACCAGGTGGTCGGCGAGGTCGTCGACGCCGCCGAGGTACTCGACCACTACGCCTTCGATGCGCAGGTCGTCGCCCCAGACCCGTTCGACGAGTTCCGCGTCGTGGCGTCCCTCGACGAAGATCCGGCTGGCGCGCGCGACGCGGGCCTGCGCGTCGTGGACGGCGATCGAGCCACTGGCGGTCCGGGTGGGCTTCGCCGGGCCGGAGGCACCGGCTCGCAGGGGTGCGGTGAGGATCACGGGCTTGCCCTCGAGCAGGAACCCGGGGCCGAGCGGGAAGGTACGACGCTTGCCGCGGCGGTCCTCGAGGGTGAGCGTGTCCAGGTCGCGGTCGACGGCCACGATCTCGCCGCACCAGTCGGTGGTCACCTCCTCGACGACCAGCCCGATGTCGCCCGCTGTCTCCACGGCGCGGCCCCGCTTGGGGACCTTCCAGTCTCCGGCCATCACGTCGGTCCCGTAGCGATCCACGACAGGCGAGCCTAGGCCGGTCACGCCATGGGCAGGTGGCGGCGCGCCCGGGGGAGTTGCGCATACCCCCGCGGTACGGCGTGCCGCAGCGCCTCGGCGGGGAAGGGCCACTCCGCGGCGGCGACGGCCTCGGCCTCGGGCACGCCGCGTCCGGCGAGGTCGCGGATCGTCTCGGCGACGGCACGCAGGTCGTCGCACTGCTCCTCGACGAAGCGGCGATCGACGATCGCTCCGTGACCGGGCACGACGATCGAGGCGGGCGTCAGCAGCCCGACGACGAGGTCGAGCGTGCCGGGCCAGTCCATCGGCCAGCAGTCCTCGCCGAGTCCGGGCGGCGCCGACTCCTCGACCAGGTCCCCGGCCAGGAGGACGTCGACGTCAGGGACCCGGACGACCAGGTCGCCACCCGTGTGGCCGCGCCCGGGGTGCACGAGCTCGACCTGGCGGTCACCGAGGTCGATCACGGAGGCGCTGGAGAAGGTCGTGTCGGCGGGCCGGATGGTGGTCGCGAGCACCTCCTCGGCACGCGGCTCGTCGTCGGCTGCGCGGTACAGGCCCTTGATCCGCTCGCCCGCCGGGACGGTTCGCTCGGCAGCCTCCTCCGTCGCGTGGATCGGCAGGTCGCCGTACTCCTGCAGGAATGTGGCGTTGCCGAAGGTGTGGTCGAAGTGCTCGTGGGTGTTGACCACGGCGACGAGGTCACCGCGGCCCAGCCTGCGCAGCTCGCCGATGACCTCGGTCGCGGCGAGCGACGAGGCGTGGGTGTCCACGACGACCAGCCCGCGGTCACCGCCGACCACGGTCACGTTGAGGTCGAACCACGGGTGACGCAGGACCCAGACACGGTCGGCAACTTCGGTGAACGGCACCTGGTCAGGCTACGGCCCGGTCAACAGATGCCGGCGTGCAGTTCGGAGCGCAGCAGCTCGCCGAGGTCGGCAGTCGAGGTGGCCGCCCGGGGGAAGCGGAGCTCGGCGTCGTGGGCGCCGTCGACGTCGACCCACTGCAGGACGACCGCGGTGGTCTGGAGCTCGGCGAGCTGGACACCCACGATGTCGCCGAGGCGGGTGTCGGTCCGGGTCGCGATCGCGCGGCGGAGCTCGTCCTGGTGGCACAGGTTGGCGTGCTCGACGGAGCGCTGGAGGAAGCCGCGGTTGAGGTCGTGGGCGCGCGAGCCGAAGGCGGCGAGCGGGACCCGCAGGCGGGCCTTGTCGGGGGCGGACTCGGGGGCGCTGTCCCGGGCGAGGACGGCGAAGTCGAGGTGCAGGCTGACCCGCAGGCGCACCTCGCAGCAGCACTCACACTCCTCGAGGCCACTCGCTTCGAGCCGGCCGGACAGGGTGAGGGTCGCGTCGCGATCGGGGGAGCCCGGGCGACCCAGGCCGCTGCGCAGGGTCAGCAGGGCGCCGCGGCGGTCGTGGGCGGCGCGGGCGAGGTCGGAGTCGGCCGGGCACGCGAAGACCGGGCGCCCGCCGTGGTCCCGCATCTCGAGGTGCTCGTGATCGAGCCCCGCGGTGATGTCGTCGATCCCGTCGACGACGAGGGAGACGTCGTCGGGGCAGGCCAGGATGCTGCGGGCCGCCGCCGCGAGGCGGTGGATGTCGACGCGAGCTGCGTCGATGCCGGTATCGAGGGACACGATGGGCCTTCTCCTTCAGCGCGGGAATTAGGTGAGCCTAACCTACATGCGACGGCGGGTGCGGGGAAGGTCTCGGTCCGGCGGTCCGGGGTTTCGGGCCCTCCAGCGGTAGCATTGGCACTCGCTGGAGCGGAGTGCCAGACGAACTGGCGCAGGACGAGCAGGAGGTGGGGCATGCAGGAGGACCGCAGGCTCGCCGTGCTGCGCGCCATCGTCGAGGACTACGTCGCGACCGAGGAGCCCGTCGGCTCCAAGGCGCTGGTCGAGCGCCACCACCTCAACGTGTCCCCGGCGACGATCCGCAACGACATGGCCGCGCTGGAGGAGGAGGGCTACCTCGCCCAGCCGCACACCAGCGCCGGCCGGGTGCCGACCGACAAGGGCTACCGGCTGTTCGTCGACCGGCTCTCGACGGTCAAGCCCACCAGCTCTGCCGAGCGGCGTGCGATCGCGACCTTCCTGGACGGGGCGGTCGACCTCGACGACGTCGTCCACCGCTCGGTGCGCGTGCTGGCGCAGCTGACACGCCAGGTCGCCGTGGTCCAGTACCCCTCGCTGTCGCACTCGACCGTGCGCCACGTCGAGATCGTCGCGCTGACCCCCACCCGCCTGCTGCTCGTGCTGATCCTCAGCTCGGGCCGCGTCGAGCAGCGCCTGATCGAGCTCGAGAGCGAGCTTGCCGAGGCCGACCTCGCCGCGCTGCGCTCCCGCGTCAACCTTGCCGCCACGGGTGAGGTCATCGCCGAGGCGGCGGCGGCGCTCAACGCGCTGATCCACCCCGAGCCCGGCTCCCCGGCTCCTTCGGCGGTCACCGTCTCGGTCGTCGACACCCTGGTCGACGCGATGAGCGACCACCGGTCCGACGAGCGGGTCGTCGTCGGCGGTACGGCGAACCTCGCCCGCTTCGGCGACAACTTCGACACGTCGGTCCGCCCCCTCCTCGAGGCGCTGGAGGAGCAGGTCGTGCTGCTCAAGCTCCTCGGCGAGGCCACCGGCAGTGGCGCAGTGACGGTCCGGATCGGTGCCGAAGGCCCCTACCAGGAACTGGCGTCGACCAGTGTCGTCGCGACGGGCTACGGCCCCGACGACGCGCTCGCGTCCCTCGGCATCGTGGGCCCGACCCGCATGGACTACCCCGGATCGATGGCGGCGGTGCGCGCAGTCGCGCGCTACATGTCGCGCATCCTCGACGAGAACTGATGGCGCTCCCCGGCGCCTCAGGATGATGGAGAAGAAGTGAGCACGGACCTTTACGAACTGCTGGGTGTTGCCCGCGACGCGGATGCGGACGCCCTGAAGAAGGCCTACCGGCGCCTGGCCCGGCAACTCCACCCGGACGTGAATCCCGACCCGGAGAGCCAGGAGCAGTTCAAGCTGGTCACCGCGGCGTACGAGGTGCTGTCCGACCCGCAGAAGCGCGCGGCGTACGACCGCGGAGGCGACCCGTTCAGCGGCGGCTTCGGCGGCGGCCAGGGTGCCGGCTTCTCCTTCACCGACATCATGGACGCCTTCTTCGGCGGCCAGGGCGGTGGCGGCCAGGGCGGTGGCCGCGGTCCGCGTGCCCGCGTGCGCCGTGGCCAGGACGCCCTCATCCGCATCGAGGTCGAGCTGGCAGAGGCCGCCTTCGGCGTCTCGCGCGAGCTCAAGGTCGACACGGCGATCCGTTGCACGACGTGCAGCGGTGCCGGTGCCGCCCCGGGCACCCAGCCGGTGGCGTGCGAGACCTGTCGTGGTGCCGGCGAGGTCGCGCACGTGCAGCGCTCGTTCCTCGGCGAGATCCGGACCCTGCGCCCCTGCGCTGCGTGTCGCGGCTTCGGATCCGTCATCGCCGACCCCTGCCGCGACTGCGCGGGTGACGGCCGCGTCCGTTCGCGCCGCAGCCTGACCGTCAAGATCCCCGCGGGCGTCGACACCGGCACCCGCGTCCAGCTCACCGAGCAGGGCGAGGTCGGCCCGGGCGGCGGCCCCGCCGGAGACCTGTACGTCGAGATCCACGTCGCGCCGCACGCCACGTTCGAGCGCAACGGCAACGACCTGCACTGCACGGTGTCGGTCCCGATGACCGCGGCCGCGCTGGGCACGACCATCTCGCTCCCGACCCTCGAGGCCGACCTCGACCAGGCCGAGGACTCCGGTGTCGAGACCAGCTTCGACCTGCCGATCCCGGCCGGCACCCAGTCCGGCCACCAGGTGCTGCTGCGCGGTCGCGGCGTCCCCGGTCTGCGCGGCGGTCGGGGCGACCTCGTCGTCTCCATCGCGGTCGAGACCCCGGGTCGCCTCGATGCCCGTCAGGAGGAGCTGCTGCGCGAGCTGGCGGCCATCCGGGGCGAGGAGCAGCCCACGGGCGACGTGCGGCCGACGCACAAGTCGATGTTCGGCCGGCTCCGCGACGCTTTCACCGCGCACTGACCTGACGCGATCGCCCGACGAGACCAGCCGATGACCCTCCCGCAGCACCTCGTCGCATCGCTGGCCGGTGTCGCTGCCGGTGACACCGTGACGGTCGAGGGCGACGAGGCCCACCACGCGGTCGTCGTACGACGGCTGCGGGTGGGGGAGTCGCTGCAGCTCGCCGACGGGGTCGGTCGGGTGGCGACCGGCGACGTCAGCGAGACGTCGAAGCGGGAGTTCTCGGTGCTGGTCCGCGAGATCGCGGACCAGCTGGAGCCGTCGCCCCAGTTCACCGTCGTGCAGGCACTGCCGAAGGGCGATCGCGGCGAGCTCGCCGTCGAGGTGCTGACCGAGATCGGCGTCGGCCGGATCGTGCCGTGGGCGGCGTCCCGCAGCGTCGCGGTCTGGAAGGGCGAACGGGCTGCGAAGTCGCACGCCAAGTGGCAGGCGACGGCCCGCGAGGCGGCGAAGCAGGCGCGCCGTGCGTGGCACCCCGAGGTGGATCCCCTCGCCACGACCGACGACGTGGCCGCGTTGATCGCCGGCGTCGACGTCGCCGTCGTGCTGCATGAGGAAGCGACCGAACCGCTGGCCGCGCTGGCCCTGCCGGGCGACGGCGACATCCTCGTCGTGGTCGGCCCCGAGGGTGGGCTCACCGACGACGAGGTCGCGCGCTTCGTCGCCGCGGGTGCGGTGGCCGTGGGCCTCGGCTCCGAGGTGCTCCGCACGTCGACGGCCGGAGTGGCCGCAGTGTCGGCGTTGCTCGCTCGCACGCCACGTTGGGGCGCCTGAGCCTCACCGGGCGAGCAATGCCTCGGTCCGGGCGATCTCCTCGTCCAGCTCGGCCTGTTCGGCCTTCGTCAGCGACCGCAGGACCTCGCCGACGACGATCCGGTCGTCCTCGATCCGCCACAGGCCCTCGAGCCACCCGTCGACGTACAACGACATCATCTGGGCGCCGTTGACGCCGAACCACGCGTTGCGGCGTTCGGGTGCGGTGACCCGGTCCCGGGAGGCGTGGGAGAGCCACACGTTGTCGTACGTGCCGAGCAGCCGGACCGGGGCGGGTGCGTCCTCCTCGGCGATCGGGGCATCGGCCAGGTCATAGAGCGGGCGGCCGTTCTCGTCCTCGTGCTGCACCAGGTCGTCCATGGCCTTGACGATCGGTCCCAGTCGGGTGATGCCCGACCAGGTGGTGACGTCGGCAGCGGAGGCCGGACCGAAGGCCCGCAGGTAGCGACGGATCAGGTCGGGGACGTCGGGCTCGGCGAGGGGTGCATCGAGCCAGCGGTCGAGGAAGTCGTAGGCCACCGCCGTCGACCCGGTCGGCTTCCAGCAGCCGCGCGGAGGCAGCTGCACCAGCACCTCCGCGACGCGGGCGACCTGGCCGAGCTGGCCGGAGGTGAACGCGGGGAACCGTTCGGCGAGACCGGCGCCCAGGGCGCGCTGGGGGAGCGGGCCGTCGGCCAGCACCTCCCGCACCGCGGCGGCGAAGGCCGCCCGGTCGACGGTGCGTGCCTCGCCGATCGTCTGGCTCTGCTTCATCTCGCGCTCGCGCACGGGTGCCGCCCACACCGGGAGCTGCAGTGCGTCGCCGGGAACGTGCAGGTGCACCGTGTCGCGCAGGCTGAGCACCCGCACCAGGCTGCGATCCTCGATCGCGCCACTGACCGCACGCGGGTCGACGTCGGTCAGCCGCGCCGCCAGGGAGAGGTACGGCGGCAGGGACTCCTGCGCTTGCAGGCCGATCAGGTGCTCGACCATCGCGGCCGGTGCCAGGTCGACCCGCTCGAGCAGGTGCTGGCGGAGCAACAGGGTGCGGTTGAGTCGTTGCCGGCTGAACTTCACGCGCCCATCCTGCCCGTCCTGTCCACGGTCACTCGATCGTGATCCGCTTCGTGTCCTCCGTCGGGCCGGGGCCCTCGCCGCCCGAAGGGTCGTCGGTGCGGGCGATGAAGGTGTACGTGCCGGCGTCCAGGCTGCTGACGTCGACCTTCGTCTTCCAGGGGTAGAGCTTGTCGATCCAGCCCTCCGCCGTGGCGAAGCCCTCGAGGACCGCCGTGCCGGTCGCGTCCTCGATCGTCCAGCCCACCGTGGCCTCGAAGGAGCTGGTGCGGCCGGTGGCGGTGAACGAGTCGGGCACCGTGGTGCCCTCGGCGGGTTCGGTGACGTTCATGAACGCCAGCACGTCGAGCTGTGGTGCTGCCTTGAGGCCGCCCGCCGTGCTGACTCCGAGCAGCGTGTCGGCCGGCCTGCCGTCGTACTCGACGGTGACGGGGAGGCGCTTCCCGATGGTGCCCTGGAGCGTGTAGACGAGTTGCTGGACGGCGAGCTCGGCCAGGTCGGCGTCCAGCGAACCTGCCTCGAGCCAGCTCTCCTCGGCCACCTCGACCACGATCGCGGTGCTGGTCTGCGTGATCGACGCGAAGCGGCCGCTGGGCCACGGCGTGCGGTAGTCGGGGTCGACTGGGTCGCCCTCGGTGACCGCGGCAGCGGCAGCGACGAGCGGTGCGACGCCCGAGGACTGCGTGAACTCGCGGAACAGCCGGTCACCGTCGGGAGTGTCGCCGACGTAGTAGACCGGGATCACCTCCGGATCGGCGGTTCCCGTGGTCCCGCCGGTCGTGGGGCTGCCGGTCGGGCTGCCCGTCGCATCCGTCGTCGCGTCGCTGCTGGCCGTGCCCTGGCTGGTGGGATCGGACGCCGCCGGGTCGGCGTCGTCGTCACCGCAGCCGGCAAGGAGGCCCAGGGTCAGCAGCGCCCCGGTGAGAGCAGCGAGGGTGCGGCGGGGGGAAACGGGGTGGTTCATGAGAACGATCCTTGCGTGAGCGGTGGGTCGGTCAGCGGACGGTGACGGTCCGCGTGTCGGTCGCCGGCCCGTTGGTGGGGCCGCTGGTGGGGCTGGCGCCGCTGACGGTGAGGACGTACCTGCCGGGAGCAAGGTCCGCGATGTCGGCGGTCGTCTCCCACGTGGTGCCCGTCGCCGGTGCGGCACCCGAGAGGGCGAGCGCGCCGTCGGCGGACCTGAGCTCCCAGGGGACGTCGTCGACCTCGGCGCCCCGGGGCGACCGTACGGTGCCGCGCATGGTGAGGACGCCGCTGACCGAGTGGCCCTCGGTAGGGTCGGAGATGTTGACGGGGGTGAGGACGGCGTTGTCGCGCCGCACGTCGTCGCGGACGGTGCGGTCGCCGGTCACGAAGGACACCGGGAGGGTCTCGCCGACCGCTGCCTGCGCGGTGAACACGGCTTGCTGCAGGCCGTTCGTGCCGGTCGTGCCGGGGTCGCCCGCAGCCTCGTCGCTGATGGTCAACCGGATCCCGTCGTCGCCGAGCGCGACGTCGACGAAGGCACCGGCGGGCCACGCCGTCTCGTAGTCGGGGTCGTTCGCGCCGGCGTCGGACTCCAGGAGCCGAACGGCTTCCAGGGCGCGCGCGGCGGTGTCGTCGGTTGCGTCGATCGACTGGAACTCGCGGAAGAGCCGGTCGCCGTCGGGCGTCTCTCCCACGTAGTACGTCGCCACGGCCATGTGTTCGTTGCCGGGTCCGGCGACGTCGTCGCCGTTCGGCAGGCCCAGCTGGCTGAGGGCCGCGCCGCCTCCCACGACGGCCGCGGTCGCCGTACCCGCGGCCAGGACGAGGGCCCAGCGCCGCGGCGTGCGGGTGTTGTGTGCCGTTGCGCGACGGATCTCACCCAGTCGGTCGCCGGGTACGACGTCCGAGACGGCGTCCGCGAACAGGCTCGCGAGGTCCCGGTCGGCCTGGTCGTCGTTCATCGGTCGCCTCCCTTCAGGTCGCGGGACTCCAGCAGTGGTCGTAGCGCGGCGGCGCCACGGGACGCGTGGCTCTTCACGGCTCCCTTGCTGATGCCGAGGGTCTCGGCGATCTCCGCCTCGGACAGGTCGAGGTAGTAGCGCAGCGCGAGCACCTCGCGCTGGCGGCGTGGCAGGTGCTGGAGGGCGTCGAGCACGGCCCGGCGCCGGCTCGCGGCCAGCACGGGTTCGTCCGCCGGGGGAGCGATGTCCTCGGTGTGCTGCCGCGCCAGGTGACGCTGTACGACGCCCCGGTGGCGCAGCGTCGAACGGGACCGGTTCACGACCGTCTGCCGGAGGTACGCCAGCGCCTTGTCGGGGTCCTCGAGCCGCGACCAGCGTCGGTGCAGCTCGATGAACGCGTCCTGCACGACCTCCTCGGCCTGGCCGCGGTCGCGCACCAGCAGCACGGAGAGCCGGACGAGGCGGTCCCAGTGGTCGACGTAAAGGCGTTCGACGGCGGTGTCGGCGTCCGTCCCGGCGTCGACAGCGTCGTTCACGGCGCGCTCCAGGACGATGCCCCCACCGGGGGTCGCGAAGGGCGAAGCGCCGAACACCGCATGGATGGTCACGCTAGTTCCACGCGCGAGGGCGTCAGCCGGTTGACACGAGATCGTGACCACTATCTTGGAGCTGTGACCGCCGATCCCGACTGCCTGTTCTGCAAGATCATCGCCGGTGCGATCCCGGCCGAGATCGTCCACGACGGCGAGCGCACGCTCGCCTTCCGTGACATCAACCCGCAGGCGCCGCTGCACGTGCTGGTGGTGCCACGCGCCCATGCGCACAACGCCGCCGACTCGGCGGAGGCGGACGCCGCGATGTTCGCCGAGATCGCCACCACGGCGCGCACCGTCGCCAAGGCCGAGGGGTACGACGACTACCGCCTCGTGTTCAACACGGGCGCCGGCGTGGGCCAGACCGTGTTCCACACGCACGGGCACGTGCTGGCCGGCCGGTCGATGGGTTGGCCTCCCGGCTGACCGGCACCGGGCGGCACCCGCAAACCGGGTGGGCCCGCCGCGTGTGCTCCCGTAGCATGGAGGGGTCATGACAGATTCCCCTTCCGCAGCTTCCGCAGCCCCCATCCGGCACACCGTCGTCGTGCCGAACAGCATCGACATGGTCACCCTCTTCGGGCCGGGTGACGAGCACCTCGGGCTGATCGAGAAGCGGCTCGGCGTGGAGGTCCACGTCCGTGGCAACCGGATCACCCTCGCCGGCGAGACGAAGGACGTCACCCTCGCCGACCGGGTGATCGGCGAGCTCGTCGCGATCCTCCGCACCGGCCAGGGCATCACGCTCGAGGTCGTCGAGCGGGTCGAGGCGATGCTGCGTGCCGAGACCGCGACGTCGGAGCGGCCCGCCGACGTACTGTCCCTCAACATCCTGAGCAACCGGGGCCGGTCGATCCGCCCCAAGACGCTCAACCAGAAGCGCTACGTCGAGACGATCGACCAGCACACGATCACGTTCGGCATCGGCCCGGCCGGTACGGGCAAGACCTACCTGGCGATGGCCAAGGCCGTGCAGGCGCTGCAGGCCAAGCAGGTCAACCGGATCATCCTGACCCGGCCGGCGGTCGAGGCCGGCGAGCGGCTCGGCTACCTCCCCGGCACGCTGAGCGAGAAGATCGACCCGTACCTGCGGCCGCTCTACGACGCCCTGCACGACATGCTCGACCCCGACTCGATCCCGAAGCTGCTCGCAGCGGGCACCATCGAGGTCGCGCCGCTGGCCTACATGCGCGGCCGTTCGCTCAACGACTCCTTCATCATTCTCGACGAGGCTCAGAACACGACGCCCGAGCAGATGAAGATGTTCCTGACCCGGCTCGGGTTCGGCTCCAAGATCGTCGTCACCGGTGACGTCACCCAGGTCGACCTGCCGTCCGGCACCACGTCCGGGCTGAGGATCATCGAGGGCATCCTCGACGGTGTCGAGGACCTCGCGTTCGTCAAGCTCACCAGTCACGACGTCGTCCGCCACAAGCTCGTGGCCCGGATCGTCGCGGCCTACGAGGAGTTCGACGCACAGGCCAACCACCAGAAGGGTCACTTCACCAAGTGAGCATCGAGATCCTCGACGAGTCCGGCTCCGGTCTCGACGTCAAGCACTTCTCCAGGCTGGCCCGGTTCGTGATGGACCAGATGCGCGTGCACCCGCTCGCCGAGCTCTGCATCAAGGCGGTCGACGAGGCCACCATCGCCGAGCTCAACGAGAAGTGGATGGAGAAGGAGGGGCCGACCGACGTGCTCGCCTTCCCGATGGACGAGCTGCGTCCCGGACTCGTCAACGAGGAGCCCGAGGAGGGCATGCTCGGCGACCTGGTCCTGTGCCCGAGCATCGCCGAGCGCCAGGGCGCGACGGCCGGCCACGGCACGCTCGCCGAGCTCGAGCTGCTCACCACCCACGGCATCCTGCACCTGCTCGGCTACGACCACGCCGAGCCGGAGGAGCACAAGGAGATGTTCGGACTCCAGGACCAGTTGCTCGCGCAGTGGCGCGCCCAGTGACCCGATGATCGCCGGCAGTCTGTGGCCGCCCCTCGTGGCGGCTGTTCTCGTGGTGCTGGCGGGGCTGTTCGCCGCGGCGGACGCTGCCCTGGCGGGGTTCTCACGGGCGCGTGCGCAGGAGATGCTGCAGGACGGTCGCAGCGGTGCACGGCGCCTGGTCGCCGTACTCGATGACGCGCCGCGGCACCTCAACACGGCGCTGCTGCTGCAGCTGCTGTGCGAGATCGCGGCCGTCGTGGTCGTCACGCTGTACATCGATGAGCGCCTGGAAGCCTCGTGGTGGGCGCGGGCCGGGCTCGCGCTCGGCGTGATGCTGGTGGTCACCTTCGTGGTGATCGGCGTCGCCCCGCGCACCGTCGGCCGGCAGCACGCCGAGACCGTCGCGATCTGGTCGTCCTGGCCGCTGTCGGCGCTGACCACGGTGCTGGGGCCGCTGCCGAAGCTGCTGATCCTGGTCGGCAACTCGATCACGCCGGGTCGCGGTTTCAGCGAAGGTCCGTTCTCCACGGAGACCGAGCTGCGCGAGATGGTCGACATCGCCGAGGCCTCGGAACTGATCGAGGCCGAGGAACGACGGATGATCCACTCCGTGTTCGAGTTCGGTGACACGACCGTGCGCGAGGTGATGGTGCCCCGCGGTGACGTGGTCTACATCGAGACGTACAAGAACCTGCGCCAGACGATGTCGCTGTTCCTGCGCACCGGTTACTCCCGCGTGCCCGTGATCGGCGAGAACCTCGACGACGTCCGCGGGATCGCGTATCTCAAGGACGTCGTGCGGCGTGACTTCGAGGCACCGGACGTCGAGCTGACCCAGCGGGTCGAGGAGATCATGCGCCCCGCGTTGTGGGTGCCCGAGTCCAAGCCGGTCGACGACCTGCTGCGCGAGATGCAGGTCCGCCACCAGCACGTCGCCGTCGTCGTCGACGAGTACGGCGGCACGGCGGGCCTGATCACCATCGAGGACCTCCTCGAGGAGATCGTCGGCGAGATCACCGATGAGTACGACGAGGCCGAGATCGAGGTCGAGCACCTCACCGGTTCCGGCGAGGGCGTCGTCCGTGTCTCGTCGCGCTACCCGGTCGACGACCTCGACGAGATCTTCGGCTTCCACATCGAGGAGGAGGACGTCGACTCGGTCGGCGGCCTGCTCGCCAAGCACCTCGGCAAGGTGCCGATCCCCGGCTCGATCGTCGAGGCCCACGGCCTGCGCTTCGAGGCCGAGGAGCCGTCCGGTCGTCGCAAGAAGATCGGAACCGTCCTGATCTCCCGGATCAGTACGTCGTCTGGGCCGTCAGGCTCTTGAGGAACTCCTCGAGCTCGGTGCCGTGGTCGGCGTACTCACCGCCACCGCACAACGCGATCGCCCGCAGCGCGAAGTCGCCGGCGCGGTAGCCGTAGGCCAGTCCTTCGACGTCGCCGGGTGAGCCAGTGAAGGGGACGCCGACGAACTGGCTCTGGACCTGCACGGCGTCGGCGTTGACGTGGTTGGTGAACAGCTGCGCGACGGCGGGCCCGAGCTCTGCCGTGGCACCGGCCTGCTTGATGCTGAGACCGATGTAGTCCTTGGCGACGTCTTCCGACGTCGGCTTCGGGTCGGTTCCCAGCCCGGCAGGCTGGTTGAGCGTCACGATGCAGCGCGTGTCGCCCACCTGCCACTGCCGCGTGCCCGCCTCCGTCTTGAGCTCACGCCAGTCCGACGGCGCCGGCTGGACCGCCCACGTCAGGTCCTTCGGCGGAGCGCCGGTGACGATCTTCGCCTGGAGCTCCTCCTCCGACAGTCCGTCGGAGTCTGTCTCGGTGCTGTCCGACGACTCCGTGGCGTCGCTGGACGGCGTCTTCGTGTCGGTGCCGCCCGAGTCACCGTCGTCCTCACAGGCCGTGAAGGTGAAGAGCAGGCTGGCAGCGAGGACCCCGAGAAGTGAGCGATTCATGGGGGAGTCCCTGCCCCTGCCAGCTCATCGCAAACGGACCGTAGGTTGACCGAGCTCGTCGAGTAGCGGCGAGCGCCAGCGAGTCGCGTGTCGAGAGGCCCGCCGCCCGTTGGTCGAGGAGGTTGCGCAGCAACCGTCTCGAGACCACCAACTCTCCACAGGTCGGGATCCGGCGAAACCTCAGTGAGGCGACGCGGTCATTGTGTGGTTCTGCAGGCACTGGGTGAACGCCGGACCACACAATCACGGGGCTCGCTGCGCGCCTCGCTCTCGCGACCTGAGGCCAACGCGCTTCAGGCGCCAGGAACGATCCGCAGGTCCCGCTGCGCACCACCGTCGAGCGCGGCCAGTGCAGCCTGGTACGCCTCCGAGTCGTGGGCGGCCCGGGCGGCGTCGACACTCTCGAACTCGATGACGATCGTGCGGGTGTTCAGGCCGGCTTCGTAGACCTGTTCGGGCAGGCCGCGGGCCAGGAAACGGCCACCGGCGCCGGTGAGTGCGGGGCCGGCGAGGGCGGCGTAGGCCGCGACCTTGTCCGCGTCGTAGACCTCGGGGTACGTGCTGATCCAGTAGGCAGGCATGAGGTCCATCATGCCGTCGGTGATACTCGACCCATGTCCGACCTGTCGTCCGAGGATCAGAAGCTCGTCACTCTCGCCCGCGCCACCCGCGCTCGCATCAACGCAGCGGAGGGCGCGGCCGTACGTGACACCGACGGCCGGACGTACGCAGCGGCGACCGTCGACCTGCCCTCGCTCCACCTGACGGCCGTCCAGGCCGTGATCGCGATGGCCGTGGCGTCGGGGTCGACCGGCGTCGATGCCTGCGTGCTCCTTGGGGCGGCAGAGGACCTGACCGAGCCCGACGAGGCCGTGCTGCAGGACTTCTCCGGACCCGACGGGGTCGCGATCCATCTCGGCGATGCGCGCGGCATGATCGGCAATTCCTTCACGTCGTGAAACCCGACTGTCACCGGTCGGGGGTAGCCTCGGAACGTGGCAGATCGCGGCTGGCACCAGCACCAGAACGCCGTCGAGAGGCTCGCGTCGTCGTACGCCGCCATCCCGACGGGTGAACCCGTGCGCCTTTCGAAGCGCACCACCAACCTCTTCCGTGCCCGTGCGGCCACCACGGCGCCCGGTCTGGACGTCGGCGGCCTCGATGGCGTGATCGAGGTCCTCGCCGACAGCCCGGACGGACCGGTGGCCGAGGTCCAGGGCATGTGCACCTACGAGGCGCTCGTCGACGCGACCCTCCCGCACGGCCTGGTTCCGTACGTCGTCCCACAGCTGCGCACGATCACGCTCGGCGGCGCGGTCACCGGGCTCGGTATCGAGTCCACCAGCTTCCGGCTCGGCCTCCCGCACGAGTCGGTCCTCGAGATGGACGTCTTCACCGGAGGCGGTGACGTCGTCACGACGCGACCCGGCGACGACCTGTTCGATGCGTTCCCCAACTCCTACGGCTCGCTCGGCTACGCCACCCGGCTGCGGATCCGGCTCGCCCCGGTGCCGACGTTCGTCGCGCTGCGCCACCTGAAGTTCGACGACGTGGACCTGTTGGCGAAGACGATGGCCGAGATCGCCGCCACCCGGGAGTACGACGGCGAGCGGGTCGACGGGCTCGACGGCGTCTCGTTCGGCCCCGGGGAGCACGTCCTCACCATCGCTCGCTGGACCGATGAGCCCGGCCCGACCTCCGACTATGCCGGGCAGGACATCTACTTCCGGTCGCTGCAGGCCTGCGACCGCGACCGGCTCACCACCTACGACTACCTCTGGCGCTGGGACACCGACTGGTTCTGGTGTTCCGGTGCGTTCGGTGCGCAGAACCCGCGGATCCGCCGGTTCTGGCCCCGCCGCCTGCGCCGCTCGGACGTCTACATGCGCCTGCTCCACCTCGACCGCCGCTTCGACATCGCCGACCGCCTCGACCGCCGCGCCGGGCGCCCGCAGCGGGAACGGGTGGTGCAGGACGTCGAGGTGCCGGTCGAGCGGCTGGGGGAGTTCCTGGAGTGGTTCGACGAGGAGGTCGGGATGCGCCCGGTGTGGCTGTGCCCGCTCGTCGCCCACCGGCCCTGGCCGTCGTACCCGCTGGAAGCCGGACGGTTGTACGTCAACATCGGGTTCTGGGGCACCGTCCACGTCGGCCCCGAGGCGACCGACTCGCCGCGCAACCGCGCGATCGAGGCCAAGGTGCACGAGCTCGGTGGTCACAAGTCGCTCTACTCCGAGGCGTTCTACGACCGCGAGACCTTCGACGCGCTCTACAACACCACGCACCTGGCCGCGGTGAAGCGCCGGTTCGACCCTGATGACCGCTTGACCACCCTCTACGACAAGGCAGTGAGGAGCCGATGAAAACCACCACCCCCCTGACCATCGCGGACGCCTTCGGCATGCTGATCGCCGACGAGCTGCCGCTGCGCTTCACGGCGTACGACGGCAGCGCGATCGGTCCCGACGATGCTCCGTTCCACTTCCACCTCGCGACCGAACGCGGGCTCTCGTACCTCGTCAGCAGCGTGGACCCGGACCTCGCCCTCGCCCGCGCGTACGTCGCCGGCGACCTGATCCTCGAGGGCGCCCACCCGGGGGACCCCTATCCGATGCTGGTGGCCCTCAAGGAAGGCATCAAGTTCCGCCGGCCGTCAGCGACCGACGCCCTGATGCTGGTGCGCACGCTCGGCCTCAGCCGGTTCCTGCCGCCGCCCCCGCCGCCGCAGGAGGCGCCGGGCCGGATGCGCCGTGTCATCGACGGCGTGCGGCACAGCCTGGGTCGCGACGCGGAGGCGATCAGCCACCACTACGACGTCTCGAACCGCTTCTACGAACTGGTCCTCGGCCCGTCGATGACCTACACCTGCGCGGTCTACCCGACCGCTGAGGCAACCCTCGAGGAAGCGCAGTTCGAGAAGTACGACCTGGTTGCCCGCAAGCTCGACCTGAAGCCGGGCCAGCGCCTGCTCGACGTCGGCTGCGGCTGGGGCGGGATGGTGCGCCACGCGGCGCGCGAGTACGGCGTGAAGGCGCTCGGCGTCACCCTCTCCGAGGAGCAGGCGTTCTGGGCGCAGCAGGAGATCAAGCGCCAGCGGCTGGACCACCTGGCCGAGGTGCGCCACCTCGACTACCGGTTGCTCGAGGAGACCGGGTTCGACGCGATCAGCTCGATCGGCCTGACCGAGCACATCGGCATCAAGAACTACCCGTCGTACTTCGGCTTCCTGCACGACCGCCTGACCCCGGGTGGCCGGCTGCTCAACCATTGCATCACCCGGGCCCACAACCGGCCGACCGACACCGGGGCCTTCATCGACCGGTACGTCTTCCCGGACGGCGAGCTGACCGGCTCCGGCACGATCGTCGCCGCGATCGAGGACGTCGGTTTCGAGGTGCAGCACCACGAGAACATCCGCGAGCACTACGCCCGGACCCTGGCGGGCTGGTGCCACAACCTCGCCACCAACTGGGACGAGTGCGTCGCCGAGGTCGGTGAGAACACCGCCCGGGTGTGGGGCCTCTACATGGCGGGGTCGCGGTTGTCCTTCGAGCGCAACGAGATCCAGCTCCATCACGTGCTGGCCACGAAGACCGACGCTGAGGGGGCGAGCGGCTACCCGCTGCGGCACCGTTTCTAGTCGAGGCTCCAAACCCCGATAACCTTCGCTGGTGAGCACCAGGGCCCAGCAGTACGACGCCGACGTGGTCGCGCGCGAGCAGCTGACGCCGCACCTGGTGCGCCTGACCCTGGACGTGCCCGGCTTCGTCTCGACCGGCATTGCCGACGAGTGGGTGGGGCTGGTCGTGCCGGGGCAGTTCCAGAGCCGGTACTACACGGTTCGTTCGGTCGAGGGCAGCACGCTGGTGCTCGACATCGTGGTCCACGAGGTCGGCCTGGTGACCGAATGGGCGCTGACCGACCCGGTCGGCCAGCGGGTGACGATCACCGAGCCGAAGGGTTCGTTCCTGCCGCCGGTCGACGCCGCGTGGCTGCTGCTCGTCGGCGACCTGACGGCACTGCCGGCGATGGCCCGGATCGCCGCGACCCAGGGCGCGGCATTGCCGACCCGGATCGTGGCCGAGGTGCCCGCCGACTCGCGGATCGAGGGCTACTTCCCCGACGGGGCGGACGTCACCTGGCAACCCGGTGACGGCGAGAGCCGACTGGCCGAGATCGTGGAGGGCCTCGACTGGCCCGAGGGCGACGGGTACTTCTGGATGGCGGGGGAGTCCGCGCAGATGCGGGCGATCCGCAAGCACGTGATGCGCGAGCGCAAGCTCCCCAGCACGCACTACGACGTGATGGGCTACTGGCGGGCGGTGACCCGACGGCAGCCGCGTGCCGTCGATCCCGGTCCGATCTGGCGCGCAGGCAAGGCCGCAGGGAAGTCAGACGACGAGATCTGGGCCGACTACGACGCAGCACAGGGAGCACAGCAATGAGCGACGACGACATCGGTGACGACATCGAGCTGGACGACGACGACGACTTCGACGAGGACTTCGGTGGCCTGCCCGCCCCCGCGCCGGCGATGTTCGGCTCGCTCGACCTGCCCGACAACTACCGCAGCGGGTTCGCCTGCTTCGTGGGCCGCCCCAACGTCGGCAAGTCCACGCTGACCAACGCCCTGGTCGGCCAGAAGATCGTGATCACCTCCGACAAGCCGCAGACCACGCGGACCGTGGTGCGCGGCATCGTGCACCGGTCCGACGGCCAGCTCGTGCTCGTCGACACCCCCGGCCTGCACCGACCGCGGACCCTGCTGGGCGAGCGGCTCAACGACCTCGTGAAGACCACGTGGTCCGAGGTCGACGTGGTCGCCGTCTGCTTCCCGGCCGACGAGAAGATCGGCCCCGGCGACACGTTCCTCGTCAAGGAACTGGGCAAGGTTCGTCGTACGACGAAGATCGCCGTGGTCACCAAGACCGACCTGGCCACGCCTGAGCGGATCGCCGAGCACCTGGGCGACATCGCCGCACTCGGTGCGGAGACCGGCACCGAATGGGCCGAGATCGTGCCCGTCTCGTCGGTGTCGAACGACCAGATCGACCTGCTCGGGAACCTGCTCGTCGCGCTGATGCCGGAGGGACCGCCGCTCTACCCGGACGGCGACCTCACCGACGCACCCGAGGAGATCCTCGCCGCGGAGCTGATCCGCGAGGCCGCCCTCGACGGCGTCCGTGACGAGCTGCCGCACTCGATCGCCGTCGTGGTCGAGGAGATGGGCCTGCGCGAGGGTCGCGACGCCGACCGGCCGCTGCTCGACATCCACGCCAACCTGTACGTCGAGCGCGACTCGCAGAAGGGCATCATGATCGGCCACAAGGGCGCCCGCCTGCGCCAGGTCGGCACCGTTGCCCGCAAGCAGATCGAGGCCCTCCTCGGCACGCCCGTCTACCTCGACCTGCACGTCAAGGTCGCCAAGGACTGGCAGCGCGACCCCCGCCAGCTCAGGAAGCTGGGTTTCTGAACCGACACCGCTGTCTTGCCGCCATGCCAACTGGACATCTCGTCAAGGCAACTGCGGCGCGGCAGCGCGGCGGGAGGCGTCGCTGGCAGCTTGCTGCCCCTAAAAAATGCGCCGGAGACGCGTCTCGCGCAGTCAGGCAGCTAACCGATCGCCCAGCAGCGGCCGAACTTCTGGCCCATCGCCCACTGCTCGGCCGTCGGCCACTCATAACCCCACTCGAAGACGAGCGGGTCCTTGGCGGTGTCGGCGGCGGCGTCCTCGCACTGGCCACGTCCGGCCGCGCGGACCTTCTTCTCGCCGGGGTACTTGCCCTCGTCGAAGACGACGACGTCGATGGCACGCCACTTGTGCTTGGCCGCGCACGGCACCCGCTCGAAGTTCTTCGCGTCCGGTGCGGCGGTGCCGCACATGGCATAGCGGTCGCTGACCTTGCCCTTGCCGAGGACGCCCTTGAGGCTGGTCGTGAGCTGGGCGAGGGTCGACGTACCGGCCAACACGACCGCGTCGCAGCGGTACCAGTCGGCACCGGCGTCGGAGTCCTTCACGGTCGGGGTGAACCAGACCGGACGGATCATGCTCAGCCGAAGGCGTTCGCGGGTCCCGCCGACGTACTTGATCAGGGCCTGCGGGCAGGCGGTGGCGACCTGGGCCTGGACCCGCTCGGAGTCGACGGCCACCAGGTGTCCGTCGACCACGGCGTTGATGGTGCCGACCGCGACGGTCTCGCTGGTGTGGCTGGCCGTGCACGGCACTGCGGCGATCTCGGAGGTGGGTGCCACGGCGGTCTCGAACGGCAACGGGTAGCACGCGCCGGCCTTCGGTGCGGCCGGCGGCGGGGCCGCGACGGTCTGGGTGGCCTTCGGTTCCTTGGCGTCGTCGTCCTTTCCCTCGTCTCCGCTGCAGGCCGTCAAAGCGGCAGCCAGTACGAGGATCGACGCCAGCAGGCTGCTACGCACTCGGGAGCGTCTCCGTGGGGTCACTTGGCGGTCCTTGCCCAGCAGACCGAACGGCGGATCCCGGCCTTCCACTCGGCACCGTGGAAGAACGTGAAGCCGAACTCGAACTCGGCGGGGTAGTTCAGCCAGGCCTTGACCGACTGGGCGCAGAAGGCGCGGGTCCGGCTCTCCATGACGCGGTCGCCGGGGTACTTGTCCGCCGGTTTGCCGAGCTTGACGGTGGTGACGGCGCGCCAGTCGTGCTTCTGCGAGCACGGCACCTTCTCGCCCTCAGCGACCGACGCCCCGCGGGCGCAGCTGAGCCAGACGTCCTTGGGGCGACCCGACAACATCCCCTTCGCCGTTTCGGGCAGCGCGCGGTAGGTGGCGCTCGATGCGTTGCCGCCGACGACGTCGCAGCGGTACCAGCGGGCACCCTTGCCCCACGCCTTCTCCGACGGCCGGAACCACGCCCAGCTGATCGTGGTGCGCAGGACCAGGCTCTCGTCGGCACCGACGAACGCAGCGAACTGTTGTGAGCAGGTGGTGTAGGCGTAGGTGGCCAGCTCGGTGTCGTCGTACTCGACGTCGTCGAAGGTGGCGGGGAGCTCGCCGGTCGTGAAGGTCTCCGCGTTGTGCTTCATGGCGCAGTCGATCGTCTCGGTCGCGTTGGCGGGCCGGGCGACGTCGTCGGGGGTCAGGTTGCGGCACACGCCGTTCTTCGGGACCGCGGTGGCGTCCACGAGGTCGGGGTCGGCGTTGCCGCCCTGGTCCTCGCTGCCGCAGGCCGTGAGCAGGCCGCTGCCGAGAGTGAGCAGGCCGAGCAGGAGTACGGCGACGGCGCGTCGCTGCGTCATCGCGTGGGCTCCCTTCTCAGGCGGTCAGCAGTGCCGCGATGGTAGCGCCCAACTCGTAGGCGGCCTCGTTCGCGGCGTCGTCCACCGTGCCCAGGACGCCGAGGACGTCGTACCCCCGACGCCAGCCGAGCGCGCCGACGATCGACTCCACGGAGCGCTGGGCGCCGGTCAGGTCGTAGCGGCCGTGCAACCACAGGCCGTAGGGTCGCCCCGCCGTGTCGCCGGTGGCGTCGTCCGCGTCACCGGGGGTCCCGCTCGGGTCGAGCGAGCCGCCGATGGCCAGGAAGGTCGAGTCGAAGAAGTGCTTGAGGGCGCCGCTCATGTAGCCGAAGTTGGCGGTCGTGCCGAGGAGATAGCCGTCTGCTGCCAGGACGTCCTCGGCCGTCGCCTCCAGCGCAGGCCGTACGACGACCTCGACCCCGTCGCCCGACTGGACGTCTTCGTCGTGGGCGCCGGCGAGCACCTGGTCGAGCAGCGCCTGCATCGACCGGGTGGGGGAGTGGTGCACGATCAGCAAACGGGCCACGAAGCGAGACTAGTCCCGACGGCAGTGGCTCCCGATCCTGTTAGAGTGGGCGCATCATGATGATGCGAGCCCTTCTCCTTAGCGGCCGCAGCGAGGTCTGAAACAGCCGGACCCCTCGTTGCGGAGCGAGTTGCGCGCCCGGCGCCCCTGCAAGACCAGCCGAGGAATGTCATGACGAACCGCATCACCATCCCGAACCAGCAGCCGAGCGGTATGCCGTTCGAGCGTTACCGGGCCTTCGAGCCCGTCACCGTGCCGGACCGCACCTGGCCGGACCAGAAGATCACCCACGCACCCCGGTGGCTCTCCACCGACCTGCGTGACGGCAACCAGGCGCTCATCGACCCGATGAGTCCCTCGCGCAAGATGAAGATGTTCGACCTCCTGGTGAAGCTGGGCTACAAGGAGATCGAGGTCGGCTTCCCGTCCGCGAGCCAGACCGACTTCGACTTCGTGCGCCAGCTCGTCGAGGGCGACAAGATCCCCGATGACGTCCGCATCTCGGTGCTGACGCAGGCCCGCGAGGACCTGATCGAGCGCACCGTGGCGTCGCTCGTCGGCGCTGACAAGGCGACCGTGCATCTCTACAACGCGACCGCGCCGCTGTTCCGGCGCGTGGTCTTCGGGGTGACCGAGGCCGAGTGCATCGCCATCGCGACCCGGGGCACCGAGTGCGTGATGAAGCACGCCGAGGAGATGCTCAACGGCACCGACTTCGGCTACCAGTACAGCCCGGAGATCTTCACCCAGACGCCGACCGACTACGCGATCGAGGTCTGCGAGCGGGTGTCGGACGTGTGGCAGCCCGAGGAGGGTCGCGAGATCATCCTCAACCTGCCGGCGACCGTCGAGATGTCGACGCCGAACACCTACGCCGACCAGATCGAGTACTTCGGCCGCCAGCTGTCCCGCCGTGCGCACTCGGCGATCAGCCTGCACCCGCACAACGACCGCGGCACCGCGGTCGCCGCGACCGAGCTGGCCCTGATGGCTGGTGCGGACCGCGTCGAGGGTTGCCTGTTCGGCCACGGCGAGCGTACGGGCAACGTCGACCTGGTCACGCTGGCGATGAACCTGTTCAGCCAGGGCGTCGACCCGCAGATCGACCTGTCCGACATCGACGAGGTGCGCCGGACGGTGGAGTACTGCACGCAGCTGCCCGTCCACCCCCGGCACCCGTACGCCGGCGACCTCGTCTACACCGCGTTCTCCGGTTCCCACCAGGACGCGATCAAGAAGGGCCTCGAGGACCTCGACCGGATCGCCGCCGAGCTGGGCACGTCGGTCCGCGAGGTCCCGTGGGAGGCGCCGTACCTCCCGATCGACCCGAAGGACGTCGGCCGCACCTACGAGGCCGTGATCCGCGTCAACAGCCAGTCCGGCAAGGGCGGCGTCGCGTACGTCCTCAAGGCCGAGCACAGCCTCGACCTGCCGCGCCGCGCGCAGATCGAGTTCAGCCGGGTCATCCAGCAGCGCACCGACGCCCAGGGCGGCGAGGTCACGCCGGAGGAGATCTGGGCGATCTTCCGCGCCGAGTACCTCGACCGCGAGGCGCCGTACAGCCTGGTCGCGTTCTCCTCGACGACCGACCAGGACGGCGACGACCGCCAGGAAGTCACGATGGTGGTCCGCGGTGAGGAGCAGTCCTTCACCGGGATGGGCAACGGCCCGGTCGCGGCGTTCGTCGACGGCATGCGTCACGCCGGTGCCGACATCCGTGTCCTCGACTACGCCGAGCACGCCCTCTCGTCGGGTGGCGACGCCCTCGCCGCGGCGTACGTCGAGTGCGAGGTCGCCGGCGAGATCGTGTGGGGCATCGGCATCCACCACAACATCGTCACCGCCTCGCTCCGCGCCGTGGTGTGTGCGGCCAACCGGGCGCAGGCGACCACGATTCCCCTCGGAGCCTGAGCATGGGTCGCGCCGCGTTGGCCTCCGAGATGGTCGGCCAGTGCTTCATCGAAGGCCGACGCGGGCGCGACCGCCTCGAGTTCACCGAGTACGGCGGCGGAGACGCCTGGGTCGTCCTCGTCCCGCCGCTGCTGGTGCCGCGGCGGGTGCACGCCCACACTGCGCGCACCCTCGCGTCGTCGGGCCTGCACGTCGTCGTCCTCGACCCGCTCGGTCACGGCCGTTCCGACCGTCCCGAGGATCCGCTGTCCTACTCGGTGACGGCGTTCGCCGAGCAGGTGATCGCGCTGCTGGACCACATGGGCGCGTCCCGCGCCGTGATCGGCGGCAGCTCGCTGGGGGCCAATGTCGCCCTCGAAGTGGCCGCCGTCGCGCCCGAGCGGGTCTCCGGGCTGGTCCTGGACGGGCCGGTGCTCGACAACGCGCTGGCGGTGCAGGTCTCCGTGCTGACCCCGGTGCTCCTTGCGGCCCGCTACGCGCCGTTCACCGTCTCTCTCGCGCGCGCGGCGACCCGGCCGGTCCCGCGGCGGATGCTGCCGGAGTGGTTGCGCCTGAGCCTCGAGACCCTCGACCAGGAGCCGGGCGCCGTCGCGGCCGCCGTGCACGGCGTCCTCTTCGGCCGTTTCGCGCCCTCGTCCGACGAGCGCGCGGCCATCACCGCACGGACCCTGGTCCTGGCTCGTTCGCACGACCCGTTCCACCCGGTCGCGGACGCGGAGATGGTGGCTGACGAGATCGCCGGATCGACGATCGAGCACGCCGCCGTGCCCCTGGAGTGGCGGCGTCGCCCCGAGCGGCTCGACCTGGTCGTCACCCGCTTTGCGCGGGAGTGTGCGCGCCCCGGGTCGCGGACCCGTCGTACCCGTTCCTCCTGAGGGTGCCGCGGGGTGGCGCCCGCATTCGTCACGCCCGGACGTCACAATGGGGGAGTGCCGCTCTACCGTGACGAAGCGATCGTCCTGCGCACCCACAAGCTGGGTGAAGCGGACCGCATCATCACGCTGCTGACCCGCGAGAACGGTCGGATCCGGGCAGTCGCCAAGGGCGTGCGTCGTACGACGTCCCGGTGGGGGTCGCGGCTCGAACCGTTCACCCACGTGGACCTCCAGCTGGCCGAGGGCCGCAACCTCGACACGATCACCCAGGCCGAGACGCGCGGCGCGTACGGCGCGCAGGTCGGGCGCGACTACGACCGCTACACCGCGGGCACCGTCATGCTCGAGACCGCCGAGCGCCTCGTGGTCGAGGAGCGGGAGCCGGCGCGCCAGCAGTTCGGCCTGTTGCTCGGTGGCCTCAACGCCATGGCGGCGGGGGAACGCGGGGCCAACCACGTGCTCGACTCGTACCTGCTGCGCGCCCTGGCCATCGCGGGCTATGCCCCGGCGTTCGTGGAGTGCGCCCACTGCGGCCGCCCGCCGGTGACGGCGACCGGCGAGCTCAGCCACCACCGCTGGTTCAACCCGTCGATGGGCGGCGTGCTCTGCTCGACCTGCCGGATCCCCGGCTCGGCCACCCCCGCCCCCGAGACCCTCACCCTCCTCGGCGCACTGCTCGCCGGCGACTGGCCGACCATCGAGGCCGCCGACATCCGCCACGTCCGCGAAGCCAGCGGCCTGGTTTCGGTGTTCGTGCAGTGGCAGCTCGAACGGGGCCTGCGTTCGCTGGCCTACGTCGAGCGCTGAGGGGTTCAACCCGTCGGGTTGGGCTCCGCGCCGCCGTAGCGCCGGTCACGGCGGGCGTAGGTGTCGATGGCCTGCCAGAGGTGGCGGCGGTCGACGTCGGGCCAGAGCACGTCGGTGAAGACGAACTCGGAGTACGCCGCCTGGTAGAGCATGAAGTTCGAGAGACGCTGCTCGCCCGACGTGCGCCAGATCAGGTCGGCGTCGGGGAGCTCGGGGACGTACAGGTAGCGCGCCAGCGTGCGTTCGTCGACCTTGTCGGGATTGACCTTGCCCGCCGCGACGTCGCGGGCCAGTCCACGCGCGGCGTCGCCGAGCTCGGAGCGGCCGCCGTAGTTCACGCACATGGTGAGGGTGAGGACGTCGTTGTCCTTGGTCATCTCCTCGGCGACCTGGAGCTCGGTGATGACCGACTTCCACAGCCTCGGGGCACGCCCGGCCCAGCGCACCCGGACGCCGAGCTCGTGCATCTCGTCGCGGCGGCGCCGGATCACGTCGCGATTGAAGCCCATCAGGAACTTCACCTCGTCGGGGCTGCGCGACCAGTTCTCGGTGGAGAAGGCGTACGCCGAGATCGCCTTCACGCCGATCTCGATCGCGCCCTCGACGACGTCGAACAGGCTCGACTCGCCCTCTTCGTGGCCCTTGGTGCGCGGCAGGCCCCGCTCCTTGGCCCAGCGTCCGTTGCCGTCCATCACGATCGCGACGTGATGGGGCACGAGCTCGGGCTGGATCGCCGGCGGGGTGGCACCCGAGGGATGCGGCGTCGGCGGCCTGACCTCGGTACGACGAGCGGCGGTCGCCGCGGCAGCGCGGGTGCGTCGGGTGGAGCGAGTCACAGGGGCCAGTCTGTCAGGGCGGGTTCGCGGGGCCACGCGGGCGCGGATTCATCAAGGGATGTGGGTGAGCCGGCACTCCCCAGTGGTTGCTCACCGTGGGAAGTGCACCTTCGTCTGCATACCTTGATGAATCCCCACCCGCGGAGCCCACGCGGAGCCCAACCCGACCAGCTAGTGCTCGTCGTAGTGCGCGCCGTGCTCGGCGTGCCGGTGCCCGTCGTGGACGTAGTCGACGTGGTCGTCGTGGGGAACCGCGAGGTGGCCGCAGTCGGGGCCGTGGGCGTGGGGGTGTTCGTCACAGGTCTCGTGCAACGGCACCGTGCCCTCGGCGAACGGCTCCTTCAGGCGGGCCCGGCGACGACTCCAGATCCCGATCGGCCACGCCACGACGTAGCAGGCGAGGGCGAGCAGGACGATGGTCGGGCCGGGGGCGACGGTGGCCTTGTACGACGCGAAGGTGGCCAGCACGAGCCCGCCGACCGAGGCGAAGGCGCCGAGCACCATCGCGGCGCCGATGGTGGTCCGGAACGACCGGGTGAGCTGCTGTGAGGTCGCGACCGGGACCACCATCAGCGCCGACACGAGCAGCAGGCCGACGGTGCGCATGGCGACGGTGACGCTGACGGCGGCGAGGACGGCGACGAGCAGGTTGTAGGCCCGCACCTGCAGCCCCGCGACCCGGGCGAACTCCTGGTCCTGCGCGACCGCGAACAGCTGCGGTGCCAGCCCGACGCTCAGCCCGATGACGGCGATGGACAGCACCATGGTGACGATGACGTCGCCCGCGGAGATCGTGGTCAGTGAGCCGAACAGGTAGCGGTTCAGGGACGCCGCACTCTGCCCGTCGATGCCGCTGACCAGGATGCCGCCCGCGAGTCCGCCGTAGAACAGCAGCGCGAGGGCGACGTCGCCATTGGTCTGGCCCCGTTCGCGGATGGTCTCGATGAGGACGGCTCCCAGGACCGCGACCACGACCGCTGCCCAGGTGGGTGAGGTGTTGGTGACCAGGCCGATGGCGACACCGGTCACGGCGACGTGGCCGATCCCGTCGCCCATCAGCGCGAGCCGGCGCTGGACGAGGAAGGTGCCGATCGCCGGCGCGGCGAGGCCCGTCAACAGTGCGGCGATCAGGGCGCGCTGCATGAAGGGGAGCGCGAACAGCTCGGCGGGACTCATGGCCGCTCACCTCGCGGTCGGTCGACGGGTGAGCCGACGTGCGGCACGTGGTCGGTCTGCTTCGGTGCCGCGTCGTGATGGTGGTGGTGCGTGTGCGGCTCGGCGAACCACGGCTGGTGCACCTCGTGATCGGCGAGGGGAGCGCCGTCGTACACGGTCCGCCCGTCGCGGAGTACGACGGCGCGGTCGACCAGTGGCGCGAGCGGGCCGAGCTCGTGGGCCACCAGCACGATCGTCGCGCCGCGGGACTTGAGCCGCGCGAGGGTCTCGGCGAGCACCTGCTGGTTGGGCAGGTCCACCCCGGCGGTGGGCTCGTCGAGGAAGAAGAGCTCGGGTTCGCCGGCGAGGGCCCGGGCGATGAGGACCCGCTGCTGCTGGCCGCCGGACAGGTTGCTCACGGCTTCGCGACGGCGGTCGGCGAGGCCGACGACCTCGAGGGCGTCCTGGATCGCGGCACGGTCGGCGCGGGAGAGCGGACGCAGCAGGCGGCGGCGGGTCAGGCGACCGGCAGCCACGACCTCCCAGACCGATGCTGGGACGCCGGCCGCCGCGGTGGCGCGCTGGGGGACGTAGCCGATCCGGCACCAGTCGTCGAAGTGGTCCAGCGGGGTTCCGAACAACCGCACCTCGCCGGCGACCAGCGGCCGGAGGCCGACGAGCGCGCGGACCAGGGTGGACTTCCCGGAGCCGTTGGCGCCCATCAGGGCGACGAACTCGCCGGGCGGGACGTCCAGGTCGATCCGGCGCAGCACCGGGCGGCCGCCCAGTGCGACGCTGCCGTTGCTGATCGCCACCGCCGTGGCGGTGCCGTGCTCGGTGCTGTCCTGGGTCGTCATCGACACCCGTTGGCCGAGACGAGGGTCTCCAGGTTGGTGTCCATCAGGGAAAGGTAGTCCGAGCCCTTGGGGGCGTCGGCGGTGAGGCCCTCGATGGGGTCGAGCACGCCGTTGGTGAGGTCGAGGTCCGTGGCCAGGTCCTCGCCGAGCGCGGGCTCGAGGGGCTCGCTGAACACCGTGGTGATGCCTTCCGTCCGGATCAGTTCCTGCAGTTCGCCGAGGACGGCGCCGGTCGGCTCCGCGTCGGGGGACAGGCCCACGATCGAGGCGATGTGGAGGCCGTACTTCTCCAGGTAGCCGAACGCATCGTGGGACACCACGATCGTGTCACGCTCACAGTCCGCGAGGCCAGCGCTGTACGCCTGGTCGAGGGCTTCGAGGTCCTTGCGGAGTGCGGCGGCGTTGCTGCGGTAGGTCTTGGCGTCGTCGCCGTCGATCTTCGCGAGCTCGTCGGCCATCGCGTCGCCGAGGTCGGCCATCCGGAGCGGGTCCTGCCAGAAGTGCGGGTCGACGTCGCCGTGGTCGTGGTCGTGCTCGCCGCCCTCCTCGTCCGCGTGCTCCTCGTGCTCGGCAGCCGACTCGTCGACGGGCAACAGGTCGACGATGTCGGCGGCGTCGAGGGTCGCGCCCTCGGCGTTCTGTTCGACGGTGTCGTCCACCGCGGGCTGGAAGCCGGACTCGAAGACGACCAGGTCGGCGGCCACGACCGTCGCGGTCTGGCTCACGTCGAGCTCGAGGTCGTGCGGCTCGCTGCCGGGGTGGGTGAGCAGGTCGACCTCGGTGTCGGTGCCCTCGGCGACCCGCTCGGCCACGTAGGCCAGCGGGTAGAAGGCCGCGGCCACCGTGGTCTTGCCGTCATCGGCACCGTCGCTGAACGCCGAGCAGCCGGAAGCGAGCAGGGCGACGACGGAGAGGGCGGCCAGGCCGGAAGAGAAGCGCATGAGAATCATTCTCAACACCCGGGTCGCTCCGGTCAAGTCGGCGCGTCAGGCGAGGTGGCGCACCAGCTCCCGGCCGACGGCCCGCAGCGGTGCGTCGGTACGACGGGCACGGCTCACCAGCAGAGCTCCCTCGATCGCGCTGACGATGAGCGCGGCCCGGTCGGCAGCAGCGTCGGCAGGAACGTCGCGACGGACGAGTGCATCGGTGAGTGCCTGCTCCCAGGTGCTGAACGCGACCCCGGCCGCTGACCGTGCCGCCGGGGTGTCCTCGGGGGAGAGAGCGGCCGCAGCGACCGGGCAGCCGGTGCCGAAGTCGCTGCCGAGCAGGACGCCCGACCAGTGGTCGACCATCGCCTCGACGGCGGCCACCGGGTCGGCGCTGTCGACCACCTTCGTCACCAGGCGCGCCATCAGGTCGCCGGCGCGACGAGTCGCGTCCTCGGCCAGCTCGGCCTTGCCGCCGGGGAAGTGGTGGTAGATGGACCCGCGCGGCGCACCGCTGTGGGCGACCACGTCCCGCAGCGATGTCGCTGCCACGCCCCGGGAGGCGAACAGGGTGATCGCGCTGTCCAGCATCGCGTCGCGCGGCGACCGGCCGGTCGTCGTACCCGGGGTGGTCATACGGCCTCCAGGCGCGCGGGGACGTACTTGTGCCACGGGGTGCCGGCGAGCCAGTCCTTGTGGTGCAGGGAGGTCAGGTCGTTGGGGGCGACGCCGGGCGTGCCGTCGACGTGCTCGATGCCCATCCCGTTCGGCAGGGAGCAGTGTCCCTGCTGCATCTGGTCGGTGACTTCCACCTGGGCGACCGCGGAGCCCTTCTCCGTGACCACGCGCAGCGAGTCGCCGGTCGTGACGCCGTACGTCTCTGCGTCGGTCGGGCTGATCCGGAGTGCGCCGTGGGCGTCGCGGCGGCGCCACGACGGGTCGCGAATGATCGTGTTCGCGGTGAAGGCGCGGCGCTCCCCGGCGGCGAGGATGAACGGGAACTCCGCCGTCGTCCACGAGCTGGGCTCCGTGGCGAGCGCGTGCATCCGCTCCAGGAGCTCGGGCACCTCGAGGGTGAAGCGGCGGTCCGGTCGACGCGTGTAGCTCCACGCCTGGTCGTAGTCGTCGACGGTGAAGACCACGCCCTCACCCTCGAGGATCCGGTCGAAGAGCTTGTTGCCGGGGGCGAAGCCGTCGCCGTCGAAGCCGGCCCGCGCCACGGAGTCGGGGTTGCCCATCGCGCACAGCTGGCTGACGCCCCAGAGCGAGGCCGTGCCGCGGGCGCCCTCGGGCAGGGTGGTGCCCAGCGTCTCGTAGAGGACGTAGCCGGCCAGGCCCATCAGCTTCGGGTTCGCCGCGACGGCCGCGAAGAACGCGATCGCGAACTGGGTCCGGCCGCGGCGGGCCGCGCTGCGCAGTGGGGCGAGGACGGACTCGCGGACGGGCGCGAGCTCGCGGATCAGGCGGGCGTAGATCTCCGGCTCGGGCAGCGTGCCGTCGAGCGGCTCCATCGCCGGCTTGCGCAGCTGGAACACGTTGCGCGGGAAGTCGACGTTGAAGAAGGTGCACTCCCACTTCTCGAACTGCGTCGCTGCGGGCAGCACGTAGTCCGCCTGCTTCGCGGTCTCCGTCATGGCGATGTCGATGACGACGCTGAGGTCAACCGCCTCCATGGCGCGGCGGAAGGAGCCCGAGTCCGCGAGCGAGTGCGACGGGTTGGTGCTGTCGAGCCACAGGGCCCGGAACCGGTCCGGATGATCGGTGAGGATCTCGTCGGCGATCGAGTTGCACGGCACCAGGCCGGCGATGATCCGGGCTCCGGTCACCGGAGTACGACGGTCGGCGGCCGGTCGGCGGGCAGCACCGGTCGGGCTGGACGGTCCGTTGGCCACCTTGCCGACCGGCCCGCGCATCGCGCCGGCAAGGGGGTGGGCGATCGCGTCGGGGAGCAGGGCCGGCAGGCGGATCGCGGCGGCGCCGACGGCGTCGACGGCAGTCGACTGGGCCTTCGCGACGGCGCGCTGGACGGGGGACGTCGGGCGCTTGCTGGCGCCACCGCCCGGCGCGCTTCCGGCGATGGGGGCGAAGGTCGAGTGCAGGAACATCGCACCCTCCTTGGCGAAGTTGCCGGTGAGGATCCACAGCATCTTGTTGAGGTAGGAGTTCAGGGTGCTGTGCGGAGCCTGCTGGGTGCCGAGGTCCTCGTAGGTGCACACGCTCTTCGCCGACGCGATGCGCCGGGCAGTGGTCCGGATCAGTTCCTCGGGGACGCCGCAGCGCGCGGCGTAGTCAGCGATGTCGACCGCAGCGTAGGCAGCCAGCACGGGGTCGGCGCCGGTCGTGTGGTCGTCGATGAACGCGTGGTCGACGAGGTCCTCCTGGACCAGCACGGCGCCGAGGGCGGAGAGGCACCAGGCGTCCGTGCCCGGTTTGACCTGCAGGTGGACGTCGGCCATCGCGGCGGTCTCGCTGCGGCGTGGGTCGATGACGACCATGCAGCGCTCGGGGTCCGCCGCCATCTCCTTGAGGACCGGGCGGGTGCGCGGGAAGGAGTGCGACTGCCAGGGGTTCTTGCCGATGAAGACGACGACCTCGGCGTGTTCGAAGTCGCCCTTGGTGTGCCCGCCGTAGAGCCGGCCGTCGACGTACATCTCGCCGGTCTTCTCCTGGGCGAGCGCGTTGGAGCGGTACTTCACGCCCAGCGCGGCCTGCAGGGACTGGCTGTACGTCGCGCCGAGGTGGTTGCCCTGGCCCCCGCCGCCGTAGAAGAAGATCTTGTCGCCGCCGTGCTCGTCGCGGATCGCAGCCAGCTTGCCCGCGATCTCGCTGATGGCGGTGTCCCAGTCGATCGGCTCGTAGGTCCCGTCCGGGCGCCGGCGCAGGGGAGAGGTGAGGCGCTCGGTGCCGTTCTGGTAGCGGTCCAGGCGCAGCGGCTTCTCGCAGGTGTACCCCTCCGAGCCGGGGTGGGACTTGTCGCCGCGGATCTTGATCAGGCGTCGGTCCTCGACCTGCACCTCGATCCCGCAGTTGCACTCGCACAGGATGCAGGCGGACTTCTGCCAGGCGGTCTCGGTGGTCACGGGAGCTCCCTCGGTTGATTATGACAGGTGTCATAGTCGCCGGTGACGGCCACCAGGTCAAGGGTCGCGGGGCTGCGTAGAGTTCGGTCGTGCTCGTCGTGAACCGATTCCGTGCCGGCCCCGACCCGGTCACCCTGCGTGCTGACCTCGAGCTCGTGCACGGGCTCCTCCTCGACAAGCCCGGGTACGTCGCCGGGTGGATCGGGCGCAACGTCGACGAGCCGGACCTGTGGGTGCTGACCACCCGCTGGGTCAATGTCGGCGCGTATCGGCGAGCCCTGTCGTCGTACGAGCTGAAGCTCCACGGGGTCCCCGTGCTGATGCGGGCGATCGACGAACCCGGTGCCTATGAGGTCGTCGAGCCGAATACCGTGCTCAACGTGGCCGAGGCTCGCGTAACCTAGGGGATTGCTCCCGCGAGTAGATCGACAGCAGCAACAGCACCGACAAACACTGCCCGGCAGCCAGCCGGGCTCGTCCCATAAAGGAATCCCCCTGTGGCCAAGCCGCCCCCGTCCACCGTTGACCAGGTTGTCTCCCTCGCGAAGCGCCGAGGCTTCGTCTACCCCTGCGGCGAGATCTACGGCGGCACGCGTTCCGCCTGGGACTACGGCCCCCTCGGCGTGGAGCTCAAGGACAACATCAAGCGCCAGTGGTGGAAGTCCATGGTGCAGATGCGCGACGACGTCGTCGGCCTCGACTCCAGCGTGATCCTGCCGCGCCAGACCTGGGAGGCCTCGGGCCACGTCGCGACCTTCGCCGACCCGCTGACGGAGTGCCAGTCCTGCCACAAGCGCTACCGCGCCGACCACCTGCAGGAGGCCTACGCCGAGAAGAAGGGCCTCGACAACCCCGACGACGTCGACCTGGCGACGCTGGCGTGCCCGAACTGCGGCACCCGCGGTGCCTGGACGGAGCCGCGCAGCTTCTCCGGCCTGCTCAAGACCTACCTCGGTGTGGTCGACGACGAGTCCGGCCTCCACTACCTGCGCCCCGAGACGGCGCAGGGCATCTTCCTCAACTTCGCCAACGTGGTCACCAGCCAGCGGATGAAGCCCCCGTTCGGCATCGCGCAGATCGGCAAGAGCTTCCGCAACGAGATCACGCCGGGCAACTTCATCTTCCGCACCCGCGAGTTCGAGCAGATGGAGATGGAATTCTTCGTCAAGCCGGGTGAGGACGAGGAGTGGCACCAGTACTGGATCGACGCGCGCACCGCCTGGTACGTCGACCTCGGGATCGACCCCGAGAACCTGCGCCACTACGAGCACGCGCAGGAGAAGCTCTCGCACTACTCCAAGCGCACCGTCGACATCGAGTACCGCTTCCGCTTCGCCGGCTCGGAGTGGGGCGAGCTCGAGGGCATCGCCAACCGCACCGACTTCGACCTCAAGACGCACAGCGAGGCCTCGGGCACCGACCTGTCGTACTTCGACCAGGCCAACAACGAGCGCTACACGCCGTACGTCATCGAGCCCGCAGCCGGACTCTCGCGCAGCCTGATGACCTTCCTCGTCGACGCCTACACCGAGGACGAGGCGCCCAACACCAAGGGGGGCGTCGACAAGCGCACCGTGCTGCGGCTCGACCCGCGCCTCGCGCCGATCAAGGTCGCCGTGCTGCCGCTGTCCCGGAACGCCGACCTGTCGCCGAAGGCCAAGGACCTGGCCGCCGAGCTGCGCCGCAACTGGACCGTCGACTTCGACGACTCCGGTGCCATCGGCCGTCGCTACCGTCGCCAGGACGAGATCGGTACGCCGTACTGCGTCACGGTCGACTTCGACACCCTCGAGGACCATGCCGTCACCGTGCGCGAGCGGGACACCATGTCCCAGGAGCGCGTGTCCCTCGACAAGCTCACCAGCTACTTCGCTGAGCGGTTCGTCGGATGCTGATGCGAGTCGTGGCCGGCGTGCTGGCCCTCGGCCTGCTCGCTGGCTGCGGCTCGGACGACGACAGCAAGGCTGACGACAAGTCGTCGGAGAAGCCGAGCCCCTCGGCCACCACCGAGGCTCCAGCGCGGTACTACGACGTTCCGGTCGGCGTGACCCTCACCGAGCCCGGCACGCAGCTCGCGCTCGGTGCGCCGGCCGTGATCGCCTTCGAGCGGCGCCAGAAGGAGATCGGCGTCCTCGCCGTGAAGGTCGACCGGATCGAGCGCACGTCTTTCCAGGAGTCCTTCGCCGGCTGGAACGTCGATGACGTCACCGCCGCGCGAACGCCGTACTTCGTCCGCCTCACGGTCACCAACGTGGGCGACACCGACCTCGGCGGCCTCAAGCTCGACAACGTGATCTGGGCCGACGACGGCACCACCCTCGAGGCCCCGAACCACTACACGAAGGTCCAGCAACCGCTCTGCGCCGGCGACCCGCTGCCCGCAGCGTTCGCGAACGGCGCGAGGGCGCAGATCTGTCAGGTCTACTTCATCGCGCCCGCCCAGACCCTCCGGACGATCAGCTTCATCCCGCCCGCCGGACTCGACCCGATCACCTGGGCCGGCGAGATCAGCAAGGTCACCCCGCCGGCCAAGAAGAAGGCCAAGAAGAAGCCCGGCCAGGCGGCCACGTGACCGTCGCGACGACCAGCCTGCGTCTCGGGTCGCTGGAGGTGCCGACGCCGGTGGTGCTGGCGCCGATGGCCGGCATCACCAACGCTGCCTACCGGCGCCTGTGCGCGGAGTACGGCGCCGGCCTCTACGTCTGCGAGATGATCACCAGCCGCGGACTGGTCGAGGGAGATGACACCACCAAGCGGATGCTCGTCTTCGACGAGGCCGAGACGGTGCGGTCGGTCCAGCTCTACGGCACCGACCCGACGTACGTCGGCAAGGCCACCCGCATCCTCTGCGAGGACTACGGCGTCGCCCACGTCGATCTCAACTTCGGCTGCCCGGTCCCCAAGGTCACCCGCAAGGGTGGCGGCGGCGCCCTGCCGTGGAAGCGGAACCTGCTCGGGCGGATCCTCGAGGAAGCGGTGGCCGCCGCGGCGCCGTACGACGTCCCGGTGACCATGAAGACCCGCAAGGGCCTCGATGACGACCACCTGACCTACCTCGACGCGGGGCGGATCGCGCAGGAGTCCGGCATCGCAGCGATCGCACTGCACGGACGGACCGTCGCGCAGGCCTACTCCGGCCAGGCCGACTGGGAAGCGATCGCGAACCTCGTCGACCACGTCGACATCCCGGTCCTCGGCAACGGCGACATCTGGGAAGCGGCCGACGCCCTCCGCATGGTCGAACAGACCGGGGTCGCGGGCGTGGTGGTCGGGCGTGGCTGCCTCGGACGGCCCTGGCTGTTCCGTGACCTCGCCGCAGCGTTCGGCGGGAAGGCCGTGACCACGCTGCCGACCCTCGGTGACGTCCGGATCATGATGCGCCGCCACGCCGAGCTGCTGTGCGAGCACATGGGGGAGGAGCGCGGCTGCAAGGAGTTCCGCAAGCACATCGCGTGGTACCTCAAGGGCTTCCGGGCGGGCGGGGAGCTGCGCCGGTCGCTCGGCCTCGTGGACTCGCTCGCGACCCTCGACAACCTGCTCGACGAGCTCGACCCGACCGAGCCGTTCCCCGTCGGCGAGCTCGGTGCGCCCCGGGGCCGGCAGGGCGCTCCGCGCAACAAGGTGGTCCTTCCGGAGGGCTGGCTGGACGACACCGACGGCCTCGACGAGGGGGGCGGAACACTACTGGAAGAGGTCAGCGAGACCACTGGCGGGTGACCCGGAACACCCTGTTGATGTGATCTAGGGATTATTGAACCGGCAATTACCTATGCTTCACTCGATTGATACGCCTGACCCGGCAACGAGTCAGGCGTCGTCATGTCCGCAACAGCAAAGGATCAGCGCGTGGCAAACAGCCACAAGCGGGAAACCGCGCGACGCAAGCCCCGAGCCGCAGCATTTGCCGGCTCGCTGGCCGTTCTGGCGACTGGAGCAGTCGTCACCGCTGGAGTACTCGGAAGCTCCCCGACGCCCGACAACAACGATGTCGTTGCCGTGGACCGCACGATCGCCACCAACTCGGTGAGCGCGGTCCGTGAGCTCCCCGTCCTTTCCCGTGACAGCGCGCGTGGAGACGCAGCCTCGAGCCGACTGGCCCGGCTGCTCAGCGCCGACGCCGTCGCCAAGGCCATCAAGAACGCAGACACCCGCCGCTGGACGACCGCCCCGCTGAACCTCTGGGCGCGGCCGGACAAGAAGGCCAAGAACGTCGGCGAGCTGGACGAGGGCGAGAAGGTCCTCCTCACGGGCCGCAAGTACGGCGGTCGCTCCGAGATCGTGCTCGACGGCAAGGCTCGCTGGGTCACCTCCGGCTACTTCAGCAAGGAGAAGCCCCCGACGTTGACGGGCGACTGCACCAACGGCACCTCGGTGCCCGCCGGCGTCAGCCCGAACATCAAGAAGGTCCACGCGGCTGTCTGCGCGAACTTCCCCGACATCGGCACCTACGGCACCTTCCGTGGCGACGGTGAGCACTCGCAGGGCCTCGCCGTCGACATCATGGTGTCGGGCGCGCGTGGCCAGGCGGTCGCCGACTTCGTGCGTGACAACTACGCCGCCCTGGGCGTCAACTACATCATCTACTCGCAGCGGATCTGGTCGGTCGACCGGTCCGGCGAGGGCTGGCGCGGGATGTCGGATCGTGGATCGGCAACGGCGAACCACTACGACCACGTGCACGTGACCGTCTACTGAGGTCACTGAGAACTCGCTTCACCATGAAGGTCCGGACCGTGGTCCGGGCCTTCATGCGTTGCAGGGGCTAGTCTCCGCCACGTGGACGAGGTCGAGCAGCGGTACGACGCGCAGGCGCGGGAGCGCATCGTGCCCGAGCCGCCCAAGCGGGTCGAGGCGCCGGAGCGACTGGCGTTCGAGCGGGACCGGGCCCGGGTCGTGCACGCCGCGTCGTTCCGGCGGCTGGCGGCGAAGACCCAGGTCGTCGGACCGCAGAGCGACGACTTCGTCCGCAACCGGCTGACGCACAGCCTCGAGGTCGCGCAGATCGCGCGGGACCTGTCGCGGGCCCTCGGCACCCATCCCGACATCACCGAGACCGCGGCCCTGGCCCACGACCTCGGGCATCCGCCGTTCGGGCACAACGGCGAGCGGGCGCTGGCCGCGCTGGCCGCCGACTGCGGCGGCTTCGAGGGCAATGCCCAGACGCTGCGCCTGTTGACCCGGCTCGAGGCGAAGACCGCCGACGCGGCGGGGGAGTCGGTCGGGCTGAACCTCACGCGCGCGACGCTCGACGCCTGCACCAAGTACCCCTGGGGCGTCGCCGACGCCCCGACGAGCGCCGCCGGCAAGTTCGGCGTGTACGACGACGACCGGCCCGCCTTCGACTGGGCGCGGGCCGCGGCGCCGGCCGGCCGGCGCTGCGTCGAAGCACAGGTGATGGATCTCGCCGACGACGTGGCCTACTCGGTCCACGACGTCGAGGACGGCACCGTCGCCGGCAAGCTCGACCTGACCCGGATCGACACGACGGCCGTCTGGCCGACCGTGCGCTCGTGGTACCTCCCGGATGCGACCGACGACCGGCTCGACCAGGTGCTCCTGGGCCTGCAGGCGGTCGGGAGCTGGCCGCAGGCGTCGTACGACGGCCGACGGGGGAGCCTTGCCGCGCTGAAGAACCTGACCAGCGACCTGATCGGACGCTTCTGTGGCGCCGTGCAGCAGGCCACGTTCGCGGCGTCCGAGGGCCCGTTCGTCCGCTACGCCGCCGACCTCGTCGTCCCGGAGGACACCTGGCTCGAGATCAGCGTGCTCAAGGGGATCGCCGCGCACTACGTCATGCAGGACGCCACCAGGATGGCCCTCCAGGTGCGGCAGCGGGAGCTGCTCACCGAGCTCGTCGCGAGGCTGCTCGAGCGGGACGGCGCCGACCTGGACGAGACGTTCGCCAGCGACTGGGCCGGCGCGGCCGACGACGCCGCCCGGATCCGGGTCGTGATCGACCAGGTCGCGTCCCTCACCGACGCCAGTGCCGTCGCCTGGCACCACCGCCTCGTCAAGGTCGTCCAGTAGGTCGAAAAACAGCCGACCGGCCGGAGCCTGGGGGCTCCGGCCGGTCGGATTGCCGACAAATGATGTGCCGAGAAGGGTGACCCGTCAGGGTCGGTGGCCGAGGATCAGCCGGTGACCGGGACGTGCGACTCGATCGGGGTCGGGCTGGGCGCGTCGCTCGGGTCGGTCGGCCCGCCGTCGTCGGTGACCAGGCCACAGGTGGCCGAGGCAACCGTCAGCTCGAGCTGGTCGAGCAGGTTGACGTAGATGGCGTCGACGGTGAAGGTGCCGTCGGCGTTCTTGGTCTGCCGGTTGACCGTCACCTCGACGACGCCGGGGATGGCGACCGAGGAGTTCGGCGTGTTGGTGTCGATCAGCGAACCGACCAGGCCGTTGGTGCCCTCGATGACGGTGTTGCCCGTCTGGCCGTTGCAGGACGCGGTGACCGCGTCAGCACCGAGGAGGTTTCCGGTGGTGGCGAAGTCGCAGAGATCTCCGAGCTGGCCCGAGGTGACCTCGGACAGGTCCAGCGCGGTGAGCAGGCTGAGGTCGATGGCCGGGTTCAGCGCCTCGACCACGGGACCGAGGAGATCCGGCAACAGGTTGCCGTTGGGCCCGGTCAGTGCGCCGGTCAGCTGGTCAACGGGAATCTGGTCGAGCACGTCGCACAGCGGCGCGAGCTGCTCACCGAGCGTGTCCAGCGCGGCCAGCGGGCCCTCGAGCAGCACGACGTCCAGGTTGGCGACGCTGGCCTCGGCCTTGCCGTTCTCGGCGGAGGCGTTGACCAGTCCGGCGTCGAGCAGCGGGGCGACCGGCAGGTCGATGAGCGAGTCGGTCACCAGCGTGCCGTCGGTCGACTCGACGAACGGGGTCGGGGGGATGGCTGCGTTGCCGGCCAGGTTCAGCTCGAGGCCGAACGCCGAGGACGGCGTTCCGGCAGCAACGGCCGTGCCGCCACCGCCGAGCAGGGCGAGCGAGGCGCCTCCGCCGACCAGCACGAGGGCGCTGGCCACTGAGGCCAGGGTCCGTGTCTTCTTCATGGGGATTCCCTTCATCTTCATCATTTGTAGGCAGTTCGTGGTGGAGCGGGTTGGGTCACGCCTTGTCGACGATCACCGGGGTGCCTGTCGGGACGGTTCGGAGCAGGGCCAGGGCTTCATCGGGCACCCGCACGCATCCGTGGCTGACGGCCTTGCCGAAGACGGACGAATTGGTCCATCCGTGCAGGGCCACCGTGCCGGGTCCGCCGCCGTAGGAGTCGAGCGTCGCGCTGTGGCTGCCGAGCGGCAGGATCACCGGCGAGAACGGCTGCTTGTCGTCGATGATCTGGCCGAGGACGAAGGTGCGGCCGGTGGGCGTCGGCGTCGCCTCGGCGCCGATGGCCACCGGCCAGGCGTCGACCAGGTCGTTGTCCTCGTAGACCTCGAGCGAACGGTCGCCGAGGTGCACCTTGATCAGGAAGCGGCTGTGGGCCTCGGCCAGCTCCGAGGAGCGGAGCCATCCGGTCGAGTCGTTCGGCTTCGACGGCAACAACACCTGCACCCAGTCGCGGTTGCGGGTGATGACCGGAAGCCACGTGTCGCCGAACTGGCGTGGGCCGATCTTCGCGAACGGCTTGCCGTCCGGGGCGTCGTACAGGGCCACGACGCGCTTGGGATGGACGACGGTCCCCTTGGGGATGCCCTGCGGACGCGGGTCCTTCGGAGCGGCCTTGATCGTGGTCTTCGTGGAGCTGAGCGGAAGCTTCTTCAGGTCGACCTGCGCCACCGGTGCCGCACTGGGCTTCTTGGACGGCGACGACTCGTCGTCCCGGCCGAAGGCGAGGTACGCCGAGATCACGAGGACGACGACGATCAACGGAACTGGCCAGGACGCGCCAGAGCGCGCAGGCGACTGCCCCATCGTCGGTCCCTCCCCGATTGTTCATCCCACAACCCCTACTCGCGGTTCCCTTCCCCCAGGGACAACGAGCAATGTGCGACCGAGGTCACGCTCGGGAGAATAGCCGAACCTTCACTGGTCCGGGGGACGTACCTGTGGATGGACGTCACGGGCTCCACCGCCCGTCAGTAGGATCGCCCCATGGTGGGACGGATCCGTGACGAGGACATCGCCGCGGTCCGTGAACGGGCGCGGATCGACGAAGTGGTGTCCTCCTACGTCACCCTGCGCAACGCGGGCGGCGGGTCGCAGAAGGGACTGTGTCCGTTCCACGACGAGAAGTCCCCGTCCTTCCACGTCACGCCCAGCCGGAACTTCTTCCACTGCTTCGGCTGCCAGGAGGGAGGCGACGTCTTCACGTTCCTGATGAAGATCGACGGCCTCAGCTTCAGCGAGGCCGTCGAGCGGATGGCGGACAAGTACGGCGTCCAGCTCCGCCGCGACGACTCGGGAACCGATGACCGGCCCAAGGGACCGCAGCGTCGTCGCCTGATCGAGGCCCATGCCGTGGCCGCGGAGTTCTACGCCGAGCAGCTCGCCACCCCGGAAGCGATCGCTGCTCGTCAGTTCCTGGACCAGCGTGGCTTCGACCAGGCCTCGGCCCTCACCTTCGGCGTCGGCTTCGCGCCGCGTGACGGCGAGGCGTTGTGGCGACACCTCAGCGGGCGCAAGTTCACCGCCGAGGAGGTGATCGCCGCAGGGCTGGTCGCGATGGGGCGCTCGCTCTACGACAAGTTCCGCGGCCGGTTGTTGTGGCCCATCCGCGAATCGACCGGCGACACCATCGGCTTCGGTGCTCGCCGGATCTTCGAGGACGACCGGATCGAGGCGAAGTACCTCAACACCGGCGAGACGGCGATCTACAAGAAGAGCCACGTGCTCTACGGCATCGACCTCGCCCGTCGCGAGATCGCCCGCACGTCCCAGGCCGTGATCGTCGAGGGCTACACCGACGTGATGGCCTGCCACCTCGCCGGCGTCGGCACCGCCGTCGCCACCTGCGGCACGGCGTTCGGTGACGACCACGCCCGCGTCCTGCGCCGCTTCCTCGATGACCACGAGCAGTTCCGCAGCGAGGTCGTGTTCACGTTCGACGGGGACGAGGCCGGCCAGAAGGCCGCGCTGAAGACGTTCGCCGGTGACCAGCGCTTCGTGTCCCAGACGTACGTCGCGGTGGCGCCCGAGGGCATGGATCCCTGTGACCTCCGGATCAAGCACGGTGATGCCGCCGTCCGCGAGCTGATCGCGACGCGCCGCCCGCTGTACCGCTTCGTCCTCGAGAACGTCGTCAGCCGCTACGACCTGGACCGCGCAGACGGCCGGGTCGACGCCGTCCGCGCAGCCGCCAAGCTGGTGGCCTCCGTCCGGGACCAGTCGAAGGTCACCGCGTTCGCGCAGGAGGTGTCGCGGATGATCGGGTCCGAGGTCGACACCAACCGGGTCCTGGCCGAAGTGCGTCGTGCCGCCGCCCGCGGGCCCGAGCCCACCGCGCCCCGCGAACGCAGCGGTGTCCAGCCGACGCCCGAGCCGACACCGCCGCCCCGCGCCGCGTACCCGGACCTTCGCGACCCCCGGTTCAACATCGAGCGGGAGACCCTCAAGCTGGTGCTGCAGCACCCGATCGCGATCGGTCGTACGACGGCCGACATCGGCGCCAACGACTTCAGCCACCCGACGTACCGCGCGGTGTGGGAGCTCATCGCCGGTGCCGGTGGCACCGTCGCTGGACAGGGCGATCCGGCATGGGTGACGCACATCCGCGAGGCAACCGTCGACCCGGCGGTGTCGTCGGCCGTGAGTGCGCTCGCTGTGGAGCCGATTCCCGCGACCCGTGAGGTCGATGCGGGCTACGTCGCCCACCACGTGCACCGGTTGCAGGAGCTCACCGCGCTGCGCCGCATCGATGAGGTCAAGAGCCGCCTCCAGCGCACGAACCCGGTGGACCAGGCGGCCGAGTACAACAAGATGTTCGGCGAGCTGGCGGCCCTCGAGCAGCACCGCCGGATGCTGCGCGAGAAGATCGTGAGCGCCGGCGCGTGAGGTTCCCGCCCCTGCCGCCGTTGCGGTCGCACCGGCCCTCGATCGAGGTCGGTGCGGGGGAGCGGCTGCTGGCCTGGGCTGCGGTGCCCCATCCGTTGCCCGGCGGGCCGACAGCCGTCGGTGGCACCCGCGACGCCCTCTACCTGCCCGGGCGGTTGCCCTGGGAACAGGTCGCGAGCGCCGACTGGGACCAGCAGGAGTCGACCCTGCGCGTGGTGGAGGTGGGCCGGTTCGGTCAACCGAGTCCCGTGCACGTCGTACGACTGGACGACGCCGGGCGGCTCCTCCAGCTCGTGCGGGAGCGGGTCACGGCGAGCATCGCCGTCCAGCGCCACGTCCCGGTCGAGGGTCGCAAGTCGGTCCGGGTCCTCGCTCGCCGGGCTCCTGGCGCCCGTGGGGACCTGGCCTGGTTCGTCGAGTACGACGAAGGGCTGGACCCGTCCGACCCGCGGGTGGACGCCGTCGTACAGGAGGCCCTGGCCGCTGCGCGCAGCGACGTGGGCCACTGACGCGGTCTCGATTTCTGGCGCGGGCAGGGGCTTGCTAGTGTTTCCCCGCTGCACAGCACCTTGGGGTGCGCGCAGATGTGATCCCCCGTAGCTCAACTGGCAGAGCATGCGACTGTTAATCGCAGGGTTATTGGTTCGAGTCCAATCGGGGGAGCCAGGGAACCCGTCGGCACGTGGTGTCGGCGGGTTTCGTCGTCCTGCGGTCGCGGTATGACACGCCTGCTGATGGCTGATACTGACGTCATCCACAAAGATGATAAAGTTAGTGCAGATTCAGTCGGAGTGCGTCTCGGAGGCGCGGAACCAGGGAGTGCGCGCGCGTGGAGACGTCGATCGTGAAGGCGTGGATCAGGGTCGTCGGCGTCGCTCTCGCTGTTGCGCTCGTCGGCAGCCTCGTGGTCGTGGCGCTCACTCACTCCCCGGGCAACGGTGCCCGCAAGGACCGGGCCGCCGAGCCCGTCGTGGAGGGGCCGGTGGCCACGGCCGCGGTTGCCGAGGGGTCCGCTCTCCCCGCGAAGCTTCCTCGTCAGCCGAATGTCGTGCTGGTCATGGCCGACGACATGCGGGTCGATGACCTGGCGTTCGCCCCCAACCTGCGCAAGCTGATCGCCGACCACGGCGTCACCTTCGAGAACTCGTTCGCGCCGTTCCCACTGTGCTGCCCGAGTCGCGCGTCCTTCCTGACGGGGCAGTACGCGCACAACCACAAGGTCTACTGGCACGACCCGCCGTACGGGTACGGCGCCTTCGACGACTCGAGGACGATCGCCACCTCGCTGAAGGCCGCCGGGTACCGCACGGGGTACCTGGGCAAGTACCTCAACCGCTACGGGCTCGCCAGCTCGAAGGTGACCGGCGAGCCGTCGCTCACGTACGTCCCCAACGGCTGGGACGACTGGCGTGCGGCGGTCGAACCGCCGGCCGACTCCGAGGTGCACGGCCAGACCTACGACTACATGGACACCCCGTTCAACGTGAACGGCACGATCGACAACGACTACCGCGGCGTCTACCAGAGCGACGTCATCGGCGACATGTCCGTCGACATGGCCCGCAAGTTCGCCAGGAAGAAGGACCCGTTCTTCTTCTACGTCAACTACGTCGCCCCGCATCACGGTGGACCGAACGCGGCCGACGAGCCGAAGGACGTGCGCGACGAGGACGGTCACGAGGTCAACGTCGTGACGCCCGGTGTCCCGGACTGGGTGCGCGGCAAGTTCGACGACCGGATCGACCGGGCGTCGGGCGTCGCGGCCACCGGTGAGCAGATCGAGACGGACTTCAGCGACAAGCCGCCCGCCCTCCGCCAGCGGATCCAGCCGTTGGGCGACGAGGCGAAGGACGCCCTCCGGTTCGCCACGCGGCGCCGCGCGGAGGCCGTCTACGTGATGGACCGCAACATCGCTCGCCTGGTGGCCGAGCTCCAGCGGTCCGGTGAGTGGGAGAACACCGTCTTCGCCTTCACCTCTGACAACGGGTTGATCCTCGGCGAGCACGGTCTCGGCATGACCAAGGTGCGCGCCCACGAGCCGTCCCTGCGGGTTCCGATGCTGGTCACCGGTCCCGGGCTCCGCACCAAGCAGAAGCGGTACGACCCGATCTCGACGGTGGACCTGACCGCGACGATCCTCGACCTGGCGGACGCGAGGCCCCCGCACCGGCCGGACGGCGTGAGTCGGGTCCGGACGCTGGTGAAGGGTGACCAGGGCTGGACGGCTCCCGTCGTGACCGAGGCGGTCTTCACCTCCCGCGGCCACGACCCGGCCTTCACCGACCTGCGCAGCACGATCGGCATCCGGGTCAGTCGGTACTCCTACACACGCTACAACGACGGGAACACCGAGCTCTACGACCTCGTCGATGACCCGCGCGAGGACCGAAATGTCGCCGGCGATCCCGAGTACGCCGAGGTGCAGGCCGCTCTGGATGAGCTGTGGCCGCGCATCAAGGACTGCCGAGGGAGGGCCTGCGCGCCGGACCTGGCGCCGCTCCTGGCGGCCGACCCGCGGAAGAACGCCGCGAACACCACGACGTACTGGGACGAGATCCTCGCCGCCTACGGCTGGGAGTAGCTCAGCTCGATGACGTGGCGTCGTCCTGGGAGGACGGTTCGCCCTCGTCCTGCTGGGGCGCGGTGCCCGGCGGCAGCTGGTCGGTCCCGGGCTGCGGCATGATCTGGCCGCCACCCGGGCCACCCGGGCCACCAGGGCCGGGGAAGTCGCCGCGGCCCGGACGTTCGATCCGTTCCTGGCGGTCGGGGCCGTCCTGGTCGTGGCCGAAGGCGAGCGAGCCGAGCACCCCGGCTCCGGCGCCGAGGATGACCGACGCGAGGGCGACGGCGAGCACCGCCCGGAACTGGAACGCGCGATCTCGCCAGCGCACTTTCGGGGGCGCCGCCGGTGCCGCCGGTGCCGGGGGAGCCAGGGGTGCCGACGGTTCCGGGGGTGGTGCGATCGGTGCGGGATCGGGCGTCGGGTCCGGCTGGCCGGGCGTGTTGTCGTTGTCCATGCACTCACCGTGGGCGTCGCTGCTGTGCGCCGACTGTGACCGCCCGATGAGGGAGCGATGCAATCCTTGCGGATCGCACAAGACCCTCACAGGAAAGACACAGGCTGGTGGCACAGTCTGGTGCCATGACCGAGACCGCCACCCGCCCCGACGGCACCCCGCTGCGTGCCCTGGTCGTCGATGACGAGATCAACATCGCCGAGCTCGTGGCGATGGCGTTGCGGTACGAGGGCTGGGCCGTCGAGACCGCGCACACCGGTGGCGAGGCCGTGGCGGCCGTGCGTGGACATAGCCCCGACGTCGTCGTGCTCGACATGATGCTGCCGGACTTCGACGGCATGGAGGTGCTGCGCCGGATCCGGGCGGACGACCCGTCGGTGCCGGTGCTGTTCCTGACCGCGCGCGACGCCGTCGAGGACCGTGTGGCGGGGCTGACCGCCGGCGGCGACGACTACGTCACCAAGCCGTTCTCGCTCGAGGAGCTGGTGGCGCGCCTGCGCGCGCTGGTCCGACGGGCCGGTGCGGCCGTCGAACAGGACCGATCGACGCTGGTCGTCGGCGACCTGCTGATGGACGAGGACAGCCGCGAGGTCACCCGCGGCGGTGAACAGATCGCTCTGACGGCGACCGAGTTCGAGCTGCTGCGCTACCTGATGCGCAACCCGCGCCGGGTGCTGAGCAAGGCGCAGATCCTCGATCGCGTCTGGAACTACGACTTCGGCGGTCAGGCCAACGTCGTCGAGCTCTACATCTCGTACCTGCGCAAGAAGATCGACGCCGGTCGCGAACCGATGATCCACACCATGCGTGGTGCCGGCTACGTCCTGAAGCCGGCGGCCTGACCGTGCCCCCTCGACTGCCGCTGCCGCTGCCGCGCTCGCTCACGTCGCGGCTCGTCGTCACGGCGGTTGCGCTGGTGGCCGTGGTCTCGCTGCTGATCGGAACCGTCACCACCCTCGGCATGCGGGCCTGGCAGACCGACCGCCTGGACGGCGACGTGCGTGCTGCGCTGATGCGGGTCAGCCGGGTGCAGGACAACTTCCCGCCACCGGGACCGGTCGGGGGTGTCCCGGGCCCTGGTGGCGGGTTCCGTGAAGTCGACCTGGTGGCCGCCACCTTCACGGCGGCAGGTGACCAGTCGGGCTCCGTGACCCTGGATCGCGCGGGTGGGCGGGTGAGCGTGGTGGCTCTCGACGACGACGCCCTGGACGCCCTCGAGGAAGCGACGAGCGGGGGACCGCGGACGGTCGACGTGCCCGGTGTCGGTCGCTACCGGGTGCATGCCGCGAGGGACGGCGACGGCACGACGGTCGTGGTCGGCCTGCCCACCGACGACGTGGACGAGGCGACGATGTCCCTGGTGCGGTGGGAGCTCGTGCTCACCCTGCTCGGCATCCTCGCCGCCGCCCTCGCCGGTTCTGCCGTCGTACGACGTCAGCTGCGCCCGTTGCGCGAGGTGGCCGCCACGGCGCACGCCGTCGCGGAGCTGCCGCTCGACTCGGGCGACATCGGGATCACCGAGCGGGTGCCCGAGCACCTCACCGACGTCCGCACCGAAGCCGGCCAGGTGGGGGCAGCCCTCAACCAGTTGCTCGCCCACGTCGAGTCGTCGCTCTCCGCGCGGCATCGCAGTGAACAACAGGTCCGCCAGTTCGTCGCGGACGCATCGCACGAGCTGCGGACCCCGCTGACCACGATCGCCGGGTACACCGAGCTGGCCCGTCGCCGCGGCGACGCGGAGACCTCGACGATGGCGCTGGGGAAGGTCGAGGAGGAGGCGGGCCGGATGACCGCGCTGGTCGAGGACCTGCTGCTGCTCGCCCGCCTCGACGCCGGCCGCCCCCTGGCGTCCGACCCGGTCGACCTGACCCGCCTGCTCCTCGAGGCCGTCGACGACGCTCGTGTGGTCGCGCCCGATCACCGCTGGAGGATCGTGCTCCCGGACGACGGAGAGCCGATCGAGGTGACCGGCGACGGACACCGGTTGCACCAGGTCGTGACCAACCTGCTCGCGAACGCCCGCAAGTACACCCCGCCAGGGACGACGGTCACCGTGACCGCACGACCGGAAGGGTTCGACGTGCACGACGACGGTCCGGGCTTTCCGCCCGACCTCGCCGCCACGGCGTTCGAACGCTTCACGCGGGGGGACGCGTCGCGGCACCGTTCCGACGGCATCGGCCTCGGACTGGCGCTCGTGCAGGCGATCGTGGCCGCGCACGGGGGGAGCGTCGCCCTGTCCAGTGCACCCGGTGACACCCGCATCACGGTCGTGATCGGCTCACAGGCTCCCCACAGTCGCACCTGACGGATCGCACAGACCGGCCCGACAGGGTCGGGCTCGTGAAACGACTGCTCCAGCACGTGCGCCCACCGTGGCGCCGCCCCCGCCGACTCGTGCTCGTCCTCGTCGCCCTGGTCCTGCTCTCGGGCGCGGCAGGAGCCTGGCTGCTCCTGCGCGACGATGCGCCGGCAGCGGCGGCGTCGACCACGGCGACAGTGGCGACGCAGACGTTCAAGGAGACCGTCACCGCCAGCGGGACGGTGGCCGCTGCGACGACCGCCGATCTCGCGTTCCCCGTCAGCGGGACCGTCACGGACGTCTTCGTCCAGCCGGGGGACAAGGTCCGCAAGGGGCAGAAGCTGGCCGCGATCGACGACACCGTCCTGCGGGCCGAGCTCGCGGCTGCCCAGAGTTCTCTCGACGCCGCGCAGGCGGCACAGTCCGAGCATCTCTCCGACGGTTCCTCCGTCGAGCAGACGGCGGCTGACGAGGCTGCCGTGGTGGCAGCCGAGTCGAGCCTGGCCCAGGCCGAGGAGGCCGTCGACGATGCGGTCCTGCGCTCGACGACGGCGGGCACCGTGACGGCCGTCGGCCTCGAGGTCGACGACACGGTCGGCACGGGCGGTGCCGGTGGCAACGCCGACACGTCGACCGACACCTCCACGGGCACATCCACGGGCACCATCACCGTGGTCTCGACCGGTCGCTTCGTGGTCGAGGCGTCGGTGGCGAGCGGCGACGTCGAGAAGGTCACCCAGGGCCTCCAGGCCGAGGTGACGGTCAGCGGCATCGACGGCACGGTCTACGGCACCGTGCAGGAGGTGGGCCTCGTGGCGGAGACCGATTCGAACGGTGCCGCGGTCTTCCCGGTGACCATCGCGATCACTGACGAGCGCGACGACCTGTTCGCTGGTACGTCGGCCGACCTCGCGATCATCGTCAGCCAGCGCGCCGACGTCCTGAGCGTGGACAGCCGGGCCGTGCAGAACGACGGCGACACGACGTACGTCGACAAGGTCACCGACGCGGCGACCGGCGCCTCCACGCGGACCGAGATCGAGATCGGTGAGACGAACGGCATGGCGACCGAGGTCGTCTCCGGGCTCGTCGCCGGCGACGTCGTCGTGGTTCCCGGCTTCGCCGGGCCGGGCGGTGGCGGTGGGAACCAGGAGATGCAGGACATGATGCGCGAGCGGATCGAGCAGGGCGGCCAGCTGCCGCCCGGCGGCTTCATCCAGGGCCCGGGCGGCGCCCAGTGAGTGCGCTGATCGCGCTCGACGGCGTGCGCAAGACCTATCGATCGGGATCGGTCGAGTTCGAGGCGCTGCGGGGCATCGACATCGCCGTCCAGACGGGGGAGTACGTCGCCGTCATCGGTCCGTCCGGCTCCGGGAAGTCGACGCTGATGAACATCCTCGGCTGCCTCGACGTGCCGACGGAGGGCCACTACGTGCTGGCCGGTGACGACACGTCGCAGCTCGACGAGGCGGCCCTGGCCGCGATCCGCAATCGACGGATCGGCTTCGTGTTCCAGCAGTTCCACCTGCTCGCGTCGATGCCGGCGTGGCGCAACGTGGAGCTCCCGCTGATCTACGCAGGCGTTTCGCGTGCCGAACGACGCGAGCGCGCGGAGGCCGCGCTGGCCCGGGTCGGACTCGCCGACCGGCTGGCCAACCGACCCGGCGAGCTGTCGGGCGGACAGCAGCAACGGGTTGCCGTTGCGCGGGCCCTCGTCACCGAACCCGACCTGCTGCTCGCCGACGAGCCGACCGGCAACCTCGACTCCGCCTCCTCCCGGGACGTGCTCGCGCTGTTCGACGAGCTCCACGACGCGGGCCGCACGATCGTGCTGATCACCCACGAGCCGGATGTCGCGGCTCGTGCCGGTCGCAACCTGGTCATCGACGACGGACTGATCACCAGCGACCGCGCGATGTCGACGGTCCGTGGAGTGGGACTCCGATGAGCTGGTGGGAGACCGTTCGGTCCGGCCTGGCCGCGATCCGGGCGCACCGGCTGCGCTCGGCCCTCACCGTCCTCGGCATCGTCATCGGCATCTCGTCGGTGATCCTCACCGTCGGCCTGGGGCAGGGTGCGCAACGCGAGGTCGAGGACCAGATCGATGCGCTCGGGTCCAACCTCCTCATCGTGTCCCCGGGCAGCAGCACCAGCAGCTCCGGCATGCGCGGCGGCTTCGGCTCGGCCTCGACGCTCACGTTCGCTGACGCCACGGCGATCGCCGATCCCGACGTCGTACCCGATGCAGCTGCGGTGGCGCCGGCGACCACGAGCTCCGTCGCGCTGGTCAACGGCACCACCAACTGGACGACCTCGCTGGTCGGTACGTCGACGGCCTGGCCCCGGGTACGCAGCAGGGAGCTCTCGGCGGGGCGGTTCTTCACGGCTGCCGAAGCCGAACAGGGCGCCGCTGTCGTCGTACTCGGGCCGGACACGGCATCGGAGCTCTTCGGGCGGCGGAGCCCGGTCGGTCAGCAGGTCACGGTCAACGGCACCCGGCTGACCGTGATTGGAGTGCTCACCTCGTCCGGTGCGTCGGCCAGCGGAAGCAGCGAGGACGACCTCGCGGTGGTCCCGGTGTCGACCTCCAGCCGACTGACCGGCAGCACGGCCGACACGGTGTCGACCATCTATGTCGAGGCGACCAACGAAGACGTGCTGTCGGCGGCCTACCAGGAAGTGCAGGCCCTGCTGGCCAACCGGCACGGCGTGACGACCGCGGACGCGGACTTCTCCATCGCCACCCAGGCGTCGCTGGTGGAGACGGCGAACGAGACCAACCGGACGTTCACGGTGCTGCTCGGTGGCGTGGCCGGCATCTCGCTGCTCGTCGGCGGGATCGGCGTCATGAACATCATGCTGGTCTCGGTCACCGAACGGGTGCGCGAGATCGGGCTGCGCAAGGCGCTGGGTGCGGCCCCGCGCGTGATCCGGCGCCAGTTCCTGGTCGAGGCGTCCCTGCTCGGACTGACCGGTGGCGTCGTCGGCGTCCTGATCGGTGTCGTCGGCGCCCAGGTGCTGCCGCGGTTCATCGACCAGGCCGTGGCGATCTCCGCGGTCGCGACGATCGCGGCCCTCGCCACCGCGCTGGCCCTGGGTGTCGGCTTCGGCGTCTACCCGGCGACACGGGCCGCACGGCTCACCCCCATCGACGCACTCCGCAGCGAGTGAACGTGACTCCCATGGCTGACCCCCGATACCCGCAGAAGAAAGCGACTCCCATGTCCCTGAGCTCCCCGGCCCTCCCGCTGCGCCCGATCGGCGTGATGGCGACGGGCGTCGCCCTGGCCGCCCTGCTCGCCGGCTGCGGCAGCGACGACGCCACCGATCCGGCGGCCGCCGTGACGTCCGGTGCCCCTGCAGGGGCACCCGCTGGAGGACCTGGCGGGATGCCCGGAACGTCCGGCGAGATCGCGGCCGTGAGCGGCGACACCCTCCAGGTGCGCAGCCAGATGGCTGGCCAGGTCGCTGTCACGGTCACCGACGCAACGACGGTCACCGACCAGGCGGCGGGCACGTTGGCCGACGTCGAGGCCGGCGTGTGTGTCGTCGTACGAAGTGCCGGGACGGGAGACGCGTCGGCGACGGAGACCGCTGCGCCGACCGAGGTCGACGCCGCGACTGTCGCGGTCGTGGCCGCGGGTGACGACGGCTGCACAGCGGGCGGGATGTTCGGCAGCAGACCGGGCGGCGGCGAGCGACCGACGGACCTGCCGAGTGACCTGCCGACCGACCGTCCCTCGGGCATGCCGGACGGAGCCCGGATGGGCGGATTCGGAGCCAGCGGTGAGGTGACGTCGGTGACCGCCACAGGATTCGTCGTCAAGGGGAACGACGGTGATGTGACGGTGACGGTCGGGAGCGACACGACGTACACGAAGCAGGTCGACGCGGACGCGACAGCACTGACGGTGGGGCGCTGCGTCCGCGTGGACGGTGACGCCGACGACGCCGGTGCGGTGACCGCCAGGACGATCCAGGTCAGTGACGCGGTGAACGACCAGTGCGGGCGCTGATCCGGGCCCGCCGCGTGGCGCTGCCGCTGGCAGCGCTGGCCCTGGCGGGCACAGGAATTGCTGCGTACGGCGCCGTGGCCGACGAAGCGCCGCAGTACCGCACCGTCGCGGCCAGCGTCGGCGACGTCGACCAGGTGCTCAGCCTGGCCGGGGTGATCGAGTCGAGTGGCCGGTCCGACCTGGCCTTCGGCGCGAACGGAACCGTCGCCAGGGTGCCGGTCGCGCAGGGCGACCCGGTCGACAAGGGCGACGTCATCGCTGTGCTCGACCGGGCGGCACTCCGGGCAGCGGTCGATCGGGCGAAGTCCGATCTCGCAAAGGCGAAGGCACAGCTTGCCGAGGACCGTGACGCGCAGGCTTCCGCGGTGTCGACGGCGGCGACGTCCACCACCGACACGTCCTCGGTACCGACTCCGGCAGCCAGGTCGTCAGCAGAGCCGACGAAGGACACCGGTTCGGGCAGCCCCGGGAACGCCGCCCTGCTCGCCCGGTTGGCCGCCCAGCAGGACGCGGTGATCGCCGCCCAGAAGTCAGCGAGCGCTGCCCTCGCGACGGGCGCCGAGGCGCTGACCACGCAGCAGCAGGCGTGCGCGGCGAGCGACACGCCCGCCGAACCGACGGGCACGCCGACGGAGGATGCGAGCGACGACGCGTCCGAGGACCCGGGTACGTCGAGCGGAGTCAGCGATGAATGCCAGGCGTCTCTGGCGGCGGTGCAGTCGGCGCAGGCCGCGACCGCGTCCGCGCAGGCCGTGCTCCAGACCGCGCTCGAGACCCTCGGCGCGACGTTGACGGCCGCTCTCGGGACGGTGGAGGAGCCCGACCAGGACGGCGCCGATGACACTGCCGATGACAGTGGCGACGACAGTGGCGACGACAAGGCCGACACGGGCGCTGCTGCTCCCGGTGCCGGGGACACCACCGGCTCGCCGGACGGCCAGGCCGCCCGAACCGTGACGGCCGCGACCCTGGCGCAGGACCAGGCGTCGATCGACCGATCGGCAGCCGACCTGGCCTCGGCGCAGGCGAGCCTCCGTGCAGCCGTGGTCCGTGCACCCGCTGACGGCACGGTGTTGTCCCTCGCGGTCGCGCCCGGCGGATCGGTCTCGAGCGGCGACACCGTCGCGATCCTCGTCGCGCCCGGCCTGACCACGGTGTCCCTCGAGGTCACCGCCACCCAGGCCGCCCAGCTGAAGGCCGGCGCCGAGGTCGACGTCACGCCGGCCGGCGCCAGCGCGTCGCTGAAGGGTTCGATCAGCCGGGTCGAGAACGTCCCGGCCAGTTCGGATTCAGGGGAGGACCCGACGTACTCCGTCGAGGTGACTCTCGATGAGCGTGACCTCTCGCTGCCAGACGGCATTCGTGCCGCAGTGGCCGTGGTGGTGGGCAGCGCCGACGACGTCGTCACCGTGCCGGCCTCGGCCGTCGTCGACGGCGCCGTGACCGTGCTCGACGCAGGCCAGGCGCGGCGCACCCGCGTCACCACGGGCATCGTCGGCAGCACCGAGGTCGAGGTCGTCGACGGGCTCGATGCCGGCGAGGAGGTCGTGCTGGCGGACCTCGGCGCCGACCTCCCGTCGGCCGACAACGAGGACCAGGGTGGTGACCGGATCGAGTTCGGCGGTCCGGGCGGGTTCTCGGGCGGCGGGCCGCCGAGAGGAGTCGTGCCCGGCCGTTGAACCACGCCTGCGGCACCATGGATCGCAAACCGCTGGCATCCGGCCGCAGTCTGGGTCACGCTGCGCTGGTGAGCACGTGGACGAGCGCCGTGTGGGGAACCGACGAGTTCCTTGCCGAGCTGTGCTCGTTCGTCGGTCCTGCCGTGGGCGTTCCCGACCGCATCGAGCGCCTGGCCGACCAGCCCTGGTCAGCGGTGTGGCGCGTCACGGCAGGCGGCACGACGTCGTACGCGAAGCAGAACTGTCCGGGCCAGGCCCATGAGGCGAGGATCGTCCAGGGCCTCGCGGAGGTCGCTCCCGAGTACGTCGCCCCGGTGCTCGCCGTCGACCCCGACCGCGACCTCCTGTTGACCGCTGACCTCGGCTCGACCTGGCGCGACCAGGGGCACACGGCCGACGTGGACCTGTGGTGTCGCGTGGTCGCTGACGCGGCCGCCCTGCAGCGTCGTGCGATCGCGAGGGCCGGCGGATGGGGCCTCACCGTGCTCGCCCCGGCGGACGCGACGACGTACGTCGCCAACGCGGTGGGTCGCCTGGCCGCGCTCGACGCCGGTGACCCCCGCAGGCTCGAACCCGCCATGGCGGCGCGGCTCCAGGCCCTGTTGCCCTCGGTCGAACGCTGGGCGGACCTGGTCGAGGAGGTGGACCTGCCGTTCACGCTCGTCCACAACGACCTGCACCATTCGAACGTGGTCCTGGCCGATGGCGCGACGCGGTTCTTCGACTTCGGCGACGCGGTGCTGAGCGAGCCCCTCGGCAACCTGCTGGTGCCCCTCGACACCGCGCGCGACGAGCTCCGTGCCCCACCCGACGACCCACGGCTCTGGCGGATTGCCGACGCGGCGCTCGAGGTGTGGAGTGACGTCGTCCCGGTCGCCGCGCTGCGGGCGGCGCTGCCCTCCGCGCTCCAGCTGGCGCGGCTCGCGCGCGTCGAGTCCTGGCGGCGGTGCGTGGCGACGATGACCGCCGACCAGCGAGCGGTCTGGGGATCGGCGCCGGCTGCGTGGCTGGGGACTCTGCTGGAGGCCGCGCCGGTCGGGACGACTCCGCGTGCGGGGGTCAGGGGATGAGGAGCCAGCGGCCCTTCGATCCGGTGCCGGATGCGGCCCTGTCATAGGCGTCTCCGGCGTCGGACAGGTGGGAGCGTCCAGCGATCCGGGTCTGGACGGCGCCGACGGCGGCGAGCGGCAGCAGTTCTGCGAGGGCGCGCCCGTTGGGTACGACCTGCACCGTACTGACCGTGACGCCACGTTCCGGCGTCGGCGACTGTCCCGGCTTGAAGCCCACGTAGCGGCCGCCGTCGCGCACCAGCGCGAGTGCAGGGGCATGCAGTGCCGCGGCATCGAGCACGGCGTCGTACGTCCCTGCCAACGCGGTGATCACCTCGCCGTTCGCCACCTGGTCCTCGGTGCCGGGGCGAACCAGCGACGTCACCGACCAGCCCTCACGTCGCGCGAGCTCGACCAACCACCCACCGATGGCGCCCGCCGCACCCGTGACCAGCAGGCTCCCGCGCTCTGGCCCGAGCAGGTCGAGCGACTGGCGCGCGGTCAGGGCGCTCAGCGGCACCGCCGCGGCGATCTCCAGGTCGAGCTGCTCAGGTACGACGGCCACCGCCGTGGCGGCCACGACGACCTCCTCCGCGTGGGCGCGGGCGGGCGCCGTGATGTCTGCATGGAGCCCTGCCACCCGGTCGCCGACAGCAAGTCCGTCGACTCCGGCGCCGACCTCGACCACAGTCCCGCTGAAGTCGAATCCGAGTCCCACCTGATCCGGAAGACCGAGCTCGACCGGGTGGGTCGACACGAACGCATCGAAGTAGGCGAACGCCGCGGCGGCCACGGCGACGCGGACCTGCTTCTCGGCGAGGTCGGGTTGGACGAGGTCGGCGAACTGCGGCCGATCCGAGCCGCGCTGGGCGATGAGTGCCTTCATGATTTCCTCCTGGTGTGGTTGTGCCACCAGTGTTGGAGAGTTACTCTCCGTTGGGAAGTAGGCACTTTGAAGTCGGCACCGCACCCGGAGGTACGTCGTGGCAACCCAGCAGGCCGAACACTCGTACAACGCGTTCAGCGCGCACTGCCCCAGCCGCCGGCTGCTGGACACGATCGGTGACAAGTGGGCCAGCCTGGTGATCGTCGCTCTCGGGCTGCAGGGACCGCTGCGCTACACCGAGCTCTCGAACCGGATCGCTGGCGTCAGCCAGAAGATGCTCACCCAGACGCTCCGCAACCTGGAGCGTGACGGACTGCTGACCCGCACCGTCACGCCGTCGGTCCCCGTTCGTACCGACTACGAGCTCACCCCGCTCGGTCAGTCGCTGATCGAGACGATCCGGCACCTCAAGGACTGGGCCGAGGAGCACATGGGAGAGGTCGACGACGCCCGTGCCTTGTACGACGCGCGTGACGCTACGCCCCGCGCGGTGCGTACATGATCACGGCGACCCCGGCGAGGCAGATCAAGGCGCCCACGACGTCGTACCGATCGGGCCGGAAGCCGTCCATTGCCATGCCCCAGGCGAGCGACCCGGCCACGAACACCCCGCCGTAGGCCGCCAGGATCCGGCCGAAATGGGCGTCGGGCTGGAGCGTGGCGACGAATCCGTAGAGGCCGAGGGCGATCACGCCGGCGCCGATCCAGATCCAGCCCTTGTGCTCCCGCACGCCTTGCCACACCAGCCAGGCGCCGCCGATCTCGGCGAGCGCGGCTGCGGCGAAGAGGGCCAGCGAGCGCAGGGTGTTCACGCCGCCATGGTTCCAGAGAACCTGCGGTGGAGTGAGGATGAGCCTTATGGTCAGGGCGTGGCACGGAAGCGGGAGACAGCCGTCAGCAAGCACTTGATGTGGTTGTTCGTCCAAGCCGTGTTCTTTGGGCCTGCGGTGTTTGGCGCTTCCACCTGGCGGGAGGCGAAGTACTCGTCATGGGGTTACTGGGCGTTCTCGATCTTCCTTGCCGTCTGGCTGAGCTATTGCATCGTGCGCAACGTCGTCCTGATGTGGCGTGCGCCGATGAGCGAAGCCCGCAAGTCGCACGTCGCCCCGCTGTTCGCGGTGGGGTTGCTGTTGGCCCTCCTTGGATCCGGACCTTTGCTGGAGGGGTCGGCCGCTGCCAAGCCGTCGGGGCTCGTGCTCGTGGTCGTCGCCCTGTTCGCGTTGGCCCTTGGAGTTCGCGAAGTGGTGCGCCTACGTGTGAGCAGGGATCACGTTCCGGAGCCACTGAATGCTTTGCAGGGCTGAAGAGCTTCGGTGGGGCTGAACAGCTTCGGTTGATGGGTGACAGATCAGTGTCGGTTGATCGTTGACACTCAGTTCTGAACTTTACGGCGGCGTTGGCCGCCGGGAACTTGTG